>NZ_CP041765.1:1200000-2400000 GCF_007559025.1 Tomitella fengzijianii | reverse complement strand
GAGGTCCACTACGAGGGTGAGCTGGCCGTCGTCATCGGTCAGGTGGCCAAGTCGGTGCCCGAGGAGCGCGCGCTCGACGTGGTGCTGGGGTACACGTGCGCCAACGACGTCACCGCCCGCGACCAGCAGCGCCAGGACGGACAGTGGACGCGCGCCAAGGGGCATGACTCGTTCTGCCCGATGGGCCCCTGGATCGAAACCGACCTGGACGCGTCCGCGGTGCGCCTGCGCACGACGCTCGACGGCGCCGTGGTCCAGGACTCGAACACCTCGCTGCTTCTGCACGATATCCCGTCGCTGATCGCCTGGGTCTCGGATGTGATGACCCTGCTGCCCGGCGACGTCATCCTGACCGGCACGCCCGCCGGCGTGGGGCCGATGACGGCGGGCCAGGCGGTGGGCGTGGCGATCGACGGCATCGGGCTGCTGCGCAACCCCGTCGCGGACAGGCGGTAGGGAAGCGGCGGACGCGCGTGTGACCCCCGATCAGGGGGTGACAAATCACGTGCCGGGGATCACAGTCTAGGTATTGAGTACCTGCTGCGATCGAGGAGACTTCATGGCCGGCCTGGACACACCGCTCACCCCGCTGCGATTCCTGGAGCGTTCGCTGGAAGGCCACCCCGACGCCGAGGCGATCGTCGACGGGCCCCGGCGGTTCACCTACCGGGAGATGGCGGACACCGTGCAGCGCTTGGCCGAGGGCCTGCGCGTGCGGGGGCTGGAGTCCGGGCAGCGGGTGGCGGTGCTGGCGCCGAACAGCGCCGAGGCGCTCATCGCCCACTACGCGGTGCCCCTGGCCGGGGGCGTGCTGGTGATGATGAACACCCGGCTGGCGGTGCCGGAGGTCCAGTACATCCTGGAGCATTCCGGGGCCCGGTTCCTGTTCGGTGATGCGGAGCTGCTGGGTCCGGTCGTGGAGTCGGGGGTGCCGGCGGGGGTCGGGGCGGTCGTCGTGCACCCGGATGAGGACGGCAGTCCGGGCGCAGTCGGCAGTCCGGGCGCAGTCGGCAGTCCGGGCGCAGTCGGCAGTCCGGGCGCAGTCGGCAGTCCGGGCGAGGGCGATCGGGTCGAGGCGTATGCCGACTGGATTTCGCGGGCACCGTCGGAGCCGTTGGCGTGGGAGGTCGACGACGAGACGGCGACGATCACCGTCAACTACACCTCTGGCACGACAGGCCGGCCCAAGGGTGTGATGTACACGCACCGCGGCGCGTACCTGAACTCGCTGGGCGAGGTGATCACCCAGGACTTCGCCCCGCTCACCCGGTACCTGTGGACCCTGCCGATGTTCCACTGCAACGGGTGGTGCACAACGTGGGCGCTGACGTCGGTGTCGGGCACGCACGTGTGCCTGCGCGCCGTGCGTGGCGACGACGTCTGGCGGCTCATCGGCGACGAGCGGATCACGCGGATGGCCGGCGCGCCCACGGTGCTCAACTCCATGGCCGCCTCTCCCGGTGCGCGCCCGATGGGCGGTGCCCTGTCGATGGTGACGGCGGGTGCGCCCCCGTCGCCGACGATCATCGCGAAGTTCGAGGAGCTCGGCATCACCGTCATCCACGTCTACGGGCTCACTGAAACGTACGGGCCGTACTCGTCGTGCGAACCGCAACCGGCGTGGGCGGATCTCCCCGCGGACGAGCGCGCCGCGCTCATGTCGCGCCAGGGCATCGGCATGGTCAGCGGGGACCGGATGCGGGTGGTCGAGCAGCGCGCGGGGGACGAGCTGGTGGATGTTCCGCGCGACGGGGCCACGATGGGCGAGATCGTGATGCGGGGCAACGGCGTGATGAAGGGCTACTTCGATGGCGAGGAGGCGACCGCCGAGGCCTTCCGCGGCGGCTGGTTCCATTCCGGCGACCTCGCGGTGATGCACCCCGACGGGTACGTGCAGATCCTGGACCGGGCGAAGGACGTCGTGGTCTCCGGAGGTGAGAACATCTCGACCATCGAGGTGGAGCAGGCGCTGTTGACCCATCCCGCGGTGCGGGACGTGGCCGTCGTCGGGGCGCCGGATGAGAAGTGGGGCGAGCGGCCCAAGGCCTTCGTCGTGCTCGCCGACGGGGCCGAGGTGGACGCCATCGACCTGATCGAGCACGTCAAGACCCGCATCGCCCGGTACAAGGCGCCGGGGGCGGTGGAGTTCCTGGTGGAACTGCCCACGACGTCGACCGGCAAGATCCGCAAGAACACGCTGCGCGACAAGGAATGGGAGGGGCGGTCCTCGCGCGTGCAGGGCTGACCGCGGGGGCCACGGCTGCGGGGCATCCGTCGTGCGCCGACTAGGCTGCAGGTCATGAGCACTCCGTCACCCGTCCGCGTCAGATTCTGCCCGTCGCCCACCGGCACCCCGCACGTGGGACTCGTGCGTACCGCGTTGTTCAACTGGGCATACGCCCGGCACACCGGAGGCAAGCTGGTCTTCCGGATCGAAGACACCGATGCCGCGCGGGACAGTGAGGAGTCCTACCACGCGATCATCGACGCGCTGCAGTGGCTGGGGCTCGACTGGGACGAGGGGCCGGACATCGGAGGCCCGCACGCACCGTACCGGCAGTCGCAGCGTCGCGATCTCCATCTGGACGTGGTGCGGCGGCTCGTGGAGTCCGGCGATGCCTACGAGTCGTTCTCCACCCCGGAGGAGGTCGAGGAGCGTCACCGCGCTGCCGGCCGTGACCCGAAGCTGGGCTACGACAACTTCGACCGCGGGCTCACCGAGGCTCAGCGGGCGGCATTCGTCGAGGAGGGGCGCAGGCCCGTGGTTCGCCTGCGGATGCCCGACGAGGAACTGACGTGGACGGACCTCGTGCGAGGGGAGGTCTCCTTCCGGGCAGGAAGCGTCCCGGACTTCGCCCTGACCCGGGGCAACGGTGTGCCGCTGTACACCCTGGTCAATCCGGTCGACGACGCGATGATGGGCATCACCCACGTGCTGCGCGGCGAAGACCTGCTCTCCAGCACGCCGCGGCAGCTCGCGCTGTATGCGGCCCTCGAGCGGATCGGCGTGGCGGAGTTCACCCCGCGGTTCGGCCACCTGCCTTTCGTGATGGGTGCGGGCAATAAGAAGCTCTCCAAGCGGGACCCGGAGTCCAGCCTGTTCCACCACCGCGACCGCGGCTTCATCCCGGAGGGGCTGCTCAATTACCTGGCACTGTTGGGCTGGGGGATCTCCGACGATCACGACGTGTTCTCGATGGACGAGATGGTCGCGGCCTTCGACATCGGGTCGGTCAATTCCAACCCGGCCCGCTTCGACCAGAAGAAGGCCGACGCGATCAACGCCGAGCACATCCGTCTGCTCGAGCCGGTGGACTTCGCGGATCGCCTGCGTGCGTTCCTCACCGAGACGGGTCAGCTGTCCGCGGACGTCGATGACGCGGTGTGGCGGTCGGCTGCGGACCTGGTGCAGACGCGCATCGTCGTACTTTCCGATGCCTGGGGGCTGTTGCGCTTCCTGTTCGCCCCGGACGCCGAGTTCGTCATCGACGAGAAGTCTGCGGCCAAGAACCTCAAGGAGGATGCGGTGCCGGTGATCACGGCGGCCACCGCGGCCCTGGAGGGGCTGGGCGAGTGGACCACCGAGGCGATCGAGCAGGCGCTCAAGGACGCGCTCGTGGACGGTCTGGGCATCAAGCCACGCAAGGCCTTCGGGCCGGTCCGGGTGGCCGTGAGCGGCTCGCACATCAGCCCGCCGCTGTTCGAGTCGATGGAGCTGCTGGGCCGGGAGCGGAGCATGCGCCGGCTCGCTGCGGCGGCTGAACTCGCCGCGGCCACCGCAGCCGAATAACCCGCCCGGCTCGCCCCGCAGTGCCGGATGGACCTGTGGGGCGGGCGGCCGGGAGCGCCCCGGCCTGCGCCGATGGGCTGGTGGCGCCCCGGAGTGAGGGGTGCCACCACCAGTCGATTTGTGTAAACCGGGGGAGGCCCTGGTAGTGTTCTCAACGTTCGAGCGGGAGCGCGGGAAGCCGGTGAATGCCGGATCGTTCGCGTGCCTGTTCGAAGCGATGGGGTATGGTGTAATTGGCAACACAGCTGATTCTGGTTCAGCCATTCTAGGTTCGAGTCCTGGTACCCCAGCGAAGAGTTCGTTCTCGCCGTCGCCGGGGGGTAAAGCCCGACGACACTGCGCCGAGTTCGGTCGCGGAGGCGATTTGGAGAGCGGATTCGAGCCGGTTAAACTGGCTGGGGCTCACCGATCACAGCGCGAAGGTCAATGCTGTGCCCGGATGCGGTCGTAGTCGGGGAAACCTGGTGACAAGTGAATACACGGCAAGTTCCTGGCCCCGTCGTCTAGAGGCCTAGGACGCCGCCCTCTCAAGGCGGTAACGCGGGTTCGAATCCCGTCGGGGCTACAACAAGCGGGCTCACCTCTCATCGGAGGTGGGCCCGCTTTCTTGGTCAGGCTCCGGGCCGGTGCAACGAGTGCGCGGCTCCGTGCGGTCCTTCGAATACACGAACGCCCCCATCCGGCAGGGCCGGTTGGGGGCGCGGTGTTCTGCGTGGCTGTCAGCTCAGCAGCGAGTCCAGTCCGGCCCGTCCCTGGATGACGACGGACAGCTGGGCGAGCTTCACGATGAAGAAGGACGGGATTCCGAGGCTGGAGCCGACGATCTGGTCAATGGGCATGGGCGGGTCCTTTCTGACTGCACATAGGTGCATGGCGGTACTGGAGCGACGTCACCGCAGCCGCGCCGCCCGCAGAGTATATCGGTCCGGTCACGGCTTCGTTACCGGCAGCGGGCGGATCAGAGCCTGCGCTGCAGCGCATCTGCGGCGGCGAGCAGGTCGTCCGCCCAGCGTGTGCCGGGGCGGCGGCCGATCCTGTCGGTGGGCCCCGACACCGAGATCGCGGCCACGACGGCGCCGCGCGGGTCCCGGATGGGGGCCGCGACACTGGCGACGCCCCGCTCCCTTTCGGCGCTGGACTGCGCCCATCCGCGCCGGCGCACCTCGGCCAGGGTCCGCTCGGTGAATTGGGCCTCTCTGAGCAGATCCTTGCGCACGTGATCGGCACACCAGGCCGCGAGCACCTTCGCTCCGGAACCCGCGGTCATGGGCAGCCGGGTGCCCGTGGGCACCGTGTCGCGCAGCCCGGAAGGCGGCTCGGCGCCGGCGATGCAGACCCGCTCGGTGCCGTCACGGCGGTAGAGCTGCACCGACTCGCCCGTGATGTCGCGAAGCCGGGGGAGGACATGCGCGGCGGCGTCGATCAGCGGATCCTGCACCGCGGAAGCGAGCTCGCCCACCCGCGGGCCGATCTGCCAGAGCCCGTCCCCATTGCGGAGCAGCATGCCGTGCGTCTCCAGGCCCACGGCGAGACGATGGGCGGTCGCGCGCGGCAGTGCGGTGCGTTCGCAGAGTTGGGAGAGGTTGCACGGGTGCTCGGCGGCCGCCAGGAGAACCCCCATCGCCTTGTCGAGGACTCCGATGCCGCTATGATGTCTCACAGAACGATATTATCGTCTCGCATGTTGAGATTCCACGGTCGGGGCCGGTGTTCGGGCCGAGGGACGGCGCGGTGAAGGGATTTGGTTGGCATGAGTGATGGAGCGACTCGGGCGTCGGGACCCCGCACTCTCGCGGAGAAGGTCTGGGACGAGCACGTCGTCGTCAAGGGGGAGGGTGAGGGCGCACAGCGCAAGCCGGACCTGATCTACATCGACCTGCACCTGGTGCACGAGGTCACGAGCCCGCAGGCGTTCGAGGGCCTGCGTCTCGGCGGGCGGCGGCTGCGGCGGCCGGACCTGACGATCGCCACCGAGGACCACAACGTCCCGACGATCGACATCGACAGGCCGATCGCCGATCCGACCTCGCGCACGCAGGTCGAAACCCTGCGCCGCAACTGCGAGGAGTTCGGCGTGCGTCTGCACCCCATGGGGGACATCGAGCAGGGCATTGTGCACGTGGTGGGACCGCAGCTGGGGCTGACGCAGCCGGGGATGACCGTGGTGTGCGGCGACAGCCATACCTCCACGCACGGGGCGTTCGGCGCGTTGGCCATGGGGATCGGCACGTCCGAGGTCGAGCACGTGATGGCGACGCAGACGCTGTCGCTGCGTCCGTTCAAGACCATGGCGGTCACCGTCGACGGCATCCTGCCCGACGGGGTGACGGCGAAGGACCTGATCCTGGCGGTGATCGCGGAGATCGGCACCGGCGGCGGCCAGGGGCACGTCATCGAGTACCGCGGCGAGGCGATCCGCGCGCTGTCGATGGAGTCGCGGATGACGATCTGCAACATGTCGATCGAGGCCGGCGCGCGGGCCGGCATGGTGGCACCCGACGAGACCACCTACGAGTTCATCAAAGGCCGCCCGCACGCGCCGGAAGGGGCGGATTGGGACGCGGCCGTGGCCCACTGGCGGGACCTGCGCACCGACGAGGGTGCGGTCTTCGACAAGGAGGTCCGCATCGACGCGGCCACGCTGACCCCTTTCGTCACCTGGGGGACCAACCCCGGCCAGGGTTCTCCTCTGGGCGCTTCGGTGCCCGACCCCGCGGCGATCGCCGATGCCGACACCGCCGCCGGCGTGGAATCGGCCCTGAAGTACATGGATCTGCGTCCGGGCACGCCACTGCGCGACATCGCCGTCGACACCGTCTTCGTCGGTTCGTGCACCAATGGCCGGATCGAGGATCTGCGCGTGGTCGCCGACGTGCTCCGTGGCCGGAAAGTGGCTGAGGGCGTGCGGATGCTCGTGGTGCCGGGCTCGATGCGAGTGCGCGCGCAGGCGGATGACGAGGGCCTCGGCGAGGTCTTCGCCGCGGCGGGAGCGGAATGGCGGCAGGCCGGATGCTCGATGTGCCTGGGGATGAATCCCGACCAGCTCTCGCCCGGCCAGCGGTGCGCGTCCACATCCAACCGCAATTTCGAAGGCAGGCAGGGAAAAGGGGGGCGCACGCACCTGGTGTCGCCGGCGGTGGCGGCGGCGACCGCCGTGCGCGGCACGCTCTCCGCGCCCGCCGACCTGGGCTAGCCGCGCCCGCGCGCTCCCCGCGCAACCCCTGATCCGCACGCACAGCACAGACGGGAATCGAGAAACATGGAGCCCTTCACCACCCACACCGGTATCGGTGTGCCCCTGCGACGTTCGAATGTCGACACCGACCAGATCATTCCGGCCGTATACCTCAAGCGGGTGACACGCACAGGCTTCGAGGACGCGCTGTTCGCGGCCTGGCGCGGCGATCCGCAGTTCATTCTCAACACGGCTCCATACGACCGTGGTTCCGTCCTGGTCGCGGGGCCGGATTTCGGGACCGGATCATCGCGCGAGCATGCGGTGTGGGCGCTGTCCGATTACGGGTTCCGCGTGGTCATCTCGTCCCGGTTCGCCGATATCTTCCGCGGCAACGCCGGCAAGCAGGGCCTGGTTGCTGCCGAGGTCGATCAGCATGACGTCGAGCTGTTGTGGAAGGCGATCGAGGAGCGCCCCGGCACGGAGCTGACCGTGGATCTGCAGGCCAAGACTGTGAGTGCGGGCACCCTCGTCGTCCCGTTCGAAATCGACGATTACACCAGGTGGCGGCTGCTCGAAGGGCTCGACGACATCGGCCTGACCCTGCGCGTCGAGGATGCGATCGACGCCTTCGAGCAGCAACGCCCGCAATGGAAACCGCTCACGCTGCCTGAGCCCGCTGCCGGCTGAGGCCCTGCTCCGGGACGCGCCCACCAGAGCGGAAGATCTCCGAGAACCTGCCCAGAACGCAATTGCGCGTTAGAATTCCGGATCAAGTTTGCTGTGGAAGCCCACGGGCACGGCGAACCCGGTTTATCGTGGCGTGCAAATGGTCCGCGACAGGAACACGGTCAGGGGAGGTCTTTCTGATGAACAAGGCAGAACTCATCGATGGTCTGGTCGAGAAGCTGGGCACCGAGCGCCGCACGACGACGGCGGTGGTCGAGGGATTCGTCGACGCCGTGGTCCGTGCGGTGCACGCCGGCGAGAACGTGACCATCACCGGATTCGGCGTCTTCGAGAAGCGCGCCCGGGCACCGCGTGTGGCCCGGAATCCGAGGACGGGCGAGACGGTGCGGGTGCGCGCTACACGGGTTCCCGCGTTCCGCCCGGGAGCGCAGTTCAAGGAACTCGTCTCCGGCAAACAGAAACTCAGTACCTCCGGCGTCGCCGTCAAACGAGGCTCCGGCGCTCCCACGCTGCCCGCGGCGTCTGCTCCCGCAGCGAAGAAGGCGACGCCGGCGAAGAAGACGGCCGCCAAGTCGACAGCCGCGAAGAAGTCCACGCCGGCGAAGAAGACTGCGGCTGCGAAGGCGGCGCCGGCGAAGAAGACCGCCGCGAAGACGACCGCCGCGAACAAGACCGCGGCTGCGAAGGCGGCGCCGGCGAAGAAGACCGCCGCCAAGTCGACCGCCGCGAAGAAGACTGCGGCTGCGAAGGCGACGGCTACGAAGGCGACGGCCGCCGCGAAGAAGTCCACGCCGGCGAAGAAGACGTCGGCTGCCAAGAAGACGACGGCGGCGAAGAAGACGACGGCCGCGAAGAAGACCGCGGCTACGAAGGCGACGGCTGCCAAGAAGACGACGGCGGCGAAGAAGACGACGGCGGCGAAGAAGTCCACGCCGGCGAAGAAGACGACGGCGGCGAAGAAGTCCACGCCGGCGAAGAAGACGTCGGCTGCGAAGAAGACCACTGCCGCAAAGAAGACGACCGCCGCAAAGAAGGCGACGGCCGCAAAGAAGACCACCGCCGCGAAGAAGACCACCGCGGCGAAAAAGGCCACGCCGGCGAAGAAGACGACGGCTGCGAAGAAGACGACGGCGCGCAAGTCGCCCGCGAGAAAGTCGCCCGCGAAGTAAGCCCCGCCCGGAACCCGGTCGGCGTCAGGACGCGACGGGAGAGGGCGCGGGCAGCCGGTCGGCGGCGATCAACCGTCCGGCGCGCAGGGTAAGCACCCAGGTGTCCGCCTTGCGTGTCGTAGCGGTGGGAAGGGTCATCCCATCGCGGGCGGACCACCACCGCAGCAGATCCGGAATCACACCCGATTGGCTGCAGACGGCGGCGACGCGACCTCCGCGCGCGATCTCCTGGATGCGGCGCAGTGCTGCACCCGGATCGAGCGCATACGCCTCCTCGGACAACGTCGGCTCCAGGACGACGTCGGTCCGCAGTTCCCGGGCCAGTGGGGCGACGGTGTCCACGCACCGTGCGCGGTCCGCGGAATACACGACCGCGGGACGGAACGCTGCGGTCTGCGCGACGAGCCGGCGGGCCTGCTCCCGGCCTTTGGCGTCGAGCGGACGGGCGGTGTCGGGGCCGTCGAATCGGCCGCGGCGGCCGGCGCGCGCGTGGCGGATGAGCAGCAGCGTCGAATCGCCGGGGCGCCGCGCGCGGAAGCGCGCGAGAACGGCCCGGTCGAGGTCGTGGGTCACCATCTCCACCGCGTGCCGGAAACGCACCCAGCGCAATTCGTCGACCTCCGAGTTCGGCAGGAAGCTGCCGCCGACGGCCTGGGCCTCCCAATAGTCGACGGTCTTTGTGCGGCGCGGGCTGAGGGGATAGGACACCGACTGCAGATACCGGCCCAGCCGGGCCGAGTACCCGGTTTCCTCGACGGTCTCGCGGACGGCCGCGGCGGGCGCGGACTCGCCGGGGTCCAGTTTGCCCTTGGGCAGCGACCAGTCGTCGTACTCGGGCCGGTGCACCACCGCGAACTCCCGCTTCGCGCCCGTCCCGCGGTACCGCCACAACACGGTCCCGGCCGCATGGACTGTGCTGGACTGCTGCGCCGGGCCGCTCTGGATGCTCACGCTCCGATTGTGCGCGTCGGGCCGGGGCAGGACGGCACCCGCCCCCGGGCCGATGCCCGCGGCGCGCGGATCAGTCGGCGGGTCCGCTGCGGCTGGCCTGCTGGAGCGTCTCCTGGTAGTCGCGGACGTCCGATCCGCCGGTGGGTGAGGCGCTCCACGTGCCGTCGGCGCCGAGCACCCAGCAGCGGGTGTCCGCGCTGAGAGCCAGGTCGAAAACGTTGCCGAGGGCAGGGGTGAGCTCCTCGGCGTCGACGCGGACCATGATCTCCACCCGGCGGTCGAGGTTCCGGTGCATCATGTCGGCGCTGCCGATCCAATATTCCTGCGCGCCGACGAAGTGCAGGATGCGCGAGTGCTCGAGGAACCGGCCGAGGATCGAGCGGACGTGGATGTTGTCGCTCAGGCCCGGCACGCCCGGTGTGAGACAGCAGATGCCGCGCACGACGATGTCGACCGGCACGCCCGCCTGCGAGGCGCGGTAGAGGGCGTCGATGATCTGCTCGTCGACGAGGGCATTGGCCTTGAGCCGGATCCCCGCGGCGCGCCCCGCGCGGTGGGCGTCGATCTCCGCCGAGATGCGCTCGACGATGCCGCGGCGGATCCCGTGCGGGGAGACCAGCAGATTCCGGTAGTGGTTGACCCGCGAATACCCGGTGAGCGAGTTGAACAGATCGGTGAGGTCGGCGCCGATCTCCGGGTCGGCGGTGAAAAGCCCCACATCCTCGTAGAGCCGGGCCGTCTTGGGGTTGTAGTTACCGGTGCCCATGTGGCAGTAGCGGCGGATCGCCGCGCCCTCGCGCCGCACCACCAGGCAGGTCTTGCAATGGGTCTTGAGGCCGACCATCCCGTAGACGACGTGCACTCCGGCCTCTTCGAGCTTGCGTGCCCAGCGGATGTTGGCCTGTTCGTCGAAGCGCGCTTTGATCTCCACGAGGGCCACCACCTGCTTGCCGGCCTCCGCCGCGTCCACGAGCGCGTCGACGACGGGCGAATCGCCGGAGGTGCGGTAGAGAGTCTGCTTGATGGCGAGAACCTGCGGGTCGGCTGCGGCCTGTTCGATGAACCGCTGCACCGAGGTGGAGAACGAGTCGTACGGGTGGTGCACGAGGACGTCGCCGCGGCGCAGGGCGGAGAAGACGTTCCTGGCGGTCTCCCGCTCGCCGAATGCGGGCGGTGTCGCGGGGACGAACGGGGTGTCCTTGAGCGCGGGCCTGTCGAGCCCGTGCAACTGCCACAGGCCGGTCAGGTCCAGCATGCCCGGGATGCGGATGACGTCGCCCGGGCTGACGTCGAGCTCGCGCAGCAGCAGCTCGAGCATGTGCTCGCTCATATCGTCCGTCACCTCGAGGCGCACGGGCGAGCCGAACCGGCGACGGGCCAACTCGCGTTCGAGCGCCTGCAGCAGATCCTCGTCCCGGTCCTCCGAGACCTCGAAGTCAGCGTTGCGGGTCACGCGGAACACGTGGTGCTCGACCACCTGCATGCCGTGGAAGAGCACTTCCAGGTGCGCTGCGATGAGGTCCTCGATCGGCAGGAAGGTCACCGTATCCGCACGGTCCGCGTCGCCGGCCCCGGTGCCGACGGGCACGAAGCGATCGACGTTCTTGGGGACCTTCACGCGGGCGAAGTGCTCGCCGCCCGATTCGCCGTCCCGCACCGTCACGGCGAGGTTGAGGCTCAATCCGCTGATGTAGGGGAACGGGTGCGCGGGGTCCACCGCGAGCGGGGTGAGGACGGGGAAGACGCGCTCGTGGAAGTACTCGGAGAGCCCCTTGCGGACGTCGTCGTCGAGCTCTTCCCAGCGGGTCAGATGGATGCCCGCGCTCGCGAGCTCGGGCAGCACGTGGTCGAGGAACACCCGCGCGTGGGTGACCGCGGTGGCCTGCGTGCGGCGGCCGATCAGCTGCAGTTGCTCCCGGGGCGTGAGACCGTCGGCGGAGCGCACCGGCAGCCCCGCTTCGTCGCGGCGGCCGAGCCCCGCAACTCGGACCATGTAGAACTCGTCGAGGTTCGACGCGTGGATCGCCAGGAACTTGACCCGCTCGAGCACCGGAAGCGACGCGTCCTCCGCGAGAGCGAGCACCCGGGAGTTGAAGTCGAGCCAGCTCAGCTCGCGGTTGAGATAGCGGTCGTGCGGAAGGTCGGTGTCCGGGCGGGGGGCCCGCACCGTCGCGGCGGGCGGAGCGGACGGGGTGGTGGCCGGCGGCGGGGCGTTGTCGACGGGGCCGCCGGCGGGCGCGCCCGCGGTCGGCGGCACTCCGGCATGACCGAGTGGGGTGGCCTCTGCCCGGTCGGACCCTGCCCCGTCGGCCCCGGTGATGTCGGTCCGGGTTTTCGCGGTCCGGGCCCCGTCTGATTCGTCGCGCACACCTCGATCCTTCCGCATCCCGGCGCGTGATGCATGGTGCCCGGCCGCGGTTTCCGCTTTGTTCACCGCGGATTCGTATCCGGTACGCCTATCCGTCGGAGCATCGCGGCGGTGGCGGTCCCGGTGCCGAGGCGGCGGACGTGGTGCAGGTCTGCGACGGTGTCGACGTCGGCGCGGAGCCCGGGCCACGATCCGTGCAGGGCGACGGCGCCCTGTGCCGCGTGACGCCGCGAGGAGTCGGTGCCGAAGGCGAGGCGGAGGCGTGTCGTCGCGCCGGAGACGAAGACGGCGGTGGTGCCGTCTCCGGACCTGTCGGCGATGTAGGCCCGTCCGTGCCCGGCCGGCGCGTCCGGTGCGGCTGCCGACGCGATGGCCGACGCGGCTGCGGCGGTGAACTCCCCGGGGCGCAACGACGGCAGGTCGGCCTGCACGAAGGCGAGGTGGGCCGGCGCGGCGGCATCGCGCACCCGATACGCGGCGCCGGTGAGCGCAGCGTTGAGCGAGGCGCGCGGGCCGCCGGACGCGCCGCCGTCCGCGGTGGCCCGGATCAGCGCCTGCTGCTCGTCGACGCAGCACGCGCCGCACCGGGTGGCCACGGCGGCGACCGCGGCGTCGGGCGTGACCACCGTGACGGCGGAGACCGCCGGAGAGGCCGACAGCGACCGCAGCGTGTCTTCGAGCATCGCGAGCACCAACCCGCGCCGCGCAGACTCGTCGATCCCCGGCGTCAGGCGGGACTTGGCGCCCGCGAGGTTCTTGACGGGGACGATGACATGCACACCGGGAAATGCGGCCGCACGCGTCGTCATGCGTCCGATGATGCCAGCAGGTGCGTGTGCGGCTGCACCGTGGGATCTACGCCGAACGGATGCGGCGCCGGGCCGGTACGGTCAGGGCGGTCGGGAGGCGTGCTGCGTCCGGCGGCGGGGATCGGCGGCGGCGCAGGACACACCGCCGTCGGTGGCCCGCGCGGTGCAGCCGTGGGAAGTGTGTCGGGAAGGACGGGGACTGTTGGTCAAGGCAGCGGTGATGGGGGCGGGCTCGTTCGGAACCGCCTACGCGAAGGTGCTCCGGGACGCGGGCACGGAGGTCACGATGTGGGCTCGGCGGTCGGACGTCGCGGAATCCATTGCGGAGCGGAGAGTCAACCCGGACTACCTCCCCGGGGTGCGGTTGCCCGAGGGACTGCACGCGACGCACGATCATGCCGAGGCGCTCGGCGGCGCGGACGTGGTGGTCCTCGCGGTGCCGTCGCAGTCATTGCGCGGCAACCTGGGTGCGTGGTCGGGCGATCTGCCGCCGTCGGCCACCCTGCTGAGCCTCGCCAAGGGCGTCGAGGTGGGGACGCTGATGCGGATGAGCCAGGTGATCGCCGAGGTGACCGGCGCGGAAGCCGACCGGATCGCGGTGCTGTCCGGGCCCAACCTGGCCAAGGAGATCGCTGTGGAGCAGCCGACCGCGACGGTGATCGCCTGCCCCGACTCGGTGCGCGCCGTCGCCGTGCAGCGGGCGTGCGCCACCGGGTACTTCCGGCCGTACACCAATACCGACGTGATCGGCTGCGAGGTGGGCGGGGCGTGCAAGAACGTGATCGCATTGTGCAGCGGCATGGCGGCCGGCATCGGGCTGGGGGAGAACACGTCCGCCGCGATCATCACCCGCGGGCTGGCGGAGATGACGAGGCTGGGGGTGGCGCTGGGCGCGCGGCCCAAGACGCTCGCCGGGCTCGCGGGCGTCGGCGACCTGGTGGCGACGTGCGTGTCACCGCTGTCGCGCAACCGCTCCTTCGGTGAGCGCCTGGGCCGGGGGGAGACGCTCGAACAGGCGCAGCAGGCCACGCACGGGCAGGTGGCCGAGGGCGTCAAGTCGTGCTCGTCGATCCTCGAGCTCGCCCGCAGCTACGGGGTGGAGATGCCACTGACCGAGGCCGTGCACAGCGTGTGCCACGAGCAGATGCCGGTGGCGCAGGTGCTCGTGCAGCTGCTCGGGCGACGGATCAAACCGGAATAGGCCGGTCCCGCCGCGGCGGCGCGGGGCCGCGCGTAGCCCGGAACTGGCGGCGGGATCGCGCGCCCCGGCGGGTACGGTGCTGGACGTGAATAATCGTCGTACAAGGGTCGCGGTCGTCTACGGCGGGCGCAGCAGCGAGCACTCCGTGTCATGCGTGTCGGCGGGCAGCGTCCTCGCTCACCTCGACCGCGACCGGTTCGAACCGGTAGCCGTGGGGATCACCGAGGAGGGCCGGTGGGTGCTGGGCCCGGACTGCGCCGATGGCGCGGAAGGCCCGGCGGCCGAGCTGGCCCCCGACGGGCGGCGGCTGCCCGTAGTCGACGGCACCCGTACGCCGGTCGCGCTCAGCGCCGACCCCACGCGGGCCGGCGCGCTGCTGTCGCTGGCCGACGGTGCGGCCGGCGACGTGCTGCGCGAGGTGGACGTGGTGTTCCCCGTGCTGCACGGCCCCTTCGGCGAGGACGGCACCATCCAGGGGCTGCTCGAGCTGGCCGGCGTGCCGTACGTGGGCCCGGGCGTCCTGGCGAGTGCGGCGGGCATGGACAAGGAGTTCACGAAGAAGCTGCTCGCCGCGGACGGTCTGCCCGTGGGCACCCAGGTGGTGTTGCGGCGCGGCGAGGACGACCTGACCGCGTCGCAGCGTGAGCGGCTCGGCCTGCCGGTGTTCGTCAAGCCGGCCCGCGGGGGATCGTCGATCGGCATCACCCGCGTGGGTTCCTGGGACGGCTTCCCCGCCGCGCTCGCCGAGGCCCGCCGCCACGACCCCAAGGTCATCGTGGAGGCCGCCATCGTGGGCCGCGAGGTCGAATGCGGCGTGCTCGAACGCGCGGACGGGACGGTGTCGGCGAGCATGCTGGCCGAGATCCGCATGCCGGAGGCCGATGACGATGCAGCAGGATCCGACGGCGGGGCGTTCTACGATTTCGACACCAAGTACCTAGACGACGTCTGCGAGTTCGACATCCCCGCCGAGTTCGACGACGCGGTGGCGGACGAGGTCCGCGCAATGGCGGTGCGGGCGTTCCGCGCGCTCGACTGCCAGGGACTGGCCCGCGTCGACTTCTTCGTCACCGCGGAGGGGCCCGTGATCAACGAGATCAACACGATGCCCGGGTTCACCGCCATCTCGATGTATCCGAAGATGTGGGCGGCGGCCGGCACCGGATACGCGGACCTGCTCACCGAGATGGTCGACACCGCGACCGCCCGGGGAACAGGGCTGCGCTGACCGTCTCGGAGGACGGCTTCCGGGGACGGCTGAGCCGTGACGCGCGCGGGCGGTCCCGTGGCGCTCAGTCGCCGGTCGTGCCCACGACGGGGGCGGGATCGATCGGCTGCGCCGGAAGCGACTGCGTGATGGCCGTCGAGATCTCCTGGATCGGCGCGGGTCCGGAACCGTCCGGGAGGGTCAGCGCCACGTACACGGGCCGGTCGACTGCGTACCACGTCGACGATGCAAGCCCCATGTCCTCGCCGGAGACCTCGAACCACTGCGCCGCGTCCACCTGCTGGATCCCGACCCCCTGGCGGAACTCCGCGGGCCGGTCCAGGCCGCAGCGCAGCACGATCGGCTCGGTCGAGGAGGGGTCCGAGGAATCGTCGGAACCGGACTCCGGCCGCCAGGCGGCTGCGCCCTCGGGGGCGGGATCGGCGAGCTCGGCGCGGGTGTAGTCGCCGAGAGCGTCCGGCAGTGCCGCGAGAAGCGTTGAGCACGAGTCGGATCCCGATTGGGGCGCGGGCACTGCGCCGCTGACGGCGACGGGTCCCGTGTCGGCGGCGTCGTCGGTTCCAGCCACGATGACGCCGGCCACGACGACGCCGACGATCAGCGCGACTGGCAGGGCGATGGCGGTGGCGATGACTGCCGGGTGGAAGCGGTGCTCCGTATTCGCGGGCGGACCAGCCGGATCCTCCTGCGGGTCTTGTGGCTCGTCGGGGTTCGGGCGGCCGTCGGGCTTCGTCATGGGTACGCGGTTTTCCTCGTGGGTGCGGGGGATCCTCGGGTGCTCCGCATCGGCGTGCAGAGCCGGGCGGTCTGTCGGCGGCCGCTCGGTGACCCCACGGTCCCCGGCTAGTATCGCGACCGGCGACCACGGTACCCGTGTAGGCGGGATCACCCCGGCGTGCACCTTGCCCGTGGATGCCGCCCGCGATGGAAGGGATGCGCACAGAAGTGGACGAACCGACGGTGGCCGAGGTGGGGGAGTTCGGCGTCATCAGGAGGCTGGCCGGCGACCGGCCTCCCGGAACGGACGGGACCGTGCTCGTGGACACCGGCGACGACGCCGCGGTGCTCGCGACCTCGGACGGGCGGGTGGTGGCATGCACGGACATGCTTGTGGAGGGCAGGCACTTCCGGCTGGAATGGTCGGCGCCTTCGGATGTGGGGCGCAAGGCGATAGCGCAGAACGCAGCGGACATCGCCGCGATGGGCGGCGAGTGCACCGGCTTCCTGGTGGCTCTCGGCTGTCCGCCGTCGACGCCCGTGCGGGTGCTGGAGGAGATGTCGGCCGGGGCCCGCGCGGAGGCCGCGCGGGTGGGTGCGGCGATCGTCGGCGGCGACCTGGTGCAGGCGCAGCAGGTCGTGCTGAGCGTGACCGCCCTCGGCGCCCTGTCGGGGCGGCGTGCGGTGCGCCGCTCCGGGGCGCGCCCCGGGGACGTCGTCGCGCTGTGCGGGGGCACCGGCGCCTCCGCAGCCGGGCTGGCGCTACTGGAGTCCGGTTGGGGCACCTCGGAATGCGCCGTCGCGCTCGACGAGGCGGCGGCGGCGCGGCTGATCGCCGCGCACCTTCGCCCCCATCCCCCGTACGGCGCGGGCCCGCAGGCCGCCGACGCGGGGGCCACGGCGATGATCGACATCTCCGACGGGCTGGTGGCGGACCTGGGGCATCTCGCGGCGGAATCCGGAGTGGTGCTCCGGTTGGACCCCGCCCGCCTGGCGGAGGACGCGGGCGGCGGCGCCGGGTTCGACGATCTGCGGGCCGCCGCGGACGCGCTGGGAGCCGATCCGTGGGACTGGGCGCTGGGCGGAGGCGAGGACCATCCGCTTGCGGCGACGTTCCCGGCGGCCGGGCCGCTACCGGAGGGGTGGCGTGCGGTGGGCACGGTGCACGCCACCGGAGCGGCGGAAGCGGGCGGCGCCCGGCTGCCCGCCGGGCCGGCGGTGCTCGTCGGAGACTCCTGCTACGGCGGCGCACCGGGGTGGGTCGCCTTCGGCGGGTGAGGCGATGGATAGATTGCGGGGATGGCGATCTACGCACTGGACGACAGAGTCCCCCACATCGACCCGTCCGCCTACGTGCACCCGGAAGCGGTGGTCATCGGCGCGGTCACCCTGGCCGCCGGCGTCTCGGTGTGGCCGCACGCGGTCTTGCGCGGCGACTACGGGCGCATCGAGGTGGGAGCACGGACCAACATCCAGGACGGGACGGTGGTCCACTGCACGACGACCCACCCCACGATCATCGGCGCCGGATGCGTGCTGGGCCACAACGCGCATGTGGAGGGCGCGGTGATCGAGGACGAGACCCTCATCGCGTCCGGCTCGGTGGTGCTCAACGGCGCCCACGTGGGCGCCGGGTCGATCGTGGGCGCGGGCGCGGTGGTGCCGTTCGGCGCCGCGGTGCCGGGCCGGTCGATGGCGCTGGGCGTTCCCGCCCGCGTCCGCGAGGGCTTCACCGTGCCGGAGGGGCACCTGCAGCTCAACGTCGACATGTACGCGGCCAATGCGGAGCACTACCGCACCGCGCTGCGGAGGATCGGGTGATGGCGGTGCGCGGTTCCGCGTCCGGGCCGCTCGACGGCCTCGTCCACCCCACCTGGGTGCCCGCATTGGAGCCGGTGGCGGAGCGGATCACGGCCATGGGCCGGTTCCTGCGCGCCGAGCTTGCCGACGGACGGCCCTACCTGCCCGCGGGCGACGCGGTGCTCCGCGCCTTCGCCGAGCCGATGGACCGGGTCCGCGTGCTCATCGTGGGGCAGGACCCGTACCCGACGCCCGGGCACGCCGTCGGCCTGAGCTTCTCAGTGGACCCGTCTGTGCGGCCGATCCCGCGCAGCCTGACCAATATCTATCGCGAGTATTCCGAGGACCTCGGACTCCCGGTGCCGGTCACCGGAGACCTGTCGCCGTGGAGCCGCAACGGAGTGCTGCTGCTCAACCGGGTGCTCACCGTGCGGCCGGGCGAGGCGGGATCGCACCGCGGAAAGGGGTGGGAGGAGGTGACCGAACAGGCCATCCGGTCGCTGGTCGCGCGCGATCTGCCGCTGGTGGCCATCCTGTGGGGCCGCGACGCGCGAAGCCTGAAGCCCTGGCTGGGCGACGTGCCGGTGGTGGAGTCGGCGCACCCGTCGCCGCTGTCCGCGTCACGGGGGTTCTTCGGATCCAGGCCGTTCAGCCGGGCCGACGCACTGCTGACCGCGCAGGGCGCCGAACCCGTCGACTGGGCGTTGCGGTAGCGCCACCGCGGGTGTGCGTGTGCGGGCCGGGGGTCGGCCCGCACATCGACGGCGCCGGCGCATACCGACGGCGCCGGCGCATACCGACGGCGCCGGCACATACCGACGGCGCCCGCACAAGACGAAACCCCCGTCACCGTGGGGTTCCGGGGGTGTTCGGGGCACCGCGGGGGTGCCGACGTGCAGCTCAGGCGCGGGCGACCTTGCCGGCCTTGATGCATGAGGTGCACACGTTCATGCGCTTAGGGGTGCCGTTGTCCAGGCGTGCGTGCACGGTCTGGATGTTGGGGTTCCAACGGCGCTTGGTCCGCCGGTGCGAGTGCGAGACGGACATTCCGAAGCCGGGTCCCTTGGCACAGACGTCGCAGACGGCAGCCATAGTCGTCGAACTCCTCGAATAGTCTGGATGGTTGTTGTCAGGTCTTTCCTGCAAGCAGGTAAGTCGATCTCTTCCCACCGGCGCAGCAGTCAAGCCTTCCCGGCAAAGAGGATAGCGGCCTCACGCGATGGGACAGCACGCGGGTGGCGCGCAACCGTGCTCGGGTCGAGGCAACCGAACCAGAATAGCGCCCCTCGGCCGCCGGCGCCAAACCGCTCCGGCGCAACTAGTCTTGCGGTGATGTCGGCAGCGTCGTCTGCCGCGGTGCTCGCGGACGTCCGCCGCGGCGACCGCGCGGCACGAGGGAAGGGGACGACGGCAGTGGGCGATCCCGGGCTCGATGCGGCGACGGTCCGGCGCTGGGCGGTTTCGAGCGTGGATGCGCTGGCCGGCAGGCGCAGGGAGATCGACGCGCTCAACGTGTTCCCTGTGCCGGACTCGGACACCGGTACGAACATCCTGCACACCCTCACCGCCGCGGCCGGACGGATCCGTGGCGGCGGTGAGTCGGCGGTGCGGACCGCCGCGGACGCCCTGCGTGAGCTCGCCGCGGGATCGGTGGACGGGGCGCGCGGCAACTCGGGCGTGATCCTTTCGCAGGTGTTCGTGGGGCTCGCGCAGGAGGCGGCCGGGGGCGGCCCGGGGGACACCCTGGACGGCCGGGGGCTCAGCGCGGGCCTGACGCGCGGGGCGAGGCTGGCCCGCAGCGCGGTCAGCATGCCGATGGAGGGCACCGTGCTGACGGTGATCGACGCGGCGGCGGCGGGGTGCGCGGGCGAGGGGGCGCTCGATTCCGCGGCGCGCGCGGCGGCCGAATCCGCGTTCGAGGCATTGGGCCGGACGACCGGTCAGCTGGACGTCCTCGAGGCCGCGGGTGTGGTCGACGCGGGCGGGGCGGGACTGCTGGTGATTCTGGACTGCCTGGTAGAGACCCTGACGGGGGAGCGGGTGCACCGGCCGGCGTTCGAGAGGTCGGTCGACGCGCGCCTGGGCAGGTCCGGCGCCGCGATAGCACGGTTGGACCTGTCCGATGTCGCCGCCGCGGCGGCGCCGGCGGACCGCTGCTCCGCGAGCGCCGACGAGTACGAGGTGATGTACCTGCTCGACGACGCCGACGACGCGGCGGTGGCCGCGCTGCGCCGACGGTTGGAGGCGACAGGAAACTCGGTGGTGATCGTCGGCGACGGCACCGGCGGCTGGTCCGTCCACGTGCATCTGCAGGACGCGGGGCTGGCCGTCGACAGCGGTCTCGAGGCGGGCCGGATCCGGAAGGTCCGCATCACCCACCTCGGCGTGCAGCAGAGCCGGCAGACGGGCCTGCGCCCGGGACGCGCGGTCCTCGCCGTGGTCGACGGCGCGGGCGCGGTGCCGCTGTTCGAGGCGGCGGGGGCGCGGGTGCTCTCCGTCGACGGAACCGCGTCGGGCTCGGCGCTGCTCGCGGCCATCGGGGAAACCGACGCGGGCGAGGTCCTGGTGCTGCCGAACGGCGCCGTGCGCTCCGAAGACCTGGTGGTGGTCAGCGCCGCGGCGCGCCGGCAGGGGCAGCAGGTGCTGCCGCTACCGTGCTCATCGATGGTGCAGGGGCTGGCCTCGATCGCGGTGCACGACCCGCACCGCCCGTCCAGCGACGACACCTACGCGATGGCGGAGGCCGCGGCCGCCACGCGCTGCGCGCATCTGCGCGTGGCGGAGACGCGCGCCCTGACGTGGTCCGGCACCTGTGAGCCGGGGGATGCGCTGGGCGTGATCGGCGGCGAGGTGATGGTGGTCGAGCCCCGTGCATCGACGGCGGTGGCGACCCTGCTGGACTTGATGCTCGGCACCGGTGGTGAGCTGGTGACGCTTCTTGTCGGTGCCGCGGCGGATGATGCCCTGGCATCGGCCGCGCGGGCGCACGTGGATCAGCGGCACCCGGCGGTGGAGCTGTCGGTGTACCCGGGCCTGCAGTCCGCGGACGTGCTGCAGATCGGGGTGGAGTGACGGCTCCGCGGAACTCTACCCGGGACGACGGAGGGGGTGGGCGGTGGCGACGCTGACGGACAGGCTGGACCTGCTGCTCGGTGACGCGACGGCGGGCGTGCTGGCCGACCAGTTCGAACTGCGGACGGTCGGGGACCTGCTGCGGCACTATCCGCGCAGATACCTGCGCGCCGGGGCTTTGATGGCGCCGGAGGACCTCGCCTCGGGCACCCACGTCACCATTGCGGCCCGGGTGGTGGAGGCGGAGGTCAGGCCGATGCGCCGCAATCCGCGTAAGAAGTTGCTCAAGGCGGTGCTCGACGACGGGCGCAACCGCCTGGGCGTGACGTTCTTCAGCCCCCACAAGGTGCGCCATCACATCGTGGTGGGGCGCCGCGGGCTGTTCTCGGGACAGCTGGGCACCTTCAACGGACGGCTGTCGCTGACGCATCCCGATTACCTGCTGCTGCCGGAGACCGCGCAGACCGGCGCGGGGGGCGGCGGGGCGCTGCTGGCCGCGGGCCAGCGGGTGCAGGGCGGCGGCTCCCTCGCCCGGATGGCGGAGGCGCTGCAAGACTCCGGCGACGGCCTCAGCGCCGCGGATCTCGACCGCGCGATTCTGCCCATCTACCCCGCGTCCGCCAAGGCGCAGACCTGGACGATCATGCGGTGCGTGCGCCAGGTGCTCGACCAGCTCGAGCCGGTGTCGGACCCGCTTCCCCAGGACATCGTCGCCCGGTACGGGCACATGTCTCTCGATGCCGCGTTGCGCGGCATCCATCGGCCGTCGTCGGAAGAAGAGGCGGAGGCCGCGCGCGGCAGGCTGCGCTTCGACGAGGCCGCGTCGATGCAGCTCATGCTGGCCCGGCGGCGCGCGGATGAGCAGCGGGCCGCGGCGCCGGCGAGTCGCCTGCGGCCGGGAGCGGCGGTGGACGCGTTCACCGCGCGTCTCCCGTTCGCGCTGACGGACGGACAGCAAGAGGTGCTCGCCGAGGTGCGCGAGGATCTGCAGGGCGCCGTCCCCATGCGCCGTCTCCTGCAGGGCGAGGTGGGGTCCGGCAAGACCGTGATCGCCGTACTGGCCATGCTGCAGGCCGTCGACGCCGGGCACCAGTGCGCCATGCTGGCGCCCACCGAGGTGCTGGCGGTGCAGCACGCCCGTTCCATCCGGCAACTGCTGGGCCCGCTGGCCCGCGCGGGGGAGCTCGGCGGGGCGGAGGACGGGACGCGCGTCACCCTGCTCACCGGGTCGATGACCACGGCCGAACGGCGGCGCGCGCTGCTGGAGATCACCTCCGGTGAGGCCGGGATCGTCGTCGGCACGCACGCGCTGCTCGAGGACGCCGTGACGTTCTTCGACCTGGGCCTGGTGGTGGTCGACGAGCAGCACCGCTTCGGCGTGCACCAGCGCGACCGCCTCCACGGCAAGGCCCGTGAGGGGCTCGTGCCGCATCTGCTGGTGATGACGGCGACGCCGATCCCGCGCACCGTCGCGCTCACGCAGTTCGGCGACCTGGACACGTCCACGCTGCGCGAACTGCCGCGCGGGCGATCCCCGATCCGGACGTCGGTGGTGTCGATGCCCGACAACCCGCGGTGGGTCAAACGCGCGTGGGAGCGGATCGTCGAGGAGGTTGCGGACGGCCGTCAGGCGTACGTCGTGTGCGCGCGGATCGGGGACCAGGCCGCCGAGCCCCCGGCCGGATCGGGACCGTCGTCGGCTCCGGCGTCGCAGTCCGATTCCGCGCCGCAGGGCGCCGCCGGTGCGGGGAAGGGGTCGCAGCCCGACGCGAACGCCGCGGTGGACGTGTACGACAAGCTGGTGCGGGGAGCGCTGGCCGGGGTGCACGTGGACCTGCTGCACGGGCGGATGCCGTCCCCGGACAAGGACGCGGTGATGCGCCGGTTCGCAGCGGGAGAGATCGACGTCCTGGTCAGCACCACCGTCGTCGAGGTCGGGGTGGACGTGCCCAACGCCACCGTGATGGTGATCCTCGACGCCGAGCGCTTCGGCGTCAGCCAGCTGCACCAGCTGCGCGGACGGGTGGGGCGGGGGGAGGCCCCGGGCCTGTGCATCCTGATCAGCGGCCGCCCGGCCGCCGCGCAGTCGAGCGCACGGTTGGAGTCGGTCGCGGCCACCACCGACGGTTTCGAACTGGCCCGGCTCGACCTGCAGCTGCGACACGAGGGCGACGTGGTCGGCACCGCGCAGTCCGGCCGCACCAGCGGCCTCCGGCTGCTGTCGGTGCTCGAGGACGAGGACGTCATCCTCGACGCCCGCGAGTTCGCCGCGGACATGGTGGAGCGGGATCCGGGGCTCACGCGGCATCCGGGGCTGGCGGAGATGGTCTCGACGGTCGAGGGAACGGAGCGCGGGGAGTTCCTCTTCCGGGCTTGAGAACCCCCGTCGACGGCGCGCGCGGGGGGCGGCGGCGCGGTGCGCGGAAGGTAGGTTTGCGGGCATGCTCACAAAAGTTCTGGTGGCCAATCGCGGTGAGATCGCGATCCGCGCGTTCCGCGCGGCCTACGAAATCGGGCTGAAGACGGTCGCGGTGTACCCCTACGAGGATCGCAACTCGCTGCACCGCACCAAGGCCGACGAGGCATACCAGATCGGCGAGCAGGGGCACCCGGTGCGCGCGTATCTGGATGTGGACGAGATCTTGCGGGTGGCGCGCGAGTGCGGCGCGGACGCGGTGTATCCGGGCTACGGGTTCCTGTCGGAGAACCCGGCGTTGGCCCGGGGCTGCGAGGAGGCGGGCATCACCTTCATCGGGCCCGACGCGGCGACGCTGCAGTTGGCCGGCAACAAGGCGCGCGCCATCGACGCCGCCCGCGCCGCGGGGCTGCCGGTGCTCGAGTCGTCGGCGCCCTCCACCGACCTGGACGGGCTGGGCGCACAGGCGGAGCGGATGGCGTTCCCGGTGTTCGTCAAGGCGGTTGCCGGCGGTGGCGGGCGGGGCATGCGCCGCGTCGACGACCCGGCGGATCTGCCCGGCGCACTGGATTCGGCCTCACGCGAGGCCGCGTCCGCGTTCGGGGACGGGGCGGTGTATCTCGAGCAGGCGGTCATCGCGCCGCGGCACATCGAGGTACAGATCCTGGCGGACACGGCAGGCGAGGTGGTGCACCTGTACGAGCGGGACTGCTCGGTGCAGCGCCGGCACCAGAAGGTCATCGAGCAGGCGCCCGCCCCGGATCTGGACCCTGCTCTGCGCGAAAGGATCTGCGCGGATGCGGTCGCCTTCGCCCGGCACATCGGCTACACCTGCGCCGGCACGGTGGAGTTTTTGGTCGACGAGGCCGGCCGGCACGTGTTCATCGAGATGAACCCGCGCATCCAGGTCGAACACACCGTCACCGAGGAGATCACCGACGCGGACCTGGTGGGCGCGCAGATGCGCATCGCCGCCGGGGCCACGCTCGCGCAGATCGGGCTGACACAGGAGTCGATCCGGATCCGCGGCGCAGCGGTGCAGTGCCGCATCACCACCGAGGACCCGGCCAACGACTTCCGCCCGGACACCGGGCGGATCACCGCGTACCGCACGCCCGGCGGGGCGGGGATCCGGCTCGACGGCGGCACGTCGGTGGGCGCGGAGGTGGGCGCCTACTTCGATTCTATGCTGGTCAAGCTCACCTGCCGCGGCGCAGATCGGGCCAGTGCGCTCACCCGGGCCCGCCGCGCGCTGGCGGAGTTCCGCATCCGCGGGGTGTCCACGAACATCCCGTTCCTGCAGGCGGTGCTCGAGGAATCGGACTTCGGGGCCGGCGCGGTGACGACGGCGTTCATCGAGGAGCATCCCGAGCTGCTCACAGCGCGGCGGTCCGCGGATCGCGGCACCAAGATCCTCGAGTATCTCGCGGACGTCACGGTGAACTCGCCCCATGGCGAGCGGCCCGCGGGCGTGCGGCCGATGGACAAGCTTCCCTCCCTCGATCTGTCCGCCGCGCCGCCGGACGGCTCGCGGCAGCGCCTGCGCGCGCTGGGGCCCGAGGGCTTCGCCGCGGCGCTGCGCGCACAGCCGGCACTGGGCGTGACGGACACGACGTTCCGCGATGCGCACCAGTCGCTGCTGGCCACCCGGGTGCGCACCCGCGACCTGGTCACGGCGGCCGAGCACGTGGCGCGGATGACCCCGGAACTGCTCTCGATCGAGGCGTGGGGCGGAGCGACCTACGACGTGGCGCTGCGGTTCCTCAAGGAAGACCCGTGGGAGCGGCTGGCCCGGTTGCGCGAGGCCGCGCCGAACATCTGCCTGCAGATGCTGCTGCGCGGCCGCAACACCGTCGGCTACACCCCGTACCCCACCGACGTCTCCGACGCGTTCGTCGCCGAGGCCGCGGCCACGGGCATCGACATCTTCCGCATCTTCGACGCCCTGAACAACGTCGACCGGATGCGCCCGGCCATCGACGCGGTGCGCGCCACCGGCACCGCCGTCGCCGAGGCCGCCCTGGCCTACACCGGGGACCTGGCGAATCCGGCCGAGGACCTCTACACCCTGGACTACTACCTGCGCATCGCCGAGCGGCTCGTCGATGCCGGGGCGCACATCCTGGCGGTCAAGGACATGGCCGGGCTGCTGCGCCCGGCGGCGGCCACCAGACTGGTCGGCGCGCTCGTACAGGAATTTGACGTGCCGGTGCACGTGCACACCCACGACACCGCGGGCGGCCAGCTGGCCACGTATCTGGCCGCCGCGGCGGCCGGGGCGTCGGCGGTCGACGGGGCGGCGGCCCCGTTGTCGGGGACGACGAGTCAGCCGTCGCTGTCGGCGATCGTCGCCGCCACCGCCCACACCGACCGGGACACCGGCCTGGACCTGGGCGCGGTGTGCGCGCTCGAGCCGTACTGGGAGGCGCTGCGCGGGGTGTACGCGCCGTTCGAGGCGGGCCTGCCCGCGCCGACCGGGCGGGTGTACACCCACGAGATCCCGGGCGGGCAACTGTCGAATCTGCGCACCCAGGCGGTGGCCCTCGGGCTCGGCGACCGGTTCGAAGACATCGAGACCGCCTACACCGACGTCGACCGCATGCTGGGCCGGCTGATCAAGGTCACCCCGTCGTCGAAGGTCGTCGGCGACCTGGCGCTGGCGCTGGTGGGAGCCGATGCGACGGCGGCGGACTTCGCCGCCGACCCGCGTTCGTTCGACATCCCGGACTCGGTGACCGGGTTCTTCCGCGGCGACCTCGGCGAGCCTGCCGGCGGCTGGCCCGAACCGCTGCGCGCCGCCGTGCTCGGCGGGCGGCGGGCGGCGCCCGAGCGTGCGGCGGAGATCACCGACGATCAGCGGAGCGCGCTGAACGGGGAGCCGGCCGGGCGCCGGGCGATGCTCGACGAGCTGCTGTTCCCGGGGCCGGCGCGGGGGATGGCCGAACACCGCGAGAAGTACGGCGACACCGCGTCCATCGGCACGCGCGAGTTCTTCTACGGCCTCGTTCCCGGCGAGGAGCATCGCGTAGAGCTTGGGCCGGGCGTGACGCTGATAGTCCGCCTCGAATCGATCTCCGAGCCGGACGAGCGCGGCATGCGCACGGTGATGTGCCTGCTCAACGGGCAGTTACGTCCCGTCGAGGTACGCGACCGCGCGGTGCGGGACGCCCGGCCGCAGGCGGAGAAGGCCGAGCGCTCGGTTCCCGGCCAGGTGCCCGCGCCGTTCGCGGGAGTGGTCACCCTCGCCGTGGAGACGGGGACGCGGCTCTCGGCGGGCGACGTCGTCGGGAGCATCGAGGCGATGAAGATGGAGGCCGCGATCACCGCGCCCGTGGGCGGCACCGTGGGCCGCATCGCGGTCGCCGAGGTCGCCCAGGTCGAGGGCGGCGACCTGCTGGTGGTGATCGAGCCCTGACTCGGATCATCACGGGCAGCGCGCGGGGCCGCAGGCTCGCGGTCCCCGGCGCCGGCACCCGACCCACCTCGGATCGCGTCCGGGAGGCACTGTTCAGCGCCCTCGACGCGCGCGTCGACTTCTCCGGCATGCAAGTGCTCGACCTCTACGCAGGGTCCGGTGGCCTGGCCCTCGAGGCGCTCTCACGCGGGGCGTCGGGCGCCTTGCTGGTGGAATCCGACGCGCGGGCGGCGCGCATCATCTCGGCCAACATCACGGCCACCGGGCTCGGCGGCGCGCGGGTGCGCAGGTCCGCCGTCGCCGCGTTCCTGGCGAAGCCGCCGCCGCAGCGGTTCGACCTGGTGTTCGCCGACCCGCCGTACGCGGTGCCGGACGAGGAGGTCGCCGCGGCCCTCGAGGCGCTGGCGGACGGGTGGCTGACGGACGGGGCGATCGTGGTCGTGGAACGCTCGGCACGCGGGGCGGCGACGCCGTGGCCCGATGCGTACGGCGACGTCGCGGTCAAACGCTACGGAGAGACGCGGGTCGAGATCGCCACCTGTTACGGTCTGGGCTCATGAGCATCGCGGTGTGCCCCGGGTCCTTCGACCCGGTGACAAACGGTCATCTGGACGTCTTCCGGCGAGTCGCCGCGCAGTTCGGCGAGGTGATCATCACAGTGATGATCAACAAGTCCAAGCAGGGCATGTTCAGTGTCGAGGAGCGGATCGAGCTCCTCGAGGACGCAGTGCGCGACCTTCCGAACGTGCGCGTGGACTCCTGGCACGGCCTGCTCGTCGAATACGCGCGGCAGAACGCCGCCACCGCTATCGTCAAGGGACTGCGCGGTGCCAACGACTTCGACTACGAGTTGCAGATGGCGCAGATGAACAGGGCGCTGACCGGTGTGGACACGTTCTTCGTCCCCGCCGATCCGCAGTATGGCTACCTGTCGAGCTCGCTGGTCAAGGAGGTCGCGACCTTCGGCGGCGAGGTGGCGGGGATGCTGCCTGAGCACGTGCACACGGCGCTGCAGAAGCGGTTGGCCGAGCGCGCCGCGCGCTGACTGGGCTACCGGCGCCTGCCCGTCCGGGAACGACGCCGGCCGTCCCGCAGCGGTGCGGTCCGCACCGGGCGGCGCGTGTGGGACGCGCCACCCGGCGGGCCGCCTCCGGGGCCTGCGGGCGACGGCCCACCTGCGGTGTATCCGACGATGGCGTGCCCGCCGATGCGACACACCGGCGCCGTCGCCGCACGCCGGGGCGCCGATGCGGGCAGACTGGGCCGGGGAACACCGGCGCGGCAAGGCGGACGGGATCCGACGAGAAGGGGTAAGGGTGTACCGGGTATTCGAGGCGCTCGACGAACTGGTCGTGATCGTGGAGGAGTCGCGCGGGGTGCCGATGACCGCGGGGTGCGTCGTACCGCGCGGTGACGTCCTGGACCTGCTCGACGACATCAAAGAGGCTCTGCCGCCCGAGCTCGACGACGCGCAGGATGTGCTCGACCGTCGCGACGGGATGCTGGGCGAGGCGCGGGAGAATGCGGATCACCTTGTCGGCCGGGCCAACGAGCACGCCGAGTCGACGCTGGCCGACGCGCGCGAGCAGGCCGACAGGATGGTGGCCGACGCCAAGGACCAGGCCGACCGGATGGTGGAGGACGCGCGGGCGCACGCTGCGGAGCTGGTTGCCACGGCGGAGGCGGACGCGGACCGGACCGTGGAGGCCGGGCGTCGCGAGTACGAGGCGGCGACCGGCAGGGCCCACGCCGACGCCGACAGGATCATGGAGGCCGGCAACGCGTCGTACGAGCGGGCCATCGCGGAGGGCGCGGCCGAGCAGCAACGGCTGGTTTCGCAGAGCGAGGTCGTCCAATCCGCGCACGCCGAGTCGGCGCGGCTCGTCGACGAGGCGCACGAGGAGACCGAGCGGCTGCGCGGCGAATGCGACGTGTACGTGGACACGAAGCTGGGCGAGTTCGAGGATCTGCTCTCCGGCACGCTGCGCTCGGTGGGGCGCGGCCGCCAGCAGCTGCGCAGCACCGGCCAACCCGATTTCGGCGCGGGGCCGCGGTACGGCAACGCCCGATAGGCCCGGAGGGGCGCGGACGGGGCGGATCGCGTAGCCTGGTTCGGCCGCGTTCGAGACCTCCTGCGAGGCGTTCCCGAAGACCTGTGTGGCCGGCCGTAAGGCACCGTGCAGCCCACTGTTCCCGACTCTGACACTCCCACCCCTGATACCACGGAGAGGCTCGTGCCCCGCAACGAAGTTCCAGAAGACCCCCGCCCGGCCGAGCGGCATGGCGCCGCGCGCCCGGATGCGGACAGCCCGTTCGTCTTCGACGTGCGGCCGCTGGGTCGCCGCCCGGGTCAGATGGAGACCACGCACCGCGCCGCGCGAGCGCCGCAGCGGCTGGGCCTCGACCTCATCGCCATCGAAGAGGGCGCTCCGCTGGACATCGACGTGCGCCTGGAGTCGGTGATGGAGGGCGTTCTCGCGTCCGGCACCGTGTCCGGGACCGCCGTCGGCGAATGCGCCCGGTGCCTGAAGCCGGTCGAGGAACCGGTGGAGCTCGAGCTCACGGAGCTGTTCGCGTTTCCGGACAGCGTGACCGAGGAGACCACCGAAGAGGACGAGGTCCCCCGCGTCGTCGACGGCCTGATCGACCTCACGCAGACCGTCGTCGACGGGGTCGGGGTGGATCTTCCCCTGCAGCCGCTGTGCCGGGACGATTGCCCCGGATTGTGCTCCGTGTGCGGAATCGACCTGGCGATTGCAGGTCCCGAGCACGGGCATGACACAATGGATCCTCGCTGGGCCGCCCTCGCCGCAAAGCTCGATGATGCGGCGGTTCGGCCCGAGGACCGGGACGCGGAACACGGGCGCACATCGCCCGGACGCGGTGTCCCGGAAGACACAGACCACCGATTCGAGGAGAGTTAAGCCGTGGCCGTTCCCAAGCGCAGGATGTCGCGTTCCAACACCCGGTCGCGCCGCAGCCAGTGGAAGACCTCCGCGCCCACGCTGGTCACCTGCGCCGGTCGTGGATGCGACGCCAAGATCCCCCCGCACACCGCATGCCCGTCCTGCGGGACTTACAAGGGGCGCCAGGTCACCTCGGCCGTATGACGCGGCGGGGTGCGTCGACCCACGATGCCGACCACGGTCCATTGGTGACTGCGGTCGGCATCGATGTCGACGGTGAGTTGCTCACCCTTGCACTGACCCACCGGTCGTTCGCGCACGAGCACGGCGGGTTGCCCACCAACGAGCGCCTGGAGTTCCTGGGCGACTCGGTACTGGGCGTGGTCGTCACCGAGCACCTGTACCGGACTTTTCCCGAGCGGCCGGAGGGCGAGCTCGCCAAGCTGCGCGCGAGCATCGTCAACATGAACGCGCTCGCCGAGGTCGCGCGCGGGCTGGGCCCGGGCGGGCTCGGCCGGTATGTGCGGCTGGGCAAGGGCGAGGAGCTCACCGGCGGACGCGACAAATCCAGCATCCTCGCGGACGGCATGGAGTCGCTGATCGGCGCCGTCTACCTGCAGCACGGCCTGGAGACCGCGCGCGAGATGATTCTCCGGCTCTTCGCGGGCCTCATCGAGAGGGCGCCGCGCCTGGGGGCCGGCCTGGACTGGAAGACGAGCCTGCAGGAGCTCACGGCCGTCAAGGATCTCGGCGTGCCGCGGTACGAGATCGAGGGCACGGGCCCGGATCATCAGCGCGAGTTCACCGCCACCGTCGTCGTCGCCGAGCGCGCGTTCGGCGTGGGGGTGGGGAGCACCAAGAAGGTCGCCGAGCAGAAGGCCGCCGCGGAGGCGTGGAACCGGATCACCGAGGAGTTCCCCGCGCCGGACGAGACCGGCGTGGGCGAAAGCTGACAGAGGACGATGCCTGAGCTTCCCGAGGTGGAAGTGGTCCGCGCCGGGCTGGCGCCGCACGTCCGCGGGCGGCGCATCGTCTCCGCCGCCGTCCACAGCGAGCGGACTGCGCGACGGTTCGAGCCGGGCGCGCAGGCGATGGCGGCGTGGCTCGCCGGGGGCGTCGTCGCCGACGTGGGCCGCCGCGGCAAGTACCTGTGGTTCGAGTTGGCCGGCGCGCCGCCACCCGTGCCGGGCGCGGCGGCCGACGACTACGGGCGGTCCGCTCTCGTTGTGCACCTGGGCATGAGCGGGCAGATGCTCGTCCGCGACACGGCAGGCGGCCCGGTGCCGGATGTTCCCGTGTCGGTCGGTACGGCGTCGGAGGGGGCAGTGGCGGAGCATGCCATGCCGCACCGGCACCTGCGGGCCGGGCTCGTCCTGGGCTGCGCTCCGGGGGAGACGGACGACGTGCGCGTGGAGTTCGTCGACCAGCGGACCTTCGGCTGGTGGCTTCCGGCGCCGTTCGTCGACGTGGACGGCACGTCGGTGCCCGCCCCGGTCGCCCACATCGCGCGCGACCCGATGGACCCGCGGTTCGACGTCGCCGGGGTGGTGCGCGTGCTCAAGTCGAAGCGCTCCGAGATCAAGCGCCTGCTGCTGGACCAGACGGTGGTCTCCGGCATCGGCAACATCTACGCGGACGAGGCGCTGTGGCGGGCCCGCGTGCACGGCGCCCGGCCGGCGAATACGCTCAGCCGCCCGGCGCTCACCCGCGTCGTCGAAGCCGCCCGTGACGTCATGGCCGACGCGCTCGCGCAGGGCGGCACCAGCTTCGACGCGCTGTACGTCAACGTCAACGGGCAGTCCGGGTACTTCTCCCGGAGCCTCAACGCCTATGGGCGGGCGGGGGAGCCGTGCAAGCGGTGCGGCACCCTCATCGAACGGGCGCAGTTCATGAACCGTTCCAGCTACTTCTGTCCGAAGTGTCAGCGCAGACCGCGGACCGCGAAGTAGAAGCCTGCTCGCTCGGGTCTGCAAGAGAACCACCATGTATTCGCAGAGAATCCGGATCTGCGCGCGACCTTGATCGCCGACGCAGGTCGCTGATTCGCGGAACGGGTAGTGGTAGTCGGTGGGGCGGTAGTAGCCGGCCGCCTGCAGAACCGACGCGGCTCGGCCGCGATCCTCGATTTCGACCCCGTGCCCTGACAGTCGATCGATCTGCTCGTCAACGGACAGCCACGGCTTCGTGTACTCCGTCATGGTCCTCGCCGGGAAAGAAAATCAGCCCGCGTCTTGTGGCAACGGGCTGATGGTGATGATGCGAGGATAGCGCGGAGCGGGCCCGAGTCCAGGTTTCCTGACGGTATCGCTCGCCTACTCGGTTGAGGAAGGCACGCCGTCTCGCCGAATGGTCACGGTCGGAACGAGAACCAGACACTTGGATGGTGAGGTCAAACAAGGGCGAAGATCCGGCGGTTCGTCGATGAGGCGGTGGCCCTCGGATCCTGGCTGTGACGGGCGCGTTGCCGGTATCCTGAAGGCATGCCGAAGACCGTCGTGACGCCCGAGACGCTCGCCCTGCGCGAGCCCATCGAGGAGCGCCGAGGCGAGTTTCAGGCGCTGCTGGTCAAGTACGGCGCGACCAATCCGAAGCTCTTCGGCTCCGTCGCTCGGGGCACCGCGCACTCTGACTCCGACATCGACATCCTCGTCGAGATGGATCCCGAAGACGGCAATCTCCTCATGCGGGCCTCCGGACTGATGGAGGAAACGCAGGCACTGTTCGGTCGCGACGACATCGACGTGTTCCCGGTGCAGTTGCTCAAGCGCCCGATCCCGGCCTCCGCCCTCGCCGACGCGGTCGCGTTGTGAGCCGCGACGCCGGCCTGGCGCGTCACTGACGTCCTGGTGGCCGTCGAGCGGTGCCGTCGGTATGTCGGCGCTCTGGACGGCGATGGGGATGTCGTGGAGATGGCCGAGGACGCGATCGAGGGCAACCTGCAGATCATCGGCGAAGCCGTGAACCATCTCCCGGCGGAGATCACCGACGCGCACCCGGAGATCGGCTGGCCACAGATCCGAGGACTCCGCAACATCCTCGTCCATCAGTACTTCGGGGTCGACGTCGATGTTGTCCGCGATGTCGTCGACACCTACCTCCCGCCGCTCGCCGAGGCGCTGCGGGACCACGTCGCCGACGACTGATCCGACCCAGAACGTGCAGACACCTCATTGAATCGTCAGTCGAATGATCATTCGACTGACGATTCATCGATGTCACAAACGAGTCGAGTCGGGGTACTTCTCCCGGAGCCTCAACGTCTACGGGCGTGCGGGGGAGCCGTGCCGACGGTGCGGCACCCCGATCGAGCGGGCGCAGTTCATGAACCGCTCGAGCTACTTCTGCCCCCGCTGCCAGCGGAGACGGTGAGTACGCTCTCGGCGGGGGCGTCCCTAGGTTGATGTCAACCGCTCGGGGGTCGCCACTGGAGTGCGGTCCAGTAGGGTCGGAATGCTCGACGTCCATGGAATCCGTTGGCTGACGAGGGTTTTCAGTCGGCCCGCAGAACCTTGGGCTTGCGGGGAAGAAGCCGCGGCGGCAGTCGCAGACGTGTCGGTTTCGGCCAGGGCGGCGGAGCGAAGCGGGGCATGCACTGATCGGATGCCCCGCTTCGACGTTCACGAGGGATGGGTCTGAGACCGAGCGCGGGTTCGGTAATCCTCATCGCTACGGCTGGACGGACAAAACTCCTCCTCGACAGTGCCGGCATCGAATGAGTATCGGCGCGAGCGGCTCGGGGTGTCGAAACGGTTCAGTTCTCGTTGTGTAGTTCATTGGGAAATCGGTCCCGGGCATCGCTGCTGATCGGTGTGAAGAAGTTGATCAGGTTGCCGTCCGGGTCCCTGACGAGGAGCGAGCGATTACCCCATGGCATGTCAGTCGGCTCCTTGACGAACACTTCGACGACGTCCCGGAGTGCTGTATTGGTCTCGTCGACGTCGTCGACGAGGAAATCGAACATGACGCTGCGATTGGCGTGGGCTTCGGCGACGTCGTCCCCGAGCAGCGGGACCGTGGCCGTGCTCGCTATGGCCAGAGTGCCGGATGGGGTGCGCAGCTCGGCGAACAACGGGTGAAGGCGCACGGCTGCGATACCGGTCGCCGCCTCGTAGAACGCGACGAGGGCATCGACGTCGTCGGTGATGATGCGGGTGGCTGCCAACTGCATGGCGGTCTCCTTCTGCGGTGGACATGGATGCGGCCGACGAACCTGGCCGCGGTCACGACGATATTTGCGATACCGGGCGGGAGTTGTCCGGTATGCGAGGGATGATCGGTGTCATGGCCGACACCACCGCCCGGGCGTTGCAGCTTTTGGAGCTGCTGCAGTCCGCGCAGATGCGCACTGTTGCCGAGATTGCAGAACGCCTCGGCGTGGACGAGCGGACGGTGCGCAGGGATGTCAAGCGTCTTCACGACCTGGGGGTGCCCGTCGAGACGCTACGAGGCCGCTACGGCGGCTATCGGCTCGCACCCGGCCAACGGGTTCTTCCGCTCATGTTCAGCGACAAGGAAGCGGTCGCGGTCATTCTCGGGCTCGTCCGGGCACAGTCGGCGGCACACGACCCGGAGATTGCCGAGCAGACCGCCCTGGCCAAGATCACACGGGCATTGCCGACAGCTGACGTCGCGCGGGTCGAGACACTGCTCGCCGTGATGACGCGCACGTCTCGGCGGGAACGCGTTGCCCCTGACCCTGGCGTGATGCTGACCCTGGCCGAAGCCGTGGACCTTCGGCGCGTCGTCGACCTGCGCTACCTCAGCGGTGACGATGTTCCTACGCGACGCGAGATCCACCCCTATGGCCTGGTGACGCACTCGGGGCGGTGGTATCTCGTCGCGTTCGACACCGGCAGGCAGGAGGAACGCACGTTCCGTGTGGATCGGATCCGGACCGCCCGATCGCTGCCGACGACGTTCGCGCCATCGCAGCACCCTGGAATGGGAAGTCATCTTCTCGACATCTTCGCCGACGCCGACTACCAGTGGCAGGTTGTGCTCCGTATCCGGGAGACCGAGGAGCACATCCGCGCCCAGCTCCCGCGCAGCGTGGCCCGACTCGAACAGCTGGGCCGTGCGTCGGACGAGCCGCGTGACGGCGCCCTGCCCTGGCACCGGGTGGAGATCCACGCGGAGAGCCTGGACTGGCTACCGTCCGTGATCGCGGCGCTCGGCTGCGAGGTGGTCATCGAGCGTCCGGACGAGCTCCGGGACCGGGTGCGGACGGCGGCAGCCCGGATGCTCCACGCGTGTCAACGGCGGGCGAAGTCTGACCCCTACGTGACGGGGGAACTTTGACCGCTCTGGTTGTCGGTCTGTGCGGTCATGAGGTTTCGGCGGGTTTGGTCCGGTAGGACTGTCCGCCGAGGGTGAGTACCTCGGCGTCGAAGTGCTCACGGGCGCGTTCGATCTCGGGCCCATGGGCCTCGGCCCACTCCAGCAGGACATCGACCGGGGGCCGCAGCGTTTTGCCCAGGGGGGTGATCCGGTACTCGACAGCCACCGGGCGGGTGCCGAGCACTACGCGCTCGATGATGCCGTTGCGCTCCAGCCGGCGCAGCGTCGCCGTCAGGGATTTCTGCGTGACCGCCGGGATGGCTCGACGGAGCTGGTTGAAGCGGCAGGGGCGCTCGCAGAGCTCGCCCAGAACGCTGAGCGACCACTTGTCGAGGACCTGATCGAGCAGCTCCCGGTGTGGTGCGTCGATGGTGAGCTCGTGGCCGGAATCGTCTGAGGTATCGGTCATGAAACCTGGTCTCGTTGAAGTGTCCTGGATGAACCAAGTATCAATGAGAAACCACATCCGTTCAACAGGAGGCGATCCCGATGTCCGTACAGCTGTTCAGCCCCGACGGCATGAGCCAAGACGTTCCCTACCGGCAGGTCGCCATCGGCAGCGGTACCCGTCACGTCCACGTCGCCGGCCAGGTCGGCATGACGGCCGACACGGCCGGTGACCTTGCCGGCCAGGTCGCGCAGGCGTTGCGGAACACCGCGACCGGGTTGAACGGTGCGGGGGCGTCCTTCGGCGACGTCGTTCGGCTGACCTTCTACGTCGCAGGGTGGGAACCGGAGATGATGGCGCCGTTCCTGGCCGGCGTCGACCGGGTGGCCGGCGAGCTCGCACTGCCGACCCCGATGCCACCGGCGTCGCTGATCGGCGTCGAGTGCCTTTTCGAGCCGGACGTGCTCGTCGAAGTCGAGGCCACCGCCGTTCTGGAGTGACGCCCGGTTCGCGGCGGACGGTCCGTTCGCTCACGCCGGGGCGGGTGACGAGTTCGGCACCCGTGAACCGCCGCTTCGTCTGCAGCAGGGCGAGCAGATCGAGCATACTTCGGGTCACATCGGCCACGTCCCGACGATTCCACGAATTGCGGTCAGGATCCGGCCGGATCTGGCCATAGTGTCGAATCCATGAGTGACCGGACCATTCGCATCCGACAAGCCGTGACGAACAACCTCGACCACCTTGACCTGGACATCCGTCGGGGTCTCCTCGTCGTCATCGCAGGCGTCTCCGGTTCGGGGAAGTCGTCGTTGGTCTTCGACACCATCGCAGCCGAGGCGGGTGCCGAGCTCAACGAGACCTACCCGCCGTTCACCCGCAATCGCCTGCCCAAGTGGACGCGGCCCGAGGCCGGCAGCATCGAGGGGCTCTCACCCGTCATCGTCATCGGTCAACGACGACTCGGCGGAAACGCGCGCTCGACCGTCGGCACGGTCACCGACACTTGGACGTATCTACGTCTCATCTTCTCCCGGCTGAGCAAGCCGCACGTCGGCGAGTCCTCGGCATTCTCCTTCAACGACCCTTCGGGCATGTGCCCGACCTGTTCGGGGATCGGGGAGGTCGTCGCGCCCGACGTCGAGAAGTTCCTCGACCTGGGCCGCAGGCTCGACGAAGGAGCGATCGTCCTGCCCGGCTTCGGGGAGGGCCGGTATTGGTACCGGAAGTACGCGGAGCTCGGAGTCTTCGCCGTCGACGCGCCGTTGGGCGATTGGCCCCGGGAGCACGTCGACGCCCTGCTTTACGGCGGGCGTTGGGCCGAGTCCCTCGCCGTCGAAGTGCCGAAGGACTACGAAGGCGTTGCCGACCGCTTCGAGCGGATCTACTTGCGGACCTCCGAGACGGTCTCCGAACGCAAGCTGAAGACGGTCGCCGAGTTCACCCGCTCCACGATGTGTCCGGACTGCCATGGCGAGCGCCTCAATGCGGCCGCCCGGAGCGCCACCGTCGACGGCCGCACGGTCGGCGAACTGGCCCGCATCGAAATCCCCGAACTGCGCGACGTGGTGGCGCGTCTGGGCCGGACGGAGGTGGCCAGCGTCGCCGCCGCCCTGCTCGAGCGACTCGACGCAATGGATGGGATCGGCCTCGGGTACCTCCACCTCGCCCGCGCAACCTCCTCTCTCTCCGGCGGTGAGTCCCAGCGCATCAAGGCCGTCAAGCACCTCGGGTCGAGCCTCATCGAGATGCTCTACGTCTTCGACGAGCCGACCGTGGGACTCCACCCCCACGACGTCGCCGCGATGGTCGAGGTTCTCTGCCGGCTTCGCGACCGTGGAAACACCGTCCTCGTCGTCGAACACGACCCCGCCGTCATGGCCTGCGCCGACGAGATCATCGAGATCGGCCCCGGACCCGGCCGCGACGGCGGCCGCCTTGTGTTCCAGGGAAGCTTCCGCGGTCTCCTCGACTCGGACGGACCGACGGGCCGAGCACTGAGGGCACCTGCGCCGACGACGCCGACGCCGAGGAGCCCGACAGGTTGGGCCACGATCGTGAATGCGAGGACGAACAACCTCGACGGCGTCACCGTCGACATTCCCCGCGGTGTGCTCACCGTCCTCACCGGGGTCGCAGGATCCGGAAAGTCGAGTCTGGCAGCCGAACTCTCGGCTCAGCACGGGGCGATCACGATCGGTCAGAAGCCGGTGTCGGCCAATCGTCGATCGACTCCGATCACGTACACGGGCATCGCGCAGGCGCTGCGAAGGCACTTCTCAAGGATCACCGGTGCAGCCGTCGGACTGTTCAGCGCGAACTCGGACGGCGGCTGCCCGGTGTGCAAAGGCCTCGGAATCGTCTACACCGATCTCGCGTTCATGGACGTGCAGGAGACGACGTGCCCGACGTGCCAGGGGGCGAGATTCACCGCTGAGGCGCTTGCCCACACCGTCGACGGGCTGTCCATCGCCGACGTCGAGCACCTGACGGTCAGCGAGGCGATCGATCGGCTCGCTGAGCCGGCGATACGGTCGCGGCTCGTGCACCTCGACCGGGTCGGGCTGGGCTATCTCGCACTGGGGCAGCCGCTGAACACGCTCTCGGGGGGTGAGGCGCAGCGGGTGAAGATCGCGAAGGAGCTGCGGGACGCGATCGAGCCGAGCATCTACCTGCTTGATGAGCCGACGACGGGACTGCACCTCAGCGACACCGCACGGCTCATATCGGTACTCTACGACCTCATCGACCACGGCCATACCGTCGTCGTCATCGAGCACAACCTCGAGGTGATCCGGGTGGCCGACTGGCTCATCGACCTCGGCCCCGGCCCCGGCCGCCACGGTGGACGGGTGCTTTACACGGGGCTCGTCGACGGCATCGGCGACACCTCGACGGGACGCGCACTGCGGGAGTGACCCTCGGGTCCGGGGAGGACCTCGATGGATGTGGCGGGGACGATTTCGGCTACGTCGACGGTCTTCCCCGGCATGACGCCAGCCTTCCCGACAATCGGAGTCTCCGGACATCACGGGGGCAAAGCGGCATTGACCTTCCCGGATGTCGAACGGATACCGTGATGGCCATGAAAGCCTTCGTCAAGCCGGACCCCGCAGCGAGCACCATCGTGCCGGAAGAGGCGAACAAGCCCCGGATCGACGCCGGTGAACTTCTGGTGCTGATGCACGCGGTCGGGGTGGGGATCCATGATTCCTATTTCCTGCCGCAGGACGCCGGTTATCCCTTCCCGATCGGCATCGAGGGGGCGGGCGTCGTCGAAGAGGCCGGCAGCGAGATCGTGAAGTACCGGCCCGGGGACCGGGTCGCCTTCGTCAGCTCGATGCAGCCGAAGGGCGGAACATGGGCCGAGTACGCCGCGGTCGATGCGGGTTCACTCATCTTGCCGATACCCGCCGAACTCGACTTCGTGCAAGCAGCAGCGCTACCGGTGGCCGGTAATACCGTTCTGCGTGCTCTCGCCGCGCTTGGCGACCTGCCCGCCGGCGCCTCGATCTTCATAGCCGGAGGGGCCGGGGCCATCGGCACCTTGGCGATCCAGCTCGCGCGCCGGAGAGGATGGCGTGTTGCGGCGTCCGCTTCGGAGCACAATCATGACTACCTGCGTTCGCTCGGCGCGAATGTGGCGGTCGACTACCACGACAGCAATTGGCCCGACGAGGTTCGCCGCTCGATACCGGATGGTGTCGACGCCGCGATAGCGGTACACCCTGACACGAGCACAGATTGCCTGCGTGTCGTCAAAGACGGTGGAAGTGTCGTCACCGTTTCCGGAGACAGCGTTACTCCCGAGCGAGGCATTCAGGTCGGCATGATCGCCTACGACAGAGACGTTCGCGGCGAACTTGCAGATCTGATGACCGACGTGATCACGAATGACCTCCACCTTGAGATCGAACGTATATATCCGTTCGATCGTGCCGCCGAGGCGCTGTCCCGAGTCCAGACCCGCCACGTCCGCGGCAAACTCGTTGTGCGCCTCTGACGCGCCGATCCGCGGGTCGTGACCATTCCTCGCGACGACGCGCCGGCCGCCGCTGACAGGCTTGATCGTTGCATCCTCAGGCGAGTCCGCCATTGACGAAGATGGTCTGCCCGTTGATCCAGCGTGCGGGGCCCGCGAGGTGGGCGACGGTCTCGGCGATGTCCTCCGGCCGGCCCAAACGCTCGAGGGGGGCGGCGTGGGCAAGGCGCTCGACGGTCTGCTCGTCCTTGCCGTCGAGGAACAGGGCGGTGGCGGTCGGTCCGGGCGCGACCGTGTTCACTGTGATGTCCCTGCCACGCAGCTCGCGGGCCAGAACCATGGTCATGCCCTCCACTGCGGCCTTGCTGGCGACGTAGGGGCCGTACGAGGGGAACAGGGTGCGTGTGACCGTGGTGGAGAAGTTGATGATCGCCCCGCCTGGGCGGACGTGTCGGGCTGCCAGTTGGGAGACCACGAACGTGCCGCGCACGTTGGTGCGCATCACGTGGTCGAAGGTCCGCAGGTCGTAGTCGGCGATCGGTCCCAGCGGCATGATGCCGGCGGTGTTGACCACGACGTCGATCCGGCCGAACTCCTGCTCGACCTGGCCGAAGAGTGCGCGCATGGCGGCATCGTCGGCGACGTCGCCGCCCACTTCCACGGCGCTGCCGCCGCCGGCGGCGATCTCCTCGACAAGGTCCTGCGCCCGGGCCTTGTTGCCGGCGTAGTGCACGGCCAGGGCGTAGCCGTCCGCGGCGAGCCTTCGGACGACGGACGAGCCGATACCACCGGACGCTCCGGTGACGAGTGCGACGCGGGTAGCGGTCTTATCGGTCATGGTCGCTCCTTGATGGTGGGTGATGATCATGGGCGGGGCGTGCGGCTCAGGGCTGCTGGACGCGGCCGAGCCATTCGTGCAGGAGCGCCGACTCCGCGTGCGAAAAGCGTGTGGAGCGTTGCAGGCCCGCCTGCAGCGTCGTCGCGGCGATGCGCTGCGCATCCGGCTCGGCGGCGGCGTCGGTGAGGATCCCCTGGAGAGTCGCCTCGCGCATGGTCGCCGACAGTGCCGTGTCCGGATACTGCTGCGGGCGCAGCAGTATCGCCAGCGCGACCCCGCTGTTGGCCGCCATCACCGTGCGCGCCGCGTCGGCCGGCGTCATCCGCAGCCTTCCCTGCGCGGCGAGGCGGTCGAGGATGCCCTGCAACAGGCCCATCGCCTCATCCGCGGCCGCGGGCCGGGCGGACATCGACGTGGCGAACACCAGCCGGTAGGCGTGCGGGTGTGCCAGCGCGAACGCGGTGTGCCGGTCCCAGCCCGTGCGCAGGTCCTCGATGGGATCCTCGCTCGAGACGGCTGCCCGCTTCGTCGCCAGGTACTCGTTCCACACCTGGTCCGCGACTGCGGCGAGCAGTCCGTCTTTGTCGCCGAACAGCCGGTACAGCACGGGTTGCCCCACGCCTGCGGCCTGGCACACGGCACGGGTCGAGACGTCGCCGGAGGCCGAGTTCGCGAGGAGTTCTGCGGCGCACTGCAGGATCAGTGATCGCGTGGACATGTTATCGACGATAACAATGACTTGTTATCGGTGCAATCGTCAGAGCTGGATCGCCGACGCGGGCGAGCGCGTCGCGTCGGCCGGTGAGACGGCATCGGAGTGGAACAATGTCGGTCATGACTGAACAGGACGCCGTCGCGCACACCGAACTCACAGTGGAGCGCACGGGCACGAGGCGCTACACCGGCCGCAGCTCACGGGGGGCCGAGGTGCTCATCGGTTCCGAGGACGTGCCCGGCGTGTTCACGCCGGGGGAGCTGCTCAAGATCGCGCTGGCCGGGTGCACGGCGATGAGCTCGGACAAGCCGCTCTCGCGCCGGCTGGGCGACGACTACGACGCCACGGTCCGCGTCTCCGGGGACGCGGACCGCGACAACGAGTGGTATCCGGTGCTCAGCGAGGTCCTGGAGCTGGACCTCAGCGAACTCACGCCGGATGCCCAGGAGCGGCTGCTGGTGGTCGTCGAGCGCGCGGTCGACCGCGTGTGCACGGTGGGGCGCACCGTCAAGCGGGGCGCCGAGGTGGAACTGGAGATCCGGGCGGACTCGTGACGTCCGATCCGATTCGCGACCCGGCACGGCTCACCGCGTGGGTGCACGGCGACGTCCAGGGTGTCGGCTTCCGCTGGTGGACACGCTCGCGGGCGCTCGAACTCGGGCTGGTCGGCAGCGCGACGAACACGGTGGACCGGCGCGTCCTCGTCGTCGCCGAGGGGCCGTCGGCCGCGTGCGGGCGGCTGTTGGAGCTGCTCGAGTCGGGCGGCACGCCCGGGCGCGTCGACAACGTCGTCGCCTCCTGGGGCGCGCCGCGCGGCGGACTCGACGGGTTCGTCGAACGATGAGCGCCGCCGCGGGTACCTGCCGGTATGGTTCAGGACCATGATCGTCGGGAGCGGATGCGTCGTCTCTGGGAGCCGTGGCGGATGCATCTGAAGAGCCTCACGCTCAAGGGCTTCAAGTCGTTCGCGTCCTCGACCACGCTCCGGTTCGAGCCTGGGATCACCTGCGTGGTGGGCCCCAACGGGTCGGGCAAGTCCAACGTGGTCGACGCGCTGACCTGGGTCATGGGTGAGCAGGGCGCCAAGGCGCTGCGCGGCGGCAAGATGGACGACGTGATCTTCGCCGGCACCTCCGGGCGGTCGCCGCTGGGGCGCGCCGAGGTGACGCTGACCATCGACAACGCGGACGGCGCCCTGCCCATCGAGTACTCCGAGGTGTCGATCACCCGCCGGGTGTACCGCGAGGGCGGCGGCGAGTACGAGATCAACGGCTCGTCGTGCCGCTTGATGGACGTGCAGGAGCTGCTCAGCGACACCGGCATCGGCCGCGAGATGCACGTGATCGTCGGCCAGGGCCGCATCACCGGCATCCTCGAATCGCGCCCGGAGGAGCGCCGGGCCTTCATCGAGGAGGCGGCGGGGGTGCTCAAGCACCGCCGCCGCAAGGAGAAGGCCGTGCGCAAGCTCGACTCGATGCAGGCGAACCTCAGCCGGCTGACGGATCTCACGACCGAGCTGCGGCGCCAGCTCAAGCCGCTAGGACGGCAGGCGGAGGTGGCGCGGCGCGCGCAGACCGTGCAGGCCGACCTGCGCGACGCGCGCCTGCGCTTGGCGGCGGACGACCTGGTCGCGCGCCGCACCGAGATGGAGCAGGGCGCGGCGCAGGAGGCCGAGCTGCGCGCGCAGCTCGAGTCGGCGCAGGCGGAGCAGGACGACGCCGCCGGGCGGCTCGCGGAGGACGAGGAGGCGCTCGCGCGGCTGGAGCCGGAGGCCAAGGCCGCACAGCAATCGTGGTTCCGCCTTTCGGCGCTGGCGGAACGGGTCGACGCCACCGTGCGCATCGCGCACGACCGTGCCTCCACCCTGGCCACGGAGCAGCAGCAGTCACCGGGGCGCGACCCCGACGAGCTGGACCGCCAGGCGGAGCGCGCGGCCGAGGAGGAGGCCGAGCTGGAGCAGTCGGTGGAATCGGCGGCCGAGGTGCTCGACGCCGCGCGCGAGGCACTCGACGAACGCGAGCAGGTCGCCGCGGAGGCCGACCGCGCCCATGTGGCCGCGGTGCGGGCGGTGGCGGACCGCAGGGAGGGGCTCGCGCGCCTGGTCGGCGAGGTGAACACGCTGCGCAGCCGCACGGAATCCGTGGACGCGGAGGTGACGCGCCTCACCGAGGCGATGGTGCAGGCGCAGGAGCGTGCCGTGTCGGCGCACCGCGAGTTCGAGCAGGCGCAGGCCCAGGCGGACGAGTTGGAGGGAGACGAGGCCGCCCTGGACGAGCATCACGAGCGCGCCGCCGCAGCATTCGAGGCCGCGGAGGCGCGGGTGGCCGAGCTGCGTGCCGGCGAGCGGGAGGCGGAGCAGAAGGTGGTGTCGCTCCGTGCCCGCATCGAGGCGCTGGAGATGAGTCTCGCGCGCAAGGACGGCGCCGCGTGGCTGCTCGAGCGTGCCGGCCTGGGCGACGGTTCCGCGGCGGAACCCGGCGCCGCGCAGGCGTCCGCGGACGGGGTGGTGGGCCGGCTCGCGGAGCGCATGCGCGTGCGGGCCGGCTACGAGCGCGCCATCGCCGCGGCGCTCGGTCCCGCGGCGGAGGCGGTGGCGATGCGTGATGCGGGCTCCGCGGCCGAGGCGATCGCGGCGCTGAAGGAGGGGGACGCGGGCCGCGCCGCGCTCATCACCACGGTGGCGGGGGAGTCCGCGCCGGGAGTCGACGGCGGTGCGCCCGCCGGTGGCGCGCTGTGGGCGGAATCGTTGGTCGATGTGGACGGCGACCTGGGCGCGGCGGTGCGGTCGCTGCTGTCCCGGGTCGCGGTGGTCGACGACCTGGAGACGGCTTTTCGCACGGTCGAGGCGTCCCCGGGGGTGCGGGTCGCCACGCGCGACGGCGACCTGGTGGGTCACGGCTGGTCGGTGGGCGGGTCGGAGTCGGCCACGAGCATGCTCGAGGTGCAGGCCGCGGTGGACGAGGCGGGCGAGGCGGCCGTGGCCGCGGCCGCGCGCGCCGAGGAACTCGCTGCCGCGCTGGCCGGGGCGGTCGCCGAGGAGGACGTGCGGCGGGAGAACGCCGAGGTGACGCTCGCGGCGCTGACGGAGTCCGATGCGTCCATGTCGGCCGTGTATGAACAGCTCGGCAGGCTGGGGCAGTCCGCCCGCGCCGCGGAGGCCGAACACGGGCGGCTGAGCAGGCAGCGGCAGGAGGCGGAGGCCGGCCGCGAGGACACGGTCGCCGCGCTGACCGGGCTGGAGGAGCGCCTGCGCCTGGCCGAGAAGTCCATTCCCGGGGACGACGAGCAGGAGGCGGGCGACGGCGCGTTGGCGGAGGCGCGGGACGACGCGGTCGCCGCGGTGTCGGAGGCGCGCGCCATAGAGGTGGAGGCCCGGTTGGGGCTGCGGACCGCGGAGGAGCGCGCGGCCGCCCTGCGCGGGCGGGCGGATTCGTTGCGCCGTTCGGCCGCGGCCGAACGTCAGGCGCGGGAACGGGCCGAGCGTGCGCGGCTGCGACGTCGGAAGGCTGCCGCCGTCGCCTCCGTCGTCGCCGAGATGGGGGAGAAGGTCGCGGAGCGGCTGGCGGCCGAGGTGTCGTCGGCCGCGCAGGGGCGGGACGACCTGGAGGCCCAGCGCGTCGAGCGCTCCGAGCGCGTGCGCGAGACGCGGGGGCGCGTGACCGAGTTGACGCAATCGCTGCACACGCTCACCGACGCGGCGCACCGCGACGAGATGGCCCGGGCGAAGATCGCGCTGCGCATCGAGCAGCTCGAGGAGCAGATCCTCGAGCAGAACGGCATGGCCCCGGACGACCTGGTGGCAGAGTACGGTCCGCACATCGCGCTGCCCCCGTCGGAGCTCGAGATGGCCGAGTACGAACAGGCGCGCGAACGCGGCGAACAGGTGGTGGCGCCGGCGCCGATGCCGTTCGACCGTGCCACCCAGATCCGCCGGGCCAAGCAGGCTGAGAAGGACCTGCGGACGCTCGGCAAGGTGAACCCGCTGGCGCTGGAGGAGTTCGCGGCGATGGAGGAGCGCTACAGCTTCCTCGCCACGCAGCTCGAGGACGTGAAGAAGGCGCGCCAGGATCTTCTCGACGTGGTCGACGAGGTGGATGCGCGGATCCTGCAGGTGTTCACCGAGGCCTACGCGGACGTCGAGCGCGAGTTCGTCGACGTGTTCGCCACGCTGTTCCCGGGCGGCGAGGGGCGCCTGGTCCTCACCGACCCGAACGACATGCTGACCACCGGGGTGGAGGTGGAGGCCCGCCCGCCGGGCAAGAAGGTCAAGCGGCTGTCGCTGCTGTCCGGCGGCGAGAAGTCGCTGACCGCCGTGGCGATGCTCGTCGCGATCTTCCGCGCGCGGCCGTCCCCGTTCTATGTCATGGACGAGGTGGAGGCCGCCCTCGACGAGGTCAACCTCAACCGGCTGATCAGCCTGTTCACGCAGCTGCGCGAGCGTTCCCAGCTGATCGTGATCACCCACCAGAAGTCCACCATGGAGATCGCGGACGCCCTGTACGGGGTGAGCATGCGCGGCGACGGGATCACCCAGGTCATCTCCCAGCGGATGCGCGGGGTGGACCTGGGCGACGTGCCCGTCACCGACTAGCCGCTCCGATATCCGCCACCGGAGCGGGCAGCGCGGTCAGGCGGCGAACTCGCGCCGGTCGGGCTCGCCGCGGTAGCGGGCGCGGCGGCCGTCGATGCCCAGCCTGCGCCAGAGCCGACGGGTGACCGGGTTCATCAGCCCCAGCTCATCGGCGAGAGTGCGCATGTCGTCGAAATACCCGGACATGATCTGGCGCGAGCGCGGGCCGTCCCAGAACGCTTCGCGGATGACCGCGTCGGGGATCTCGAAGCGGCGGGCGAACGACTTGGGCGGGGTCATGATCTCGCCGGCCAGCCAGCGCATCGTCAGCGGGAAGAGCACCGAGCACGTCGCGTGCGACGCGCGGCCCATGCGGGGCATGTGCGTGCGCAGGAAGTCGCCGGCGAAGGAGATGTGGCGTGCCTCCTCGGCGATGTGGATCTGCATGACCCGCCGGACCAGCGGCGGGAGTTCCACATCGTGGCGTAGCAGCGACTTCTGGTAGTGGTCGATGGGTTCCTCGCCGCCGAGGATGCCGATGAACAACACCACGAAGGCGTACCCGCCGGCCAGGCCGATGAACGGGGAGGTGCGCCGGAACGCGGGCCGCATGCCGGGCACGTCGACGCCGATGCGGTTGACGAGCTCCTGGAACATCTGGATGTGATTGCACTCCTCGGTCATCTCGTGGAGGCAGTAGCGGAACTCGGGCGAGTTGTTCGGCAGCGTCATCACGTAGTGCATGAGGCCGCGGATCAGGATGGTCTCGAACGACGCGCCGACCTTGATCGCGTTGGCCTGGCGCCAGCGGCCCATCTCGATCTGCTTGTCCAGCGGTTGCTCCTGATACCACCGCGTGGCGCCCAGCGGGTCGATCTTCGGGGACAGGACCCAGCGCGGATCCTGCGGATCGAGTGCGAGGTCCGGGTTGTCCCAGTCGATGTCGAGGTACGGGTGGAAGTGCTTGTCCACCGATCCCTCGGACAGCGTGCGGAGCATCCGCCGGTACCGGGGGGACAGCCCGGGGGCGTGGCCTGCGCGGCGGTCAACCGCGGTGTCGGAATCCTGGAGTGTCATGCCGGCCTCCCGAAGCGATCGATCATGCGTTACCTGTGTCACACAGTTTAGTGTGACCGTCTGTCTCATGCAAGAGGTGGGGTGGCCGGGCCGGCACGCTGCGGCCGATGACGTCATACCGGCCGGCCGTCCGCGCCGTCGACACGCGCGGTGCGCCGGAGCGGATGTGACGCCTGTCCGGGGCGGCTGCGATGATGGGGCGCGTGAACTCAGCACTCTGGATCGTCATCGCAGTCGTGGCGGCGCTGGTCGTCATCGCCGTCGTCGCCGGGGCGGTGCTCTACCGGCGCCGGCAGATCAGCTTCACCCCGCCGCCGGATGCCGAGATCGAGGAGCGCAAGGCCAAGCCCGGGGGATACACGACCTCGACCGGGTTCGACTTCAGCGAGGGGTCCGGGGGCGGCGGAGGTGTCGCGGCGCCCGAGCAGCCCCGGGAACCTGAGCCCGCCCCGCGCGCCGAGCCGCCCGCCCCGGTCGCTCCGGTGGAGCCTGCTGCGCCGACCGCTCCGCCCGAACCTGCTGCGCCGACCGCTCCGGAGAAGCCGGCTGCGCCTGAAGAGCCTGCCACCGAGAAGCCGGCCAAGGCTGAAGAACCCGCGACCCCGGGTCGGCCTGCGGCCCCCGCGGCCCCTGCTCCCGCGGAGACCCCTGCGGAGGAGTCCGCCCCGCCCGCGGAGAGCGCGATCGCGGCCCCGGCGGAGCCCGAGGCGCCCGCAGAAGCCCCCGTGCCGGAGCCGGAAGCGGCACCGGCCCCGGCGGCGCCCGAGGTGGAGATCGCGCCCACCGACGGCAGGCTGGAGCGCCTGCGCGGGCGCCTGTCGCGCTCGCAATCGGCGGTCGGCAAGTCGCTTCTGGGGCTGCTCGGCGGCGGCGACCTGGACGAGGACGCGTGGGAGGAGGTCGAGGACACGCTCATCATCGCCGACCTCGGCGCGGCCACCACGGAGAAGATCGTCGCCCGTCTGCGTGACCAGATGGCGACCCGTTCGGTGCGGACCGAGGCGCAGGCGCGCGGGCTGCTGCGCGAGGTGCTGGTGGACGAGCTGCAGACCGCGAACGCCCGGTCCGTGCAGGCGCTGCCGCACAGCGGGAGCCCCGCGGTGCTGCTGGTCGTGGGCGTCAACGGCACGGGTAAGACCACGACCACCGGCAAGCTCGCGCGGGTGCTCGTCGCCGACGGCCGGCGCATCCTCCTGGGCGCGGCGGACACCTTCCGCGCCGCCGCCGCCGACCAGCTCGAGACCTGGGCGGACAGGGTCGGCGCCGAGGTGGTCCGCGGCAAAGAGGGCGGCGACCCGGCAGCGGTGGCCTTCGACGCGGTGTCGCGCGGCATCGAAAAGGGGGTCGACGCGGTGCTGGTGGACACCGCGGGGCGATTGCACACCAAGACCGGCCTGATGGACGAGCTCGGCAAGGTCAAGCGCGTGGTGGAGAAGAAGGGGCCGGTGGACGAGGTGCTGCTGGTGCTCGACGCCACCGTGGGGCAGAACGGGCTCGCACAGGCCCGGGTGTTCGCGGAGGTCGTCGACATCACCGGTGTCGTGCTGACCAAGCTCGACGGCACCGCGAAGGGCGGCATCGTCTTCCAGGTGCAGCACGAGCTGGGCGTGCCGGTCAAGCTCGTCGGGCTCGGGGAGGGCCCCGACGACCTCGCGCCGTTCGACCCGGGCGCCTTCGTGGACGCGCTGCTGGGATGATCCGGCCGCGCGTCACATGCGCGTAACACGGCGGATCGCAAAGTTTGCACAGCCGCAACATCATGCCTCCGGACCCGTAACACGGGTTTCGCAGGATGGTTCCCGACGGAGACGGACGGGGACGTGTTGCGGTCGCCGGTGGCGCAGACCGCCGCAGCCCCTCCGCATGACACGGCCGGGCGCGGTCCCGGCCGGGAGGGACGGTGGTCCGCGTGTCGGTGATGACGGGGACGGGCTGGGAGACGGTGGCCCCGGACGGGGTCGTGCTGCAGGCGCTCGGGGCGGGGGCGCCCGACGCGGGGAACACGGCGTGGGTGCTGATCAGCGCGGGGCTGGTGATGCTGATGACGCCGGGGCTCGCGTTCTTCTACGGCGGCATGGTGCGGGCGCGCAGTGTGCTGAACATGATCATGATGAGTTTCAGCGCGCTCGGCGTGGTCGGTGTGCTCTGGGCGCTCTTCGGCTTCTCGGCCGCGTTCGGTGATTCCGTCGGCGGAGTCATCGGGAACCCGCTCGATTTCGTCGCGCTCGGCGGCATCCTTCCGGAGGGCGCGGAGAGCATCCCCCTGGTCGGCAGCATTCCGGCCGCGGCCTTCGTGATCTTCCAGCTGATGTTCGCGTCGATCACGGTGGCCCTGATCTCCGGCGCCGTCGCGGACCGGATGAAGTTCTCCGCCTGGTTGATCTTCGCCGGGATCTGGGCGACGCTCGTGTATTTCCCGGTGGCGCACTGGGTGTTCGCAGCAGACGGCCTCGTCTCGGAGCGGGGCGGCTGGATCATCTCCGATCTGCGCGCCATCGACTTCGCCGGGGGAACCGCGGTGCACATCAACGCGGGCGTCGCCGCGCTGGTGCTGGCGACGGTGCTCGGCGTGCGCCGGGGCTGGCGCACGCACCCGTCGCGGCCGCACAACCTGACGTTGGTCATGATCGGCGTGGCGCTGCTGTGGTTCGGGTGGATCGGGTTCAACTCCGGATCTGCGCTGGCGGCCGACGGCGCCGCGGCATCGGTCCTGGTGACGACAATCGTCTCCGCCTGCGCGGGCATGCTCGCCTGGCTTGTGGTCGAGCGCGTGCGGGACGGTCACCACACGACACTGGGCGCGGCCTCGGGGGTGGTCGCCGGGCTCGTGGGCATCACTCCGGCCTGCGCGTCGGTCGATGTGGTCGGCGCGCTCGTGATCGGCCTGGCCTCGGGCGCGGCGTGCGCGCTGGCGGTGGGCATCAAGTACCGCCTCGGCTACGACGATTCGCTCGATGTGGTGGGCGTGCACCTGGTGGGCGGGCTCATAGGGACGCTCCTGGTGGGCCTGGTGGCCACCTCGTCCGCGCCCACCGGGGTGGACGGACTGTTCTACGGGGGCGGGTTCGACCAGCTGTGGCGTCAGGCCGCGGGCGCGGCGGCGGTGATGGCCTACGCCGCCGTCGCGACGACGGTCATCGCGCTGGCGGTGCGTGCCTGCATAGGTCTGCGCGTGGATCCCGAGGACGAGATCGCCGGAATCGATCTGAGTCAGCACGCGGAGTCGGCCTACGACTGGGGCCGCGCCGGCGGCAGGAAGGGCCGCGGTTCCGGGCGCGGCGATCACGCCTACGCGTTGGTCGAGACCGGGCTCCGGGATGCCGAACAGGCCGTACCGGGGCAGGATCATGGGTATGCGGTGACCGGCGGCGACCGGGGTCTCTCGTGAAGCCCTCGCCGGCGGCGTCGCTGCGGATGGCGCCGGCCGTCGCGACGGCGTCCCCGGCGCTTTCCCCACCCTCGCCCTCGGGCCACGACGAAGGAGTCCCCGTGAAGCTCGTGACCGCGATCATCCGACCGGTGGCGTTCGATGAGGTCGAGGAGGTGCTCGACGCCGCAGGGGTGCATGGCATGACGGTGACCGAGGTACGCGGCCGCGGCCGCCAGAAGGGCCACACCGAGCTGTATCGGGGCAGCGAGTTCGCCGTGGACATGCACGCCAAGGCGAAGGTGGAGGTGGTGGTTCCCGATGATGACGTGGACCGGGTGGTCGCGGCGCTGGTGGGCGCGGCCCGCTCCGGGGACGGCGAGGTGGGCCGCGTGGGGGACGGCAAGGTGTGGGTGACCAAGGTCGAGCAGGTGGTGCGTGTCCGCACGGGGGAGCAGGGTGTGGACGCAGTGTGATTCCGCCGGTGGCGGAAGAGGCGGGCCGGTGCGGTGCGCCCGCACGGAGGTGCGGGTGCACTCGCTAGGCTGTCGGGGTGCCGCAGTCCTGCGTGCGGCACCCCGACACACCACCAGAGCAAGCGAACGGGAGCGCAACCGGTGTTCGAATCCCTCTCCGACAGACTCACCTCGTCGCTCAAAGACCTGCGCGGCAAGGGCAAGCTGTCGCCCGCCGATATCGACGCCACCTGCCGCGAGATCCGCCTCGCCCTGCTCGAAGCGGACGTCGCCCTCCCCGTGGTCCGCGAGTTCATCAAGAACATCAAGGAACGCGCCAAGGGTGCGGAGGTCTCCGGCGCGCTCAACCCGGCCCAGCAGGTGGTCAAGATCGTCAACGAGGAGCTCATCGGCATCCTCGGGGGTGAAACGCGGCGGCTGAACCTCGCGAAGACGCCGCCCACCGTGATCATGCTCGCGGGGCTGCAGGGCGCGGGCAAGACCACTCTCGCGGGCAAGCTCGCCGTGTGGTTGCGCGAGCAGGGGCACACCCCGATGCTCGTCGCGTGCGACCTGCAACGGCCCAACGCCGTCACCCAGCTGAAGGTGGTCGGCGAGCAGGCCGGTGTGCCCGTGTTCGCGCCGCACCCCGGCGCCAGCAGTGCGGGCGAGGCGCAGGGGGCCGGCGTCGGCGACCCGGTCGCGGTCGCACGCGCGGGTGTCGAGGAGGCCCGGACAAAGGTCCACGACGTCGTCATCGTCGACACCGCCGGCCGGCTGGGCGTAGACGAGGTCCTGATGCAGCAGGCCGCGGACATCCGTGACGCCGTGCAGCCGGACGAGGTCCTCTTCGTGCTCGACTCCATGGTGGGTCAGGACGCGGTGAGCACCGCGGACGCCTTCCGCGAAGGCGTCGGATTCACGGGCGTGGTCCTCACCAAGCTCGACGGCGACGCGCGTGGCGGCGCGGCGCTGAGCGTCCGGCAGGTGACCGGACGGCCGATCATGTTCGCCTCCACCGGCGAGAAGCTCGGCGACTTCGACGTGTTCCACCCGGACCGCATGTCCAGCCGCATCCTGGGAATGGGCGACCTGCTCAGCCTGATCGAGCAGGCGGAACAGGTCTTCGACGCGCAGCAGGCCGAGGCCACCGCGCAGAAGATCGGCAGCGGCGAGCTGACGCTCGAGGACTTCCTCGAGCAGATGATGGCCATCCGCAAGATGGGGCCGCTGGCCAACCTCGTCGGCATGCTCCCCGGCGCCGGCGACATGAAGGAGGCGCTGGGCCAGGTCGACGAGAAGCAGCTCGACCGCGTCCAGGCGATCATCCGCGGCATGACACCGGCCGAGCGTGACAACCCGAAGATGATCAACGGCTCGCGCCGACTGCGGATCGCCAACGGCTCCGGCGTGACGGTCACCGAGGTCAATCAGCTCGTCGACCGGTTCTTCGAGGCGCGCAAGATGATGTCGGCGATGGCCGGGCGCATGGGGGGACCGGGCGGCAAGGGCAAGGGCAAGCGGGGCAAGAAGGGGAAGAAGGGCAAGAAGGGCGGGCGCGGACCCACGCCGCCCAAGGTCAAGGGCGGATTCCCCGGCGGCATGCCGGGCGGCTTCCCTGGCATGCCGGGCGGGATGCCCGGCGGGATGCCGGACCTGTCGTCGATGCCGAAGGGCCTCGACAAGCTGCCCCCGGGGCTGGAGGGCATCGACATGTCCCAGCTCGATCTGCCGGGGAAGGAAGGCAAGTCCGAGTGACCGGCCCCGTCGCGTCGCAATCCCTGGACGCGGGGCCGTGGCGGATCCGGGGCACCGCGCTGCCCGGCGGCGATCCGGTCGAGTGGTACCTGCACGACGGACGGCTCACCACCGCGCCGGTGCCGGGGGCGCGCGACCTCGGAGACGGGGGCTGGCTGCTTCCCGGACTGATGGACGCGCACTGCCACGTCGGCATCGGACGCGGCAGCCGCGGCGTCGGCCGCGAGGAGTGCCTCGCCCAGGCGCGTCTCGAACGCGACCGCGGAGTCCTTCTCATCCGCGACTGCGGCGTCCCAGTCGACACGCGCGGCCTCGACGCGGTCGCCGGACTGCCCCGGATCATCCGCGCCGGACAGCACCTGGCGCGGCCCAAGCGGTACCTCCGGGAGCTCGGGCTCGCCCTCGACGACCCGGCGCAGCTTCCGGAAGCGGTCGAGGAACAGGCGCGTGCGGGCGATGGCTGGGTCAAGCTGGTGGGCGACTGGATCGACCGCTCCGTCGGCGACCTGGCGCCGCTCTGGGACGACGACATCCTCGTGGAGGCCATCGCCCGCGCCCACGCCGCCGGGGCGCGGGTCACCGCGCACGTGTTCGGCGAGGACGCGCTGCCGGGGCTGCTGCGCGCGGGGATCGACTGCATCGAGCACGGCACCGGGTTGACCGCGGAGACCATCGACATGATGCGGAGCCGGGGCACCGCGCTGGTCCCCACGCTGATCAACATCGCCAACTTCCCTGAGATCGCCGACGGCGCCACACGCTATCCGGACTACGCGCGGCACATGCGGGCACTGCACGCACGGCTGGGCGAAACGATGCGCGCGGTCGTCGACGCGGGCATCCCCGTGTATTCGGGCACCGACGCCGGCGGGATGATCGACCACGGCCGCATCGTCGACGAGGTCGAGGCGCTGGCCGCGGCCGGGCTCGGCGCCGAGGGAGCGGTGGCTGCGGCGTCCTGGCGCGGGCGCCGGTGGCTGACCGGTGCGGACAAGTCGAATCCGGGGCTCTACGGGGTGGACCGGGCCGACGCGCGTGCGGATCTCGTGCTCTATCCCGAGGACCCGCGCGTGCATCCGCGGGTCCTCCGCGAGCCGACACTCGTGGTCGCCGGCGGGGTGCCTGTCATACCCGCCGTGCCCGCGTAGAGAAACGGGCGGTCGGATTTTCCCGTGCACGGGGGGTCTGGCAGAATGTCATGCGCTCGCCGCTTCCGGTCACGTGCCGCGCGGCGGTCACAGGAAAGAGGCAAAACCGGGCGCCCCGAGCCGTGGGGCGTCGCTGAATTGCACGTGACATCACCAAGGAGACCACAACAGTGGCTGTCAAGATCAAGCTCACCCGACTCGGCAAGATCCGTTCCCCCCAGTACCGCGTGATCGTGTCCGATGCCCGCACGCGCCGCAACGGCCGCGCCATCGAGACCATCGGCCGGTACCAGCCCAAGCAGGAGCCGAGCCTGATCGAGATCGACTCGGAGCGGGTGCAGTACTGGCTGAGCGTCGGCGCGCAGCCCACCGAGCCCGTGCTGGGTCTGCTGAAGATCACCGGCGACTGGCAGAAGTTCAAGGGGCTGCCCGGCGCCGAGGGGACCCTCAAGGTCGCCGAGGCCAAGACCTCGAAGCTGGACCTGTTCAACGCCGCGCTGGCCGAGGCCGAGAGCGCCCCCGCCAACGAGGCCGTCACCGCCAAGAAGAAGCCCGCCAAGAAGTCCGACGAGGCCGCAGCCGACGAGGCGAAGTCCGACGACTCCGCCGAGGCCGCGGACAAGTGAACACCGAACTCGTCGCCGACGCCGTGGACCACCTGGTGCGCGGCATCGTGGACAATCCTGACGACGTCCAGGTGGACCTCGTCAGCAACCGTCGCGGACAGACGGTCGAGGTGCACGTCCACCCGGATGACCTGGGCAAGGTCATCGGGCGGGGCGGGCGCACGGCCACCGCGCTGCGAACGGTCGTCTCGAGCGTCGGGGGCCGCGGCATCCGGGTGGACGTCGTCGACACCGACCGCTGAGACCGCGGCACCGGCGGGCGTCGGCGGGTCGCCGTCGGCGCCCGGCGCGGTGCACAGGCGCCCGCATGAGCCGAGCAGCAGAGGACGGACACTGTCATGGAGCTTGTGATCGGGCGCGTCGCCAAGTCGCACGGCATCCGCGGGGAGCTCGCCGTCGAGATCCGCACCGATTCGCCGGACGAACGTTTCGCGGTGGGATCGGTTCTGCGCGGGCGTCGGCCGCGCGAATCGGCCGCACAGGAGTACACGGTGGAAGCCGCCCGGGAACACGCCGGGCGGCTTCTGCTGCGCCTGGAGGGCGTGGCAGACAGGGCGGGGGCGGACGCACTGCGCGGGACGCTGTTCATCATCGACAGCGCCGACCTGCCCCCTTCGCCGGACCCCGACGAGTACTACGACCATGAGCTCGAGGGCCTCGAGGCGCGGCTGGCGGGCGGAGGACGCCTGGGGACGGTCGCCGAGGTGGTGCACACGGCCGCGGGGGAACTGCTCGCGATCCGCCGCGATTCCGGCGGAGATGCCGCGGCCGGATCCCCCGGCGAGGTGCTCGTGCCATTCGTCTCCGCGATCGTCCCCGAGGTGTCCCTCGCGGAGGGCTTCGTCCTCGTCGATCCGCCGCGGGGATTGCTCGATTTCGCCGAGGCGGATTCGGCCGCGCCGGATGCGCCGCCGGAGGATCGGCGGTGACGGCAGTCGAGAACAGCGCAGTCGAGAACGGCGCAGACCAGCAGGGCGGGCACCGGCACGACGTGGCCGGCCGGTTCGACATCGTCACCATCTTCCCGGAGTACCTCGAGCCGCTGCGGGCATCGCTGCTCGGCAAGGCGTCGGCGCGGGGGCTGGTGGATGTCCGCGTGCACGACCTGCGCGGTTGGACCCACGACGTCCATCGGACCGTCGACGAGTCACCCTACGGCGGGGGCCCGGGCATGGTGATGAAGCCGGACGTGTGGGGGGCGGCCCTCGACGACGTCTGCCCGGGCGACGCGCTGCTCGTCGTGCCCAGCCCCGCAGGCAGGCCGTTCTCACAGGCGACGGCGCAGCGGTGGGCGCGGGAAAAGCACCTCGTCTTCGCCTGTGGCCGGTATGAGGGCATAGACCAGCGGGTGATCGACGATGCGGCGCGCCGCGTGCGGGTGGAGGAGGTCTCCATCGGCGATTACGTTCTCATCGGCGGCGAGGTCGCCACCATGGTGATGATCGAGGCGGTCGCCCGCCTGCGGCCCGGGGTCCTGGGCAATGCGCGCTCTCACGAGGACGATTCCTTCTCCGACGGGCTGCTCGAAGGGCCCAGCTACACGCGACCACACTCGTGGCGGGGACTCGACGTGCCGGAGGTCCTGCTGTCCGGCGACCATGCGCGTGTCGATCGCTGGCGTCGGGAACAGTCGCTGCTGCGCACCGCGGAGCGGCGCCCGGATCTGCTCGCGTCCGCTGAGCTGACCCCGGCCGAACAGGACCTGCTCGCCGTCGACGGCGGCGCGGGGAGTGCCGCGGTGACGGCACCACGGTCCGCGCGGGGCGTGTGAGCCGAACCCGCTGCCCACGATCCACCGGGACCGCCGGGGCGCGGACCCGACGATTCGAACATGACCGACGACACGAAGGGGGCCCGGGTGACCGCATCCGACATGCCCGGCAAGACGCAGTCCGGCACCGCGGCAGCGTCGGCGACGCGCGACGGGGCGGGTGACGCGGCCGCGCAGGCGGCGGCCGCCCTGCGCGGCCTGCCGAAGGTGACCGCGCGGGTGGCGGCCGAGCTCGGGGTGGCGGAGTCCCGGGTGGCGGCGGCGGTGGCGCTGCTCGACGACGGTGCCACGGTGCCGTTCATCGCGCGCTACCGCAAGGAGGCCACTGAGGGCCTGGACGACACCGAGCTGCGGCGCCTCGACGAGCGCCTGCGCTACCTGCGCGAGCTGGACGAGCGCCGCGCCGTCGTGCTCGAATCGATCGCGTCGCAGGGCAAGCTCACCGCCGCGTTGCAGGACGCCATCGTCGCCGCGGACACGAAGTCGCGGCTGGAGGACATCTACCTGCCCTACAAGCCCAAGCGGCGCACCAAGGCTCAGATCGCGCGGGAGGCGGGGCTCGGCCCGCTCGCCGAGCTGCTGCTCACGGAACCCGGCAACGATCCGGATACGGCCGCCGCGCAGTACGTCGACGCCGGCAAGGGCGTCGACGACGCCGCGGCCGCGCTCGCCGGCGCGAGGGCCATCCTGGTGGAGCGTTTCGCCGAGGACGCGGACCTGGTCGGCGAGCTGCGCGAGACCATGTGGGGCCGCGGTCGCCTGACCACCGCGGTACGCGAGGGCAAGGAGACCTCAGGGGCGAAGTTCTCCGATTACTTCGAGTTCTCCGAGCCGTTCACCACGCTGCCCTCGCACCGGATCCTCGCCGTCTTCCGCGGCGAGAAGGAGGAGATCCTGCGGGTGACCCTCGATCCCGAACCGGGGGAGACCGAAACGGCGGCAGGACCCGCGTCGGTGTACGAAACCGCCATCGCGGCGCGGTTCGGAATCGCCGGGCGTGGCCGGGCCGCGGACGGCTGGCTCGCCGACACGGTCCGCTGGGCGTGGCGGACCAAGCTGATGCTGTCGCTGGGCATCGACCTGCGGCTGCGGCTGCGCCAGAACGCCGAAACCGCCGCGGTGGACGTGTTCGCGCAGAACCTCAAGGACCTGCTGCTCGCGGCCCCCGCCGGCAACCACGCGACGATGGGACTGGACCCGGGCTTCCGCACCGGCGTCAAGGTCGCGGTGGTCGACGGCACCGGCAAGCTGCTGGCGACGTCGACCATCTACCCGCACCCTCCGCAGCGGCGGTACGACGCCGCGATCGCGACGCTCGCCGCACTGGTCGAGAAACACGGTGTGCAGCTGATAGCCATCGGCAACGGCACCGCCTCCCGGGAGACCGATGCGCTGGCCGCGGAACTGCTCACCGCGATGCGGGGGCGCACCGGGGACGCGGCCCTGCGCAAGGTCGTGGTGTCCGAGGCCGGGGCGTCGGTGTACTCGGCGTCGGAGTACGCCGCCCGCGAGTTCCCGGACCTGGACGTGTCCCTGCGCGGGGCGGTCTCGATCGCCCGGCGGCTGCAGGATCCGCTGGCCGAGCTGGTCAAGATCGAGCCGAAGTCCATCGGCGTGGGGCAGTACCAGCACGACGTGTCCGAAACCAAGCTGGCCCGCAGCCTCGCCGCAGTGGTCGAGGACGCGGTGAACGCGGTGGGCGTCGACGTCAACACCGCCTCGGTGCCGCTGCTGCGCCGGGTCTCGGGGATCGCCGGGACCCTGGCGGAGAACATCGTCGCGCACCGCGAGGCCAACGGGCCCTTCAGCACGCGCAAGGAGATCCTCGACGTGGCCCGGCTGGGGCCCAAGGCGTTCGAGCAGTGCGCGGGGTTCCTGCGGATCCCCGCGGGAACCGACCCGCTCGACGCTTCGGCGGTGCACCCGGAGGCGTACCCGGTGGTGCGGCGCATCCTCGAGGCCACCGGACACGACGTCCCGGGGCTGATGGGGCGGTCCGAGCTGCTGCGCGGGCTGCGGCCGCAGGAGTTCGCGGACGAGCGCTTCGGCGTGCCCACCGTCACCGACATCCTCGCCGAGCTGGAGAAGCCCGGGCGCGACCCGCGCCCCGAGTTCGTGACCGCGACCTTCGCCGACGGCGTCGAGAAGCTGACGGACCTGCGTCCCGGCATGGTCCTCGAGGGGGTCGTGACCAACGTGGCCGCGTTCGGCGCGTTCGTCGACGTGGGCGTGCACCAGGACGGGCTCGTGCACGTCTCCGCGATGTCGGACCGCTTCGTCTCCGACCCGCACGAGGTCGTGTCCTCGGGGCAGGTCGTCAAGGTGAAGGTCCTCGACGTCGACGAGCAGCGCTCGCGCATCAGTCTCACGCTGCGCCTCGACGACGAGGCCGGAACGCGCGGCGGCGGCCGTGCGGATGGCCCGCGGGCAGGTGGCAGGGGGGCCGGGAACAAGGCCGCGGGGCAGAAGGCGGCGGGGCGGAAGGGCGCGGGCAACAGCGGCGCGCAGGGCGGGACCGGCGGCCGCGGCTCCGGTGGAAGCGGGGGCCGCGGCAAGCGTCCTTCCGGCGGCGGAAACGGGCGCGGCAATGCCGGCGGCGCGATGGCCGACGCGCTCCGCCGTGCAGGACTGCACTGAGACTGTGCTGCACCGCGCAGGCCGCCACCGGGCGGGACTCGAGGCCACCGGGGGGCGGATTTCGCGGGCGGGCGGCCGTTCTGGCACAATGACGTGGTTGCCTGCGGTGGGTGCGGTGTGCCCGTCCCCGCTGCTTGCTGCTGCACGTTTCTGCAGTGCCCGCCGCTCGCCTCCGATGGGGCGCCGGGCCGCAGGGCGCGCGCAGCGGCGCACATACTGATTCGGAGCATGAACCGGTCGAGCCGCGGCCGCCGGGTTCCTCTGCTCGAGCGCATCTGACAAGGATGGATCGACGATGAACACCCTGGACTCAATCGACAGCGCGTCGCTGCGTGACGACATCCCGGATTTCCGCCCCGGCGACACCCTCAATGTGCACGTCAAGGTCATCGAGGGCTCCAAGGAGCGCGTGCAGGTCTTCAAGGGCGTCGTGATCCGGCGTCAGCGCGGCGGCATCCGCGAGACCTTCACCGTCCGCAAGGTCTCCTTCGGTGTCGGCGTGGAGCGCACCTTCCCGGTGCACAGCCCCAACATCGACAAGATCGAGGTCGTCACCCGCGGTGACGTGCGTCGCGCCAAGCTCTACTACCTGCGTGATCTGCACGGCAAGGCCGCCAAGATCAAGGAGAAGCGCTGACGCGCGCCGTCCTCCGGTGGAGCGTCGTCTAGCCTGACCTAGTGACCGACGAAACGACGCCCCACGGATCCGCCCGTAACGGGCCACACGACCATCCGCAGCACGCGAGTGCTGCGGATGGCGCGTATCAGGACCGGCCGGACGCCGCCGAGGGTGCTGCCGCGGCCACGCCGGGCGGTGCGGCGGCGGGGCACGACGCTCCGTCCGGTGACGGGTCGGCGAAGGAGCCGGGCGGCGCGGACGACGAGGCCGGAGACGGCAAGAAGAAGCCCAGCCGTTTCGTGCGCGGACTGCGCGAGATCGGCATCCTCGTCGTCGTGGCGGTGGTGCTCAGCGTTCTGCTGCAGACCTTCGTCGCCCGCGTCTATCTGATCCCGTCGCAGTCGATGGAGACCACCCTGCACGGGTGCCCCGGTTGCACCGGCGACCGCATCGTCGTGGACAAGATCTCCTACCGGTTCACCGATCCGAAGCCGGGCGACGTGGTGGTGTTCAAGGGGCCGCCGTCATGGAACGAGCACTTCGACTCCAACCGCTCGTCCAACACGTTCATCCGGGGGCTGCAGGAGGTCGGTTCGTTCATCGGCCTCGTGCCGCCGGACGAGAACGACCTGGTCAAGCGAGTGATCGCCGTGGAGGGGCAGACGGTCCAGTGTCTTCCGCAGGACAAGGGCGTCACCGTGGACGGCACGCTTCTGGACGAGCCGTACCTGAAGAATCCGCCGTCTCCGCTGCCCGGCGCGGACTCGGCGTGCCAGGGCCCGTACTTCGGGCCTGTGACAGTGCCGAAGGACCACGTCTGGGTGATGGGGGACAACCGGACGGACTCGGCGGATTCGCGCTACCACATGGGCGATGCCGCGTCGGGGACCGTGCCCGTCGACAACATCATCGGCAAGGCCCGGTGGATCGTGTTGCCGTTCAGCCGTATCGGCTCGATCCCGTCACCCGATCCCCAGTCGTGACGAGGCGGCCGTGACGACGGAGCGATCGTGACGCGGGCTGTGCGCCGCGCGGGCGGCCGGGACGCGCAGTGGCCGCCGCGGACCGCAGTGCGCGGCGCGTCCGGGTTGCGCGTCATGGAATCCACGCTCTACCGGGCGGGCCTGGGCCCGGTCGCCGGCGTCGACGAAGCGGGCCGGGGCGCGTGCGCCGGGCCGCTGGTCGTCGCGGCGTGCATCCTGGGTCCGCGGCGCCGCAGCGCACTGGCCGGGCTCGACGACTCGAAACGGCTCACGGCGGGCAGACGCGAGGCGCTGTTCCCGGTGATCCAGCGGCTCGCCCTCGCACACAGCATCGTGTTCATCGGCCCGGATGAGGTTGACGACTCCGGGGTGCACGCCGCGAACATCGCGGGGATGCGCCGTGCGGTCGCAGGGCTCAGTCCGGCACCCGGGTACGTGCTCACCGACGGCTTCCGGGTGGCCGGAATGCCGTCCGCATCGCTGTCGGTGATCGGCGGCGACGGGGCCGCGGCATGCGTGGCGGCCGCCAGCGTTCTGGCCAAGGTGGCGCGCGACCGGGCGATGGCGGAGCTCGACGGCGCTGTGCCGGGGTACGGATTCGCCGTGCACAAGGGGTACGCGACGGCGGCGCACCGCGCCGCGCTCGAGGAGCACGGCCCCAGCAGGGTGCACCGCTTCTCCTACGCCAACATCGCGTCGTTGCCGTCGCACCGCGCCACGGAGGCTGCCGCGGCCCGAACGCGCGGGGCGCAAGGCTAGTCTGGAGGCCGAGCCTGTGCAGCGTCACGGGCGGCCGGCGGCCGTGCCGCACACGGAGTCACGGGAGGAGCGCAGCAGCACCCATGAGTGCCGAGGACCTCGAGAAGTACGAAACCGAGATGGAGCTCTCGCTGTATCGGGAGTACAAGGACATCGTCGGGCAGTTCACCTATGTGGTGGAAACCGAGCGGCGGTTCTACCTCGCCAACTCGGTGGAACTGCTGCCGCGCAACGCGGACGGCGAGGTCTACTTCGAATTGCGCATGTCGGACGCCTGGGTGTGGGACATGTACCGTCCCGCGCGGTTCGTTAAGAACGTCCGCGTGCTCACATTCAAGGACGTCAACATCGAAGAGGTCGACAAGCCGGACCTCGACCTGCCCGAGAGCGGCGACTTCGGACGGTGACCGCCCTCGCCGGCGCGCCCCTGCGGGCGTGACGGGGCCGCGCGTCGAGGCGGCGTGTCGGGGCGGGGTGCCCGCGAGCCTGAGGATCCCCTACCACATCGCGGTCGCGGCAACCCCCGCGAACGGCCGGTTGTCCACATCTTTTCCGGTACTCCACAGATTTCGCCCCGGTGTGCGTTCACCTCGGAATCGGGCGCCGGCGGAGGGCAGGCTTGTCGCAGGCGGCATCGTCCGATGATGCCGCCGGCCGGCGGGGCCACGCGCCGGCCGCGTGCGACAAGGGGGGCGGATGAACCGCATTCAGGTTTCGGGGAGCACACAGGCCCGGCGTATCGACGGCGGGGCCGGGGGGCGCCCGCACAGGGCGCGGGCGGCAGCGGACTGCGCAGGGGGCGGGCCGGCCGGGCGTCCGTCGCCCTGGCACACGCCGGCGCCGGGAGCGGCGGCATGGACCACGCGTGAACTGGGGGACTTCGGCGAGGACGTCGCTGCCGCGTACCTCGAAGAGGATGCGATGACGCTGCTCGCCCGCAACTGGCGCTGCCGCGAGGGGGAACTCGACCTCATCGCGCTCGACGGCGACGCGGTGGTGTTCGTCGAGGTCAAGACCCGGCGCGGCCAGGGGTTCGGCGCGCCGGCGGAGGCGGTCACGGTGGCGAAGGCGCGCCGGTTGCGCCGGCTCGCCGCACGGTGGCTCAGCGAACAGTCCTGGTCCGCCGGCGAGGTGCGGCTCGACGTGATCGGCGTGGTCGTCACAGACGACACCGCCTATGTCGAGCACTACGAGGGGGCGGTCTGATGGCGCTCGGCCGGGCGTACTCCGTGGCGTTGACCGGGCTCGCGGGTCACATCGTCGAGGTGGAGGCCGATGTCGGCGGTGGGCTTCCGGGGGTGCACCTGGTGGGTCTGCCCGACACCGCCCTGCAGGAATCGCGCGACAGGATCCGCGCCGCGGTGGCCAATGCAGGGGAGGAGTGGCCCCGCACCAAGGTTGTGCTGGCACTCTCGCCGGCGACCCTGCACAAGGTCGGTTCGCTCTACGACCTGGCCTTGGCGTGTGCGGTCCTGGACGCACAGTCGATGCTTCCCGCGGGCCGGCTCGGTGAGACGGTGCTCCTGGGCGAACTCGCCCTCGACGGCCGTGTCCGGGCGGTCCGGGGCGTCCTGCCCGCCGTCCTCGCCGCGCGCGATGCGGGCCGGCGCGCAGTGGTGGTCCCGTCGGCGAACCTCGGTGAGGCCGCGGCCGTGCGAGGGATCGCGGTGCACGGCACGGTGCATCTGGCCGAGCTCGCGGCGTGGCTGCGGGGTCGCACCGCACTCGCGAGCCCCGGTCCTGTGCCCGTCCCCAGTCGGCCGGGCGTGCCGGACCTGACGGACGTCGTCGGCCAGCCCGAGGCCCGCCGTGCACTGGAGATCGCCGCGGCCGGCGCGCACAATTTGATGCTCACCGGGAGCCCGGGGGTCGGCAAAACCCTTTTGGCGCAGCGGTTGCCGGGGATCCTCCCGATGCTGACGGAGGAAGAGAGCCTCGAGGCGACGGCGATCCACTCCACCGGCGGGCTGCTCACCCCGGACGCGCCGCGGGTCGTGCATCCGCCCTTCGTCGCCCCGCACCACACGACGAGTGTCAGTGCCATGGTCGGCGGCGGGTCCGGCTTCGCACGGCCCGGCGCGGTGAGCATCGCGCACCGCGGCGTCCTGTTCCTCGACGAGTGCCCCGAAATGCCGCCGCGGGTCCTCGAGGCGCTGCGCACCCCGCTCGAGGACGGGGAGGTCAGGATCGCCCGGCGCGACGGGGTCGCCCGTTACCCCGCGCGGTTCCAGCTGGTGCTGGCGGCCAACCCGTGCCCGTGCGCCCCGGCCAAGGACGTCGATTGCGTCTGCACCCCCACGGCCCGTCGTCGGTACCTCGGCAGGCTTTCCGGGCCGCTGCTGGACCGGGTGGATCTTCGCCTGGCGCTGCGCCGTCCGGTGTCGGGGATGCTGACCGGGGAGGCCGGTGAGACGTCCGGCCGGGTCCGGGGGCGGGTCGCCGCGGCGCGGGCTGCGGCCGCCGCCCGTTGGCGCGGGCACGGGTGGTCGACCAACAGCGAGGTTCCCGGCTCGGTGCTGCGCAGGGAGTTCCGGCCCGCTGCCGCGGCCCGGGCGCCCATCGAGACGGCGCTGCGGCGTGGGCGGTTGACGCCGCGCGGCGTCGACCGGTGCCTGCGGGTGGCGTGGACCCTCGCCGACCTGGCAGGGCACACGGTCCCGACGGTCGACGACACCGCCACCGCGCTCTACCTGCGGGACAGGAGTGCGGCATGAGCATCGTCACGGACCCCGCGGCCGCCTCCGGCGGTGGGCCGGCCGCGCACGGGCGGTTGCGGGCGTGGGCGTACCTGTCCCGCGTGGCGGAGGCGCCGTGCGCCGCGCTGCTGGCATTCATCGAGCGCGACCACGGCGGTGACCCGGTGGCCGCCGCGGCGGCGGTCCGTTCCCGGACGGCCCTCCCGGATGCGGTGGCGTCGGCGACGCGCGCCCGATACGCCACCGACGTCTCCCAGCGTGACCTGACGCTGATCGGGAGCCTCGGCGGGAGGCTGGTGACCCGCGACAGCGACGAATGGCCGTTGCTGCGCACACAGCAGTTCGGTTTGCCGGACGTCACGCCGGACGGATCGCCGCCGGTGGCGCTGTGGACGGTGGGAACCCTGGACCTGGCGCGCCTGGAAACGCGTGCGGTGGCGATCGTCGGCACCCGTGCCGCCAGCGGATACGGCGAGCACGTCACAGCGGAACTGGCGGGAGACCTCGCGGCGCAGGAATACGTGGTGGTGTCCGGCGCGGCCTACGGGGTGGACGGTGCGGCGCACCGCGCCGCCCTGGGGGTGGGCGGGAAGACCGTGGCGATCCTCGCCTGCGGCGTCGACCGCGCCTACCCGGCGGGCCACGCCCGGCTGCTGCGCGCGATCGCCGAGAACGGCGCAGTGCTCTCGGAGTATCCGCCCGGGGTCGTGCCGGGACGGCACCGTTTCCTGGCGCGCAACCGCCTGGTGGCGGGGCTGTCCGACGCCACCGTCGTGGTCGAGGCGGGCCGCCGTAGCGGCGCCTTGAACACGGCGGGCTGGGCCGAAAGGATGAACCGGTACCTGCTTGCAGTGCCGGGTCCGGTGACTTCGGCCGCCTCCGCCGGGTGCCACATGCTCCTGCGGCAGGACCGGGCGAACCTGGCAGTGGACGCCGAGGACGTGATGGAGGTGGCGGGACCGTTCGGCGCGCTGGGCGCCGCGCCGTCCGCGGGCCCGGCGCCCCGGCCGACCGACGGCCTCACCGCGGTGCAGCTGGCCGTGCACGACGGGTTGCCGGCCCGGGGCGCGCGGTCCAGCGCCGACATCTCCGCGGAGGCGGGGGTGGGCCTGGACGAGACGATGGCGGCGCTCGCGGTGCTCGAGCTCGGTGGGCTTGCGTTCCGCTCCGACGAGGGATGGGCGCTGGCGCGCGCCGTCGGCCGCGCGCCCCGCCCCGGCTGAGCGGCGCGGCACACGGCCCGGCCCGCCGCAGGATCGCGGTCACGCCTCACAGGTCGCCGGCGCGTCCGGTGGCATGCTGTGCCCATGGCGTCGCCCTCGAATTCCGGTCCGGCGCGGCCGGGCGCGGCCGCGGAACAGCTGCCGCCGTACCTGGCGGGTGTGCTGGACGATTTCGCCGCGCACCTGGAGTACGAGCGGGGCCTGTCGCCGCACACGCGCCGCGCCTACCTGCGTGACGTCGAGTCGATCCTCGATCACGCGATCCGCGTCCACGACGGGGGTGCGGGTGACGGACGGGCGCTGCTGCGGGCGCTGTCGCTGGCGGACCTGCGCGGGTGGCTGGCGGAGCTGGCGTCCGCGGGCGCGGCACGCAGTTCGCTGGCGCGGCGCACGTCGGTGGCGCGGACGTTCGTCTCGTGGGCCTCCCGCCAGGGGCTGGTCGCCGCAGACGACGGCACGCGGCTGGTGGCTCCCCGGCCGCATCGGACGCTTCCGCCGGTGCTGGCTGCGGATCAGGCGGCCGATGCGCTGGCCGCGGCCGAATCCGGCGCGCGTGAACGTGATCCGGTGGCCCTGCGCGACCGTCTCATCGTCGAGCTTCTCTACGCCACCGGGATACGTGTGGGTGAGCTGTGCTCCCTCGACATCGGCTCGATCGACGCGGAGCGCCGCGTGCTGCGCGTCATCGGCAAGGGCGACAAGGAGCGCGTGGTGCCCTTCGGGGTGCCCGCGCAGGCCGCGCTCGGTGAATGGCTGGACCACGGCCGGCCCGCCCTGGCCACAGGGGCCTCCGGAGGGGCGTTGCTGTTGGGGGTGCGCGGTGGTCGGCTCGGCCAGCGGGCGGCCCGTACCGCGGTGCACGAGGTGCTCGCCGCGATTCCCGGTGCGCCGGACATGGGCCCGCACGGGCTGCGCCATTCCGCCGCCACACACCTGCTGGAGGGCGGAGCGGACCTGCGCGTGGTCCAGGAGCTGCTCGGGCATGCCAGCCTCAGCACGACCCAGCTGTACACGCACGTGTCGGTGGCCCGCCTGCGGTCGGTGCACGACAGGGCGCACCCCAGGGCCTGACGGCATCCGGCGCGGCGGGAGCGCCGCAGCGGGCTATACAGGCAGCAGGCGGATCGTGATCGTGCCCAGCAACGAGCGCGGATCGCGATAATCGTCACTTCCGTCGCGCAGGCCCCAGTGCAGGCATGCCGCACGCGGGCACCCGGCGTGTCCCGCCGACAGCCTGCCGATGATCGTGCCCGTGATGACGGTGTCGCCCGCACCGACCGTCGGGGTCAGCGGCTCGTAGGTGGTGCGCAGTCCGGAAGGGTGGTCGATCGAGACCACGCCGCGTCCCGCCACGGGGCCGGCGAATGCGACGACCCCCGGACCGGCGGCGAGAACCGGGGCACCCGGAGCCGCCGCAAGGTCCACGCCCCGGTGGCCGGGCGCGTACCGGAACTCCGGCTTGTCGAATCCCCGCGTGACCTCCGGTATGCGGGGCAGCGGCCAGTCGTAACGGGATGTCTGTGCGCGCTCCCGGCGCTCAGGCGCGAATGCGCCGGAGCCGGGCGCGGGTTCCGCCGAGACGACCGGGGGTGCGGATGTGCCGGTTCCGGGTCCGCCCCGGCCGGAAGGCAGGCCGACCGCGGGGGCGGCGCATGCCGCGGTGATGCACAACGCGGCCGCGATCCGCCCGGCCGCGCGCAGCCGGGCCGCGCCGCGGGTGTGCGTGCCGGTCAAGGGCGGACGGGTGTGCGCGGCCGGGGATCGCGCCGGTGACGGGCGGCGTTGAGCGGGCATGCGCCCAGTGTGTGCCGCGCGGGGAGCGCTGCGCGCCGCCGCCGGGGGACCCTGTGGACAACCCGTCCGCCGTCCACATCGAACACGGGATCGGTTGACATTCCGCGCCGGTGCGGACTCGGTTTTCTGCCGGGGCGCCGACGACGTACACTGGACCGGCAATCCGTCCCAGGGCGGATTGACTTCGCGCGTCCGCATCCCCGGCACCCTCCGGTGCCGGTACCAGGACCGCCGACGGTCCCGCAGAGCGGACGGACGTCACGTCCGACCGATGCGGGTTCGGTGGATCCGCGGGCGCCAGGGCGGCGACCGGCCGGTCGCCGCGGCAACCGTGAACAAAGGAATGGCATCACCATGGCCGTAGTGACTATGAGGCAGCTGCTCGACAGCGGCGCCCACTTCGGGCACCAGACCCGCCGGTGGAATCCCAAGATGCGTCGGTTCATCTTCACCGACCGCAACGGCATCTACATCATCGACCTGCAGCAGACGCTGACGTACATCGACAAGGCGTACGAGTTCGTCAAGGAGACCGTCGCCCACGGCGGGACCATCCTGTTCGTCGGCACGAAGAAGCAGGCGCAGGAGTCCATCGCCGCGGAGGCCACCCGCGTCGGCATGCCGTACGTCAACCAGCGTTGGCTCGGCGGCATGCTCACCAACTTCCAGACTGTGCACCGTCGCCTCCAGCGCCTCAAGGAGCTCGAGACGATGGAGCAGACCGGCGGCTTCGATGGGCGCACCAAGAAGGAAATCCTCATGCTGACGCGTGAGAAGAACAAGCTCGAGCGCACGCTCGGCGGCATCCGCGACATGGCGAAGATCCCGTCCGCCGTGTGGGTCGTCGACACCAACAAGGAGCACCTGGCGGTCTCCGAGGCGCGCAAGCTCAACATCCCGGTCGTCGCCATCCTCGACACCAACTGCGATCCGGATCTGGTGGACTACCCGATCCCGGGCAACGACGACGCCATCCGCAGCGCCGCGCTGCTGACCAAGGTCGTCGCCACCGCAGCGGCGGACGGTGTGCAGTCGCGCGCCGCCCGCAACGCCGGCGACGACAAGCCCGAGGCCGCCGCCGGCGAGCCGCTGCCGGAGTGGGAGCAGGAGCTGCTCTCCGGTGACGCGGAGAAGGCGCCCGCCGACGAGGCCGCCAAGCCCGCCGACGAGGCTGCCAAGCCCGCCGACGAGGCTGCCAAGCCCGCCGACGAGGCTGCCAAGCCCGCCGACGAGGCGGCCCAGGCCCCGGCCGACGCCCAGCAGTAGAGACCCGCACGGCCCGGCCGAGGGCCCAATCACCGAGGAGGCTCGCCTCGATGGCGAACTACACCGCCGCTGATGTCAAGCGGCTCCGGGAGCTCACCGGCTCCGGAATGATGGACTGCAAGAAGGCACTCGAGGAGAACGACGGCGATTTCGACAAGGCCGTCGAGTTCCTGCGCATCAAGGGCGCCAAGGACGTGGGCAAGCGTGCCGAGCGCGCCACGGCCGAGGGCCTGGTCGCCGAGAAGGGCGGTGTGCTGATCGAGCTCAACAGCGAGACCGACTTCGTCGCAAAGAACGAGCAGTTCCAGGAGCTGGCGGACAAGATCGTCACCTCCGCTGCCGAGGGCCGCCCCGCCGACGTCGCCGCGCTCGAGGCGCTGCCGCTGGACGGCAGCACCGTCGGCGAGGTGGTCCAGGCCATGTCCGCCAAGCTGGGCGAGAAGCTCGAACTGCGGCGCGTCGCGTCCCTGGACGGGCAGGTCGCCGTCTACATGCACCGCCGCAGCACCGACCTGCCGCCCGCGGTGGGCGTGGTCGTGCAGTACACCGGCGACGGCGACGCGGCGGCCGAGGCCGCTCGCGGAGCCGCGATGCAGGTGGCGGCCATGAAGGCCAAGTACACCACCCGCGAGGAGGTGCCCGAGGAGATCGTCGCCAAGGAGCGCCGCATCGCCGAGGAGACGGCTCGTGAGGAGGGCAAGCCCGAGCAGGCCATGCCCAAGATCATCGAGGGCCGGGTGAACGGGTTCTTCAAGGACGTCGTGCTGCTCGATCAGCCGTCCGTGTCCGATTCGAAGAAGACGGTCAAGGCCGTGCTCGCCGAGGCGGGCGCGGAGGTCACGGCCTTCCGCCGCTTCGAGGTGGGGCAGGCCTGATCGGCTGGAGCCGATGATGATGCGCCGGCGGGACCGTCCCGGGCCCTTGTGGCCCGCGGACGGTCCCGTCCCGGCGTATCCGGTGGGAAGTCGGATGAGATGGTCCGCGGGGCCGGGAAGAAGTCAGGACTGAACATGGCGAACAATCCCAACGGCTACCGCCGCGTGCTGCTCAAGCTCGGCGGCGAGATGTTCGGCGGCGGACGAGTGGGTCTGGACCCCGATGTGGTCGAGGCCGTGGCCACGCAGATCGCCGAGATCGTCCGCGACGGAGTGCAGGTGGCCGTGGTGATCGGCGGCGGCAACTTCTTCCGCGGCGCCGAACTGCAGCAGCGGGGGCTCGAACGGTCCCGCTCGGACTACATGGGCATGCTGGGCACGGTGATGAACTCGCTGGCCCTCCAGGACTTCCTGGAGCAGCGGGGCATCGACACCCGTGTGCAGACCGGAATAACGATGGGCCAGGTCGCGGAGCCCTACATCCCGCGGCGGGCGGTGCGGCACCTGGAGAAGGGGCGCGTCGTCATCTTCGGGGCGGGCATGGGGATGCCCTATTTCTCCACCGACACGACCGCCGCGCAGCGGGCGCTGGAGGTGGGCGCGGAGGTCGTTCTGCTGGCCAAGGCGGTCGACGGCGTCTACTCCGCCGACCCGCGCGAGGATCCGGACGCGACGATGTTCGACCGGATCACGCACGAAGAGGTGATCCGTCGCGGGCTGAAGGTCGCGGATGCGACGGCGTTCAGCCTGTGCATGGACAACGCCATGCCGCTGCTGGTATTCAATCTCCTGACCGAGGGCAATATCGCACGCGCGGTGTCAGGTGAGAAGATCGGTACATTGGTTCGATCGTGATCGCCGATACCCCGGCGCGGCCGGGGCCGGAAAGTCGTGCCGGTCGGACACCGCAGGCCGACGTAGCGACGGCGCCGGAGAACGCCCGGCGCACACCCATAACCGACGGAGGAATGCCGTGATCGACGAAGCTCTCTTCGAGGCCGAGGAGAAGATGGAGAAGGCGATCGAGGTCGCCCGGGACGATCTCGGCTCCATCCGTACGGGCCGCGCGAACCCGGGCATGTTCGCCCGGGTCGTCGTCGACTACTACGGCAGCCCCACGCCCATCACCCAGGTTGCCAGCATCTCGGTCCCGGAGCCGCGCATGGTGGTGATCAAGCCGTACGAGATGTCGATGCTCGGCACCATCGTGACCGCCATCCGCAACTCGGACCTCGGCGTGAATCCCACCGACGACGGCACTGTCATCCGGGTGTCGGTTCCGCAGCTCACCGAGGAGCGCCGCCGCGAGTTCGTCAAGCAGGCCAAGGCGAAGGCCGAGGAGGCGCGGGTCGCGGTGCGCAATGTGCGCCGCAAGGCGATGGACGAACTGAACCGGATCCAGAAGGACGGAGACGCGGGCGAGGATGAAGTCGTCCGTGCGGAGAAGGAACTCGACAAGACGACCGGCAAGTACGTCGGGCAGGTTGACGAGATGGTCAAGAACAAGGAATCCGAGCTCCTGGAGGTCTGATCGCCGGTGGGGCCGCCGCTCGCGCGGTGGACGCGGGGCGGTTCGACGATATGCGTGACCACGAGACCACACCAGGAGGCCCAGTGACGGCAGGCGGCGAAGCCACGCGGAAGCAGCCGGACAAGCCGCCGTCGAAGGCCGGGCGCAATCTGCCTGCGGCGATCGGAGTCGGAGTCGCCCTCGGCGCGCTCGTCATCTGCGTTCTGCTGTTCGCGCCCACGGCCTGGGTCGCCGTCGTGGCCGTCGCCGCCGCGATCGCCACCTGGGAGGTGTGCGGGCGTCTGCGGCAGGGCGGCATCGACGTACCGCTGCCGCCGATGCTGATCGGCGGTCAGGCGATGATCTGGCTGACCTGGCCGTACGGTGCGGCTGCGGCGTTCGGCGCGTTCGCCGTGACGGTCCTGGTCATCATGATCTGGCGCCTGGTGAGCGCCGGGCTGGACGCGACACCCCAGAACTACACGCGGGACATGGCCGTCGGCGTCTTCGTCACGGCGTGGATTCCACTGTTCGCGTCGATCGGCACGCTGCTCGTCTTCGACGGTGACAACGGCGCCGGCAAGGTGTTCTGCCTGATGATCGGCGTCGTGTGCTCCGATGTCGGCGGCTACGCCGCCGGCGTCCTGCTGGGAAAGCACCCGATGGTTCCGGCCATCAGCCCCAAGAAGTCGTGGGAGGGCCTGGGCGGATCCCTCCTGTTCGGCGTCGTCGGCGGGGTTCTCACCGTGACGCTGATCCTCGGCGAGACGTGGTGGGTCGGTGCGATTCTCGGGGCGGTGATCGTGGTGACATCGACGCTGGGCGACCTGGTGGAATCCCAGGTCAAACGCGACCTGGGCATCAAGGACATGGGTTCGCTGCTGCCCGGGCACGGTGGGATCATGGACCGGCTCGACTCGGCGCTGCCGTCCGCCGTGGCGGTCTGGGTGGTGCTCGGGCTGGCGTTCTGACCGTGCTCACGGAACACCACCTGCCGTGGGGGCGGGTGCAGGAGCGAACCCTAGCGCTGTTTGCGTGCCGCCCTGCGCATCTGGAACATCCGTGCTGCGCCGAGCAGCGCTGTGATCAGCGCGCCGCCGATCGCCGCGAGCAGGATCGTCACTCCCAGCGGCAGGGAGAACTCCCAGCCGAAGAGCTGCACCGGCGTCGAATCCGAGTTCTGGATGATGAAGACGAGCAGGAATATCAGGATGATCGCGCCGATGATCCACGCGATCCAGGCGCGGGCGGTGCGCGAGTTCTTGGCCAGGTCGACCCGCTTGCGTCCCCGCCGGCCGGAGTGCGTCGCCGTGGTCCCGGCCTGCGCGCTGTCCGGCGCGGCCGGGGTTTCGACGGCGGGAGTGGCGGTGTCGTCGGTGTCCGTCGACGGTGTGCCGTACTGGTCGTCGGTGCTCATGCTCCGATGATCCCTCACGGAGCCGACGGCTGCACGGTTCTCCGTGCGACGGGCGGGTCACGGATCACACGGGGCGGGTCGGCGATCGGGCCGGGGATCTGGGACAATCGGTGATCATGGCCGGCCGTACGCAGCACGTGAACACGCAGGACCCGTCGGCGGGGCGCAGCGCCCCGCAGGACGCGCGGTCCGCCGATTCGGCTCGGAATGCGCCGTCGCCGGAGAGCCCCGGCACGACCGGCGGCAGCAAACCGGTCCGCCTGGTCTTCTCGGCGCCGCGCCGCGGGCTGCCCCCCACGCACCTCGCGGATCTGGATGCGGACGGCCGCAAGGCCGCCATGGGGGAGCTGGGGCTGCCGAAGTTCCGCGCTGACCAGATCGCCCGCCAGTACTACGGCCGTCTCGTGGCGGACCCGGCGGAGATGACGGACCTGCCGGCCGCCATGCGCGAGTCGGTGTCCCAAGCCCTGTTCCCGCCGCTGCTCACCGCGGTGCGGAACATCGCATGCGATGACGGTACGACGCGTAAGACCTTGTGGCGCGCCGGGGACGGCACCCTGCTGGAAAGCGTGCTGATGCGGTACCCGGACCGCGCCACCCTGTGCATCTCCAGCCAGGCCGGTTGCGGCATGGCCTGCCCGTTCTGCGCGACCGGTCAGGGCGGGCTCGACCGTAATCTGTCGACCGCGGAGATCGTCGACCAGGTGCGCGCGGCTGCGGCGGCGATGCGCGACGGCGAGGTGCACGGCGGCCCGGGGCGGCTGTCGAACATCGTCTTCATGGGCATGGGGGAGCCGCTCGCCAACTACAAGAGGGTCGTGGCCGCGGTCCGGCGGATCACCGACCCGGCGCCCGACGGTTTCGGGCTCTCGCAACGGTCTGTGACGGTGTCGACGGTGGGCCTCGCCCCGGCGATCCGCAAGCTCGCGGACGAGGGGCTCGCGGTGACCCTGGCCGTGTCGCTGCACACTCCGGACGATGAACTGCGCGACACCCTCGTTCCGGTGAACAACCGGTGGTCGGTGGCCGAGGTGCTCGACGCGGCCCGGTACTACGCTGACCGCACGGGCCGCAGGGTGTCGATCGAGTATGCGCTGATTCGCGACGTCAACGATCAGCCGTGGCGGGCCGACCTGCTGGCCAAGAAGCTCCGCGCCGCGCTGGGCGCGCTCGTCCACGTGAACCTGATCCCGCTCAACCCCACCCCGGGAAGCGAATGGGATGCGGCGCCGAAGCCCGTCGAACGCGAATTCGTGCGGCGGGTCCGCGCTGCGGGTGTCTCCTGCACGGTGCGCGACACGCGTGGCCAGGAGATCGCCGCGGCCTGCGGCCAGCTGGCGGCCACGGAGAAGTAGTCCACCGCAGACCGGGGCGCAGAGGGGGCAGGTGCCCGGGGCGGAAACGTCAGGGCCGGCCCCGGGAGTACCGGGGCCGGCCCTTGTGAAGCCGTTGCGACCGCTCTAGCGGTTCCAGCGGTTGTGCCGCGTGTAGATATCGATCAGCAGGAAGCCGACGACGATGGCGGCCGAGACGCACAGGTAGATGATCGCCGTGGCCGTCTCGATGTTGTTGAAGATCATCAGGAGCAGGAACAGCGCGAAGAACCAGCCGAAGATGCGGAAGGTCTTGGTGGCCTGACCGTGCCAGCCCCAGCCGACCGACGGCTCGTCCGCGGGGTCGATGCGGGATTCCTCGATGGCCTTCTCGAGGGAGGGATGCACCTGCTGCTGTGTGGCCACGGCCGAACCTCCTGGTGTCACTGTGTCGGCCCCAATCCTGGCACATTCCGGGGCCGGATACGACAGGGGGTCGTAATCGGCCCGGACCGGCCCGTGCGGAGCGCGCGCCGGGCCCGGAGGTGGCCGCGGAGCGGGGCGTCGGGAACAATGGGCGCGGTGACGAGAACGCGTGTACTGCTCCTGGGGAGCACCGGTTCCATCGGCACCCAGGCGCTGCAGGTGATGGCCGCGGCGGCCGAGCGGTTCGAGGTGGTGGGTCTCGCCGCCGGCGGCGCCGACGTCGAGCTGCTGGCCCGGCAGGTCCGCGCCACCGGGGTTCGCGAGGTGGCCGTGGCCGATCCCGCCTCGGCGGCCCGTCTGTCCGATGTCCTGGGGTTCCCGGTCCGCTCGGGGCCGGCGGCGGCGGACGAGCTGGTGCGCTCCGTGGAGGCCGATGTGGTCCTCAACGGCCTTGTCGGCTCGCTCGGCCTGCGGCCCACCCTGGCGGCGCTGGAGACGGGTGCGCGCCTGGCGCTGGCGAACAAGGAGTCGCTCATCGCGGGCGGGCCGCTGGTGTTGGCCGCCGCGGCGGTGGGGCAGATCGTGCCCGTCGACTCCGAGCATTCCGCGCTGGCGCAGTGCTTGCGGGCGGGCCGCGCGCAGGAGGTGGCGGCCCTGGTGCTCACCGCGTCGGGCGGACCCTTCCGCGGCTGGACGACGGAACAGCTTACGGACGTCACTCCCGAGCAGGCGGGCGCGCATCCCACGTGGTCGATGGGCCCGATGAACACGCTCAACTCGGCGACGATGGTCAACAAGGGTCTCGAGCTGCTCGAGGCCCACATGCTGTTCGGCGTCCCCTACGACCGGATCGACGTCACGGTGCATCCGCAGTCGATCGTGCACTCGATGGTGACCTTCCACGACGGCTCCACCATCGCGCAGGCCAGCCCGCCGGACATGCGCCTGCCGATCGCGCTGGCGCTGGGCTGGCCGGAGCGCATCGCCGGCGCGGCGCCCGCCTGCGACTTCACCACGGCGTCCACCTGGGAGTTCGAACCGCTCGACGCCGACGTCTTCCCCGCGGTGGAACTGGCCCGCGCGGCGGGCGTGGCCGGCGGGTGCATGCCGGCCGTGTTCAACGCGGCCAACGAGGAGGCGGCAGCCGCGTTCCTGGCCGGCCGCATCGGCTTTCCCCGGATCGTGGGTACGGTCTCGGAGGTCCTGGCCGACGGAGATCGGTGGGCGGCCGACCCCGCCGGCGTCGACGAGGTGCTGGCCGCGGAGGAGTGGGCCCGCGTCCGCGCGGCCGAACTGATCGGGCAGGAGGGCTGACGGACAGTGGATTTCGTACTGGGCGTGATCCTGTTCGCCTTCGGCATCGGCATTTCGATCGCTCTGCACGAGTTCGGCCACCTGGGCGCGGCCAAGATGTTCGGCATGAAGGTCCGCCGGTACTTCATCGGCTTCGGACCCAAGTTGTTCTCCTTCCGCAGGGGGGAGACCGAGTACGGGCTCAAGGCCGTGCCCGCGGGCGGGTTCTGCGAGATCGCCGGAATGACGGCGATGGACGAGCTCGAGCCCGACGAGGCGGACCGGGCGATGTTCCGGTTCCCGGCGTGGAAGCGCATCGTCGTGATGCTCGGCGGCGTGGTGATGAACATCCTCATCGGGCTGGTGCTCATCTACGGGCTGGCGCTCGGCTCGGGGCTGCCGCAGATCGACGCCCCGCAGACGAAGCTCGGCGCGCTGTCGTGCTCGTCGCCGGAGCAGCGGGCGGACGGCACGCTGGTGCCCTGCGCGGGCGCCGGGCCGGCGCAGCAGGCCGGCCTCGAATCCGGCGACGTCGTGAAGAAGGTCGACGGAACCGACGTGGAGACCTGGCGGGACCTGGTCAACGCGGTGCGGGACAGCTCCGGCACGGTGCCCTTCGTCGTCGAGCGGGACGGGGAGACCCTGACGATCCCGGTGCAGGTGGAGCAGGTGCAGCGGCAGGTCACCGACCCCGCCACCGGCGCGCAGCGCACCGAGTCGGTGGGTTCGATCGGCGCCGCGAACGACGCCGCGGGGCTGTTGCACTTCAACGCACTCACCGCGGTGCCCGGCTCGCTGGAGTTCACCGGCGAGATCGCCGTGCTCAGCTGGAACGCGCTGCTGGACTTCCCGTCGCGGGTGCCCAACCTGGTCGAGTCGATCTTCGGCGGGCAGCGCAGCGACGAGACCCCGATGAGCGTCGTCGGGGCGAGCAGGCTCGGCGGCGAATTCGTCGAGCGCGACATGTGGCAAATGTTCGTGATGCTGCTGGCGCAGCTGAACTTCTTCCTCGCGCTGCTCAACGTGCTGCCGCTGCTGCCGTTCGACGGCGGCCACATCGCCGTCGTGATCTACGAGAAGATCCGCGACGGCGTACGCAGGCTGCGGGGCAAGGCGGCCGGCGCCCCGGTCGACTACATGAAACTCATGCCGGTCACCCTGGCGATCGCCGTGCTGCTCGGCGGCTTCATGCTGCTGACCGTGACGGCCGACATCGTCAACCCGATCCGGCTGTTCTGAGCGGCCGGATCCGGCGGCCGCCGAGCACGCCGCGCCCCGTGGCGAGCGTCACTTTCGCGGGTGAACGTGGAGCCCGGCGCCGCAGTGGAGGACAATCGGAGCGGAGCCCCGGCGGATGGCGCCGGAGCGCAGGTGCTCACCATCGAGAGGATGATAGTTGTGACGAGCCCCGTGGGTCTCGGAATGCCGTCCGGGCCGGCCGCGGTCCTGGCGCCGCGCCGCAAGACGCGCCAGTTGCACGTGGGCAGCGTGGGCGTGGGCAGCGACTACCCGGTCTCCGTCCAGTCGATGACCACCACCAAGACGCACGACGTCAACGCCACGCTGCAGCAGATCGCGCAGCTGACCGCCTCGGGGTGCGACATCGTCCGCGTGGCGTGCCCGCGGCAGGAGGACGCCGACGCGCTCGAGACCATCGCGCGTAAGAGCCAGATCCCGGTGATCGCCGACATCCATTTCCAGCCGCGCTACATCTTCGCCGCCATCGATGCCGGGTGCGCGGCCGTCCGCGTGAACCCGGGCAACATCAAGGAGTTCGACGGCCGCGTCGCCGAGGTGGCGCGGGCCGCAGGCGACGCCGGGATCCCCATCCGTATCGGCGTCAACGCCGGGTCCCTGGACCCGCGTCTGCTCAAGAAGTACGGCAAGGCCACCCCGGAGGCGCTGGTGGAATCGGCGCTGTGGGAGGCCGGGCTGTTCGCCGAGCACGGCTTCCACGACATCAAGATCTCGGTCAAGCACAACGACCCGGTGGTCATGGTCGAGGCCTACCGGCAGCTGGCCGAGCAGTGCGACTACCCGCTGCACCTGGGCGTCACCGAGGCGGGTCCGGCGTTCCAGGGCACCATCAAATCCGCCGTCGCGTTCGGGGCGCTGCTCTCGCAGGGCATCGGCGACACGATCCGGGTCTCGCTGTCCGCGCCGCCGGTCGAAGAGATCAAGGTGGGTACGCAGATCCTGCAGTCGCTGGGTCTGCGGCCGCGCAAGCTCGAGATCGTCTCCTGCCCGTCCTGCGGCCGCGCACAGGTGGATGTCTACAAGCTCGCGGACGAGGTCACGGCCGGACTCGAGGGCATGGAGGTGCCGCTGCGGGTCGCCGTGATGGGGTGCGTGGTCAACGGCCCCGGCGAGGCGCGCGAAGCCGACCTGGGCGTGGCGTCCGGCAACGGCAAGGGCCAGATCTTCGTCAAGGGCAAGGTGATCAAGACGGTGCCGGAGGCGCAGATCGTCGAGACCCTCATCGAGGAGGCCATGCGCATCGCCGAGGAGATGGGCGACGGCGCTGAGGCCGAGGCAGGGGCGGGCGGTCCCTCGGTCACGGTGTCCTGAGCGCCGCGGCAGGGCCTTGCCGTGCCGCCAGGGCACGGTTCCCGGGCGGATGGCGTCCGCGCGTGGCAATGTTGACATGACGGGGCCGCCCGAACGGACCGGCGGCCTGGATGCGAGCGGCGGAGTGGGCCGGTGCTGAAGCTGCTGGGGACCAGGGTCCTGGGGACGCGTGAGCGCGACGCGGTCCTGCGCGCCCTCGACGCCGACCCGGTCGCGGGCTGCATGATCGCGGCGCGGGTGCAGCAGCGCGGCATCGGGCGCAGCGCGCTGGGCGGCGAGTTGTGGACCAGGGGCGGCGCGGAACGGGCGCTGTGCTTCTCCGGCGGCAACCTCGTTCCGCTGGCCGGCACCCGTCACGACATCGAGGCCTTCGCGGACCGCGCACTGCGCGGTCCGCGCCTGTGCACGTCGCTGGTCGGGCGGAGCGAGCTGACCATGCCCATGTGGACGCTCCTCGAGTCCCGGTGGGGTCCCGCGCGCGAGGTCCGACCCGACCAGCCGCTGCTCGCACTGGACGCCGAGCCCGCAGTGAAGCCCGACGCGCTGGTCAGGCGGGTGACGATGGACGACCTCGCGCCGTATCTGGAGGCCGCGATCGCCATGTTCATCGAGGAGGTCGGCATCGACCCGCGGCTGCACGACGGCGGCCAGGGGTACCGCGAGCGCGTCGCCGCGACGATCCGTGCGGGCCGCGCCTGGGCGCGTATCGCCGACGGCCGAGTGCTCTTCAAGGCCGAGGTGGGCTCGTACTCGGACCGGGTGGGGCAGATCCAGGGCGTCTGGGTGCGACCAGGAGAGCGCGCCCGAGGTCTCGGCACCCGGGGCACGGCGACACTGTGCGCGGAGCTTCGCGCGGCGGGGCGCACACCCAGCCTGTACGTCAACTCGTTCAATGCGCCGGCCCGGGCGTCCTACGCGCGGATCGGCTTCCGGCAGGTGGCGACCTTCTCGACGGTCCTCATCGATTGACGGTCCTCATCGACTGACGCTGCTCATCGACTGACGCTGCTCATCGACCGGCGGCGCGCGGCGGCGGATCCGTGCCCGATGGGCGCGGCCGCATATCATTGCCGCGATGACTGTTCACCGCTGCCGGACGGACCGCACCCGCCGGGCGCCGCGCGTCCGCCTGGTCGGGGCGTGCGTGGCGTCCATTCTGGTGCTACTGGGGTCGGTGGCGTGCGCGGACGGGCCGGAGACGGCGGGATCCGCGGCTCGCGACTTCGTCGCCGGATTCGCGGACCACGAACTGGACCGTGCAGCGGGGCAGACCGATGCCCCCGATGAGGCGCGTGCGGGACTGTCGGCGGCGTGGGACGGCCTGCAGGCCGAGTCGATGACCGCCACCATCGGGGCGGTGCGCACCGAAGGCGCGACGGCTCGGGTCGAATACACCTACGAATGGACGCTTCCGGAAGACCAGGTGTGGCGCTACTCGGGCACGCTGCCGCTGGTGCGCACGCAAGGCGACTGGGCGGTCCGGTGGGTCCCCGCCGTCGTCAACCCGGGGCTGGGCGGGGACCAGACCATGGCGCTGCGCACCATCGCGGCACCGCGCGCGCCGGTGATCGGGCACGACGGCGCGCCGGTGCTGGAGCCGGGGATCAGCGTGCAGGTACTGGTGTCCGCGACGGACGCCGGCCGCGCGCTCGGCACCACGGCGGCGGCGCTCGAGCGCCTGCTCAAACCCGCCGATCCGTCGGTTTCGGCCCAGTCGATCGCGGAACAGGCGTCGTCGCTGGACGGGAACTATGCGATCACGCGCTTGACCTCCGACCAGGCCGATGCGCTGCGACCGCAGCTGGAGGCGCTGCCCGGGGTTGTGCTGTCCGAGCAGCCGGACCTGGTGCCCTCCGACCCGCTGCTCGCCAACGACGTGGTCGGCAATCTGGAATCGGTGGTGCGCGACGACGTGTACGGCACGCCGGGCTGGCGGGTCGTCAGTATCAACCGCGACGGGGTGACGGTGGACGTGCTCACCGAGACCGCCCCGGTGCCCGCGCCCGCGGTCCGCGTGGGCCTGGACAAGTCGGTGCAGATGGCGGCGCAGACCGCGGTCGGGATCACCGACAAGCCCGCGGTGCTGGTGGCGATCCAGCCGTCCACGGGCCAGATCCTGGCGGTGGCCCAGAACGACGCGGCCGACGCGAAGGGGCCCATCGCGCTGCAGGGCCTGTACCCGCCGGGCTCCACCTTCAAGATCGTCACCGCCGGAGCCGCGATCGAGGAGGGGCTGGCCACGCCCGGGACGATGCTCGCATGCCCGGGCGAGGTGACGATCGGGACGCGCACCATCCCCAACTACGCGAACTTCTCGCTGGGCACGGTGCCGATGCGCACCGCGTTCGCTGCCAGCTGCAACACCACCTTCGCCGAGCTGGCGAGCCGCATGCAGGCCGACTCGCTGCCGGACGCCGCCGCGATGTACGGCATCGGGGTGAACTACGGCGTCGACGGCATCACGACCCTGACCGGCCGCATCCAGCCCGCCGCGGACATCGTCCAGCGCAGCGAGGACGGCTTCGGTCAGGGGCGGGACCTGGTGACCCCGTTCGGTATGGCGTTGTCGGCGGCGACGGTGGCGCACGGCTCGACGCCGGTCCCGCAGCTCATCGGCGGGCATCCGACCACGTTGGAGGGCGCCGGCGAGCCGATCACGCCGGAAATGGTGGACGGCCTGCGCGTGATGATGCGCCAGGTGGTCACCAGCGGCACGGGATCGCGGATCGCCGACCAGGGCGAGGTGTACGGCAAGACCGGCGAGGCCGAGTACGAGGGCGGATCGCACGCCTGGTTCGCCGGGTATCGCGGCGACATCGCCTTCGCGTCGCTGATCGTCGGCGGCGGCAGCTCCGACAACGCCGTCGCGGTGGTGCGCGAGATGTTCCTGGGCCTGCCCGACGGGTACATGGCCTGACCGTCCGGGGGGAGGGGGACGGTCGTACCGCCGCTCAGCGCTCCCGGCCGGCCGGCGCCGAGGCCTGCGCCGGGTAGCAGGCGGGGGCGGGCAGGCCCGCGGCGCGGAAGGCGACCGTGACCCGCGCGGCGATGCGGGCGGCGTCGCCGTCGGGCCCGAGGGCCAGCACCGCGCCGCCGAATCCCGCACCCACCATGCGGGCGCCGAACGCTCCGGCCTCCCGCGCCGCAGTGGCCGCGAGGTCGAGTTCGCGGGTGGAGACGGCGAAGTCGTCGCGCAGCGACGCGTGCGAGGCGTCGAGCAGTGCGCCGAGTCGTTGCGCCGAGGGCGTCGTCGACGCCAGCTCGCGGACGAAAGCGCGTACCCGGGCGTTCTCGGTGAGCACGTGCCGTGCTCGGGCCCGCAGGAGCGGGTCGGCGAGCCCCGCGACGTCGGCGTCGACCGCTCCGCTCAGATTGCGGACGCCCAGCGCCCGCTCCGCGGCGGCGCACTCGGCGCGCCGGGTGGCGTAACCGCCGTCGACGAGGGCGTGCGTCGTGCGGGTGTCGATGATCAGGAGGGATGCGCTCAGGGCTGCAACGTCGAACGGTACCGGCGTCGCTAAGCCGTCGCCGCAGTCGAGCAGCAGCGCGTGACCGGCGGACGCGAGCAGAGCCGCGGACTGGTCCATCGCGCCCGAGGGGACCCCGACGACCTCGTTCTCGGCGGTCCGGGTGGCGTCGACGAGGGCACGGCGCAGGCTCGGGTCCCCGATGTCCGCGCCCGCCGCGTCCGCCAGGGCGCAGGCCGCGGCGCACTCCAGGGCGGCCGACGAACTGAGGCCCGCGCCCTGCGGCACGCACGAGTCGACGGTGATGTCGGCGCCCGGCACGGCCGCAGGGGGATGGGCGTCTGCCGTGGGATCGGTCCCGGCGAGGCGTGCGCGCAGCATGGCGGCGACGCCGAACACGTACGCCGGCCAACCCGGTTCGGCGGCCGCGCGCGCCGGCGTGATCGGTGCGGCGAGCGTCGCGGGCCGGTCGCCCGGGTGCTGGGCGGAAACGACGCGCACCGAGCCGTCCTTGCGGGCACGCAACGCGACGTAGGCGCGGTGTCCGATGGCGACCGGCAGGCACAGCCCGCCGTTGTGGTCGGTGTGCTCGCCGATCAGGTTCACCCGGCCGGGCGCGGACCAGACGCCGTCGGGCGCGCCGCCGAACGCGCGCCGGAACAGCGCGTCGGCCCGCCGCGCACCCTCGTCGGCAGGCCAGGGCTCCGTCACCGCCGCGCGGGGCGGGTCGCCGGGCGTCACCGCGCCGCCTCGCGCAGGCGGGCGGCGATCTCCTCCGGCACGGCGTCGTTGATCCACGCGCCCATGGCGGATTCGGATCCGGCCAGGTACTTCAGCTTGCCGGGGGAGCGGCGCATCGACATGATCCGCAGGTGCAGCCGGAAGTCACGGTCGTCGGCGGTGGTGGGGGCCTGGTACCAGGCGGCGATGTACGGCAGGGGGATCGGCGTGCCGTCGTCGGCGGCGAAGTACCGGTCCAGCCGCGCCATCAGCTCCGGGTACAGGACCGCCAGCTCGGCGCGCTCGTCGTCGCCGAGCGCGCACAGGTCCGGCACGTCCCGCAGCGGCGCCACCTCCACCTCCACCGGCCAGCGGGCCGCCCGCGGGACGTAGGCCGCCCAGTGCCGACCGGACACCACGACGCGGGTGCCCGCGGCGAGCTCGTCGAGCATCCGCTCGCGCAGCAGGTTCCCGCCGGTGGCCGCGCGGTGCTCGCGCATCCGCCGCACGACCGTCGCCGCCTCGCGGGGCACGAACGGGTACGGGTAGATCTGCCCGTGCGGGTGGGTGAGCGTCACACCCGTCTCCACGCCGCGATTCTCGAAGCAGAACACCTGCTCGACGCCTGGGGCCGCGCCGAGGACGGCGGTGCGGTCCGCCCACGCCTCGATCACCGTGCGCATCCGCCGCGGGGGCAGCGACCCGACGGTCATCGCCGGGTCGGGCGAGTAGCAGACCACCTCGCAGCGCGGAAGCGCGGGAAAACGGTTCTCGAACACCACCACGTCGTAATCGTGCGCCGGGATCTCCGTGTGCTGCAGTCCCGTCGAGGGCGCGAGCGGGTTGGACCCGGGGCCGGGGAGGTGGGTGCGATCCATGCGCGCCGCGGCGATCGTCACCCACTCGCCGGTGCGCGCATCCCACCGCGGCTCGCCCGGGGGGACGCGCGGGGACGGCGGCCGCGGGTCGGTGAGCGCGCGGGTGGCTCTGTCGGACGGGTACGGCCCGGAGTCGTCGAAGTAGTGCAGGACGCGGCCGTCGGACAGCCTGGTGGAGGTCTTGCGTACGAGAGGGGCGTCGGTCACGGCTCCCATCGTGGCGGAGCGTCCGGTGGGCCCGCCACCGCGGCGCGGCGATAAGCTGGGACCCATGGCACGACGCGCACCGCTGACACCCGGCGAACCCACCCCCGTACGCTCCGTCCCCAAGGACATCGAGCGTCCCGAGTACGCGTGGAAGCCCACAGCGCAGGAGGGCAGCGAGCCCTGGGTGCAGGACGCCGCCACCATCGAGGCGATGCGCACCGCCTCGAAGATCGCAGCCGCGGCGCTGGCGGAGGCGGGCGCCGCCGTGGCGCCCGGGGTGACCACGGACGAGCTCGACCGGATCGCGCACGAGTACATGTGCGACCACGGCTCCTACCCCTCCACGCTGGGATACCGCGGATTCACCAAGTCCTGCTGCACGTCGCTCAACGAGGTCATCTGCCACGGCATCCCCGATTCGACGCTGATCCGCGACGGGGACATCGTCAACATCGACGTCACCGCCTACATCGACGGGGTGCACGGCGACACCAACGCGACCTTCCTCGCCGGCGAGGTGGACGAGGAGGCGCGCCTGCTCGTCGAGCGCACGCACGAGGCCACCATGCGGGCGATCAAGGCCGTGAAGCCGGGCCGGGAGCTCAACATCATCGGCCGGATCATCGAGTCCTACGCCAACCGCTTCGGTTACGGCGTGGTGCGCGATTTCACCGGGCACGGAGTGGGTCCCACCTTCCACAACGGCCTCGTGGTGCTGCACTACGACGAGCCGAACGTGGACACCGTGATCGAGGCCGGCATGACATTCACCATCGAGCCGATGATCACCCTGGGCGGGGTGGACTACGAGATCTGGGACGACGGCTGGACGGTGGTCACCGCCGACCGCTCATGGACCGCCCAGTTCGAGCACACCCTGGTGGTCACGGACTCCGGTGCGGAGATCCTCACGCTGCCCTGAGCGCCGCGCGCGGCCCAGCGGGGACGGGTGCGTGGATCTGCGCCCGGGGGCGTCGTGGCGGACCGCGGGCCGGCCGTTTCGGAGTGGCGCGCCGCACGCCGGGACACGCCCCCGGACAGGCTTTCACCGCGTACCGTGTTCTCCCATGACCGAACGGAGCATCACGATCAGCGGGCAGCCCCGCACGGTAGTAGTCGGCGGCGCGGACGGCTCGCCCGGCGTGTTGATCCTCGCGGGTGCGGCGCAGGGCGCGCCGGTGCCGCGGATCGAGCCGCTGACCGAGCGGCTGGTGGCCTCCGGGCTGCAGAGCTTCGTGTGGGACACGGGCGACCAGGCGCCTGCGCACGACGAGGTGGCGGCGGCGCTCGACCAACTCGGCCTGCACTGGGTCAACCTGGTCGGGATCGGCGACGCGGCCCCGGCCGCGTGGGAGACCGCCGCGCGGCACTTCGGCCGGGTGAGCAGCCTGGTGGTGCTCGACGGCGGCCACCCCGCGGTGGCGGACGCCGACGGCGCCGTGCTGGACCAGGGGTGCCCTGCGGTGGACGTGGCGACGACCCTGGTGCTGACCACGGCCGACGCCCGGACTCAGGCGTACGCGAGCGGTCGCCACGTCTACTCGGACTTCCGGGTGGTGGAGCCGGCCGGCGGCGGCGCGCAATCGCGGGGCGACGCGCAGTCCGGGGAAGCCGCGCAGTGGGGCGAGGCCCTGGCGGCCGGGCTGGCCATGGAGATCATTCTGCGCAGCAACCCCTGGTGAGGTAGCGGCCGCCGGCGACGTCGGCGGGCTTCCTAGACGTCGAGCCCCAGCAGCGCGTTCTCGACCACCTCGGTGAGCGCCGGGTGGATCCAATACTGACCGTGCGCCATCTCGGCGGCGCCCAGCCCGAAGGACATCGCCTGGATCAGCGGCTGGATCAGCGTGGAGGCCTGGGCGCCGATGATGTGCCCGCCCAGCAGCGCGCCGGTGTCGCGGTCGGCGATCACCTTGCACAGCCCCTCGTCGTCCTCCATCGCCCAGCCGTAGGCGACGTCGGCGTAACGCTGCACCTTGACGGTGACGTTCGGGTGCTGCGCGCGCGCCTGCGCCTCGGTGAGCCCTACGGTCGCGATCTGCGGGTGCGTGAACACCGCGGACGGCACGAAACGGTGGTCTGCGGCGCGCAGCTCCGCGGGCCGTTCCCCGGCGGCGCGTTCGGCCAGCAGGTTGCCGCCCACCACCCTCGCCTCGTGGTTGGCGACGTGCTTGAGCTGGTACGGCGAACACACGTCCCCCAGCGCGTAGACGCCGGCGGCGCTGGTGCGCTGATACTCGTCGACGCGCACGCGGCCGTCGGAGGTGAGGTCGATGCCGCCGGCGGCGGCGCCGACCAGATCGGCGTTGGGCGCGCGCCCGACGGCGACCAGCAGCGCGTCGCCGGACAGGCGCGTGCCGTCGTCGAGCTCCAGGTCCGCGCCGGTGCCGTCCGGCCTGCGTCGGGCCGAACGCACAGGGGCCGTCAGGTGCAGGTCCCACCGGCCCCCGGCGAGCCCGGTGAAGTGCGCCGAGATCTCGTCGTCGAGGTGGCGCAGCATGCGGCCGCTGCGGCCGACGATCGACACCCGCGACCCGAGTCCGGCGAAGATGTGCGCGAACTCGGCGGCGATGAACCCCGTGCCCACGATGATGAGGTGCTCCGGCGCCTCCTCGAGGCGCATCGCGTCCTCGTTGGTCAGGTATTCCACCCCGGAGCGCGCGATGGCGTCGGGGACGACGGGCCGGGATCCGGTGGCCAGCACGACCTGGTCGGCGGTGATGATCGCGCCCGTGCCGGTGTCGAGGGTGCGGGGGGCGACGAACCGTGCGTGCCCCTCGAAGACGGTGACGTTGTCGCAGTCCTCGACGCGGTACGTCCGGCCGCCCGCGGAGATCGGATCGATCCGGCCGAAGACCCGGTCGACCATGTCCGCCCGGCGCACCCCGTTCACGTGGGCGTCCACCCCGTAGCGGGCGGCGCCGCGCGCGGACTCGGCCACGTCCGCCGCGTAGACGAACATCTTCGTGGGGATGCAGCCGACGTTCAGGCAGGTGCCGCCGAACACCCCCTCCTCGAGCAGCGCGACCTTCAGGTGGGCGTAGCGCTCGTCCAGGAAGGTGTTTCCGGATCCGGTGCCGATCACCGCGACGTCGAAGTGCTCGGCGCCGGCGGAGTCTGAATGGGCGGAGTCGGTCATCGGGCGTTCTCCTCAGCGTGTTCGTGGCTTTCGTTGCATTGGTGGCGGTCCGACGCGCCCGGGGCGGCCCCGGGGGCGGTGCGGTCCGGGTCGGCGGCGCCGGCGCGGGAACGGCCCGCTCCGGGCGGGACGGCGTCGGGGAGGATGGCGTCGACCCACCGGTCGAGCACCCGGAAGGCGTGGGCGCGCACGGGCGGCGCGGACAGGAAGACGTCGTGCAGCGCGCCGTCGATCGGCACGACGGTGTTCTGCCCGCCCAGGCAGCCCGACCAGCGGGCGATCTGGTCCACGTCCAGCACGGTGTCGGCGGAGCGCGTCGCCGGCGACGGCGTGGTGGTGAAGACGCTGCGCGTCGACCGCAGCACCAGCGACGGCACGCCGACGTCGAGTCCCCGGTGCAGCCGGGCATGCCCGTGGCGCACGGCGCGCAGCCACCCCGCCGTCACCGGGAAGCCGGTGAGCGGCTTCCAGTCGAGGTCGTAGGTCCACTCGCCGCCGTGGGTGGCGCTCAGCGCCGCGCCGTAGACCTCGGACAGCGCGGTGGGGATGACCGCAGTGGGGCGGGCGCGGCCGAGAACGTCGACGGCGACGGTGCCCGCCGAACGCAGGTAGGACGGGCCTTGCAGGTCGAACCACGGACTGTTCAGCACCAGGCCGCTGACCGGAGCGGGCGGGGGCGCGGCGGCGCGGCGCATCCGGTCGAGCCACAGCGGCAGGATCAGCCCGCCCGTGGAATGGCCCATCAGCAGCACCCGAGCGCCGGTGTCCCCTTGGATCCGCGCGAGGGCGCCTGCGAGCTCCGCGTCGTACAGTGCCAGGTCGCGCGTGAAATGCGGCGTCTGGCCGGGGCGCAGGGAGCGCCCGCACTTGCGCAGGTCCAGTGCGTAGAAGGCGACGCCACGGGCCGTGAAGTGCTCGGCCAGGTGACGCTGGAAGAAGTAGTCGGTGAACCCGTGCACGTACAGCACGGCCCGTCCCGTGGCCGGCGATGCGGCCCTGGACGCCCCCGCGGTGGCGTGCCCGGGGGTCGACGACGCCTGCGCGGGGGAGTGGCGCACCAGGGTCGCAGTGATCTCGCCCTCACCGTCGGGGTCGTCGCCCAGCGGGATCCCGAGCGCCTCGAAGCCGGGGCCGAGCACGTCAGGGTGCCACGCTGGAGTCGTCATGGGTTCAGGCTATCGGGGCGCGGCGCCGCGCCGGACGTGATGGTGGTCGCTGCGCGGGTGCGGTCCGGTGCAGGATTGCCGCGACCCCCGAGTAACCTCGGGGACGATCCATGTCTCATACAGACCGAGGAAGTTGAGTTCCCGTGGCGAATCCCTCAGGTGCAAAGCGCAGCCCCCAAGGAGTGAAGACCGACGTCCTGCTCGTCGGGGCGGGCATCATGAGCGCGACGTTGGGCGTGCTGCTGCGGCAGCTGCAGCCGGAGTGGTCGATCACGCTCGTCGAGAAGCTCGATGCCGCCGGCGCCGAGAGCAGCGACCCGTGGAACAACGCGGGCACCGGGCATTCGGCGCTGTGCGAACTCAACTACACCCCGCAGGCCGCGGACGGCTCGGTGGACATCGCCAAGGCGGTGGGGGTCAACGAGAAGTTCCAGCTCTCGCGCCAGTTCTGGTCCTACGCAGTGGAGCGCGGCATCCTCCCGGAGCCGCGCGAGTTCATCAACCCCATCCCGCACATGAGCTTCGTGCACGGCGCGGACGACGTGGAGTACCTGGGCAAGAGGTATGAGGCGCTCGCCGGGCATCCCCTGTTCCAGGGCATGGAGTTCTCCACCAGCGAGGACGAGTTCTCCCGCCGGCTTCCGCTGATGGCGCGGGGGCGCGACTTCTCCGACCCCGTCGCGATCAACTGGACCGATGCGGGCACCGACGTGAACTTCGGCGCGCTCACCAAGCAACTGCTGGCGAACCTGGGCAGCGAGGGCGCCACGCTCGCGTTCGGGTCCAAGGTGACCGGTCTCACGCAGCTGTCCGACGGCAGCTGGAAGGTGGGCGTGCGCAACCTGCGCAGCCGCGAGGACTACACGATCAACGCACGTTTCGTCTTCGTCGGCGCGGGCGGCGGAGCGCTTCCCCTGCTGCAGAAGTCGGGCATCCCCGAGGCCAAGGGGTACGGCGGATTCCCCGTCAGCGGCGAGTTCCTGCGCTGCAACAACGAGGACCTCATCGCCCAGCATGCCGCCAAGGTGTACGGCAAGGCGGGCGTCGGCGCGCCGCCGATGTCGGTGCCGCACTTGGACACCAGGGTGATCGGGGGCAAGCGGGGGCTGCTCTACGGCCCCTACGCGGGCTGGTCGCCGAAGTTCCTCAAGAACGGCAAGTTCACCGACCTTCCGCTGTCGGTGAAGCCGAACAACCTCATGTCGATGCTGGGCGTGGGGCTGACCGAGTTCGGCCTGACCAAGTACCTCATCGGCGAGCTCGCCAAGTCCGAGGAAGGCCGTATCGAGACGCTCTCCGAGTTCGTGCCCGCCGCCGAGTCCGAGGACTGGGAGCTGATCACCGCGGGCCAGCGTGTGCAGGTGATCAAGCGCAACGGAATGGGCGGAACCCTCGAGTTCGGGACTGCCGTCCTCAACTCGTCGGACGGCACTATCGCCGGCCTGCTGGGCGCCTCGCCGGGCGCGTCGACCGCAGTGCACGCGATGCTGGACGTGCTCGAGCGGTGCTTCCCCAAGCGGTTCACGGGTTGGCAGACCAAGCTCAAGGAGATGGTGCCGTCGCTGGGCGTGGCGCTCGCAGACGACAAGGCGCTGTTCGACGAGATCTGGAAGTGGACCGACTCCGCGCTCCAGCTCGACGTGCCGGCGCCCGTGCCGGCGCACCCCGTCGGTGTCTGACGGCCCGGTGTCTGACGACGCAGTGACTGACGGCACGGTGCCTGGCCGCCCGGGCGCGGATGCCGGTGAACCCGCCTACCTGGCCGGTCTGCGCCTGCGCGGCCGGCTGGTGGTGGTGGTCGGCGGCGGCTCGGTGGTACAGCGCCGTCTGCCCCTGCTGCTCGATTCCGGCGCGCTGGTGACGGTGGTGTCGCCGGTAGTGACCGCGGCGGTCGAGGCGTTGGTCTCGGCGGGCCGGGTGCGTCACGTTGCCCGGGATTACCGTCCCGGCGACCTCGCCGACGCGTGGTACGTGATCGTGGCCACCGACGATCCGGCGGTCAACGCGGCCGCCGCCGCCGAGGCCGAGGAGCGCCGGACCTTCTGTGTGCGCTCGGACGCCGGAACGCGGGGCAGCGCGGTCACGCCCGCGACGACGCGGCACGGCGATGTGACGGTCGGCGTGGTGGCGCACGGCGATCATCGGCGCTCGGCGGCCCTGCGCACGGCGTTGCGGGGTGCGCTGCAGTCGGGCCTGGCCGCGGCGGGGGACGGGCCGGCGCGCGCAGGGGTGGCGCTGATCGGCGGCGGCCCCGGCGATCCCGAGCTGATCACCGTCCGCGGGCGGAGGCTTCTCGCGCGTGCGGACGTGGTGGTCGCGGATCACCTGGCTCCCGCGCAACTGCTCGCGGAGCTCGCCCCCGGCACCGAAGTGGTCGACGCCTCCAAGCTGCCCTACGGCCGATCGATGCAGCAGGAGCAGATCAATGCGCTGCTGATCGAGCATGCCCGCGCCGGACGGTTCGTGGCGCGGCTCAAGGGCGGCGACCCGTACGTGTTCGGCCGAGGCTTCGAGGAGTTGCTGGCCTGTGCGGACGCGGGCGTCCCGGTCACCGTCGTCCCCGGCATCACGAGTGCGTTCTCGGTGCCGTCGGCGGCGGACGTGCCGGTGACCCACCGCGGTGTCGCCCACGAGGTCGTGGTCGTCAGCGGGCACCTTCCGCCCGGTCACGCCGACTCGCTGGTGGACTGGGACGCGCTGGGCAGGCTTTCCGGCACCGTCGTGATCCTCATGGGCGTGCGCCGGCTGCAGGCGTTCGCGGAGGCGCTCATCGCGGCCGGTCGCCCCGCAGGCACGCCCGCGGCGATCATCCAGGAGGGCACCACGGCGCATCAGCGGGTGGTGCGGGCTCCGCTGTCGGAGATCGCCCGGCGCGCCGAGGAGGCCGGGGTGCGGCCGCCGGCGGTCACCGTGATCGGCCCGGTGGTGGACGTCGGTGCGTCCGTGCGGACGCGCGGGTCGTTCGACGCGTGATCGGCCCGTCCGGGCCGAGAGCGCTGCCGAGCCGTGAGCACAGTGCGGTCGTGAGCTCGCTCAGCCGGTGATCACGGCCAGTTCCCGTGCGCCCGTGATCTCCACGCGCAGGCCGGCGGTCTCCGCGGCGTGCGCCACCCCGTCGAGGTCCGATGGCGCCGTCGACGCAGTGGCCAGGGCCCGGGCCAGCAGGCCCTTGTGGTGCTTGTTGAAGTGGCTCACCACCTTGCGGGTGCCGTCCGGCATCTCGGTGAGCACGGTGGCGGTCACGGCCTCCGGCACCGGACCCAGGGCCCGGTATCCGCCCGAGCGCAGGTCCACGATCAGGCCGCCGTCCGCGGCGGAGCGGATCGCGTCGGCCAGCTCCGGCTTCCACTGCGCCGCCAGCGTGCCCATCCCCGGCAGCCGCGAGGCGGCGGAAAGCCGGTATGCGGGGATCCTGTCGTCGGCGCGCAGCGCGCCGAACAGCGCCGAACCCACGCCCAGGCGGCGCGCCGCGCGGCGGCGCTGGGCGGCCGTGAACGACGACGCGTCCAGCGCGTCGAACAGCACGCCCGTGTAGCGGTCGAGCGCCGGCATCGTGGGGGATTCCCACAGCATCCGGTCGCGGTCGACCTCCCCGGACTGCCGTGGGCCCAGCTTGAGCGCCGCCATCGCCGCGTCGCGATCCTCGGCGAGCTCCACCAGGGCGGTCACCAGGCGCTTGCGGGTGTCGGTCAGCGCCGGCATGGACAGCGCCGACAGGTCCAGGGCGGGGCCGTCGCCGCCGGGCGCCTTGGTTTCGGACGGGGGCAGGAGCACGAACACGAGAGACGACGATAGTGCACCCCGCGGCGCGCACCGCGGCGCGCCGGTGGCTGATGCGAGGAACATGCGCACGCCTACTAGGCTGGGTACCCGTGATCATTCGCCTGTCCCACCTGTTCCTGCGCACGCTGCGCGACGACCCCGCCGACGCCGAGGTCGCGAGCCACAAGCTGCTGGTGCGCGCCGGCTACGTGCGCCGGATCGCCCCGGGCGTCTACTCGTGGCTGCCGCTGGGTCTGCGGGTACTGCGGAAGGTCGAACAGGTCGTCCGCGAGGAGATGGACGGCATCGGCGCGCAGGAGATCTCACTGCCGGCGCTGCTGCCTCGCGACCCCTATGAGACCAGCAACCGCTGGACCGAATACGGCGACAGCCTCTTCCGGTTGCAGGACCGCAAGGGCGCCGATTACCTGCTGGGCCCCACCCACGAGGAGCTGTTCACGCTCACCGTGAAGGGCGAGTACAGCTCTTACAAGGACTTCCCCGTCACGCTGTACCAGGTCAAGGAGAAGTACCGCGACGAGGAACGGCCCCGTGCCGGGATCCTGCGCGGGCGCGAGTTCGTGATGAAGGACTCGTACTCGTTCGACCTCGACGAGGCCGGGCTGGACGCGTCGTATCAGGCCCACCGGGGGGCGTATCAGCGGATCTTCGAGCGGCTCGGCGTCGAGTATGTGATCGTCTCCGCCACTTCGGGTGCGATGGGGGGCAGTGCATCCGAAGAGTTCCTCGCGGTCAGCGAGGCCGGGGAGGACACCTACGTGCGCTGTGCGGAGACCGGGTACGCCGCCAACGTGGAGGCCGTGACCACCCCCGCGCCGCCCGTGCTCGCCTGGGGCGACGCGCCCGAGGCGCGGGTCATGGACACCCCCGGAACGGAGACCATCGAGTCGCTCGTGGACTGGGCGAACGGGCCGGGGGGCGTCGCGGACGAGTACGGCGGCGCCGTCACCGCGGGCGATACGCTCAAGAACATCCTTGTGAAGGTGCGCGAGCCGGGCGGCGAGTGGCAGCTGCTGGCGGTGGGCGTCCCCGGCGACCGCGAGGTGGACGGCAAGCGCCTCGAGGCCTCGCTGGAGCCGGCCGAGGTGGAGATGCTGGGCGCCGCCGACTTCGCGTCGAACCCCTTCCTGGTGCGCGGCTACATCGGTCCGCGGGTGCTGGCCGAGCACGGGGTGCGGTACCTGGTGGACCCGCGCGTGGTGGAGGGCACCCGGTGGATCACCGGCGCCGACGAGGACGGGCGGCACGTGGTGGGCCTGGTGGCCGGGCGCGATTTCACCCCCGACGGCACCATCGAGGCGGCCGAAGTGCGCGACGGCGACCCGTCTCCGGACGGGGGCGGGCAGCTGCGCGCGGCCCGCGGCATCGAGATCGGCCACATCTTCCAGCTGGGGCGCAAATACACCGACGCCTTCGCCGTCGACGTGCTGGGCGAGAACGGCAAGCCCGTTCGGCCCACGATGGGCTCGTACGGCGTCGGGATCTCGCGGCTGGTGGCGGTACTCGCGGAGCAGCACCACGACGACAAGGGCCTGCGCTGGCCGGCGGCGGCGTCTCCGGCGGACGTGCACCTGGTGATCGCGAACAAGGACGAGCAGGCGCGGGCGGGCGCCGAAGACCTGGCCGCGCAGCTCGACGCGGTCGGCGTCACCCTGATCCTGGACGACCGCAAGGCGTCGCCGGGCGTCAAGTTCAAGGATGCCGAGCTGCTCGGCGTGCCCGTGGTGGTCGTCGTGGGGCGCGGATGGGCCGAAGGCACAGTGGAACTGCGCGACAGGATGAGCGGTGAGACCCGCACGATCCCGGTGGATCAGTCGCTCGCGGAGATCAGGGCCGCGGTCGGCCGGTAGCCGGCCCACCCGTAGCCGCCCCGCCGGTGGCGGCCCCGGCCGTCAGGCCTCGGGCGTGCCGGGGAAGGCGACCGTGGCGGGCGTGATCCCCAGCGCCACCCGCCATTTGCCGGCCCGGACGGCGGCGTCGGCCAGGGCGGTGGCCGAGAAATCCCGTACCTCGGGGGATTTCGCGTGCTCCAGCGCCGAGCGCCAGGCCACTGCGCAGTCGTGCTCGGACGTTGCGGCCAGGCGCGCCGCCGACACGGGATCGTCCACCGGGAACGGCAGCGTGTAGCCGGCGGCGGACGGCGGCACGCCGGCGCCCGCGGCGGTGAGGATCGCGATCACCGACTCGCGCCGCGCGCGGTGCGCGGCGGCGTGCTCGGCGATCTGCGGAAGCCGGTCCGGCTGCGCGAACGCGGTGGCGGTGCCGTACGCGTACAGCGCGCCGTCCTCGGCGCCCAGGGCGGTCGTCAGTGCGGCGACGTCGGCGTCGGTGAGCTGCGCTCCGTCCACGGCTGCAGATGTGGAGGGAGCGGGAGTGCTTGTGGCTACGGGCGTGTCGGTCACGGGATCAGCACCTTCAATTCTGCGGCGCAGGCCGCGGCGACGGAGCCGGCGAGGCCGGCGCGGTATCCGGCCAGGTCCCGTGCGGCGTCGGCGGCGGAACGCCGGGAGTCTGCGAGCTGCGCGCGCAGCCCGTCGAGCGTCGGCGGCGGAGGCGCGGTGGGGGATGTGTCGGCGGTGGGGGCCGTGGTGGCGGCGCCGGCGTCGTCGGCGTCCGGAGTGGTCCCGGCAGCGCGGTGGATCTCTGTCTTCAGTGCGGCGGCGTGCGCACGCCGCTCGGCCGCGATCACCCCGAGCGGCGCTGCCCGGCCCGGGTCTGCCGCTGCCAGCCGCTCGGCCTGCGCGGCGTCGGCCCCGGCCTGGTCCGCGAGGGGCTCGAGCGGGTCCGGCTCGGGGGCCGGGGAGCCGACGGTGCACGCGGCGCTGGTGACGCCGACCACCGCGAGCGCGCCGCCGCCGAGCACGACTGCGCCGGACGAACGCAGCACGGACCGGCGCGACAGCGGGGCAGCGGCCGCCATTGCGCCGCCGTCGCTGTTCACGGGGCCGTCGGCATGGGGCGGCGGGCCGTCGGCGGGGCGGGCCGCGCCGCGCAGGGATCGTGTGGGAAGCAGACGCACGCGGCACAGTCTGCCAGTATTGGCGCGATAGTCTGGACACCCGTAGCGTGTACCGCGCCGCCGCGTCCGCGTCCGGCAGGTGAACGCGGGATGCGGCAGCCCGGACGGGCGGCCGCGGCGCGGATCGAGTGAGGAGAACGAGGCGATGCCGGTCCCGACACGCGAGCAGGTGATGGAGCTGCTGACCGCCCCCGTCCGGCGCGACGGGGCGGAGGTGGAGGACGTGGAGGTCACCTCGGCGGGCGCCAAGTCCGTGGTGCGCGTCGTACTGGATTCGGAGCGCGGCCTGTCACTCGACGATGTGGTGGAGTTCACCGACGTCGTCTCCGGGATCCTCGACGGTGCGGATGCGGGATACAGCCCGTATACGCTCGAGGTGACATCCCGGGGGGTCGATCGCCCGCTCACTCTGCCACGGCATTGGCGCCGCGCCCGCGGGCGCCGTGCGGAGGTGCGCACAGGCGAGGAGACGCTCGTGGGACGCGTCGGCGCCCTGGACACTCGCAGCCACCCCGCCGTGGTCGACCTGGTCATCCCCGGCCGCGCGGGACCGGCCGTGCGGCAGATCCCGTTGGACCGTGTCGACAGCGCAGTCGTGCAAGTGGAGTTCTCGAAGCCGGACCCGCGGGAGATCGCGCTTTCCGGGGGGCCGGCGCCCGAAGGCCCGCAGCGGGCCGTGCCGGGCATTGCAGCGAAGGAGAAGGACAAATGAATATCGACCTGAGTGCGCTCAACGCGCTGGAGCAGGAGAAGGAGATTCCCCGCGGCGCGATTCTCGATGCCCTGCGGACGGCCCTTCTGACGGCGTACAAGCACACCGCGGATCGGCAGGACACCCGCGCGCACCCGGACGCGCGCATCGATATCGACGAGAAGACGGGTGCGGTACGGGTCCTCGTCAAGGAGGCCGACGACGACGGCAACCTCGTCTCGGAATGGGACGATACGCCCGAGGGTTTCGGCCGGATCGCGGCCACGACCGCCCGGCAGGTGATCCTGCAGCGGCTGCGGGACGCGGAGAACGAGAAGACCTACGGGGAGTTCTCGGCCCGCGAGGGCGAGATCGTCGGCGGCGTGGTGCAGCGCGATTCGGGAGCGAACGCGCGCGGCATGGTGATCGTGCGCATCGGTGACGACACCGGCGCAGTGGAGGGGATCCTGCCGCAGGCGGAACAGGTCCCGGGCGAGACGTACGAACACGGTGACCGCATCAAGTGCTACGTCGTGGGCGTCTCGCTGGGGCAGCGCGGCCCGCAGATATCGCTCTCCCGCACGCACCCGAACCTCGTGCGCAAGCTGTTCGCGCTGGAGGTCCCCGAGATCGACCGCGGAGAGGTCGAGATCTTCTCCGTGGCCCGGGAGGCCGGGCATCGTTCGAAGATCGCGGTGTACGCCAAGGCCGACGGGCTCAACGCGAAGGGCGCGTGCATCGGGCCGGTGGGGCAGCGCGTGCGCAACGTCATGCGCGAGCTGGGCGACGAGAAGATCGACATCATCGACTACGACGAGGACCCGGCAGCGTTCGTCGGGAACGCGCTGTCACCGTCCAAGGTCGTCTCGGTGACCGTCGTCGACGCCGCGGCGAAAGCGGCGCGCGTGGTCGTCCCGGACTACCAGCTGTCGCTCGCGATCGGCAAGGAAGGGCAGAACGCGCGGCTGGCCGCCCGGCTCACAGGGTGGCGGATCGACATCCGCAGCGACGCCGAGACGGCGGACGCGGACGATGGTGCGGGCCGGCCGGAACAGTCCCCGGACGCCGGTCCGGGTGTCGCCGGGGCGCGCAGATCCGAGCCGGGTTCGCCTCTGACCGATCGGGAGCGGTAGACTCGCTGATGGCCCGATTCGGCACGGAAGCACGGCACCGGAGTGGCAGTAGCGTCGCGCCGGTGCGTACTTGTGTGGGGTGTCGCGGCCGCGGGTTCAGAACCGATCTGCTCCGGGTGGTAAGCCGCCCGGCGCAGGAGTCGAAGGCAGGCGTGAGCGCACCGCAGGACGCGGTTGCCGCGAGCGTCGTCCCTGATCCGCGGCGCAGGCTGCCGGGACGCGGAGCGTGGATCCACCCCTCGTGGGAATGCGTGCACGCGGCGGAGCGGCGGCGTGCATTCGCTCGGGCTCTGCGTGTGCGGGGAAACCCGGATACGCGTCCGCTGGCCGAGTACATGGCGCAGATCGCGCCGGTACGCGGCGGTGCGGACGGTCGGTGACCGCTGACCGCGCGGGAGTCGGCGCCGGACGGCCGGGGTGGAGCGATACCGCCGCGGCGGCGACGGCAAGAAGTAGGACCTCTTGAGAAGGACTGACTGAAACTCATGAGCACACCGTGAAGTACCAGCGATGAACGTCCATCGGTAACCCGGGGTCGTGCGGGCCTTAGCCGCTCGGCCTCACCAGTGAGGAGAGCAGTGGCAGGCAAGGCCCGCGTGCACGAGTTGGCCAAAGAACTCGGTGTCACAAGCAAAGAAGTACTCGCACGTCTGAAAGATCAGGGCGAGTTCGTCAAGTCCGCGTCGTCGACGGTGGAAGCACCCGTCGCGCGACGACTTCGTCAATCATTCGACACTCCGGCCGGCGACGGCGCCGGCGGGGCCGTGAAGCCGTCCGCCTCGCCGAAGGACGCCGCGCCCGCGGCCACCCCTGCGGCTCCGAAGCCCGGTGCCGCGCCGTCGTCGGCGCCCAAGCCCGGTCCCAAGCCGGCGGCCAAGCCTGCGGCGCCCGCCGCGCGGCAGGAGCCCAAGCCGGCGGCGCGGCAGGAACCCAAGCCCGCGCAGGAGCCCAAGCCCGCGCAGGAGCCCAAGCCCGCGCCGAAGCAGCCGGGCACGCCCGCTCCCGCCCAGCAGCATGCGAAGCCCGTACCCAAGCCGGGCGGCCCGGCGCAGCAGCACGCGAAGCCCGTGCCGCCGCGTCGTGCGACTCCGCAGGCACCGGCCGCCTCGGCCGGACAGCCGGGTGCCGGGCCCAAGCCGGGGCCGCGCGCCCCGCGTGTGGGCAACAACCCCTATTCGACGGCGCCGCGTCCGGCCCCGCGTCCGGGCGGCCCCCGCCCGGGCCCGGGCCAGGGCGGCCCGCGGCCGCCGCAGGGCGGCGCGGGCGGCAATCGTCCGCCCGCGGGCCAGGGCGGTCCTCGTCCGTCTCCGTCCGCGATGCCCAAGCGCCCGAGCCCGGGCGCGATGCCGCAGCGCGCGGCGCGTCCGCAGGGCGGGCGCCCCGGTCGTCCCGGCGCAGGTGGCGGCGGTCGTCCGGGTGCCGGCGGCGGGTTCCGTCCCGGCGGCGGTGGCGGTGGCGGCGGTTTCCGCGGCCGGGGCCGCGGTGGCCGCGGCAACACCGCCGGCGCCTTCGGCCGTCCGGGCGGCGCACCGCGCCGTGGGCGCAAGTCGAAGCGGCAGAAGCGGCAAGAGTACGACTCGATGCAGGCGCCCGCCGCAGGCGGCGTCCGGCTGCCGCGCGGCAACGGCGAGACCATCCGTCTCGCCCGCGGCGCGTCGCTGTCGGACTTCGCGGACAAGATCGACGCGAACCCGGCCGCTCTCGTCCAGGCGCTGTTCAATCTCGGTGAGATGGTGACGGCGACCGCGTCCGTGGCGGACGAGACGCTGGAGCTGCTCGGCTCGGAGATGAACTACGTCGTCCAGGTCGTCAGCCCCGAGGACGAGGACCGCGAGCTGCTCGACAGCTTCGACCTCACGTTCGGGGAGGACGAGGGCGGCGACGAGGACCTCGAGCAGCGTCCCCCGGTGGTCACCGTCATGGGTCACGTCGACCACGGCAAGACCCGCCTGCTCGACACGATCCGCAAGGCGAACGTGGGCGAGGGCGAGGCCGGCGGCATCACCCAGCACATCGGTGCCTACCAGGTGGAGACCCACCTGGAGGGCAGCGACCGCGTCATCACCTTCATCGACACCCCGGGTCACGAGGCGTTCACCGCGATGCGTGCCCGCGGCGCGCAGGCCACCGACATCGCGATCATCGTGGTGGCGGCGGACGACGGGGTCATGCCGCAGACGGTCGAGGCGATCAACCACGCCCAGGCTGCGGAAGTGCCCATCGTCGTTGCGGTCAACAAGATCGACAAGGAGGGCGCGGACCCGGCCAAGATCCGCGGCCAGATGACCGAGTACGGACTGATCCCGGAGGAGTACGGCGGCGAGAGCATGTTCGTCGACATCTCCGCCAAGCAGGGCCTGAACATCGATGAGCTGCTCGACGCCGTCCTGCTGACCGCGGACGCGTCGCTGGACCTGCGGGCGAACCCGCACATGGACGCCCAGGGCGTCGCGATCGAGGCGCACCTGGACCGCGGCCGCGGCCCGGTCGCCACCGTCCTGATCAAGCGCGGAACGCTGCGGGTCGGCGACTCGATCGTCGCGGGGGACGCCTACGGACGCGTCCGCCGCATGGTCGACGAGAACGGCGACGACGTGGCCGAGGCGCTGCCGTCGCGCCCCGTACAGGTGGTGGGCTTCACCTCCGTGCCGGGTGCCGGCGACAACCTGCTGGTGGTCGACGAGGACCGGGTGGCGCGTCAGATCGCGGACAAGCGCAACGCACGCAAGCGCAACGCGCTCGCCGCACGCGGCCGCAAGCGCATCAGCCTCGAGGATCTGGATTCGGCGCTCAAGGAGCACAGCCAGCTGAACCTGATCATCAAGGGCGACAACTCGGGCACCGTGGAGGCGCTCGAAGAGGCGCTGCTGGGGATCGAGATCGACGACGAGGTCCAGCTGCGGGTCATCGACCGCGGCGTGGGCGCGGTGACGGAGACCAACGTCAACCTGGCCTCGGCCTCGGACGCGGTGGTTCTCGGGTTCAACGTGCGTGCGGAGGGCAAGGCCACCGAGCTGGCCAACCGCGAGGGCGTGGACATCCGGTACTACTCGGTCATCTACCAGGCGATCGACGAGATCGAGTCGGCGCTCAAGGGCATGCTCAAGCCCGTCTACGAGGAAGTCGAGCTGGGCAAGGCGGAGATCCGCGCGATCTTCAAGTCGTCCAAGATCGGCAACATCGCGGGCTGCATGGTCACCGAGGGCTCGGTACGCCGGAACGGCAAGGCCAGGCTGGTCCGCGACGGCACGGTGGTCTCGGAGAACGTCACCATCCAGTCGCTGCGGCGCGAGAAGGACGACGCCACCGAGGTCCGCGACGGGTTCGAATGCGGCATGACGCTGTCGTACTCGGACATCAAGGTGGGCGATATCATCGACACCTACGAGCTTCGGGAGAAGCCGCGGGACTGATCTGCGGATGAGCAGGAACCGGTGCGGGTGACGCGAGGCGCGGCACCCGCACCGGTGTTTTCCGGGGCGGCGTCCCGTCGCGCCGCCGGCACAGCCGGAGTAGTGCTTCGGCCGCGCCGGGAGTAGAACATCAAGTACATTGCTGCCGCTGCGGCGGCGAGCCTGCCCACGGGCTGGCCGGTGGTGCAGTTATCAGCACGAGAAGGGTGAGGGTGATGGCAGATCACGCACGTGCCAGGCGGCTGGCGAAGAGGATCGGCGCGATCGTGGCCACGGCGATCCAGCACGAGGTGAAGGACCCGCAGCTCGAGTTCGTCACCATCACCGACACCCGGGTCACCAACGACCTGCACGACGCCACCGTGTACTTCACCGTGCGCGGCGAGTCGGTGGACGCGGAGCCGGACGTGCAGGCGGCCACCGAGGCGCTGGAACGCGCGAAGGGGCAGCTGCGCACTCGCGTGGGCGCGGGCACGGGGGTGCGATTCACCCCCACCCTCTCGTTCGTGGCGGACACGGTCCCGGACACGGCGCGGCGCATGGAGGAGCTGCTGGCACGCGCCCGCGAGGCGGACGAGGAAGTGGCGCGCAACGCGGCCGGCGCGCGACCGGCCGGTGATCCCGACCCGTACCGCAGGGACTCGGCGGAGGACGGCAACGACGGCGCCGGTCCGGCCGGCGACGCGGTCTGAGTCGTGGGCTCTGAGGTGGCGCGGCAGGTCGGAGCAGACGACGCCGCGCGGTTGCTGCGCGGCGCGGCATCGGTCACTGTGCTCTCGCACATCAACCCGGACGCGGACACGATCGGCAGCGCGCTGGCGTTGGCGCTCGCGCTGGAACGTGCCGGAACGCCTGTGCGCGTCTCGTTCCCGGCGCCCCACCAGTTGCCGCGGTCGCTGAGGCTGTTGCCGGGGAGGCACCTGCTGTGCCCGCCCGAGGAGGTTCCCGCGGACAGCGAGGTGGCGGTGGCGGTGGATTGCAGCAGCAGCGATCGCCTCGGCGAACTGGCCGGAGTGCTCGATGCCGCGGGAACCGCGCTCGTGGTCGACCACCACAGCACCAACACGGGATTCGGTGACGCGGCCGTCGTCGACCCGCACGCCCAGTCCACCACTGTCATCGTCGAGCGGATCCTGCGCGCGTGGGGGGCGCCGGTCGACGCGGATATCGCGAAGTGCCTCTACGCCGGGCTCGTCACCGACACGGGCGGTTTGCGGCGCGCCGACACCACGTCGCTGCGAATGACGGCCGACCTGCTGGAGACCGGCTTCGACGGCCCGGAGCTGCTGCGGGGACTGATGGATTCGCACCCGTTCGCCTGGCTGCCGATGCTCGGTACCGTGCTCGGCCGCGCGCGGCTGGACCCCGAGGCCGTGGGCGGACGCGGCATGGTCCACACGGCGATCCACGTCGAGGATGCACGCGGCGTGGAGTGGGAAGAGGTGGAGAGCGTCATCGACATCGTGCGGACGAGCGAAGAGGCCGAGGTCGCCGTGGTGCTCAAGGAGCGGGCGTCCTCGGCCGCTGCCCCGCGAACGCGATGGAGCGTGTCGCTGCGATCCCGCGGTTCCGTGGACGTCGCCGCGGTGGCACGGAGCCTGGGCGGCGGCGGCCACCGGGCGGCGGCGGGCTATTCGGCGGCCGGTACCCACGACGACGTTCTGGTGGAACTGCGTGCGGCCCTTGGCGGATGAACGTGAGCCCGCGGATCCACGGGCGCCCGGGGGCGGCCCGGGCGGGGTGACCGTCCGGCGGTTCCTCGCGCTCGCACTGCCCGCGCTGGGCGTGCTGGCGGCCGAGCCGCTGTATCTCCTGCTGGACGTGGCGGTGGTGGGCCGGTTGGGTGCGGACGCGCTGGCGGGGCTTGCGCTGGGCGCGCTGGTGCTCAGCGTGGTGGGCAGCCAACTGACCTTCCTGAGCTACGGCACCACGGCGCGCGCGGCCCGATTGCACGGGGCGGGCGACCGCGCTGGCGCGGTGGGGGAGGGCGTGCAGGCTACCTGGCTGGCCGTCGGAGTCGGCGTGGTCCTGGCGGCTGCGGTGTTCGCATTGGAGGACCCGCTGCTGCAGCTGCTCGCGGGAGACGCCGCCATCGCCGGCGACGCGGTGCTGTGGCTGCGGATCGCCCTTCTGGGCGTGCCCGCGATCCTCGTGTCGATGGCAGGGAACGGGTGGATGCGCGGGGTCCAGGACACCGTCCGCCCACTCGTGTGCGTGGTCGCCGGATTCGCGGTGTCGGCGGTGCTGTGTCCGATGCTCGTGTTCGGCGCCGCCGGAATGCCGGACATGGGGCTGGTGGGCTCGGCGGTGGCCAATCTCGTCGGGCAGACGGTGGCGGCCGCAGCCTTCCTCGTCCTGCTCTGGCGGGAACGGCGGGCGGTGGGCATCGGGCTGAGGCCGCAGTGGGCGGTGATGCGCGCGCAGATGGGCATGGCGCGCGACCTGATCCTGCGCAGCCTCGGTTTCCAGGCCTGCTTCCTGTCGGCGGCCGCCGTCGCGGCCCGGTTCGGCGCACCGGCTCTCGCGGCGCACCAGGTGGTGCTGCAACTGTGGAACTTCCTCACCCTGGTTCTGGACTCGCTGGCCATCGCGGCGCAGGCGCTGGTGGGGGCCGCGCTCGGCGGCGGCCGCGTGGCGGGCGCCCGCGCACTCGCCTGGCGTATCACGCGCTGGTCGACGCTGCTGTCGGTGATGCTGGCAGCCCTGTTCGCGGCGGGATTCTCGGCGGTGCCCGCGGTGTTCACGGACGACGCGGCGGTCCTCGGTCAGGTCGGGAGCGTGTGGTGGTTGTTCGTCGCGCTCATCCCGCTGGGGGGCGTGGTCTTCGCGCTCGACGGAGTGCTGTTGGGCGCCGGAGACGCACGCTTCCTGCGCACGGCGACGCTGATCGGTGCGCTGGCCGGCTTTCTGCCGATCATCTGGGCATCCCTCGTCTGGGATTGGGGCCTGCGCGGCATATGGTGTGGGCTGGTGGCGTTCCTGGTGGTGCGGTTGGGCGCGGTGGTGGCCCGGGCGGCGACGGGCCGGTGGGCGGTGCCCGGTGCAGTGCCGGCCTAGCGCGCAGTAGGGAGCACGGCGAACGGAGGAGGACGCGTGGGGCGATTGCTCGCGGTCAGTGATCTGCACGTGGGGCACCGCGGCAACAGGCCGGTGACCGACGGGCTGTGGCCGGGATCGGACGACGATTGGCTGATCGTCGCCGGGGATGTGGCCGAACGCACGGACGAGGTGGCGGAGACCCTCGAGCTCCTGGCTGGCAGGTTCGCCAAGGTCGTCTGGACGCCCGGCAATCACGAGCTGTGGACCACCGCCAAGGACCCGGTTCAGCTGCACGGGGTGGACCTGTACGAACGCCTGGTGCGCGATTGCCGCGAGATCGGCGTCGTCACCCCGGAGGACCCGTACCCGGTGTGGGAAGGCGAGGGCGGCCCCGCCGTCGTCGTGCCGATGTTCCTGCTCTACGACTACAGCTGGTTGCCCACCGGCGCGTCCGACAAGGCGGCGGGGCTGGCGGCGGGCCGCGAGCGCGGCGTGGTCGCCACCGACGAGTTCCTGCTCTCTCCGCAGCCGTACGCCACCCGAGAGGCCTGGTGTGCGGCACGCGTGCGGGAGACCCGACGCCGCCTCGACGCGCTGGACCCGGACCTTCCGACGGTCCTGATCAACCACTTCCCGCTGGTGCGTGAGCCCACGCATGTGCTGATGCACCCGGAGTTCTCCATGTGGTGCGGCACGGACGCGACGGCGGACTGGCATCGGCGCTACCGGGCCGCGTGCATGGTCTACGGGCATCTGCACATTCCACGCACCACCTATTACGACGGAGTCCGGTTCGAGGAGGTGTCGGTGGGGTACCCGCGGGAATGGCGCAGGCGCGGTCTGCAGGAACCGGTGCTGCGGCAGATCCTGCCCGATCCGGAATACCGCCCCGGCGATCTCAACAAGTGGGGTGGCCATTTTCCGGTCAGCGCCGCGCAGGAGGCCGAGTTCGAACGGCTCAGGGCCAGGCTGCGCGGATGATCGAGGCGATCCTGCCGGGGGGTGTGGAGGCCGCGGAGCTGTTCACGGACCCGCCGGGCATCACCCTGTTCCCCGAGGAGCAGCAGCAGATATCCAGGGCGGTGGAGCGCCGGCGGGCCGAGTACGCGAGTGTCCGACACTGCGCGCGTACGGCGATGGGGCGGCTCGGCGTGGAGCCCGTCGCCCTGCCGAAGGGCGACAAGGGCGCGCCCCGCTGGCCTCGGGGCATCGTGGGCAGCATGACGCACACTGCCGGGTACCGGGCCGCCGCAGTGGGTTTCGCGCTGGGGGTGCGGTCGGTGGGCATCGACGCCGAGCAGAACGGGCCCCTGCCGGACGGGGTCCTCGCGTCCGTGAGCCTGGCCGCGGAGCGCGACCGGATCGCACGGGACGGCGCCGCCGTCCCGCAGGTGCGGTTGGACAGGCTGCTGTTCAGCGCCAAGGAGGCCACGTACAAGGCGTGGTATCCGCTCACCCGGCGGTGGCTCGGGTTCGAGGACGCGGATATCACCGTCACGGCCGACGCTCCCGCTGACGGGGCGGGCGGCGACGACGGCGCAGTGACGGGGACGTTCCGATCGCGGATCCTCGTGCCGGGGCACACCGTCGACGGATCACGCCTGGAAACGCTCGACGGGCGGTGGATCGCGGCACACGGGTTGGTGGTCACCGCCATCGTCGTGATGTAATTCTGCGCTGTGTCCAAGCGTGGGAAATCTCAGGCGAGCCTGGCCGATGCCGGGCTGGTCATCGTCGACAAACCCGAGGGGGCGACGAGCCACGACGTGGTGGCGCGGTGCCGTAAAGCGTTCAGCACGCGCCGGGTGGGCCATGCGGGAACGCTGGACCCGATGGCCACCGGCGTGCTGGTGATCGGGATCGAGCGGGCCACCAAGCTGCTCGGCCTGCTGGCGCTCACCACCAAGGCCTACACCGCCACCATCCGGCTCGGTTACGCGACGAGCACGGACGACGCGATGGGCGAACGGGTGGGCGGGGCGCCGGCGCACGGCGTGGACCGTTCCGCGGGCGAGTCCGCGGTGGACGCGTTACGGGGGACCATCCAGCAGGTCCCGTCGAGCGTGTCCGCCATCAAGATCGGCGGGCGGCGGGCGCACGCGCTGATCCGCGACGGCGAGGACGTCTCCATCCCCGCCCGGCAGGTGACGGTGCAGCGCTTCGAGATCGTCGCGGAGCGACGCATCGGCGACGTGCTGGACCTCGACGTGGAGGTGGAGTGCTCGTCCGGAACCTATGTGCGCGCCCTTGCCCGCGACCTCGGCGCCGCGCTGGGCGTGGGCGGCCATCTGACCGCCCTGCGGCGCACGCGGGTCGGGCCGTTTCGGGTCGAGGACGCGCGCCCGCTCGCCGATGTCCAGGCCGCTCCGTCCGTGGGGCTCGGCATGGACGCCGCGGTCCGCACGGCATTCCCCCTGCGGGACATCTCCGCGGACGAGGCCGAGTCGATCAGCCAGGGCCGGTGGCTCGAGCCGGTCGGAATGAAGGGCACGTACGGGGTGGCCGACCCGGACGGGCGCGTGATCGCGCTGGTCAAGGAAAGCGGGCGGCGGGCCGCGTCCGTGCTGGTGGTGCGCCCGGCGACGCTGCGGTGATCGGGCGGCGGCGCTGTGGTCATCGTGCGGCGGGGCTGCGCGCCGCCTACCGGGGGGCCTGCGGGGCCTCCGGTAGCTGGACCAGCCAGATCGCGTCGGCAGCGGGGCGGCCCAGCTCGACGGTGCGGACCTCCTGCGCGTCGCCCGGGCCGTGCACGCGCACGGAGATGGTGCCGGCGAAATCCCGGTGCTCGAGCACCTGCAGCACCACGCCGGGCGCGATTCCGAGTCCGTCGAAGTAGCGGAGCATGTCGGGATGCTCGTCCGAGATGCGGGTGATCGACCCCGCCGCGCCGCCGGCCAGGTCCGCCAGGCGCAGGCCGGGGATCCGGGGCAACGTGCCGTCCGCTCGTGGGATGGGGTCGCCGTGCGGGTCGCGCTCGGGATGCCCCAGCTTGGCGTCGATGCGCGAGACCAGCACATCCGACACCGCGTGCTCGAGCACCTCGGCCTCGTCGTGCACCTCCGCCCAGCTGTAGTCGAGCTCGCGTACCAGGAAGGTCTCGATCAGCCGGTGGCGGCGCACCATCGCCAGCGCGGCGGCGCGGCCGTCGGCGGTGAGGGTGATCGCGCCGTAGCGCACGTGGTCCACCAAGTGCTGGTCGGCGAGCCTGCGCACGGTCTCCGACACCGTCGACGCCGCGGACCCGAGCCGCTCGGCGAGCAGCTTCGTGGACATCGGCTCGTCGTCCCATTCGGTGGCCGTCCAGATGACCTTCAGGTAGTCCTGCGCCACCGGCGTCAGCGCCGCGGCCGGGTTGCGCACTGCGGGCGCGGCCTGCGCCGCGGGGTCCCCGACGCCCGGCTTGACGGGCGGGACTGCGGGGGTGGGTGCACTGGCGTCGTCGGTCATCGGAGTCGAGCCTATGCGGTGGCGGCCCCCGTGCCCACCGCAGGCCGCACGAGCGGCGGGCGCGCACCGTCGTAGGATTCGAGCCGTGTTGAAGTGGCGAGGACTCGACGACATCCCGGCGGACTGGGGCCGGTGCGTGGTCACGATCGGCGTGTTCGACGGAGTGCACCGTGGGCACCGCGATCTGATCGGCGCGGCCGTGGAGGCGGCGCGGCGGCGCGGCATCCGTTCGGTGCTGATGACCTTCGACCCGCACCCGTCGGAGGTGATCCGGCCGGGGAGCCACCCGGCACAGCTGAGCACCCTCGCCCGGCGGGCGGAACTGGCGGGCGAGCTCGGCATAGACGTGTTCTTCGTGCTGCCCTTCGGGCAGGAGCTCTCGAAGCTGTCTCCGGAACGTTTCGTCCACGAGCTGCTGGTGGAGCGCCTGCACGTCACAGAGGTCGTGGTGGGCGACAACTTCGGGTTCGGCCACAAAGCGGCGGGCGACGTCGCGGTGCTCACCGAGCTCGGCGAGCGCTTCGGCTTCACCGTCCGCGGCGTGCCGCTGCTCTCGGAGGACGAGGTCACGGTGTCGTCGACGTACGTGCGTTCCTGCGTGGCGGCGGGGGACGTCGAGGCCGCGCGCGCGGCACTGGGGCGTCCGCACAGGGTCGAGGGCGTCGTGGTGCGCGGGCAGCGGCGCGGACGCGACCTCGGCTACCCGACGGCGAACGTCGACAGTGCACCGTTCACGGCGATCCCCGCCGACGGGGTGTACGCCGCCTGGTTCACGCGGTACGGGTACGACACCGGCGACGACGCGCTGGCGGCCGGCGTGCCGTACCCGGCCGCGGTGTCGGTGGGCACCAATCCCACATTTTCGGGGCAGGTGCGGACGGTCGAGGCCTTCGTGCTGGACAAAGACGTGGACCTCTACGGCCAGCATGTCGCCGTCGACTTCGTCGCGCGGATCCGCCCGATGGAGCCCTTCGACTCGGTGGAGGCGCTCATCGAGGCCATGGGCGGCGACGTGGAGCGCGCGCGCGACGCGCTCGCAGACGACGGCGCGGCACGCTGACCCGGTGGGTCCGCCCCGGCGGGGCCGACCCGATCGGCCCGGCCGAGCCGCGCGGAACGCGGTGGTAGACTTCTGCGCTGGCGTGGCTGCGGTTCGTGGTGGCTGCGCCGCCGGCCCGTGCGACGGGCCGGGTTGACGTGCGCGGACATTTAGTGATCAGGAGCATCTCCGTGGCATTGACCACCGATGAGAAGAAGCAGGTCCTCACCGAGTACGGCCTGCATGAGACGGACACCGGGTCGCCTGAGGCGCAGGTCGCGCTGCTGACCAAGCGCATCGTCGGACTCACCGAGCACCTCAAGGAGCACAAGCACGACCACCACTCGCGTCGTGGTCTGCTCCTGCTGGTCGGCCGCCGTCGCCGTCTGCTCAAGTACCTCCAGCAGGTGGACATCAACCGGTACCGCGCGCTGATCGAGCGCCTGGGACTGCGTCGCTGAGACGCCCCGGACGGATCGCATAGACCGCGGGCCCGCCGCCATCCGGTGGCGGGCCCGCGGTCTATGCGTGCCGATGCCCCCGTTCGCCGCCGGCGGTGGGGGCGCCCGCTGCGAATCGCCGTCCACGGCGCGGCGTCCCGCATGGGGGGCGGCGGTGGTAACGTTGGGCCAGGTTCGGCCGGTCTTCGGCACGTGCCGCGTTCGATACCGGCTTGAAACTGTTTTGACGGTCAGACTGTTGTCACGGTGGAACTGTTGTATCGGTGAATCTTGTCGAGTCGGCCGGTCCGGGGATCGGGTCGTCCGGTCTCCGACATCACCGGCGTCGGACGCGCGGCGAACGGACCCGGAAGTTGCGGCCGCTCGATGATGAGTCGGCCTGGATACGATACGAGCCGACCATAATTTCATCGACCGAACACTGGACACCAGCGCGTACGCCGAACAGGCAGCCTGGCCGCGCGGCCCCGCGCAGGGGCGGGCGGCGCCGGGCGACCGCCGTCGGGAGAGTCATCCCGCGGTGCGGCGAGCACCGGTTTTCCGAGCCCTCGGAGACCCGGTCGCGTGCGGCTGGTCCTCGGTAGTGGCCGCCGGACGCGATGCGTCGCGCGCCGGGAAGGGGCGGGGCACACGGTGCCCGCCGCCGGAACGCGCACAGCACCGGCTCCGACGGCTTCGATCGACGACCTCCGCTCAGACCGCAACGGGTGCCCGGGGATCGGCATACAGCATCCGGTTGCGCACGCGCAGCATCCTGTCCACCGCACGCGGAGAGCCTGCCGGTGGACACCACACGAGAAGAGAGTTCATGAGCGAAAACGAATACCTCGATGAGGGCGTGTACGAGGCGACCGCCGTCATCGACAACGGTGCTTTCGGCACCCGCAACATCCGCTTCGAGACGGGGCGGCTGGCCAAGCAGGCGGCCGGCTCGGTCGTGGCGTACCTGGACGAGGAGACGATGCTGCTGTCGGCCACCTCGGCCTCCAAGCAGCCCAAGGACAACCTCGACTTCTTCCCCCTCACGGTGGACGTGGAGGAGCGCATGTATGCGGCGGGCCGCATCCCCGGCTCGTTCTTCCGCCGCGAGGGGCGTCCGTCGACCGACGCGATCCTCACCTGCCGCCTGATCGACCGTCCGCTGCGCCCCACCTTCACCGACGGGCTGCGCAACGAGATCCAGGTCGTCATCACCGTGATGAGCCTGAACCCGCAGGACCAGTACGACGTGGTGGCGATCAACGCCGCGTCCGCGTCGACGCAGATCGCCGGCCTGCCGTTCTCCGGCCCCGTCGGCGGCGTGCGCGTCGCGCTCGTCACCTCGGAGTCCAACCCGGCGGGGCAGTGGGTCGCGTTCCCCACCGTCGAGCAGCTCGAGAGCTCCGTGTTCAACATGGTGGTCGCGGGCCGCATCGTCACGCCCGCCAGCGGGTCCACCCCGGCGGACGTCGCCATCATGATGGTCGAGGCCGGAGCGAGCGACCACGCGATCAGCCAGATAGAGGCCGGCGCGCAGGCGCCCAACGAGTCCGTCGTCGCGCAGGGGCTCGAAGCGGCCAAGCCGTTCATCGCCGAGCTGTGCCGCGCCCAGCAGGAGCTCGCAGCGTCGGCGGCCAAGCCCACCGGCGACTACCCGCTGTTCCCTGCGTACCAGGACGACGTTTTCGCCGCGGTCGAGTCCGCCGCCGCCGACAAGCTGTCGCAGGCGTTGACCATCGCCGGCAAGCAGGACCGCGACGACCGCACCGACGAGATCAAGGCGGAGCTGCTCGAGGCCGTGGGCCCGCAGTTCGAGGGCCGCGAGAAGGAGGTCGGCGCGGCGTTCCGCTCGCTCACCAAGCAGCTGGTGCGCCGTCGGATCATCACCGACCACTTCCGCATCGACGGCCGCGGCGTCACCGACATCCGCTCGCTGTCCGCCGAGGTCGCGGTGGTGCCGCGGGCGCACGGCAGCGCGCTGTTCGAGCGGGGCGAGACGCAGATCATGGGCGTCACCACGCTGGACATGGTCAAGATGGCCCAGCAGATCGACTCGCTGGGACCGGAGAAGTCCAAGCGGTACATGCACCACTACAACTTCCCCCCGTACTCCACCGGTGAGACCGGCCGGGTCGGGTCGCCCAAGCGCCGCGAGATCGGCCACGGCGCGCTGGCGGAGCGGGCCCTGATCCCCGTGCTCCCCAGCGTCGAGGAGTTCCCGTACGCCATCCGTCAGGTCTCCGAGGCTCTCGGGTCCAACGGTTCGACGTCCATGGGCTCGGTGTGCGCGTCGACGCTGGGCCTGTTCAACGCGGGCGTGCCGCTGAAGGCGCCGGTCGCGGGCATCGCGATGGGCCTGGTGTCCGACACGGTCGACGGCGAGACCCGCTACGTGGCGCTCACCGACATCCTCGGAGCCGAGGACGCGTTCGGCGACATGGACTTCAAGGTCGCCGGCACGAAGGACTTCGTCACCGCACTGCAGCTGGACACCAAGCTCGACGGCATCCCGTCGCAGGTGCTGGCCGGTGCGCTGACGCAGGCCAAGGACGCGCGCATGACCATCCTGGACGTGATGGCCGAGGCCATCGACGCCCCGGACGAGATGAGCCCGTACGCGCCGCGCGTCACCACGGTCAAGGTCCCGGTGGACAAGATCGGCGAGGTGATCGGGCCCAAGGGCAAGATGATCAACTCGATCACCGAGGAGACCGGCGCCAACATCTCCATCGAGGACGACGGCACGGTGTACGTCGGTGCCGCGGACGGCCCGTCCGCGGAGGCGGCGATCGACAAGATCAACGCGATCGCCAACCCGCAGCTGCCCAAGGTGGGCGAGCGCTTCCTCGGCACGGTGGTCAAGACCACCGCGTTCGGCGCGTTCGTCTCGCTGCTGCCGGGGCGCGACGGCCTGGTGCACATCTCCAAACTCGGCCAGGGCAAGCGCGTGAACAAGGTCGAGGACGTCGTGAACGTGGGCACCAAGATCCGTGTGGAGATCGCCGACATCGACAACCGGGGCAAGATCAGCCTCGTCCCGGTCGACGAGACCGACGCCGATCAGGCGGCCGGCGCGGCAACCGCGGAGGCCTCCGCTGAGTAGCACGACGGCAGACACCCTGAGGGGCTTTCCGGACGACGGCCGGGAAGCCCCTCAGGGCGTTATGCGGACGGTCCTGCCCTCGGGCATGCGCGTGGTGACCGAGCGGCTGCCCGGCGTCCGGTCGGCGGCGGTGGGGCTGTGGGTGGGGGTCGGTTCGCGTGACGAATGGCCCGACGAGGAGGGCGCGGCGCACTTCCTCGAGCACCTGCTGTTCAAGCGCACGCCCACGCGCACAGCGCAGTCGGTCGCGGTGGAGATGGACGCCGTGGGCGGCGAGCTCAACGCGTTCACCACCAAGGAGTACACGTGCTTCTACGCGCATGTGCTGGACGAGGACGCAGCCCTGGCCATCGACGTGGTCGCCGACGTCGCGTTGCGCGGAGAATGCGCCGCGGCCGACGTGGACCTCGAGCGCGAGGTGGTGCTCGAGGAGATCGCGATGCGCGAGGACGACCCCGAGGACCTCGCGGGAGACCTGCTCGTCGAGGCCGTCCTGGGCGGGCACCCGCTGGCCCGGCCGGTCATCGGCTCCGACGGCTCGATCGAGTCGATGACCGCCGACCGGATCCGCGGATTCCACCGGGGACGCTATCGGCCGGAGTCGATGGTGCTGGCGGTGGCGGGCAACATCACGCACGACGAAGTGGTCCGGCATGCGCGCGCGGCCACCGGTGCGGACGCCGCGGCGTCCGCCGCCCCGGCGCCGGTCCGGTCCGGACGCGCTGCGGCGGCGGACAGCGGGCGGCTCGTCGTCCATCCGCACGACGGCGAGCAGGTGCATCTGGCGATCGGCATCCCCACCTTCGGCCGGAGCGAGGGGGAGCTGCGCTGGCCGCTCGCCGTTCTCAACCACGCCGTCGGCGGCGGCCTGAGCTCGCGGCTCTTCCAGGAGATCCGCGAGTCCCGGGGCCTGGCGTACTCGGTGTACTCGAGCATCGAGACGTACGCGGACGCCGGGGTGTTCTCGGTGTATGCAGGGTGCCGGCCGGACAACCTGGCCGCGGTCGCGGACCAGGTGCGGCGGATCCTCGAGTCGATTGGCCGCGACGGGCTCGGCGAGGACGAATGCGCCCGCAGCCGGGGCGCCCTGCGGGGCGGAATGGTGCTGGGGCTGGAGGATTCCGGTGCGCGGATGAACAGGCTCGGTGCCGGTGAACTCGCCCGCGGATACCACGTGCCGCTCTCGGAGAGCCTCGACAGGATCGCGGCCGTCACCCGTGAGGACGTCCGGGCCGTCGCCGCGGAGCTGCTGCGCCGGCCGCGCAGCGCGGTGGTGGTGGGCCCGTTCGAGGATGAGGCGGAGCTGCCCGCCGAGCTGTTCGCCGCGGTCGGCCGGGCGCGCCCGTCTCCCCGGCGGTGAACCGGCCCCGGCACACGGCGGGGGCGTGCACGCGGCACGAGGGCACTGCGTAGGCTCGTCGGGGTATCCGCGGCCGCGCTGGTGGGAACAGAGGCGTGTCCCCGGTGGACAGGGCACGGAAAGGTGGACTGGTGGCGATTCGCGTCGGCGTTGTGGGGTCGGACGGACGGGTGGGGCAGGCGATCTGCCACGCCGTCGACAAGGCGGACGGCCTGGAGCTCGTGGCGCGCATCGACAAGGACGACGCGCTGCAAGGGCTGGTGGACTCCGGTGCGGAGGTCATCGTGGATTTCACGCACCCGGACGTGGTGATGGGCACCCTCGAGTTCGCGGTCGCCCACGGCATCCACGCGGTGGTGGGCACCACCGGTTTCGACGAGACGCGTCTCGAGCAGGTGCGCGCCTGGCTCGCGGACGCCCCCCGGGTGAGCGTGCTGATCGCCCCCAACTTCGCCATCGGCGCGGTGCTGTCGATGCTCTTCGCGCAGCAGGCGGCGCGCTTCTACGACTCCGTCGAGGTCATCGAGCTGCATCACCCGCATAAGGCCGACGCCCCCTCCGGCACCGCCGACCGCACGGCGCGGCTGGTGGCGCAGGCCCGTCGGGAGGCGGGACTGCCCGCGGAGTCGCCCGACGCCACCACCAAGGCGCTCGAGGGCGCGCGGGGCGCGGACGTCGACGGGGTCCGGGTCCACTCGGTGCGCCTCGCCGGGCTGGTGGCGCACCAGGAGGTTCTGCTGGGCACAGAGGGGGAGACGCTGACGATCCGGCACGATTCGATCGACCGCGGCTCCTTCGCCCCGGGCGTCCTCCTCGGTGTGCGCCGGGCGCAGTCGCGTCCGGGGCTCACCGTGGGCCTCGAGAACCTGCTGGACCTGTGAACAGCGCGGCATCGGCCCAGGGGGCACCGCGGTGAAGGTCAAGTCCGCCATCGCGATGATCGTCGTGGCGCTGGCCGTCTACTTCGTCGTACTCGGGCAGCGGGCGGTCCAGCTGATCAGCGACGGCGGCGCGGGCATGGTCGTGCTGGGCGTGGCGGTGCTGATCCTGCCGCTGATGGGCGTGTGGATGATCTATTCCACGCTGCGTTCCGCCTTCGCGCATGACAGGTTGGCGCGCCGGATCGCAGGCGAAGGGCTCGAGCTCGACACCGGCGGTCTGCCCCGCCGCCCCTCGGGGCGGTTCGAGCGGGATGCGGCCGACGAGCTGTTCGCCGAGATCAAGACGGAGTGGGAATCGGACCCGGACGACTGGCGATGCAACTACCGGCTGGCGCGCGCCTACGACGTCGCCGGTGATCGCAAGCGTGCGCGCGAGATCATGAAGCGCGCGGTGGCGCTGGAGGGCCTGGAACGCAAAGCCGGCGAAGCCGGTGAGTCCGCCGGGCCGCCGCCGGGGCACTCACCGGGCTGAGCGCGGGTCCCGGGCCGCCGCCCGGGAGGTGTGCGCTCGCGCGCATCCACGCCGTTCGATAGCCGAGCGCGCACTCGCCGGTCCACTAGTGTGGGGCCATGAGCTCGACGCTGCTGGTGGTCCACCACACCCCGTCCCCGTTCATGCAGGCGATGTTCGAGGCGGTGGTCAGCGGCGCCACCGACCCGGAGATCGAGGGCGTCGAGGTGGTGCGCCGCGCCGCGCTGGCGGTGACCCCCACCGACATGCTCGAGGCCGACGGCTACCTGCTGGGCACGCCCGCGAACCTCGGCTACATCAGCGGCGCGCTCAAGCATGCCTTCGACACCTGCTACTACCCGTGCCTGGACTCCACCCGCGGCCGGCCGTACGGGCTGTACGTGCACGGCAACGAGGGGACCGAGGGCGCCGAGTCCGCGGTGGAGAGGATCACCACGGGCATGGGCTGGACCAAGGCGGCCGAGTTCGTGGTGTGCTCGGCCAAGCCCGGCAAGGACGAGCTGGAGGCCTGCTGGGAGCTGGGGGCCACCGTCGCGGCGCAGCTGATGGACGGGTAGCGGGCCCGGCCGGGGAGGGCCGGCTCAGCTCTTCTCGACGAACTTCTTGAGACCTTTCGTGGCGGTCTCCACGCCCGATTTCTGCGCCTTCTTCACAATGAACCCCGGGATCGCGATCTTCGTCTCCACCGCGAGGTCGAAGACCGCCTTCGTGCCTTTGTCCGTGGGCTCGAGGACGTACTTGCCCTCCTGGGACTTCTGCTGTGCGCTCTCGAGCAACGACCAGGAGACCGATTCGACGCCGTTCCAGGTGTACTCGGCCACCTGCTCGTCGTTGATCCCCATCACGTTCATGGTGCTGCGCACGCGCTTGGGCCGGCCGTCCTCGTGGCGCTCCTCCACGGTCACCGACTTGTGCGACGCCGACCACGAGGGCAGCGCCTCCACGTCCGCGATGGCGTCCATCACCTCGGCGGGCGTGGCTGCGATCTCGATCTCGGAGTGGCCCGTGACTGCCATGGTCTTCCCTGCTCTCGTCGTAGTTGTGCGCACCGTCGCCGGTCCGGCCCGCAGCCCGGTCCGTACGCCTGCCGCGGGCGCCCCGCCCGCCGTCGCCCGATCATCATGCCAACGATCGTCCGATTCCGGGTGCCGAAACGCGGCGGGGGAGTGCAGGGGCCCGCCGGCGCGCCGATAGGCTGGGTTCCGATCCCGTGAGGAGGACATGTGCCCCGAACTGTTCCGCTCAACGTGCAGCTGATCTCGAAGACGGATTTCTTCGTGCCGGCGAACGTACCGTGGGAGACCGACGCCGAGGGCGGGGAGGCCCTCGCGGAGTTCGCGGGCCGCGCCTGCTACGAGACGTGGGACAAGCCGAACCCCCGGACCGCCACCAACGCCGGCTACCTCCGGCACATTCTCGAGGTGGGTCACCTCTCCGTGTTCGAGCACGCGTCCGCGGGCTTCTACATCACGGGGCTGTCGCGTTCGTGCACCCACGAGCTGATCCGGCACCGGCACTTCTCGTTCTCCCAGCTCTCGCAGCGGTACGTGCCGGAGCACGACTCCAACGTGGTGCCACCGCCCGCGATCCGGGACGACCCGGACCTGGAGGCCGTCTTCCTGCGTGCGACGGAGGCCAGCCGGGCGGCGTATGCGGAGCTGCTCGACGCGCTGGAGGAGCGGTTCGCGGACGTCCCCAACGCGATCCTGCGGCGCAAGCAGGCGCGGCAGGCGGCGCGATCGGTCCTGCCGAACGCCACCGAGACCCGGCTGGTGGTGACAGGCAATCTGCGGAGCTGGCGGCACTTCATCGCCATGCGCGCCACCGAGCACGCGGACGTGGAGATGCGGCAGCTTGCGATCGAGTGTCTGCGCCGGCTCACCGAAATGGCCCCGACGGTCTTCGGCGATTTCGACATTTCCACGCTCCCCGACGGAACCGAGGTCGCGACGAGTCCGTTCGTGCTCGAGGGGTGAGCGCGGGCACGGCGTGTGGGTGCTGTCGCCGTGGGCGGACCGGGTAGCGTTGACGCCCATGAGCACCGCTAGCGCGTCGCGCGCCGCCGAAACCCGGTTCGGCACGGTTCTGACCGCCATGGTCACCCCCTTCGCCGCGGACGGCACGCTGGACCTCAAGGCGGGCTCGCGGCTGGCGCGGCACCTCGTAGACAGCGGCTGCGACGGTCTCGTGCTGGCGGGGACCACGGGGGAGTCGCCCACCACCACCGAAGCGGAGAAGATGCAGCTGCTCGACGTGGTCCTCTCCGAAGTGGGGGACCGTGCGCGCGTCGTGGCGGGGGCCGGCAGCTACGACACCGCGCACAGCGTGGAGCTGGCGCGTGACGCGGCCGCGGCCGGCGCGCACGGGCTGCTGGTGGTCACGCCTTACTACTCGCGGCCCCCTCAGCGCGGTCTTTACGAACATTTCATGGCGGTGGCCGATGCCACCGACCTCCCGATCATGCTCTACGACATCCCGCCGCGGTCGGTCGTGCCCATCGAAACGGACACCCTCCGACTGCTGTCGGATCATCCGCAGATCCTCGCCGTCAAGGACGCGAAGGGCGACCTGAACGCCGGAGCCGACCTGATCGCGAACACCTCGCTGTCGTTTTATTCGGGCGACGACCCGCTCAACCTGCCGTGGCTCGCGGTGGGCGCGGTCGGGATGGTGAGCGTCATCGGGCATCTCGCGGCCGGGCGGCTGCGTGACCTGTACAACGCGGTGCGGGCGGGGGACCTGACGCGGGCGCGTGAGATCAACGCGTCGCTGTTGCCGCTGGTGCACGCCGTGAGCGCACTCGGCGGCGTGTCGGCGTCGAAGGCGGGGCTCCGCCTGCTGGGTATCGACGCGGGGGAGCCGAGGCTCCCGCAGATACCCCCCACACCACCGCAGATCGAGGCATTGGAGGCGGACATGCGTGCAGCGGGGGTGCTGGCATGAGCGACGCGAAGAACAACAACGCGAAGAACAACAACGCGAAGAACAACAACGCGAAGAACAACAACAAGGCCACCAAGGCCGACGGGACGAAATCGGTGAACACGGGTAACAAGAGTCGGGGCAGGGGCGGTCCTTCGCGCAAATCGCAGGGGCGCGGGACGGGACGCCCGCAGGCGAAGCCGGACGGTCCGCGGGGGGCTGTCGGCACCGCTCCGGCCACCCGGCTGGGCTCGCCGCCGAAGCTGCCGAAGAACGGGCTGCGCATCGTGGCGCTCGGCGGCATCGGCGAGATCGGCCGCAACATGACGGTCTTCGAGTACCGGGGCAAGCTGCTCATCGTCGACTGCGGCGTGCTGTTCCCCGAGGACACGCAGCCGGGCGTCGACCTGATCCTGCCGGACTTCTCCTACATCGAGGACCGCGCGGACGACATCGAGGCGGTCATCCTCACGCACGGTCACGAGGACCACATCGGTGCGATCCCCTTCCTGTTGCGGCTGCGGGAGGACATCCCGATCGTCGGCGCGCAGTTCACCCTCGCGCTCGTGTCCGCCAAGTGCCGCGAGCACCGCCAGCACCCCAACCTGGTGCTGATCGCCGAGGGCGAGGAGACGACGCACGGCAACTTCCGCTGCCGGTACTACGCGGTCAACCACTCGATCCCCGACGCGATCGCCGTCGCCATCGACACGCCCGCGGGCCGGGTGCTGCACACCGGCGACATCAAGCTCGATCAGCTGCCGCTCGACGGGCGCCTGACCGACCTGGGCGGGTTCTCCAGGCTCGGGGACGAGGGGGTGGACCTGTTCCTGGTGGATTCCACCAATGCCGAGGTGCCCGGATTCGTGATGCCGGAGCGCGACATCGGCGGGGTGCTGGACACCGTGATCGGCAAGGCCCGCCAGCGGGTGATCGTCGCATCGTTCGCGAGCCACGTGCACCGCATCCAGCAGGTGGTGGACGTGGCACACCGGTACGGGCGGCGCATCTGCTTCGTCGGCAGGTCGATGGTGCGCAACATGGCGATCGCCGAGGAGCTCGGATACCTGACGGTGCCGCACGGGATCGAGGTGGACATCGATACCGCTGCGAGCCTGCCGGACGACAAGCTCGTGCTGATCTCCACCGGCTCGCAGGGTGAGCCGTTCTCGGCGCTGTCGCGGATGGCGCGCGGCGACCACCGCCAGATCAACGTGCGCGGCGAGGACCTGGTGGTGCTCGCGTCGTCGCTGATCCCGGGCAACGAGAACTCCGTGTTCACGGTGGTGAACGGGCTGGCCAAGCGCGGTGCCACGGTGGTGACGCAGCAGAACGCCAAGGTGCACGTGTCCGGGCACGCGTCCGCCGGCGAGCTGCTGTACCTCTACAACGCGGTCCGCCCGCGCAACGCCATGCCGGTGCACGGCGAGTGGCGGCATCTGCGGGCCAATGCCGCGCTCGCCGCCGCGACCGGCGTACCGGAGGATCGGATCGTGCTCGCGGAGGACGGCGTCGTCGTCGACCTGGTCGACGGCATGGCGTCGATCAGCGGGCAGGTGCCGGTGGGGCACGTGTACGTCGACGGGCTCTCGGTGGGCGACGTGGGCGAGTCCACCCTGTCGGACCGCCTGGTGCTCGGCGAGGGCGGGTTCATCTCCATTTCCGTCGTCGTCGACCGCGACACCGGCCGTGCGGTGAGCGTCCCGCAACTTTCGGGCCGCGGGTTCTCCGACAACCCGCATGCCCTCGCCGAGGCCGTCAAGCTGGTCGAATCGGAGCTGGGGAACCTCGCGGCGGAGTCCATCACGGACACGCACCGCATCGCACAGGCCGTCCGTCGCGTGGTGGGCCGGTGGGTGGCGGACAAGTACCGCCGCCGGCCGATGATCGTCCCGAACGTGGTCGCCGTAAGTCAGCTCTGACCTGCGGATCCGCATGATCCGGCGTGCGCCGTCGGGCGCGATGCGGGTGTGGGATGCGTCCCCGGCCGTGTTGCGGATGGGTGTCGTGGGGCCTCTGCGACTAGCCTGAGGGGCATGGCAGGAAAGTCGAGCACCTCGAGCCCCGCAAAGAAGTCGACCGGCACGCGCACCGCGACCCGGCCGGCGTCTCGCTCGGGCGGCTCGAAGGGCCGGGCCCCCGGCAGCCGCGCGTCGGGTTCGCGGCCGGCTGCGCGTTCGGCTTCCCGTCCGTCGAAGGGACGGGGGGCCTCCGGGACGCGCGGCGCGTCGCGCGGAACCGCCAGGAAGGGTTCGGGCGGAGCCGTGCGCAGGGCGGCCGGCTCGGTGTGGTCGGCGACGGCGCGCGGCGTGGGCGCCACCACCCGCGCGGTGAGCCGGGCGAAGGACATCGACGCCGGGCACCGTCGCGACGGCATCGCGCTCGCGCTGATCGCGGCGGCACTGGTGGTGGCCGCGGCGTCGTGGATCGACGCGGGCGGCCCGGTGGGGGAGTGGGTCGATACCGGGGTCCGGTACGTCATCGGCACCGGCGCGGTACTCCTGCCGCTGATCCTCGTCGGCGTGTCGGTGGCGCTGATGCGTTCCGAGCCGCGGCCCGACACCCGCCCGCGGCTGGTCATCGGTTCGATCCTGATCGCCGGGGCGGTGCTGGGCATCTGGCACATCGCCGCGGGCATGCCCGTCGACGCCGACGGCCGCGCCGCTGCGGCCGGGTACGCGGGGTATGCGGCCGGCGGCCCGCTCACGACCGGTCTCACGGCGTGGTTGTCCATCCCGCTGCTGGCGATCATCGGCGTTTTCGGCGTCCTGCTGATCGCGGGTCTCACCGTCCGCGAGGCGATGTCCGGGGTGGCCGGGCTGGCGGGTGGCCGCAGGCGGCGCGACCCGGACGACGACTACTTCGACGAGTACGACGACGGCCCGTCGCCTTACGACCGTTCGCCGTACGACAACTATCCCCTCGACGAACCCGACATCGACGACGGTGCCGACGCAGGTTTCGCGCACGACGACGAGCAGCCGACCCTCAAGCTCGACACCGGATCCGACGCGGGCCGGGGGCGCGGCGCACCGTCCGCGGCGCCCACGCCCCCCGCGCCGCCGCGTGCACGGCCCCGGCCCGCGCCGACACCGCCGCCGCAGCCGGCCGCGGAGGCCGATGCCGACGACGAGGGACCGCTGATTCCCGACCCGCCCCGGGACGGCGACGAGAACTACGTGCTGCCGCCGGCGAACCTGCTGCTGGCCGGCGATCCGCCCACCGTGCACAGCAAGGCCAACGACGCGATGATCGAGGCGATCGACGGCGTTCTCGAGCAGTTCAAGATCGATGCCGCCGTCACCGGCTTCACCCGCGGGCCGACGGTCACCCGGTACGAGGTGGAGCTGGGCCCCGGTGTGAAGGTCGAGAAGATCACGGCGCTGCACCGCAACATCGCGTATGCGGCGGCCACCGACAACGTGCGGCTGCTGGCGCCGATCCCCGGCAAGTCGGCGGTGGGCATCGAGGTGCCCAACGCGGACCGGGAGATCGTCCGGCTGTCCGACGTGCTCGCGGCCCCGTCCACCCGCAAGGACCGGCACCCGCTTCTGATCGGCCTGGGCAAGGACATCGAGGGCAACTACATCAGCGCGAACCTCGCGAAGATGCCGCACCTGCTGGTCGCGGGCGCGACGGGCTCGGGCAAGTCGAGCTTCGTCAACTCGATGCTGGTCTCGCTGCTCGCGCGGGCGCGGCCCGACGACGTGCGGCTGATCCTCATCGACCCGAAGATGGTGGAGCTGACGCCCTACGAGGGGGTGCCGCACCTGATCACGCCCATCATCACGCAGCCCAAGAAGGCGGCCGCCGCGCTCGCGTGGCTGGTCGAGGAGATGGAGCAGCGCTACCAGGACATGCAGGCAAGCAGGGTGCGGCACATCGACGACTTCAACAAGAAGGTGCGCAGCGGCGAGATCACGACGCCGCTGGGGTCCGAGCGCGTCTACCGGCCGTACCCGTACATCGTGGCGATCGTCGACGAGTTGGCGGACCTGATGATGACGGCGCCGCGCGATGTCGAGGACGCGATCGTCCGCATCACGCAGAAGGCGCGCGCGGCCGGGATCCACCTGGTGCTGGCCACGCAGCGGCCTTCCGTGGACGTGGTGACCGGCCTCATCAAGACCAACGTGCCGTCGCGCCTCGCCTTCGGCACGTCGTCGCTCACCGATTCGCGGGTGATCCTGGACCAGCCCGGCGCCGAGAAGCTCATCGGCATGGGCGACTCGCTCTTCCTGCCGATGGGGGCGGGCAAGCCGACACGCCAGCAGGGCGCCTTCATCACCGACGAGGAGATCCAGGCGGTCGTCGACTTCACGAAGAACCAGGCCGAGCCGGAATACGCCGAGGGCGTCACGGCCGCGAAGGCCGGGGAGAAGAAGGACGTCGACCCCGACATCGGCGACGACCTCGATGCGTTCGTGCAGGCCGTGGAGCTGGTGGTCACCAGCCAGTTCGGCTCAACCTCGATGCTGCAGCGCAAACTGCGCGTGGGGTTCGCCAAGGCGGGGCGGCTGATGGACCTGATGGAGACGCGCGGCGTGGTGGGCCCCAGCGAGGGTTCGAAGGCCCGTGAGGTCCTGGTCAAACCCGACGAACTCGACGGTCTGCTGTGGTCGATCAAGGGCGGCGGCCCCGAGCCCGCCGAGGAGCCCGCGCACGAAGGGGTGCACTGAGTCGGCGTTGCGATCCGGACGGTGCAGCGCAGGCGTGGCCCCGACGAAATGTGCCGCCGCTGCCGACCCTGTAGGATCGGGATCCGATGGAGGGGAGTATCCCCGGACTCGCGAACATGTCGTCAGCACGTTCGTATCGCTCGGCACCCACGTGCCGGGGGGATGCGGACCGGCGTGGTCGGTCGCCGCAGCCCAGGGCCGCAGTGGCGGGAGAGACCTCCGGCAGTCTTGAACGGATTACCGGAGGTCTATCTACGTGGACGTTTCCATACTCGTCTGGGCGATCACCGTCGTGGCGGTCATCGGCGTGTTCGTGTTCGATTTCTACACGCACGTGCGCACTCCACACGCGCCGACTCTGCGTGAATCAGCCACATGGTCGCTGGTCTACATCGGCCTCGCCTGCCTGTTCGGGCTCATGGTCTGGTGGGTGTGGGGCGGCACCTACGGCGGCGAGTTCTTCGCGGGCTATGTGACGGAGAAGGCGTTGTCGGTGGACAACCTCTTCGTCTTCGTGGTCATCTTCGCCAAGTTCTCCGTCCCGCGTGAACTCCAGCAGAAGGCACTGCTGCTGGGCATCGCCATCGCGCTGGTGCTGCGCGGGATCTTCATCGTGCTCGGTTCGGCCGCGATCAACGCCTACGCCTGGGTGTTCTACATCTTCGGCGCGATCCTCCTGTACACGGCGATCAACCTCATGCGTGAGTCGCTCGGCGCCGACAAGTCGGACGACGACGCCGATCCCGAGGGCGGCCGCGTGATGCGGATCGTCGGCAAGGTGCTGCCCACCACCACGGAGTTCCACAGCGACCGCCTGGTCACCAAGATCGACGGGCACCGGATGGCGACCCCGCTGCTGGGCGCGCTGGTGGTCATCGGCGTCACCGACGTGCTGTTCGCCCTGGACTCGATCCCCGCGATCTTCGGCCTCACCCAGGAGGCCTACCTGGTATTCACCGCGAACGCGCTGGCCTTGATGGGGCTCCGGCAATTGTTCTTCCTGCTCGACGGACTGCTCGACCGGCTCGTGTACCTCTCGCACGGCCTGTCCGTGATCCTGGGGTTCATCGCCGTGAAGCTGGTCCTGCACGCCCTGCACGAGAACACGCTGCCGTTCATCAACGGCGGCGAATCGGTCCACGTGCCGGAGATCTCCACGGGCCTGTCGCTCGCTGTGATCGCCGCGACGTTGGTGGTGGCGACGGTGGCCAGCCTGATCAAGTCCCGCCGCGGCGGCGGTTCGGGCGGCGCGGTCCCTGCGGCCGCCTCGGGAACCGCCGGCCCGGGCGACCGGCCGGACGCCACCGACCCGGAGGACACCGCGGACGGCGAGGGGTCCACTGCCGGCAAGGGATCCGACGCGGTGCCGGGCGCCGACGGGGACGGGACCCGCGGCCCAGGGCAGTGATCGTGGCTCCCTCGTCCGCCCCGCGCCACGACCTGTGGCGCGCGGCGGAGTGCCCGGGGCCCGCAAGAACGGCCGATGCGACGGCGTCCTGGGCCGGCCGCTCAGTCCAGGGTGGCCAGCATGCGGGTGTTGCCGAGCGTGTTGGGCTTGACGAAGCTCAGGTCGAGGAACTCGGCGACGCCCGTGTCGTAGGAACGGCGCATCTCCTCGTACACCTCGGCCGTCACCGGCGTCCCCTCGATGACGTCGAAGCCGTGCCGGCGGAAGAACTCCACCTCGAAGGTGAGGACGAAGACCTTTGTCAGGCCCAGCTCGTGGGCGGTGGCGAGCAGGCGCTCCATCAGCAGGTGGCCCGCGCCCATGCCCTTGACCACGGGGTCGACGGCCACGGTGCGCACCTCGCCGAGGTCCGACCACATGGCGTGCAGTGCGCCGCAGCCCACCAGCGCACCGTCGTGTTCGACGACCCAGAACTCCTGCACGCTCTCGTAGAGCGTGACGAAGTTCTTCTCCAGGAGGATCCGGCCCGCGTAGTAGTCGACCAGCGCCTTGATCCCCGGGACGTCGGCAGTGCGCGCCCGCCGCACGTGCAGGCGCGCACCGGGCGGCTCGCCCGGGGCCGGCCTGCCGGAGGCGGGCGCGGCGGCATCGCGGCGGGACTGCCGACTGGTGGTCATGCACTCAGCGTAGCGACCGGCCCACCCGATAGGCTCTCAGACGTGCCCGTTCTGTTGCCGATGACGCGTCGTCGCCTCCCGATTCCGTTCGGGTCATGCGTTGTGCCGGAGGCCGGGGAATGACTGCGGAGGATGCGTCGCGGCCCGGGGCGTCGGCGTCGCGCCCGGCCACCGTGCCCGGGCCGGCCGGCGTGCGGTCGGAGGTGCCGGTGGTCAACCTCGCCAACATGCTGACAATGCTGCGGATCCTGCTGGTTCCGGTGTTCCTCGTCGTGCTGTTCCTGGGCGACGGGCATGACACCGCGGCCAGGATCGGCGCTGCCGCGGTGTTCGCGCTCGCGGCGCTCACCGACCGCATCGACGGTGAGGTGGCACGGCGTCGCGGCCTGATCACGGACTTCGGCAAGATCGCCGACCCCATCGCCGACAAAGCCCTCATCGGTGCGGCACTGGTGGGACTGTCGGCGCTCGGCGACCTGAGCTGGTGGATAACCGGGCTCATCGCGGCGCGTGAACTGGGCGTGACACTGCTGCGGTTCGTCGTCATCCGGCATGGGGTGATCCCGGCCAGCCGCGGGGGGAAGCTCAAGACCCTCGTGCAGGTGGCCGCGATCTTCCTCTATCTGCTTCCGCTGCCGGAGGCCGCGAGCCCATACCTGCTGGCGCTGATCTGGGTCGCGGTGGCGCTGACCCTGGCGACGGGTGCGGATTACGTGGTGCAGGCCGTCCGGTTGCGCCGGCGTGGGCACGCGCTGCGCGCGGGTGCCGGCGGAACCGGGGACACCGGAGCAGGAGAGCGCGGGGGCGGTGCGGGGGACTCCGGCGCCGCGCCCGGGCACGAGGACGTGGCGGCGTCGTGACGGTTCACTCCACCGCAGACCCGCTGGTGCCCGGCACGGCCGCGCCGGAACTGGTGCGCGAGCTGACCGGGCGTGGCGAGACGATGGCGACCGCGGAATCGCTCACGGCGGGCCTGGCGGCGGCGACGATCGCGGGGGTGCCGGGCGCGAGCGTCGTACTGCGCGGCGGACTCGTCGTCTACGCGACGGAGCTGAAGGCGCTTCTCGCGGGAGTGGACGGCGCGGTGCTGGACGAGTTCGGGCCGGTCTCGCCGCAGACCGGCCGTGCCCTCGCAGTGGGGGCCAGGGATCGCTGCGGCGCGGACTGGGGAATCGGACTCACGGGGGTCGCCGGCCCGGCGGAGCAGGACGGACATCCGGCGGGGACGGTGTTCCTCGGTATCGTCGGCCGGCGTTCGAGTAATGTGGTGCGCCTCCGGCTGCACGGCAACCGGTGGCAGATCCGGCGGGCGGCGGTCGTCGCGGCGCTCGCGGGGTTGCTGGGGGCGGTGTCGCCGAGTGCTCCGGGACCTGCCGGCGGGAGGCCGGCGGGAACGGATGGCGCGGCGGATGCGTTGTAGTAGGTGAAGGGTCCAGAGTGGAGGGCGAGATGACACTGCTGTTGCGTGAAGCCATCGGCGACAGTCTGCGCCGTCGGCGTACGACTCAGAGCCGCACACTGCGTGAGGTGTCGACGTCCGCGCAGGTGAGTCTGGGCTACCTCTCTGAAGTCGAACGCGGTCGCAAGGAGGCGTCGAGCGAGCTCCTCGCCGCCATCTGCAAAGCCCTGGAGGTGCCCATCTCCGATGTCCTGTTCGAGGTGAGCGTGTCGATGTCCGGCGACGCGCCGGTGCCGGTGACCACGGAAGTCGCGGACGGCGTGGGCGCGACGGCGCCGAGGATGGTCATCCCGCAGGGCAAGATCGACGTGCCGGTGTTCGCGGCGTAGCGCGCAGGCGGCGGCTTGCGCATATGCTGGGCACCGGAGATTCCGGGTCCGGCGCGGGCGGCACCTCGCAGGGTGGCGGCCGCGTCCGGGCATCCCGGCCCGCCGTACTTACGGCGCTGCACACGATCGCCGTCGGCATTCGCGCACGGCGGCGGCACTGAACCTAGAGGAGACGGGGACTAACCGATGGCCAACCCATTCGTCAAGGGCTGGAAGTATTTGATGGCGTTGTTCAACGCCAAGATCGATGAGAACGCCGACCCCAAGGTGCAGATCCAGCAGGCCATCGAGGATGCGCAGCGCCAGCATCAGGCGTTGTCCCAGCAGGCCGCCTCGGTGATCGGCAACCAGCGCCAGCTGGAGATGAAGCTCAACCGGCAGCTCGAGCAGGTGGAGAAGCTGCAGGGCAACGCGCGCCAGGCGCTGGCGATGGCGGACCAGGCGCACAGTGCGGGGGACGAGGCGAAGGCCACCGAGTATGAGAACGCGGCCGAGTCGTTCGCGGCGCAGCTGGTCTCCAGCGAGCAGAGCGTCGAGGACCTCAAGAGTCTGCACGACAGTTCCCTGAGCGCTGCTGCGGAGGCCAAGAAGGCGGTCGAGCAGAACGCCATGCGCCTGCAGGAGAAGGTCGGCGAGCGCACCAAGCTGCTCAGCCAGCTGGAGCAGGCGAAGATGCAGGAGAAGGTCAGCGATTCGATGCGCTCGATGACCGAACTCTCCGCGCCGGGGAACTCCCCGTCGCTCGATGAGGTCCGGGACAAGATCGAACGCCGCTACGCGACCGCGCTGGGCTCCACCGAGCTGGCCAAGGGCTCGGTGCAGGGCCGGATGGAGGAGGTCAAGCAGGCCTCGGTCCAGATGGCCGGCCACAGCCGTCTTCAGGAGATCCGCGCGTCCATGCAGGGCGAGATCGGCCAGGGGAAGACGGAGGACAAGACCGGTTCGTAACCGGGGCGCAGACGTGCGGGCCCCGCGGCGGTATCAGCGCCGCGGGGCCCGCACATCTAGCATGGTGCGTCGTCCCCGCCGTCGCGCGCGGTGGCGGCCGGATCGTCGAGGCTGCGCGCGATGAGCGCGTCGCCCAGCGCGTCCGCGCGCCGTAAGGCGCCCACCACCACCGGCACCGCGAACGCACGGAGTGAGAAACCGAGCCCTCGGGCGCGCCGGGCCTCGGAGACCGACGAGACGAGTTCGCCCAGGAGCGGGATGCACCGGATGGTCATCGCCAGCACCAGGCCCACCCTGTCGGGGTCCACGCCGAACCTGCGCAGCGGGCCGACCACGCGCGTGGTCAGGTCGAGCATGTCGGTGACGCGGGTGGTGAGGGTGACCAGCGCGGCGCCGAGTACCGACAGCAGCAACACCCCGCAGACGACGAGCGTCCGCCGCCAGTCCGTGAGGATGAGCTGGAACACCGCGATGACGAGCAGCATCCACAGCATGGGCCGCACCTGCCGCAGCAGGGTCGGCGGCCTGATCCGGGCGACGGCGGCGGCGAAGGCGAGCACGGCGGCGGGGATGACGAGTTCCCAAGGCCGGCGGACCAGGACCGACATCGCGACGATGAGGATGACCAGTCCGGCGAGCTTGACCCCGGCGGGCATCCGGTGCATCGCGGACGTGCCGGGGATGTAGACGCCGAGCGCGCTCATTCCGCCAGTCCGCGGTAGTGGCGTAGTGCCGGCCCCGGCGTGTCGTCGGCCACGACCCGTCCGTCGTCGATGACGAGTACCCGATCGAAATCCGCCAGCAGATCCAGCTGGTGCGTGACCACCACGACCTGCTGGCGCAGCGCGGCCAGCGTGTCGGCGAACCTACGCGCATTGCGCAGGTCGAGCAGCGTGGTGGGTTCGTCCGCGACGAGGATGTCGGGTTCGGTGACGAGGACCGCGGCCAGCGCCAGCAGTTGCTTCTGCCCGCCCGACAGCAGATGGCAGGGGTGATCGGCGTGATCGTGCAACCCGAAGGCGTCGAGGACGTCGTCGACCTTGCGGCGCCGTTCGTCCTTGCCGAGCTTGCTGCGCCGCAGCGAGAAGGCGATGTCCTCTGCGACCGTGGGCATGACGATCTGATTGTCCGGGTCGGTGAAGACGAACCCCACCCGACGGCGGATCGCCGCCGCCTTCTTGGCGGTGTCGAGGCCTTCGACGAGCACGCGCCCCCGAGTGGGGGTCTGCAGCCCGTTGATCATGCGGGCGAGCGTGGATTTTCCGCTTCCGTTGCAGCCGACGATGCCCACGCGGTGTTCCGTCAGGGTGACGTCGATGCCGCGGAGCACCCGGCGTTCGCCGAAGTCATGGTGGACGCCGTCGAAACGGATCTCGCTCATGCGCGTCAGTGCGCGGCGAGTGCGGACGCGGACTCGCTCCGGCGGCGGACGGGCGCCGGGATGACCCCCGGATACGCGCGGTGCACCTGGGCGGCGACGGCTGCGGTCACTGCGGCCTTGATGACGTCCCCGGGCACGAAGGTGAGGTTGGCCAGCAGCGCGCCGCCGATGCCCATGTCGGTGCGCAGCAGCATGCCGGCGATGCCGAAGACGTACATCACCACGATGCCGCCGAAGATGTTGACGGCGAATCCGGTGAAGAAGCGGTACCGGGGCATCATTCGGGCGGTGAGCAGGCCGATGACGAGCGCGGCGGGAATCCATCCGATGAGGAATCCCGCGGTGGGGGACGAGAGCGACGTGAGGCCGGTCCGGCCGCCGGCGAGAACCGGCAGTCCGGCGATGGAGAGCGCGAAAACGACCAGCACTGCGAGCGTGCCCTTGCGGGCGCCGAGGATCGCGCCGGCGAGCATGATGCCCATCGACTGCAGCGTGATGGGGACCCCGGAGGATCCGATCGAAAGCTGACCGGGCAGACCCAACGCGACGATGAGCGCCGCGAACACGGCGATCTGCGCGAGATCCCGCGCGGTGAGGCGCGGGGCGGTGAAGGTTCGTCGGGTCACAGCTGTCTGCTCCTGTCGTGACGCCGGGCCCGGGCCCAGCCCGGCGGACCCGTCCAGCATATGGCGTCGGCACCGGCGCGGGCCCGGTGCCCGCCGGTGCCGACGCCGCGGCGGCCTGTCCGGCCCCTCGGTGATGTCCCTGATCTTTCCCCCGAACCGGCCGCGGAAGGTTCCGGTCCGTCGCGGCGAACGGGCATGCTGGAGTCGTGGGCCGCCGGAGCTGTGAATATCCTGGCCCCTATCGAGCAGAGGTGGTTGGAAGATGTTCTGGAAGGTGCTGGCCGGAGTCGTCGCAGTATGGCTGTTGTTCGTGTTGCTGGGAGTGATCCTCAAGGGCCTGTTCTGGCTGGTGACCGTCGCTGTGATTGCCGCGGGCGTCTATCTGTTGGTGAAGATGTTCTCGGATTCCTCGGACGAGACGGCCGGCAGAGGCAGGTGAACCCTCGGCCGTGGGGCATGGGGGCGGCGTGCTGCCGGCCGGGCGTGGCTACGGTTACCGGGTGACGGAAACCACTGCGTCCGCGGAGTCCGGGCCGGGTTCCGGCGTGCACGACGCGTCCGCCCCGGGAGTCGTGGCGCCACGCATGGCGGAGGCCCGCGGCGAGCGCGTCGTCGTGATCGCGGGTCCGGAAGCCGGTCACGCGATCCCCGCGATGGAGCTGTGCCGCAGGCTGGCGGCGGCGGGGGCGCGCCCCGTGCTGATGACCGGCGAACGGTGGGCCGGGTCCGCCCGCGCCGAGTCGGTGGAGTTCGCGCACCTCCGGGGACTGGCGCCGGATGCGGACGACGACGACGCGGACGAGGGCACCAAGCTGCACTCCCGCGCGGCCCGAATGGCGGCGTTGATCGTCGACGACGTGCGCGTGCTGCGGCCCCAACTCGTGGTGGCGGACACGATCACGGTGGCCGGAGGCATGGCCGCGGAGTTGCTCGGGATCCCCTGGGTGGAATTGATCCCGCACCCGCTCTACATCCCCTCACGCGGGTTGCCCCCGCTGGGCAGCGGGCTCGCAGTGGGTGAGGGAGTGCGAGGACGGCTGCGCGATGCTCTGCTGCGCGCCGCCACACGCCCGCAGCTGCGCAACGGGCGACGGCAGCGGGAGGCGGCGCGCCGCGGGATCGGGCTTCCCGACCGTGAACCCGGCCCGGACGCGCTGCTGGTCGCTACGCTGCCCGCCCTCGAGCCGCACCGGCCGGACTGGCCCGACGCCGCGTACGTGGTGGGGCCGCTGGTGTGGGACCCGTCGGAGGACGAGGCCGAGCTTCCGCCCGGGTGGGGGCCGCTGGTGCTCGTTGCTCCGTCGACCGCGACCAACTCGGGCACACCGATGGCCGAGGTGGCGCTGCGTGCGCTCGCTCCCGAGCGGATGGGCGGCAGGCCCGTGCGGGTGGTCATCACGACCTTCGGCGCGGTCCCCGAAGATCTGCCCGAGTGGGCGCGTGCGGGCCGGACACGGCAGGACGCGGCATTGCGCGAAGCCGCGGTGGTGGTCTGCGGCGCGGGCCACGGGATGCTGGCGAAGGCGGTCGATGCGGGCGCCGCCGTGGTGGCGGTGCCCGGCGGGGGCGACCAGTGGGAGCTCGCGTGCCGAGCCGAGAGGCAGGGGATCGCGGTGACGGTGCGGCCGCTCACCGAGGACGCGCTGACCGCTGCGGTGACCTCGATCCTCGATCGGCGGGAGGAATTCTCGGCCGCCGTCGAACGCGCGCGCTCCGGCGCGCGCCGGACCGTGGATCCCGTCGAAGTGTGCCTGCGGGTGGCGCGGCGGGGCTGACGCGCTGCGGAGACGTTTCCCGGCGGTCCTGTCCGGCGCCGCCGGCCGCCGGAGCGGGGGCTACGGTGTGGTGTGCGACTTTCGGAGTTCCGTGAACTGGTGGACGAAGAGTTCGGGAGGTTCACCGCGACATCGATGCTGGTCGATCACGTGTTGACCGAACTGGACGGCCGCACGCCGTCGCAGGCCATCGAAGACGGCGTGGCCCCGCGCGAGGTCTGGCGCGCGTTGTGCAAGGACTTCGACGTGCCCCGCGCCCGGTGGTGAGAGGGCCATGGCGTGTCGCGGCGTCGGTGATCGACATCGAACACGCGTTCTTATATGGTTGAGGTCTACAGCGCATGGGGCTTGATCCCGTGCGGACACCTGCACAGAAGTCTGCGGCACGCCCCGCTATCACGGGCCGGCGCTGAGGGCGCGCCCGATCCGGCGGTCATCCACAGGCCCGCCGGGTTTTCCACAATCCGGGCCGCGATGCGGCGCGTGGGGAGCGGAGCTGTCGGTGCCGGCGTTTAGCCTTTCGGTATCGGTGGTGACGCGGGCCGCGGGGCACGTGACGACGGCCGGCCTGGAACGTATGGCACATGCAAAGGCACATGCCCGTGGGGCGTGTTCGACAAGGAGGCACGATGGCTCAGGCGAACGACCGCGACAAGGCGCTCGAACTGGCGCTCGCGCAGATCGACAAGAACTTCGGCAAGGGTTCGGTGATGCGCCTGGGTGACGACGCGCGTCAGCCTGTCGCGGTGATCCCGACCGGGTCGATCGCCCTGGACGTGGCATTGGGCATCGGCGGGCTGCCCCGCGGGCGCGTCGTGGAGATCTACGGCCCGGAGTCCTCGGGTAAGACCACCGTCGCCCTGCACGCCGTCGCCAACGCGCAGGCCGCCGGCGGCATCGCTGCCTTCATCGACGCCGAGCACGCCCTGGATCCGGACTACGCGGGCAAGCTCGGCGTGGACACCGACGCCCTGCTGGTCTCGCAGCCGGATACCGGTGAGCAGGCGCTGGAGATCGCGGACATGCTCATCCGCTCCGGTGCCCTGGACATCCTCGTCGTCGACTCCGTGGCGGCGCTGGTGCCCCGGGCGGAGATCGAGGGGGAGATGGGGGACAGTCACGTGGGCTTGCAGGCACGGTTGATGAGTCAGGCGCTCCGGAAGATGACCGGCGCGCTCAGCAACTCGGGCACCACGGCGATCTTCATCAACCAGCTCCGCGAGAAGATCGGCGTCATGTTCGGCTCGCCGGAGACGACCACAGGCGGCAAGGCGCTCAAGTTCTACTCGTCGGTGCGTATCGACGTGCGCCGCATCGAGACGCTCAAGGACGGTGGCGACGCGGTCGGCAACCGCACTCGGGCCAAGATCGTCAAGAACAAGGTGGCGCCTCCGTTCAAACAGGCGGAGTTCGACATCCTCTACGGCCGCGGCATCAGCAAGGAAGGGTCGCTGATCGACATGGGCGTGGAGCAGGGCTTCATCCGCAAATCGGGATCCTGGTACACCTACGACGGGGAGCAGCTGGGGCAGGGCAAGGAGAACGCGCGCAAGTTCCTGCTCGAGAACGTGGACATCCGTGACGAGGTGGAGAAGAAGATCAAGGAGAAGCTCGGGATCGGCGCCGTGCTGACGGATGAGGATGCCGCCGTGACGCCCGTCGAGTTCTGAGTGCGGTGAAATCGGAGCGCGCACCACACGGCGACCGGGCGGACGCTCAGCGCCGCGGCGGCGAAGGGAGTGAGCGCAGCCGTGCCTACGAGGCGTCGCTGCGCCTGCTCGCGGCACGCGCGCGCAGCCGTGCGGAACTGGCGGACCGTCTCCAGCGCAAGGGATATCCGGAGGCGGTGGTCGGCCCGCTGCTCGACGATCTCGAACGTGCCGGGTTGATCGACGACGCCGACTTCGCAGCCCAATGGGTGTACTTCCGACATCGTGACGGGGGGCGTTCGCGCCGCGCCCTGGGGATGGAGCTGCGAAGCAAGGGCGTGGATGGCGCGGTGATCGAGGAGGCCGTCGCCCAGATCTCCGACGACGACGAGTGCGCCCGCGCAACCGAGCTGGTACGTCGGACGCTCAGGCGTCGGCGACCGGCAGCCGGGAGCGACGCCGAGCGCCGCGAGCAGCGCCGGCTTGTCGGCATGCTCGCGCGCAAAGGCTACGGCAGCGAACTCGCCTACACGGTCGTGATGGACGAATGGCGAGCGGTCGCGGCGGAACGCGCTGCCGCCGGGGACTGATCCGGCGACAGTGGCTCAGTCCCCGGGACGCCGCCCGGTCGTGCGATCCTGCGCGAAGTCGTCCACACCGGGTGCCCCGTCGAACATGTCGGCATCGACAGGGGTGACCTCCTGCGAGCGTCCACCGCCGGAGCCGCGCGTGCGCAGGCGCCGTTCGAGCCACGTCGCGAACGTCGTCAAAGCGAAGTTGATCGCCACCATGATCACACCCACCACGATCAACGCGGCGAAGAAGTTCCGGTAATAGGACGCGGACTGCTGACCGCTGCGGATCAACTCGATGAAGCCGATCTGATAGCCCAACGCCGAGTCCTTCAGCGCGATCACCATCTGCGAGACGAGTGCCGGCAGCATCGCCGTCACGGCCTGCGGCAGCTCGATCAGGCGCATCGCCTGGCCGCGGCGCAGACCCAACGATGATGCGGCCTCGCGCTGCCCACGCGGCAGCGAAAGGATCCCGGCCCGCAGGATCTCCGCGATCACCGAACCGTTGTAGAGCGTCAACCCCACCACGACGGCGGCCAGCGGCAGCTGCCCGGAAGGGAACACCCCGTAGAACGCGAAAACCTGATAGGCGAAGATCATCATGATCAGCACGGGGATCGCGCGGAACACCTCGACGATCGCGCCGCACACCCATCGGATCGGGCGGTGCACCGACAATCGGCCGATGCCCAGCACCGCGCCGAGGACCAGGGCGAACACGATCGAAAGGGCCGCGGCCAGCAACGTGCCCTTGAGCCCGGGCAGCAGATACGTGGTCCAGGTGGTGCCGATCGTGAACGGTTCCCAGTTCCGCGCTTCGAACTGGCCGTTGTCGGCCAGCGTGCGCGCGGCGATGCCCACCAGCACCACCACCAGCAGGCAGAACACCACGGCGACTATGCGGTAGCGCCATCGGGCGCGTGGGCCGGGGACGTCGTACAGGACGCTGGGTTCGCTGCTCATCGCTTCACCGCCAACTTCTTGCTCGCGTAGCCGAAGGCGAACCCGATCGGCAAAGTCAGGATCATGAAGCCGATGGCGAAGATGCCGAACACGGAGAACAACTGGTCCGATTCGTTCTCGATCATCTCCTTCATCAGCAGCGCGGCCTCGGCCACGCCGATCGCGGAGGCGATCGTCGTGTTCTTCACGAGCGCGATCAGCACGCTGCCCAGCGGTGCGATCACGGATCTGAACGCCTGCGGCAGCACCACCAGAGTGAGGGTCTGTCTGAACCCGAGGCCCAGCGAGCGGGCCGCCTCGGCCTGCCCGATCGGCACTGTGTTGATGCCGGACCGCAGCGACTCGCAGACGAACGCGGAGGTGTAGAGGACGAACCCGAGCACCGACAGCCAGAAGCCGTTGTCGCGGATGAACGTCGGCGAGCTCTCGCTGGTGAAATGGATGCCCAGGTTCTGGTACAGCCCCACCGAGCAGAACACGATGATCAGCGTCAACGGCGTGTTCCGGAACAGGTTCACGTACCAGGTGCCGAAGAAGCGCAGGACCGGTACGGGCGAGACCCGCATGCCGGCGAGGATCGTCCCCCAGACGGTGGCGCCGATCGCGGACCAGAACGTCAGGCGGATCGTCACCCAGAACGCGTCGAGCATCGCATCGCCGTAGGTGTCGAAGAGCGAGTTCACTGCGGTTCACCTCCCGGGACGGGTGCGTGGATGTGGTGGTGGATCATCAGTACCTGTTCACCTGCGGAGGGTCGGGAAGCGGGAATCCGGATCTGCCCATCGTCTGCTCCAGCGCCGCCCTCCACGCGCCGGTCACGATCATGTCCTCGATGGCGTCGTTGATGGCGTCGCGTGCCGCATCCTGGCCCTTGGCCAGGCCCACGCCGTACTTCTCCGTGGTGAACGGCTCGCCGGCCAGCTTGAACTCGCCCGGGTACTGCGCCGCGTAGCCGGCGAGGATGATGTCGTCGGTGGTCAGCGCGTCCACCTTGCCGCGGGAGAGCGCCTCCACGCACGACGAATAGCTGTCGAACTGCTGCAGCTGCACGCCCGGGTACATCTCCTTGACGTTCTGCGCCGACGTCGAACCCGCGACGGAGCAGAGCTTCTTGCCTTTCTCCAGCGACTCCGGGCCCGTGATGTCGGTTTCGTCCGCGCGCACCAGCAACGACTGGCCCGCGATGTAGTACGGCCCCGCGAAGTCGACGGCCCGCAGGCGCGACTCGGAGATGGAGTAGGTGGCGACGATGAAATCCACCTCGCCGTTCTTGATCAGCGTCTCGCGCTGCGGCGACGGGGCCTCCTTCCACGTGATGTGGTCGGCGGGAACGCCCAGGTATTGCGCGATGTACTCGGCGACCTCGATGTCGAAGCCGGTCATCTGCTTGTCCGGTTCGCGTAGACCGAGCCCCGGCTGGTCGTACTTGACACCGATCGTGAGATGGCCGGCCTTCGCGTCCGCGAGCGGGTCGCGCGGCTCGGTGCTGCCGCAGCCGGCCACCGCGGAGAGCATGACGGCGGTCAGCGCCGCGGTCAGCGCTGTGACGAGCCTGCGACGGCGTCGAGGTGTCAGGTGCATGGGAGGTGCCTCTCGTCCACGGGGAACGCGGTCGTGTGTGGGTGGCTGGGCGGTCGAGCGGAACGAACGACCGCCGCGTAGGGCACCGTCGCCGCCCGGGGACTAGTGGCCGTGGATCTTGCTCAGGAAATCGCGGGCGCGGTCGGACCGGGGCGAGTCGAAGAACTCGTCGGGGGTGGTGTCCTCGACGATGGCGCCGTCGGCCATGAAGATCACGCGGTCGGCGGCCCTACGGGCGAAGCCCATCTCGTGGGTGACCACGATCATCGTCATACCTTCACCCGCCAGTTCGACCATGACCTCGAGCACCTCGTTGACCATCTCCGGGTCGAGCGCCGAGGTCGGCTCGTCGAAAAGCATCACCTTGGGGCCCATCGCCAGCGAACGGGCGATGGCCACCCGCTGCTGCTGGCCACCGGACAGTTGCGCCGGGTACTTCTCCGCCTGGTTCTCGACCCCGACACGCGCCAGCAACTCGTGTGCGCGGGCGCGGGCCGTGGCCTTGTCCGTGCCCCGCACCTTCATGGGGGCCAGCATGACGTTCTGCAGCACCGTCTTGTGCGCGAACAGGTTGAACTGCTGGAACACCATGCCGACGTCGGCGCGCAGGCGCGCCAGGTCCTTGCCCTCGCGGGGCATCTGCGTGCCGTCGATGCTGATGGTTCCCGAGTCGATCGTCTCAAGCCTGTTGATCGTGCGGCACAGGGTGGACTTGCCGGAGCCGGACGGGCCCAGGAGCACCAGCACCTGCCCCGTGGGCACCTGCAGGTCGATGTCGCGCAACACATGCAGATCGCCGAAGTGCTTGTCGACGGAGCGCATATCGATCATCGGCGTGGCTGGGGTGGTCCCCGCTGGACCGGTGGCCGGATCGGTCGTCGTCATGGGTCTTTACACTAGAGGCTGCCCGGTCGTGACGCGGCACAAGCCGCGCTCTCGTCCTGCCCGCGCCACGGCAGGGGCCGGCCGCGGAAACCGCCCGCCGGTGCCGGCGCGTCCGGCCGGCGAAGAATCCAAGAATCAAGGAATCGAGGGACCACGGGCCATGTCGGATCTTCCCAGCGGTGAGGTGTTGCCTGCGGATGCGGCGACGGTGGGCGCGGAGCTGCCGCGTGCACGCAGCTACGAGATCCGAACGTTCGGGTGCCAGATGAACGTGCACGATTCCGAGCGGCTGGCGGGCCTGCTGGAAGACGCGGGCTACGTGAAGTCCCCGGATGACCGCACGGCTGACCTGGTCGTGTTCAACACCTGCGCGGTGCGGGAGAACGCGGACAACAAGCTCTACGGCAATCTCGGCCGCCTCCGGCCGGCGAAGGACGCCAACCCGGACATGCAGATCGCGGTGGGCGGCTGCCTGGCGCAGAAGGACCGCGGGATCGTCGTCGACCGGGCGCCCTGGGTGGACGTCGTCTTCGGCACGCACAACCTCGGCTCGCTGCCGGCGCTGCTGGAGCGCGCCCGGCACAACCGGCGCGCCGAGGTCGAGATCCGCGAGTCGCTCGAGGCGTTCCCCTCCACGCTGCCGGCGCGCCGCGATTCCCCCTATTCGGGGTGGGTTTCGATCTCCGTGGGGTGCAACAATACGTGCACCTTCTGCATCGTTCCGACGCTGCGCGGCAAGGAGGTGGACCGGCGTCCCGGCGACGTGCTGGCCGAAGTGCGCGCACTCGTGGACCAGGGCGTGCAGGAAGTGACGCTGCTGGGGCAGAACGTCAACGCGTACGGCGCGTCGTTCGCCGATCCGGAGCTGCCGCGCGACCGCGGGGCGTTCGCGTCGCTGCTGCGCGCGTGCGGGGGCATCGACGGCCTCGAACGCGTGCGTTTCACCTCGCCGCATCCGGCCGAGTTCACCGACGACGTCATCGAAGCCATGGCCGCAACCCCCAACGTGTGCCCGCAGTTGCACATGCCGCTGCAGTCCGGCTCCGACAGGGTGCTGCGCGCCATGCGGCGTTCCTACCGGAGCAGGAAGTTCCTCGGGATCATCGACAGAGTGCGCGCCGCGATGCCGGACGCCGCGATCACCACCGACATCATCGTCGGTTTCCCCGGCGAGACCGAGGAGGACTTCCAGGAGACCCTCGAGGTGGTGCGCCGCGCCCGTTTCTCCAGCGCGTTCACCTTCCAGTACTCCATCCGCCCGGGGACCCCGGCGGCGGACATGCCCGACCAGGTGCCCAAGGAGGTCGTCCAGGAGCGCTATGAGCGTCTGATCGCGCTCCAGGAGCAGGTGAGCCTGAGCGAGAACAGCACGCTCGTCGGCCGAGAGGCGGAGCTTCTGGTCGCCGCCGGAGAGGGACGCAAGAATGCGGCCACCGCGCGGATGAGCGGGCGGGCGCGCGACGGCCGGTTGGTGCACTTCGATCCGCGGCATTGCGGGCTCGAGGGGGGGAGCGGCGAGATCCGCCCCGGCGACTTCGTCACGGTCACCGTCACCGACGCGGCTCCCCACCACCTCATCGCCGACTCCGGGGTGCGCGCGTACCGCCGCACGCGGGCGGGCGACGCGTATGCGGCGGGGCGGTCGCCGAAGACCGCTCCGGTGGGGGTGGGGTTGGGGCTGCCCTCGGTGGGGGAGCCGGCCGCGGCACCCGCCGCTCCCGCATGCGGGATGTGAGCGTGCCCCGACCGGCCGGGCCATGGCACCGGGCCACGGCGCCATGGCCGCGAGAGCGGGGGCGTGGGACGATGGGGAGTCGGCCGTGCTCGTACACGGTCACAGTGACGTGTGGACCGGTGGCGGCGCGAGGATGAGGATGAGGCGATGAGCGATCAGATTCCCGAAGACCTTCAGCATTTCCAGAAGGACTTCGAAAAGGCCGAGAAGAAGGTGGCCGGCGAGATCGACCCCGGCATGCGCAGCGTCGGGATCGCCGTCGCCATCCTGCTGCTGCTGGCGTCCTTCCTGCTTCCGCACACCGGCTCAGTCAACGGCTGGGATGTCCTGGTGCACAGCGACGCGGCGCAGGGTGAGGCGGTGGCGATCACCTCGCAGCTTTTCGTGTGGTTCGCGCTGGTCTTCGGCGCGCTCACCGGAATGATCACGCTGCTCACGCGGCGGTGGACGCTGGCGTGGGTGACGGCGGCCGGTTGCGCCGTCGGAATCTTCCTCGGTGTGCTGGCGATCTGGTCGCGTCAGACCCCCAGCGGGGTCCTCAACGCGCAGGACGCCGCGCTGGCAAACCTGTCCGGACCGGGCATCGGCATCGTCGTGGGGCTGATCCTGTTGATCGTGCTCACCTACCTCTGGGTGGGTGTGGCCTGGTCCAAGACGTCGCTGCAGCTCGCCGCGGAGGAGGAGCGCCGTCAGCACGCGGCCGAGGACGAGGACGCGTGGATGCACCAGGCACGGTTGGGGCGCCCCGAGACCCCCGATAGGGACTGACGGCGCCACCGGCCGATACCTGCACTCGCCGGCGTCCCCGCCCATCAGGCGCGGGGACGCCGGTTCCGTGTTCGGCGGTGCGGCCGCCCGGTCAGCGGTCGTCGACCGCAGTCTCAGCCGCGTCCGCCCATTCGCGCCACTGCCGGGCCTGTGCACGCGCTTTCTCGGCGTCGCCGGCGCGGCCTGCCGCGTCGGCCTTCGCAGCCTGCGCCTCGAACTGTTCGACACGCTCGCGGAACTGGGCGGCGCGTGCGAGCGCCTCGGGGTCGGTGCGCCGCCACCGCGCGTCGGCGGCCACGTGCACGCGGGTCTCGACCGCCCTGATCCGGGCCTCGAGGCCGTGCATGCGGTCGCGGGGCACCTTGCCGAGGGACTCCCACCGATCCTGGATTCCGCGCAGCGTGGCGCGCGCGGCGTCCAGGTCCACGGACGGGTCGATCCGTTCGGCTTCGACGAGCAGCTGCTCCTTGGCCTCGGCGTTCTCCGCGTACTCGGCGTCGATCTCCGCGTTCATCTGCTTGCGGGCGCCGAAGAACGTGTCCTGCGCCGATTTGAACCGCGCCCACAGGGCGTCGTCGATCTCCCGGGGGGCACGCCCGGCCTGCTTCCACTCGGCCATCAAGTCCCGGAATACGCCGGCGGTAGGCCCCCAGTCGGTGGAATCGGCGAGCGCCTCCGCGCGCTGGACCAGGTCCTCCTTCTTGTGCTTGGCGCCGACGCGTTGTCGGTCGAGCTCTGCGAAATGCGAGCCGCGCCGCCGGTTGAACGCCTCACGCGCCTTCGAGTAGCGGCGCCAGAGCTGATCGTCGGTCTTGCGGTCGATGCCCCGGATGCTCTTCCACTCGTCGAGGATCGCGCGCAGCCTGTCGCCGGCCTGCTTCCACTGCGTGCCTTCGGCGGCGATGCGCTCGGCCTCGTCAGCCAGCGCCTCCTTGCGGGCGATCTGTTCGGTGCGGCGCGCGTCCTTGCGCCTGCGGGCCTCATCGACGGCGATGTCGCAGTGCGCGCAGACGGTCTCGAGGCGACCGGCCAGCGCGTCGACGTCGCCGACGACTGCCGCGGTGGGCACCGATTCGAGCAGTGCCTGCGCGCTGGCGCGGGTCTTGCCCAGGTCGGCGGTGCCGGATTCGATCCGCGACTCGAGCAGTTCGATCTCGGTGGCCAGGTCCTGATACTTGCGGCCGAAGTGCGCCAGGCCCTCCTCCGCATCGCCGGCCTGCCACTCGCCGACTCTGCGTTCACCGCCCGCGGTGCGGACCCAGACGCCGCCGTCCGCGTCGATCCGGCCCCACTTCGCCGGGTCGTTGGCGGGCACGGTGGGCACGTGTGCGACGTGGGAGTCCGGATTCGGGTGCGGCGGCAGCTGGTGTTCGGCGACGGCGTTGGGCGTCGGCGTCGAACGCCCGGGGACCGGGCCGGGCCGGGGAACGGCGCCCGGCCTGGGCGCCCGCGACGGAGCGGGGGCAGGGGCCCCAGGTGCGGTGGTCCCGGGCCGCGGTGCGGGGCGGGCCGCGGCGCCTGGATCCTCGCCCGGCCGGGGCGGGTTCTCGTTGCTGTTCATGGGACCTCGTCTCTGCCGCGCGTCACGGCTGCCGATGCTGCCGGCCGGAGGGCTTCGTCCGCTCGGGCCGGTGGGGTTTCCGGTGACCATTCAACCTGCTCGGGCGCTCGCTGACCATCGAATCCCGCAACGATCCCGCGGCGCGGACGGCGCAGACGCTTGCGCCGGCGCCGGTGTGGGCACCGGCTTCGGCGCCGCGGTGGCCGCCGCGGGCGATCGGCTAGCGTGAACAACCGTGCTGACCTCTGTGTGCATAGTCCCTGCGACCCCGCTGTTGATTCCCTCCCTGGGGGGCGGCGCCACGGGTGAGATGACGGAGCTCCGCGGGCGGGTGCTGGCGGCGGTCGGCGAAATGGCCGCCGGAGCGGACGAGTGGTTCGTCATCGGTGCGGGCGAAGCGGGTGACGGGCTGGGCGAGGACGGCGTGACGCGGTATCCGGCGACGCCGTCGGAGGGCAGCTTCGCCGGTTTCGGCGTGGACGTGCGCGTGACGCTCGACGGTCGCGATCCTGATCACGGTGACCCCCCGGCGGCCGGAGGGGGCGAGGGCCACCCTTGCGGTGCGTGCCCGGATGGTGCACGTCCGTCATCGATGGCGCTTCCGCTGCTGATCGCCGGCTGGTTGCGCGGCCAGATGCCCGATGACCGGTGCCCCACGCGGCCGGTGACGGGTATCCGAGTGGGGCGCGCGGCCGCACGCGAGGCGTGCGTGGAATCCGGGCGCGCATTGCGTCGGGAGATCGACGCGCGCCCGGGCAGGACGGCAGTCCTGGTGATCGGGGACGGGCCGTCCACGCTCACCGCCAAGGCGCCCGGCGCCTTCGACTCTCGAGCCCGGCCGCTGGCGGAGGCCGTCGCTTCCGCCATCGCCGCCGGCGACGCCGCGGCGCTCATCCGCCTGGAACCGCAGCAGTGCGCACAGGTGGGCCTCGATGTCCGGGGCGCTCTGCAGGTGATGGCGGCGCTCGTGGGCGACGGCCAGGTGGAGGTGCGGCACCAGTCCGTGCAGTGGCCGCTGGGCGTGGGGTATCACACCGGATTGTGGTCGGCGTGACGGGCGAGGTGTCCGCCGCAGGACGGCCGGGTCCCGGTGCCGCACTGGAATCGTGGGGGAGTGCGCGCGGCCCCCGTCCGGTGGCGGTCGTCGGGCCCACCGCCACCGGCAAGTCGGACCTCGCGCTGGATCTGGCCGAGCGGCTCGGCGGCGAGATCGTCAACATCGACGCCATGCAGCTGTATCGGGGCATGGACGTCGGTACCGCCAAGACGCCGCACGCGGAGCGCCGTGGCATCGTCCATCACCAGATCGACGTGCTGGACGTGCGGGACACGGCGTCGGTGGCGTCCTATCAGTCCGCAGCGCGCGACGACGTCGAGCGGATCCGGGCGCGCGGCCGGGTTCCCGTGATCGTGGGCGGCTCGATGATGTACGTGCAGGCGCTGATCGATGACTGGCGCTTCCCGGAGACGGACCCCACGGTGCGACGGCGCTGGGAGGAGCGGCTGCTCGAAGCGGGGGTGTCCGCGCTCCACGAGGAACTGCGGTCGGCCGATCCGGACGCGGCGGCGCATATCCTGCCCACCGACGGGCGGCGCATCGTCCGCGCGCTCGAGGTCGTCGAGATCACCGGGCGACCCTATGCGGCGTCCAAGCCCGTCATCGGAGCCCCGCGGTGGGGCACTGTGATGCTGGGCATCGACCGCGATACCGCCGACCTGGATGCGCGGATCGCCGCGCGTACGCGGGCCATGTTCGCTGCCGGCTTCGTCGACGAGGTCCGGGGGCTTCTGGAGGCCGGGCTCCGCGACGGGGTGACCGCGCGCCGCGCCATCGGCTACCAGCAGGTGATCGCGCTGATCGACGGCGATCTCGACATCGATCAGGCGATGGAGCTCACCGAATCGGGCACGCGCAGGTACGTGCGGAGGCAGCGTTCGTGGTTCCGCCGGGACGTGCGCGTGCGGTGGCTGGACGGTGCCGCGCCCGACGTGGCGGACAGGGCGGTCTCGGTGCTGGCGGCCGGCCCCGCCTGAGCCGGGCTGGGGAACGCCGGTGGTGGTGGGACCTTCGGCGGAGCGCGGCATGGGACCTTCGGCGGAGCGCGGCATGGGACCTTCGGCGGAGCGCGGCATGGGACCTTCGGCGGAGCGCGGCATAGGATCTGCCCTATGAGTGATGGTGCGCACGCCGGCGGGGCGGCGAGTTCGCCCGGGCGCGTGCAGTCGGTGGATCGCGCGCTGCGGCTCCTGGAGGAGATGGCGGACGCGGGCGGCATCGCGACGTTGAGCGACCTTGCAGATCGCACCGGTCTTCCGATGCCGACGATCCATCGGCTGATGGCCACGCTCCGGGACGCCGGTTACGTCCGTCAGGAGCCTTCCCGGCGATACGCGTTGGGGGCCAAGCTGGTCGGCTTGGGCGACAGCGCGGGCAGGTTGCTGGGCTCGTGGGTGCGGCCCACTCTCGCCGCACTGGTCGACGAGGCCGGCGAGACGGCGAACATGGCGATGCTCGACGGCGACCGGGTGGTGTATCTGGCGCAGGTGCCGTCCAAACACTCGATGCGCATGTTCACGGAGGTGGGTCGGCGCGTGGACGTGCACTGCACCGCGGTGGGGAAGGCGCTGGTCGCGGGGCTGCCGGACGAGGCGGTCCGGGGCATTCTGCGGCGTAGTGCCATGACCAAGTACACCCCGAACACGTTGACCACCGAGGACGAGTTCTTCGCGCAGTTGCGGCAGATCCGCGAGCTCGGCTACGCCTTCGACGAGGCCGAGCAGGAGATGGGCGTGCGGTGTGTTGCCGCGGCGACGGATTCGTCCGCGCCGGTCGCGCTGTCGGTGTCGGGGCCCGCGTCGCGGTTCAGCAAGGAGCGCCGGGACGCGGTGATTCCGCTGTTGCGGAAGGCCGTCACGAGGCTCGCCGACCAGTGACTTCCCGCGTGAGCGGGGCCGGGCGGCCCGGTATCGCGACAGCGGCCCCGCACCGCCGGAGGCGATGGGGGCCGCTGTGACGTGCCTGCCGTCAGTGGCGGGTCACAGGCCGTTGGCGGCCTTGTACTCGCGGCGGCGGCGATGCAGGATCGGCTCCGTGTAGCCGTTGGGATCCCGGCCCTCGAGGATCAGCTCCTTGGCGGCCTGCCACGCGATGTTGGTGTCGAAGTCCGGCGCCATCGGCTTGTAGTCGGCGTCGCCGGCGTTCTGGCGGTCCACCACCTCCGCCATGCGCTTGAGCGACTCGACCACGAAGTCGGCCGTGACGATCCCGTGGCGCACCCAGTTGGCCAGCAGCTGGCTGGAGATGCGCAGCGTCGCACGGTCCTCCATGAGGTCCACGTCGTTGATGTCCGGCACCTTGGAGCAACCCACGCCGTGGTCGATCCAGCGCACCACGTAGCCGAGGATCGACTGGCAGGAGTTGTCGACCTCGTTGCGCTTCTCCTCGTCGGTCCAGTCCGTGGCGGGCGCGAGCGGGAGCTGCAGGATGTCGTCGACGGCCACGCGCGGCACGGTGGGGGCGATCTCCTTCTGCCGCTCGAAGACGTCCACGCGGTGGTAATGGGTGGCATGCAGGGTGGCGCCGGTGGGCGAGGGCACCCACGCGGTGTTGGCGCCCGCCCGGGGCTGGCCGATCTTCTGCTCGAGCATCTCGGCCATCAGCTCGGTCATCGCCCACATGCCCTTGCCGATCTGCGCATGCCCGGGGAGCCCGCTGGCCAGGCCCTTGTCCACGTTCCAGTCCTCGTACGAGGTCATCCAGTGGGACTTCTTCATCTCGGCCTTGCGGATCATCGCGCCGGCGTGCATCGACGTGTGGATCTCGTCGCCCGTGCGGTCGAGGAAGCCGGTGTTGATGAACACCGTGCGAGCGGCCGCCGCCTTGATGCAGGCGGCGAGGTTCACCGTGGTGCGCCGCTCCTCGTCCATGATGCCCACCTTGAGGGTGTTCTCCGGAAGGCCCAGCACCTGCTCGACGCGCGCGAAGAGCTCGGTGGTGAAGGCGACCTCTTCGGGGCCGTGCTGCTTGGGCTTGACGATGTAGACGGAGCCGGTGCGGCTGTTGCCCAGCGGGTTCTCCGACCCCAGGCCGGGGATGGCGCACAAAGCGGTGACGACGGCGTCGAGGATCCCCTCGGGCTGCTCGTTCCCATCGGTGTCGACGACGGCGGGATTCGTCATCAGGTGTCCCACGTTGCGCACGAAGTTCAGCGACCGCCCGTGCAGCGCGAGCCGGCCGCCGTCGGGCGTGGTGAAGCTGCGGTCGGGGTGGAGGGTGCGCTCGAACGTCTTGCCGCCCTTGGCGACCTGCTCGGTCAGTGCGCCGGTGTTCAGGCCCAGCCAGTTGCGGTAGCCGAGGACCTTGTCCTCCGCATCGACGGCGGCGACGGAGTCTTCGAAGTCCATGATCGTGGTGATCGCGGATTCCATGGCGATGTCCTTGACGCCCGCGGCATCGGTGCTGCCGATCGGGTCGGCGGGGTCGATCTGGATCTCCAGGTGCAAGCCGTTGTTGCGCAGCAGCACGCCCGTCGGCGAGGCCTTGTCGCCGCTGTAGCCGACGAAGGCGCCCGGGTTCTGCAGGCCGGTGGTGGCGCCTCCACCCAGGGTCGCCTGCAGGTTCTCACCGTCCACGGCGTACTTCACGGCATCGGCGTGGCTGCCTTCCGCCAGCGGCAGCACGTCGTCGAGGAAGCCGCGAGCCCACGCGATCACCTTGTCTCCGCGCACCTTGTTGTATCCGGAGCCCTTCTCGGCCCCGCCGTCCTCGGGGATGGCGTTTGTGCCGTACAGGGCGTCATACAGCGAACCCCAGCGCGCGTTCGCCGCGTTGAGCGCGAAGCGGGCGTTGAGCACCGGCACCACGAGCTGGGGGCCGGGCGTCTCGGTGACCTCGGTATCGACGTCCGCGGTGGTGATCGAGAACGGGGCCGGCTCGTCGACGAGGTAGCCGATGTCGGTGAGGAACTTCTTGTAGGCGGCGGGATCCACCGGGCCGGGCGTGCCGTCGTGGTACTCGTCAATCTGCTTTTGCAGCTGCGCGCGGGTGTCCAGCAGGGCGCGGTTCTTCGGCGCGAGGTCCGCGAAGATCTGCGCCGTGCCCTGCCAGAACGAGTCCTTGCCGACGCCGGCGGCGGGCAGGGCCTCGTCGTTGATGAAGTCGTAGAGGACTCGGTCGACCTGGATTCCGTCGATGGTTTCGCGATCGGTCACGGTGCTTCCTCGCTTTCGGGGTGGCGGGGCGGTCGGCGTGCGCGTCCCGGAGGGCTCCGGAGCGGCGTCTCCGCGGATGGAGCCCGACGGTGTCGGATTCCATATCGCGAAACTCACCGATTGCCTGGTGAAATTCTAGCGCGGATCGCATGCGATTCCCATCCCCGGGCGATCCCGCGCAGGTACGCCTGCTTCGCGGCGAACTAGGCTGTGAAGCATGGACTTCGTCAAGGGGCATGGCACCGAGAACGATTTTCTGGTGCTGCCGGATGACGGCGTGGGTATCGACCTCGCGCCCGCGTCGGTATCGGCGCTATGCGACAGGCGCCGCGGGTTGGGTGCCGACGGGATCCTGCGGGTCGCCCGCGCCGGGGCGCTGGTCGCCGGGGGTGTTCTCCCCGCGGGGCTCCCGGACGGCGTCGGGGAGCAGGACTGGTTCATGGACTACCGCAACGCGGACGGGTCGGTCGCGGAGATGTGCGGCAACGGCGTCCGCGTGTTCGCGCATTACCTGCGCGCGTCGGGGCGTGAAGACCGGGAGTCGTTCGTCGTCGGGACCCGCGCCGGAGCAAGGGCTGTGACGATGACCGGCGCGTATGACTTCTCATCCGAGGCGCGCGTGTCCGTCGAGATGGGGCCGGTGTCGGGCTTCGGCGAGTCCGCAGTGCAGTTGGGCGGCGCCGACCGCCCGAGGTTCCCGGCAGTTGCAGTGGACGTGGGCAATCCGCACCTGGTTGCAGTCGTGGACGGGCTCGACGCCGCGGGCCTCGCGGCTCTCGACATCGCGGCGGCCCCCGAGTTCGATGCTTCGCTGTTCCCCGGCGGGGTCAACGTGGAGGTGGTGACCCCGCTGCGTGCCGGCGGCGTCGCCATGCGCGTGCACGAACGGGGCGTAGGGGAGACGCGGTCGTGCGGAACCGGCACCGTGGCGGCCGCGTACGCGGCACTGTGCGCCGACGGCCGGCCCGCCGGGAGAGTCGAGGTGACGGTGCCCGGCGGTGAAGTGACGGTCACGATCGGGACGGATGGTCGCGCAACACTCGAAGGCCCCTCGATGCTGGTGGCATCGGGGGCTGTCGACGATCGCTGGTGGAAACGCGCGGTCGATGCCGCGCACCCCGCCGGTCTCGGAGCGGCGCGATGACGGATTCGGAGCGACAGGATCCCGGTGTGGACGAACAAGGGAAGCAGGTGCCCGAGCACCGCGACAGTCCCGACGCCGCCGGACACGGTGCAGGCGAACGCAGCGGCGCGCGGGAGCCCTCTCTCGGCCAGATGCAGCTGGAGGAGCGCAGCTCGCTGCGCCGCGTCGAGGGACTCTCGACCGAGCTGGCGGACGTCACCGAGGTGGAGCAGCGCCAGCTGCGCCTGGAGCGTGTGGTGCTCGTGGGGGTGTGGACCGAGGGCACCGCGGCGCAGGCGGAGACGAGCATGTCCGAGCTTGCCGCACTGGCGGAGACAGCCGGGTCGACGGTGCTCGAGGCGCTGATCCAGCGACGAGACCGGCCCGACGCGTCCACCTATATCGGTTCCGGAAAGGCGGCCGAGCTGCGCGACGTCGTGAAGGCCACGGGCGCGGACACGGTGATCTGCGACGGCGAGCTCAGCCCCGCGCAGCTGACGAGCCTCGAGAAGGTCGTCCAGGTGAAGGTGGTGGACCGCACCGCACTGATCCTCGACATCTTCGCCCAGCATGCGACCTCACGCGAGGGCAAGGCGCAGGTGTCGCTCGCGCAGATGGAGTACATGCTGCCGCGGTTGCGCGGCTGGGGCGAGTCCATGTCGCGCCAGGCGGGCGGCCGGGCCGGTAGCAACGGCGGCGTGGGGTTGCGCGGTCCGGGCGAGACGAAGATCGAAACCGACCGCCGCCGCATCCGATCGCGGATGGCGAAACTGCGCCGCGAGATCGCGCACATGAAGAACGCCCGCGACGTCAAGCGTCACCGGCGCAACACCACCGGCGTGCCCTCCGTGGCGATTGTCGGCTACACCAACGCGGGCAAGTCGAGCATCCTCAATGCACTGACCGGTGCCGGGGTGCTTGTGCAGAACGCGTTGTTCGCAACGCTCGACCCGACGACGCGGCGCATCGTGCTCGACGATGGACGCGAGGCCGTACTCACCGACACGGTCGGCTTCGTGCGGCACTTGCCGACCCAGTTGGTGGAGGCTTTCCGTTCCACCCTCGAGGAGGTCGATCAGGCCGACCTGCTCATGCACGTCGTCGACGGGTCCGACGAATTCCCGCTCGAGCAGATCCAGGCGGTCAACGAGGTGATTGCGGACGTCCTGCGTGATGCGGGGGCGGACGCGCCGCCGGAGCTGCTGGTGGTGAACAAGATCGACGCCGCGGACCCGGTGGAGCTCACGCGGCTGCGCGGCGTGCTCGACCGCGCGCACTTCGTCTCCGCGCGTACCGGCGAGGGCGTCGAGGCGCTGCGTTCGAACCTGACGGAACTGCTCCCGGGGCCGGGGGTGGAGGTCGGGGTGCTGGTCCCATATTCACGCGGAGACCTCGTCGCACGGATCCACGCCGAGGGCACGGTGAGCTTGGAACGGCATTGCGCCGAGGGGACGGAAGTGCGCGCGGAGGTCCCGCGCGCACTGGCGGCGGCTCTCGCACAGTACTCCGTCGGCGGCTAGCCTTCGGAGGTTCCCGGTACCCCCGTCCTGCCGCGGTCCGCGCGGTGGGGCCCGGAGAATGCCGCGCGCAGGTCGTCGGGCCACGGCACGGGGCCGCCCTCGCTTCCGTCGGTGTGGACGGCGATCATGGTTCCGTCGGCGGCCGTTCCCCGTGCCCCGGTCATCGCGAATCGATAGGTCACCGAAGTGGTGCCCACCGCGACCACGGCGAAGCGCACCTCGAGGGTTTCACGCAGCCACATGCGCTGCCGGAAGTCGGCCTCATACCGTACGCGCGGAAGGCGTTTGAGCAGTTCCGGACGGCCGATCGACTCGAGGAACTCTCCCTCGGCCTCCTCCGCCCACTGGCGCACTATCGAAAAGTGCTGGTGTCCCGACGCGTCGGTGTCCGGCCACTGCAGCTGGCGGCGGATCGTCACCGTGGGCCGGCCCTCGCGCGCGGCCTGTTCGATCACGTCCACTGCCGAGTCGCCTGGCTCGCCGCCGGACGATGCACTCGATCTCGTCAACGGGTCACACCTTCCGCATCACGGTGACGACCTTGCCGAGAATGGTCGCGTCGTTGCCGTGGATCGGGGTGAAATGAGGATTGTGCGGCATCAGCCAGACGTTCTTCCGGTCCCGCTTGAAGGTCTTCACTGTGGCCTCGCCGTCGAGCATCGCCGCGACGATGTCGCCGTTGTCGGCGACGCTCTGCTGACGCACCACCACCCAGTCGCCGTCGCAGATCGCCGCATCCACCATCGACTCGCCGACGACCTTGAGCATGAACAATGTTCCGTTGCCCACCAGCTCCTTGGGCAGCGGGAAGACGTCCTCCTGATTCTGCTCGGCGAGGATCGGTCCGCCGGCGGCGATCCGGCCCACCAGCGGAACGAAGGTGGGCTCGGGCCGCGAGGGTGCCTCGGCGCCGTCGGCCGCGCCGCCGGAGTCCGCTGAATCCTCCGCCGACCGGAGCGGTGTGATCCCTCGGACGTCCACCGCGCGCGGACGATTGGGGTCCCGGCGCAGGAAGCCCTTCTTCTCGAGTGATTGCAGCTGGTGCGCCACCGATGATGTGGAGGCCAGCCCCACCGCGTCGCCGATCTCGCGGATGCTCGGTGGGTAGCCGCGCTCGCGGACCGATGTCTGGATCACCTCGAGCACCCGGCGCTGACGGTCGGTGAGTGATTCGATGGACGGCCGCCCGCCGTCCATCGCCACATTGAAGTCTCTCTTAGGCATTGATCCAGGTCCTCCCTGCTGTTTCGCGGCAATCCCAATCCGCCGGTGTGCTCCCGTTCGGGATCCGCCCCGGTTCCGCACGGCGTCCGTACGTGTTCGGTGCGGCGTGCGGTCCCAGCTGCGGATCCATTGCGAGGATCCCTCCGGTCGATCCCCGCTCGACCCCACGGAGTATTTCGCCCCACGGAGAAGCTCCGGCCTGATTCGAATGTAGCGCCGATCGCTCGAATCGACAAACATCTGTTCGACGCGTGTCCCGTTACGGCGGGACCGTCGTCCGTCGTCGGATTCGTATGCGTCGCTGCAGGTGGCGGGCGTGCAGGTCAGGATCTGTCGGCTCTGGCTGATACAACCCGAACGTGTGTACATCGAACGGAGTCTCGAATCGTCTGTCGCGACCGCGTCCGGCGGGGTGCGCGATCGGGCGTGCGGCGGGGTGCGCGGTGCGCGGTGTGCGGTGCGTGGGCATCGAATCCGATCGAACAGTTGATCTATCGAATGCAAAGGCGATAGAATGCACATGCGAACGAACGACAGTGCTAAACATCTCCGGCGTCGCACGCAGGATCTCCCAGGACTCGCGGCGATGGACGACCGGATCGGTACGCAGAAGCCGGTGCGGATGCACCTACGGCGGAAACGGGAGGCTGGCATGAATGCTGTGGCGGAGCGTCGGGGTACGTCGGGGCGCGTGTTGGGCGGGTACCCGGTGCCGGTACGGACTGCACCACCTGAGCGTCCGCGGACCGGCCGCCGGCGGGGCATCGACAGGACGGATGCGTGGCGGCGTCCCGCCGGTACTCCGGCAGCGTTGCCGCGGCGCGCCGTTCGGATGTCGACGGCGCGGCATGCCCCGGCAGCCGGGGTGACGGAGAGGCGCGGGCTGGCGGCGGCGGTTGCGATCGCACTGCTGCTCGCTGTGGTCATCTTCGTGGCGGCGCAGGTGCGGTCGATCGATGCGACCACGATGCCCGACGACGTGACCACGGTAGAGGTCGCCGGCGGTGACACGCTCAGTTCGATAGCACGGGATGCGGCGCCGGAGGTCCCCGTCGGTCGGATGGTGGAGCGCATCATCGCGCTCAACGGACTCGACGGTGCGGCGGTCCGTGCGGGCCAGAGCCTCGTTGTGCCGTGGGCGCATGCGCAGTGAAACCGCATGCAGGGTGCAGTGCGTGGCGGTGTCGTTGCACCCGGACTATCGGCGGCGTCGGTCTGCTCCGGGCCTTCCCGTATTATCGGCGTGGAGAAAGTGACCGCTAGCTGATATGCGCGTGCACCAGGAAGGGCGTCCCCGGGGCAGTGTGACTGCGTCGCGCATGGAGTGCAGCGACGAAGGAGCCCCCATGCACTGTCCGTTCTGCCGGAACCCCGAGTCCCGTGTGGTCGATTCGCGCGAAGCCGACGAGGGCCAGGCCATTCGACGCCGACGGCAGTGCCAGGATTGCGGACGACGGTTCACGACTGTGGAGACCGCCGTTCTATACGTCGTGAAGCGCAGCGGTGTGAAGGAGCCGTTCAGCCGGGCCAAGGTCGTGCGCGGCGTCCGAAGCGCCTGCCGGGGCAGGCATGTCGACGACGACGCGTTGCACCTTCTCGCGCAGACGGTTGAAGAGACGATCCGTGCGACCGGCTCGCCGGAGGTCCCGAGCCAAGAAGTGGGACTGGCGATCCTCGGCCCGCTCCGCGACCTCGACGAAGTCGCATTCCTCAGGTTCGCGTCCGTCTACCGGTCGTTCAGCTCGGCGGAAGACTTCGAAACCGCCATCGAAGAGTTGCGGCAGCACCGTGAAGGCGTCGGCGATTCCGCAACCGAGGCGCCGGCGCCCGCGCGGTGACCCCGGCGGCGGTCGTCACCGCGGCAGCGTGCCGATGACGCGCATGATGCGCTTCTCGCTCACCTGCCGCGCAGTCCCCATTTTCTGCGCGAAAAGACCCACGCGCAGCTCCTCGATCATCCAGAACACGTCCTGGACCGCCGACGACTCGGCGACCCCGGGCGGGCAGCTCTCGAGGTAGCGTTCCAGCGCGCCGTAGACCCGGTCGAGGACGTCCATGCCCTGGTTCTCACGTCCACCGGCGGACGGCGCGGATTCCAGGCGCATCGCCGCGGCCCGCAGGTACCGCGGGATCTGCGCCGCCCGCGCACTACCCGCCTCCAGAAGAAAGCCAGGCCGGACCAGATCGGCACGCTGTTGGCGCACGTCCTCCACCGTCGCCTCGGCCACCGCCGGGGAAGCCGCCGCTTCGTCGATCGTCAACTGCAGATTTCCCCAGCAGCGGACGATCTCCACGGCTGACGCGGCGATCCCCGGCGCGGCCGCACGCGCACTCGGTCCTACGGCGGCCTTCAGCCGTTCGAACGCATCCGGATCACGGACCGGCCCGCCCGCGCGCATCATCGCCTCGTCCACAGCGCACTCGTGCACATCGTCGACCAGCCCGTCGGGCCCGCCGAACGGGTACTGCCCGGCGACCAGCCGGTCCGCCGTCGACAAGACAGAAAGCAGGCGCTTGCCCAGCCCCGGAACGGAGTTGAGCAGGAGCCGGCGCGTACCGGTGCGCATCGCCGCCGCCTGTTCCGGGCGAGTCGACACCACGGTCACCGCAACCGCGGCGGGCGCGCCCGGCGTCGCCGGGGTGTCGACACTCAACGTCGGGAAGCCGACTACCTTCTGGCCCGCGACCTCGCTGACCACCTGCTCGGGCACTTCGCCGAGAGTCTCGGACGTCCACACCGTCGCCGCCGGCCGGGCGTGTTCCTGGCCGTCCCGCACGGTGGTGTCGCGGATGTGGCCCGCCAGGCTGCCGCGCAGCTCGGCGAGGCTGGTGGAACGTCCGAGTTCGCGGCCCCGACGGTCGACCGCGGCGAAGCTGACGCGCAGGTGGTCCGGCAGGGAGTCGGTCCGGAAGTCGCCGGGCGCGATACGGCAGGATCCGAGCTGCGAGAGCTCCCGCGCCAGCGCATTGACCAAAGGTTCGGACCGGGGCCTGACACGCGCGAGGGCCGCCGCGGCGAAGTCCGGGGCGGGTACCACGGACCGCCGCAATTGTTTGGGCAGTGATCGGATCAGCGTGGTCGCCAGTTCCTCGCGCATCCCCGGCACAAGCCAGTCGAAGCCCGCCGATCGGACCTGGGGGAGGAGTTCCACGGGTATCCGCACCGTCACACCGTCTTCCGGGTGGCCGGGCTCGAACCTGTAGTCCAGGTCCAGGCGGATCTGCCCCTGCTGCCACGCGTCGGGATAGTCGGCGCCCGCGACGGCTCCGGCGTCCTCGTTGGTGACGGTGTCCGCGGTGAAGTCCAGGAGCGTCGGATCGGTCCGCCGCGCCTTCTTCCACCAGGAGTCGAAATGGCGTCCGGAGACGATGTCGGCGGGCAGCCTGCGGTCGTAGAAGTCGAAGAGGTCGTCGTCGCGGACGACGATGTCGCGCCGCCGTGCCCGGTCCTCCAGGTCCAGCGCGTCCTCGAGCAGCGACCTGTTGTGTTCGAGGAAGGCGTGATCGGTCCGCCACTCGCCTTCGACCAGTGCGTGGCGGATGAACAGATCGCGCGAGGCCTCCCGGTCCACGCGGCCGTATGGGGCGAGCCGCCGCGCCACCAGGGGGACTCCGTAGAGCGTGACCTTCTCGTAGGCCATCGGCGCGGCGTGCTTGATCGACCAATGCGGCTCGGAGTAGGCGTGCTTGACCAGGTCCGGTGCCAGCTTCTCGACCCATTCGGGCTCGATGCGCGCCACCTCGCGCGCCCACAACCGGGACGTCTCCACCAGTTCGCCGGCCATCACCCACCGCGGCTGGCCCTTGAACAGGCTCGACCCCGGGAAGATCGCGAACCGTGCTCCGCGGGCACCCAGGTAGTCGCGCTTGTCGCCGTCGCGGGCGCCGATGTGCGAGAGCAGGCCGGACAGCAGTGCCTGGTGGATCGTGTCCTCCGACGCGGGTGCCTCGTTGGCCTGCCACCCCATCTCGCGCGCGATCTGGCGCAGCTGACCGTGCAGGTCCTGCCATTCGCGGATGCGCATGAAATGCAGGTACTCCGACTTGCACATCCTGCGGTATGCGCTCGAGCCGAGCGCTCTGCGCTGCTCACCCAGGTACTCCCAGAGACGCAGCCTGGCGAGGAAATCGGACCCCTTGACGGCGAACCTGGCGTGCTTGGCATCGGCGTCCTGCTGATGGTCCGCAGGCCTCTCCCGTACGTCCTGCATCGAGATCGCGGAGACGATGACCAGCAGCTCGCGAAGGCAGCCGGTGCGCTGTGCCTCGAGCAGCATGCGGCCCATCCGGGGATCCACCGGCAGCCGCGCGAGAGCACGGCCGGTGTCGGTGAGCCGTTGCGGCGCCCCGGACCCGGCCCCTGTGGTGCGGACGATGGCACCCAGCTCTTCCAGCAACGTCAAGCCGTCGCGGACGGCGCGGGGGTCGGGGGGTTCGACGAAGGGGAACGCGGCGAGGTCGCCGAGGCCCAACGCGGTCATCTGCAGGATGACCGCGGCGAGGTTGGTGCGCAGGATCTCCGGCTCGGTGAAGGCCGGCCGCGCCTCGAAGTCCTCCTCGGAGTACAGGCGGATGCAGATTCCGTCCGCGACGCGCCCGCACCGGCCGGCGCGCTGGCGCGCGGATGCCTGGGAGATCGGCTCGATCGGCAGCCGTTGGACTTTGGTCCGCACCGAGTACCGGGAGATCCGGGCCGTGCCAGGGTCGATGACATACCGGATCCCGGGGACGGTCAGCGAGGTCTCGGCCACGTTGGTGGACAACACGATGCGCCGCCCGGTGTGGGCGGAGAACACGCGGTGCTGCTCGGCGGCCGAGAGCCGCGAGTACAGGGGCAGGATCTCGGTGTTGCGGTATCGGCGGTCGCGCAGGGCGTCGGCGGTGTCGCGGATCTCCCGCTCCCCGGCGAGGAACACCAGGATGTCGCCCGGCCCGGCGGCGACGAGCTCGTCCACGGCCTCGCCGATCGCGTCGAGCGGATCGCGGTCGACGAGCATCGGTGCATCGGTGGTGCCGCGCTCCACTGTGAGCGGGCGGTACCGCATTTCGACGGGGAAGGTGCGCCCGGAGACTTCGATGATGGGCGCCGGTGCGCCATCGACGGCGAAGTGCTCGGCGAACCGCTCGGGATCGATGGTGGCCGAGGTGATGATGACCTTGAGGTCGGGGCGCCGGGGCAGCAGCTGCTTGAGGTACCCGAGGATGAAGTCGATGTTGAGGCTGCGCTCGTGGGCCTCGTCGATGATGAGGACGTCGTAGCGCCGCAGCATCCGGTCGCGCTGGATCTCGTTGAGGAGGATGCCGTCCGTCATCACCTTGATCAGGGTGTCGTCGGTGACGTGGTCGGTGAAGCGCACGGTGTATCCGACGGTGTCGCCCGGCGGCCGGTCCAGTTCTTCGGCCACCCGCTCCGCGACCGTGCGCGCCGCGATGCGGCGCGGCTGGGTGTGCCCGATCAGGCCGCGGACGCCCAGGCCCAGCTCCAGGCACATCTTCGGCAGCTGGGTGGTCTTGCCGGAGCCGGTCTCGCCGGCGACGATGACCACCTGGTTGTCCGCTATCGCCTTCTTGACGTCCTCGCGCCGTGCGCTCACCGGTAGCGCCTCGGGGTAGGTGACAGCGGGAACCGAGGCGCGGCGGCGCTCGACGCGGTGCTGCGAGGCGGTGACCTGCTCTTCCGCGGCGGCCAGGTCCGCGATGGCCGGCGCGGAATCGATGCGGCGGCGCAGTCGGCGCTCGTCGCGCAGCATCACCGAATCGAGTCGCGCGCGGAGCTCGCGCCTGAGCGCGGTGGCCTCGGGGCCGTCGTCACGGGGCTGGGCTCCCTGGTCGCGGGCTCCCTGGTCGCGGGACGGGGCGTCCGGGGCGCCGGAGGCTCCCTGCGGGCCGCGCCGCCGGCGTCCGCCGCGGCGGCGGCGTGATGCTGGGGCGCCGGCGGGCGGCGATTGCTTCGGAGTCATCTCCATTCCAGGCTAACGGTGCCGGGCGACCGGTGGTGATCGGCCGTGCCCGCGTGTGACGTGATCGGCGCGGCGCCGCGTGCGCCGGGCGGGGCGGCGGCGTGCATGGTGCATGCGAACTGACGTGAGACGCGCGCGCGGGAGCCGGATCCGTGTTTGACTACGGCCGACTCGTCTACCGACGCCGGGCGGCCGCGGAGCACGCGCCGAACGGGGTGAGGCTGGAGGTGCACCGCATGGCCGAGAACAAGCACCCGGGACGGACAGCGGAGATCGTGGTCGTCGGCTCGGCGAACCTCGACACGACGGCGCGCGTGCCCAGGCTGCCGACGCCGGGGGAGACGGTGCTGGGCGGGGACACCGGCGAGTCGGTCGGTGGCAAGGGCGCCAATCAGGCGGTCGCCGCCGCGCGGCTGGGGCGCCGCGTCGCGCTCGTGGGGAGCGTCGGCGATGATCCGGCGGGCCGGCGCATCCGGGCGGCGCTGACCGCGCAGGGCGTCCAGGTCGACCATCTCGGTTCCACCGCGCGCAGCGGGTCGGGGGCGGCGCTCATCGTGGTCGACGAGTCCGGAGAGAACATGATCGTCGTCTCCCCGGGGGCGAACAGCCTGCTCACCGCGTCGCACGTGCGCGCGGCGCGGGAGTCGCTGGCGCGGGCGGCCGCGGTCGTGTGCCAACTGGAGATCCCGGAGGAAGCGGTGGTCGAGGCCGTCCGTCTCGCCGGGGGCCGGGTGATCCTCAATCCGTCGCCGGTGCGGCCGGTGCCGCCGGAGGTGATGGCGCGGGTGGACGTGCTCATCGTCAACCGCTCCGAGCTCGGCGCGATCGCCGGGGCGCCCGAACCGGAGTCCGTCGACGGTGCCGCGGCGCTCGCCTCGGGCGTGGACGGCCCCCGCGCGGTGGTGGTGACGCTCGGCGCCGACGGTGCGCTGCTCGTGGAGCGAGACACGCGGGTGCACGTGCCGGCGGTGCGGGTCCCGGCGGTGGTGGACCCGACAGGCGCCGGCGACACCTTCTGCGGAGCCCTCACCGACGCCCTCGTGCGCGGCGCGACGCTGGACGACGCGGTGCGCTGGGCGGTGCGCGCGGCGGCCTTCGCGGTGACGGGTGCCGGGGCGCAGTCCGCCATGCCCACCGCCGCGCAGCTGGAGACGGCGTGATGCGGGGCCGGACAGGGGCGAGGTGCGTGTGGACGGGCGCCCGGTGCGCCTGCGCGGGCCGGGGGACGCCGAGGCGCTGGGCATCTCCACGATCCACCAGGAGATGTCGCTGGTCCCGCAGCTCACCGTCGCCGAGAACATCTTTCTGGGGAGGCAGCCGCGCAGGCTGGGGATCATCGATGTGCGGACCATGCACCGCCGGGCCCGGGAACTCCTCGACGAGGCCGGCCTGGCGATCGACGCGGATGCCACCGTGTCGGACCTGGGCGTGGCGCAGCGGCAGCTGGTGGAGATCGCCAAGGCCCTCAGCATCGACACGCGCGTCCTCGTCATGGACGAACCGACGGCGGTCCTCAGCGCGGGCGAGGTCGACGCGCTGTTCGCGATCGTCGAGGACCTCCGCGCGCGCGGCGTCGGCGTCGTGTTCATCTCGCATCTGCTCGACGAGGTCGCCCGGATCGGCGACAGGGTCACGGTGCTCCGGGACGGGGGGAAGGTGGGCGAGGTGCCGGCCGACACCGGCGTGGCCGAGCTGGTGCGGCTGATGGTGGGCAGGACCATCGATCAGCAGTACCCGCCGCGGGAGAACCCGGTGGGTGGTCCGGTGCTGCGGGTCGCCGGGCTGTCCAGCGCCGGCCGGTTCGAGGGCGTGGAACTGGAGGTGCGGGCCGGTGAGGTGGTCGGCATCGGCGGGCTCGTCGGCTCCGGCCGCACGGAGGTGGCGCGTGCCGTCTTCAGCGCCGACCACTACGACGAGGGGAGCGTCTCCGTGGCCGGCGTTCCGGTGCGCGGCGGCGACGTCGTCGCCGCCTACCGGGCGGGCATCGCCTTGGTTCCCGAGGACCGCGCCGGGCAGGGGCTCGTGCTCGGCGCGTCCGTGCAGGAGAACCTGTGCCTGGCCACGCTGGCCGAGCGCACCCGCATGGGGCTGGTGGACCGCCGCGGGCAGCGCGGTCAGGCCATCGCATCGGTGCGGCGGATGGGCATCAAGGTGCACAGCATGGTCCAGCCCGCGATGACGCTCTCCGGCGGCAACCAGCAGAAGATCGTGATCGGCAAGTGGCTGATGGCACGCCCGCGCGTGCTGATCCTCGACGAGCCGAGCCGCGGGATCGACGTGGGCGCGCGGGCCGAGATCTATTCGCTCATCGGCGAGCTCGCCGCGCAGGGCGCAGCGATCCTGGTGATCTCCAGCGACCTTCCGGAGCTGCTGGGGCTCAGCGACCGCGTGCTCGTGATGGCGGACGGGCGCATCCGCGGGGAGCTCTCCGGCGCTGACGCAACCCAGGAGCGGGTCATGGCGCTCGCGGTGACGGAAGGATGACGACGGTGCCGGAGAACCCGAACGACCCCGCTCCGCCCGCAGACCCGGGGCGCGGGACGCTGGACCGGATCCGCGGCTGGCGGGCATCCGCGTGTCGCGCCAGCAGCTGCTCATCTACGCGCTGTCCGGGCTGTTCGCCGCGGTCGCCGGCATCCTGCTGGCGGCCAGGCTGGCGTCCGCCCAGCCGGAGGCCGGTACCGGCTACGAACTCGACGCGATCGCCGCCGTGGTCATCGGCGGCGCCAGCCTGGTCGGCGGGGCGGGCACGGCCATCGGCACCCTGGTCGGCGCGCTGATCCTCGCTGTGCTCCGCAACGGCCTGAACCTGCTGGAGGTCTCGGCGTTCTGGCAGCAGTTCGTGATCGGCGCGGTGATCGCTCTGGCGGTGCTGTTCGACACGTTGCGCCGCCGCCGTCGGTCGGGCGCGCGCGGCGGTATTCTGCGGACCAAGGCGGTCCGCCGCGGCGGCGCGATCGTGCTGGTGCTGGTGCTGATCGGCGCGATCTGGGGAGCCGTGGCCAGGCAGGGCTCGGGCGCGGGCGGCCAGGTGCGGATCGCGATGTCCCTGTCCACGCTCAACAACCCGTTCTTCGTCGGGGTGCGGGACGGCGCGCAGCGGGAGGCGGCGGCCCAGGGCGTGGAGCTGTCGGTGACCGATGCGGGCTCGGACGCCACCCGGCAGGCCAACGACGTGCAGAATGCGATCGCCCGTAGCAGCGACGTCATCATCGTCAACCCGGTCGACTCCGACGCCGTCGTGCCTTCCGTCAGCGCCGCCAGCGCCGCCGGCATCCCGGTGATCGCGCTGGACCGGGCTCCGAGCGGAGGGGTCGTGGTCACCACCGTCGCCTCGGACAACGTCGAGGGCGGACGTCTGGCCGCGCAGCAGCTGGCACGGGTGGTCGGGTCGGGCCCGGTGGTGGTGCTCGAGGGCACGCCGGGCACGTCGGCCGCGCGTGAACGAAGCGAGGGCTTCGACTCCGAGATCGCGAAGTTCCCGCAGATCCAGGTGGTGGCGCGCCAGCCCGCGGACTTCGACCGGACGAAGGCGCTCAACGTGATGTCCAACCTGCTGCAGGCGCACCCGGATGTCCGGGGCGTGTTCGCGGCGAACGACGAGATGGCGCTGGGCGCCGTCAAGGCCCTGGGCGGGCGTGCCGGGACTGACGTGAAGGTGGTCGGATTCGACGGCACACCGCAGGGGCTGGCCGCGGTGGAAGGCGGGACGATCAACGCGGACGTCGCACAGCAGCCGGAGGAGCTCGGCGCCGAGGCGATATGGCAGGCCGTGGCCGCGGCGGGCGAGGAGCCGCCGGAGGAATCGGGCGCCCCGCACAAGGTCCCCCCGTGCGCGTGGTCACCGGGGACTCGTGATCACCGGGGGAGCGCGGCAGGTCGCCGTTGGTCAGCGGCGCCGCCGGCGCAGGGCGGTCAGGGCCCGGCGCGCCGCGGTCAGGGGCCGGCGCCTTTCGGCGACAAGCGGCACCGCGGCCGTCTCCGAAGCCGCCGCACGCGCGTGCCGTTGATGGAGGCGCTCGCGGATCTCGTCGGGGGAGTAGGCGCGCCGGGACCGTTCCGATCGGACGACCAGCACGCCCGACGCCACGACGCCGGCCGCGCCCGCCAGCCCTAGCGCCTTCCACACAGTGCCCTTGCGCATTGCCGCCCTCCTGTGGTGCTCGCCGGCCGTCGATGGCCGTCGACGATGAAGCCGAAGCCGAAGCCGAAGCCGAAGCCGAATCCGAATCCGAATCCGATGCCGTTGCCGCATGCGTAGGTTAACCGGACCGCAGGTCGTGGGGCCGCAGGTTTTCCGGTCGCCACGCCGCCGGTGGCCCGGAGCCGTGGCAGGATCGCGGAATGGCACTGCACGAGAACGGCATCTCCGTCGAGGACGCCGCCGGGGCCGCCCGCACCGGCGACATCTGGATCTTCCGCGGCGCCTCCGGCGCGGACAAAGCGATCCGCGCGCTCACCAACAGCCCGGTCAATCACGTCGGCATGGCGGTGGTGCTCGAAGATCTTCCGCCGCTGCTGTGGCACGCCGAGATGGGCAGGTCGCTCCCGGACATGTGGACCGGCACGCGCCACCGCGGAGTCCAATTGCACGACCTGCGGGACGCCGTCCGGGTGTGGGCGCACCGCTACGGGCAGCGCGCGTGGCTCCGGCAGATCAGCGTGGACGTGACGGATACGCAGGAGGATGCGCTGCTGCGCACCATCGCACGGCTCGACGGCACGCCGTTCCCGTCGACGGCCCGGTTGGCCTCGCGTTGGTTCCGCGGCCGCGTGCCGCGCCGGCCTTTCCGCGGCAGCGGCGGGGACTCGCAGAGCGCGACCTGGGAGAGCGCCTACTGCGCGCAGGTCGTCGCGCACACCTATGAGCAGATGGGTCTGCTGCGCGGCGCGCGGGACGCGGGCTGGTACGACCCGGGGAGGTTCTGGAGCGGGGACAGGCTGCCGTTGGTGCCCGGCGTGGAGCTGGGCGAGGAGATCGCGGTGCGGGTCACCTCCGTCGATCCGGCCGACGCGGACGACGAGGCGCGTACACGTCGCGGCGGACGCGGAGACGCCGACGGCCCCGCACCCTCGTGAGGTGCGGGGCCGTCGGCGCCGTGCGCGACGCCTGGTGGCGGCGCCGCGCGGCAGGCGCTACTTGGCCGCCTCGATCTCGATGGCCTGGGCGACGCCCGCCATGGTCGCGGCGACCTTGACGGCCTCCCAGACCTGCTCCTTGGTGAGCCCCTCCTTGCGGACGGTGGCGTCGTGCGCGGCAGTGCAGTCGTGGCAGCCGTTGATGGTGGAGACCGCGAGCGACCACAGCTCGAAGTCGGCCTTCTCCACGCCGGGGTTGCCGATGATGTTCATCCGCAGCCCCATCTTCACCTGCGTGTAGTCGTTCCCGAGGAACGACTTGGCACGGTAGGCCACGTTGTTCATGCCCATGATGGTGGCGGCGCCGAGGGCCGCGTCGAACGCGGTGTCCGAGAGGTGCCCGCGCGCCTCGTCGGAGATCTCGGAGAACACGGTGGCCGACTTGCTCGCCGCCGCAGTGGCGAGCATGGTGCCCCACAGCTGCTGCTCGGTGAGCTCCGTGGAACGTGACAGGGAACTCAGGTTGAGCTTGAGGTCCTTGGCGTACTCGGGCAGTGAGTTCTTCAGGTTGTCGATGCTCATGCTCAGAGCGCTTCCTTGACCAGCTCGCCGGCGTCGATGGTCGGGTCGCCCTTCTTCCAGTTGCAGGCGCACAGCTCGTCGGACTGCAGGGCGTCGAGGACGCGCAGAACCTCGTCGACGTTGCGGCCCACCGAGCCGGCCGTCACGGAGACGAACTGGATCTCGTTGTTGGGGTCGACGATGAAGGTCGCCCGGTCCGCGACGCCGTCGGCGTTGAGCACGCCCGTGGCCTCGACCAGCTCGCGCTTGAGGTCCGAGAGCATGGGGAAGGGGAGGGTCTTGAGGTCGTCGTGCTGTGCACGCCACTGGAAGTGAACGAACTCGTTGTCCACCGAGGCGCCCAAAACCTGCGCGTCGCGGTCGGCGAACTCGTCGTTGAGCTTGCCGAAGGCGGCGATCTCGGTGGGGCACACGAAGGTGAAGTCCTTGGGCCAGAAGAAGACCACGCGCCACTTGCCGGCGTGATCGTCGCTGGTGACGGTGGAGAAGTAGTCCTCGGGCTGCTGCGCGTCGACCTGGGACAGATCGCCACCGATGAGCGCGGTGAGGCTGTAGGAGGGGAACTGGTCGCCGATGGTGAGGAGAGCCACTGGGATAACTCCTTTGTCGTTGTGGTGCGGCGGGGTGTCCGCCGCGTCGGTGCCGACGTGGGTGCGCCGGGCGAAGGTTCGGGATCGGAGGACGGGGTCCGCCGCGACGTGCACAACACGTCGCAGACTTTCCTGGTCGTCCGACCTGCTCCGAACTCCCTTCACCACTATGCATCAGAAATGCGAAAAGGTAAAGCCTCTAGGTGCATGTACACTCATTGGCGTGATCGATGAATCCTATCGCCCCACGGTGGCCCAGCTACGGGCGTTCGTCGCGGTGGCCGAGTACCGCCACTTCAGCACAGCGGCACAGCGTCTGGGCGTGAGTCAGCCCACTCTGTCGCAGGCGCTCGCGTCCCTGGAGGCGGGTCTCGGCGTTGTGCTCATGGAACGAAGCACCCGTAGAGTCCTCGTCACCGACGCGGGCCGTGAGCTCCTCGGCAAGGCGCTCGCCGCGCTGGAGGCGGTGGACGGGTTCGTGACCGCCGCCGCGGGGATCGGCAGCGGCATGGTGGGCGGCCTGCGCATCGGGATGATCCCCACGGTGGCGCCGTACGTCTTGCCCGCGGCGCTGCCCGCGCTCGGTGCCGCCTACCCGGACCTGCACCCGCACCTGGTGGAGGACCAGACCGAGCGGCTTCTCGACGCCTTGCGGGGCGGCGGATTGGACGTCGCGGTGATCGCCCTCCCGTCCGGCGCCGCAGGTCTGGTGGAGATCCCGCTGTTCGACGAGGACTTCGTGCTCGTCGTTCCCCGGGACCATCCGCTGGCGGGCCGGGACGATCTGTCCGCCGACGTGCTCGACGACCTGCCGCTGCTGTTGCTCGACGAGGGGCACTGCCTGCGTGATCAGACGCTGGACCTGTGCCGGCTCGTGGGCGCCACACCCGCGCTGGGTGATACCCGCGCCACGTCGCTCGCCACCGTCGTGCAGTGCGTCGCGGGCGGGCTCGGAGTCACGTTGGTGCCGGAGTCGGCGGTGTCGGCGGAGACGACGCGCGGCGGCCTGGCGACGGCCCGGTTCGCACATCCGGCGCCGGGCCGCACCGTCGGGCTCGTGTACCGGAAATCGACCGGCAGACACGACGACTTCCGCTCTCTGGCAACCGAATTGGCTTCCTGCACGCCCGCGGGCCGGGCGCACAGCGTGGACTGACGGAATCCCGCTCAGCGGCGTCCCCGCGGGCGACCGCGTTTCGGCCGCCCCGCCGGCCTGCCCCGCCGCGGGCCGGTGGCCCGCTTTCCGCCTCCGGATTTGGCACCGCCCGCGGCCGCCTTGCCGCCGCCGGTCTTTTTACGGCCGGCGGAGCCCGTGCCGCCGGTGGAGCCCTTGCCGCCGGTGTCGTCGCGGGCACGCTGGGCACGGCCGCCGGTGCCGCGTGAACTGTTGGCGGTGCGTCCGCGGACGATCCCGATGAACTCGTCCATCAACTCCGTCGAGCGGTCCTCGCGCCACACAAGGGCCACCGGGGAGTGCGCAATACGTCCGCGATCGTCGCCGGGCGCCCCGCCGGCGTCTCCGGGGCCGCTCACGAGGTCCGGCACTGGGTTCGCGTCCTCCTCGAGCGGGCGGTGCACGAGGCCCTTCCGGTGGAGCAGACGAGCGAGCGACTGGGGGAGCGCCACCAGGCCGACACCGGCCAGCACCAGGTCGAGTGCGTCCTGTGTGGTCTCGGGGCGCTGATACGACGGGATCCCGGGCGGAGAGTTCCAGTCGAGCACGTCGTCGAGCGGATGATGGACGATCTCGTCGGCGAGGTCATCGGGGGTGAGCGACTCGTCGAGCGTCAGCACGTGATCCTTCGGCATCACCACCACCGTGGCCTCGGTGTAGAGGGGGATCACGTGCAGCCCCTCGCGGTCGATGGGCAGGCGCACCAACGCGGCGTCGGCCTCCCCGGCGCGGACGGACTGCACTGCGGGGCCGGTGTCGGCGGGGGCCAGGTCCAGGGGCACGTCGGGAAAGCGCGCCTCCCACACGCGTGCCCACTTGCCCGGGGTGGCGCCGGGGACGAACGCGAGGCGGAACCGCGGCCCGGCGGGGGAGTCGGGCGTGCTGCCGCCAGGGGCGCCCGTCTCCAGCGATCCATCGTCTGCGGCGCCGCCGCTCGGGCTCGAGGTGTCGTCGTGCACCAGGCCAGCGTACCGCCGCGTCGCGTTCGGACTTCGGGCGCGACGGGGCCATCCCCGGCCGCCGAAACCACCCGCATCCGCGCCCCGTTTTCGTAGTGTCGGGGAATGGAATTCGTCCTCGTCGATCGCCCGCGCCCGGAGATCGCCCTCGTCACCCTCAATCGCCCGGAACGCATGAACGCGATGGCGTTCGATGTCATGGTCCCGCTGCGGGAGGAGCTCGAACGCATCAGCAACGACAACTCGGTGCGCGCGGTGGTGCTCACCGGGGCCGGCACGGGGTTCTGCTCGGGCGCCGACCAGCAGTCCGCGGGCCGCATCCCGCACACCGAGGGACTGACGCGGGCCACCATCGCGCTGCGGTCCATGGAGATCCTCGACCAGGTGGTGAACACGTTGCGGTCGATGCATCAGCCGGTGATCTCGGCGATCAACGGCGCCGCGATCGGCGGCGGACTGTGCCTGTCGCTCGCCACCGACATCCGCGTCGCCTCCACGGAGGCGTACTTCCGCGCGGCGGGCATCAACAACGGGCTCACCGCCAGCGAGCTCGGCCTGAGCTATCTGCTGCCGCGCGCGATCGGCACCTCGCGCGCGTCGGAGATCATGCTCACCGGCCGCGACGTGGGCGCCGAGGAGGCCGAGCGGATCGGTCTGGTCTCGCGTCTCACTCCGCCCGGCGACCTTCTCGAGACGTGCTTCGCGATGGGGGAGGCGATCGCCGGGTTCTCGCGGCCGGGCATCGAGCTGACCAAGCGCACGTTGTGGTCGGGCATGGACGCCGGGAGCCTGGGCCGGCACATGAACCAGGAGGGGCTGGGCCAGCTGCTGATCCGCCTGCTCACCGGGAACTTCGAGGAGGCCACGGCGGCGCGCAAAGAGGGCCGGGCGCCGGTGTTCCGGGATTGACGGCGTCCCCGCCGCCCGTCACGGGCGGCGGGACCGCCACTGCTCGCGCGTGGCGGGGGAGCGGCTGAAGGCGCGCGCCTGGGCGATCCCACCGAGCACGACCAGCGCCGCGTACAGCACGAACCACCACCAGTCGTCGTCGATGGCGGCGGTGATGGCGGCCTGGTGGAAGTCGGCGGTGTCGAGCGTGCCGGTGAGAAGCAACACGCCGCCGACGATGGTCACCGCGCCGCTGAGCACGCTGACCACCACGAGAAGGATGGCCGGAAGGCTCACCGCCAGCGCCACCGCGGCGAGCAGCAGGCCCAGCAGGACGCCTATGAGGATCACGACCCAATTCCACTCCGCGCCCGCGGCGACCATGGCCGCGGCGCCGATCGCGAATCCGACGGCGGCCATCGTGATGATCACGGCGACGGCGTAGTAGAGGTAGGCGAGCAGCAGGAACACGATCCCCACGGCGATGCCGACCGCCCACCCCCACCCGGTGTCGAGGAACTCCTCGCCGGTGGCGGAGGCCACCACGCCGGCCCCCAGCGCGAAGCCGGCGAACGCGCCCCACAGCGCGATGACCACGCGCATGGCGGCGAGCCCGCGGAAGCAGAACACGGCGCCCACGATCAGGGCGAGGATCCCCACGACGATGTCGGCCATGGGGCGAGGATATCCGGGCCGGGCGCCCGGGCGGGATCGAAGCGGGCGGATAAGCTCTGCGGTATGACCGCGCGCAAGAAACCCCAGATGCTCAAGCCGTCGACTGCCGCGAAGAAACTCGGCATCCACCTTCCAGCCACGCCCGACGAGTTCCGGGAGGGCACGGTCTCGCGTGAGGAAATGGCTGCGCTGCTGCAGAACCCGCCGCAGTGGCTCACCGATCTGCGTGCGCAGGGGCCGCACCCGCGGCCGGTGGTCGCGGAGAAGCTGGGCGTGTCGATCGCGGGCCTGGCCCGTGCGGGGGTCGACGAGGTGCTCACCACCGAGCAGATCGACGCGCTGCTCGCCGACAGGCCCGAGTGGCTGCGCGCGGAGCGCGAGGTGCAGGCGGGCGTGCGCGCCGAGAACCGGCGGATCAGCCGCCGGCGCGACGCCGAGTAGCGACCCGCGCCCGTCCGCTCACCCTGCGATGACGGACAGCGTGTCCAGCACCACCTCGCCGGCGTCCTCGGAGGCGTCCAGGTCCACCTCGGCGATCAGGGCCCAGCCGTGGTCTCCGTCGGGGTCGTCGAGCGTCTGCCGCAGGCGCCAGGTGGGCTCGCCGTCCTCGTTCGTGGTCTCGGTGGCGTTGAACATCTGCGGCCCGCGCGCCTCGGGGCCGGTGAGCATCTCGCCGTATTCGGCGAAGAACGGGGCGAACGCCTCGGCCCATTCGTCGGCCGTGGGGTCGAACTCCCACTGCTCCAGCGCCGCCCAGTCCCGGCGCGCGATCGTCTGGACCAGCTGGAACATGGCGTTGCGCAGCATGATCCGGAACGCGCGGGGGTTGGCGGTGATCGACCGCGTGGTCTCGCCGTGGAAGGCCTTCTCCGCCGCCTCCTGGGATGCGGCGGAGGGGTCCACCAGCTCCTCCCACTCGTCGAGAAGGCTGGAATCGACCTGGCGGATCAGCTCGCCGAGCCATTCGATGATGTCGTCGAGCTCGTCGCTGCGCATCTCCACGGGGACCGTCTGGCGCAGCGCCCGGTAGGCGTCGGCGAGGTAGCGCAGCACGGTGCCTTCGGAACGGGAGAGGCCGTAGCGGGAGATCAGGTCGGAGAACGTCATGGCGTTCTCGATCATGTCGCGCACCACCGATTTGGGTGACAGCGCGAACTCGCTGAGCCACGGGTGCGTCTCCCGGTAGGTCTCGTAGGCGGGCGCCAGCAGGTCCTCGAGCGGCTTGGGCCAGGTGACCTCCTCCAGCAGCTCCATGCGCTCCTCGTACTCGATGCCCTCCGCCTTCATCTCCGCCACGGCCTCGCCGCGGGCGGTGTGCTGCTGCGCCCGCAGCACCTGACGCGGGTCGTCGAGCGTCGCCTCCACCACCGAGATGACGTCGGCGGCGTAGGTGGCCGCCTCGGGGTCGAGCAGCTCGAATGCGGCGAGGGCGAACGGCGACAGCGGCTGGTTGAGCGCGAAGTTGGCCTGCAGGTCCACGGTGAGCCGGGCCATGCGCCCGTCCTCGTCGGGCGTGTCCAGGCGTTCCACGACCCCCGCGTGCAGCAGGCTCCGGTAGAGCCGGATGGCCTGCAGGATGTGTTTGCGCTGGCGGACGCGGGGCTCGTGGTTGTCCTCCAGCAGCGTGCGCATGGCGTCGAAGCAGTTCCCCGGCCGCGCGATCACGTTGAGCAGCATCGCATTGGTGACGGAGAAGCGGGAGACCAGCGGCTCCGGATCCGCGGCCACGAGCTTGTCGAAGGTCTGCTCGCTCCATGAGACGAAACCCTCCGGGGGCTTCTTGCGGTGCACCTTGCGGCGCTTCTTCGGGTCGTCGCCGGCCTTCGCCAGCAGCCGGGCGTTCTCGATATCGTGGTCGGGCGCCTGCACCACCACGGTGCCCGCGGTGTCGTATCCGGCGCGGCCCGCGCGCCCGGCGATCTGGTGGAACTCGCGCGCCTTGAGGTGCCGGGTGCGCACGCCGTCGTACTTGGTCAGCCCGGTGAACAGAACCGTGCGGATGGGCACGTTGATGCCGACGCCGAGGGTGTCGGTGCCGCAGATGACGGTCAGCAGCCCTTCCTGTGCGAGCCGTTCGACGAGCCGGCGGTACTTGGGCAGCATGCCCGCGTGGTGCACGCCGATGCCGTGCTGCAGCAGGCGCCGCAGCGTGCGCCCGAACGCGGTGCTGAAGCGGAACCCGGCCAGCGCCTCGGTGATCTCGGCCTTCCGGTCCTTCGCGGCCAGCTTGATGCTGGTGAGCGACTGTGCGCGCTCGAGCGCCGCCGCCTGCGTGAAGTGCACGACATAGGCCGGGCACAGGTCGTTCGCCACGAGCTCCTCGATGGTCTCGTGCACGGGCGTCATCGCGTAGGAGAACGACAGCGGCACCGGGCGTTCCGCACCGGCGACGAGCGCGGTGGTGCGGCCGGTGCGGCGGGTGAGGTCCTCGCGCAGTGCGGTGACGTCGCCGAGTGTGGCGGACATCAGCAGGAACTGCGCGCGGGGCAGCTCGAGCAGGGGCACCTGCCACGCCCAGCCGCGGTCGGGTTCGGCGTAGTAGTGGAACTCGTCCATCACCACCTGGCCGATGTCGGATTCCGCCCCGCCGCGCAACGCGAGGTTGGCCACGATCTCCGCGGTGGCGCAGATGATGGGGGCGTCCGCGTTGACGGCGGCGTCGCCGGTCATCATGCCCACGTTGTCGGCGCCGAAGACCTCGCACAGGGCGAAGAACTTCTCCGACACGAGCGCCTTGATGGGGGCGGTGTAGTAGGTCCGGCGGCCCTGGGCGAGCGCGATGAAATGGGCGGCGACGGCGACGAGCGACTTGCCGGAGCCCGTCGGCGTCGCCAGGACCACGTTGGCGCCGGACACGAGCTCCATGACGGCCTCGTCCTGCGCCGGATACAGCGCGATGCCGGACTCCTCCGCCCACAGGGAGAACCGCTCGTAGAGTGCGTCCTCGTCGAGGGGGTCTACGGGGATCCGGTCGCTGAGCAGCATCCGTCCAGCCTATGCGGTGACCGGTGCGCCGCGGCCCGGGGTGGGGCCGGGGCCCGCGGGTCAGGTCCGGGGGCGGTCGTCGCCGTCGCCGGAGTCGCCCCTGGAGCCGTCCGGATCCTCGTCACCGGAACTCTCACCTGTGGTTCCGTCCTCGGCGGCCCCGGAGCCCGGTGCCTCGCCTCCGCTGCGGCCGGACCCGGAGTCGAACGGTTGCCCGGGATTATCGCCGGACTTGCCGCCGAACTGTTCGGCCAGGAAACGCTCGAACTCGGCGCCCAGCTCTTCGCCGCTGGGAAGGTCGCCCTCCTCGGCGAGCAGCGACGACCGGCGTTCCTCGGCGGTGACGTAGGCGTCGTACTGGTTCTCGAGTGCCTTGACCACGCCGGCCACTTCCTCGTTGCCCTGCACCTGCCCGTCGATCTGCTCGCGCACGCGCGCGGCGGCGGTGCCCAGCTCTGTCAGCGGCAACTGCAGATCCGTGTTCTCCATGACGCACTCGAGGAGCTTCTCGGCAGAGCCCGGATAGTCCGACTGGGCCAGATAGTGCGGCACATGCACGGCGAACCCCAGGGTGGGGTGTTCGAGTTCCGTCAGGCGCAGCTCGAGCAGCCCGGCGACGCTGCCGGGGATCGACATCTCACCGTCCCACTTGTGGTAGTCGCCGCGGATCTCGCTGTTGCCGGAGTGGGAGGTGACGCCGGTGGGACGGGTGTGCGGAACGGCCATCGGGATCGCGCTGAGGCCGATTGTGCGCTCCACGCCCAGCTCGTCGATCAGTGCGCACACCGCGCCGGTGAAGCGGTCCCACTTGAGGTCGGGCTCCAACCCGGAGAGCAGCAGGAACGGCACGCCGTTCGCGTCCAGCACCCGGTGCAGGTCGAGGCGCGGCGTGGCGTAGTCGGTGAACCGGTTGTCCCGGAAGGTCATCACGGGACGGCGCGAGCGGTAGTCGAGCAGCGCGTCGATGTCGAAGGTGGCGACGGGCTCGGACTCGAGCGTGTCCAGCAGATGCGCGGTGGCGATGCGGACCGCGTGCCCGGCGTCGGTGAAGCCTTCGAGCGCGTGCAGCAGGACCGGCCCGCTGCCGTCGGGCGTCGTGACATCCGGCAACGGGAACTCCAACTCGAACATGCCGGAATCCTGATCCACGTTCATCCCCTTCCTCGACGCGGTGCGCTCTCCGCGTCCGCAACCGGCGCCGGTGCGGCTCCGGGTGTGTCAGGTGGCGGGCGCGGAAGGCTGCCGCGGCGCCGGTCGGCGGCCGGCTGTCCACCGGCCCGGCCCCCGCGCCCCATAGTAGAGGTCCGTCCCGTCCGACGGTGGCGGGCGTGCGGTCGGGGCGGTGCGGGTATGTCCTGCCGGATACGGGCACGGCTTGTGCCTATGGTTGGGGTGAGGAATGTGTACCGCGAACCGCGAATGGCCGGAGGAGCGCGTGAGAAGTTTTGTCGTCGATGGCATTCGGCGCGGGCCGGGCCGTCCGGGACGCCCGGCCCGCGCTGCCGGCGGCGTCGCCGCGTTGTGCTGCGCGGCGGCGTTGCTGGCCGGCGGGTGCAGCTCGACGGTCGCCGGCCAGGCGTACCCGGCGGCGGGCGGCGGCGGGGACGCGCACCCGGCGCCGCCCACCGCAGCGGCACCCGGCACCACGACCGCGCCCGCGACGCCGTCCACGACCGCTCCGTCAGCGCCGCCGCAGGCGACCACCTCGGTGCCGGGCGCGCAACCCGGCGCGCTCGACAGGCTCCTTCCGCAGCCCGCGGCATTCCCCGCCGGATTCGCCGACAGCGCTGCGGTCCTGTCGCATCACAACGCGGTGTCGGCGTCGGAGGACCTGTCCGGTGAGCAGCGCGGGGCGCGGACCCGGCCGGTGCAGTGCGCGCCCGGCTCGCAGCCCCCGGGGCCCGACGACCTGGCCGTCATCACCTCGACCAATGCGGCCGACAACACGACGATCGCCGTGCAGCTCGAACGCGTGCCCACGGACCTCACCGAGTTCGAATCACGCATCGACGGCTGCACGAAGGTGCAGTCCAACCGCTTCGGCGCGGAGTCGAAGATCACGCGTTCCCTCCTCGACGTCCCGGACGTGGCGGATCACCACGTGGTGGCCTACGAGCAGAAAGTGCGTTCCGGCGCGGGCGAGCCGTCCATCGAACAGCGGTCGACCACGCTGGCGGCGCAGGTCGACGATGTCCGGATCTTCGTGGTCGGAATGAACCAGCACGGCCGGCCGCCGGCGGCCGAGGACCTCTCGGACCTGCTGGCGGAGGCCATCGACTCCGTGCGGGCGGATTGATCGGCCTCCCGCACGCGGTTGTGCACAGGCCCCGTTGTCCACAGGTTCCTGCATAACCGCAGGCGACGGTCCGGCGGAACGGTTCGGGGCCGGCGTGCGGTGGCGCACGGTGGTTCGCATGACCACATGGAGATCAGACACCCCGCAGCGCCACGGCGACGGAACGCCCCCGCAACCTGACCGCATCGGGCTCGGAGGCCCCGGCGACCTCATCGCCGCGCTGCCCGGGCTGCTGGGCTTCGTCCCGGAGGACTCCCTCGTCCTCGTGCTGCTCGGCGGCGGATCCGGCCGGCAGGTGGTGGCCGCGCTCCGTCAGGACCTTCCCGTGCTGCTGGCGCATCCGGAGGCGGTGGACGACCTCGCTCAGCGGCTGCGGTGCATGCGCCGTGAGGAGACGTTCGACGTGCTCGCAGTCATCGTCGACGGGGCCTGGGAGGGGCCCGCGGTTCCGGAGGCCTGCCACGACTGGCTGGTGCAGCAGTTGCTGATGCGGTTCGGCGCCGCGCCGATCGAGGTGGTGGGCGCCGTGGTCGCCTCGGCCGTCGCCGACGGCGCGCCGTGGTCGGAGCTTCCGGACGGCGAGCGCTGCGGGACTGTGCCGGACCCGCACGCCTCCGATCTGACCGCCACGCACGTGTTCCACGGGCGCACCATCCACGGCTCGCGCGCGGAGATCGAGGCGGTACTGTCACCGGATCCGCTCGAATTGCGGGAGGCCCTCGTCGACGAGCTGGGCCGCATTGCCGGCGGGGTCCTCACACGCCGGCGCACCGGCGGCGCCGAGGCGGTGGCGGCGGAGTTCGACGACGTGCTGGCCGCCGTCGCGCAGGTCGATACCGGCGACGAGCCGTCGGTGGGGGAGTCGGCGCGGGCGGCGCTGGCGCTCGGGAACGCCGAGGTCCGCGATGCCGCGATGGGGCTGGCGGTGGGCGGCAAGGCGGTGGCCGCCCGGAGATTGTGGGGAATGCTCGCCCGGCGTCTGGAGGGCGTGCTGCGTGCGGAGTCGGCCGCCCTGCTCGCGTTCACCGCCTACGCGGCCGGCGACGGCACCGAGGCCGGGGTGGCGGTCGACGCCGCCCTGCAGGTATGCCCCGGACACGGACTCGCGGGGCTGCTCGACGAGGCGCTGTCGCTGGCCCTGCATCCGGAACGGATCCGTGAGCTCGCCGAGTACGCCGTGGAGTCGAGCGCGGCGGAGGGGCTGGTCGTGCCGTGGCTGCCGTCCTCGCCGCCGGCGCGTGCCTGCGGCGGCGAGGACGGGGCCGCCGCAAGCACGGCGTCGTGAGGCCGCCGGAGGTTAACGCTCCGGAGCGGAACGGGCGCGCGGTCCCAGATCCTGCAGGTAGCGCCACGCGTCGGCGACGATTTCGTCGAGGCCCGTGCGCGAGGGGCGCCAGCCGAGCTCGTCGATCGCCTTGCGGCTCGACGCGATCAGCACCGCCGGGTCGCCCGCGCGCCGGGGGGCGTCGACGACGGGGATCCCGCGGCCGGTCACGCGCCCGCAGGCGTCGATCACCTGCTGGACGGAGAAGCCGGAGCCGCTGCCCAGGTTGTAGACGGCGTGGCCGCCGGGGGAGGCCTGGTCGAGGGCCAGCGCATGTGCCTCGGCGAGGTCGAGGACGTGGATGTAGTCGCGGACCGCAGTGCCGTCCTCGGTGGGCCAGTCGCGGCCGAACACCGAGATCGACTCGCGGTGGCCCAGGGCGGTCTGCAGCACGAGCGGGATCAGGTGCGTCTCCACCGCGCGATTCTCGCCCGCGGAGCCGTACGCCCCGGCCACGTTGAAGTACCGCAGGCTCACCGCGGCCAGCCCGTACGCGGTGGCATACGAGGTGATCGCGTGGTCGATCGCCAGCTTGGTGGCGCCGTAGGGATTGGTCGGTGCCGTGGGCGCGTCCTCGGCGATGGGCACCTGTTGCGGTTCGCCGTAGGTGGCGGCCGTCGACGAGAACACCAGGCGCGGCACCCCGGCGGCGCGCATCGCGTCCAGCAGGGCGAGGGTGGTGACCACGTTGCGCCGCCAGTACTGCGCCGGATCCTGCACGGACTCGCCGACGAGGGACATCGCCGCGAAGTGCAGCACCCCGTCGGCGGGTCCGCGGCCGTCCGCCGCCATCGCGGCCAGCACGCGCGCGGAATCGGTGCCCGCGTCCCCCTCGACGAAGTCGGCGCCGTCGGGGACGGCGTCACGGTTGCCGGTGGACAGGTCGTCGAGGACCGTCACCTGATGCCCGCGCTCCAGCAGCAGGGTGGCGCAAGCGCTGCCCACGTACCCGGCACCGCCGGTGACGAGCAGGCGCATCGGTGCCGGGTTTCCGCCGTCGGTCATGCGATCGTCTCCACCTGGACGGCATGCGCGAGGTCATCGGGCAGGTGGAACGACTCGTGGCCGACGGCGGTGATGTACACGCCGTCGCCGTCCACGAGGACGGTGACGCGCGCGTTGGGCACCACGCCGACGTCGCGCAAGGCGCCCAGCGTCTCCGTGTCCACCTGCACGTGCTCCGCCAGCCGGCGGATCACCACCGCGGTGGACTCGCCCTGCGGCAGCTCGCTCAGCCGCGTCAGCCCGGGGGTGGTGGCCATGCCCGCCTGCTCGATACCCAGCTGGTGCAGCCCGGGAATGGGGTTGCCGTACGGCGACGTGGTCGGCCGGCCGAGCACCGAGATCAGGCGCCGCTCGACGTCCTCGCTCATCACGTGCTCCCAGCGGCACGCCTCCGCGTGCACCTCCTCCCAGTCCAGCCCGATCACGTCGACCAGCAGCCGCTCGGCCAGCCGGTGCTTGCGCATGACGGACACGGCGATCTCCCGGCCCTCATCGGTGAGTTCGAGGCGGCGGTCGGCGCCGACGCGGATCAGCCCGTCGCGCTCCATGCGCGCCACAGTCTGGCTGACGGTGGGACCGGACTGCTCGAGGCGTTCCGCGATGCGGGCCCGGAGAGGGACGACCCCCTCCTCCTCCAACTCGTAGACGGTGCGGAGATACATCTCGGTGGTGTCCACCAGATCTTTCACTCTGTCGGATCCTTCACTAGGTTGTCCCTCACGTCCTCGCCAGTCTATCGTCGCCCACTGCGGCCGGAGAGACCAATGTGGACGATCGGTCCGGGGGATCCGAGCCGGACGGCGGCCGCGCTGCGGCCCGGGGATCCGCGCGGCAGCGGGGGCGATGGAGCGAGCAGCGCACACCGGGCGGCGGCGGGCAGTAGCGTCAGGTGCATGTCACCTCATACGGAGCCGGGCGTGGCCGGCGCGACGCGCGGAAGCCACGGCCACGGGCCGCCGGGCGGGCGGCGTGCACCGGGGGATCCGGCGGTCATCTGGTCCGACGAGTACCTGTCCTACCGGCTCAGCGACACGCACCCGATGAATCCCGCACGCCTGGACCTGACCATGCGCCTGGCCACGGATCTCGGCGTGCTCGACGGGGTGGAGACTGTCAGCCCCGCCCAGCCCTCGGACGGCGAGCTGCTGCGCGTGCACACGCCCGCGTACATCGCGGCGGTGCGCAATCCGCACGGCCGGGTCGAGCACGGCCTGGGCACGGACGACAACCCGGTGTTCGAGCACATGCACGAGGCCAGCGCCATCCTCGCGGGCGGGTCCCTCGCCGCGGCCCGGGCCATCGCGTCCGGCTCGGCGCGCCGGGCCGTCAACATCGGCGGCGGCATGCACCACGCGATGTCCGACCACGCCGCGGGGTTCTGCGTCTACAACGACTGCGCGATAGCCATCGCCTGGCTGCTGGACAACGGCTTCGACCGCGTCGGGTACGTCGACGTGGACGTCCACCACGGTGACGGCGTGCAGCGCGCGTTCATCGGGGATCCGCGCGTGCTCACCGTGTCGATCCACCAGCATCCGGCGACGCTGTGGCCGAACACCGGCTGGCCCGCGGAGACGGGCTTCGGCGACGCGGAGGGTTCGGCGGTGAATCTGGCGGTGCTCCCGGGCACCGCGGACGCGTTGTGGCTGCGGGCATTCCACGCGGTGGTGCCGGGCGCGCTGCGCGCGTTCCGTCCGCAGATCATCGTCAGCCAGTGCGGCGTGGACAGCCACCGGGAGGACCCGCTGGCCGACCTCAACCTCACCGTCGACGGGCATCGCGCGGCGTTCCGCGCGATCCGTGACCTGGCGGACGAGCTCTGCGAGGGCCGCTGGCTGTCCACCGGGGGCGGCGGGTACGGCGTCACCCGGGTCGTGCCGCGGTCGTGGACACACCTGCTGGCCACCGTGCTCGACGTGGACGTCCCCGTGGACACTCCGACGCCGGAACGATGGCGCGAGGCCGCCCGGGCGGTGGCCGCGTCGGCGTCGCCTGAGCTCATGCTCAGCGCGGAGGCGCCGGAGACGATGGGCGACGGCGGCGACGTGGACTTCGAGCCGTGGAACGGCAGATCGGACCCGCTGCCCCTGAGCGCGGTCACGCAGATCGACAAGGCGGAGCGCGACCTGGCGCGTATCGACGCGGCCATCGCCGACACCCGCGACAACGTATTCCCCCTACTCGGACTGGACCCGGATGACCCACGAGACTGAGAACCCCGCACCCGCAGGCGCCGACCTTCCCGCCGAGGGAGAAAAGGTCTACCACTATCCCGAGCACTGGGTGGCCGACGTCCTCGCGTCGGACGGCCGCGCCGTGCGCATGCGCCCCATCACGCCCGACGACGGTGACAAGCTGGTCGAGTTCCACTCCACGCTGTCCGAGCGCACCCGGTACCTGCGCTACTTCGGGCCGTACCCGACCATGTCGACGCGCGACGTCCGGCACTTCACCCACCTCGACTACGTGCGCAGGGTGGGGATGGTCATGGAACTCGGCGACAAGATCATCGCCGTCGGCAGCTACGAGGGCCTCGACAACGTCGACGACGGCAGGTCCGCGGAGGTCGCCTTCGTGGTGGCCGACAACCACCAGGGCCGCGGGCTGGGACCGGTGCTGCTCGAGCATCTCGCGGGCGCCGCGGCCGAGAACGGGCTCGAACGGTTCGTCGCCGAGGTGCTCGCCGAGAACCGGCACATGGTGTCGGTGTTCCGCGAGGCCGGATACCAGGTCAGCCGCAGCTACGACGGCGGCGTGGTGCACCTGGAGTTCGACATCGACCCCACAGAGGCGCTGCTGTCGGTGCGCAACGCGCGCGAGCGCGCGGCGGAGGCGCGCAGCGTCCGCAACGTGCTCACGCCGCGGTCGATAGCGGTGATCGGCGCCTCCACGGACCCGTCCAAGGTGGGCCACGCGGTGCTGCGCAACCTGCTGGGCGCAGGGTTCACCGGCCCGGTGTTCCCCGTGAATGCGGAGCACCGCTCGGTGCAGGGCGTGCGCGCCTACACGTCGGTGCGCGACGTCCCGGACGATCTCGACCTCGCCGTGGTGGCCGTCCCCGCTGAGGCCATGGACGCGGTGATCGAGGACTGCCTGGCCAAGGAGGTCAAGGCGCTGGTGGTGGTCTCGGCCGGTTTCAGCGAGACCGGGCCGGACGGCCAGGAGCAGGAACGCCGCCTGGTGCGGGCCGCCCGCGCGCACGGGATGCGCGTGGTGGGCCCCAACGCCCTGGGCGTGGCCAACACGGACACCGCGGTGGGTCTCAACTCGACGCTGGCGCCCGTTCTGCCGGGGCGCGGGCGGATCGGCTTCTTCTGCCAGTCGGGCGCGCTGGGCATCCAGATCCTCGACGGCGCGGCCAAAAGGCGTCTCGGACTGTCCACGTTCGTCTCGGCCGGCAACCGCGGCGACGTCTCCGGCAACGACGTCTTGCAGTACTGGGACACCGACCCGGACACCGACGTGGTGCTGCTGTATCTGGAGAGCTTCGGCAACCCGCGCAAGTTCTCGCGGATCGCCCGCCGGGTGGCGCGCGGCAAGCCGGTGGTCGCGGTCAAGAGCGGGCGGCACGCGGTCCCCCCGGCGCTGGCGGCCACCGGGGTGGAGATCGACGATGCGACGGTGCGCGCGCTGTTCGAGCAGTCGGGCGTGATCCACGTCGATTCCATCGCGCAGCTTTTCGACTGCGCGCAGGTGCTGGCCTATCAGCCGCTGCCGAGCGGACCGCGGGTGGCGATCGTCGGCAACTCGACGGCGTTGGGCGTCCTGGCCGCCGACGCCGTCCGCAGCGAGGGGCTCGAGGCCGGGGACCCGGTGGACCTCGGCGCCCGCGCGACGCCCGAGGAGTTCGCCGAGGCGGTGATCGCCGCCGTCCGTTCGGAGTGGGTCGACTCGGTCATGGCCGTGTTCGTGCCGCCCATCGCGGTGGCGCCGGAACCCTACGCGGCCGCGCTGCGCGACGCCGCGCAGCAGTCGGGGAAGCCGATAGTGACGACGTTCCTCGCCGAGGAGGGCATCCCGGACATGCTCGCGGTGCACGACGGCGACGGCAACCCCGGGCGCGGCTCCGTCCCGTCCTACCCGGGCCCGGAGCGGGCGGCCACGTCGCTGGCTCGTGCCTGGCGGTATGCGCGGTGGCTGGACGTGCCCGTGTCCACGATGGCACGGCCGGACGGCATCGACACCGAGCGCGCGCGGGCCTTGGTGCACGGCTGGCTCGCCGAGCGGGGGCAGCGCCTGCTGTCCGACAGCGAGTCCACCGCGCTGCTGGCGTGCTACGGGATCGACGTGGTGCCGTATGTGGAGGTGGCGGACGAGCCGTCCGCGCGGGAGGCGGCGGCGAATATCGGCTACCCGGTGGCGCTCAAGGCGCGCGCCGCGGACTGGCGGCGCCGGCCGGACCTGATGGGGGTGCGCCTGGACCTCTCGTCGGCCGAGGCGGTCGGCAGCGCCTATGCGGACGTGTCGGCGCTGTCGGGCAGCGACGTGGTCCAGGTGCAGAAGATGGCGCCGAAGGGGATCAATTGCGTGATCTCCGTGCAGGACGACCCGTCGTTCGGCTCGGTCATCTCGTTCGGGCTCGCCGGCGTCATCTCGACGCTGCTCGGCGACCGCGCCTACCGCGTCCTGCCGGTCACCGAGGACGAGGCCGTCGAGCTCATCGACGCGCCCAAGGGGGCGCCGCTGCTGCATGGCTTCGGCTTCGGGGTGCCGGTGGACAAGGGGGCCTTGGTGGACATGGTCCATCGGGTGTCGGCGTTGATCGACGACATCCCCGAAGTGCGCGAGCTGGTGTGCGAGCCCATCCTGGCCTCCGCGGACGGCGTCGCCGTCCTGGAGACCCAGGTGCGCATCGGCCACGAGCCGCGGTCCGTGGATCTGGGCCCGCGTCGCCTGCGCTGAACCGCGCCGGCGGCGGGGCAGGGGGCGGACATGCGCCCGCCCCCTCGGAAGGGAGGCCGAGGGGGCGGGCTACGCGGCCAGGGGAACCGCGCGGAATCGGGGCGGGAACCATGCGCCCCGACGCTTGAGGGAGGCCCGGACCGTGACCGGTCCGGGCCCAGCGGGGCCGCGCCGGCACGGCCCCGCTGCGTCACACGGGGTGGGGTTGCGTCACACGGCGTAGGCGCGCAGGCGCTCCGCGCGGTCGCCCTGGCGCAGCTTGCCCATGACCTCGCGCTCGATCTGACGGACGCGCTCGCGTGAGAGCCCGAAGGACTTGCCGATCTGATCCAGCGTGCGCGGCTGGCCGTCGTCGAGGCCGAAGCGCAGGCGGATGACCTGCTGTTCACGGTCGTCCAAGGTGGCGAGCACCGAGCGGACATCCGAGTGCAGGAGGTTGGCGATGACGGAGGTCTCCGCGTCGGTGGCGTCGGAGTCCTCGATGAAGTCGCCCAGCGGCGCCTCCTCGTCGGTGCCGACCGGCATGTCCAGGCTCACCGGGTCGCGGCTGTGGTCCAGCAGGTCGGAGATCTTCTCCTTGGGGATGCCGGACTCCGCGGCGAGCTCGTCGTCGGTCGCCTCGCGTCCCAGCTGCTGGTGCAGTTCACGCTTGATGCGGGCGAGCTTGTTCACCTGCTCGACCAGATGGACGGGTAGACGGATGGTGCGGCCCTGGTCCGCCATGCCGCGGGTGATGGCCTGCCGGATCCACCAGGTGGCGTAGGTGGAGAACTTGAAGCCCTTGGCGTAGTCGAACTTCTCCATCGCGCGGATCAAGCCCAGGTTGCCCTCCTGGATCAGGTCCAGCAACGGCATTCCCCGGCCCGTGTAGCGCTTGGCGAGCGACACGACCAGCCGCAGGTTGGCCTCCAGCAGGTGCTGGCGGGCCGCCTGGCCCTCACGCACGATGGTCGCGAGGTCGCGCTTCTTGGCCGCACCGAGCCGCGGGCGGGTCTCCAGCAGGTGCCGCGCGTACAGGCCCGTCTCGATGCACTTGGCCAGCTCAACCTCTTCGGCCGCGGTGAGCAGCGCGGTCTTGCCGATTCCGTTGAGATAGACGCGCACAAGGTCTGCCGACGGGCTCTGCGCATCCAGGTCTGCGCGGCTCATCGCGCGGGGGCGGTGGGTCTTGGAAACGCCGGTGTCGGGGCTACTCATGGGGTGCCTCCTGCCTCGTTGATGTCTCACACCGTTCAACGCGCGACAGCGACGGTTTAGTTCCCGACGTTCCCCAGCGTCATGCCATCTGACCTGCATGTTTGCGTGACTCTGTCTGAGAAGTTGCTGAGAGTTCGATGTGGAGGTGCGTGCGGGCTCTCAGGGTCGGTCCGCGGCGCCCCCGCCGCCGGGTGGCGACGCGTTCTCAGGAGTTCCCCGCGACGGGCCTCAGCAAACCGTGCCGGATGAGACCGACGACGAGCTCCGTGGCCTCGGCCGTCAGGGCGGCGGCGTCGGCTCCCCGGGCGGTGGCGAGCAGGCCGGCGACCTGAGCCGTGGTCAGCTCGCCCCGGCCCAGACCGGTGAGCAGTTGGAGCGACGCCTCGTCCACCTCGTGCTGCCAGCGCGGACCGCCGCCGCGGTGCAGACGCGTGACCACCTCGCGCCAGGTCGCCTCGTCCGCTTCCGGCGCGTCTGCGGACCCCGCGGCGGCGACGGATGCGGACGCGGTGGGGAGCAGCACGCGCTCGAGCGCGGTCGCGGGGTCGAAACGGAAGCGCGCATCCGCCACGTCGGCGCTGCGGAGCCAGGCCGCGCGCGCGAGCTGGTCCAGCGCCTCATCGCCCAGCGGATCGTCGAAGCCGTGCCGCAGGTCCTCGGCCGTCACGGACGTCGGCGCGTCGGTGCGCTGCAGATAGACGAAGCCGAAGCCGACGCCCTCGACGCCGGCGCGGGCGAAGTGCTCCAGCCAGTCGTCCGCGAGCGCCGCGTTCGCGGGGTCGCGCGGGTCCAGACCGGCATCGCGCATCCACGTGCCCACATACAGCGCCGGGTCGGCGACATCGCGTTGGACCACCCACGCCTCGAGACCGTCGTCGGGAAGCCACCCTGCGACGCGGGAACGCCAGTCCTCGTCGCGCAGATGCACCCAGGACGCCAGCATCGTGGCGACTCCGCCGGGCGCCAGGTGCGCGAGCGCCCCGGAGATCATGGTCTCGCTCGCGCCGTCGAGGGGAAGCCCGGAGTCGCGGTAGGTGTGGTCCACGGTGCCGCGGCCCACGACGAACGGCGGGTTGGCGACGATCCGGTCGAACGTGCGCCCCGCTGCGGGCTCGTACCAGGGGCCGCGCAGGAACTCGACCGGCGTCTCGTTGAGCGCACACCCTGCCGCCGCGAACTCGAGTGCGCGTGCGCTCACGTCGGTGGCCGTGACACTGCGCGCGTACCCGGCCGCGTGCGCCGCCTGGACGCCGCAGCCCGTGCCCACGTCGAGCACCGATCCGGTGCGGGCGGTGGGGGTGGCGCGCAGCAGCGACAGGGATGCGTGGCCGACGCCCAGGACGTGGTCGGGGGCGGTGTCGCGCGGGCGCATGCTGCCGTCGAGGTCGGAGATCATCCACCGGTTCCCGGCGCCCAGGTCCATGGGGCGCACGTCCAGTGCGGCCCGGACGCGGTCGCCCGCGACCTCCAGCAGGCCCGCGGCGACGGCTTCGTCGACGTCGACGGGGGCCAGGGCCGCGGCGGCTTCGCTGCGCGGACAGTCGTCGCCGGTCAGCAGAAGGCGGATGAGGGTGCCGGTGAGGCCGGCGCCGGCGGCGGCGCGGCGCACCGGAACGGGCTCACCACGGCCGAGCGCGTCATGCCCGTCGTCGCCGAGGACCTCCATGAGGGTGTCGGCGTCGTAGCGCTGGGACAGGAACGCCTCCCGCAACCGCGGTGCGAGTGTGACGAGGCGCGAGGCGCCGTCCGGGTGCATGCTCATGCACGGATTGTTTCAGGACGCCGCCGGGCCGGGGCCGGGACGCCCGGAAGGCGGCCGCCTGCCGTCAGCCCTCGATTGTGTGATGCGTGCGGGGTTCCAGCTGCCGGTCGTGTGCAGGGCGTTCGTAGCGCCGCAGCTTGTCCTTGCGCCGGGGCGGCGCGTCGTTGGCGATCAGCACCGCGATCCACGGCAGCGGGATCGATATGGCGACGATGATCAGCGCCGCCCACACGTTGTTCCACGTGCTGTAGACGATCACCGCGATCACCAGCGCGGGGATGCGGAAACCCATGAGGAGCGCGTACTTGCGTATGCGGACGCGCTGCTGCGCCTCGAACGACTCCTGGGCCTCGGTGATCCTGGGCGGCTTGCGGGTCGAGGATGCGGAGGACAGGTCCGACCCCGTTCCGTCGAAGCCCGATCCACCGCGGTACTGCTCGCCGCGTCCCGCATCCTCGTCGCCGCCGTCATGTCCCATGCCCCCATGCTCCCACTGCGCGGCGGCGGGCGCACTGGCCGGGGCTGGTACTCGGGGCGCGTTTTCCGGCATCATGGGGTACGTGAGTACTCAAACCGCCGGGCAGACCGGCCTGCTGGAGCCCGAGGTCGTCGAGGATGAGCACACCGACGACGACATCCCCAAGTTCTTCCACTATGTGCGCAAGGACAAGATCGCGGAGAGCGCCGTCATGGGCACCCAGGTGGTGGCGCTGTGCGGTGAGGTCTTCTCCGTGACCAAGTCGCCCAAGCCGAATTCGCCGGTGTGCCCGGAGTGCAAGAAGGTCTACGAGACCCTGCCGTCCGGGAGCTGACGGATCTCTCCCGCGGACGGGGGGCCGGTGCGTGTCCCGCCGCTGGAGGGGCGGGCCGGCCCCGGCGGCGGTTGCGCGGCGTCGCCCGGGCGCGCCGCGGGGTGCCGTTGGACCGTGGTGCGCCGCGGCGCGGTGGCGATGCGGCGCAGCGGTGAGGTCACCGTGCTCCCGGAGAGCCCGTCCAGCGCGTCGGACTGCGTGCTGAGCCAGTCCCGGAGCTGATCGATGCGGGTGCGGCGCGCAGGCCAGAACTCCTGGATGACGGCGTTGAACTGCGCCCCGAGCACCACCGCGAACCCCAGGAAGAATGTGAACAGCAGGAACGCGATCGGCGTCGCCAGCGCGCCGTAGCTGTACCCGGTCTGGGTGACGAGCGTCAGGTAGAAGCGCAGCCCGGCGCTGGCGAGGACGAAGAACACCCCGGCGAGCACCGCTCCCGCGAGCAGCCGGTGCCAGGGCAACGACCGGGGCAGGGCCAGCTTGTAGAGGGTGGTCAGGCCCGCCACCAGCAGCACCCCGACGGCCGGGAAGTACGCGAAGTCGATCAGCCGCGAACCGAAGCCATACCAGGAGTCCGGCAGGATCTGGGCGATGTAGGTGGGGCCCAGCGCCACCAGGGGCAGCGTGATCACGCTGAGCACCAGGAAGAACAGGTAGAGGATCAGCGCCACCACCCGTTGCCAGACGGGGTGGCGCTCATCCTTCTGCCCGTGCGCCTCGACGATGGCGTCGACGAAACACGAGATGGCCGACGACCCGGCCCACAGCGACAACACGAAGCCCACGGACACGATGGCGCCGCGGCCGCGGGCGAGGATGTCCTCGATGGTCGGCTGGATGATCTGGTCGACCACGTTGTCGGTGAACGCGGTGTGGGCGGCGGTGACGATCTTCGACTCGATCAGGTCGACGGTGTCGGGGCCGAACAGCCCGCCGATGTAGCCGAGGGAGCCGAGCAGCCCCAGGAGCAGCGGCGGCAGCGACAACGTCTGCCAGAACGCGGCCTGCGCGGACCGGCCGAAGATCCCCTCGGTGAACGACTTGACGGACACGCGTGCGATGACCCGCCACACGGTGGCCAGCGCGCCGAAGATCCCCTTGCGCGCTCGTCGCGCCCCGCCCGCCTCCTGCCCGCGGGTGCGGTGGGCCTGTCCGTTTTCGTCCATGTCGCCCTCCAGCATCCCTGACCGCGGTCCGGACCTGCCATGAAGGTCGCGGCGTGTCGTCCGGACCGGGCCACGAAAGGTGCCGAAAGCCTCCCTCTCCCGCACGCGCGCGGCCCGCCGAGTGGCGGTAGGCTCCATCATCGGCGGGGGAGCCGATGCGGAAGAGGTGTGGCAGCAGTTGGTCGTCGGTACAGGGGTCTCCGAGGTGCAGGATGCGGAAACGGCGGAGGCGGCCAACGCGGACGCCCGCGTGGGAAAGGGTGCGCTGCGCGCCTGGCAGCGCAGGGCGCTCACCAGGTATCTGACGACCAATCCGCGCGACTTCCTCGCGGTGGCCACGCCGGGTGCCGGGAAGACCACGTTCGGACTGCGGGTGGCCGCGGAGCTGCTGGCGGACCGCACCGTGGATCAGATCACGGTGGTCGCCCCCACCGAGCACCTCAAGTACCAGTGGGCCGAGTCCGCGCGCCGGGCCGGCATCGCCCTGGACCCGGACTTCTCCAACTCGGTGGGGCAGACCTCCGGCGACTACCACGGCGTGGTCGTCACCTATGCGCAGGTCGCCTCGCATCCGTTCCGGCACCGCGTCCGCACCGAGAACCGGCGCACCCTGGTAATCCTGGACGAGATCCACCACGGCGGCGACGCGAAGAGCTGGGGCGAGGGCATCCGCGAGGCGTTCGATGACGCCGCCCGCCGTCTCTCGCTCACCGGCACGCCCTTCCGCAGCGACGACAGCGCGATCCCGTTCGTCACCTACGAGCCCGACGGTGACGGCCTGATGCGCTCGAAGTCCGACCACTCGTACGGCTATTCCGATGCTCTCGCCGACGGCGTCGTCCGGCCCGTGGTGTTCCTCGCGTATTCGGGCGAGGCGCGCTGGCGCACGAGCGCAGGCGAGGAGTACTCGGCGCGGCTCGGCGAGCCGCTCAACGCCGAGCAGACGGCGCGGGCGTGGAAGACGGCGCTCGACCCGGCGGGGGACTGGATCCCGTCCGTCCTCACGGCCGCCAACACCAGGCTGGCACAGCTGCGCTCCGGAGGGATGCCGGACGCCGGGGGACTCGTCATCGCCACCGACCAGACCACCGCGCGCGCCTACGCGAAGGTGCTCGCCGCCATCTGCGGCGAGGAGCCCGCAGTGGTCCTCTCCGACGACCCGTCCGCCTCGCAGCGGATCGCGGAGTTCGCCGCAGGGGACAGCCGGTGGATGGTGGCGGTACGCATGGTCTCCGAGGGCGTCGACGTACCGCGCCTGGCCGTGGGCGTCTACGCCACCAGCGCGTCCACGCCGTTGTACTTCGCGCAGGCGATCGGACGCTTCGTCCGGTCGCGCAGACCGGGGGAGACGGCCAGCGTGTTCCTGCCCTCGGTGCCGGTGCTGCTGGACCTCGCCAGCCAGCTCGAAACCCAGCGCGACCACATCCTGGGCAAGCCGCACCGGGAGGAGGGGCTCGACGACCAGCTGCTCGCGGACGCGAACAAGCAGAAGGACGAGCCGGGCGAGGAGGAGAAGGCCTACACGTCGATCGGCGCCGACGCGGAGCTGGACCAGGTGATCTACGACGGGTCCTCGTTCGGCACCGCGACCTTCGCCGGTTCCGACGAAGAGGCCGACTACCTGGGTCTGCCCGGGCTGCTCAACGCCGACCAGATGCGCGACCTGCTCCGGCGGCGGCAGAGCGAGCAGCTCGACGATCGGTCGACCGGGGCCGGTGCGGCCGCGCAGGCCACGCCCGCCGGGCCGGCGGTGCCGGCGCCCGCGGGGGACGGCGGCACCGATACCCGGCGGCAGCTCACGGAACTGCGGCGCGAGCTCAATGCGCTCGTGGCCCTCAACCATCACCGGACAGGCCGCCCGCACGGCGTGGTCCACGGTGAGCTGCGGCGCGTCTGCGGCGGGCCGCCCACGGCGCTGGCCTCGGCCGAGCAGTTGCAGGCGCGGATCACCTACCTGCGCAGCCACTGACCCCGGGGTGCCGCGGCGGTCCGCCGGACGAGGCATCGGGGTGACGCGACGCGCCCGGGCGGGGCCGATCGATCGGCCCCGCCCGGGCGGAAGCGTGGTCAGGCGGCCGCGCGGTGCCGCTCGCGCTCAGGCGTCGACGGGCTGTGCGTCGATGGTCGCCGCGATCTCGCGGAGGCGGTCCTCGTGCTCGTTTCCGTGGTGGCGGCAGAACAGAAGCTCGCCGCCGGAGGGAAGCGTCACGCGGACCTTGGCGGCCGCACCACAGCGGTCGCAGCGGTCGGCGGCGGTCAGCGGGGTGCTGATCAGTGTGCCTGTCATGACTCCTCCGTCCTCGACACCCGATGGGTGCGTCTCAGCGGTTTCCCGACCCCGATGGATTTCGGGTCCGGGACCATCCGGTTGCATGAACGCGAACTCGGCTGTGACGTTCTGTCCGTTCACTGTGCCAGACGCATGGGCGGTCCGGGTTGTTCCCGTGCGCGTCGGCGTGTGACCGAGGGCATGCGCCCACCGTCCCGACCTCGGCTGAACCCGCTGTTCAGGCGTGCGGAGCCGCGGATTGCGCCGAGAGCGAAATCGGCGGCCGAGGCCGGTGGCGGGGCCGCCTCGCACGCCACGCGGACGCGATGCATCATCGAGGTGCAAGTGGACGAACGCGCTGCGTTAGGGTGAGCCGATGAACGTTGAAGTCACGCCCCTCCCGGGGATCGGTGTCCGCAAGGACTTCGAGGTTTCAGCACGGCGCCGCATCGGCGTCGTCTCGCACCGTGAGGGCGGACTGGACCTGATCCTGTCCCGTTCGGACGATCCGGACGCCTGCATGGCCTCGATCCCGCTGACGGTCGAGGAGGCGTCGACGCTGAGCAATCTGCTCGGCGCTCCGCAGCTTGTCGAGCAGCTGCGCGATGAACATCGCGACCTTCCCGGGCTCACCACCCGGCAGATCTCCGTGCCGGAGGACTCGCCGTTCGACGGCCGTGCGATGGGGGACACGCAGATCCGCACCCGGACGGGGGCGTCGATCGTCGCGGTCATGCGCGCCGGCGAGATCTACCCGTCGCCGCGCCCGGACTTCACGATCATCGGCGCGGATCTCCTGATCATCGTCGGAACCGCAGAGGGAATCGAGGCCGCCGCCAAGATCCTGCACCGCGGGTAGGCATCGGTGGACGCCGCGACTCTCGGGCTTCTCGAGCTCGGTGGCGTCTTCTTCGTCCTGGGCGTCGTCGGACGCCTCGCGGGCCGCATCGGGCTGTCGCCGATCCCGCTGTACCTGCTGGGCGGGCTCGCCTTCGGCAACGGCGGGCTGATCTCGCTGGGCGACATCGGCGACTTCAGCGACTTGGCCGCCGATATCGGCGTGGTCCTGCTGTTGCTGCTGTTGGGGCTGGAGTACTCGGCGGCCGAGCTGATGACCGGGCTGCGCCGCTCGTGGTTCGGGGGCGTGCTCGACGTGGTCCTCAACGCCGCGCCGGGCGCGGGTCTGGCGCTTCTGCTCGGGTGGGGGCCCGTGGGCGCGCTGGTGATGGCCGGCGTCACCTACAGCTCGTCGACGGGGATCATCGCGAAGGTGCTGTTGGACCTGGGCCGCTACGGCAACAGGGAGACGCCCGTGGTGCTGTCCATCCTCGTGTTCGAGGACCTCGCCATGGCGGTGTATCTGCCGATCCTCACCGCCGTGATCGGCGGAGTCAGCGTGCTCGGCGGGTTTGAAGCGGTCGGCATCGCGCTGCTGGCCGTGAGCGTGGTCCTGGTGATCGCGTTGCGCTACGGGCGGTTCGTCTCGGCACTCGTCTCCAGCCCGGACAAAGAGACGTTCCTGCTCAAGATGCTGGGTGCCGCGCTGTTGGTGGCGGGGCTGGCGCAGGCGCTCCAGGTCTCCGCGGCGGTGGGCGCGTTCCTGCTGGGCATCGCGGTATCGGGTGCGACCGCCCGCAGTGCCGCCAAACTGCTGGAGCCGCTGCGGGACCTGTTCGCGGCGATCTTCTTCGTCGTGTTCGGGCTCAACACGGACATCGCGACGATCCCGCCCGTGCTCGGCTGGGCGCTGGCGCTGGCGCTGGTCAGCACCGTCACCAAGATCATCACCGGCGTCATCGCGGCGCGGCACGCCAACGTGGCCAGGATGGGCCAGCTCCGTGCCGGCACCACGCTGGTGGCGCGAGGCGAGTTCTCCATCGTCATCGCGGGTCTGGCGGTCGCCGCGGGTGCCGTCAACGGTGAACTCGCGGCCATGGCGAGTGCCTACGTGCTGATCATGGCGATCCTGGGGCCGGTGCTGGCCAAGGTGGCCGAACCCGGCGCGCGGGGCCTGCAGGACCGGGTGGCGCGCCGGCGCAACCGGCGTAGGCGCGCACGGGCCGAGCGGCTGTCGGGCACGGAGCCGGACGTGGCCGAAACCCGGTCCGGCGACCCCGGCGGCGACGGAGAACTCCGTGCCGGACCGGGCGGGTCCTCCGAACCCGCGGGGGAGTGACGGCGTCCCGCAGAGGGCGTTGAGAGCATCTGCCCGGCGACAGGTCCGGCGGGCGGGGGACGGGACGAATCCGGCCGCCTCCCAGTGCACTGGGAGGCGGCCGGAGCATGCGGTTCCGCGGGTGCGCGCCCCGCGGAACCGGTCGACGACTCAGTCGAGATAGTCGCGCAGAACCTGTGAGCGCGACGGGTGGCGGAGCTTGGACATCGTCTTGGACTCGATCTGGCGGATCCGCTCGCGGGTGACCCCGTAGACCTGCCCGATCTCGTCGAGCGTCCGAGGCTGCCCGTCGGTGAGGCCGAAGCGCAGCCGCACGACGCCCGCCTCGCGCTCGGAGAGCGTCTCGAGCACCGAGCGCAGCTGGTCCTGCAGGAGGGTGAACGAGACGGCGTCCACGGCCACGATGGCCTCGGAATCCTCGATGAAATCGCCGAGCTGGCTATCGCCTTCGTCGCCGATCGTCTGGTCGAGCGAGATCGGCTCGCGGGCGTACTGCTGGATCTCGAGGACCTTCTCGGGGGTGATGTCCATCTCTTTGGCCAGTTCCTCCGGCGTGGGCTCGCGGCCCAGGTCCTGGAGGAGCTCGCGCTGGATGCGGCCGAGCTTGTTGATGACCTCCACCATGTGCACGGGGATGCGGATGGTGCGGGCCTGGTCTGCCATGGCGCGGGTGATGGCCTGGCGGATCCACCACGTGGCGTAGGTGGAGAACTTGTAGCCCTTGGTGTAGTCGAACTTCTCGACGGCGCGGATCAGGCCCAGGTTGCCCTCCTGGATAAGGTCCAGGAACGCCATGCCGCGGCCGGTGTAGCGCTTGGCCAGGGAGACGACCAGGCGCAGGTTGGCCTCGAGCAGGTGGTTCTTCGCGCGGTTGCCGTCGCGGGTGATCCACATCAGGTCGCGGCGCACGGCGACGGTGGGGCGCTCGCCGCGTTCCTTGTACTCGCCGAGCTTGTGGTTGGAGAACAGCCCGGCCTCGATGCGCTTGGCCAGCTCCACCTCCTGCTCCGCATTGAGCAGCGCCACCTTGCCGATCTGCTTGAGGTACGCGCGCACCGAGTCGGCGGAGGCCGTGAGCTCCGCGTCCTTGCGGGCCTGGCGGAGCGCTTCCGACTCGTCCTCGTCCCAGACGAAGTCGCCGGACGCCTTGTCCTTCTCGGAGGGCTCCTCGGGCTCGTCGTTCACGGGGATCTCGGCCGGGTCGATGTCCTCGGCTTCGGGCGCGGCGCCCTCCGGGCCGGTGGCCTTGGCGCCGGCCTTCTTGGCGGCGGCCTTCTTCGCAGGAGCCTTCTTCGCGGCCTTCTTGGCCGGAGCCTTCTTGGCGGCGGTCTTCTTCGCCGCCGGCTTCTTGGCGGCGGCCTTCTTGACTGGTGCGGCGTCGGCGTCGGACGGTGCCGAGGACTCCGTAGAGCCGTCGGGTGTGGGACGGGTATCGGTGGCTACCACGTACGCCCTTTCATGACGATGTCGTGCAAAATCACACCGGCGGTGCCCGGCGGAGAGTCTGAGCGGATCTTCCGGAACGAGCCGGACTGTGTGCCATTGTAACGATCGACGGGACCCGGTGGTCGTGCACGTGACCCCAGCAGCGGCGCCGTGGCCCGTCGGGCCCGCGGATCAGGCGGTGCACCTGCGGCGGCGCCGTCCCCCCGCATGCGCCGACGGGGCTGACCGGCCGTCCGCTCCGCCGTTCACGATCTCGCCGGGGAATGCGGCTGGGGCTGGAGCACCGCCCCCGGCGCGGCGGCCATCAGCGCCGCGCCGGCGATGCCCGCCCTGTTGTGCAGGGTCGCGACGCGCACCGGCGTCTCGTTGGTCAGCCGCGGGACCCACTTGTCCGAGTCCCTGCTGATGCCGCCGCCGACGATGAACACGTCGGGATAGACCAATCGCTCGATGGCCACGAGCACCCGGGACACTTCCGCGCTCCAGTGCTTCCAGCTCATGTTCTTGCGGGTGCGCACGGACGAGGCGGCGCGATGTTCCGCCTCCTTGCCGTCCACCTCCAGGTGGCCGAACTCCGTGTTGGGTATGAGCATGCCGTGGTTGAGGATGGCCGAGCCGATCCCGGTGCCGAAGGTGAGCAGCATGACGGCGCCGTCGACGTCGCTGGCGGCCCCGTATCGGTCCTCGGCGATTCCCGCGGCGTCCGCGTCGTTGAGGACCGCGCAGTCGAGGCCGAGGGCATCGCGGAAGTGGTCGGCCGCCGCGACGCCGATCCACGACGGATCGATGTTGGCGGCGGTACGCACGATGCCGCCGCGCACCACCGACGGGAGCGTGATGCCCACGGGCCCCGCCCACTGGGCGCGCTCGACGATGGTGCGCACGGTCTCCGCGACCGCGTGGGGTGTGGCGGGCGAGGGCGTCGCGATCTTGATGCGCGAATCGACGAAATCACCGGTGCGCAGGTCCACCATGGCGCCCTTGATCCCGCTGCCGCCGATGTCGACACCGAACGCGATCTCGTGCGAAGCCGCTGCGGCCGTCGAGTCCGCGCCGCCCTGAGCCGCGCTGCTCCGTTCCGAGTCGCTCTTATGCGCGCTGCCCTGATTCGCGCTGCCCTGATGCACGTTGAGTCCCGGCGTCACGCCCACCGCAATCCCTCTCCCCGTCGTCGAACCTGAGTAGCGGACATCACAATACCCGCTGCGCGGTGGCCGTACCGGCGTCGACGGATCGCGACCCGTGTGCTGCGATGGAGGGGTGACAGGCTTCGTGGATCGACCCGAGAACAGGTACGGACCCGGCTCCGGGGAGGCCCCTGCCATCGACGGAGCCGGGGCGCAGGAGCTGCTCACGGTGGCCGTGGACGTGGCGCAGGCGGCGGCCGCGCACGTGCGGGGGCGCAGACCGGAGGTCTTCGGCGGGCCCGGGGGCGGGCCTCGGGGCGGCGGCGCGGTGCGGGCCAAGAGCACGCCCACGGATCCCGTGACGGTGGTCGACACCGAGTCGGAGGACCTGGTGCGGTCCATGCTCGCGCGGCTTCGTCCCGGCGACACGGTGCTGGGCGAGGAGGCCGGCGGCGGTGCGGCACGTCCGGGGGCGGTGCGGTGGGTCGTCGACCCGATCGACGGGACTGTGAACTTCCTCTACGGGATCCCGGCCTACGCCGTCTCACTGGCCGCCCAGATCGACGGCCGCTCGGTGGCGGGGGCCGTCGTGGACGTGGCCGGCCGGCGGCTCTACAGCGCGACGGCCGGCGGCGGGGCGCACGTGACGGAGGCCGACGGGACGGTGTCGCCCCTGCAGGTCACCGGCGTCACGGACCCGGCGGTGGCGCTGGTGGCCACCGGCTTCGGGTATGAGAGGTCGCGGCGCGTGCGTCAAGGCCGGGTCATCGCGGAGCTGCTGCCGCAGGTGCGCGACATCCGGCGGATCGGTGCCGGGGCGCTGGATCTGTGCATGGTCGCGGACGGGCAGGTGGACGCGCACTTCGAGCACGGGCTGAGCCCGTGGGATTGGGCGGCCGGGGCGCTGATCGCGGGCGAGGCCGGGGCAGTGGTGCACGTGCCCGGGCCCGATTCGACCAGCGGCGAGGGTGCCGTCACGCTCGCGGCCGCTCCGGGGATCGCGACCGCGCTGCGGCGCATTCTGGACCGCGCGGGAGGGCTGGACCCGATCCCGGCGCAGTGACGCGGAGCCGGCGATCCGTGCGTGCTCCGGCGTGCGGCGCGGCGGCCGCGCGTGCCGTCAGCAGCGCACGTTGTGTGCGCCTTCGATCAGTGCCGGGTCGATCTCCGGCGCTGGCCCGCCCTGGGGGACCCGCAGGGCCTTGAGCACGGCCTCCGCGTCGGAGTTGGTGGACAAGTCGTGGAAGAGGGTGCCCAGGGCCAGGTCGACGGTGGCGTCGGCGCGGTCGTCCCGGATCAGCTCGGCGCACGGGACCACCAGCCACAGGGCGCTCGCAGCGGCTTCGCCCTGGGCGCCGAAGCGGATCTGACCCTGACATTGCAGGGCCTGATTGAGGTACACCGGATCGTTGGAGACGGCATTGTCCGCGGCCGGATGGAAGCCGATATCGCTCAGCCCCGCGGCCACATGGGCCGCCTGGCCGCTCTGCCCGTTGGCATTGAACACCCGGATGCGGGTGTCCGCCAGCGGCGCGGGGTCGACGTCCTTGATCGAGCCGTCCACGTGGCGGCCGAGCGGGGCGCCGCCCGGGTCCGGCGCGTTGCAGGCGGTGGCCGACGCGTCCTCGCCGTCGGAGCTGAAGGCGAGCGTCCAGACGATCGCGACGATGACGACGAGGACGGCGGCGAGGATCAGGCCGGGCAGGCGGTTGCGGTGCCGGAACGGACGGCCGCGCCAGTCGGTCGAGTGACCGTTGGTGATCAGTGCAACCACGGGCTGTGGGCCTTTCCTCGCGCCACGGGGGCGGCTTCCTCTTGTCGTTCACCGGATTCGCGTCCGCATGGCGGGCGCGCACCGGCGGGCCGTGCACGTACTCGCAGGCAGGCACGGGGCTTGCTCGCTGCATCCGGTGTGCCCACCCTATGCGTCAGGCGGCCGCGGGGCAGCGCGACACACGCTGAGCACGTGGTATTCCGGGCGGTTTCGGCGGCTTCGGCCGGTGAGGGCGGGGGCGGTGACGTGTGGTTCGGGAGTGTTCGCTATCGTCTTGCCGCCTGGACCGGCCGATCCGGGTGCTGCGCGCCCGCGCCGTGCAGACCGAAAATGTGACACACATCACTTCATATTTCGGACATGTGCGGGCACAAAACGTGGTAGGTGCGCGTTATGCAGCCAAGGCGTTCGAACCCGGCGTGACAAGGCGCTCGCGTTCGATACGAGCATCAGGCACGGCGACACCGTGCGGCGAGGCAGGGGAAGGAACAATGGCTACCGACTACGACGCCCCCAGGCGCGGCGATTCGGAAGAAGCGGGAAAGAACTCCTTGGAGGAGCTCAAGTCCCGTCGCGGCGATGCGCAGGCCGCGTCCGCGGACGTGGACGACGGTGAGACGACCGAGTCCTACGAGTTGCCCGGAGCGGACCTGTCCGGCGAGGAGCTGTCCGTTCGCGTGGTGCCGAGGCAGCAGGACGAGTTCACCTGCAGTAGCTGCTACCTGGTGCACCACCGGTCGCGACTCGCGGAGGTCACCCCGGACGGCCAGCTGCTCTGCCGCGATTGCGCCGGCTAGAGCTCCGCTGCGCGGGAGCGGCGCGGCCGCCCCGGACCCTCGGCATGCCGAGGGTTCGGGGCGGCCCTTTCATGCGTGATGCCCGTCGTGCGGGGAGGTTCCCGCCGTGCAGGGCGCTACTCCGCCGCGCCGGCGCCCTTCTCCGCCGGCGACGCGTGGGCGGGGTCGCCCTGGATCGACGTCTGGGGCGCGCCCAGCGCGTCGAGGAGGCGACGGGGCCGCCGCGAGCTCACCAGCCAATAGGGGGTGGGGTCGTCGGGGTCGTCTAGCACGATCAACGCCAACGGCCCCACCCACGGGCGCTGGAAGACGAATGCGGCCGGATCCAGCTGGCGCCCCATGGCGGCCCGTTTGGCAGACCGCGGCACCGCCATCGCCCTGGCCGCCGCGCTGAGCGGAAGGTGGGCGCGGCCGGCGATGTGGAACTCGCGTCCGGTGCCGTCGGCAGCGGCGGGATCGTCGGTGACGGTCAGCAGGGACCGGCTGAGCCAGGCGCCGACCGCGATGGAGATCGGCTGCAGCGCGACCATCAGCACCCACGCGGGGACCGACGTGAAGGCCAGATGGAGCTCGTACCCGATCAGTGCGGCCACGGCCGCGCCTATGAGCCACCACCAGAGCGGGATCCACAGGCGCTCGCTGTAGACGACCTTGCGGACCGGCCTGCCGGCGGTATCGGTGGACTGTGAAGCGTTGGACACGCCCCCAGGATAGTCTGGCCGGCTGTGTCGACTCATTCTGCTGTCCCCGCCGGCCGTGACAACCCCGCCGGCGCCCCGCCATCCGGCCTTTCCGGCGCCGCGCCGGGACCGGTGCGCCTCCGGCGCCTCGACGACGGCCTGCCCGTGCCGCGGCGGGCGCATCCGGGGGATGCGGGTGTGGACCTGTGTTCCGCGACGGACCTCCGCATCGGGCCGGGGGAGAGGGTGCTGGTCGGGACGGGCGTCGCGATCGCCCTGCCCGTCGGGACCGTGGGACTGGTGCATCCGCGCTCCGGATTGGCCGCGCGCGCCGGGTTGTCGATCGTCAACACCCCGGGCACCATTGACGCGGGTTACCGTGGTGAGATCAAGGTCTGCCTGATCAATCACGACAGGCGGACGGCCATCGACATCACGCGCGGAGACCGGATCGCGCAGCTCGTCGTGCAGCGGGTCGAGCTGGTCGACTTCGTGGAGGTCGACGAGCTGGACGCGACGTCGCGGGGCGATGGCGGCTACGGATCGAGCGGAGGGCACTCGGCGCTCGGGGACGGACGTTCCGGCAGCGGCGGCGGCCCAGACGAGTCGACGGAACAGGGAGTGTGACGGTGTTCGGGCGCAATAAGCGGAACGAGGCCCAGGCGGCGGATGACGGGCAGCCCGGGCAGAGTCCCGCGGAGCGGCAGGAGACCGGTGCGGAACCGGACGCCGCACCGGCGCAGGCCGGTGCCGTGGACGCGGCGGATGCAGAGGCTGCGGTGGACGCGGCGGATGCAGAGGCTGTGGTGGACTCGGCGGATGCGGCGGAGGCCGCGCCCGGCGGATCGGACGACGATGCCCCCGAGGCCCAGGACCGCAGCGACGGCCCCTTCGACGAGGCCGAGGTGGAGGGCCTCGAGGAGCTGGCCGCGGAGGCCCGCGTGCTGGACCTGGGCTCGGTCCTCATCCCGGTGCCCGAGGGCGGGCAGGTCCAGGTGGAGATGGCGCCCAACGGCAGCGTCAACGGCGTCTTCGTCACAGTGGGCGGCGGACGGGTGACGATGGCGGCGTTCGCGGCGCCGAAGTCGCCGGGCCAATGGCGGTCGGTGATCACGGAACTCGCGGAGTCCGTGCGCGGCGACGGCGCGACGGCGTCGGTGCGCACCGGACCGTGGGGCCGCGAGCTGCACGCCTCCTCCGCCAACGGCGACGTGCGCTTCATCGGCGTCGACGGGCCGCGTTGGATGTTGCGCGGAGTCGCGATCGGGCCCAGCGGCTCGGTGGGCGACGACGCGGAGCTGACCGGCGTCGCACGCGAGATGATCAGCGGCGCGGTGGTGCGGCGCGGCACCGATCCCATGCCGGTGCGCTCGCCGCTGACGGTGACGTTGCCCCAGGAGCTGGCGCAGCAGCTGGCGCAGGCCCAGCAGCAGCGCGCGGCGCAGACACAGGCGGAGCAGCAGCGCGCCGCGGCGGAGCAGCTCCAGCAGCGTCAGCAGCAGATGACCGACGCGCTGCGCGAGGCGTCCGGCGGTGCGCAGGGCGCCGGCGGTGCCGACGGCGACGGTGCGTCGCAGGCCCCGCGGCAGAACCCCAACGGTTCCGCGATGCAGCAGTTCCGGCGGGGCGGCGGCGCCTGAGGGTCCTGCGCGCCCTCGATTATCGGGTACGGGCGGCCCGGCGCAGCGCCCCGGCCCCCGCCGTCGACAGCACGGACGGATCGGCTCCCAGTTCGTCGAGTGTGATCGTGGTCACGGCGGACCGCCGTGCGGCGCGGGCCCACGCGTGGGCCACGTCGACGGGGTGCAGCGGGTCGTCGACGACGCCCACGATGCCGATCGGGACGTCGAGCGCCGCTATCTCCGTCGGCGTGGGCGCCACGTACCCGGACGCCGCGCGCATCGAATCGACGAGGTCGGCTCCCAGCACACGCCAGGATCGCGCGAGCTCGTCCCCCAGCCAGCGCGGCGAGCCGGCGCGCATCTGCGCGATCGTCGTCTCCAGGCCGTCGGCGGCGATGCGGCGCGCGGTGAGCGCGGCGCTCGCCGCCGCGGCGGTGCCGTCCGGCCGGCCGCACCAGGCGGGCATCGCCGCGATGATGCCCGCCACCCGGTCCGGCGAGCGCAGCGCCCACTGCACGGCCGTCATCGCGCCGATGGACACGCCGCCGATGAGGATGCGCCCGCCGTCGCCGGCCTCGCGGGCGGCCTCGTTGAGCGCGCGGTGGTACCCGTCGACCAGCGCTGATCGGGGCTCGACGGCGTCGATGCTGCGGGCGCCGAGGGACTCCGCAGCGGGGGCGAGGGCGCGCCGGGCGAAATCGGCATCGGAGCCCGTACCAGGCAGAAGGACGGCGATCGGGGCGTCATAGGTCACAGGCACGTGACGATCTTCCAGCCCGGATGAAACCTCCCCGCAAGCGGGTCTAGGGTGGCGGTGCAAGGCGGGCGAACCGCGTGAAGGAAGCGTCAACAGGAGCGCGTCATGGCCACCGCGGCTAAGGGCTATTTCCGTCGGCTGTCACAGCGGCTGACGGAGGATATCGACGACCTCGACACCAAGGAGATGGTCGCGGCCACCGAGGCCGCAGGGGTACGCCCGTGCACCGATTACGTCCGCGGCGAGGAGATCACGATGGTCGGCCGCCTGCGGACGGTGTCCGCGGGCACGCGCGGCTGCACTTCGGGCATGGAGGCCGAGCTGTGGGACGGGCACGACACCGTCACACTCGTCTGGCTGGGCCGCCGCCGCATCCCCGGCATCGAGCCGGGCCGCACCGTCTCGGTCCGCGGGCGCCTCGGCGATCGCGACGGCGCGAAGGTGCTCTACAACCCCCTGTACGAGCTGCAGGGCGAGCCGTGAGCCGCGGCCGGGCGGCCGACCGGGCGAAACCCCGGAGCACGCGGACGTGTGGCACCCTCGAACGGTGACGCAGGAGCAGGAACGCAAAGAGACCCTTCTCGAGCAGATGGGCGGGATCGGCGGGCTCGTCTACTCGACGCTGCCGATCCTCGTGTTCGTGCCCGTGAACGCGCTCTGGAGCCTGCAGCCCGCGCTGTACGCGGCGCTGGGCGTCGCTGCCGCCATCCTGCTGTGGCGGCTCGTACGCGGTGAGAAGATCCAGCCCGCCGTCTCCGGGTTCATCGGCGTCGGCATCTGCGCCTACATCGCGCACCGGACCGGCACCGCCAAGGGGTACTTCCTGTTCGGCATCTACACCTCGCTCGTCTACGGGGGCGTGTTCCTGCTGTCGGTGCTGGTGCGCTGGCCTCTGGTGGGCGTCATCTGGAACGGGCTCAACGGGATCTCGTCCCGGTGGCGCACCGTGCGGCGGGCCCGCACGCTCTACGACGTCGCCACCATCGGCTGGGCGGTCGTGTTCGCCGCGCGCTACCTGGTGCAGTCGCAGCTCTACGATTCGGACCAGACCGGGTGGCTGGCCTTCGCGCGCGTCGCCATGGGCTGGCCGCTGGCCGCCGTGGCACTGCTGGTCACGTTCTATGCGATCCGGCGCGCGGACGCCGCGGTGTTCGACGAGCTCGGCGGGCCGGAGGAGGCGGCCGATGACGAAGGCGCCGATGACGAGGGCGCCGGGCAGGAGAGCGCCGGGCAGGATGGCGGCGACACCGCGGCCGGAGGCGATCCGGACGCCGGCGACGCGCGGCGGCCCGCGGAAGCGGCGCCGGACACCGACTATCGCGCCGGCGAGCCGTACTCCTCCGGCGATCCGAGCCCCAGGGCCTGACGCAGGGCGTCCTCGACGCTGTCGGTGGTGACGAAGAGCAGTTCGTCGCTGCCCTCGAGCGGGTCGTCCGGCTCCGGCACGATCACGCGGCCCCCGCGCAGGATCGTCACCAGGGCCGCATCGCGGGGCAGCGGTATCCTGCGCACCGGCTTGCCGGCCAGCGGAGTGTCGTCCGGCAGGGTCACCTCGACGAGGTTCGCGTTGCCCTGGCGCAGCGTCATCAGCCGCACCAGGTCTCCCACCGTCACCGCTTCCTCGACGAGCGAGGCGAGCATCTGGGGCGTCGAGACCGCCACGTCGACGCCCCACGACTCGTCGAAGAGCCACTCGTTGCGCGGGTCGTTGACGCGGGCCACCACCCGCTGCACTGCGAACTCGATCTTGGCGAGCAGGCTCGCGACGAGGTTGGCCTTGTCGTCGCCGGTGGCGGCGATCATGACGTCGACGTTCTGCAGCTCGGCCTCTTCGAGGCGGCCGAGCTCACAGGCGTCGGCGTGCACCCATCGTGCGCCGGGGATGGCGTCGGGGTCGATGGCGGTCGCCTTGCGCTCGATGAGCATGACGCTGTGTCCGCTGACCAGGAGCTCGCCGGCGATGGCGCGGCCCACCGCGCCCGCTCCGGCTATGGCAATTCTCATCGGGGCACCCTCGTCACTTGTTGCGGTCGGTCGTGCGGCGGTCGATCGGGCGGAGGAGCGTCACAGGTCGGCGGGCGGTGGCGCCTCGGCCAGCGCCACCGCCTCCGCGACGCGCCCTGCGACTGCGGCGATGTACACCTGGTCGTCGGCCTGTAGAACTGTGCGCGCGTCGGGCAGTACGCCCGCGCCGTAGCGGATGAGGAACGCCACTCGCGCGCGGAGCGCGTCCTCCAGGGCCGACGTCCTGCGGCCCATCCAGTCCTCGTGCGGGTTGACGGCCACGACCGCGACGTTGCCGGACGGGTCGCGCCAGCTGTCGGACGGGGAGTCCTGCGTGATCGCCTGCAGGAACCGGTCGGTGGTCCACGGGACGGTCGCGATCGTGGGGATTCCGAGGCGCTCGAACACCCGGGCGCGTTTGGCATCGTAGATCCGCGCCACGACCCGTTCGACGCCGAACATCTCGCGCGCCACGCGGGCGCCGATGATGTTGGAATTGTCACCCGAACTGACCGCGGCGAAGGCGTCGGCCTTCTCGATGCCGGCGCGGATGAGCACGGAGCGGTCGAAGCCCATGCCCACGATGCGTTCGGACGGGAAGTCGGTGGCGAGCCGGTCGAAGGCCAGCGGGTCGCGGTCGATGATGGCGACCTCGTGGCCGACCCGGTACAGCGAGGCCGCCAGCGAGGCTCCGACGCGGCCGCAGCCCATGACGACGACGTGCACTGGCGGACTCCCTTCATGCGGTGTGCGGACGAGCACCGGTGCGCGCCGGTCCGTGCCGCGGCGGACGGGCCTGCGGCACCGTCGCCGCGGCGATGTCCCACGAACGCTACAACCCGGGCCGCGGGCGGGGGCGGGGTGCCCGAAACCTCCCCCGCCCCGGTGCGGCGGGTTAGCGGCGCACCACTCGGGGCGAGGGCATACGCTGGCCCGGGTGTCCAAGATTTCCACAGCCACGAAGCGGCTGATCCTGGGGCGGCCGTACCGCAGCGACACGCTGGGGGCCACGCTGCTGCCCAAGCGCATCGCGCTGCCGGTGTTCGCCTCGGACGCCGTCTCGTCGGTCGCCTACGCGCCCGAGGAGATCTTCCTGGTCTTGTCGATGGCCGGGATCTCCGCCTACGCCTACACGTCGTGGATCGGCATCGCGGTGGCCGTGGTGATGGTCGTCGTCGTCGCGAGTTACCGGCAGAACGTGCACGCCTACCCGTCCGGCGGCGGGGACTTCGAGGTGGCCACCAAGAACCTCGGCCCCTCCGCGGGGCTGACGGTGGCCAGCGCGCTGCTGGTGGACTACGTGCTCACGGTGGCGGTGTCGATCGCGGCGGCGGTGTCGAACATCGGTGCGGCGGTGCCGGTGATCGGCGACCACAAGGTGATCTTCGCGGTGCTGGCGATCGCGCTGCTGACCGCGGGGAACCTGCGTGGCGTGCGGGAGGCGGGAAAGGCCTTCGCCGTCCCCACCTACATATTCATCGTGTCGGTTCTGGTGATGCTCGTATGGGGCCTGGTGGACACGTTCATCTTCGGCGCCGACGTGCAGGCGGAGTCCGCGGACTTCGGCATGCGCTCCGACAACAGCCACCTCTACGGGATCGCCCTTGTGTTCCTGATCGCGCGCGCGTTCTCCTCCGGCTGCGCCGCGCTGACGGGCGTGGAGGCGATCAGCAACGGGGTCCCCGCGTTCCGCAAGCCCAAGTCGAAGAACGCGGCGACGACGCTTCTCATGCTGGGCGGCATCGCGATCACCATGCTCATGGGCATGATCGTGCTGGCGGAGAAGACGGGGGTGAAGATCGCGGAGAACCCGGAGGAGCAGCTTGTCGGGGCGCCCGACGGCTACCAGCAGAAGACGATGATGGCGCAGCTGGCACAGGCGGTGTTCGATGGATTCCCCGTGGGCTTCTACGTGGTGACCATCGCCACCGCCCTGGTGCTGATGCTCGCGGCGAACACCGCCTTCAACGGCTTCCCCGTGCTGGCCTCGGTGCTCTCGCAGCACAACTACCTGCCCCGCCAGTTGCACACCCGCGGCGACCGGCTCGCGTTCTCGAACGGCATCCTGTTCCTCGCGGCCGCCGCCATCGGTTTCGTCGTGGCCTTCGGCGGCCAGGTCACCGCGCTGATCCAGCTGTACATCGTCGGTGTGTTCATCTCGTTCACGCTGAGCCAGGCGGGAATGGTGCTGCACTGGAACCGGCTGCTCGCGGACGAGCAATCGCGCCGCGAGCGGGCGCGGATGCGCCGATCGCGCCTGGTGAACTGCGTCGGGCTCGTCCTCACCGGCACCGTGCTGGTGATCGTCCTGATCACCAAGTTCGCCGCCGGCGCGTGGATCGCGCTGGTCCTGATGATCCTGCTGTTCCTGATGATGCGGGGGATCCAACGGCACTACGCTGCGGTGGCCGAGGAACTGTCCGGTTCGGACTGGGACGCGGTGCTGCCCAGCCGCACCCGGTCGGTGGTGCTGGTCTCCAAGCTCCACAAGCCGACGCTCCGCGCACTCGCCTACGCGCGGGTGACCAGGCCGGACACGCTGGAGGCCGTCACCGTCAACGTGGACGACGCGGACACCCGCGACCTCGTACGGAAGTGGGAGAGCAGCGACATCCGGGTCCCGCTGAAGGTGATCGAGTCCCCGTACCGGGAGATCACCCGGCCGGTGCTCGACTACGTCAAGCGGCTGCGCCGGGACTCCCCGCGCGACGTCGTGATGGTGTTCATCCCCGAGTACGTGGTGGGACGCTGGTGGGAGCAGGTGCTGCACAATCAGAGCGCGTTGCGGCTCAAGAGCCGTCTGCTGTTCCAGCGCGGCGTGATCGTCGCGAGCGTGCCCTGGCAACTCGAATCGTCCGCCCGGGCGGTTTCGCGCCTGCGCGGCACCGCGGCCCCCGGTGCGGTGCGGCGCGGCTTCACCGACGGCGGCGCGGGCGACGGCGGCGCGGGCGACGGCGGCGCACAGAAGCGCGGAAGGGACTGATCGACAGTGGACTGGACCGGACGCGTCCTGGAATTGCACATCGACGCAGTGGGGCACGGGGGAGTGTTCGTGGCCCGCTCGGAGGGCCGCGTGGTGCTCGTGCGGCGCGCGTTGCCCGGGGAGCGGGTCCGCGCGCGGGTGACCGAGGACAAGGGCGGCTCGTATTGTCGGGCCGAGGTCACCGACGTCCTCGAGGCCGCGCCGGACCGGGTGGCGGACGCCTGCCCGGCGGCGGCCGGCGGCGCGGGGTGCTGCGACTTCTCGCACGTCGCGCCCGCCGCCCAGCGGCGGCTCAAGCAGGAGGTCCTCGCGGAGCAGCTCGCCCGCATCGCGCATCTTCCGCAGCGGATCCCCGTGGCGCCGCTCCCGATGCCGGCCACGCCCCACGCGGGTGCCCCCGCCGGGGGTGAGGGCGGGGCCGAAGGGTGGCGGACGCGGATCCGGTTGTCGGTGGACGAGGCCGGTCGCGCCGGATACCGCCGCTACCGCGGCTCGGAGGTGGTGGCGGACCTGCGATGCCCGCAGCAGATCCCGGGTGCGCTCGACGGGCTGCAGGACACCGTGTGGCAGGCCGGTGCCGACCTGGCGGTGGCCGTGGACGACGACGGCCGTCGGCACGTGGTGGAGATCGCTCCGCCGCCGATGACACGGGCGGCGCACCGCCGGTCCGGTCGCCGGGGCGCGAGCGCCCGGCGGGCCGCCCGGTCGCAGCGTCGCGCCGAGCACATCGTCGAGGGCGGCGGGAGCGCGGTCCAGCGCGTGGACGGGCGCGAGTGGCGGCTGGCGCCCACCGGGTTCTGGCAGGTGCACGGCGCGGCGGCGCAGACCTACTCGGACCTGATCCGGGAATGGTCGGGTCTGCGCGGCGGGGACACCGCGTGGGACCTCTACGGCGGTGCCGGGGTGTTCGCGGCGGCGATGGCCGGCCAGGTCGGTCCCGCGGGCCGCGTCGAGGTGGTCGAATCGTCCTCGCAGGCCGTGCGCGACGGGCGCGATGCTCTGGTGGACCTGGACGGCGTGCGATTTCACCACGCGCGGGTGGGGCATGCGCTCGCGGAGTTCGCCGACGGCGATGGGGGTGCGCGGCGCATCGGTGGGTCGCCCGGCCCGGACACGGTGGTGCTCGATCCGCCGCGTGCGGGCGCGGGCCGCGAGGTGATCGGCGCACTGGCCGCGACGTCCGCCGCCCGGGTGGTCCACGTGGGCTGCGACCCGGCGTCGTTCGCCCGCGACCTCGCCCTCTACGGCGGCCACGGCTTCCGCGTCGAGGAACTGCGCGCGTTCGACGGGTTCCCCATGACGCACCACTTCGAGAGCTTCGCGCTGTTGGTGCGCTGATCCGATGGGCACGGGGCGCGCGGGACGGGGCCGCGAAGGCGGGGCAGGATGCGCCACTGTGCGGCACGAGGCGTGACGGCCGGTAACGTGAAACCCGCGGCGCTGCGCGTCGACCAGGCGCGGGACATGCCCGTGGCGCAGGACATGTCCGTGCCCGCACGGATCCGTCCGCGACTTCCGTAGACTGGATCGGACGTGAACCGGGCCGTCGAGACGCGCGGTGACCCGACGGGCCCGGCGGTAACAGAGCGGTACAAAGCGGTAACAGAGCGGTACATAGCGGTAACAGAGCGGTACAGGGCAGTACAGAGCGGTACAGGGCAGTAGCAGTACAGATCAGTAGCAGTGCAGAGCAGTGCAGTGCCCGGACGCGCAACCGGGCGGAGGATTCGTGGGAAGGACAGGCGACGATGAGCATGCTCGACCGCGTGCAGGAGCCCGCAGATCTGCGCGGGCTGAGCGGCGGCGAGCTGGAGTCGCTGGCCGACGAGATCCGGCGGTTCCTCGTGCAGCAGGTGGCGGCCACCGGCGGGCACCTGGGCCCCAACCTGGGCGTGGTGGAGACCACGCTGGCGCTGCACCGGGTCTTCGACTCGCCGCATGACCCGATCATCTTCGACACCGGCCATCAGGCGTACGTGCACAAGATCCTCACCGGGCGCCGGGACGGTTTCGCCACCCTGCGCAAGAAGGGCGGGCTGTCCGGCTACCCGTCGCGGGCGGAGAGCGAGCACGACTGGGTCGAGTCCAGCCACGCGTCCGCATCGCTGTCGTACGCGGACGGCATGGCCAAGGCGTTCGCCGTCTCCGGGCAGGCGGACCGCACCGTGGTGGCCGTCGTCGGCGACGGCGCGCTGACCGGCGGCATGTGCTGGGAGGCGCTCAACAACATCGCCGAGGGCGCCGACCGCCCGCTCGTGGTGGTCGTCAACGATAACGGGCGTTCCTATTCGCCGACCATCGGCGGCCTGGCAGCGCACCTGTCCGGCCTGCGCCTGCAGCCCGGATACGAGCGGGCGCTCGAAAACGGCCGCCGCCTGGTGCGCGGGGTGCCGGTGGTGGGGGAGGCCGCCTACAAGGTTCTGCACGGTGTCAAGACGGGTGTCAAGGACGCGGTCAGCCCGCAGGTGTTGTTCACCGACCTGGGCCTGAAGTACCTGGGCCCGGTGGACGGCCACGACATCGAATCGATGGAGTCGGCGCTGCGGATGGCCAAGGAGTTCGGCGGCCCCGTGATCGTGCACGCGGTCACCCGCAAAGGCATGGGCTACGCCCCCGCGGAGAACGACGAGGCCGACCAGATGCACTCGGTGCGCGTCATCGACCCGGCGACGGGGCTGGCCAAGTCCGCCTCGGAGCCGGATTGGACGTCCGCGTTCTCCGCCCACCTGGTCGATGCGGGAGCCGCCCGTGCCGACATCGTCGCGATCACGGCGGCGATGGGCGGGCCCACCGGGCTGTCCGCGTTCGGCCGCGCCTACCCCGACCGGTTCTTCGACGTCGGGATCGCCGAGCAGCACGCGGTCGCCTCGGCCTCGGGCATGGCACTGGCCGGAATGCACCCGGTGGTGGCCATCTACTCGACATTTCTCAACAGGGCGTTCGACCAGCTGCTGATGGACGTGGCGCTGCTCGGGCAGCCGGTGACGCTCGTCCTGGACCGCGCCGGGGTGACGGGATCGGACGGCGCCTCGCACAACGGCATGTGGGACCTGTCGCTGCTCGGGATCGTGCCCGGCATCCGGGTGGCGGCCCCGCGTGACGCCGCCCGGCTGCGCGAGGAGCTCGACGAGGCGCTGGCGGTGGAGGACGGGCCGACGGTCGTCCGCTTCCCCAAGGGCGCACTGCCCGCGGAGCTGCCCGCGCTCGAACGGATCGGCGGGGTGGACGTGCTCGCCCGCACCGGGGACGGCGCAGGGGGGCCGGCCGCCGGGGGTGCGGACGTGCTCATCGTCGGCGTCGGCCCGTTCGCGGCCATGGGGGTGGACGCGGCCCAGCGGCTCCGGATGCAGGGCATCTCCGCGACGGTGGTGGACCCGCGGTGGGTGATCCCCACGCCGGACGCCCTGGTGTCGCTCGCCCGCACCCATTCGCTGGTGGTCACGCTCGAGGACGGCGGGGTGCACGGCGGCGTCGGGAGCGGCGTGTCCGCGGCGTTGCGCGCCGCAGGCGTCGACGTGCCGTGCCGGGAGATCGGCGTGCCGCAGCGGTTCCTCGACCACGGGTCCCGCGGCGAGGTGCTGGCGGATCTCGGTTTGACGCCGGAGGCGGTGGCACGCGAGGTCACCGAGTGGGTGGCGCACCTGGCTGCGCCGACGGCCTCGTCGTTGCACACCGACACCGGCCGCGGGCACATCGCGGCAGGCTGACCGCCAGGCCCCGGCCAGCGAGGCCGGGGGCGCCCGATGGGCGCGGGGCCCTGCGGCGTCAGGCCCGGGCGTGCCCGCGGAACGCGGCGGCCAGCGCCTCCGCGGTGAGGGCGCATTGCCATTCGCGTGCCCCTGCGGCGTGGAGAAGCGCGTCGATGTGCTCGGACGACTCCGGGGAGACGTCGGCGGCAGCGCCGACGCCGGCGGAGCCGGTTCCGTCGCCCCAGCACAACTCCCGCAGTACACGCGGCTCGAGGACGTTCTCGGCGGGAAGATCGTTCGCCTCGGCGATGGCCGCGACGGCGCCTCGCGCCGCGGCGAGCCTGTCGGCGGCCTCGGGGCGGGCTGCGGGCCAGCGCCCGGCCGGGGGGATCCCGCCCGCCGGGCGTTTGGGCGGAAGCGCTGAGTCCGGCAGGCCGCGCGCCTCGGCGAGAGCGTCGAGCCACAGCGCCGAGCGTTTGCGCTGACGCGGACCGCCGAACACCGCGAGCGCACGCAGCTCGTGGGTGGTGCCCGGGTCGGCCAGCGCGGCCTCGATGATGGCGGAATCGGGCAGCACCCTGCCCGGAGCCCGGTCGAGCGACTCCGCGAGCGTGTCCCGCGCGGTCCACAACGAGCGCACGGCGGCCAGTCTGCGCCGGCCGCCCACCCGGTGGAGGCCGGACGTCTTGCGCCACCGGTCCGGACGGGGCGCGGGAGGCGGAGCGGTGCGGACGTGCTCGAACTCCTGGCGGGCCCACTCCGCCTTGCCCTGGGCGTGCAGCTGCCGCGACAGCGAGTCGCGCATCTCGACGAGCAGCTCCACGTCCAGTGCGGCGTAGTTCAGCCAGTCGGCCGGCAGGGGCCGCCGCGACCAGTCCGCGGCGCCGTGCTGCTTGGCCAGCAGCAGGCCGAACTCGCGCTCCACCATCGCGGCCAGGTTGACCTTCCCCTGGTTCAGCACCCGCCCGGCCAGCTCAGTGTCGAACAGCGCCGCCGGGTGCAGCCCGATCTCCGCGAGGCAGGGCAGGTCCTGGTCGGCGGAATGCAGCACCCATTCCAGAGGGTTGAGCACCTGTGCCAGGGCGTCGAGCGGCCCGGCTTCGGTGGGGTCGATGAGGGCGCTCCCCGCACCGGCCCGCCGCAGCTGAACCAGGTAGGCGCGGCCGGAGTAGCGGTAGCCGGAGGCGCGCTCGGTGTCGACGGCGACGGGGCCGGTGCCCCCCGCCAGGCGCCGCGCCACCTCCGCCACGTCCGCCGCCGACGTGGCGAGCGGCGGGACCCCCTCGCGCGGAGCCGTCAGCGGTGTCGCCGCCGGCACGGAGGCATCCTCAGTCGGGTGGACGTCTCCGTCCGGTGATGATTGCGGCATCGTTTCCGATCAGGTGGGGGTGTCGGCGGACTGCGCGGGCGCGTCGTCGAGCGCAGAATACCCGGCCGCGACCAGGTCCTCGAGCGCGCCGGTCATGTCCTCGGCGAGGTTCCACAGGTCGGGGCTGAGCTCGCGGCACGCGATCAGCCCGATGTTGAGGCGGCCGGCGAGCGAGAACACGGTGATGTTCAGCCCCGCGCCGTGGAACACCGGCCCCAGCGGATACATCGCCTCGATGCGGGCGCCCAGGAAGTACAGGGGGATCGGCGGGCCTGGGACGTTGGAGACCACGAGATTGTGCACCACGGGGTGCCTCTCCGCCAGACGCAGCTTGGCGTAGCCGCGCATGGCCACGCCGAACATGTTCGCCCCGGAGAACTGCGCCCAGTCCTGCATGAGCGTGGCACTGATCGCGTCCTTGTGCTCTTTGGCGATGTCGCTGTGCTCGGAGATGTACCGGAGGCGCTCGGCGGGATCCTCGATGTTGGTGGCCAGGTCGGTGAACATCCCGGTGACCTGGTTGGTGCCGGCCCGATCCGACTTGCCGTGCACCGACACCGGGACCATGCCGATGAGCGGGTTGTCCGGCAGCTCGTCGTTGCCCTCGAGGTACGTGCGCAGCGCCCCCGCGACCATGGCCAGCACCACGTCGTTGACCTTGACGCCGAAGGCGTTCTTGACGACCTTGACGTCGTCGAGCGGCACCTGGGTGTAAGCGATCGACCGGTGCCCGGTGATAGTGCCGTTGAACGAGGTGCGCGGCGCGGAGAAGGGCACGGGCATGGCGCGTCCCTCGCGGGCCCGGCTGATCCACCGGGGCACCACCGCGATGGTGCTGGGCAGCAGCTTCGCCAGGCGCAGTGGGCGGCGTGCCACCGCCGCGATCCCGGTCGCGGCCAGCGAGAGGGTGTCGGCGCCGCCCACGCGCTGTGCGATGAGATCTGGATCCATCGGCGGGGCCTCGGGGGACAGGCTGCACAGCTGGGACATCATGTTGGCGCCGGTGATGCCGTCGACGGTCGCGTGGTGCATCTTGGACATCACCGCCACGTCGCCGTCGGCCAGGCCCTCGATCACCCACATCTCCCACAGCGGACGCGTGCGGTCGAGCGGCCGGCCGGCGATCTGCGAGCACAGCTCGGACAGCTCTTCGCGGCCGCCGGGTGCGGGCACCGCGATGCGGTGGAAGTGGTGGTCGATGTCGAAATCGTCCGCGTCCACCCACACCGGGTGGTCGAGGTTGAGGAAGGAATCCTGCAGTTTGCGCCGGAAACCGGGCATCGCCTTGATCCTGGACGCCAGCTCGTACTTGAGCTTGTCGTAGGCGTAACCGCCGTCGACGGTGGACCCGTCGACGATGATCAGACCGCAGACATGCAGCAGCTGCGACGGGGTTTCGAGATAGAGAAAACTGGCATCCAAGCCGCTGAGGCGTTCCATGCCTTGATCGTAGTGGGTCGACATCGGAGTCGCGCAGTGTATGGTCACCGCCCTTGAAAAATAGTGACTGCCCTTGGATATCGGTCACTGTTCACAGTCCGCCCGGCGCCGGCCGCGTGCGCTGCGACGGCCGGCCCCGATCGAGACCGGCGTCGACCGCGACCGGAACACGTTATCGTCGGGTCCATGGCCAACGGGTATCTGATCAGGCAGGCGGCGGCGGCCGCGGTGGCGGCGGACGTGCTTGCGCCGCCCAAGGAGATGGCGACCTCGGTGTTCGCGATGTTCGGCGGTTGGCTGGGCGCGGAGCTGGCGCCGCACGCGCTGGCGGCGCTCGCGGCCGACAACGCCCAGCACGTGATCCGCCGCGGGCTGCGCGGCCGGGGGGACAAGGCGGGTCTCGCCTTCGGCGCGGCGGCGGCCGCGGGGTTCGGGGCGTCGCTGGCCCTCAGCCGGCGCGCGGGCGGGGCGGTGGCGGACGCGTTCGACGCCGACCTGAGCGGCGAGGACCTGGCGATCATGGACCGGCTTCCGGCTGTGGACACGGCGATCCCGTACCGGGCGCTGGTCAACCCGTTCCGGATGGCGCGCCCCGGCGTGGTGCGCCGGCGCAACCTCACCTACGGGGACGGTTCCAAGCGCACGCGCCTCAACGTCTACAGCCGCGGCGACAGCCCGGGCGGCGCGCCGATCCTGCTGCAGATCCACGGCGGCGGGTGGGTCATCGGCAACAAGGATCAGCAGGGCATTCCGCTCATGCAGGAGATGGCCTCCCGCGGGTGGGTGTGCGCGGCGGTGAACTATCCGCTCTCGCCCCGGGCGCGCTGGCCTGAACACCTGATCGCGGTGAAGAAGGCCGTCGCCTGGCTGCGCGCCAACGCCGCGGATCTGGGTGCCGACCCGGAGTTCATCGCCGTCACAGGCGGATCCGCCGGCGGGCATCTGACCGCGATGACCGCCCTCACCGGTCATGACATGGATCTGCAGCCAGGCTTCGAGGATCAGGACGTGGCCGTGCAGGCGGCCGTGCCGATGTACGGCGTCTACGACTTCGCCGCCGAGACCGGCATCAGGGCCACCAGCAAACGGGTGCACTCGCCGCTGAGCCCGATCGTGCTGGGCCGCGGCGCGGAGTTCCCGTCCGCCTACCGCGCGGCGTCGCCGCTGGCGCACCTCACCGCGGATGCTCCGCCGTTCCTCGTCGTGCACGGGAGCAACGACGTGTTCATCCCGGCACAGGAGGCGCGGATCTTCGCGGAGAAGCTGCGCGCGGAATCCCGGCAACCGGTGGTGTATGCGGAGATCCCCGGAGCCCAGCACGCCTTCGACGTCTTCCCGTCGGTACGCACGGTGGCCGTGATCCGGCAGGCGGCGCGCTTCCTGGAGTGGTCGCTGCTCAGGAGCGGCCGCGCGCTCCCAACTCCGTGACGCCCTCCGGCGGCAGGCCCGCGGCGTTCGCCAGCAGTTCGCAGAAGGCCTCCACGTGCGCGGTGATCGCGGCCTGGTCGGGGGTCCATGAGGCGCGCATCTCCAGCTGATGCGCGCGCGGCGGGCCCGCGATGTCCCCGTAGCGCACCGAGGTGGTGGACGTGACCGTACCGCCGAGCGAATTGATCACCACGCCGCGCTGCTGCAATGCCTCCTGCAGCCAGCTCCAGGCCACCTCGGGCAGGAGCGGGTCGGAGGCGACGGCGGAGTCGAGGTCGGCCTGCACGTACGACACCAGCCGGAACGTGCCGTTCCAGGCGTCGTCCCCCTGCGGGTCGTACAGCAGGATCAGCCGGCCGAAGGCGTCGCCCTCGGCCTGTTCGGGTACGGGGGCCGAATCGTCGTGGCGCACCTCGGCGCCGACCGCGTAGCTGTAGGGGGCCAGGCGCTGGGGCGGGCGGATGGGCCCGAGTTCGATCTCGCGGCGGACCGTCGTGGAGTTCATCGCGTCGACGGCGACGCGAAAGACCGCGGGTTCCGCCTGCAGTCCGGAAGTCATCACGCCACGGACGCTAAACCCCTTGTACCCGGAGGCCGGGGAGGCGCGCCGATGAGTATACGGATCCGCCGCGGGCCCGGCCCTGTGATCCGCCGTGCACCGGTGCCGCCGGGCGGCATGGCACGCTTGCAGGGGACGTGCGCTCCCGCCGATTTCCGCGGCGAACCGATACCGGGAGATGATGTGACCATGGCAGACACCCCGACCTCCGCATCCGACGCCGCGACGCCGCCTGCCGTCCGGCCGGCGCCCGCCCGGCGCGACGCTGTCCGCGGCTCTGCCCGGCGCAGCCTCGCCGAGGCCCCCTTGATCGCCGCCGCCCAGGGGCGAACGCCCACGCGCCGCCCCGTGTGGTTCATGCGGCAGGCGGGCCGCTCGCTCCCCGAGTACCGGCGGGTGCGGGAAGGCATCGGCATGCTCGAATCGTGCTTCACCCCGGACCTCGCCTGCGAGATCACGCTGCAGCCGGTGCGCAGGCACGACGTCGACGCCGCGGTGCTGTTCTCGGACATCGTCGTGCCGCTCAAGGCGGCGGGGGTGGACCTGGACATCGTGGCGGGCCGCGGCCCGGTCATGGCGGAGTCGGTGCGCACGCGTGCCGAGGTGGACGCGTTGCCGCGGCTGGTGACCGAGCAGGTGGGGCCCGTGGCCGAGACGATCCGGCTACTGGTGGGCGAGCTGGGGCAGGTGCCGCTGGTGGGGTTCGCCGGTGCGCCGTTCACGCTGGCGTCCTACTTGGTGGAGGGCGGTCCCAGCCGCAATCACGAGCACACCAAGGCGCTGATGTACGGCGAGCCGGACACCTGGCACGCCCTCATGGGCCTGCTGACGGACAACACGATCACGTTCCTGCGCGCGCAGATCGACGCGGGCGTCGACGCGGTGCAGCTGTTCGATTCCTGGGCGGGCGCGTTGTCGCTCGCGGACTACCGCGAGTACGTGAAGCCGCATTCTGAGCGCGTGTTCGCCGAAGTGGCCGGCGCCGGGATACCGCGGATCCACTTCGGCGTGGGCACGGGGGAGCTGTTGGCGGAGATGGCGGACGCGGGCGCCGACGTGGTGGGCGTCGACTGGCGCGTGCCGCTCGACGAGGCGGCCCGACGGATCGGCGGCGGGCAGGCGCTGCAGGGAAACCTGGACCCGGCGGTGCTCTTCGCCGACGCGGCGACCGTGCGCCGGAAGGCCGTCGAGGTGCTCGACGCGGGTGAACGGGCCGTGCGGAACGGAGCGGCAGGGCACATCTTCAACCTGGGGCACGGGGTGCTCCCGGATACGGATCCGGACATGCTCACACGCCTCGTGGAGTGGGTGCACGAGTACTGATGGCGGATCGGGACTGGACGGCCTCGGCCCCTGGGAACGGCGTGGGCGGCGGGCCGCGTGTCGCCGTCGTCGGCGCCGGGGTGAGCGGGCTCGCGGCGGCGCACCGCGTCCGGTCGCTGCTGGGCGGCGACTGCCGCATCGAGCTGTTCGAGTCGTCGGGAAGGCTCGGCGGCAAGCTTCGCACCGTGCGGCTGGGCGGCGTCCCCATGGAGGTGGGCGCAGAGGCCTTCCTCGCCCGCCGCCCGGAGGTGCCCGACCTGCTTGCGGAGCTGGGGCTGAGCGGTGAGACGGTGCACCCCGCCGGCCGCTCGCCGATGCTGCGCGCCGGCGGGCGGCTGCACGCAGTGCCGAAGGACACGCTGATGGGGATCCCGGCCGATCCGGCGTCGCTGTCCGGCCTGCTGGGCGCGTCCGCCGCCGAGGCGGCGCGGCGCGACGCGGCCCCGATGACGTGGGAGCCCGGCGCCGACATCACGGTGGGGGAGCTGGTGCGGAGCCGCTACGGCGCCGCCGTGGTGGAGCGCTGCGTGGACCCGCTGCTGGGCGGCGTGTACTCGGGCTCGGCCGCGACCATCGGCGTGCGGGCGGCGCTGCCGGGCCTGGCCCGGGCGCTCGACGACGGTGCGCCGTCGCTGGCGCGCGCAGTGGCCGCGGCCTCGGCGGAGTCCCGCCGGAACGCGGCCGCCGGGCCGGTGTTCGGTGCGCTGCGCGGCGGCTACTCGGGGCTCGTCGACGCGCTCGCCCGGCAGAGCGGGGCGACGATCCGCATGCGCACGGCGGTCACCGCGGTGGAGAGGACGCGCGGATCCGCGGACGGTGCGTGGCGGCTCGTCGTCGACGGCGGAACCGGCCCTGATGGTTCGGGTGGTTCGGGCGGCGCGCAGTACGGCGGGCGGTCGGTGCACGCCGACGCGTTGATCCTGGCCCTGCCGGCCCCCCGGGCGGCGGAGCTGTTGCGCGTCCCGGTCCCCGCGGCGGCCGCCGATGCCGCGCGGATACCGGTCGCCGATTCCGCCGTCGTCGCCCTGGCCTTGCCGTTCGAGACGGAACTTCCCGACGCTTCGGGGGTGCTGGTGGCCACCGGCGAACGCGGGGTGGACGCCAAGGCCTGCACGCTGTCGAGCAACAAGTGGCCGCACCTGGCGCCCGCCGGCACGGCCGGGGTCCGGCTGCTCCGGCTGTCCTACGGCCGCTACGGAGCGGCGGAGGTCGTCGGCGAGCCCGACGCGGACCTGGTCGCACGGGCCCGCAGCGATCTGCGCGCCTTGCTGGGCGTCGACGACGCGCCGGTGGACATACACGTGCAGCGCTGGCGGGGCGGGCTGCCGCAGTACGGCGCGGGCCACGGCGACCGTGTCGCCGCGGTCGAGTCGGCGGTCGCGGCGGTGCCGGCGCTCGGCGTCGCCGGCAGCGCCTGGCACGGCGTGGGCGTGCCCGCGTGCATCGGCGGCGCGCGCGCCGCGGCCGAATCGGTCGTGGCGGATATCACGCGGTGAGTCCGGCCGTGTGACGGCCGCTACGGCCCCGGCCGCGTCGTCGGTGGCAGGATGAGGGCATGGCGAAACTCGACTACGCGAAGCTCAATTCCACCATCCGCTACCTGATGTTCTCGGTGTTCCATGTGACGCCGGGCGAGCTGGGCGCGGACCGAGCGGCCGCGATCGCCGAGGCGGAGGAGTTCTTCGGCGGCCTCGAGGGCCGCGGCGTCGAGCTGCGCGGGCTCTACGACATCCAGGGGATGCGCGCCGAGGCCGATTGGATGATGTGGACGCACGCGGAGCGGATCGAGGACTTGCAGCAGGTGTACTCGGACCTGCGCCGCACGACCGCACTGGGGCGGGCGAGCACCCCGTATTGGAGCAACGCCGCGCTGCACCGGCCCGCCGAGTTCAACAAGAGCCACGTGCCCGCCTTCATCGCGGGCGAGGATCCGGGCGACTACGTCTGCGTGTACCCCTTCGTCCGCTCGTACGACTGGTACGTGCTGCCCGACGATGACCGGCGGCGCATGCTCGCCGAGCACGGCATGGGTGCCCGCGCCTACCCGGACGTGCGCGCCAACACGGTGCCGGCGTTCGCGCTGGGCGATTACGAGTGGATCCTCGCGTTCGAAGGCCCGGTGCTGGCCGACATCGTCGACCTCATGCGTGATCTGCGCGCCAGCGAGGCCCGGCTGCACGTGCGCGAGGAGATCCCGTTCTTCACCGGACCGCGCGTGCCCGCAGCCCGGCTCATCGAAGCCCTGCCCTGAGCCGGAGTACCGCGCCCGACGCGACCCGACCCGGCACGGCCTGACCGCACGGCATGGCCCGGCGCGGCCCCCGGCGGGGCGGCGCCGGGTTATGCCTGCTTGAGACGCAGTGAGATCGAGTTGATGCAGTACCGCTGGTCGGTGGGCGTCGGGTAGCCCTCCCCGTTGAAAAGGTGCCCCAGGTGGCTGTGGCAGTCGCGGCACAGCACCTCCGTGCGCACCATGCCCATGCTCGCGTCCTCGCGGAGGACCACGGCGTCGGATTCGGCGGGGTCGAAGAACGACGGCCACCCGCAGTGCGAGTGGAACTTCTCGGTGCTGCGGAACAACTCTGCGCCGCACGCGCGGCACTCGTAGACGCCCTCATCCGTGGTGTCGGTGTACTCGCCGACGAACGGGCGTTCGGTGCCGGCCTGGCGCAGCACCGCGTACTCGTCGGGTGTCAGTTGTGCGCGCCACTCCGCATCGGTGCGCTCTACCTGGGGGATCGGCAACTGTCCGGAAGTCATGTCCCCACGGTAATACTCTGTGCACCCGCCGGGCCATCGCCGGAATCCGCGCCCGGGATATCCGGTCCGCGGTCCGCCGCGCGCGCTGCGTCCGCACGGCCGTCGCGCCGGTCGGAGTCGGTCCGTGCGGGGCCGGGCGCGACGGCGGTGTCGGTATCCGCGGCGCGGGGCGGCAGCGGGTCGATGCCGCCGTCCAGCCTGCCCTGCGCCCGTGCGGTGAGGTACCGGTTGAGGAGCACCGTGAAGACGACCACCAGCAGCAGCGCCCAGCCGAAGGTGGCGCGCAACGATTCGATGGTCTTGCCGGTCATGATGAACCGCGAGGAATACCAGCTGTCGAAGCTGAGGAACAGGTAGGCCGCCACCCAGGCCGGCCACGTGCGCACCACGGAGTTGCGCAGCACCACGGTCATCATGAGCGGGAAGACGAGCATCGAGTAGTACTGCTGACCCAGCGACCCCAGCAGGAACGACGCCGTGAGCAGCACCCCCGAGCCGGTGCACAGGTAGTACAGCTCGTCCGAGCGGTGGAACCGGAAGAGCAGGTACAGCGACCCGAGCACCGTCAGTCCCAGCAGGATCCGCACCACCCACACGAGCGGCTCCGCGACCCCGAAATAGGCGCCCGCGCCGACGAGCGCGCTGTTGAAGTAGTCGCGCGCCTCGGTGAGGTAGGGGAGCGTGTGCTTGATGAACTCGGCCGAGTCGGTGATCAGCGGCCACGCGGCGGCGTTGAGGATCAGCGGGATGCCGATGGCCGCGACGAACGGGCGCCACTGCTTTTTGAGCAGCGGCAGCAGCAGGATCGGCGCCAGCACCGGCTTGATCGCGATGGTCAGGCCTATCGGCACACCGGCCCACAGGTGGTGCCCGCGCACCATCAGCGTGATGAACAGGACCTCGCACAGCAGGACGATCCCGTTGACATTGCTGAAGACGAGCGTGTTCGACACGGTCTCGGTGAAGAACATCGCGAACAGCAGCACGGGTGCGGCCACGGACCGGATGCCGTAGCCGAACAGGCGCAGCAGCAGGTAGCCGGCGATGATGATCGCCACGGCGTTGGCGGCGATGAACAGCCACCGCGACCACTCGTAGTTGACCAGCCCCAGCGGGGAGAGAAGCAGAGTCCCCCCGGGCGGATACAGGTAGTGCGGGGTGACGGTGTCGAGGTCGCCGCCGTAGATCGGCAGGTTCTGCCAGAACCGCCATGCCGCGTCGTAGACGGGGTTGAAGTCATCGGTGTGCGCCCCCTGCACTGCCAGCGAGAGCACGCGGTGGAGCACGGTGAACACGGCGATCGGCCACATGGCGGCCTTGATCGCCGCGGCGCGGGTCCACGCGGTGCGGGGCAGGAGGAGATCGGTCGACGGCACGGGTGCACGGTATCGCGTATCGGTGCGAGGGTGCGCCGGGACACCCCGTCCGTGACCGAGGCCGCACGTCGGAAACGGCCGCGCGGAGGCGCGCGGGGTCCCGGCCGCGGGCTCTCAGGTGCCCGGCCGCACCGGATCGGACCGGGCGGATCAGACCGGGCAGGCCGTGCCGCCGGGGGGGATCGAGGCGTCGGCGAGGTAGCGGCTGAGCTGGTCGACGGCGCAGCCGGATCCCCACAGTGCCCCGTGCCCCACCCCTTCCCAGGTCACGGTGGACGCGGGCGACCCGGTGCGCGCGATCGCCGCCGACACCGAATCGACCGCGCCGGCGCCGACCACGGTGTCGGCGGCGCCGGAGAACAGCAGAACCGGCACGTCGAAGCCCTCGGGCGGATCCGGCTCCTGGTGGGAGGGCCAGGACGAGCAGGTGAGCATCCGGACCGCGGCGTCTGCGCCGAACACGGGGTACTTGTCCGCCCAGTCGGTCTGCGCGGTGTGCGATTGGTCCGGAGTGGCGGGGGGCGGGGCGTCGCTGCATCGGGCCACGAATCCGCCGCTGGTGATCGCCTGCGCGTCGGCGAAGACGCGCAGCGTGTCGACGTCGCCGCCGGCCGCCCCGCCGATGAGGTCGCCGAGCCTGGCCACCCGCCGGTCCCAGGGCAGCGCGGCGTCGGCCAGCGTCTGGCGGACCACGGTGAGCACCGATCCGTCGCTCACCCCCCGGATGAGGCCCATCTGCGCCGAGGCGACCAGGGTGTCCAGCGTGCGCGCCGGGTCGGGCCCCGCGGCGCAGTCCGTGGCGGTGCAGTCGGAGACGAAGCGGGCGAACGCGGCCTGGCCGGACTGGGCCCGGCGCTCGGCGGTGGTCGCGGCGTCGACGCGGAACGGGCCGGGCGAGTCCATGGCGACGCGTGCCAGGTGCCCGGGCAGGTTCGCCTGATAGGCCATCGCCGCGTCGGATGCGTCGCCCAGGGTGAGCAGGTCGATCTTGTCGACGCCCCAGTAGTTGCGGAGCGTGTCGATGTCGGAGGCGGCATGCACGGCGTCGAAGGCGTCGACGGCCGGACGCAGCACGTCGGTGCACGAGACGGTCACGCGGTTGACGGTGTCCATCATCGACTGCGCGCGGGCGACCGGATCGCCGCCACGGCCGGCGGCGGTGAGGTCGGCGGCGTCGGTGTCGGCGAAGCAGGCCGGGTCCGTCGACGGGCCCGTTCCGCGCCGGTCGACGGCGACCACCGGGCGCGCGTCCACCACCGGGCCGCCCGTACCGGTGGCGAGGCCGGCGAGGGCGCTGCGCGACGACTGGCCGCTGCCCGCCATCAAGACCAGCGGGGCCGCATCTTCTGGGGTGGCCGCGGTGCGTGCCCGGGTCAGGTCGATGCCGACGTCCGACTGCGAGGTGGCCGGGTCCAGAGGGCCGGTGATGGTCGCGCACTCGATGACGAGCCCGTCCGGCCCCGGCGGCAGTCCCGCGGTGGGGTCGGTGCGGCACGGCCGCCAGCGCGGCTCCTTCTGCGGGACCCCGGCCTGCGGAGGCGGAGGAGGCGCGGAGGTGGTCGGCTCGGCGGGCGACCCCTGGGCCTGGCCGGCGACCGCGTAGTCCGGCGGGATCGACGGACCCGCCGCGCACCCCGACAACGCCAACCCCACGAGGGCGATCCCGGTCAACGGGTACTTGCCTGATCGACGCACCCCACGAGCGTGCCAGTAACTCGCGCTCACCGCTCGCCCCGGTCCCTGGCCACGGTCCAGCGGGTGAACAACGCGCCGTCGTCGTCGGCCAGGAGGTGCCGGCGGGACAGCGACGCGGGCGTCGCGGCCGGGCCCACCGCCATGCGCGGCGCGTTGCCCCCGACCAGCATCGGAGCCAGCGTCAGGCACAGCTCGTCCACCGCGCCTGCGGCGAGCAACTGGCCCGCCAGGTTGGGCCCCCCCTCGCACAGGACTCGGGGCAGCCCGCGGCCGGCCAGCAGCGGCGCGATGCGGGCGACGTCGGGCCGTGGAGCGGCGGACGATGCTCCGCCGGCCATGCCGGACGAGCCGGGGCGCTCCGGGAGCACCACGACCTCCGCGCCCGCCCCCGACAATGCGCGGACGCGGGCCGGGTCGGCCGACGCGGAGACGAGCACGAGGGGCGGGACAGCGGTGTCGTGGAAGACGCGGTGCCCCGCGTCGATGCGGGCCGACGCGCTGACGACCGCGATGCGAGGCGTCTCCGGCCGGCCCGCGGCGGCGCGCTGTCGCCGGATCGCGGCGGGGATCCGCGCGCCGCCGTAGTTCTCGGTGCGCACGGTGCCGGCGCCGACGACGATGACATCGGCCAGGCTGCGCAGAAGCCCGAACACGCGGCGGTCTCCTGGGCCGCCGAGCCTTCCGGACCGGCCGTCGACGGCCACGGCGCCGTCGACGCTCGTGATGAAGTTCATCCGCAACCAGGGGCCGGTCGTCTCCGGGTAGGCGTACAGCGCGGCCAGCCCGTCGGCGGAGATGCGGCCGGCGGCCGGTGCCGCGCCGCCGCGCGGGAGGCCGTCGGCACCGTCGGCCCGGACGTCCAGGGCTGTGAACTGGGTCGCATTACTGTCACGGTGCACGGGGTCGATCACATCACATCGCTTAAACTGCCGTAATGCTCCAGCACCTCGTCGACCGCAACCCCCAGGTCCCGTCGGACCAGCTCGTGGGCCAGCTCACGCCGCCGGCGATGTTCGATGACGTCAGCTTCGCCTCGTACATCCCGGACCCGGCGGAGCCGTCGCAGACCGAGGCCGTGCAGGCGGCCGAGAAGTTCGCGAGCGCGCTGGGCGACAAGAAGGGCAAGCGGGGCCTGTTCGGCCGCAAGGGCAAGACGACGGCCGGCTCGGGGCTCTACCTCGACGGCGGCTTCGGAGTCGGCAAGACCCACCTGCTGGCGTCGGTCTACCACGCGGCCCCGTCGCCCAAGGCGTTCGGCACGTTCGTCGAGCTCACCCATGTGGTGGGCGCGCTGGGCTTCAACAACGCGGTCGAGCAGCTCTCGGGGCACAGCGTTCTGTGCATCGACGAGTTCGAGCTGGACGACCCGGGCGACACGATGCTGATTTCGCGCTTGTTGACCGAACTCTCCGCCCAGGGGGTGTCGATCGTCGCCACCTCCAACACGCTGCCCGGCCAGCTGGGGGAGGGGCGTTTCGCCGCCCAGGATTTCCTGCGCGAGATCCGCAGCCTGTCGTCGATCTTCCAGACGATCCGGGTGGACGGGCCCGACTACCGCCACCGCGACCTGCCCCCTGCGCCCGAACCGGTGACCTCGGAGCGCCTGCATGAACTGGCCGAGGCAACGGACGGCGCCAGCCTGGACGGGTTCGACGATCTGTGCGACCACCTGGCCAAGCTGCACCCGTCGCGGTTCAAGAATCTGGTGGAGGGGGTGCCGGCGGTGTTCATCGACGGCGTGCACGCTGCCCGCGACCAGGCGGTGGCGCTGCGGCTGGTGGTCCTCGCGGACCGCCTCTACGACGCGGGGGTCCCGGTCACCGTGGCCGGCGCCCGGCTCGACGAGATCTTCACGCAGGAGATGCTCGCCGGTGGCTATCGCAAGAAGTACCTGCGTGCCACCTCCAGGCTGCTGGCGCTCTCGCGCTTCAGCGTCGCCTCGGCGGGCTGAGCCGCGGAGCCGAGCGCGTCGGCGGGGAGTATGACCGCCGCTATACCGCTCGTGTCATCACATAGTCGTCGTGCACGCCCGCGCCGACCTGCAGCGTCTTGGTGCCCGCGACGGCGAAGCCGTGTTTGCGGTAGAAACGCTGCGCCCGCGCATTCTCCTGGTTCACGCCGAGCCAGGCGCCGGCGTCGCCCCGGGCGCGGCATGACTCCAGCACGGCCCGCATGAGCGCGCCCCCGACGCCGGTACCGTGTGCGGCGGGCGCGGCGTAGAACTTGCTGATCTCCGTGGCAGGGAACCGCGTGATGAGCCGGGCGATGGCCGGGTCGGCGGGCGGGGTGTGGATCAGCATCGCGTATGCGATGGCGCCGCCGCCGTCGCGCGCAAGGAGCAGGGTGCGTTCCGGGTCGGCCAGATATCCGGTGAACCTGGCGGCGGACAGGTTCTGGTCGACGTAGACCCGGACGTCCGCTGCGGTGACGCCCGGTGGGCACGCCAGCGGGAACGTCGCCGCGGCCAGCGCGGCCAATTCGTGGGCGTGCGCCGGCCCGGCGCGGACGATTCCGGAATCGGCCTGCAGTGCCATGCAGGCCATCATGGCACTCGTCAGTCGTCGTCCGATCCGCGGCACCGCAGCACGATGATCGCGATCAATGCCGCCACGGCGCCGACGCCGATCAGCGGCAGGGCGCGCTTGAGCACCGCGCCGCGGGCGAACTCGGACAGGTCCAGCGCCTCCGCCTCCCGAGGCGGCGGGGCGGTGGGGCGGACCGTGGGCCGCGCGCCGTCCGCGGTGGAAAGCGGCGCCGCCGCGCCGCCTGCGCCTCCGCCTCCCGACGCCGCCGTTTCGCCGCTGGAGGCCCCCACGCCGCCCGGGGTGCCGCCGTCCGCCGCGCCCGCAGCGCCTTCGTCGACGGCGCCTCCGGCCGCAGCGCCCGGCTCCTCCGAGCCGGCGAGGGAGTCGCCCAGGTTGGCGGCGAACTGCTCGAGGATCTTGCCGCCCACCTCCGCGATCATCCCCCGGCCGAACTGCGCAGGCTTCCCCGTGACGGTGAGGTCGGTGGTGGAGGCGCCGGTGGTCCGCTGCCCGTCGCCGGTGAGTTTCAGAGTCACGGTGGCGGCAGCGGTCCCGTTGCCTTTGGCGTCCTTCCCGGAGGCCTTGATCACCACGGTGTGCGTGGCCTCGTCGGTCTCGATGTACTCGCCTGTGCCCTTGTATTGCATCGCCACCGGGCCCAGCTTGACCTTGACCTTGCCCTTGAACGTCTGGCCTTCCACCCCGGTGAGGGCGGCGCCGGGCATGCACGGCGCCACGCGCTCGGGGTCGAGCAGCGCCTGCCAGACGTCGTCGACCGACGCCGGCACGGTGAATGAGTGCTCGAGTTCCACTGCGACTCCTCCTTTTACAGCACGATGATGTGTGCGGGTATGCCGACCGTCCTGCGCCGGACGTGCCCGCGGGATCGACGTTTGCGCGTCACACGCCCGCGGCGGCGGTCACCGCTCGTGCGGTGAGGACCTCCGCCAGGTGCGTCCGGTACTGCTCGTCGGCGTTGCCGTCGGCGGTGGGGCGGGTGCCCTCGCCCGCGTGGGCGGCGGCCTCGCGGATCGTGGCGGCGTCGGCCGGCCGCCCCACCAGCGCCTCCTCGACCCCGCGTGCACGCAGGGGGACGGACGCCATGTTGGTCAGCGCCACCCGGGCCTCGGAGATCCGCCCGTCGGACACCTCGAGCGCGGCTGCGACGGCGACGATCGCCCAGGCCTGCGCGGTGCGGTTGAACTTCTCGTAGTGCCCGGTCCACCCCGTGTGCTTGGGCACGCGGATCTCGACGAGGATCTCGTCGGGCGCCACCGCGGTGGTGAACAGATCCTCGAAGAACTCGCCCGCGGGGACCTCCCGGCGCCCGCGCGGGCCGGCGACGGTCATCGTCGCGTCGAGGGCGAGCGCGGGCGCGAGGAGGTCGCCGGCCGGGTCGGCGTGGGCGAGGGCCCCGCCCAGGGTTCCGCGGTGCCGGATCTGCGCGTCCGCGACGGTGGCCGCGGCCTCCGCCAGCAGCAGCGCGTGCCGGCGCACGAGCGGGTCGTGCAGGACGTCGTGGTGGGTGGTCATCGCCCCGATGGCCAGCGCGTCGCCGTCGTCGCGCACGCCGCGCAGCTCGGGGATGCGCCCCAGGTCCACCACCACCGCCGGGTCGTTCATGCGCAGGCGCAGCACGGGCATGAGGCTCTGGCCGCCGGCGATGATCTTGGCGTCGTCGCCGGCGTCGGCCAGGGCGCGCAGCGCGTCGTCCAGCGTCTCCGGGGAGGTGTAGTCGAATGCGGAGGGGATCATCGTGCACCTGCGCCTTCCTGGATGGCCTTCCACACACGCATCGGCGTGCACGGCATGTCGATGTCCTTGACCCCGAGGTGGCGGACGGCGTCGAGCACCGCATTGACCACCGCCGGAGTCGATGCGATGGTCCCGGCCTCGCCCACGCCCTTGACGCCGAGGATGTTGCTGGTGGCGGGCGTCTCGGTGCGGTCGGTCGTGAACGAGGGGAGGTCCGCCGCGGAGGGGAGCAGGTACTCGGCGAACGAGCCGCTGAGCAGCGTGCCGGACTCGTCGTAGGTCGCCTCCTCGAACAGCGCCTGCGCGATGCCCTGGGCGAGGCCGCCGTGGACCTGCCCCTCCACGAGCATCGGGTTGACCACGGTGCCGACGTCGTCGACCGCCACATACGAGCGGAGCCCCACCCTGCCCGTGTCGGTGTCCACCTCGACGGCGCACAGGTGGGTGCCGTGCGGATACGAGAAGTTCTCGGGATCGTAGGTGACCTGCGAGTCGAGGTTGGGCTCGACGCCGTCGGGCAGGTCGTGCGCCGCGAACACGGCCAGCGCCACGTCGGTCACCGCCACCGACTTGTCTGTGCCGCGCACGCGGAAGCCGCCGTCGGCGAAGTCGAGGTCGTCCTCGGAGCACTCCATCATGTGTGCGGCGATGGGCCGTGCCTTCGCGATCACCTTGTCCACAGCATGTGCGACGGCCACGCCGCCGACGGTCAGCGACCGGGAGCCGTAGGTGTCGAGGCCTTTGGGCGAGGACTGGGTGTCGCCGTGGATGATCTCCACGTCCTCGAACGGCACGCCCAGCCGGTCCGCCACGAGCTGGCTGAAGCCGGTGACGTGCCCCTGGCCGTGCGGGGAGATGCCGGTGACCACCTCGACCTTGCCGGTGGGCAGCATGCGGATCGAGGCGTGCTCCCAGCCGCCGGCGCCGTAGTCGAGGGAGCCGAGGACCCGCGACGGCGCCAGCCCGCACATCTCCGTGAAGGTGGATACCCCGATGCCCAGCTGCACGGCGTCGCCGCGTTCCCGCCGCTCCGCCTGTTCGCGGCGCAGCGCGTCGTAGTCGAACAGCCCGCGGGCCTTGCCGGTGGCGGCCTCGTAGTTTCCGGTGTCGTAGGTCAGTCCCGCGACCGTGGTGTGGGGGAACTCTTCGTGCGCGATCCAGTTTTTCTCGCGCACCTCCAGCGGGTCCATGCCCAGCTCGAACGCGAGCTCGGACATCATCCGCTCGATGGCGAAGGTGGCCTCCGGGCGGCCGGCGCCCCGGTAGGCGTCGGTGGGGACCTTGGTGGTGAAGATCGGCCTGCAGGTGAAACGGTAGGCGGGGATCTTGTAGATGCCGCTGTACATGAACGCCCCGAGCACCGGGATGCCCGGGGAGATCAGCCGCAGATATCCGCCCATGTCGGCCAGCAGGTCCACCTTGAGGCCGGTGAGCGTGCCGTCGCGGCGGGCGGCTACCGTGAGCCGCTGGACCTGCGCGCGACCGTGATGTGCGGCCTGCATGGTCTCGCTGCGCGACTCGGCGTACTTGACCGGCTTGCCCAGGCGCCGGGCGGCGAGCAGCGTGAGCACCTCCTCCGGCGTCACCTGCAGCTTGCCGCCGAAGCCGCCGCCCACGTCGGGGGCGATGACGCGGAGCTTGTGTTCGGGCAGGCCCAACGTCATGGCCAGCATCAGCTTCAGGATGTGCGGAATCTGCGTGGCGGACCACATGGTGATCTGCTCGGCGGTGGGGTCGACGACGACGGCCCGCGGCTCCATGAACGCCGGGATCAGGCGCTGCTGGTGCAGGGTGCGGCGCACCACGATGTGGTCGGGCGAGTCCTCGGCCTCGGCGATGGCCTGGTCGACGTCGTCGCCGGTGCCCGCCTCCACGGAGTCGAACGTCCACGTGGCGCAGACGTTGGTACCGAGGTCCTCGTGCACGAGAGGAGCGCCGTCCGCCGCGGCCTCGTCGAGGTCGAGCACCACGGGAAGGTCCTCGTAGTCCACGTCGATGGCCTCGAGCGCGTCGTGCGCCTCGTAGTCGCTGCGGGCGACGACGACGGCCACCGCGTCACCGGCGAAGTTGACCGTGCCGACGGCCAGCGACGGCGCGGGCGGCGTGAGCATGTCCGGGGTGATCGGCCACGCGCACGGCAGGCTGCCCTGCTCCTCCGCCAGGTCCGCGCCGGTGTAGACGGCGACGACACCCGGCATGTCGCGCGCCTCGGAGACGTCGATGCCGGTGATGCGCGCGTGGGCGAGCGGGCTGCGGAGCACGGCCATGTGCAGCATGCCCGGCAGCGTGATGTTGGCGGTCCAGCGCGAGCGCCCGGTGATCAGGTGCGCGTCCTCCTTGCGTGGACGCGACCGGCCGATCTCGCCGGAGTGGGCCTCGGGTTCGGCGACGGAGGTCATCGGGCACCTCCCGACCGTGCGGCGGATTGTTCGTGCATGCGGCCCGCTGCATCCTGTACCGCACGGACGATGTTCTGGTACCCGGTGCAGCGGCACAGGTTGCCCTCGAGCCCCTCACGGATCTCCTGCTCGTCGGGGTCCGGGTTCTCGCCGAGCAGGTCGACGGACTGCATGATCATGCCCGGCGTGCAGTACCCGCACTGCAGAGCGTGATGCTCGTGGAACGCCTCCTGCACCGGGTGCAGCCGTCCGTCGCGCGCCAGCCCCTCGATGGTCGTCACCTCATGCCCGTCCGCCTGGACGGCCAGCACCGAGCAGGATTTGACGCTGCGCCCGTCCAGATGCACCGTGCAGGCGCCGCAGTTGCTGGTGTCGCAGCCGGACACGGTGCCGACCTTGCCGATCCGCTCGCGCAGATAGTGCACCAGCAGGGTGCGCGGCTCCACATCGTCGGTGTATCTGGTGCCGTCGACCACAACAGAGATGCGCATGGAAACCTCCGGCTTGACGCGGGTGTGAGGAGTGTCACTGCCCAACTCTTCCCCGGAACGGGTCGGAGGACAACCGGATCGGCGAAATTCGCGGGGCGCCCGCGCCTTCCGGCCGCCGGCCGCCCCGGTCACGCGCCGTGTATCGGGCCGTCCGAATGCGTGAGGCGCGCGCCGGCGGCGCCCCAATGCAGCTGGATGATCTCGGCGGCGATGGCCACCGCCGTCTCCTCCGGGGTGCGTGCGCCCAGGTCCAGGCCTATCGGCGAGCTCAGCGCGGCGAGCTCGTCCTCGGCCATGCCGGCCTCCCGCAGCCGCGAAAGCCGGTCGTCGTGCGTGCGCCGCGAACCCATCGCGCCCACGTAGGCCAGGTCCAGCCGCAGCGCCACCTCCAGCAGCGGCACGTCGAACTTGGGGTCGTGCGTCAGCACCGTGACGACGGTGCGGCGGTCCACGCGCCCCGCCTCGGCCTCGGCGGCCAGGTACCGGTGCGGCCAGTCGGTGACCACCTCGTCGGCCTCGGGGAACCGGGTGCGGGTGGCGAACACGGCCCGCGCATCGCACACCGTCACCCGGTAGCCGAGGAACGCGCCGATGCGCGCCATGGCGGCGGCGAAATCGATCGCGCCGAACACGAGCAGCCGCGGCGGCGGCCGGAACACGTTGACGAACACCGACAGGCCCTCGCCGCGGCGCTGACCGTCCGGCCCGTAGTGGAGCGTGCCGGAGCGGCCGCTGTCGAGCTGTCCGCGGGCGTCGTCGACGACGGCGTCGTCGACGCGCCGGGATCCGAGAGTCCCGGTGGCGCCGTCGTCGTAGACGAGCATGTGGCGCCCGATCAGCCGGGGATCGGGATGGCCGGTCACGGTGGCGACCGCGAGCGGCACCTCGTCGCGCACCGCGTCGATGGCCTCGCGCAACTCGGCGTAGCTCCGCGTGTCGACGCGCTCGACGAAGATGTCGATGATGCCGCCGCAGGTCAGACCCACCGCGAACGCGTCCTCGTCGGACACGCCGTAGCGCTGGAGGACGGGGGTGCCGTCGGCGATGGCCTGCTCGGCCAGCTCATACACCGCCCCCTCGACGCACCCGCCGGACACGCTGCCGGTGACCGTGCCGTCCTGCGCCACGAGCATGGCTGCGCCCGGATCGCGCGGCGACGAGCTGAAGGTGCCCACCACGGTGCCCAGGCCCACCGGCTCGCCCGCGCGGTACCGCCGGTCCAGTTCGTCCATCACGTCACGCATCACGCACCTCCACGAGCAGCCGCTGCAGGGTGGCCAGGCTGTGCCCGGCCAGAAGTCGGTCCACGTGCGGCAGGGCGGCCGCCATCCCGGACTGGACGGGCCGGTAGCCCGCAGCGCCCGCGTGCGGGTTGACCCAGATGATCGCGTGGGCGAGCCGGTGGAGCAGGGCCACCTGGTCTCCCAGCAGGGAGGCGTCGCCGCGTTCCCATCCGTCGGAGAAAACGACCACCGTCGCACCCCGGGCCAGGCCGCGGCGTCCGTGCCTGTCGAGGAAGACGCCGAGCGTTTCGCCCAGCCGGGTGCCGCCAGCCCAGTCGGGGACGGCGCGGCCCGCCGCGGCCAATGCCGTCTCCGGATCGCGTGAGCGCATCGCGCGGGTGAGCCTGGTGAGGCGGGTGCCCAGTGAGAACACCTCGGTGTCGGTGCGGCCGCCGCGGGCGGTCCGCCCGTGTGCGACCGCGTGCGCGAAGCGCAGCAGCGTGTCGGCGTACGGCCCCATCGAACCCGAGACGTCGATCAGCAGCACCACGCGCCGCGGGCGGCGGGCGCGCCGATGGTGGTCCGGCCGGACGGGCTCGCCCCCGGCGGCGAGGGTGCGCCGCAGCGTGCGGCGGGGGTCCACCGGGCCCGTGCGGGAGGGCCGCCGGCGCAGGGCGGGCCGCGTCGGCGGTGCGACGCGCAGCCCGGCCAGCATCCGGTCCAGGTGGGCACGCTCGGCCGCGGTCAGCTCCGCGATGTCGCGGTGGCGCAGGATCTCGGCGTCGCCGGCCGCGACGTGCAGCGCGTCCCCGTCGGCGTCGTCCCTCCGGTCGGCGCTGCCCCGGGACGCGGGGGAGAGCCCGGCGATCCGGGCCTCGCGGACGCGCCCGCCGCGCGCCGCGACGGGCGGGGGAGCGTCACCGAACCAGCTTTGGAAGGCCAGGTCGTAGACGGGGATGTCCTCGGGGCCCCGGCACAGTGCGGCGCGACCCGCCCAGTAGACCTGACGCCGGTCGGCCAGCTCCACCGCCCCCAGCGCGCGCACGTAGCGGTCGGCGGCGTCGGTGCCCACGGGCACTCCCGCCGCGCGCAGTACTCGCGCGAAGCCGACGGCCCCCGCAAGCGGCTCGGCCGATCGTCCCTCACAGCCCATGTGTGCATTGTCACCCGTGCGCGGCGAAGAGGGGAGGGATCGGTGCCGGGAGAGGTCAGCGGGCGAGGATGGAGTCGAGTCCCTGACGGGCCACCCTGTCGAGGTCCTCGCGGTATTTGAGCACCGCGCCGAGCGTATCCGCGGCGGACTGCGCGTCGAGCGCGTCCCGGCCCAGGGCGGACAGTGCGCGCGCCCAGTCGAGCGATTCGGCGACGCCGGGCGGCTTGAGCAGCTCCATCCGCCGCAGCGCCTGCACCGCGGCGGCCACCTGGGAGGCGAGCGCCTCGTCGATGCCGGGTATGCGCCGCCGCAAGATCGCCACCTCCTGGGGCAGGTCCGGGTGGTCCAGCCAGTGGTACAGGCACCGGCGCTTGAGGGCGTCGTGCACGTCGCGGGTGCGGTTGGAGGTGAGCACCGCCAACGGCGGAGTGGCCGCGCGCACCTCGCCGTACTCGGGGATCGAGACGGTGTTCTCGTCGAGCACCTGCAGCAGGAACGCCTCGAACTCGTCGTCGGCGCGGTCCACCTCGTCGATCAGCAGGACGCACGGCGCATCCGTCAGCGCCTGCAGCAGCGGCCGGGCAAGCAGGAAACGCCGGGTGTAGAGCGAACGTTCGGCCGCGTCGGGGTCCAGGTCGCCCGCCGCCTCCAGCGTCCGCAGATGCAGCAGCTGCCGCGGGAAGTCCCAGTCGTAGAGGGCCTGGGCGGCGTCGATGCCCTCGTGGCACTGCAGCCGGATGATCGGCAGACCCAACGCCTCGGCCAGCGCGGTGGCCAGCGACGTCTTCCCGGTGCCGGGCTCGCCTTCGCAGAACAGCGGACGCTGGAGCCGCAGCGCCAGGAACGCCGCCACCGACAGGCCTTCGCCGGCGAGGTAGCCGGTGGCATCGAGGGCTTCCGCGAGCTCCGTGGGCGAGCGAGGGTCGGTCACGGTGCGAGCCTAGGTGACCCGTCCGTGGCGCCGCAGGGCATCGGGAGTGTCCGCGTCGTCGCCGGTGGCGAGGTCGTCGCAAGCGACGGGCTGCACGTCGGTGCGGCTGCTCAGCCAGGGGCCGGCGCCGCGGTCGCCGTGCACGGCGGCGAGAAGCGCGGCCCAATGCCGGCGGCCGACGAGGACGGGATGGCCGGGCCGCCCGGCGTAGGTGGCGCGCGCCAGCACGCCGCGGGGTTCCCGGGTGGTCGTGTCCAGCATCCGGGTGACGACGTCGCTCCCGACGTCCGGCAGGTCCACCAGATGAATCAGCGCCGCCTGCGGTGCATCGGCGCCTGCAGGAACGGCGCGGAGGCCGGCGCGCAGGGACGCGGAGACGCCGGACTCCCAATCGTCGGCGATTACCGCCTGCACGCCGGGCGGCATCAGAGCGGCCGCCTGTCCGGCTCCGGCCCCGAGCACGACGAACACGGGAGCGCATCCGCCCTGCGTGAGCGCCCGGACGGCGCGTGCCACCAGCGGCTCGCCGTCGAGCCTGGCGAGCGCCTTGGGCCCGCCGAAACGGTCGCCCCGCCCCGCCGCCAGCAGCACCCCGGCGGCGCGCATCACGGCGCGGCCCGGGTGCCGGACGCGGCCGAGGACGCGCGCGGCGTCCCCCTCCGCCTGCGGAAGGCCGGCGCCAACGCGGCGAGAACCAGGGCGAACAGCAGCGGCAGGACGAACGCGACCCGGAGGTTGCTCAGCGCTGCGACGCCGCCGACCATGCCGCCGCCGATGATCGTGCCCGCATAGTTGAACAGGTTGATGCGGGCGATGACGGCGTCCGCCTGCCCGGGGGCCAGCCGCCCGGCCGCGCCGAAGCACAGCGGCGCCACCAGCGGCGCGCCCAGCCCGACGATGAGGAACCCGGCGAGCGCCATCGGGACCGACTGCGCGGCCACCACGAGCACCAGCCCGACGATCGCCACCGCCGCGCCAGCCCGCACCACGGCCGTCTCCCCGAAACGTCGCACCCACAGATCGCCGGTGAGCCGCGAGATCAGCGCTGCCACCTGGTAGGCGGCCATCGCCAGGGCGGCCGTGCCGGAGTCGGCGAGGACCACATCCGTCATGAACAGTGCGGACCAGTTGCCCACGGCGAAGTCGATCCCGTAGAACAGCGCCATCGCGGAACCCAGTGCGAGGAACGGCCAGAGCGGGATCCGCGGTTGCCCCGCAGATGCCTCGGGGGACGGCTCCGCGGCGGCGGTGGGCCGGAAGAACCGGGGGGACACGGCCGCCGCGGCGACCGCGACGAGGCCGACGCCCGCGAAGAGCGTGGTGCGCAGCCCCAGGTCCATGCCGGAGAATGCGGCCACCAACAGGGCGCCCGCGATCGCACCCACGCTCCAGGCCGCGTAGAACGACGACATGATGAAGCGGCCCGCACGGTGCTGGAGGGCCACGCCCTGCATGTTCGTCGCAGCGTCCACCATGCCCAGCCCCACCCCGTACACGGCGAAGCCTGCGACGAACACGCCGATCCCCGGCGAGACGGCCACGGCGATGACGGCGGCGACGATGACGGCGAACCCGGTGCGCAGCGCCACGCGGCTGTCGGTGCGGGAGGCGAGCGACTCGGCGAGCAGGCTGCCCGCGCCGGCGATCACCGAAGCGAGGACCACCACGCCGACGATGGCGGCGTCGGCCAGACCGAACCGGTCGCGGAACTGCGGCAGCAGGGTGAGCAGCATCGACAGCGTGAATCCCTGAAGCCCGAACGCCACCGAGACGGCGATGCGCGGCCGCCGGATGCCGCCGTGCCCGGACCCGCCGGTGCCGCCGTCCGCCTCCGGCGCGTGCGCGGGCGGATTTGTTCTCGAGTGCTCGGGCGGGGGTGTGTCCAGGGGGCCGGGCGGAGTGCTCACCCGTCGATTGAACCACCGCGGCAGCGACGCGCGTCACAGTGCCCGGGCGTAGTCGGTCATTTGTCCATGTAGGCCTGGAGCCGGCGTCCGGGGATGCGGGGAGCGCGACAGCCGGGGGATGCGAAAACCCCGCGCCCTTGTGTGGCGCGGGGTTCTCCGGATGGAGCGGACGACGGGATTCGAACCCGCGACCCCAACCTTGGCAAGGTTGTGCGCTACCAGCTGCGCCACGTCCGCATACTGCACCGACGGTGGCCGGATGTCCGACACGCTCCGTGGTGCGAGGAGAACATTAGCCGACTCGGGCGCCGGTGCACAAAGCGGGCCCCTGCCTGTTCGCGAACCGCGACCTGATTCGGGGCGTGGTGCCCGACGGGAAAGATGCACAAACCCGGGGAATGGGTGTGCAGGACAAAAAGACCGGGCACCCTGGATGGGGTGCCCGGTCTTCGTGGTGCGCGATACTGGGATTGAACCAGTGACCTCTTCCGTGTCAGGGAAGCGCTCTCCCGCTGAGCTAATCGCGCCAGATCTCACTGCGAGGTGGAGACGGGAATCGAACCCGTGTTCACGGCTTTGCAGGCCGTTGCCTCACCACTCGGCCACTCCACCGCGAGGGTTTGCGGACCCTCTCGAGCGGACGACGGGATTCGAACCCGCGACCCCAACCTTGGCAAGGTTGTGCGCTACCAGCTGCGCCACGTCCGCATGCCCCGTTGGAGGCCCAGCTGTCGGCTGCGCTCTCCGTGGTGCGATGAGAACACTAATGGACTGCGTCGCAGATGCACAAATCGACTGGTCACGGTGTGCTCGTTGCGTAGCGGCGGGGGTCCTGACCGGCCGCGCACTCCTGCTGGAAGCGGCCGCACGATGCGGAGCGGCCGGCGCGGAGTGCGCAGTGCCGGCCGATGCCCTCCGGATGACCACTGGGCCCGTCCCGTCCGGAGTCCTTGCGTGCCGGAGGGCGTGGCACGGGCGGCCGAATGTGCGCCCCGCAATGCCACGCGCCCCGGCGGATCGCGCGCTGGCCTGGCGGTTTCACCACCACGAGCCGACCGTGTTAGTGTTCCTCCTCGGAACGGCCCGCGGATGCGGGAACGTTCGCGGTCCCGTGGCTCAGTGGAAGAGCGTCCCGTTCACACCGGGAAGGTCGCTGGTTCGAACCCAGCCGGGACCACAGTGGGGGGAGCGCAGGCCACACGGCCTGCGCTTCTTTTTTCGCGTCCGCTCGCGCCCACCCGGAGCTTTTCCGGTTCCACCGGATTCTTCTTCGCATCCGCACGGGATCGGGATTGCGCGCCGAACCGTGCGGCGGCCGGTCAGTCTCCCGCCGCCGCGCGCAGCCGCGCCGCCATCGTGCGCATGGTCGCGCGCAGGGACTCCGGTTCCAGCACTTCGACCGGAGCCTCGAACGTGGAGAGCTGAAATGCCAGCCAAGCGAGGTCCCCTGTGCTCGTCGTCAGAACGGACTGCCCGGGCGCTTCGTCCTCCACGGTCGCCGCGTGCTGCGGGACGACCCGGCGCACCGCGTCCGCGGACAGTCCCACACGCACACGTGCCCGCACCTCGTCCCGGCCGCCCAGGACCGACTGGCGGATGTACGCGCCGGGGTCGGGCGCCGGGCGCGGCGCGAAGGTGAAGGTCGTCGTGTACAGCGAGTCGGCGGTGACCCGGTCGAGGCGGAACGTGCGCCAATCGTCGCGCGCGAGGTCGTAGGCCATCAAGTACCAGCGCTGGTGCATCGACACCACGTGGTAGGGCTCCACGTCCCTCTCGGATGCGGCGCCGGTGCGGTCCTGGTAGGAGAACCGCACCCGTACCTTCGTCCGGGCACCGCGCGCGAGGCCCAGCAGGACCTCGGGCCGCACCGTTTCCGGGCCGCGGGGGAGCGCGGAGGTGGATCCGGCCAGCGCCGAGACCACGGGACGCAGGCGGGCGGGCATCACCTGGTCGAGCACGGTGAGCGCGCGCAGCGAGTCCTCGCCCAGCCCTTCGATGCCCGTGCCGGCGGCCAGCCGCAGGCCGACGGCGACGGCGACGGCGCTGGCGTCGTCGAAGACGAGCGGTGGCATCGCGCTGCCGGAGGCCAGCCGGTATCCGCCGCCGCGGCCGTGGGCGGACTCCACCGGGTAGCCGAGTCCGCGGAGCCGGTCGATGTCGCGGCGCACCGATCGGTCGGTGACCTCGAGGCGGCGCGCGAGCTCCGCCCCCGACCAGTAGGGACGGGCCTGGAGGAGGCCCAGGAGCCGGAGCAGTCGCGCAGCGGTGTCGCTCATGGATCCACGATCGCACAGATATGCGGACCGATACTGTCCGCTAAGGGGTCGACGGTGGGTGATGCAAGGCAAATCGATCCACGATTTCCAAGGAGTGCACGATGCCGTTCCTCACCCGAACCATCACCAGCGAGAACGACGGGTTGTCCGCGTTCGCGGCGCAGCAGCTGCGGCAGATCGCGGCGAGCCTGCATGGTCTGTCCGACGAGCAGATCCGGTCCACCCCGAGCGCTTCGGGGATGAGCCTCGGCGCGCTCGCGCGGCACGTGTTGTTCGTGTCCTCGAAGGGGCTGCTCGCGCAGCTCGACCCGGAGTTCGTACCGGACTCCGGCGCGTACGACGACGCGGATTGGGCGGCCGGCGGCATCCTGCCCGGGGCCGTGCGTCCCGGCGACACCGCGCAGGTCCTCATCGACGAGCTCCGGGCGCAGGCCGACTGGGTCGAAAAGCACCTGGCGACCGCCGACCTCGAACGGCCGGTGCCGGTGCCGGACCAGCCGTGGTTCCCCGACGACCTCGACTCCTGGCCGATGCGCTGGGTGGCCCTGCATGCTGTCGAGGAGTACGCCCGGCACGCGGGGCACGCGGATATCCTCCGCGAGTCGATCGACGGCAAGGGCGCCTACGAGCTCAACGATCTCGCGGACGGCGTCGCCGCTCCGGTCGCCTGACACCCGGCGCCGGTGGCGGGCCGCGTCCGCCCGTCACCGGCGCCGTATCCGCTGCGGGCGGCACTCGGGCGCGCCACCTGCAGCGGCGCGCCCGAGTACCGATACGATCGTACGGATAGGCGGCTGCCGGGTATGCAGTCGCCGCGACGAGCGAGTAGGAGCCCCGCAGCCGTGTCTTCCGGAGCCGTGAACAGCCTTGCCGCCCCGACCGTCCGGGTCCCGGCCGGGACGTCCGTCGGAAGGGCGGTCCACGATGCGGGCCTGCCGGGGAAGGGGCCCGACGCGATCGTCGTCGCCCGCGACGGCGACGGACAACTGCGCGACCTGGCCTGGGTGCCGGACGTCGATGTCGAGGTGGAGGCCGTGGCCGCAGATACGGAGGACGGCCGCAGCGTCATCCGCCACTCGTGCGCGCACGTGCTCGCCCAGGCGGTGCAGCAGGAGTTCCCCGAGGCCAAGCTGGGCATCGGCCCGCCCATCGAGAACGGCTTCTACTACGACTTCCAGGTGGCCGAGCCGTTCACCCCGGAGGATCTCGCCCGCCTCGAGAAGCGGATGAAGAAGATCATCAAGGGTTCGCAGCGGTTCTCCCGCCGGGTCGTCGAGGACCTGGACGACGCCCGTGCGGAGCTGGCGTCCGAGCCGTTCAAGCTCGAACTGATCGACGACAAGTCGGGCATCGACGACCCGGAGGTCATGGAGGTCGGCGGCAAAGAGCTGACCATCTACGACAACCTGGACCCCCGCTCCGGCGAGCGGGTGTGGGCGGATCTGTGCCGCGGCCCGCACATCCCCACCACCAAACACATTCCGGCCTTCAAGCTCACCCGCAGCTCGGCCGCGTACTGGCGCGGCGACCAGAGCCGGGAGGACCTGCAGCGGGTCTACGGCACGGCCTGGGAGTCCACGGAGCGCCAGGACGAGTACCTGGAGCTGCTGGCCGAGGCGGAGAAGCGCGACCATCGCCGGCTGGGCGCGGAGCTCGACCTGTTCAGCTTCCCCGACGAGCTCGGCTCGGGGCTGCCGGTGTTCCACCCGCGCGGCGGGATCGTCCGCAAGGAGATGGAGGACTACTCGCGACGACGGCACATCGAGGAGGGCTACGAGTTCGTCAGCACCCCGCACATCACCAAGGGCAACCTGTACGAGGTGTCGGGCCACCTGGACTGGTACCGCGAGGGCATGTTCCCGGCGATGCACCTCGACGCCGAGTACAACGAGGACGGCACGCTGCGCAAGCCGGGGCAGGACTACTACGTCAAGCCCATGAACTGCCCGATGCACAACCTGATCTTCCGCTCGCGCGGCCGCTCGTACCGCGAGCTGCCGCTGCGGCTGTTCGAGTTCGGGTCGGTGTACCGGTACGAGAAGTCGGGCGTGGTGCACGGCCTCACCCGCGTGCGCGGGATGACGCAGGACGACGCCCACATCTACTGCACCCGCGAAGAGATGCGCGCGGAACTCACCCGCACCCTCGAGTTCGTGCTGGACCTGCTCAAGGACTACGGCCTCGACGAGTACTACCTGGAGCTGTCCACCAAGGACCCGGACAAGTACGTCGGCGACGACGCCACCTGGGAGGAGGCCACCGAGACCCTGCGCGAGGTGGGCGAGGCCTCCGGCCTGGAGCTGGTGCCGGACCCGGGCGGCGCGGCGTTCTACGGTCCCAAGATCTCCGTGCAGGTCAAGGACGCGCTGGGGCGCAACTGGCAGATGTCGACCATCCAGCTCGATTTCAACCAGCCCGAGCGTTTCGAGCTCGAGTACACCGGGTCCGACGGCGCCAAGCACCGCCCGGTCATGATCCACCGGGCGCTGTTCGGCTCCATCGAGCGGTTCTTCGGCGTGCTCACCGAGCACTACGCGGGCGCCTTCCCGGCGTGGCTCGCGCCGGTGCAGGTGATGGGCATCCCCGTTGCGGAGGCCTTCGAAGAGCACCTGTTCGACGTGGCGTCGAGGTTGAAGAAGGCGGGCCTGCGCGCCGAGGTCGACATCTCCGACGACCGCATGCAGAAGAAGATCCGCACGCACACCACCCAGAAGGTGCCGTTCATGCTGCTGGCCGGTGAACGCGACGTGGAGGCCGGCGCGGTGAGCTTCCGCTTCCGGGACGGCACCCAGGTCAACGGGGTGCCCGTGGACGACGCCGTCGCGCTCATCACCGGGTGGATCGGTAGGCGCGAGAACGCCTCGCCCACGGCGGAACTGATGCAGGCGGCGCCGCGGCCACAGCAGGGGAAGGCCCCGGAGTGACGGGTGAGAATCCGGCGGTGCGGCAGGACCGCCCGGCCGATGCGGGCCCGGAGTCGCGTGCCGGGCTGCGGCCGACGGGCGTGGGCGACGACGATCGCCTGGAACGGATCTGGACGCCGCACCGGTTGTCGTACGTCGCCGAGGCGCCCGCGGTCCCGCCCGGCGAGTCCAGCGGGTGCCCGCTGTGCGACATCCCGCGCATGGGCGACGAGGACGGCCTCGTCGTCGCGCGGGGCGAATCCGTCTACGCGGTGCTCAACCTGTACCCGTACAACCCCGGGCACCTGATGGTGTTGCCCTACCGGCACGTCGCGGGGCTCGAGGAGCTCGACGGGCGCGAGAGCGCGGAGCTCATGGCGTTCACGCAGCAGGCGTTGCGCACCATACGTGCCGTATCGCACCCGCACGCGTTCAACGTGGGGATCAACCTGGGCGCCGCCGCGGGCGGATCGCTGGCCGCGCACCTGCACCAGCACGTGGTGCCGCGCTGGGGCGGCGACGCCAACTACATCACGGTCGTCGGTGGCACCAAGGTGCTGCCGCAGTTGCTGGGCGACACCCGCGCGCTGCTCGCCGAGGCGTGGTCCGCATGCTGAGCGTGTTCGCCCGGGCGTCGGTGTCCAAGGTGACGCTCCCGATCGGGCGCAAGCTCGTGCGCATGGGCGTGACGCCCGACGTGATCACCATCACGGGCACCGTGGCGTCCATCGCGGCGGCGCTCACCCTGTTCCCGATGGGGTACCTGTTCTGGGGTGCCCTCCTGATCTGGTTCTTCGTCATGTTCGACCTGCTCGACGGGGCGACGGCGCGTGCGCGCGGCGGCGGCACCCGGTTCGGCGCGGTCCTGGACGCCACCTGCGACAGGATCGCCGACGGCGCCATCTTCGCCGGCCTCGCCTGGTGGGTGGTCTACGGCCTCGACGACACGACGGAACACCGGCTATTGCTCGTGGCCACCCTGATCTGCCTGGTCACCTCGCAAGTGATCTCCTACGCCAAGGCGCGCGCGGAAGCCAGCGGGCTCAACGGGGACGGCGGCCTCATCGAGCGGCCGGACCGGCTCATCATCGTGCTCGCCGGCGCCGGATTCACGGGGATCTTCGATCAGCCGTGGATCCTGTTCGCGGCCATGTGGCTCCTGGCCGTCGGCAGCGTGATCACCGTGGGCCAGCGCATGTGGTCGGTGAGCAGCTCGCCGGGCGCGCGCGAGCTGCTCCCGCTGGACCGCCCGGCTCCGGAGGAGCACACGTGACGGAGCAGGCGCGGCGGAGCCGGGCGGAAAGACTCAGCGACGCCGGATACGCGGCCGGCTGGCGGGCGGTGCGCCTGCTGCCGGAGCGGGTCGCGCGCGGCGCGTTCGACCTGGGCGCGGACATCGCGTGGCGGCGCGGCGCGGGACAGGACCGGCTGCGGGCCAACCTCGCCCGGGTGATGGGCTCGACGCCCGAGCGCGTGCCGGACGCCCTGATCCGCGCCTCGCTCCGGTCGTACGCGCGGTACTGGCGCGAGGCGTTCCGGCTGCCGTCGATGGACCTGGCGCGGGTCGCCGCGAGCGTCGACTCGGCGGTCCAGGGGCAGGAGCACCTCGCGGCGGCGATGGACGCGGGCAAGGGCGCGGTGCTCGTGCTGCCGCACTCCGGAAACTGGGACGTCGCAGGCGTGTGGCTGGTGCACACCTGGGGGCAGTTCGCCACCGTGGCCGAGCGGCTCAAGCCGGAATCGCTGTTCCAGCGTTTCGTCGACTACCGCGAGCGCCTGGGATTCGAGGTGTTCCCGCTCAGCGGCGGCGAGGAGCCGCCGTTCGGCGCGCTGCGCGCGCGGCTCGAGCAGGGCAAGGTGGTGTGCCTGCTCGGCGAGCGGGACCTGACCGGGCGCGGCGTCCCCGTCGACTTCTTCGGCGAACGCACCAGCATGCCCGCCGGTCCGGCCCGGCTCGCCGCGGAGACCGGCGCCGCGCTGCTGCCGGTGCACTGCTGGTTCACCGAGGGCGGCTGGGGCTTCTCCATCGCGCCGCCCGTGGACGTCGCCCGGGGCGTGGAGGCCGCCACCCAGTCGGTGGCCGACGCCTTCGCCGCGAACATCGCCGCGCATCCGGCCGACTGGCACATGCTGCAGTCGCTGTGGTGGTCGGACCTGTCGGACGAGCGGCGCGCCCGGCTCGGCATCAGGTAGGCGACGGTGACCGAGACGGATGGCGGGCGCAGGCTGAGCATCGGGATGATCTGCCCCTACTCGTTCGACGTGCCAGGCGGGGTGCAGGCGCACGTGAGCGAGCTGGCGCAGGTGTTCCTGGCGCGCGGCCACCACGTGAGCGTCCTCGCCCCGGCGTCGGAATCGGTGCAGCTGCCGCCGTATGTCGTGTCGGCGGGGCGCGCCGTCGCCATCCCCTACAACGGGTCGGTGGCGCGGCTGAGATTCGGGGTGGGCACCTATGCGCGCATCCGCCGCTGGATCCGCGACAACGACTTCGACGTGCTGCACGTGCACGAACCCAATGCGCCGAGCCTGTCGATGCTGGCGCTCAAGGTGGCCGAGGGGCCCATCGTGGCGACCTTCCACACCTCCACCACGCGTTCGCTGGTGCTCGCCACGTTCCAGGGCGTGCTGCGGCCGTACCACGAGAAGATCTCCGGGCGCATCGCCGTGTCGGAGCTGGCGCGTCGCTGGCAGGTGCAGGCCCTCGGCGCCGACGCGGTCGAGATCCCCAACGGTGTGGACGTGTCCGCGTTCGCCGGCGCCCCGATGCTGGACGGCTACCCGCGGCGAGGCGGGACGGTGCTCTTCCTCGGCCGCTACGACGAGCCGCGCAAGGGCATGGGGGTGCTCCTGGACGCGCTGCCCGCGCTGGTGGAGCGGCACCCGGACCTGCAGGTGCTGGTGGTCGGCCGCGGCGACGAGGCCGAGCTGCGCGCCCGTGCCGGGCGCTTGGCCGGGCACTTGCGGCTGCTGGGTCAGGTCGGCGACGAGGAAAAGGCGTCGGCGATGCGCAGCGCCGACGTGTACGTCGCGCCCAACCTGGGCGGCGAGAGCTTCGGCATCGTCCTGGTCGAGGCGCTGTCCGCGCACACCCCGGTGGTCGCCAGCAGCCTGGACGCGTTCCGCCGGGTGCTGCGCGACGGTGAGGCGGGCGTGCTCACCGAGATCGGAGACCCGCGCTCGCTCGCCGCGGGGATCGACCGGGTGCTCACCGACACCGCGCTGCGTGAGCGGCTGGTGGCCGTCGGCGACCGCGTGGTGCGCGGCTACGACTGGCCCGTGGTCGCCGACCAGATCCTGCGGGTGTATGAAACGGTCATGGTGGGCGACAGGCGAGTGCGGGCGGTGGGCGAATGACGATCTCCGCACTGACCGTCACCGTCGTCGGCCTGGTCGTCGCGCTGCTCGTGCTCGCGGCTCTGTGGGCGTACGGCACGGCGAACCGCCTCGACCGGCTGCACGTGCGCACCGACCTCGCCTGGCAGGCCCTGGACGCGGCGCTGGCCCGGCGCGCCGTCGTCGTACGGTCGCTGTCCCATGATCTCGAGGAGTCCGCGGCGGGACCAGGCGGGCGCGGCGAAGGCGACGCGGTCGCGCTCATGGACCTGTCGCTGCGGGCGGAGCGTGCCGACAGGGACGATCGTGAGCGCGCGGAGAACGCGCTCTCGCGTGCCCTGGCGGGCGTCGACCCGTCGGCGGTGCGCCCCGTGCACGCGGCGGAACTCGCTGACGCCGACGCCCGCGTGCTCATCGCGCGTCGATTCCACAACGACGCGGTGCGCGACACGAGGGCGCTGCAGGGCCGACGGCTCGTGCGGTGGCTGCGCCTGGGCGGCACCGCGCAGATGCCCGCGTACTTCGACATCACCGAGGAGTCGCTGCGCAACGCGGCGTCCGCGGACCCCGGCGCCGGGGCCAGTGCCGCGTTTGGTGGACTTTCGGCTGGAATCGCGCCGGTTTCCGGCCGAATATCCACCGAACGGAGAAGCTCGGTGGAAGGGGAGCCGGTTGTCCCCGCGCCCGCCGGCACCGGCAACCGGGTCTCGGCCCGGGTGCTGCTGGTGGACGACGCGGCGCGGGCGCTGCTGGCGCGTGGGCGGGACCCGCACCGCTCCGACGCGCCATTCTGGTTCACCTTCGGCGGCGGCGTCGAGGCCGGCGAGTCGCTGCGGGAGGCCGCGGTGCGCGAACTCTGGGAGGAGACCGGTCTGCGGGTGCGGCCGGAGGAGCTGTGCGGCCCCATCTGGCGCCGGCTGTCCCTGTTCCCCTGGGACGGCGCGATGATGCACTCGGAAGAGCACTTCTTCGTACTCCGCACGGAGGCGTTCGAGCCGCAGCCCGCGGCCCGGACCGAGCTCGAGCGGGACGCGCTGCTGGGGCACCGCTGGTTCTCCGCCGACGAGCTCGAAGACCTGGCAGGATCGGGCGTCGACGTCTACCCGCAGGACCTCGCCGCACTGTTGCCCGACGCGCTCGAATGCCTCGGCGGCGCACGCCCGCGTGAGGTGCGCACCATCCGCTGATCGCGGGTCCGACCGCCGAACGGACGTGCGGTGCCGCGGCATAGGATGGACGGCGATACCCCGAGACGACACACCAGGGAGCACTTCGTGACCAACTCCGTGAACAATTCGACCAACGGTTCCGAGTCGACTGTCGGCACCGCGCGCGTCAAGCGCGGCATGGCCGAGATGCTCAAGGGCGGGGTGATCATGGACGTCGTCACCCCGGAGCAGGCGAAGATCGCCGAGGACGCCGGCGCGGTCGCCGTCATGGCGCTCGAGCGGGTGCCCGCGGACATCCGCGCGCAGGGCGGCGTGTCGCGCATGAGCGACCCGGACATGATCGACGGCATCATCAACACCGTCAGCATCCCGGTGATGGCCAAGGCACGCATCGGGCACTTCGTCGAGGCGCAGATCCTGCAGTCGCTGGGCGTCGACTACGTCGACGAGTCGGAGGTGCTCACCCCCGCCGACTACACCAACCACATCGACAAGTGGCAGTTCACGGTGCCGTTCGTCTGCGGGGCCACCAACCTGGGGGAGGCGCTGCGCCGCATCACCGAGGGGGCGGCGATGATCCGTTCCAAGGGTGAGGCCGGCACCGGCGACGTCTCCAACGCCACCACGCACATGCGCAGCATCCGCGCGGAGATCGCCAAGCTCACCACCATGGCATCGGACGAGCTCTTCGTCGCCGCAAAGGAGCTGCAGGCGCCGTACGAGCTGGTCGCGGAGGTCGCGAGGGCCGGAAAGTTGCCCGTCACCCTGTTCACGGCCGGCGGCATCGCCACCCCCGCGGACGCGGCGATGATGATGCAGCTGGGCGCCGAGGGCGTGTTCGTCGGCTCCGGCATCTTCAAGTCCGGCAACCCCGCTGAGCGCGCGGCCGCCGTGGTCAAGGCCACCGCGTCCTACGACGATCCGGACCAGCTCGCCAAGATCTCCCGGGGCCTCGGCGAGGCCATGGTGGGCATCAACGTCGACGACATCCCGCAGCCGCACCGCCTGGCCGAGCGCGGCTGGTGAGCTGACCGGGCCCGGGGAAGCACCGCGTCGGCGGGAGTCGGGTGCATCGCGACGATCACCCGGCTCCCGCGGACTGTGGCGGCGGGGCCTGCATTACGCTGGGCGGATGACGGATATCCGCGCGGTCCTCGACCTCGAACGACTGGAGCGGGACATCTACCGCGGGCCCGTCGTCGACACCCTCCTCAAGCGCACGTTCGGCGGCCAGGTGGCGGGGCAGGCCCTCGTCGCCGCGGTGCGCACCGTGGATCCGCGCTTCCTGGTGCATTCCCTGCACGCGAACTTCCTGCGGCCCGGCAACCCGGCGAAGCCCACGGTGTACCTGATCGATCGGGTCAAGGACGGCCGGAACTTCTGCATGCGCCGGGTGAGCGGTGTCCAGGACGGCGAGACGATCTTCGCGATGTCCGCGTCGTTCCAGATCCGCGAGGACGGCCTGGAGCACCAGGACCGCATGCCCGACGTGACCTTGCCGGAACAGTTGCCGGACCTGCGCAGCAGCGGCGACCCGGACGAGGGTCTGTGGTTCGGCAACGAGTGGGCGGATTGGGACTTGCGCATGGTGCCCGCCGAGCAGTCGGCGACGCCGGGCACAGCCTCGCGCCAGCAGGTGTGGATGCGGCACAGGGAGCCGTTGCCGGAGGATCCCGTCCTGCACATCTGCGCGCTCGCCTACATGAGCGACATGACGCTGCTGGACTCGGCGAAGGTCCCGCACCGTGATCGGGAGACGGCCAACGCGTCGCTGGACCACGCCATGTGGTTCCTGCGGCCGTTCCGCGCCGACCAGTGGCTGCTGTACGACCAGACGTCGCCGTCGGCGAGTTTCGGGCGGGCGCTGACCCAGGGGCGGATCTTCACCCGCGACGGCAGGCTGGTGGCCGCTGTGGTGCAGGAGGGGCTCATGCGGCCCGTGGCGCCCGGCGGCGGATCGTCGATCATCACCAGTGATGGAGCGGCGATGAACAAGGCGGGCGAATGAGCACCACTGCTGGAACCGTGCGCTCCGACGGCGCCGTGCCCGCGGCCCCGGCGACGCCCGGGCCGCGGCGGACTCCGCCCCGGATCGGCGTGCTTGCGCTGCAGGGCGACGTGCGCGAGCACCTCGCCGCGCTGCGCACGTGCGGCGCGGACGCCGTGCCCGTGCGCACCGCGGAGGACCTCGATTCGGTGGCGGGCCTGGTGTTCCCAGGTGGCGAGTCGACGGCGATGAGCAGGCTGCTGCGCGTCTTCGACATGATCGGTCCCGTCCAGCGTGCCGTTGCGGACGGCCTGCCAGTGTACGGCAGTTGCGCCGGAATGATCCTTCTCGCCGCGGAGGTGCTCGACACCCGCGAGGACGCAGTCAACTTCGGCGCGCTGGACGTGACGGTGCGGCGCAACGCCTTCGGCCGCCAGGTGGACTCGTTCGAGGAGGATCTGCGCATAACGGGGATCGCCGGCGATCCGGTGCGTGCCGTGTTCATCCGCGCCCCCTGGATCGAGCGTGTCGGCCCCGGCGTGGAGGTGCTGGCCGCGGTGGACCGCGGCGGTGCGGAGCGGGCGGTGGCCGTGCGCCAGGGGGCGGCCCTGGCCACGTCGTTCCACCCGGAGATGGGAGAAGACCTCCGGATTCATGGCCTCTTTGTCGATATGGTGCGGGCTGCCGCATAGAATCGATTGTCAACACAGTCGGCCACCGCCTGGCGTGTGGTCAGGGCTGCTCTCGGATGCTAGAGGAACCTCGGAAGGGGCGTACTGCATGTCGGGCCACTCCAAATGGGCCACCACCAAGCACAAGAAGGCCGCGATCGATGCCAAGCGCGGCAAGATGTTCGCGAAGCTCGTCAAGAATGTCGAGGTGGCCGCCCGCACGGGCGGCGGCGATCCCGCCGGCAACCCCACGCTGTACGACGCCATCCAGAAGGCCAAGAAGTCGTCGGTCCCCAACGACAACATCGAGCGTGCCCGCAAGCGCGGGGGCGGCGAGGAGGCGGGCGGCGCCGACTGGCAGACGATCATGTACGAGGGCTACGGCCCCAACGGCGTGGCCGTGCTCATCGAGTGCCTGACGGACAACAAGAACCGCGCCGCAGGCGAGGTCCGCACCGCGATGACCCGCAACGGCGGCAACATGGCCGACCCCGGCTCGGTGTCCTACCTGTTCACCCGCAAGGGCGTGGTGCAGTTGGAGAAGGGCGACCAGAGCGAGGACGACGTGCTGCTCGCGGTGCTCGAGGCCGGCGCCGAGGAGGTCAACGACCTGGGCGAGACCTTCGAGATCATCAGTGAGCCCACCGACCTGGTCGAGGTGCGGACCGCCCTGCAGGCGGCCGGCATCGACTACGACTCGGCGGAGGCCAGCTTCCAGCCGTCCGTGTCGGTTCCCGTGGACGTCGACGGCGCCAAGAAGGTGCTGCGCCTGATCGACGCGCTCGAGGACAGCGACGACGTGCAGAACGTCTACAGCAACGTCGACCTGAGCGACGAGGTCCTGGCGGCGCTCGACGAGGACTGAGCGGTCCGGGCGGGGCCGCGAGCCGGAAAGGCGCGGCCGCGCCCCTCGCACGACACCCCGTGCGTCGGAGGTATTCGACGTGCGGGGTGTCGTGCATTAAAGTCTCGAACAGTAGTTCGGAGCTGCGCGGCGGCGAGGGGAGAGTGGGCAGGGTGAGGTCGGTGGCGGCGTGCGGGTGATGGGCGTCGACCCCGGGCTGACGCGCTGCGGCATATCCCTGGTCGAGGGCGGCACGGGGCGCGCGGTCACGGCGCTGGACGTGGATGTGGTGCGCACCCCCTCGGACCTGGAGCTGTCCCAGCGGCTGATGCGTGTGGCGGACGCCGCCGAGTATTGGATGGACACGCACGAACCGCAGGTGGTGGCGGTCGAGCGCGTTTTCGCCCAGCACAACGTGCGCACGGCCATGGGGACGGCGCAGGCGGGGGGAGTGGTCGCACTGGCGGCGGCCCGCCGCGGCATCGACGTGTGCTTCCACACCCCCAGCGAGGTCAAGGCCGCGGTCACCGGAAACGGCACCGCGGGCAAGGCGCAGGTGACGGCGATGGTCACGCGCATCCTGGGGTTGCAGAAGCCGCCGTCGCCCGCGGATGCCGCCGACGCGCTGGCGCTGGCCATCTGCCACTGCTGGCGGGCGCCGATGATCGCCCGGATGGCCGAGGCGGAGAAGCGGGCGCGCGAGCAGGAGAAGGCGTTCAAGGCGCGGCTGGCCCGGGAGCGTCGTGCGCGGCGGCAGGCGGGCGCGCAGCGATGACGGGACGCCTGCCCGGTGCGGCTGCCGCACACGGACGACGTCCGCGGGCGATGAACCGATGGTCTCGACGAGCGATGAAGGGGTGACGGGCGCGCGATGATCGACTCGGTGCGCGGCGAGGTGCTGCACGTGGGGCTCGACCACACGGTGATCGATGTGGGCGGCCTGGGCTACCGCGTGCACGCCACGCCGGCGACCCTGGGCACGCTCCGCCGGGGCGAGCAGGCCGTGCTGACCACCACGCTGGTGGTCCGCGAGGATGCGATGACGCTCTACGGGTTCGACGGCCCGCCGTCGCGCGAGCTTTTCGGCCTGGTGCAGACGGTGTCCGGGGTGGGCCCGCGCCTGGCGATGGCGATCCTCGCCGTGCTGGAGCCGGACGCGCTCTCGGCCGCGCTCGGCGCCGAGGACGTCAAGACCCTCACCCGGGTGCCGGGCATCGGCAAGCGCACGGCGGAGCGGATGATCGTCGAGCTGCGTGACAAGGTGGCCGCGGTGTCCGGCCCGCCGGCCGCTGCGATGCCGGGCGCCCCGGAGCCGGTGCTGTCCGGCGTGCGCGAGCAGGTGGTGGACGGCCTGGTGGGGCTCGGCTTCCCGGTCGCCGGGGCCGAGCAGGCCACGGATGCCGTGCTCGCCGAGTCCACCGGCGCCCCGGGGGCGGAGGACGTCGCGGCGGTGCTGCGCAGCGCGCTGTCCAAGCTGGGACGCGCGCGATGAGCACGAACGGATACGGCGCCGGCGCCTATGACGCCGGCACGGAGGCGGACGCCGCGTACTTCCGTGGGACGGGATACGACGAATCCGACCCCGCGGACGAGACCATGCGCGCGACGATGATCCCGGGCGACGGCGACACCGATTCCGGCTTGCGGCCGAAGACCCTCGAGGATTTCATCGGCCAGCCGCGGGTGCGCGAACAGCTGCACCTGGTGCTCTCCGGCGCCATGCAGCGTGGCGCCACGCCGGACCACATCCTGCTCTCCGGGCCGCCGGGCCTGGGCAAGACGTCGCTGGCCATGATCATCGCCACCGAGCTGGGCACGTCGCTGCGGTTGACCTCCGGCCCGGCCCTGGAGCGGGCCGGCGACCTGGCCGCGATGCTGAGCAACCTGGTCGAGGGCGACGTCCTGTTCATCGACGAGATCCACCGCATGGCCCGGCCCGCAGAGGAGATGCTCTACCTGGCGATGGAGGACTTCCGCGTGGACGTGGTGGTGGGCAAGGGGCCCGGCGCCACGTCGATCCCGCTGGACGTGGCGCCGTTCACCCTGGTGGGGGCCACCACGCGGTCCGGGGCGCTGACGGGGCCGCTGCGCGACCGGTTCGGATTCACCGCCCACATGGACTTCTACGAGCCGGCCGAGCTGGAGCACGTGCTGCGGCGCTCCGCCGCCATCCTGGACGTGGACCTGCAGCCGTCGGCGGCCCGGGAGATCGCGGGCCGCGCGCGCGGCACGCCCCGCATCGCCAACAGGCTGCTGCGCCGGGTGCGCGACTATGCGGAAGTGCGTTCCGACGGCACGGTCACGCTGGCCGTTGCCCGGGCAGCGCTGCGGGTCTACGACGTCGACGAGGCCGGCCTGGACCGGTTGGACCGGTCGGTGCTGGCGGCCCTCGTCCGCAGCTTCGGCGGGGGCCCCGTCGGTGTCGGCACCCTGGCCGTGGCGGTGGGGGAGGAGTCCGGCACCGTCGAGGAGGTCTGCGAACCCTTCCTGGTGCGGGCGGGCATGATCGCGCGGACGCCGAGGGGCCGGGTCGCCACCGCCGCCGGCTGGCATCATCTGGGGCTCACGCCGCCGGAGGGGCTGGTGTACGGGGGCATCGAGGTGCGTCCGGCCGACTGACCGGGCGATGCAGTGGCGGCGCGTTTCCGCCGCGGGTGGCACACTGGTGGTTCGTGCGTTGTCGCGCACGAAGTGACGTTTCGAGAGTTGGGCGAGGTCGATCGCGTGGACGGAATCATTTTCATTCTCATCCTTCTGGTGCTCATGGTGCCGTTGTTCCTGACGACGCGCCGCCAGAAGAAGATGATGCGCCAGACGCAGGAGACCCAGGCCAGCCTGGCAGTGGGCGATGAGGTGATGACCACGTCCGGCATGCACGCGGAGGTCGCGGGCCTGCAGGAGGCCACGGTGGACCTCGAGATCGCGCCCGGCGTCATCACCCGCTGGGAGCGCATCGCGATCCGCGAGCGCCTCACCGGCGACGCGGCCGAGGACGTGGACGCCGGGTACGACCAGTCCGATGGGGACGACGTGCAGGACGGGTTCACCGAAGAGGACATCGAGGGGTTCTCCGCGGACCAGCTCACGCCCGAGGACTTCGCCGGCGACGCGCAGGGCGACGAAGCGCGGCGTGGATCGGACCGGGACCGGCGGCGCGACGGCGACGTGGCCGAATCGTGACAAACTGACCGGTGGCGTAGTGCGGATCACCCCCGTGGCAGCGCAGTCGAGTAGATTGCCACAGGGGTGTCCGCCGGTGCGCAGCCGTGGGGCGTGTCCGGTTCGGTAGTGGGGAACCGGGTCTCGGCATGCCCCGGCACAACCAGACCATCACCGTTCCACCGACACCACCGAGGGGATTCGCGCGTCGTGGCGAAAAAATCCGGGCAGTTCCATCCCGCCCGCTACCTTGCGTTGTTCGGCGTCATCGTCGCAGTGCTGTACGCGCTCGTGTTCTTCACGGGCGACCGCGAGCCGACGCCGCAGCTGGGTATCGACCTGCAGGGCGGAACGTCCGTCACGCTCACCGCGCGCACGCCGGACGGCAGCAGTCCCAGTGACGAGAGCCTGGATCAGGCCCGCAAGATCATCGAGTCCCGCGTCAACGGCCTGGGTGTCTCCGGTGCCAGCGTGGTGGTGGACGGCGACAACATCGTCATCACGGTCCCCGGCAGCGACGGCGAGGCCGCCAAGAGCCTCGGCCAGACGGCCAAGCTGACGGTCCGCCCGGTCCTGCAGTCGCAGCCCATGGGAGCCGCTGCGGGAGCGCCCCAGGCCCCCGCGCCCGCCCCGTCCGCCCCGGAGCCGGGCGCATCCGGTGGAGCCCCGGATACGGACGGGGCCCCGGCCCCGCAGAACCGCGTCTACCCGCTCGCCGCGCCTGGTGACGCGCCGGCGCCCGGCGAGGATGCGCCCGCAGCCCCGACGCCGGCCCCCGCGGGCGGCGAGCCGGCCACCGCACCGGGAACGACGGCGCCGTCCCCGGCGGAGGCCGCGATGACGGACCAGGCCCGTGCGGAGATCGAGGCCGCGAAGAAGACCCGGCAGAGCACCGATCCCGCGGTGCAGCAGCAGTCGATGAGCTCGCTGGCCGCCACCGGCTGCTCGGGGGAGGACCCGCTGCGCGGCAACGACGACCCGGCGCTGCCGCTCGTCGCCTGCAACGCCGACGGGCAGGAAGTGATGCTCCTGGGCCCGGCCATCATCAAGGGCGAGCAGATCTCCAACGCGCAGTCGCAGTTCGACCAGCAGCAGGGCGGCTACATCGTCTCGCTCGAGTTCAAGCCGGACGCCAGCCAGGTGTGGGCGGACTTCACGCGCGAGAACCTGCAGAAGCGCGCGGCGTTCGTGCTCGACACCGAGGTGATCAGCGCCCCCGTCATCGAGGGGGTCACGCCCGCCGGCAGCGCCACGTCCATTTTCGGCGACTTCTCGCAGACCGAGGCGCAGTCGTTGGCCAACCAGCTCAAGTACGGGTCGCTGCCGCTGTCGTTCTCGCAGTCCGACGCCAAGACCGTCTCGGCCACGCTGGGGCTGTCCTCACTCCAGGCGGGCCTCATCGCGGGTCTGGTGGGCCTGATCCTGGTTCTGCTCTACTGCCTGGCGTACTACCGGGTTCTGGGCGTGCTGATCTCGTTGTCGCTGATCCTGTCCGGCGTCCTGGTGTACGCGCTGCTGGTGCTGCTCGGCAGATCGATCGGCTACAGCCTGGACCTGGCGGGCATCGCGGGTCTGATCATCGGCATCGGCACCACGGCCGACTCGTTCGTCGTCTACTTCGAACGCGTCAAGGACGAGATACGCGAAGGGCGCAGCTTCCGCTCCGCGGTGCCACGGGGCTGGGCGCGCGCACGCCGCACCATCCTGTCCGGCAACACGGTGAGCATCATCGGCGCGGCGGTGTTGTACTTCCTGGCGATCGGCGACGTGAAGGGCTTCGCGTTCACCCTGGGCCTCACGACGATCCTCGACCTCGTCGTCGTGTTCCTGGTGACGCACCCGCTGCTGCACATCGCGTCGACCAAGCAGTGGGCGGCCAATCCGCGCTGGAACGGACTCGGTGCGATGTCCGCCGTGGCACGCGAACGCAAGGCGGCGGCTCTGGCCGCGGCCGCGAAGGAGAGCTGAGATGGGCGAGAACACCACCGCAGCGGTCAAGAACCCGCCGCCCACGACCGGCGGCCGAGGGTTCTTCTCCAAGCTCTACACCGGCACCGGCGCGTTCCAGATCATCCCCCGGCGCAAGCAGTTCTACGTCCTCACCGGCGTCGTGGTGCTCGTGTGCATCCTCAGCATGGCCATCCGCGGATTCAGCTTCGGCATCGACTTCGAGGGCGGGTCGCGCATCACCTTCCCGGCGACACCGAACACCTCCACCAGTGAGGTCTCCGAGGTGTTCGAAGACACCGTCGGCAGCGAACCGGTATCGGTGCAGACCGTCGGCTCCGGCGGGTCGGCGTCGTTCCTCATCCAGGCGGAGACCCTGAGCGTGCCGCAGTCCGCGGAGGTCAGGCAGGCGCTGTTCGACGAGTTCCAGCCGGTGGGCGCCGACGGGGCGCCCACGATCGACACGATCGGCGTCTCCGCGGTCAGTTCCACCTGGGGAGGGGAGATCACCCAGAAGGCGATCTTCGCCCTCGTCGTATTCCTGGTGCTGGTGGGGGTGTACATCGCCATCAGATTCGAACGTGACATGGCCTTCGCCGCCCTGCTCGCCGTGCTGTTGGACCTGATCGTCACCTCGGGCATCTATTCGCTCGTCGGGTTCGAGGTGTCGCCGGCGACGGTGATCGGATTGCTGACGATCCTCGGCTATTCGCTCTACGACACGGTGGTGGTATTCGACAAGGTGGAGGAGAACGTCGAGGGGCTGTTCCACCAACGCAGACGTACGTATGCGGAACAGGCGAACCTGGCGGTCAATCAGACGCTGATGCGTTCGATCAACACGTCGCTCACCACGATCCTGCCGATCCTCTCGCTGATGGTGATCGCGGTGTGGATGCTCGGCGTGGGCACGCTGAAGGACCTGGCGCTGGTGCTGCTCATCGGCATCACGGTGGGCACCTACTCGTCCATCTGCACGGCCACACCGCTGCTCGTGACGTTCAAGGAGATGCGCGGGAACATCAAGGGGCACAACAAGAAGGTTCTCGATCGGCGCGCCCGCGCCGAGGAGCGCGCCGCGGCCGCCGGGCGGAACGCCGCCGCAGTCGACGCTGATGATGACGGCGCCGACGGGGACGCGGGCGGCGGCGTGGACGATGCCGACAAGGCGGACGCAGACGGCGGAGAGCGGCCGCGGAAGACCGTGGCCGGCACGGCGACGAAACCGCGGCCCGGCGCGCGACCGGCGTCGAAGCGGCGGAAGCGGAGCTGATCGTGCGCGCGCGGCGGCCGGTGCGGGCATTCGCGGCGCTGGCGGCGGCCGGTCTGGTCGGGGGACTGGTGGCGTCGTGCTCGTCGGGCGGGTCGCCGGCCGCGGGCATCGGATACGTGGTCGACGGCGCGGTTCCCACCTACAACGTCGCCTCGGCGGTCGGGGATGAATCCGCGGCGAGGCAGGCGTTCGTCCGCGTGCAGACCGGCTTCAGCTACCCGGGGCCGCACGGGGAGACCATCGCGGACACCGACTTCGGCACCGTCACGCCGGTGGCCGGCGATCCGTCGAGCATCCAGTACCGGATCAATCCGGCCGCGAACTACTCGGACGGCGCGCCGGTGGTCTGCGACGACATGGTCCTGGCCTGGGCGGCGCAGAGCGGACGGTTCACGGCGGCGGGCGCCGACGGGGCCGAGGTCCCGCTCTTCGACGCCCCCGTGGACCCGGCGATGGCGCGGATCGCGGCCATCGACTGCGAGCCGGGAAGCCGCGAAGCGGTCGTGCACTACGAGGGCGACCGGGCCGTCAAGGGTTGGCGGTCCGTGTTCGGGGCCACGAGCATGCTTCCGTCGCACGTCGTCGCCCGGGGCGCCGCCGGGATCGAGCCCGGAGCCGCAGCCGAGGGCCAGGAGGGCGGACAGGGCTCGGGTACGAGCGATGCCCCGGGGCCGCCGGCGCCTGCAGGCGTCGACATCGTGCAGGCGGTCCAGGACGAGGACCTCGACGCGATGCGGTCCATCGCGCACTACTGGAACACCGCCTTCGAGTTGAAGCCGGGGACCGCGGACCCGGGCGTGTTCGTGTCGTCGGGTCCGTATCGGCTGGACACGGTGGACGAGGACGGCAGCATCGAACTTGTCGCCAACGAGTCGTGGTGGGGCGACAAGGCCCGCACCGAGCGGATCGCGATCCATCCGCGCAGCGCGTCCGTCAACACCCTGGCCGCCGACGGCGAGATCGAGGTGGTCGACACGGGCGCCGGCGCCAAGCAGGCGATGGACCTGGGGGAGGGCTACGCGACGACGGTGACCGCCACCGACGACGTCGAGCAGCTGATCTTCGCCGAGCGCGGGCCGCTGGCCACGGCGGCGGCGCGCCGGGCGGTGGCCGCCTGCGTGCCGCGCGGACAGATCGCGGAGTCGTTCGCCCCCGGCGCCCCGACCTCGGAGGCCACGCCGGTGCAGGACTCGCGCAGTACGCTGCCCGGCACGCTCGCCTACGGGTTCGTCTCCGGCACGTCGGGGGGCGGTTTCATAGAACCGGACGTGGCGGCCGCGCAGGCCGCGCTCGCGGAGGCAGGACTGGACGGGCTCACCGTGCGCGTCGGCTACCGGGCCCCCGACGCGCGCCGCGCCGCCGCCGTCTCGCAGATGGCCAAGGCATGCGCCCCGGCCGGCATCCAGATCCACGATTCGGGTTCGGCCGATTTCACCCCGCAGGCGCTGGAGGACGGCGTTGTCGACGCGGTCCTGGGCGGCACCGCCGGGTCGCAGTCCGGTCCGCCGCGTGGACCCGCGACCCCGTTGGCGCGGCTGGCGGCACTGACCACCGGCGCCTCCGGCAACATCGGCGGGTTCTCCAACGGTCGACTCGACGAGATCGTCGGCACGTTGCAGGTCACCGGGGAGGGGGCCGACGCACTGGGGCTCACCCGTGAGGCCGAACAGATCCTGTGGGACGAGATGCCGACGCTGCCGCTCTACCGCACCCCGCGCCAGACTTCGTTCGTCGATGGTTTGCACGCGGGGGCCCCGACGACCTCGTGGGCGGGCGCCGGGTGGAATATGGACCGGTGGATGGTACTGAATTGACAGGGTCGGAGCCGGTGGAGCGGGCGTCGGCGGATACGGGGTCGACACGGCCCGTGGCGGAACCGCTCGATGTGCGCGCCGAGAAGGCCGCGGCGGTGGAGGACATCCGGCGGCTGGCCCGGCAGGTTCCCGACTTTCCCCAGCCGGGTGTTCTGTTCACGGACCTGACGCCGGTGTTCGCCGACGGCCCGGCGCTCCGGTCGATCATGCGCGCCATGGCCGCCCCCGTGGCGGGGCGCGTGGATCTGGTCGCGGGGATCGACGCGCGCGGATTCCTGCTGGGCGCCGGGGTCGCCCTGGAGTTGGGCACCGGCGTGCTGGCCGTGCGCAAGAAGGGCAAGCTGCCGCCGCCCGTGCACAGCCAGGAGTATGCACTCGAGTACGGTAGCGCCACCTTGGAAGTCCCGGCCGAGGCGATATCGCTGAAGGGCCGCCGCGTGCTGGTCGTCGACGACGTCCTGGCCACCGGCGGCACGCTGCGGGCCTCGGTGGACCTGCTGGTCCGGTGCGGTGCGACGGTGGAGTCGGTGGCGGTGGTCTCGGAGGTGCCCGGCCTGGGCGGCCGTGAACGCCTCGGCGGTGTGGGACTGCACTGCCTGACCACGGCCTGAGCGATAGAGTCGGGGCAGCACGACGATCCGGTGGGCAGGAGGTGGCCTCGTGGGAAAGAAGATCGACGCCGGCGCGGCGACGTCGCGGCCGGATCGAGGAGCGGACCGACCAGGCACCCCGGCCTCCGGCAGCACCGCACAAGCCGGCGGCGCTGCGGGGCCGGCGAGTACTGCGGGATCGGCGAGTACTGCGGGATCGGCGAGTACTGCGGGACCGGGGCGCGGCGCGCTCACGTCGGGCACCGCGGCGGAGTCCGGCGGCCCGGCGCCCGGCCGCACTGGCGGATCGGGTGGCGGCGGAGCATCGGGCCGCGGCGGCGCGGCGGCCGGTACGCCGGGTCCCGGGAGTTCCGCGTCCGCCTCGCGCAGGGTCCGTGCGCGGCTGGCCCGGCGCATCACCGGCCAGCGCCACACGGTGGTGCAGCCGGTGCTCGAACCGCTTGCGGCCCTCCACCGTGAGGTCTATCCCAAGGCCGACCTGTCGCAACTGCAGCGGGCCTACGACGTCGCGGCCGAGCGGCATGCCACGCAGATGCGCAAGTCCGGCGACCCGTACATCACCCACCCGCTCGCGGTGGCGACGATCCTGGCCGAGCTGGGCATGGACACCACCACGCTCACGGCGGCGCTGCTGCACGACACCGTGGAGGACACCGGCTACACCCTCGAGCAGCTCACCGACGAGTTCGGCGAGGAGGTGGCGCACCTGGTGGACGGCGTCACCAAGCTCGACAAGGTGGACTTCGGCGCGGCGGCGGAGGCCGAGACCATCCGCAAGATGATCATCGCCATGGCGCGCGACCCGCGCGTGCTGGTGATCAAGGTGGCGGACCGGTTGCACAACATGCGCACCATGCGGTTCCTGCCGCCGGAGAAGCAGGCCCGCAAGTCCAAGGAGACGCTCGAGGTCATCGCGCCGCTCGCGCACCGGCTGGGCATGGCCACGGTCAAGTGGGAGCTCGAAGACCTCTCCTTCGCCATCCTGCACCCCAAGAAGTACGACGAGATCGTGCGCCTGGTGGCCGACCGTGCGCCTTCGCGTGACACCTACCTGGCCAAGGTGCGTTCCATGGTGAGCCGCAACCTGGAGTCCTCGCGCATCCACGCCGTGGTGGAGGGCCGGCCCAAGCATTACTGGTCGATCTACCAGAAGATGATCGTCAAGGGACGCGACTTCGACGACATCCACGACCTGGTGGGCATCCGGATCCTGTGCGACGAGGTCCGCGACTGCTACGCGGCCGTCGGCGTGGTGCACTCGCTGTGGCAGCCGATGGCCGGGCGCTTCAAGGACTACATCGCCCAGCCCCGCTACGGCGTCTACCAGTCGCTGCACACCACCGTGGTGGGCCCGGAGGGCAAGCCGCTGGAGGTGCAGATCCGCACCCATGAGATGCACCGGACCGCGGAGTTCGGCATCGCCGCGCACTGGCGGTACAAGGAGCTGCGCGGAAAGAACGGCGCCAAGACGGGCAAGGACTCCACCGAGCTCGACGACATGGCCTGGATGCGCCAGCTGCTCGACTGGCAACGGGAGGCGGCGGACCCGGGGGAATTCCTCGAATCGTTGCGCTACGACCTGGCGGTGCGCGAGATCTTCGTGTTCACGCCCAAGGGCGACGTGGTGACGCTGCCCGCCGGCTCCACCCCGGTGGACTTCGCCTACGCCGTGCACACCGAGGTGGGGCACAAGTGCATCGGCGCCCGCGTCAACGGCCGCCTCGTGGCGCTCGAGCGGCAGCTCGAGAACGGCGAGGTGGTGGAGGTGTTCACCTCCAAGGCGCCCAACGCGGGCCCCAGTCGCGACTGGCAGAACTTCGTCGTCTCGCCGCGCGCCAAGGCCAAGATCCGGCAGTGGTTCGCCAAGGAGCGCCGCGAGGAGTCGCTGGAGTCCGGCAAGGAGGCCATCAGCAAGGCGGTGCGCCGCGAGGGGCTGCCCCTGCAGCGCATCATGAACGCCGATTCCATGGCCGCGGTGGCCAAGGAGCTGCGGTATCAGGACGTGACGGCGCTGTACACGGCGGTGGGCGAACACCAGGTGTCGGCGCAGCACGTGGTGAGCCGGCTTATCGCGCACTTCGGCGGCATCGGCGACGTCGAGGAGGAGCTCGCCGAGCGTTCCACCCCGTCCACGGTCCCCGCGCACAAGCCCGCCAGCAGCGACACCGGCGTGCTGGTGACCGGCATGGAGGGGGTGATGACCAAGCTGGCCAAGTGCTGCACCCCCGTGCCAGGCGACGAGATCATGGGTTTCGTCACCCGCGGCGGCGGCGTGAGCGTGCACCGCGTGGACTGCACCAACGCGTCGTCGCTGCGCGAGCAGGCCGACCGCATCCTCGAGGTGTCGTGGTCGCCCACCTCGTCTTCTGTGTTCCTGGTGGCGATCCAGGTGGAGGCGCTCGACCGGCACCGACTGCTCTCCGACGTCACCAAGGTGCTCGCCGACGAGAAGGTCAACATCCTGTCCGCCGCTGTCACCACCTCGGGCGACCGGGTGGCCATCAGCAAGTTCACCTTCGAGATGGGCGACCCGAAGCACCTGGGGCACGTCCTGTCCGTGGTGCGCAACGTCGAAGGCGTCTACGACGTGTACCGGGTGACGTCGGCGTCATAGTCCCGCATGCCGCTGGGCGATCCCGTGGGCCGCGCCGTTTCCACCGGCAGCTGCACCGGCGGTGATGACCCGACTTCAGCCCGCGGGCAGCACCACGGCCTGCAGCGTCACCGGGGTCAGCGGGTGGCCGTCGCCGGGCGACGTGGCGCTGTCGGCGCCGGCCTCGACGATCGCGTCGAGCACGGGCAGGGAAGCCGCGTCGACCTGCCCCAGCACCGAGAACGTCGGGGGGAGCGGGCTGTCCTGGTACACCAGGAAGAACTGGCTGCCGCCCGAGTCCGGTACCCCGTGATTCGACAGCGCCACCGTCCCGCGCGGGTAGACGACCGCGCCCGGGTCGCCGTCGGCAGGGACGAGTCCGGTGGGCGGCTCGTCCTGCACGGCGTAGCCGGGACCGCCCGCACCGGTGCCGGTGGGGTCGCCGCATTGCAGGAGCGACACGGGCGCGGGCGGGACGGTGAGCCGATGACACGGCGTGTGCACGAAGTACTTCTGGCGGACGAGGGAGGCGAAGCTGTGCACCGCGCATGGAGCGGAAGAGCGGTCCAGGGTCAGGCCGATCTCGCCGGCGCTCGTGCGCAACGTGGCCGGGACCGTGCCGTAGCCGGGCACGTTCAGGCTTCCGGGCCGGTCCACCGGGCGTGCGGGGGACCCCGAGTCCGGATAGGAGCAGGTGATGCCGGCGGCGCCGGGCGCGGACTGCGCCGCGGTGCCCGACGAGCAGGATGCGGCGAGCGCGGCGACGGCGAGGAATGCGGGGGCGGCGAGGATTGCGGGGGCGGCGAGGAACCTGGGGGCGGCGGGGAACCTGGAGGCGGCGGGGAATCCACAGGCGCCGGGGACGCCCGGAATGCGGCGCCGGACCGGCCGTCTCGACACCGTGCGCATGGGCGCTCCTTTCGTCGCGCGGGGCGTGTACCCCGGCGGGCGGTCCGGAGTCGAGCGGCCCCGCCGAGCAGCATAGGCTTGAGCCCCGAGACCCCGCCGGGCAGCACGCCGCCGGGCGGCCCGCAGAACGTCGGCCGGCAGGCCGGCAGCGAGAGGAGGGCGCCGTGCTCATCACCGGATTCGCCGCCGGAATGTTCCAGACCAACTGCTACCTCGTCGCGCCCGGCGACGGTGGCGACTGCGTGATCGTCGACCCCGGCCAGGACGCGATGGAGCCGCTGCGCGAGGTGCTCGCCACGCATGATCTGACGCCGGTCGCGGTCCTGCTCACCCACGGGCACCTCGACCACACCTGGTCGGTCGCACCGGCGTGCCGGGAGTTCGCCATCCCCGCCTACATCCACCCAGAGGACCGCCACATGCTGGCCGACCCGGGCCGCGGGATGGGCCCGGGCATGGCGCAGATCATCGGCGACGCGGAGTTCGTCGAGCCCGACGAGGTGATCGCGCTGGCGCAGGGCGACCACCTCGCCCTCGCGGGACTGGAGTTCGACGTGCTGCACACCCCCGGGCACACGCAGGGGTCGGTCGACTTCCTCACCACCGCGCAGACCGAGCAGGGCCCCGTACCCGTGGCGCTGACCGGGGACACGCTATTCGCGGGCTCCATCGGCCGCAGCGACCTGCCCGGCGGGAACCACCAGCAGCTGCTCGACTCGATCGCCGCGCGCCTGCTGCCGCTGGACGAGCGCACGGTGGTGCTCCCCGGCCACGGCGGCCAGTCCACCATCGGCGATGAGCGTGCCACCAACCCGTTCCTGGCCGGCCTCAACGTGGGCTGAGCCGGGGCGCGCAAGGCCCCAAGCCGCCATCCCCCGTCATGAAAGGCGCCCTGCCACAGTGAGTTCGAGCAGCATCTTCCGCGCCCCCAAGGGCATCCCCGACTACTACCCGCCGGACTCGGCCGCGTTCACCGCGGTGCGCGATGCGCTCACCGGGGCGGCACGGCTGGCGGGCTTCGGGCACATCGAGCTGCCGATCTTCGAAGACACCGCGCTCTTCGCCCGTGGCGTCGGCGAGTCCACGGACGTGGTCTCCAAGGAGATGTACACCTTCGACGACCGCGGCGACCGCTCGGTGACGCTGCGCCCCGAGGGCACCGCGGGGGTGATGCGCGCGGTGATCGAGCACGGGCTCGACCGCGGCGCACTGCCGGTGAAGCTGAGCTACGCGGGGCCGTTCTTCCGCTACGAGCGCCCGCAGGCGGGCCGGTATCGCCAGCTGCAGCAGGTGGGCGTGGAGGCCATCGGGGTGGACGATCCTGCGCTGGACGCCGAGGTGATCGCGGTGGCCGACGCCGGCTTCCGGGAGCTGGGGCTCAGCGGCTTCCGCCTGGAGGTCACCTCCCTGGGCGACGCGGAGTGCCGGCCCCGCTACCGGCAGGCGCTGCAGGAGTTCCTGTTCGCCCTTCCGCTGGACGAGGAGACCAAGCGCCGGGCGGAGATCAACCCGCTGCGCGTCCTCGACGACAAGCGCGCGGACGTGCGCGCGCTGACCGCCGACGCGCCGCTGATGCGGGATCACCTGTGCGAGGGCTGCAAGGCGCACTTCGACCAAGTGCTGGGGCACCTCGAGGCGATGGGCGTGCCCTTCGAGATCAACCCGCGGATGGTGCGCGGGCTCGACTACTACACCAAGACGACGTTCGAGTTCGTGCACGACGGCCTGGGCGCGCAGTCCGGGATCGGCGGCGGCGGACGGTACGACGGGCTGATGGCGCAGCTCGGCGGCCAGGAGCTGTCCGGCATCGGGTTCGGCATCGGCGTGGACCGCACCATGCTGGCGATGGGGGCGGAGGGGATCGCCGTCGCCGGCGCACGCGCGCGCTGCGAGGTGTTCGGCGTGCCGCTCGGCGACGCCGCCACCCGGGAGATGGTGGTGCTGGGCCGCAACCTGCGCGCGGCCGGGATCCGGGTGGACATGGCCTACGGGGGCCGCGGGCTCAAGGGCGCGATGAAGGCCGCCGACAAGTCCGGCGCGCGCTTCGCGCTGGTGCTGGGCGAGCGGGACCTGGAACAGGGGGTCGTCGGCATCAAGGACCTGTCCACCGGCGAGCAGACGCCCGTGGATCTCGGCGCGGCGGTGACCGAGGTGCGTGATCGTCTTGGCTGACGGCGCCGTCAACGTCAACCTGGTCGCGCCCGCCGAGGTGCGGCCCAAGCTGCAGCGCCTGCTGCTCATCGCCGTGGGCGTCGGCGTGATCCTCGGGATGTTCTTCGGGGTCAACTTCACCTGGTGGGCCGGGGTGATCGTCGCGCTCGTGATCGCGGTGCCGCTGGTGGTCATCGCCGTCGCCGGGTTGCGGCGCAACCAGTCGATCGAGGGCACTGTGCTCACCTCGCGTTCGGGGCCCACGCGTGTGGTGGACCTGGCCACGGCGGGCTCGGTGGCGATCACTGTCAATCGCTCGCGGGTGGACCAGGCGATGCTGCGGGCGGACAACGTGGCGGTGACCCTCGCGGTGTATTCGGGGGAGCGGGGCCGCGAGCTGCCCATCGACTCGGTGGCGGCCCTGGAGAGGGGGTTGCGGGAGGCCGACACGCTCGCCCGCCACGAGGTGATCGAACCGGAGGCCGACGGTTCCGCCGGCGCCTCGGTACCGGACGGCCCGGCCACGATGACCGAGCTCGCCGACCTGCTCAAGGCGCACCTGCGCGCCGAGGCCGTGGGCACCCCGCTGCCGGAGCGGCCGCTGTACAAGGCGATCCAGGCGACCGGCGGCGGTGGACACGCGGGCGCGACGGTGACGAGCGCGCAGGTCCGCGCCATCACGGGGTAGGTCCCGCCGCTGGCAGCCCCCGTTTGGTGCGCCGGGTCCGCTGCAGTCAGCCCCCGTTTGGTGCGCCGGGTCCGCTGCAGTCAGCCCCCGTTTGGTGGACATTTGGCTGTTTTCGCGCCGATTTCCGACCAAATGTCCACCAAACGCCGTGGCGGTGACGGGCCGGGCGCCATCACGCTTGACACGGAGTGCAAACGGCTGTTCGACTGTGTTCATGCGGTGGATCGAACAAACGCTCGATGTGGACGACGGGGCGCTGCCGGGGCTCGGGCGCGCCGGGCTGGTGCGCACCGTGGCCACGCCCGAGTTCGAGGGGGTCACCTTCCACGAGGTGCTGTGCAAGAGCGCCCTGTCGAAGGTGCCGGAGGGGGCGCGGCTGCCGTTCCGGTGGACCGTCAACCCCATGCGCGGATGCCTGCACCAGTGCCGGTACTGCTTCGCCCGCCCCACGCACGAGTACCTGGACCTGGACGCAGGCGAGGATTTCGACACGCAGATCGTGGTCAAGATGAACATCGCCGCGGTGCTGCGCCGGGAGCTCGCCCGCCGGTCGTGGCGGGGCGAGCCGGTGGCGCTGGGCACCAACACGGACCCGTACCAGCGGGCGGAGGGCCGCTACCGGCTCATGCCCGGGATCATCCGCGCGTTGTCCGGTTCCGGCACTCCGTTCTCCATACTCACCAAGGGCACGCTGCTGCGCCGCGACCTGCCGCTGCTCACGGCGGCATCCGAGCGGGTGGACGTCTCCCTGGCGGTGTCGCTGGCCATGCTGGACCCGTCGGTGCAGAAGGCCGTCGAGCCGGGAACGCCCTCGCCCGCCGCGCGCCTGGAGCTCATCCGGGCGGCGTGTGCGGCCGGTTTCACCCCGCACGTCATGGTGGCCCCGGTGATCCCCTACATCACCGACGGGCAACGCGAGCTCGACGCGCTGTTCGCGGCCGTCGCGGAGGCGGGCGCCCGGTCGGTCACGGTGATCCCCATGCACCTGCGCGGCAGCACCCGCGGATGGTTCATGGAGTGGCTGGCCCGCGAGCATCCCAAGCTGGTGGGCCGCTATCGGCGGCTATACGGCCGCGGCGCGTACGTGCCGGTGGAGTACAAGATATGGCTGCGCGAGCGGGTGACACCTCTGCTGGACAAGCACGGGCTGGTGAACGGCGGCGGCGCGTCGGAGGGTGATGCCGGGGCCGGGCCCCGCGGAGGCGGCCCGACGGCGGTGCCCGGTGACGCGGATCGGGAGCCCCAGCCGATGCTGTTCTGAGGCCGTAGCCGTCGGTGCGTGTCCAAGCAGGAGATTCCGGGCGCATTTCGGGGGTTCCCCGGATGCCAGGGGCGCGTCGCGTCGGCAGCCTGGGGTGTACTCACCGACACCGACGAGGAGGCCGCAGTGAAGCTGACGAGGAGCCGCGACCAGAAGATGATCGCCGGCGTGTGCGGCGGGATCGCCCGGCACTTCGGCTGGGACGTGACGAAGGTACGCCTCGTGTTCGTCGTCAGCTGCCTGCTGCCCGGCCCGCAGGTTCTGCTGTATCTGCTGCTGTGGATCGTGATGCCCGAGCAGCCGTGACGGCGGGGGCCATTCGGCCGGCGGTGCACCTGTGCGCCGCCGGTTGCCGCGCGGTGCGGTGGCTTCTGCTATTCGTGCGCGAACGCCAGCTCGACGCAGTCGGCCACGCATCGGCCGGCGTCGCCGGGTGCGGTGACGTCCGAGGCCTCCGGCTCTCCGGAGCGGTGCAGAATCGCCCGGGTCACGGTGAGGAACAGCCGGTCCTCGGCCACGGAGGCGCGCCCGTCCACTATCAGCGCGTGTCCGCCGGGGACGACCGCGGGGCACAGCACCGTCACTTCCGGCCGGGCCCGGGCGTTGGAGGCGGACCTGCGGCCGTGCCCGCCCACCTCCAGCAGCCCGGCGGCGAGGCTGGCCGACACCTCGACCACATGCGGCCGGGCGGCGTCGGAGACGGTGAGCAGATAGGCGCTGCCGTAGCGCGGCAATGCCCGTTCCAGCGTGGTCGGCGTCGTGTCCGCGGCCGTCCCCTCGGGCGTCATCGCGGCCTCCGTTCCTCGGCTCAGCGGGGGAGCACCTTGCGCATCTTGTCCATCCACGTGCGGGCCTCGTCGGTGAGGGTGCCCAGCTCCTGGGCACGCTCGCACCAGCCCATGGCCATCTGCGCGAACTCCATCGGGTTGTACACATCCTCCTCCCCGGACCACTTTCCGTCACCCGCATAGGTGTAGATGGAGATATTGGTGGCGGTGTGCACCGATCCGTCTCCGGGGTCGCGCATGGGGTTGTCCACCTCGGCGACGATGCGGCCGCGCTCTTCGTCCACCAGGTACCACAGCGGCGGGAACGCGGTCATGTGGTTGCCGGGGAACGAGGTCATGGTCTTGACGGACCACGCGCGCACCTGTTCGCGGGTGGTGAACCGTCCGAAGGCGTGCTCGATGTAGACGACGTCGTCGGTGAACAGGTCGGCGAAGCGCTCCCACTGCCCGGCCTTGTGCAGGTCGTCGACCTCGGCGAGGAATGCGGTGAAGGCGTCGGTCAGCTCGGCTCTGGAGAATGTGCCCATGGCATCGGACACTAGTCGAGACGTCTGTCCGGCGGTGGCGGGCCCGTCTATCGGCCGGAACAGGGTGTTGACAGGGCGGGGCGGGGAAGGTTGCGATTCGGCACCGGGCGCGGGGCGCAGGCGGGATAGTGGTGGAGCGATGACGCGGTCCGCCGGCGCGGACACCGACTGTTGATGCGAGGTGACGATGACTCTGGCCTTGGATTTCGTGCGGCGCGGCGCGGACGAGCACGGGGACGGTGTCGCGGTGCGGTTCGGCGACAGGTCGTTGTCGTTCACGCAGGTCGACGCCTTCACGGACCGGATCGGCGCAGCCTTCGCGGAGGCCGGTCTGCGCAAGGGCGAGCATGTGGGCCTGCTCTACGGCAACAGCCTGTGGACGGTGCCCGTGGACTTCGCGACGATGAAGTGCGGGCTGGTGCGCGTGCCGCTCAACCCGAGACTCGCCGCGGACGAGCAGGCGCGGATGCTGGCGGATGCGGACGTGTCCGTCATCGTGCACGACGCGCCGAGTGCGAGCAGGGCGCAGGAGCTGCTCGCGCGGATTCCGGGATTGCGGACGCTGGGCATGGACTGCCTGCCGGTGGACGGCGTCGGCGGCGATGTCCTGGACATCCGCTTCGCGGCGGCCGATGCGCCGTCGGTGGCCATCGCGCCCGACGACCCGATGCTGCTGCTCTACACCTCCGGAACCACGGGCGCACTGAAGGGCGTCGTCCACACGCATTCCACCTACGGCGCGGTGGCCGACAACATCCTGGCCAACCTGCTGGATCCGGGGCCGGGCTCGGTGATGCTGCACGCCGCGTCGCTCATCCACGCCAGCGGCACCTTCGTCCTGCCCTACTTCGCGCGCGGGGGCACGGCCGCGGTGCTGCCGGGTTTCGAGCCGCGCGGGTTCGTCGAGGCGATCGTCCGGCTGCGGGCCACGGAGGTCAACATGGTGCCGACGATGCTGGCCATGCTGCTGAACTCGGGAGCGGTCGACGACGCGGACGTGTCGTCGCTGCGCACCATCATCTACGGCGCCAGCCCCATGCCCAGGCCGGTCCTGGAACAGGGCATCGCGGTGTTCGGCCAGAAGTTCTGCCAGTACTACGGGCAGACGGAGGCGCCGCTGGCGATCACCGTGCTCACCAAGGAGGACCACCGGAACAGCGATCTGTGGGGTTCGTGCGGGAAGCCGTCGTCGGACGTGCGGTTGCGTATCGCGGACGACCGGGGAGAACCGGTGCCCGCGGGCGAAATCGGTGAAATGCAGGTGCAGGCGCCGTTCGTGATGCAGGGTTACTACGGCGCCGACGAGCTCAATGAGCAGGTGCGCACCGCCGACGGCTGGCTGCGCACCAGGGACATGGCCCGGTCCGATGCGGCCGGGTACGTCCACCTGGTGGACCGCAGCAGCGACATGATCATCACAGGCGGATACAACGTCTACCCACGTGAGGTGGAGGACGTCCTGCTGCGGCATCCCGCCGTCGCGGAGTGCGCGGTGGTGGGCGGGCCGGACGAGAAGTGGGTGGAGGCGGTGACCGCGTTCGTCGCGGTGGTGCCGGGCGCGGATGTGACCGAGTCGGAACTGCGGGAGCTGACGCGCGCGCACCTGGCCGGCTACAAGGTGCCCAAGTCGGTGCGCTTCGTCGACGCGATCCCGAAATCGCCCGTCGGCAAGCTGCTGCGGCGTGAACTGCGCGCGCAGCTGAGCGATGAGGCGGGACGGGCGTGACGGGTGGTCGCGGCGGGCGTGCCACGGGAGACGGACGGATGACAGGCGGCGACGGTATGGCAGCGGACAACGGGATCGCGGGCGGCACAGGGGTGTCGGGAGACAACGTGGTGGCCGGACGGTGGGAGAACAGCGGTCGGCCGGGCTTCCTCGACATCGCCGTGAGTACGGACGGGTACGTCACCACAGTGACGATGGCGCGTCCGGACCGGCGCAACGCGGTCGACGGGCGGATGGCGGCCGAGCTCGCCGAGGCCTTCCGCGCGTTCGAGCGTTCCGACTCCCGCGTGGCCGTCCTGCACGGCGAGGGCGGCACCTTCTGCGCCGGAGCGGACCTCAAGACGGTCGGCACCACCGAGGGGAACAGGATCGGCACGGACGGCGACGGCCCCATGGGGATCACGCGCATGCGCCTGGACAAGCCGGTGATCGCCGCCGTCTCCGGGTACGCCGTCGCCGGGGGCCTGGAGCTCGCGGCGTGGTGCGATATGCGGGTCGCCGACGAGTCGGCCGTGTTCGGCGTGTTCTGCCGTCGCTGGGGCGTCCCGCTCATCGACGGCGGGACGGTGCGGCTGCCACGGCTGATCGGCCAGTCGCGGGCGATGGACATGGTCCTCACCGGCAGACCCGTCCCCGCCGCGGAGGCCGAGTACATGGGCCTGGTCAACCGTCTGGTGCCCGACGGCACGGCGCTGGCGTACGCGCAGGACCTGGCGGCGCGCATCGCGGAGTTCCCGCAGACCTGCATGCGCGGGGACCGCATGTCGGTGCTCGCCCAGTGGGGTTCCTCGGAACGCGATGCGATGGCGGAGGAGTTCGCGATCGGGATGCGCTCACTCGAGGCGGACGGCATCGACGGCGCCGGGCGCTTCGCCGGCGGCGCGGGGCGGCACGGCTCGTTCGACTGAGTGACCGGCCGCCGCGCCTGCGGTCATCCGAAGGGGCCCGCGTTCTCGGCGTGGGCCGGAATGCGATCGACGCCGCCTGAGAACGGGTGGCACGTGCACGCGATACGCCCAGTTCGGACCGCCGGATTCACGCCCGCGGCGCGCCGATTCCGGGATCGATCCGTACGGGCCCGTCCGCGGACGGGGCGACGGGGAACTCGAAGATCGCCGTCGGCAGGTAGACCGTCGCGCACGAGTTCGGGATGTCGACCACGCCGGAGAAGCGGCCCTCGATCGGTGCCGCGCCCAGCAGCAGGTACGCCTGCTCGGGGCTGTAGCCGAAGGTGGTGAGGAAGTCGATGGCGTGCAGGCAGGCGCGCTGGTAGGCCAGCTGCGAGTCGAGGTAGCGCTGTTCGCCGTCGAGGGTGACGGACGTCCCGGAGAACGCCAACCACTCCGCATACTGCGGGGGCGTGTTGCCGGGCATGAACACCGGGTTCTCGTGGACGTTGTAGGTGTCCATCCCGCCCTTGATCAGGTCCACGCGCAGGTCGATGAACCCGCCCATCTCGATGGCGCCGCAGAAGGTGATCTCGCCGTCGCCCTGCGAGAAGTGCAGGTCGCCCACGGACAGGTTGGCTCCGTCGACGTAGACGGGGTAGAACACTCGGCTGCCGGCGGTGAGGTTCTTGATGTCCATGTTGCCGCCGTTCTCGCGCGGCGGCGCGGTGCGGCAGGCCTCGGCGGCGACGCGGTCGTGCTCGGCGCCGGCGAGCGTGGTCAGCACCGCGTCCCGCGGCTCGGGCGGCAGCGCCAGCGGCGGCACACGCTCCGGGTCGGTGGCGATCAGGGCGGCCTCGCGCGTGTTCCACTTGCCCAGCATCGCCGTCGATGGCGCCGTGCCCATGAGCCCGGGGTGGGTGATCCCGGTGAAGGCCACGTGCGGGACGTGGCGCGAGGTGGCCTTGCGGCCGGAGAAGTCCCACACGGCCTTGTAGGCGTCGGGGAACTGGTCGACGAGGAAGCTGCCGCCGTTGGCCTTGGCGAAGATGCCGGTGTAGCCCCAGCCCTGCCCGGCGAGCGGTCCCGTCTCCTGCGGGATGGGGCCCACCTCGAGGATGTCGACCACAAGCAGGTCGCCCGGCTGCGCGCCCGCGACCCGGAACGGTCCGGACAGCGCGTGCACCTTGCTCATCGGAGCCGTGCGGATGTCCTCGGCGGAGTCGTCGTTGCGGATGTACCCGTCGAACCATTCGCGGCAGTCCGCGCGGAACTCGTCGCCCGGCTTGACGGTGACCGCCGGCGGGATGTCCGGGTGCCAGCGGTTGTGGCCGGTGACCTGCTGGTCGGTGAACGGCTTGGTCGAGTCGAGGGGGAAGAGGTTCTGGGGCACGGCGGCCTCCTTGATGTGCGTTGATCAGGGGCGCGGCAGCGCGCGGTGCCGCGGATCAGTGGACACGGGCGTGCCGGGCGAGCGGCGCCGGCCGGGCGGGGCCCCGGCGACGACGCCGGGCTCGGATGCAGTGCGGGCGGTGGCGTCGAGCAGACCCATCGCGGCCGAGCGGCCGCGGCCGAGCGCGGGGGCCGTGATCGTGCGTTGCGACGGCGCCTGACATTCGGGGCACGCGTCGGCGTCGGGGACCGCGGCCATGGTGTGGCTGGCGTCGAAGGGTCCGCACGAGTCGCATCGGAACCGGTAGACGGGCACGGGAACCGCCTTTCAGACCGGCCTCCGGGGACGCGGTGGCCGTGATCCGGACGGTAGCAACGAACGCCGTGGCGCGTGCCGGTTCGGGGCAACGTGCAGGCGGCGAGGGTGAGGAACGTGGCCCCGGCCCATCCCCCTGGAGTCGCGGAGGTGCGGCGGGTGGGGCGCGAAGCCTGCACGTCGGTCAGCGGTCTGGAGGCAGGGCGAGCTCGCGGAGACGGGCTGTCGGCTGCGACACGGTCGGCTCTGCACTGGTGGCGGCGTCGTGCATGAACGTCTCGGCGCCGTCGCGGGACACCTCAGGCGCCGAGGGCTGCGCGGCCCGCGTCGGTGAGGTGCACGGCCCGAGCGCGGTTTCCGGTCAGCCGCGCGCCCACGCGAGGAACTCGTCGGCGGAGACCACCGGCTTGCCCCATTCGCGGGCCTTGCGCGCCTTGCCGGACTGCGAGCCGATCTCCGCGGTGACGAGCGCGTCGCACTTGGTTTTGGACACGTTGTTCACCGGGGTGAGCCCGCGCGCCTCGGCGAGCGTGAACATCTCGTCGCGGGAGACGAACCGGCCGTCGGCCCCGAAAGCGTCCCCGGTGAAGCACACGCGCGTGCCGGGCGCGAGCACGCCGGCCGCGGAGCCGGCCTCGAGCGCGGCGAGGCCGTCGGTGAGGTCCGCACCCAGCACCGTCTCGAGCGTGCGCAGCCGGTCGAGCGCCTCCGCTGTGAGAGGCACGCGGGCGGCCGCCGCGCGCACCTGTTCGGCCACGAGGACCCGGGCCTCGCGCAGGATCTCGGGGTCGATCCCGCCGGCCGCATCGCCGTTCCGATCGGTGCCGGCATCGCCGCGTCCGAGCAGCACCGCGCCCACGCCGCGGCTGACGTCCAGCATCGCCGAGAACTGGGGGAGCAGTGCCGATTCCGGCGTCGGCGCATCGGGTGCGCGGGTGAGCAGATAGCCGACCGTGCCGGCCGCATCGGCGGCGGCTGAATCCTCGGCCTCGTCCGACTCTGTGGCCGACGCGTCGGCGTCGAACGCGCCCGCCCCCGGGTCCTGCGCGCCGAGCCGTTCGCGCGCCTGCAACACCGCCTGCGCGCGCTCCACCGCGGACGCCGACCGCAGCGCCGACCGCTCCTCGGCCGACAGCCGCCCGGCGGGCACGTCGACGCCCAGCGGCATCGGCATGGAGGCGCCGAGCCGTTTGAGCTCGAAGTCGACGTGGCCGAGCGCCTTGTCCACTCCGACCCCGGCGGGTGTGCAGCCGTCGAGCAGCGGCAGGAGCATCGTCCACGCCTCGAGCAGGGTCGGCGCGAGCAGGACGTCGGACACGGTGATGCCGTAGGCGCGGCGGGCGTCGGCCAGGTCGCGCTGCGGGTTGATCACCGAGCTGATGGAGGTGCCGTCCTCGAAGGCCACCGCCAGCTCGACGGGGCGGGGCTTGCTGCGCGCGCCCTCGTCGCCGACGGTGAGCGCCGCGATCGCGCAGTACCGCGCCGCGGTGGACGGTTCGGTCGCGGCGCGCAGGAACCGCAGGATGCGCCGGTCGGTCTTGAGGTCCTTCGGGAACACCGGGCGGGTGAGCACCAGGCCGTCCATCGACGTGCACCGGCTCAGCGCCACATACAGCTGGCCGGTGGCGAAGGTGCCGCCGGTGAGGTCGACGACGAGGCGGTCGAGCGTCTGCCCCTGGCTCTTGTGGATGGTGATCGCCCATGCCAGCTTGAACGGCAGCTGCGTGAACGAGCCGATCACCTCGTGGCGCAGCCCGCCGCCGTCGACCACCGGGCGGGTGACCTCCCAGCGGTAGGCGGCGACCTCTGCGACGTCGCCGCCCGGGAACTGCACGGCGACCAGACAGCCCCGTTCGGTCCATTCGGCGTCGACGATCCGCCCGATGGTGCCGTTGACCCACCGGTCGGTCGCGTCGTTGGTGAGCATCATGACCTGCGCGCCCACCTTGAAGTGCAGGACGTCGTCGGTGGGCGCCTCGAAGCGGTCGAGCTCGCCGATGCGCTCGGCGTGATGCGTGAACTCCTCGCCCGCGAGTCGCTCGAGGCGGGTGCGGTTCCGGGACGTGGCCATGCGATTGGTGGTGGTCAGCGTCAGCCAGAACTCGTCGTCGGGCGGCACGAATCCGGGGACGGTGCGCGCGTTCAGCTCGGCGCGCGAGCGCTGGACCAGCGTGCCCTCGCGGATCGCGTTGAGGATCGTGGCCATGCGCGGGTCGCCCGACTGGCGGAACACGCGCGTGAGGTCGATGGTGGTGAGCGCGGCGGCGCGGTAGGCGTCGGCGGAGAAGAAGTACGGGGTGGCGTAGCGGGTCTCGAAGTACGCGGCCTCCGCCTCGGTGACCACGGGTGGCAGCTGGAACAGATCGCCCACGAGCACGATCTGCACACCGCCGAACGGCGCGGACGGGTCCGGGCCGAAGCGCCCGAGAGCTGCGGCGAGCATGTCGAACAGGTCGGCCCGCACCATGGACGCCTCGTCGATGATGAGCGTCTGCAGCTCGGACAGCGCCTTGGTGAACCGGCCCGGGCGGTAGGCGCCGCCCTCGACGTCGGCCAGGGTGGTGCCGGCGCGGAAGCCGAACACGCGGTGGATGGTGTAGCCGCCGACGCCCAGGGCGGCGATGCCGGTGGGCGCGGCGACGAGCACCCGGCGGTCGGTCTCCGCCAGGAACCGCCGGATGAGCGTGGACTTGCCGGTGCCCGCCTTGCCGGTGAGGAACAGGTTGCCGCCCGAGCGCAGCAGGGACAGCGCCTGCTCGAACTCCTCGGTGAGGATGAACGTCGGGGCGGGCATCGAGGCTCCTTCGCGGGTCCCGGGGGGCGGGCAGGTGGTTCGCAGTATGCCGCGTCGGGCCCGGCGGCTCCGCCCCCGGTGGCCGCGGGTCAGAAGTACTGCGCGCCGCCGTCGACGCTGAGGTGCTCGCTGCTGATGAACTTCGCCTCGTCGGACGCCAGGAAGACCGCCGCGCCGGCGATCTCCTCCGGCTCCGCGTAGCCCTGGTTGGTGAAGCTCGTGCCCATCGCGGCGAGTTTAGGGTTGGTGGCGTTGGTGCGGTCGATGGCGCCGACCATGTCGCCCCCGCCCATCGGTGTGGCCACGCCGCCGGGGTGGATGCTGTTGACGCGGATGTCGTGCTTGCCGAGTTCCGCGGCGAAGGCCCGCGTCATGCCGGTGATCGCATGCTTGCTGGTGGTGTAGGGCACCATGAACGGCTGGACCTTCTTGCCGGCGTACGAGCTGATGAGTGTGATCGAGCCGCCGCCCGCCGCGATCAGGTGCGGCGCCGTGGCGATCACGGTGTGCCACACGCCCTTCACGTTGATGTCGAGCGTGGCGTCCATCATCTCCGGGGTGGTCTCGTCCCAGGCGACGGGGATGCAGACGCCCGCGTTGGCGATGACCGCGTCGAGCCTGCCGAGCTCCGCGACGCCGTCGTCCACGGCCTTGCGCACGGCCTCCCTGTCACGCACGTCGGCGCGCGTGAGCAGTGCGCGCCGCCCCTCCTGTTCGACGAGGCGCCGCGTCTCGTCGAGGTCGTCCGGCGTGGCGGAGTCGTAGGGGACACCGTCCGGCAGCGGTCCCGCGAGGTCGATGCCGATGACGTCGGCGCCCTCGTGGGCGAAGCGGACCGCGTGCGCGCGGCCCTGTCCACGCGCGACGCCTGTGATGAATACGGCCTTGCCCTCGAGCCTGCCTGTCATGTGTGTGACCTCCGGTGGGATTCGACTGCGCCGCATGTCCGGCTGAACGCCACGGTACGTGGACGGCAGTCCCGGCGGGGTGTGTTCCCCGCGCGTGCGCCGGGGCGTGAAGTGTTGAGGGACACGTGGCTTGCGGGATGAATCGGCTAGGGCTGCGCGTTAGTGTTTGCGTAATCAACAACCTGTCCCGGGGTTCTGCCCCGGATTTCGTGATCGATCTGAAGGGTTCACACATGGGCGACGCCGGTACTCCGAAGCTGGGCATCATCATCGCGAGCGTGCGCGAGGCGCGGGTGGGGCATCTGCTGGGTGAGTGGGTGGCCGAGCAGGCTCGCGAGTACGGCGGGTTCGAGGTGGACGTGATCGACCTGGCGCAGGTGGCGCTGCCGATGACCACCTCCGAGCCGAACCACCCGCGGGTCGGGCCGTACGTCAACGAGAGCACCAAGGCGTGGAGCGGGCGGATCGCCGCCTGCCAGGCTTTCGTCATCGTGACCCCCGAATACAACTTCGGCATGCCGGCCTCGCTGAAGAACGCCCTGGACCTGGTGAGCAGCGAGTGGAACTACAAGCCGGTGGCGTTCGCCTCCTACGGCGGCATCTCGGGCGGTCTGCGATCCGTGGAGCAGATCAAGCAGGTGGTGCTGCCGCTGCGCATGGTGCCGGTGCCCGAGGCGATCGTGGCCCCGATGGTGTTCGACCAGTTCGTCGACGGCGCCTTCGAGCCCAACCAGGTCCAGCAAGGCGCTGCCAAGCAGATGTTCGATGAGCTCTCCCGGATGACCGAGGCCCTGCGGCCGCTGCAGGGCTGAGCGCGACGGGAGGCGTCCCGGGCGGGTTTGCGCCGCCGGTGGTTCAGCTGCCGAGCGGGCCCGTCAGCCCGCCCAGTGATCCCGCGCCGAGCGAACCCGACGGCGCCGGCTCTCCCGTCGGCACGATGGTGAGGTACGGGGCGGTCCCCGGCTGCGTCGGTACCGCGGTGTCGAACGTCCAGGTGCCACCGGATCGGCGGAGCACGTCGATCGCCTGGCCGCCGCGGTCGTTGACGTACATGGTGCCGCCGTTGACGGCCACGTCGGGCGTGTCGTGGTATCCGCCCGGGCCGGCCGGATCGGCGGCGTCGATGGACGGACCAATGGCCGAAGGGCCGGGGGATCCTCCTGGGCGGTGCCGGTGCGCCCTTCGACGGTACGTCCGCGCGGACGCGTCTCAGTGAGATTCCGTAGTGCTGCGGCCCGTGCGCACCTCGACCAGGTCGTTCTCGGCGTCCCGCAGGGCCGCCGAGGAGGTGGCGCCGATGCGGTTGCGCAGCACTTCGGTGCCGGGGATGAAGTATCCGAGCCAGTCGGCTTCGACGTCTCCGGTGTCCCATGGGCGCTGCATGAGTATCAGCCGGCCGTGCTCGTCGCTCAGGCGATGTTGTAGCGGGCCCGGACCCTGTCGCCCAGTTGGTCGATGTCGATCTCGCCGCGTACGTAGGCGTCCTGGTCGGCTCGAGTGACCTCGGTGCTGCGACCGCCTTCCAGCTCGCTAGTCGTGCGGGCGGCGTTGATCGCGCGTGCCCGCGTAGCGCGGTCGTCGGCCGGGCGGCGAATGCTCATCGATACCTCCTGCGTCTCCATTCTACGGGGCTGCTGTCGGCATTCTCGTGAGCGGCACGCGTGTCGTCGCACTGTTTCGCAGACCTGATCTGCCCAGGCCCGCCCTGCTCTGGTCCGCGGGTACCGGTTCGCTGGCCGGGACGGGGGGTTCCCCCGCATCCGCGGCACGGGAAGTGTGGCCGTAAACCGCGACCGAGGAGGCGACGGCGATGCGGAGCGAATGGGACAGGCCGGCACGGGGAGCCCTGGTGGCTGCGGCCCCGGAGGCCGCCGCCGTGCTCGATCAGTTGGCCTGCGGCCTCGTGCCCGGCATGGGTGGCCTGACGGCGCTGGCCCGCGTCACCTGCGCGGAGGCACTGGGGCTCGAGCCGCTTCCGCGCCACGAGGAGCCCGCGTCCGCCCCGGCCGCCGCGTCGTTCGCCGAGCAGTTCAGCCTGGATGTTTCGGCGGTCACCGACGCGCAGGGCCGGGCGCTTGAGACGGCGCTCGGCGACCGGGCGGGGGAATACGTCCTCGCCGTCTATGCGGCCGACTGGGTGCCGCGCGTGCGCCGGACGCTGGCTGAGCTGTTCGACGGGGCGGGGGAGTGGCCGGACGACGAGAACGAGGTGGACGGCCTGTGGCCCGCGGTCGGCGGATACGTGGGCGCCGTGGCGCGATTGCAGCTCCTCGACCCGGTGCTCACCGAGCTGGTCCGCCTGCGGGGAGCCCGGCAGCACAACTGCCGGATGTGCAAGTCGCTGCGCTCGGCGCCCGCCATGGCCGCCGGGGCCGGAGAAGAGCTTTTCGACGCGATCGACGACTACGAGCACGCCGGATTCACCGCGAGACAGCGGGCCGCGCTGGAGCTGACCGACGCGATGATCTGGCGGCCCGCCTATCCGTCCGCCGATCTGCTCGGTGCCGTGCGCGAGCACTTCACCCCGGCCGAGGCGGTGGAGCTGGTGCTGGACATCTCGCGGAACGCCATCAACAAGGTGGCGGTGTCGCAGGACCGGGACCAGGCGCAGGTTTCCGACGGGTTGCAGAGTTACGAGGTGCATGCCGACGGGGCCATCGAGTACGGCGAACGGATTCGCATCGGTTGACCGAGCGCGCAGGGGGTTTCGGCGGTGTGCCGGGAGGCTCTGCATTGCGGAAGGGATCGTGCGTTCCTCACCTCCCCGCCGGGCGCGTGAAACCGCACGACAACGGCATGAACTATGAGAGCTACGCGCAACGCGGCAGTTCACGGCGTTGGCGGTGGCCGACGCGAATCCTTCCTCGATCCATAGCGTCGACGAAGGCAGGTCAGGACCCGGCGCGGGCGCGCCCGGCGCCCGGCGCACCAGCCAGTTCCCGCACCCGCGCCTTGGCGATCTTTCCGCCCGCCGCCATCGGCATCGCGTCGAGCACCAACAGGCGCTCGGGCAGGTATTCGCGGGTGATTCCCCGCCCGCGCATCCATGAGGTCAGCCCGTCCAGGGTCAGGGCGGCCCCCGGGGCGAGCGTGACGACGGCGCACAGCCGCTCCCCGAACATCGCGTCCGGCACGCCGACCGCCGCGACCATCGCCACCGCCGGGTGCTCGCGCACCAGGTCCTCCACCTCGGCGGCCGAGATGTTCTTGCCGCCGCGGATGATCAGGTCCGCCAGCCTGCCCACCACCCGCAGCCGGCCGGACTCGTCGACCTCGACGACGTCGCCCAGCAGCATCCAGCCGTCGTCGGTGAACAGTTCGGCGTCGGCGGCGTCGTCGCGGAAGTATCCGAGCGACACCAAGGGCCCGCGCACCGCCGGTTGTCCGCGCCGGACGCCCGGCCCCGTCACCTCGCGCCCGCCGTCGAAGATCCGCAGCCGCGTCTCGGCGACGATGCGGCCGCCGGTGCCCAGCCGCGTCTCGTCGTCGTCGAACACCGTGGTGGCGCTGACGCCGCCGGCCTCGTTGGAGCCGTAGAACTGGAGGACCTTCGCGCCGGTGACGGATTCGAAGCGTTCCGCCTCGGCGCGCGGCACCGCCTCGCCGCCCGTGTACATCACCCGCAGCCGTTCGAGGCGGGCCAGCCCGTCCGGGTCGGCCTGCAGCATCATCCGGAACTGGGTGCTCACCGCGCCTAGCATCGTCGCGCGGTGCTCGGCGAGCAGCCCCACGGCGGCGGCGGCGTCGAAGCGGTCCGTGACCACCGCGGGCCGGCCGAGCTGCGCGGGCAGGAAGTGTGCGGTCCACATCCCGAACCCGTAGGGCGCGGGCACGAACGACGCTATCGTCTCGTCGGGCCGCAGATCCGCGCCCCGGCAGGCGATGGCGGCGAACGTCGCCCACCGCCGCTGCGTGTGGGTGACGAGCTTCGGCAGCCCGGTGGTGCCGGAGGTGGCGTTGAGGTAGGAGACGTCGTCGACGGTGAACGCGCGCGCCGGAGTCCGGGGACGGCCGGGCGCCGCGCCGTCCACCGTGACGCGGTCCGGCTCGACCACGAGGACGTGCGCGATGTCTGCGCCGCGGGAACGCAGTTCGCCTGCCAGCGCATCGGCGCTCATCCCGCGCATGGCGGGTGCGGTGACGAGGACGGCGGCGCCGGAGGCGGAGGCGATGTGCGCCAGCTCGGCCACGCCGGAACGCGCTCCCGTGGCGACCGTGAGAACTCCCGCCCGGTACAGCCCGACGGCGGCGGCGTGGAACTCGGCGGTGTCCGGCAGGAAGACCAGCGCCGTGGCGGGGCCCGGCAGCGCGAGTGCGGCGTCGCGGACCGCGTCGGCCAGCGCGTCGTACCGGGCCCACGTGGTGGTGCCGCCGGGGGAGAGGTATGCCGGATCGTCGGGTTGCACCGCTGCGCGGTGGCGCACCAGGTCGCTCACCGGCAGGTGTGTCCAGGCCATGGGGTCGGCGGTGAACGGCGGCAGCGCGGCGATCGGAGCTGGAGAGTTGACCGGGTCCGTGGCGGCGGGCGGCTGTGGGGGCATGGCGCCCATGATCGTCGCACGCCGCGGAACGCGCGGTGTCGGGCGCCGTACCTGGATACGCTGTGGAGTGCCGGATCTGTGAGAATAAGTGTGACGGATCGGAACGGTAATCGAGGGCGGGTGGACGATGGCGGAATGGGCGTCGCTGCTGGGCGAACCGGTGGCCGCGGTGCGCCGGGCGCTCACGCCCGGGCCGGGCGGGCTGGAGGGGCGCGACCCCGAGTTCATCCGGGAGATGCTTCCCCGGTTCTGGCTGGCGGCTCGCCTGTACTTCCGCGCCGAGGTCAACGGGTTCGACAACGTGCCGGACGAGCCGGTGCTGTTCGTCGGCAACCACAGCGGCGGCGCCGACATCCCCGACACCTTCGTCTTCCTGCTCGGCTACCACACGTACTTCACCGTCGAGGGCCGGCCGCTGGTGGGCCTGGCGCACAAGATCGTCACCCGCATGCCGGTGGTCGGGGACTTCGCCCGCAAGTTCGGAATGGTGCAGGCCGATATGGACACCGCGGCGGAACTGCTCCGCGGCGGCGCGAACGTGCTGGTGTATCCGGGCGGCGACGTGGAGGCGCTGCGGCCGTGGCGCGACCGGAACCGGATCGTGTTCGACGGGCGCAAGGGGTTCCTGCGCCTCGCACACGCCAACGGGGTCAAGATCGTCCCGGTGGTCGCGACGGGCGGCCAGGAGACCTTCTACGTGTTCAACGACGGCCGCAAGACCGCGAAGCTGCTGCGGTTCGACAAGCTGCTGCGCGTCAAGTCGGTGCCGGTCAGCCTGAGCGTGCCGTGGGGCCTGCTGCCCGCGGACCTGCCGCACATCCCGCTGCCGGCGAAGATCCGCATCCAGGTGCTCGAACCGATCGACCTGCAGGAGCGGTTCGGCGACGATCCGGACTGGGACGAGGCGTACGAGTACGTGACGTCCGTGATGCAGGTGGCGTTGTCGCGGCTGGCCACCAAGAGCGTCATCCCGGTGGTGAGCTGATGACCACCATGTCCCGGTCGATCGTGGTGCGCCGGCCGGTGCGGCAGGTGGCCCGGGTGCTGGGGGACCCGTCCGTGGTGATGGCGGTGATCGGTGACCACGGCCGCGCGGCCCGCGTCGAAGCCGCAGGGGACGGGGCCGAGCAGTGGGAGGTGTTCCTGGTCCTGGGCACCATGTACATGGGCGGGCGGGTGCGCATCGACGAGGCCGGCGACGGCGCCCTCGCCTGGCACGCGGTGAGCGGGTTCCAGCACGACGCGCGCTTCGAGGCGGCGGCGCACGGGGACGACGCGACGATCACCGTGCACTTCCAGTTCCGGATCGACGGTCTACTCACCGGGCGGCTGGCGGCGCGGCTCGTGCGCGGCTACATCGGCCGCTACGCCGAGTCCGTGCTCGAAAGCCTGCGCCACCACATCGAATACGGGGAGACGGGGCGGCAGTAGGCGCAGTGGGCCGGCGCGGCCGGAGTCCGCACCGCCTACGCCCACACCACCGTCGGCGCGGTATCGCCCGTGGAATCGGCGAGGGCATGCGCCCGCTGCCCGACCAGACGCTTCCGGTCGGCACTGATCGGGTCGAACATCTCGATCCGCACCTGCGCCGGAGATCGCCTGTATCGCCAGACACCGGCCACCTCGCCGTCCACCAGCACGGCGCCCGGCCCCGAAAGGGCCTTGAACACCTCCGCACGGCGCGCCCCGTCCGGCACCAGGAGCCCGCGGTCGGCGTGACGCAGATACGGGTCGTTCTGCGGGGCGAGCGCTATCCCGCGGGCGGGCGGCGCGGTGCGGATCCGCTCGACGAACGGCTCCGGGACGTCATAGCGCTTCGGCCCGATCCGGACGTGGACGAGGTCGTCGCACTCGTCCCACAGATCGCGGACACCGCGCGTGCCGGCCTCGGTCCACTCGCGGTAGAGGGGCCGGGTGGTCGGACCGTTCATGCGCAGGAACGCCTCGAGCAGCCGCCGCCGCGGGTTCTCGACGTTCTGCTGCGCGGTCTTCGGGCACGGGCGGAGGATCGTCGCCTGTCCGTCCTCCGGCGCCAGCACGATCCGGGCCTGCCGCCCGGCGGCGCGGAACACCGGCTCCGGGACATGCCGCGCCTGGCAGCGAGCGCAGTGCACGACCAGCGATTGCGGCACGACATCGGTGACCCTGCTGCTGGCCTCGGCTTTGGACACCGCGCGCGTGACGATCGACGTGAGCGCATCGGCGACCACGTCGACCGCCCGGATGAGCTCCTTCCCGCCCTCGTCGGACGGCAACGGCGCCAACGCCTCGCGGATCATGTCGAGTCGGTCCGCACGGTGAGCGTGCGGGGCTCCGCGCACCGACCAGGCGTAGACCAGGGGGCCTTCGGCGGAGATCGCCTCGGAGACCGGTGCACCGGCGACGCGCTCGACGCGTTGGGACAGCGCGTGCTCGCCGTGCGATTGCCTGTTGCCCTGCACCCCGAGCGTCAACAGGTCGTCCAGTGAGAACCAGTCCGGATCGGGGCCCAGACCGTGCGCCGCCCAGCGGTAGCCCAGCCACGCCCCGCGGTCGATCGTGATCGCCTGCGCCATCGCCGCTCCCGCGTAGTCGAGGTACTGGGGCGTGCCTCACTCTGCCGACCGTCCCGGCTCAGCACAAGCGCCGGTCGCCGATAGGAACACCCGGCGCCTAATGGGCGGCTACGTTCAGGTCTTCGCTGGCGCATCCGGCCGGCTCCCCGCCTCCGGCGACCGGTATCGGGTCGGAAGGAGGGAGCCGCCGGAGCGCCGGCATTGATGGACATCCGCTCGACCGAGGAGGACTGATGGACGATCTCTCCACCGACCTGTGGGGTCAGGCGTGGAACAGCCTTGTGACCCGTCCGTTCTGGTGGTTGCTGGAATCGCTGGGGGCCAAGCCCGGCGACATCTGAACCCGGGCGGCGCAGGCCTTCGGACCACCGGAGGCGTGCGCCGTCCGCGGCTGGAATCGGTCGGGGTACGGGTGTGGGAACCCGGCATAGTGCCGGCGCTCGAACTGCCCGCGGTGACGGGATGCGGTTGCGCGGGCTGACCTTCCGGATGACGGAAACGAAGGAGTGATGGTCGATGTGGGCAGTGGGAGTCGTTCGCGGTGTGGGCGCACTGGTGTTGGGCTTGCTCGCGATGGCGGGGGCGGGATGTTCATCGTCCGAGGACGCCACTGAGACTGCGTGGGGTGCCGCCGGCCCGCACGTCGGCGATCCGAGCCCGCGGTCCGTTCCCGCGGGCGTCCCGCCGCTGGTGATGCTCGACGGCGAGGACGACGGGCCGGGCTTCGGCAACCAGCGGTGCGCAGAGCACGACGGGAGCTCCCGACTGGAGTACACCGCCACGCGCGACAGCGACCAGGCCGAGCTGATGGTGGCGATCGACCTCGCGGATCCGCCGCGTCTCGATGCGCTGTCCTTCGAGGCGGGGCCGGACCGGTGGGAAGCGGGTGAGGTAGATCTGGATCGGTCCGCGGTGGTGATCGACGGGAACGTCTACCGGGTGCATGCTCCGGTGTCCGACGCCGAAGGATCGAGCGACTCGGAGGTCGGCGTCCTGTTCAGCTGCTCGCGGTGACACCCGCCGCGGATCTCCTCGGGGGGCTGCGCGCCGGGTGTCCACCGATCGGGGGACACGCGGCTTCCCCCCGCGTTTCGCCTGGTAGCGGGACATACTCGGGGCGCGTTTCGTCGGATAGTGGAGTCATCGCCGGAACAGACCGGCACACCGCAGAACCGACCCGCACAGGAGCAACCGCCATGAGCATCACCACTCGCGCCACCGCCACCGTCCTCGCCTCGACCGTCCTCGCGGGCGGCGCCGCCACCGCGGCCCTGCTGGGTGCCGGGGCCGCGCAGGCGATGCCCACCGAGCACGACATGACGGCGGAGATCACCGTGAACAACAACACCGATTCGACGATGTTCTACGACGGCGGCTTCGCCCGGGACGGCCAGTGGGTGGACGCGCCGCTGACGCAGATCAACCCGCACAGCAGCGAGCGGATCACCGTGGAGGGCGCCGGCGGCGGCAACGGGGTGTCGGCGAATCTGAGCTACCACCTGTCGGGCAACTCGATGGCGCCGCGCGGCGACGTCACGCTCGTCGCCGACGGCTACGCGACGAACACGGGCACCGCCGGCACCAGCTGGCAGCAGCCCCTGAACGTCACCTCCTTCGTGCAGGCCGGGTACCCGCACTCGAGCTTCGTGTTCACCATCGACTGACGGGGCATTGGCCGGCCGCGGGCCGGGGCGAGCAGCAGCGCCCCGGCCCGCTTGTTGTGCGTGCCGCGCCACCTGATGCGCGCCGCGGACTCGCCGAAACCCGCGTCCGCACGCGCGGACACCTGTTCTACTGCGGAGGGACGTTTCGACGGCGGAAGGGCGGACATCGTGGCGCTGCGAGTGGTGGAATGGTCGACGGGCACGGTGGGGCGGCACGCGATCGCCGGCATCGACGCGCGTCCGGAACTGGAACTCGTCGGCGTGTGGGTCTCGAACCCGGACAAGGCGGGCAGAGACGCCGGTCAGCTCGCGGGACTCGGCCGCGAGCTGGGCGTCCGGGCCACCACCGACCGGGACGCGCTGCTGGCGCTGAAGCCGGACTGCATCGTGCACACCGCGATGACCGACGACCGGATCTTCGACGCGGTGGAAGACCTGATCTTCTTCCTGGAGCACGGCGTCAACGTGGTCTCCTCCGGCCCGGTGATCCTGCAGTACCCGCGGGGAGTGCTTCCGGACGACGTCGTGGAACGCATCCGCTCGGCGGGCGTGCGCGGCGGTGCGAGCCTGCACGTCAACGGCATCGACCCGGGATTCGCCAATGATGTGCTGCCGCTGGCGATGACGAGCCTGTCGCAGCGGATCAACCAGGTCCGCTGCGTCGAGATCGCCGATTACAGCACCTACGACCAGGCGATGACGATGACCGAGCTGTTCGGCTTCGGCGGCGCGCTGGACCAGACGCCGTTCCTGCTGCAGCCCGGTGTGCTGTCGCTGGGGTGGGGTTCGGTCGTCCGCCAGATCGCGGCGGGCCTGGGCCTCACGCTGGATGAACCGTTGGTCGAACGCCACGAGCGCCTGCCGGCCGAGGAGGACTTCGACACCGTCTGCTGCCACATCGCAGAGGGGACGGCGGCGGCGTTGCGATTCGAGGTGATCGGCACCGTGGGCGGCGAGGAGAAGGTGGTGCTCGAGCACGTGACGCGCACGGCCCCGGGGCAGGCGCCGGACTGGCCGCGGCCCACGCGCGGCGACGGGTGCTACCGCGTGGAGGTGACGGGGCAGCCGTCGATGACGGTCGATCTCCACCACCACGGCGAGCACGGCGACCACAACGACTCCGGCATGATCATGACCGCGATGCGCCTGGTCAACGCAGTGGAGGCCGTGGTGGCCGCGGAGCCGGGGATCGTCACCGCCCTCGACCTGCCGCCGGTGACGGGACGCGGGCTCGCGGGCTGACCTCAGGGGCGCCGAAACTGTCGGTGGCGGTGCCTATGTTCGCTGTATCGGCACGCCTCCTGATCCGCAGGATCGCGACGGGACGCTCCCAGGCCTCCGCGCTCGCGTCGGTGCCGGCTTTCACCGATGCCGAAAGTGAGTGCGCCAATGTCCGATTCCGATCTGACCCGACTCGTGATGCTGCTCGACCGGTCCGGGTCGATGCAGTCGATCAAGACCGACGTGGAGGGCGGGTTCGCCGCCTTCATCCAGGAGCAGGCCGCCTGCCGCGGCACATGCACCGTCTCGCTGGCCCGGTTCGACACCGAGTACGAGCTCGTCTACCAGGACAAGGACATCGAGAAGATTCCGCACCTGGATCTGCGCCCACGCGGGGCGACGGCGCTGCTGGACGCGATGGCCAGGCTCATCCTGGAGACGGACGCCGAGCTGGCGGCGATGGCGGAGGAGGACCGGCCGGGCACCGTGGTCGTCGCGATCATGACCGACGGCCTGGAGAACTCGAGTATCGAATGGACGCACGCCGCCGTGAAATCTCTGGTGGACCAGCAGCGGGCCCGCGGTTGGCAGTTCGTGTACATGGGCGCCGACCAGGACGCCGTCGAGGTGGGCGTGCGCATGGGGATCGATGCCGATCACTCGGTGACGTTCGCCCGCGGCAAGTCGCGGGAGGCCATGGCTGCGGCGTCGTCGAATATTCGCGGGTTCCGCGAGGCGGCCCCGGAAGACCGCCTTGCGGGGATGCCCGCGTTCAGCCCGGAACAGCGCTCCGGCCTCGGCGACTGAGCGCCGGCGCGCCTCGGCTGCGCCCACCCGGCCCGCAGGGCTCTACCCGGCCCGCAGGACCTCGTCGAGCCAGTCGAGCGCGCGCTGGTTGTACAGCGACCGATTGACCGCCTCGGTGTGTTCGCCGGCGCCCTCGGCGGCGGTGAATCGCAGCAGGGCCTTCGGACAGGTCAGCGCGTCGAAGAAGGCGGCGGTGTCCGCGGCGAGCGGGTCGTTCTCGGCGGCCGTGAGCAGGGTGGGGCATCGGATGCCGCCCACCCGGTCCTTGAGCGTGAACCCCGCCAGCGCGCGGAGGAAGCCGCGCAGGTCCGGCACCCCGGTCGTCCAATACCCGCGTTGGACTATCTGCCAGCGCATCTCCCTGTCGGCGTCGATCGCCGCGGAGAGGTGTGCGAGCGTGGCCTCGTCGAGACCCGTGACGTCGACCGTGTCCGCGTCGGGCACGCCGAAGGCGGCCAGGAAGCGCCGGATCGCATCGGCGATGTCCCACTGGCCGGGGTCGGCGATGCACGCGGCCAGCCGGTGTTCACCGGAGGCGGCCCGGGGTGCGAGGTACCCGCCCAGGCTCCACCCGCTCAGCGCGATACGGGAGCGGTCGACGATCGGCACCGTCTCGGCGAAGTCGACGACGGCGCCGATCACCGTCTCCCAGTCGGGGCGCAGCGGCACCCCGCGCCGATAGAGCATCGCGCCCTGGCCGGGCCCGTCGAACATCAGCACGTGGTACCCGCGGTCGAGGGCCGCCACGCCGGACGCGAAGTACATGTCGGTGATCGTCGCGTCGAAGCCGTTTGTGAGAATCAGCAGGGGCCGCACCTGGTCGGCGCGTTCCGCCGCGGGCACGAGGTAGGCGGGCAGCTCGCCGCCCTCGAACGGTATGGCGACGGGGCGCACCGGCGGGTCGCACAGCTCCATCGCCGTGCGGAACGCGTCCATCTGCTTGTCGAACGCGGCGAGCAGGCGCGGGTCGACGGGGGTCCCGTAGATCGGGTGGTAGGCGGCGGCGTACATGCAGCTCGCCCGCAGGAACCGGGCGCGGGCACTGCGCCGGTGGCCCGCGACCAGCGCCCGCCGGGCTTCCGCCGCATGCACATCGCCGGACGCGACGAACGCGTCGTAGAACGCGGAGTCGTCGCCGTCGCCCACCGCGTTCGCGACGGCGACGATGTCGCCCATGTCGGCGCCGCCGGCGGGGACGAATCCCACCGGCCACTGCCCGAACCGGTCGTGGAAGGCACTGTCGAACAGCTGCCCCCGGCGCCTGTGTGCCGGAGCCCCATTGGTGCTCATCGTGTCGTCACCCCCGCCGGTCGCCGGTGTCCCCTGCGGTGCGCCGCGCATGCCTGCCACATGGCCCCAGTCTCATCGCCGGGGAAGCGCCGGACCATAGACCCAGGTCCCATGCCGCGGACCGGCCCGGCAGCTACCCGGCCAGGTACCGCACCACGGCCAGCACGCGCCGGTGGTCGTTGGCGTCGACGGGGATGCCCAGCGCGTCGTAGATGTGCGAGGTGTGCTGCACCACCGCCTTCTCCGAGATCACCAGGCGCGCCGCGATGGACGAGTTGCTGCGGCCCTCGGCGATGAGCGCGAGCACCTCGCGCTGGCGTGGGGTCAGCCGGGCGACGTGGCCGTCGATCATCCGCGCCCTGTGCACCATCACCTCGATCACCTCGGGGTCGATGGCCGTGCCGCCGGCCACGACGGTGCGCAGCGCTGCGAGGAACGCGTCCAGGTCGGAGATGCGCTGTTTGAGCAGGTAGCCGACCCGCGCGGGATGGTCGGCCAGCAACTCGGCCGCGTAGCGGCGCTGCACGTACTGCGAGAGCACCACCACCGCCGTGTCCGGGTGCTCGGCGCGGACGCGCAGCGCCGCCACCAGCCCGTCGTCGGCGTCCCCCGGGGGCATGCGGATGTCGGTGACCACCAGGTCGGGACTATGCCGCGCCACCGTCGTCGGCAGCGCGTCGGCGTCGCCCACCGCCGCGGCCACCTCGAAGCCCCCCTGCGCGAGCACCGATGCGAGGCCCTGGCGCAACAGCACGTCGTCCTCGCCGATCACGACCTTCATCCGGCCGCCTCCCGCACCCGCGCGGGCGTGGGGCGTTGCGGTCCCGCCCCCGCTGGTCCCGCCTCCGCTGGTCCTGCCTCCGCCGGTTGCGGCCCCGCTTCCGGGTGCGCGCGGTCCCCGCACGGCAGCTCCGCGCGCAGGTGGGTGCCGCACCCGGTCGCGCTGTCCACCCGCAGCCCGCCGCCGAGCGCGTGCACCCGGTCGGCGAGCCCCCGTAGCCCGTGGCCGGTGTGCAGTGAGGCGCCGCCGACGCCGTCGTCGTGCACCTCGACCACGAGCGCGTCGCCGTCCCGGCCGATGCGCACCGACAGCCGTCCCGCGTGGGCGTGCTTGAGCGCGTTGGTCAGCCCCTCGGCGATGAGGAAGTAGGCGGTGCTCTCCACGTCGGGCGGCAACGCGAGGTCGGCGATCCCGGCGTGCAGTGCGGTGGGCAACGGCATCCGGTCGACCAGATCCTCGGCCGCGGCGCACAACCCCCGCTCGATCAGCGCCGACGGCATGAGCTCGTGCACGAACGAGCGCAGTCGGGCGGCGGTCTCGTCCAGCCCCCGGCGCAGTGCCAGCGCCTGGCCGGCCACCGGCCCGTCGGCGGCGGCCGCGAGGCGCTGCGCCTCGAGAGCCAGCAGCACCAGGCGCACCTGCATGCCGTCGTGCAGGTCGCGGGCGACGCGACGGCGCTCCCTGTCCGCCGCCGTGACGATGCGGGCGCGCGAGGCGATGAGCGCGCCGCGCTGCGCGAGCAGGCGGGCCAGCAGCCGCTCGCGCTCGATCGCCAGCGCCATCACCCGACCCGCGGCGCGGACGGGCGCCGGGTCGGCGATGAGGTAGCCGTCGTAGACGATCGCGCCGATCCGCTCGCCCGCGGCCGACACTTCGACGCTGGCCCGGTGCTCGGGGAGCGGCAGTGCGCGCAGGGCGCCGCTGCCGTCGGTCCACACCGCGGCCCGCGGCATCCAGTAGAGCACCTCCACCGACGGGTCGCCGAGCGCGCGGCCCAGCAGGGCAGGCAGGTCGGCGCGGGCGTCGCCGGTGGCGGCGAGCTGCGCGGCCAGCTCCTCGAGCTCGCCCTCGCGGGCGAATCCGCCGCGCAGCATCGCCAGCACGAACGCCACCGGCACGCCCCCGAGCACGAGGAACTGCACGACGGCCGCGGCGACGGCGCCGAAGGCGGGCTCGAGGACGGTGGCGCGCAGCGGCACCGACAGCAGCGCCAGCATCCCGTAGGCGAACAGCGGCACCAGCACCCGCCGGTGCGCCGCGTGGGCGGCCGCGATGCGGCGGGCGAGCAGCACGGCGGCCGCGACGACGACGACGGCGCCGGCCGCGCGCTGCACCCAGGTGCCGGCTGTGACGAGGCCGGGGGAGTCGGCGACGGACAGCGCAGGGGCGGCCGACGGATCGAACAGGTACTGCGGCGCCTGCAGCAGCAGCGAGACGGCGTAGCCCGCGACGACGACCGCCCGCGCCGGGGCGCCGTGCACCCGCCCCGATGGGAAGGCGAGCAGCAGGTGCACCGTCACTGCGAGCACCACCGTGGCGGTGACGGCGCCGGCCGCGGCGAGCGCCGGGACCGCGGTGTTGCCCAGGGTGCCGGCGAAGACGGCCAGCCCGCCCCACACGAGCAGCATGCCCATCCGATTACCGGGCCGGCGGTGCCAGGCGAGCAGGCCGGCACCCGCGAACACCCAGAACGTGGCAGTGACGACCAGCTGTACCCACCACAGGCCGCCGGAGCCGGGCAGCGTGAGGGCAAGCTGCACCCCTCCCAGCGTCAGCACGGCGGCGGCGAGCACCGGCAGCGTCCGGTCGCACCGGTGCGTACCGAGCCCCGCCGGCCCTCGTGCCCCCGCACCGAGCCTCATCCGACCAGCGTAGAGCGTGCGGGACGGCAGGGGAACCTACTCGGACACCCGTATTCGTCCGATTGAGCCGTCGCGCTTGGCAGTGAACCAGAAGTAGGCGGGATCGGGCCCCGCCTTGATGTCGAAGGGTCCGGCCACGCCCGGAGCGCTGAAGGTGCTCCACCGGTCCGCCGCAGGTTCGGAGGCGGGGACGAGCCGGACGATCGCGTCTGCGGCAGTGTCGGCCAGCCACACGGCGCCGTCCGCGGCCACCCACACCCCGTCGGGCGTGCGCAGCATCGGATGGGTGTGTCGGCGCACCGACACGTCGCCCGCCGCGTCCCGCTGCGGGGCGGGCCCGATCGCGAGCAGCCCGGGCGGATCCTGCGCGGTGACCCACAGCGTCCCCGACGCATCAGCCGCCCACGCGCGGGGCGCGCCGTACCCGGGCCAGGGACCGAGCCGGACCACGGTGCGGGCCGGGTCGGGGGCTGACGGGTCGAGGCGGCCGACGGTGCCGGTTCCCGCGTTGACCCACCACACCAGCCCTCGCGCGTCCACGAACAGGGCGGACGGGTCGTCGATGAGGTGCGAGCGGTGCAATCGGATGGTGGCGGCGGGATCTTTGGCGGCCGGGTCGGATGCGAGCGGGTCGAGCGACGCGATGGCGTCGGACCCGCGCACGCTGCACCACAGCAGCCCGTCGGGGGCCGACTTGATGGCGACGGGGCCGCACAGGTCGGGGTGGGTGACGGTGTGGATTGTCGCCGCCGGGTCGGGCGCGGCGGGGTCGAGGGAGGCGAGCGCGTCGGAGCCGAGGCAGGTGATCCACAGCCGGCCGTCGGCGGCGGGGTACAGGTTGGCGGGCAGGCGGATCCGGCCGTGCGGGTCGGCGAAGGTCTCGACGGCCCACCCGCCGCCGGTGCCGTCGCCCTGTCCGGCGTCGCCCGGCCGGACGCGCCCGATGCGCCCGTTGGAGATGCTGGTGAACCACACGGCGCCGCCCGCGGCGATGATCCCGGTGGGCGAGTCGATGGTGCCCGCCGGGTCGCCGACGATGTCGATGGCCCCGAGTGCCGTGCCCATGCCGCGCTCCCTCCGTGCCGCGCTCCACCACCACCCTCGTCCGGGCGCGGCGGCGCCGACATGGGCCTGGGTCGCGGGTTTCGTGCGTCCGCCGCCATCGCAGCAAGAGACACGACCTGGGTCTATTCCGTGCGGGCGCCGCCGCGCGCAGGCTCGGGGGATGAGCATGGCGGGAGGCCGCGCACTGGGCGCGGCGGCAGCGGCTGCGGTACTGGCACTGTCCGCGGCGTGCGGCTCGGGCGGCGGATCCCCGGCGCGCCAGGACAGCGGGCCGGGCGGGGCGGCCATCGTCGGCGAGGGCGAGGCCGCCCACGTCACCGCCGACTACTCGGCGGTGACGGTGCAGAACCTCGGCTCGCCCACGTTCCCGTTCACGGGCACGGACGGCAAGGCGCACGTGGCCTACGCGCTGCAGCTCACCAACGCAGGCGTGGCCCCGGCCACGATCGAGAAGGTGGAGATGGTGGACGCCGCGAACCCGACGCGGGTGCTCGCCTCGTTTGCGGGGCCGGCGCTGGTGGACCCGTCGTGCGAGTACGGGCCGTGCAACCGGCTGCGCACCCTGCCGTCGAGCCCCGCGCCCAATGCGGTGATCCCGGCCGGCGAATCGCGCGCGCTGCTGGTGGACTTCACCGCCGACAAGGTCGCCGACGTGCCGAAGGCGGTGCTGCACAGGGTGACCGCGCTGGCCTCGGCGAACCCCGGCGCGACGGCGCCCACCAAGGTCACGTACACCGTCGCTCCCAAGGGGGTCTCGGCCCGCACCGCGCGCGTGATCTCCCCGCCGCTGCGGGGCGCGAACTGGGTGGCGCAGAACGGGTGCTGCAGCATCGGCTTCCCGCACGTGCCGTCGCTGATGCCGGTGAGCGGCGAGCTGGCCGACAGCCAGCGCTTCGCCATCGACTGGATGCGCACCGACGCCCAGGGGCGCTTCTACGTGGGCGACAAGACCCGCAACGAGAGCTACCAGGACTACGGGCAGGAGGTGCACGCGGTGGCAGACGGGACGATCGCGTCGACGCTCGACGGCGTGCCGGACAATGCGCCCGGCGTCCTGCCCGCCACGGTGCCCGCGCTCGCCGCGAAGATCACCGTCGACAACGTGGACGGCAACCACGTCATTCAGGACATCGGCGGCGGCACCTGGGCGATGTACGCGCATCTGCAGCCGGGATCGCTGCGGGTGAAGCCGGGCGACAAGGTAACGAAGGGGCAGGTGATCGGGCTGCTCGGCAACACCGGCAACTCCAACGCCCCGCACCTGCACTTCCAGCTCATGGACGGCCCGGACCTGGTGGGCAGCGACGGCGTGCCGTACGTGCTCGACGGCTTCGACTATGCGGGCTACATCGCCCCGTCGGCGATCCTCGCGTCCGACGACTACCTCACCGGCGAGTACTTCGCGCACCACTCGGACGACCCGCAGCCGCGCACCGGCGAGCTGCCGCTCAACGGCTCGATCGTGAACTTCGGCAACTAGACGGACCAGGCGGCCGGCTCGCCCGGCCCGGACGGAGGAGGACGGGTATGCGGGTGGTGGTGCTGGGAGCGGGCTTCGGCGGGCTGGAGCTCGCGGCGCGGCTCTCGGAGGAGCTCGGGGCCGCTGCCGACGTGGTGCTGATCGACGGGGCCGATGCGTTCATCATGGGCTTCTCCAAGCTCGACGTGATGTTCGGCCGCACCGATGCGGCGGCGGTGCGCCACCCGTACTCGGCCATCGACAAGCCGGGCGTGCGGTTCGTGCAGACGGTGATCCGCGCGATCGACCCCGCCGCGCGGCGCGTGGAAACGGATGCGGGCGCCTTCGAGGCGGACGCGCTGGTGGTGGCGCTCGGCGCCGACCTCGATCCGGCGGCCACACCGGGACTGACGGAGGCGGGCATCGACTTCTACACCCCCGCCGGGGCGTTCGCCGCGCGCGAGGTACTCGAGCGCTTCGACGGCGGGCGGGTGGTGGTGGGCGTCACCTCCACCCCGTTCAAGTGCCCGCCCGCGCCCAGCGAGACGGCGCTGCTGGTGCACGACCTGCTCACGCGTCGCGGCGTGCGCGATCGCAGCGAGGTGGCGCTGGCGATGCCGCTGCCCAGCCCCGTCCCGCCCGCGCCGTCCGCGTCGCACTCGCTGCTCGACGCGTTCGCCGAGCGCGACATCGAGTGGCACCCCGGCACGCTGGTGCGCGGGCTCGACCCGCGGCGGCGCGTGGCCCTGCTCGAGGGCGGGGGAGAGATGCCCTTCGACCTGTTCCTGGGCGTGCCGGTGCACCGGGTGCCTGCGGTGGTGGCCGAGTCGGGCATGTGCGTCGACGGCTGGATCCCCGTCGATCCGCTCACGCTCGAGACGGCGTACCCGGGGGTGTACGCGGTGGGGGACGTGACCAGCGTCGGCACGCCCAAGGCGGGCGTGTTCTCCGAGCGGCAGGCCGCGGTGGTGGCCGACAGGCTCGTCGCCCTGCAGCGCGGCGAGGAGCCCGGCGCGACGTACGACGGCACCGGGGTCTGCTACGTCGAGTACGGCGGCGACCGGGTGGGGCGCGTCGAGGTGACTTTCCGCAGCGGCGAGGCGCCCACTGGCACCTTCGATGCGCCGTCGGAGGCGCTGGCGGCGGGCAAGCGCGAGTTCGGGACGAGCCGTGCGCGGCGGTGGTTCGGGCGCGAGTGGTCCGCCTTCTGATGGGGCGGGCCGCGAATCGGTGGCGGCGCCGGCCGGCGTGATGGGCACCGGCCGGATGGAGGCGTTCTCCGACGGGGTGATCGCCGTGGCCATCACCCTGCTCGTGCTCGATCTGCGCGTCCCCGACGCCGACGGTGCGCGGTCGCTGGCCGACGCGCTGGGCGCGCTGTGGCCGAACTACCTCGCCTACGTCATCTCGTTCCTGGCCATCGGCATCATCTGGATCAACCACCACACCCTGATGCGGCGGCTGGCCGGCGCCGACCGTTCCGTGCTGGCGCTCAACCTGGTGCTGCTCATGTGCATCGCGGTGCTGCCGTTCACCACCTCGCTGATGGCCACCTATCTCGACGTCCCCGGCGGGCGCCTGGCGGCCGTCGTGTATGCGACAGCGTTCCTGGTGACCTCGGCGGTGTTCCTCGCGCTCGAAGCACACGTGCTGCTGCGGCGCCCGCACCTGCTGCGCGCGCCGCTGCCGGCAGGGGAGCGCCGTGCGGTGCTCCGCCGCGGGGCACTCGCCCCGCCCGCCTACCTGCTCGCCGGGCTGCTGGGGCTGGCCACGCCGTACTTGACGCTGGCGGTGTGCGTGCTGATGGGACTGTTCTACCTGGCAGGGCCGCGCAGGGGCGGGTAGGGGCCGGGGAGTCCGCGCCCGGCTATTTCCGCAGCCGCGGCCAGGCGGGGAGCGTCACGCGCGGCGCCACCACGTTCGGCACGCGCTGCCGGATCGCGTTGGTGATCACCCCGGTGCCGTAGGAGGCGTCGTCGAGCGCCCGCAGCGCCAGGCTGCGCACCGGATCAAGCCGGGTGGGGTGGAAGAGGTGGTCGCGCACCGGTTCGGCCATCATCGCGACCGCCACGGTGCGGGCCAGGCGCGACCGGGGCGTCGCCGCGAGCACCGCCGCGCCCACCGGCCACCAGTCGCGGCGCAGCAGGTGCCCCGCCCAGAAGGCGTCGGTCCACAGCGTCAGCGCCGTCATCTCCGCGACGACGGGGAACGGCACCTGCGGGTCGAGCAGCCGGCGCTGGCGGGCGAGCTCGTAGCCGGCGACCCCGAGCGCCGACCAGCGCGCCGCGGGGCGCCGGCTCGCCAGCGCCGCGATGATGGCGAGGCCGGAGACCGACGGGCGGGCCGGGATCAGCCGGTCCGGGTGCCGGGCCTCGAGCAGCGCGGCCGACGAGCCGTACCCGGCGCGGCGCCCCGAGAACTCCGCCAGGGAGTTGCGCACGCGGTGGCGGTTGACGAAGTCGGTGACGTATCGGACGGTCCAGCCGGCCTCGTCCATCCGCCAGAACAGGTCGACGTCCTCGCCGATGCGCATGCCCGGCTCGAACGGCGGGTCCGTGACGGCGCTGCGGCGCACGATCGCCGACGCGGTGGGCAGCCAGCCCACGGGCACACCGTAGACGACGCGGCTGGGGTGCGGGCCCATGTCGAGCTCGGAGCGGGTCTCCTCGTAGAGCTCGATGGCGGAGGTGCCGCACACGTCGGGCAGCACGCGCGGGCCGACGGCGCCGACGGCCGGGTCGTCGAAGACGGGGCGCAGCCGCGACACCCAGTGCGGCTCGGCGACCACGTCCGAGTCGATGAACGCGACGAACGGCGCGGTGGTGGCGGCGAAACCGGTGTTGCGGGCCGCGCCCGGGCCGCCGTTGACCTCGTGCACGATCAGGCGCGCGCCGTGGTCGGCGGCGAGCTGCTTGATGCGGGAGGCGTCGGGCTCCGGGGTGGCGTCGTCGACGACGGTGACGGGCACGCCCTCGGTCGCGACCGAGGCGAGGCAGCGCTCGAACTCCGCGACGCCGCCGTGCACCGGGATGACGATCTCGACGTCGTCGGCCCGCTCCACGCCGTCGGCGGGCGCGGGCAGCGGGTCGGCGATCCCGCGGTCGAGCAGGTACAGCGCCGCGTCCTGCTCGGCTTGGGTCTGCGCGGTGCGCCCGCCGCGCCCGGCCTGGTGCAGGGCGCGGGCGAAGGGGCGCACGTCGTCGGGCAGCACGGTGAGCGCCCACGGCGAGCCGCCGATCGCGACGCGTCCCGCCCGCAGCTTCACCCCGGAGGTCCACGCGATCCGGTTGGCCGCGGTGAACCGGCCGGAGCGTGCCTCAGGGGTGGGCGGCGGCGGGAACGGCGGCATCGGGTGGATGTTGTCGCTCGCGCGGCTCATGGCGGTGCGGTGCTCCTTCGGCGTGGTGGATGCGGGCGGCGGGTGCGGGGATCGTGTCGCGGTGCGCCCCCTGTATCGGACCACCGGCGCGATGCGGCGGTCCACGCGGGGCACGGCACGAGCGGCCCGCGCCACGGCGGGCGAGGCCCTCGCCGTCGTCGCCCGGCATCGGGGAGCCGTCGCCTAGCATCGGGCAGATGGACTCCGCGACCCCGCTGCACCGCACGCCCGTCACGCCCGAGCTGCTCCGCGGCGCGCTGGACGTGGAGGAGGGCCCGCTGGGCCTCGTCCCCTGCCGGCTGCCCGCGTGGGCGCGCGGTTTCGCCGACCCGCAGCTGCTCTCCGCGCAGGCACAACCGGCCGGGGTGCGCCTGGCGTTCCGCACTGCCGCAACGCGTATCGAGCTCACCGCCCACCGCACGCACATGGCGTTCCGGGGCGTGGCGCCGCGCCCGGCGGGGCGCTTCGAACTGCTCGTCGACGGCGAACCGGCCGGGCAGGTCGAGGCCGAGGGCGGCACCGCGGTGCTCATCGACGCGGCCACCGGGTCCGTGGAGACCGACCCGGGGACCACGCAGACCGTCCGCTTCGACGGGCTGGCCGCGCGGGAGAAAGACGTCGAGATTTGGCTGCCGCACTACGAACGCGTCGAGCTGGGCGAACTGCGCGCCGACGCGCCCGTCGAGCCCCTCGCCGGCGACCGGCGCCCCCGGTGGCTGCACTACGGCAGCTCGATCAGCCAGGGCTCCAACGCCACGCACCCCACCGGCACGTGGATCGCGCGCGCCGCGCTCGGCGCCGGCCTCGACCTGACCAACCTCGGGTTCAGCGGCGCCGCGATGCTCGACCCGTTCGTGGCGCGCGTGCTGCGCGAGCGCCCGGCCGACGCGATCAGCCTCGAGGTGGGCATCAACCTGGTCAACGCCGACGTGATGCGGATGCGCGCGTTCACCTCGGTTCTGCACGGCTTCCTCGACACAATCCGCGAAGGGCACCCCACGACGCCGTTGCTGGTGGTCTCGTCCCCGTATTGCGCCATGCACGAGGACACGCCCGGGCCGGCGGCGCTCGACTTCGGCGACGGGGCGATGCGCTACCGGGCGACGGGCGATCCGGCCGAGGCGCGTGCCGGAAGGCTCACCCTGCGCACGATCCGCGAGGAGACGGAGCGGATCGTCGCGCACCGCGCCGGCAGCGACCCGCACATCTTCTACCTCGACGGGCTCGCGCTGTTTGGCGCCGCCGACGCCGAACAGCATCCGCCGGCCGACAACCTGCACCCCGGGCCCGAGGCGCACGCGCTGATGGCCGAGCGGTTCGCGGCGCAGGCGTTCGCGGCGGGCGGGGCGTTCGCGGGACGGTAGCGGGTGTCGGCAGCACCCGCCGAGGGTGCAGGCTCGGTTAGCCTCGTGCTGCGACGCCCGCCGTGGGGCTGCCGAACATTTCGAATCCGGGAGTCACCGCACCGTGAATGGTGATGCGGAGCCGTAGGTTCGGCGGAGCCGTCGGTGGGTTGATCTGCGCGATTGCGACGCGAGGGGAGGAGTGCTCCCGCATGGCATGCACGTAGTCGAGCAGAAGATCTGGTACCCACCCGATCCGGTGCCCGGCGTCGCTGATGACCAGCAACGCTCGTGGATTCACCGGGTTGTCCGGTTCGGCCCGCAGGGTGGCGGCATCTCCCTCGGCGCAGAGCGCCAAGTGCGCCTCGGCGTGGGCGACGTGCCGGAGGCCATGGACGAAGAAGGTGCTGGTGCTCTTGCCGTCGGGGGCGACCGGCGGATTCGGGATGAACATGAGGCTGTCGCCTTCCCGCCGGCCGGTGGAACGACCGAGGACGGTGAGTGGAGCAGCGTCGACCGGCAGGCCGAGAATGTCGGAGTACCAGGCGAAATCGGGGCGGGTTGCGCTCATGAGCCGCTGGCTAAACACCGGGAACAACGTCGGTGACCGGTAGGCGCGGTGGAAGTGGGGAAACCCGATGATCGGGCGGAACCCTGCGACCTCTGGAGCCGAGCTCAGGTACGAGAACACGTAGTCGGGGCCGTCGGACGTGAGGCGGCCCACGGGACGGATAGCGCGGGTATGCGGGTTCTGCCACGCGACGATGAGCTCGGTGGCGGTGGTGGAGTCGGCATCGTGCGCGTGGGGCAGGGTCGCGAGGGAATCAGGCATCGAGCATCGAATCCTCACCTTGTTCGCCGGACTCACGCGGTCGATTGGGCTTGAACAGAGCCTTGCCCCCGCCGGGCACGGTCAGCCATTGTTTTGCATCGGCCCCGGATGGCTCGATGGCGACGAACTCCCATTCCGATGAATCGACGATGGCGAAGTTCTCGGGCGGGTTCGTGATCGGCACAGTCCTCCTGGGGAGCCGCTTCGTCCTGGCACTGTCTCTCCGGATTCTATGACGTCACGCGTCGCCGCTGGGTTCCCCTGCGGGAACCGGAGGTGAGCGATCGCCCGTGTCGGACTGCCGCGGCTCGGGGTATGACTCGCGCAATCCCGTCGGACCGCTCGCGGATCGGTTAGCGTGACCCCATGGCCGATTCCCAGACACCCGTCCAACGTATCCACGCCTTCGCCGACGACGCCCTGGGCGAGCTCGACGCCGTCGGCGTGGCCGAGGCGATCCGCGGCGGGCGGGTGTCGGCGGCCGAGGTGGTGGAGGCGGCGATCCGGCGCGCCGAGGCCGTCGACCCGGCGCTGGGGGCCATCGCGTGTGCCGACTTCGACCGGGCCCGCCGCAGCGCGACGTCGCCGGTGGGCGGCTTCTTCGCGGGCGTGCCCACGTTCATCAAGGACAACGTGGACGTCGCGGGGCTGCCCACGCAGGAGGGATCCGCGGCCTACCTGGCGCAGCCTGCGCCCGCCGACGGGGAGTTCGCCGCGTCGTTCCGGCGGCTCGGGCCGGTGTGCCTGGGCAAGACGCAGCTCTCCGAGTTCGGGATCTCCGCCAGCGCCGAATCGCCCGGCCGGGAGGTGCGCAACCCGTGGGACACCGACTACACGTCGGGCGCGTCCTCGGCCGGGTCGGCGGCGCTCGTCGCGGCCGGGGTGGTGCCGTTCGCGCACGGCAACGACGGCGGCGGTTCGATCCGCATCCCCGCCGCCGCGTGCGGGCTCGTCGGGCTCAAGCCGAGCCGCGGGCGCGTGCCGCAGGACGCGCTGATGAGCCGCATGCCGGTGCGGGTGGTCGCCGACGGGGTGCTCACCCGCACCGTGCGCGACACTGCCGCCTACCTGCGCGAGACGGAGCGCCTCCGTCCGGTGCACGGTCTTCCGCCGGTGGGGGACGTGCGCGGCGCCGGCGAGGGGCCGCTGCGCGTCGCGATGGTGATCGAGTCGCCGTTCACGCCCACCGACGCCGAGACGGCGGCCGCAGTGCGCGACGCCGCCCGGCTGCTCGAGTCGATGGGCCACCACGTCGAGGAGATCGCCGCGCCGGTGCCGGCGAGCTTCGAAGAGGACTTCAAGACGTACTACGGCCTGCTGTTCCTCTACATGAACGCCACCGGCAAGCGCACCTTCGACAAGTCGTTCGACTGGCACCGCACCGAGTCGCTCACGCGCGGGTTCGCCGGTTACTCGCTGCACCGCCTGCACCGGCTGCCGGCGGCGATCGCCCGGCTGCACGGCTCGGCCCGCCGCTCGCGGGAGCTGTACGCCGGCTACGACCTGGTGCTCACGCCCACGGTCAGCCACCTCACACCGCGGATCGGGCACATCGACCCCACGCTGCCGTTCGACATCGCGATGGAGCGGCTGCTGGCGTGGGTGGGGTTCACGCCGCTGCAGAACGCCTCGGGCGACCCGGCCGTCTCGCTGCCGTTCGGGCTGAGCTCGCAGGGCACGCCGATCGGGGTCCAGATCGCCGGCCCGATGGGATCGGAGGCGCGGCTGCTGGAGATGGCCTACGCGGTCGAGGAGGCGCGGCCGTTCGCGCGGATCCAGGATTCGGTGGGGGAGCGCGGGCTCCAGTGATGCCGCGGGGGCGGAGTGCCGGTTCGCGATGCCAGGAATTGCGGAAGTAGTCCGTCTGAAGGACGGGCGGACACCGCGGACCTGCCCGACACGGCTCCTGCTGCCGCGCTGCCTCTTCCCCGCGGCACGTCGGGGCCGGAAACGGTCGTCATTCTCACCAGGCCGTTGACACCGCTCGGGATCACTGGAGGCCGATGAAGTGGCTCCACAGCCCCTCGCCGTCGAGTACATGCCCGGTGCGTTTGGCGACACGCGGGATGATCCAACGGTCGACAACGCTTACCTCCGGAAAGGCGCTTTGGAGTCGTCGTTCGATCGCGTCCAACTCGTAGAGGTCGCGCATCCAGAACGAGCCGACCAGGTTCGCTTCTCCTACGACGGATGCGCACAGGCGCACGTGCGGCTGCTTGGTGACCATCGCGATGACGCGGTCACGTTCGGGGTGGTCGACGCGCAGCCACAGCATCGCTTCCGCTTCCCACCCCATGTGGTCGTGTGCGATGTCGACCCGCCACCGCGCCCACTCGACGCCGAGAAGCGCTTCGATTCCCCGGGACACGGAGGACACCGAACGACCGACCTCCCGCTGCACGTCCGACACCGGGCGTCGGATGTCCCCTGCGAGAGCGGAGATCAGGTCCAGGTAGGACTCGGACATCGGGATCCGCCGTGTGGGAACGGGAACGGTCTGCAGTACGTCCTTCGCCTGGCTGTCGGTGAGGAAACCGAGCCGGCTGCCGGGTCCGTCGAGGTGGACGGACTGCACGAAGTGGGTCTTCGCACCGGTGACGCCGGATATGGACGTGATCCGGTCGTCGATGTAGCCGTCGAGAGCGACGAGCCCCGGGGCGGAGACGATCAGGAACAGGTCCCGTGATCCCGACGTGCAGTTGACGCTGTAGATCCGGTGTTCGTCGGTGAGCACATCGATGATCTGTTGCCGGCGCCCCGGTGCGCAGCTCAGCTCGACGAAGGCGTACATCATGTGTTCGCTGACGGGCTTGGGGACCGCGAAGCATGTCGTCCAGACGGTGCGGTTGTCCCGCATGCGCGTCCATCGCCGCGAGATCGTCGAGGGATCGACCGAGAGGATCGCGGCCAGGCGCGTCCACGAGATGCGCGGATTGAGCTGGACGGCGCTGAGAATTTGCAGATCCAGTTCGAAGTTCATGACAGATCCTTGCGGTGGATAGGCGGGTAGGGCGCTTATCATGCGAGTTTCTGGCCAGAGTCTTCATCTTTGCCGGGCGTGCTGTCTAGTTTGTGCAACTGCACCGCACATCACCATCGGTCGTCCTCGGGCGGCCGAACATCCCAGGGAGCGCACTTGAGCAGTCAGTCGCCGACTACGCAGGCAACCGCCGCTTCGAGTCTCGATGACGACACCCGATCACGCGGCCGGGAGTTCCTCGCCGCGGCAGCGGCTCTGTCGCCGAGGCTCATCGATCTGCGGCGTCGCCTGCATGCGCAGCCTGAGATCGGGCTGATGTTGCCGAACACGCAGGCGTCGGTACTCGCGGAGTTGGACGGGCTCGATCTGGAGGTCACCCTCGGTGAGCGCACAACTTCGATTGTCGCGGTCCTGCGCGGTGCGCATCCCGGACCCACGGTCCTTTTGCGCGGCGACATGGACGCACTCCCGGTCGTTGAAGACAACGACCTGCCGTACAGGTCGACGAACGGGGCGATGCACGCTTGCGGCCACGACATGCATGCCGCTGGACTCGTGGGGGCGGCCCACCTGCTGTCCGGCCGCCGCCGCGATCTGCACGGTGATGTCCTGTTCATGTTCCAGCCCGGCGAGGAAGGTCACGGCGGCGCTCGCGTGATGATCGAGGAGGGGGCGCTCGAGGCCTCCGGATCGCTTCCGGTGGCCGCATACGCGGTGCACGTGGGCCCCGGGGTCAACGGCCGGTTCCGCACTCGTTCGGGCCCCATCCTCGGCAGCTCCAGTGTCCTGAGCGTGACGTTGACCGGGTCCGGCGGACACGGCAGTCGCCCGCACCAAGGACGCGATCCGGTCCCCGCCCTGGCTGAGACCGTTCTGGCGTTGCAGGCGATGGTCACCCGCCGTATCGACGTTCTCGACCCTGCGGTCGTATCGGTCACCCGCGTGGAAGCCAGCGATGCGGTGAACGTCCTGCCGGAGAGGGCCCGTCTCTCCGCCACGGTGCGCACGTTCTCAACGGAGACGCTCGAGGTTGTCGAAGCGGAGTCGCGAAGGATCGCCGCAGGTATCGCGCACGCTCACGGGCTCGACGTCGAGGTCGATTTCGAGCGGTCGTATCCGGTGACCGTCACCGACCCGGCCGAGACGCAGCGCGCACTGGCCACGATCACCACGATGTTCGGGCACGGCCGCGTGGAGTCCACGATGACACCGCGATTCGGCTCGGAAGACTTCTCCTTCGTTCTCGAGCAGATTCCGGGCAGCTACATCCTGCTCGGCGCCAGCCCGCTTCATATCGATCCCGCTACCGCGGCATACAGCCACTCGCCGGATGTGCTCTTCGATGACGCTTTGCTCGCGGACCAGTCCGCGCTGTTGGCGAAACTCGCCTGGGATCGACTGCATAACTGATCCTGCGGAGTCCGCAGTGCATGCGGCTGTCACCGCTCGCAATCGCGGCGACACGCGGTTCCACCGGCGATCCTCCAATCTCCTGCACCTCTCGAGGAAGGCTCCATGCTCACTCCCACTACCCGCACCGCACGGCGGCTCGGCACCGCCATGGCTGCCCTGGCCGTCTTGATATCGGGATGCGCGAGCAACGACGCGGACGGCGGGTCCGCTGCGCAGGAAGGCGATTTGGCCGCCCTGCATGACGGCATGATCAATAGCGGCAATGACGAAGACAAGCCGGACCGCGGCGGGATCCTCACCTTCGGCGCATACTCCGAGCCGGCATCTCTCGACCCTGCCAAGGCGATCGCGGCAGTCACCACCGGTGGCGTCGAGATGATCAACATCTACGACTCGCTGATGCGATACGACGCCGCCACCGATTCCGTGGTCCCGCAGATGGCCGCGGTCCTCGTCCACGATGACGCCTTCACCACCTGGACCTTGACCCTGCGCGACGGCGTGGCCTTCTCCGACGGGACTCCGGTCGACGCCGCGTCCGTCAAGGCCAGCCAGGAGCGGTATGCGTCCGCAGCCGGTCCGGAAGCGCCCCTCTGGAACGACAACGTCGCAGCGATCGACACACCCGACCCCAGAACTGTCGTCTACACGCTCAACAGGGCATGGCCGGACTTTCCCCATACGCTGACGACTGGCGCCGGCATGATCGTCGCCCCGGCGGCGGGGGCGCCGGGAGACGAGTTCAAACCCATCGGAGCCGGACCGTTCACTCTTCATGACTGGCAGCCCGGAACTTCAATGACCCTCACAGCGCGTGAGGAATACTGGGATGGCAGGCCACACCTCCAGAAAGTGAGGTTCGTCTACTTTCCGACCACCCAGACCACCATGGAGACTCTCTTCAACGGGGGAGTCGACACAGCCCTGGTTCGCTACCCGGAAAATGTGCAGAAGATGATTGATCGTCAACTTCCCGGCTACGTGAGCATGACCGCAGCTGCAAACGTCACCCTTATCAACGCCGATCCAGAACGTCCCGGTTCTGATCCGAGGTTGCGCAAGGCTCTGCAACTGGCAGTTGATAATGAGGCGATTGCGGAACGCGGATACGACAGCACGGTCTTCGCGGAGGGCGAGTTGTTCGCCGACTACTCGAAATGGAACACGGACGTCGACGCGCCCCGATCCGACCCTCAGGCGGCCCGTCAACTCGTCGACCAGGTAAAGGCGGAAGGCTTCGACGGCAAGCTTGTGATGGTCACCGGGAGCAACCCGCAGAAGGTCAGCCAAGCCCAGGCGATGGTGGCACACCTCGACGCGGTCGGCTTCGACGTGGACCTCCAGACACTACCCACGACCGGCGACCAGATTCGCCGCATCGCCGCCGAACAGGACTACGACCTGGGAGTCTGGGGGTTGAGCCTGCGTGACCCGGACCCGTTCCCGAAAATGTCGGCAGCCATGCACAGCGGGGGGAAGCAGGTGTACGGAATGTACACGAGCCCAGCCATGGACTCGTTGATCGACGAGTTTCAATCGGCCTCTGATCACACGACAAAACTTGCGATAATGGCTGACATTCAGCGGCAGCTGAACGAAGACGTCCCGTTCCTCGTGCATGGTTACTATCCGGAGTATCTTGCGTGGCAGAAGAACGTACACGGAGTCACGGGATCGGCCAATACCATGGTGCTTCTCGGGAACGCCTGGAAATCATGACAGTGCACCTGGCCTCGATGTTTTGTCAGGCTGGCATGTCGGCTCGACCCGGATCGGGTGGGAAGTCTCGGCAGGTGACCGGCCCCGGGGGGGCGTGGCCGGCTGGCCAACGCCGATTTTCTGTGCCGCGCCGAGTTGGTGGTTCTCCGGTGCTCCAACCGCCCGTAGTCACCGCGGAACCACCAACTCGGCGCGAGCGTCACCCGCGCCTGGTCGCCCCGGAGACGTGGAACGTCCCGTCGGCGGCCACGTCGACCACCAAAGACCCGACCTCGCAGGACGCGAGCGCGTCGATGTCGGCGCTGTCGTCGGAGACCGCCAGCACCCGCTCACCAGTGGGCGTGCGGGCAGCGAGGAATACGCGTTCAGGAGCGCCGGATCGGGCGTAGACGACGGTGGAGGCCTCCAGGGAGGCGGGGCCGGCGTAGGAGTCCAGGGCCCGGACGGCGGGGACGCGGTCGATCTCGTCCTGCACGTAGTCGCGGCGGAATCCGCCCGTGGGCGGCTCGGTGCTGTAGATGCCGACCGCCTGCTTGGTCAGGTAGCCGCTGTTCGCGGTGACCAGCCCGTACGTGCCGGGGTCGTCGCGCAGGCGGGTGGACAGGCTCGCGACAGCGTGCGCCGTGTAGTTGCACCAGGGTCCGCCGGCGAAGGACAGCCCGCCCGTGACGGTCAGCGGGCGGGCGGGGTCGTCGAGCGGGAGGCCGAGCTCGCGCGCGGCGATCTGTACCGCCGAGGGGAAGCACGAATACAGGTCGACATACGTGATGTCGTCGAGGCCCACCCCTCTGAGGTCCAGTGCCCGTTGCCCGCCGAGACGCATCGCATGGCAGCGGTCCAGCCCGGGTCGCTCGGCCACCGCGTACGTGTCATGGCCCTCGACGCTCGCGTGCGGGAAGACCCACCGGTCGCGTGCGATACCGAGCGCAGTCGCCTTTTCGACCGAGCACATCAGCAGGACCGCCGCCTGGTCGACCATGTTGTTCGAGTTCATCCGCTTGGTGTACGGCGAGGCGATCATGCGGTTGTCGGGGCTCGGCGTGGTGATCTGCCGCGCGGAGAGTGCCTCGTGCGACCAGGCGTGCGGGTTTCCGGCCGCGACGCTGCTGAACCGTGACCACAACTCTCCGAGCGCGTCACGGTGCATGGCGCGTGTGCGCCCGAGCCGTAGGCGCAGCGCGTCGTCGAACAGCGGGTAGATGTGCGACGGCCGGATGAAGCCGATGCGCTTCTCGGCCTCGGCGCCCATCGGGACGTCCGGTACGAGGTTCTCGGCCGGCGCGATGATCTCCGGCTGCACCGTCCACTCCGGTGTGCTGCCCTGTGCGCGCAGCTTCATCAGGGTGCGCCAGGACTCGGCGCCGCCGACGAGAACGGCGTCGCGGCGGCCGGCGGCGATGTCCTCGGCGGCTCGGGCCAGGAGGACCTGCGGGACGCTGCCGGCGGTACCGCTGTAGCCGGTGTGGCGCGGCGCGGCCCCGATCCGATCCGCGACGAGGAGGCCCGGGTCGCGGTACGGCCACGACAGGATCCGCGAGAGCCAGACCGTATCGAGGGACTCGAGCAGCCGGTGCGATCCCGCCTCGGCGGCAGCGGCCCGGGCGGCCTCGGCGATGAGATCCACCGGCTCGATGCCGCCGTCGTGCTCCGACACCTGGCCACCGCCGACGAGGACGGGCGTACGCGGATCGAGTCTCATGGTCAGCACCGTATCGCCGTACACCGCCGTCGCTCGTCAGGGCGAGGTGGTGGGCGCGGCAGGGCGAGCGGTCGGAGGTGCGTTGCAACCTGGACCCCCACTCGGGGGTAATGCGGAGGCCTTTCTGCACGCTTCCGCTGCCCACCACTGGAATGCAGGGATAACCGTCGGGGTCAAGTCCCGGGCAGTGGTGTAACTGGTTTCTGATCCTTCGTTCGGGTTCAGGCGGGTAGTTGCAGGTACGGGTCTGTGCCTACCTCCGTGGTCGTGTCGGTCTCGGTAGCGACGGTCAGCCGGCAGCGGCTGAGGACCTCGAGCCCGAGGTAGCGGCGACCTTCGGCCCATTCGTCGGTCTGCTCAGCGAGCACGGCGCCGATGAGGCGGACGATGGCGTCCCGGTTCGGGAAGATCCCCACGACATCGGTACGGCGACGGATTTCCCTGTTGAGCCGTTCGGTGGGGTTGTTCGACCAGATCTGACGCCACACATCGTCGGGGAACCCGGCGAACGCGAGCAGGTCTTCGCGGGCATCGCCGAGGTGCTCGGCGACCTTGGGCAGGCGGTCTTCGGTGTACTCGAGGAGCCGGTCGAACTGGTCATGCACCGCGGCGGCGGTGGGCTGGTCGTAAACGCTGTGGAGCATCGCTTTGACAGCCGGCCACATCGATTTCGGGCACACCGCCATCAGGTTGGCCGCGTAGTGGGTGCGGCAGCGTTGCCAGACGGCGCCGGGCAGGTTCGCCGCGATCGCCTCGACCAGCCCCGCGTGGGCGTCAGAGGTCACCAGCCGCACCCCGCCGAGTCCGCGTGCTACGAGGTCGGCGAAGAAGGTGTTCCACGAGGCCTTGGTCTCGCTGGTGGCGACCTGCATGCCGAGCACTTCGCGGTGCCCGTCGCCGTTGACGCCGGTGGCGAGCAGTACGACGGCCTTGACGACCTGCTTGTTCTCGCGGACCTTGATCGTCAGCGCATCGGCGGTGACGAAGGTGAAAGGGCCGGCTTCGTCCAGACGCCGGTGCCGGAAGGCGGCGACCTGCTCGTCGAGGTCCTCAGCCATGCGGCTGACCTGCGATTTCGACAGCGAGTCGATGCCGAGCGTCTTGACCAGCTTGTCCATGCGGCGTGTGGAGACCCCGGCGAGGTAGCAGTCGGCGACGACGGTGATCAGTGCCGACTCTGCCCGCTTGCGGCGTTCGAGCAGCCACTCGGGGAAGTAGCTGCCCGACCGCAGTTTGGGGACGGCGACGTCGACGGTGCCGACCCGGGTATCCAGCGGGCGGTGACGGTAGCCGTTGCGGCGGTTGGTCCGCTCAGCGGTGCGAGCGTTCCATTCGGCGCCGCACACGGCGTCGGCGTCCGCTGAGAGCAGCGCGTTGATCATGGTCTGCAGCAGCTCACGCATCAGATCCGGTGATGCTTCGGACAGTGCTTGGCCAAGCAGGCCGGCAGGGTCGACAATGTGGGGTGCGGTCATCGTGATGACTCCGTTCGAGGGTGCTGTGAGAGGTTCACTCGAAGGATCACACGGTGGCCGCACTGCGTCCGTCATTGACGCGGTGTCACAGACGAACTCGGCCACCGAGTTACACCACTGTATGGGGCACTACCGCTGGAACTCAGACGGTACATGCGTTCGGGTTACAGACCGACAGCCGCGGCGACGTTCAGCAGCTGCTCGGCGTGTTCACCCAGACGAACTACACGACGCTGCGTCACACCGGGTGACCATCGTGTGCACCGGCTCATCGAAGGGTTCCTCGCCGAGACCTGACCCCCGCGGTGTTGATGACGGCCGAAAACTAGCCCCATAGCGGTGGTTGAAAACCAGGCCACGTGGTGGCGTCTATTGTGCCGTGTTCTCGGCGCGGGCGGACGGCAACGTGTCGACCACCGCCCTAGGCGCGGTCGTCACCGGGCTTGCGCTGCTGTTCGCGTGAGCCGCGCGCGGCCCTGATTCTCTGCGCGGGCGCGATTCGGTGGCAGCGCCCTTCTCGCCACCCGAGACCCGCGCTGTGCCGCCGCCGCCGTCCCGTGATGCCCTTCACGCGCGCACCCGGCCGGGCCCGCGACGCGGCACGGCCACCACGGCGAGGAGGCCCGCCCATGCACGATCCCACCGCGCCGGACGCGCAGGCGCCGCTGCCCACCGACGCTCAGCTGCGCTTCGAGCGCGCCGGCCTGGAGCTGCTCGACGATCCGCTCATCCGCGCCGCCCGCGACGACGTCCGCCGCATGTACGAGGCCGACCCGCAGGCCGCCACCGACGCCGGCCGCGCCACACTCGAACCGGCCGTCGACGCCGCCACCCTGGCGTCGGTGCACATGGCGCTACATGACCCGGCCCGCCCGGCCCTGGTGTGGACGGCGTGCGCCCCGCACGCCTGGTGCGGCCTGCGCGTCCCCGGCTCCGGCTACGGCATCGACAACCCCGACAACATCCACCGCCACGCCGTCCTCGACGGCGACGCCACCTACCTGATCCGCGGCGAGCTGCCCGCGCGGCCGCCGGCGCAGCAGTCGTTCGTCCTCTACGGCCAGACTCCGGGCACCGGCGCGGTGACCAAGGAGGGCGCACCGGTGCAGGGCGCCCTGACCGACGCGGGATTCCGCATCGACGGCGGCCGCTTCACGGTCACCGTCGGGCCCGGCGACGGCGCGGGCGACACGCCCCACCTGCGGACGACGCCGGGCCGCAACTTCCTCATCAGCCGCAACGCGCTCACCGACTGGACGACGCAGCTGCCTGCGCGGCTCACCATCGAGCAGATCGACGGCCCCGCACCGAAGAGCCCCGCGCCCGGGCGGACGCGCGAGCACGCCGCCGAGCTGGTGCGCACCGTCGGGCGCTACTGGCTCGAATGGGACAACGCCTACATCTTCTCCAAGCCCGCCAACGCGGTGACGCCGCCGCCGGGCCTGCGCGCGTCGGGCTTCGGCTGCGCCACCAGCGGCCACTTCCGCCTCGAGCCCGGCCAGGCGCTGGTGGTGCGCGTCGACCGGCTCGCCGCCGACTACGTGGGCTTCCAGGTCACCGACCCGTGGGGCGTCGCCCGCGAGCACGTCGCGCGCTCCGGCAGCATCAACTCGGCGCAGGCCGTGCCCGACGACGACGGGCTGTACACGTACGCGATCTGCGCGGAGGATCCCGGCGTGGCCAATTGGCTCGACACCGGCGGGCTCGGCGCGGGCATCTACGCGATCCGCTGGCAGGGCCTGCCCGCCGGCGCGGACGCCTCCCGCGCGGTGCGCGGCGCCGAGGTGGTCGACGGCGCGTCGGTGCCCTCGGTGGTGGACCCGGCAGAGCGCGCCGCGGCGAACGCGGCGCGGGTTGCGGACTACCGCCGCCGGATGTTCGCCTGGGAGTGACCCGCGACGGAGGCGCGGCGCCCGCCACAGCAGCGCCGGCGCCTATCGGCCCGCCGCGATCCCGCCCAGCGCCAGGTCGGTGATCGCGGCCGCCGCCTCGTCCTCGGACAGCCCGTGCGTGAACAGCAGCTCCGGCGCCGAGTACAGCAGCCGGCCGATCAGCATCGCCCGGGCGCCGTGCGCGGCCGGCGCGAACACGCCTTCCTCCTCGCCCTCGGCGAGGATCGCGGCGAGCACCGCGGGCTGGCGCGCCTGGTGTGCGCGCGCCGAACTGGCCCCCTCCAGCGCCGCCCCCGCCTCGGCGACGGCCACGGCGGCGCGGTGCTCGCCGCCCGCCACGTAGCGCACCTGCTCGCGGATGTAGCGGCGCAGCTTCTCGACGGGGCCGGGCTCGTCGGCGACGGCGGTGGTGACCGACCGCGCGAACGCCGCGTCCTTGGCGTCGAGGTAGCGCTGGATTGCCGTGGCTACGTCGGGCACGTAGTTGTACAGCGTTGCCCGCGACACCCCCGCCTCGCGGGCGAGACGGCTCATCGACACCGCTGCCAGCCCCTCGGCCGCCACCAGCGCGGTGGCCACCCGGCCGATGTGCAGCAGCTGGCGCCGGCGGTGATCCGACACCGCCTCGTCCCACGACCCGCCGGACGCTGTGCGCGACTCCATCGCCAACCTCCCGCCTTCGCTCGTATGGACACTCTGTACGGTCACATGGACACAGTGTCTAGGTCACGGCCGCGTCGCCTGCCGCACGCAGGCCGCGCCCCCGGTGAGGAGCCCGATGCCATCGCACCACACCCCGTACGCGATCAACGTACGCGGACTGACCAAGAGCTTCGGCGGGCGCCGCGCCGTTGACGCACTGAGCTTCACCGTCCGGCCCGGGCGCATCACCGGCTTCCTCGGCCCCAACGGCGCGGGCAAGACCACCACGCTGCGGATGCTGCTGGGTCTGGTGCGGCCCACGTCCGGCGCCGCGCTGATCGGCGAGCACCGCTACGAGGACCTGCCCGCCCCCGCCCGCACCGTCGGCGCGCTGCTCGAGGCCGACGGCTTCCACCCGGGCCGCACCGGCCGCGACCACCTGCGCACGTACGCCCCCGCGTTGGGCGCCGACGACCGCCGCGTCGACGAGGTGCTCGCGCAGGTGGGACTCGATGAGGACGCCGCCCGTCGCACCGTGCGCGGCTACTCGCTGGGCATGCGCCAGCGCCTGGGCATCGCCGCCGCGCTGCTGCCCGACCCACCCGTGCTCATCTGCGACGAACCCACCAACGGCCTCGACCCCGAGGGCATCCGCTGGCTGCGCGGGCTGCTGCGCGAGCGCGCGGACCGCGGCCACACGGTGCTCGTCTCGAGTCACCTGCTCGCCGAGATGCAGCAGATCGTCGACTCGGTGGTGATCATCGACAAGGGCCGCGTGGTCTACGACGGGGACGTCGCCGCCGTCGGCGAGCCCACCGTGCGCGTGCGCGCCCTGGACGGGGCCCGCCTCGCCGCCGCGCTCACCGCGGCGGGCGCCGTGGTCGAGGATGCGGGCGACGGCGTGCTGCGCGTGCGCGCGGCCGGCGCCGAGCAGATCGCCCGCACCGCCCTGCGCGAGCAGATCGTGGTCACCGAGCTCGTGGGCGAGGAGCACTCGCTCGAAGAGCTTTTCTTCAGCCTCACCGAGCCCGGCGCCGGCCAGGCCCCCGCGACGATCCAGGAGACGGCCCAGTGAACGCCACCGCCCTCGACACCTCGGCCGCGCCCGCCGGCACCGGCCTGTCCACCGCCATGCGCATCGAGGTGCGCAAGCTCGCCACCACCCGCACCTGGTGGGTGCTCAGCCTCGTCGCGCTGGCCGTGGGCGTGCTGGTGACGGTGCTGACGGTCACCGGCTCCGAGGCCGGCGAGCACCCGCCGATGGACATCTTCACCGGCGCCCTCATCGGCGGGCTGCAGACGGCGTACATGATCACCGCGATCGTCGGCATCACCGCCGTGGCCGGCGAATACCGCCACCGCACCGTCACCGCGAGCTTCCTCGCCGTGCCGCACCGCGGGCGGCTGATCACCGCCAAGCTGCTCGTGCTCGCCGGCTACGGGCTGGTTGTCGGCGCGGTCATCGTCGCGGTGTGCTCGGCGATCGCCGCCCCGTGGCTCTCGGCGCGCGGCATGCTCGAGGGAGGCCTGAGCGCCGGGGGCATCACGCGCGCGGTGGTCGGCGGCACCGTCGCCATCGCCGTGATGACCGCGCTGGGCGTCGCGCTGGGCGCGCTGCTGCGCAACCAGCTCGCCGCGGTGGGCGTGCTGCTGGTGTACCTGTTCGCGGTCGAGCCGCTGTTCAACTCCATCTCCGCGCTGCGCCCGGCCTACCCGTACCTGCCGGGCGGGGCGGTGCAGGCGCTGACGTTCAGCGGCCACCGGGCGTTCGGCGCGGCGGATGGGGCGGTGATGCTCAACCCGTGGCTGGCGGCGCTCGTGCTCATCGCCTACGCCGTGGTGATCACCGCCATCGCCGTGCGCACCTCGATCCGGCGCGACGTGAGCTGAGGGGCGGGGCCGTGCCCGCCGGCGGTTGGTGTCTTCGCAGCAAGCACTCTGCCGCAGGAAGTCCCGCCCCTGCCTTTCTGGGCCGCCTGCCGGTGAACACGGTGTCCTGACCCTGACGAAGCACGCCGAGTACCGACAGGTGAGAGTGGCGTACACCGCACGCAGTGCGACTCGTATCGTGCGTCACACATGATCCGAGACGCGGTTGGGGGAGTGGCACATGCAGCGCAGATGGCAGGCGAGCCTGGGGGCAGTGGGATTGGCGTCGTTGCTGACGTTGACGGCCTGCGGCTCCAGCGACAGCGGTCCCGCTGATTCGCAGGTGACGAATCTGCGCATCGACCGGGACGACGCGGGCGGCTACACGCTGACGTGGGAGGGGCCCGCTGACGCGTCGGTGTTCGCGTCGACCACGGCGGCCGACCCGTCCGAAAGCGGAAAGAAGGTCGCCGACAGCAGCGACCGGTCGGCCACGGTCGATGGCCTGGCCCCGGCCGACCGCTGGTACTTCCAGGTGGCCGACGGCGACGGCAGCGAGATCGCCTCGACCCGGCAGTTCCATCTGGAGGGCGCCCACAACGTCCGGGACATGGGCGGGTTCACCACCGAAGACGGGCGTACCACCGTGTGGGGGCACGCGTTCCGCGGCGACAGTCTCAGCGATCTCACCGCAGCCGATGACCAGGCCCTCGAGGCGGCGGACGTGGCCACGGTGGTCAATTTCCTCGGTGATAGTGAGATCGCCCGATCCGGCCCGGACAAGTTGCCGGACACGACCGAGCTGGTGCGTATCCCGGTACTCGATGACAACACCCAAGCACTGTCGACGGCGCTGCAAAACGCTCTGTCTGATGGTGATCCCGGCAAGCTCGACGAGCTGCTCGGCGGCGGCAAGGCCGAGCGGCTCGGCGACGAAGGTTTCACCAATCAGCTGGCGAATCCGGACACGATGGCCGGCTACGGCAAGACGTTGCGCCTGATCGCCGACAACGAGGGGGCCCTGCTGTATCACTGCTCGGCGGGCAAGGACCGCACAGGCATGATGAGCGCGATCCTGCTCGGCGTACTCGGCGTGGACGACCAGACGATCGTCGACGACTTCGTCGCCTCGAACAAGTACAATCAGAAGCACAACGAGCAGACGTACGCCTACCTCGAAGACAAAGGCGTCGACGTCGACTTGATCAAGCCGCTGATGGAACAACGCCCCAGCGAGATCGAGCCCGTCCTCAAGGCGATCCACACCGAGTACGGCGGCTGGGACGAATTCGCCCATAACCAGCTCGGCCTCGATGATGAAACGCTCTCGAAGCTACGGAACACAATGCTCGACTGAGCTTCTCCGCGCGCGGCAGGCCCTGCCCTCCGTGGCAGGCCTCCGCACTGCGGCGTGCCACAGAGCTCTCACCGCGGGGTCAGCTGCGTCAACGAGTACGGGGGCAGGGTCGCCTCTCCGGTCACCTCGGTGCGCGTTTCGGTGACGTGGTCGCTCGGCGTGAACGCCGGGTTGGACAGTGGCGGCGCGTTCAGCGTGTCGGCGGTCAAGGTGCCCGACAGCCCGTCGGGCATGCGCACGTGCACCGGCTGATCGCCGAGGTTCACGAGGAACGCGCCGGGATGGTCGCCGAGGAACTCCGCGCCGACGATGGACGTCACCCGTGTGATGCCGAGCGGGGTGCCCAGGGCCACCGTCACCTCCGGCGCGCCGTCGGCGGTGATCCGCTGGACCGTTCCGCCCTCGCGTCCGCGGGTGTAGATGGGGGTGAGTGCCTCGTTGAGGGCGGTGCGCCCGTACTCGATCGAGCCGCCCGATCCGTCGGCCAGCAGCGCGTGGATCTCCTCGTTGCCGTTCGCGGCCCGGGAACGCGCCGACGGCAGCCCGTCGATGGCCGCGTGCAGCACCGACATTCGGACGCGCGGATCGGTGAGGCTCGACAGCGCGAACCCGGCCACGGAGAGCCCCACCGCCCAGGTCTGCGGAACCCCGGAGATCAGCTGGGGCGGGAACCCGGGGATCTCGCCGAACGGGATGTTGATCTGGTTGTACTCGGTGATCCACACCTCCATCCCCGCCGGGACCCCGCCGATGGCCTTGTCTGCAAACCCGTTCCACGCGGCCACGCCGCCCGCCGCGGTGGAGCCGATGTCCGCCTGCACGGGGTCGGGTGTCCAGTACGGGTGCAGGACTACGGCGTCGGCGCCGCGGATGTTCGCGTAGAGCCCGGCGTTCCACGTCTGGATACGTGGCCCCAGGGCGGTGGTGACGATCGACGAGTCGTCCGCTCCGGAGACGCCGATCTTGATGTCCGGGAACTCCTGTCGCAGCCGGACGATCCACTCGTTCATCGTCCGGGCGTAGTCGGCGCCGGTGGGGTAGACCTGCCGGTAGTACGGGCCCGGATCCCACAGTTCGTTGCCCAGCTCGACGTACCGCACGTCCATGCCGAGCCGCTGTGCCTCGTGCAGCATGGCGATCTGCTCGTCGACGGTGGAGGTGAGCACGTTGAGGTCGAAGATCGGCGTGGCGCCGGTGGCGCGGACGACGTCGGCCCAATCGCTCAGCAGGATCGGGTTGCGGCCCTCGTTCTGGCCGGGGAACTCGCCCCCCGGACGTTGAATGAAGCGGCCGGTGCGCCAGTCGATCCACTGCGAGGTGGTGCCGCCCTGGACGCGGATCAGTCCGGCGTCCACCCCCGCGAGCGCCTGCCGGAAGACGGGGTCGTGCCACTGCTCGGCGTTCTCGGGGGAGATGATGCGGGCCCCGTTGACGCCGAAGAAGTCGGTGGGCACCTCACGCACGGCGCCTGCGGGCTGCAAAGTGACGGTGGCGGGAGGCGCGCCGGGCAGCACTGGACCGGCGACGGCGGGCCCGGAGGCGGCCAGGACCGCCGCGACGGTGACGCCGGCGACGACGGCCCAGCGGCGGAAAACTGGTCGAGTGTCTACCATGCCGTGAATCGTGCCACGGCGCCGCTGCCCGGGGTGGCGAATCGCCGCGATCGAGGCGGGCTCGTCGACGCGCAGGGTCGGTCACGACGTCCCGCCCCCGCAACGGATGGGACACGAGACGATGCCGGCCGATTCCCCGACGCCCGACGGCTGAGCCCTGATCGCAGCCGCTGGCGCTCGTCAGCCGAGCGGAGGATCTCCCGCCCCGCGGGCGCTGCGATTCCCCGCGATGATCAGACCCCCGATGACGGGAAACGTCCACGCGGGTGACTTGGGGAGGAGCGTGGTGGCGACCGCGCCCCAGGCGAGTAGTCCCCACCCGGTCGATGCCGGCACCGGTTGACCGCTGCGCACCGAGGCGAGAATCTGCCACCCGAGCAGGTGCAGCGGCAGCCCGAAACTCCCCACGCTCAGCCAGAACGCCTCCGCACGCGGTAGCTCGTCCGCCGAGGGCTCGAGTGTCACCGAGTTCCACAGTCGTGCCGGCGGGTGCTGTGACCACACATCCCGCCGAAGTACCGGGGCCAACGCGGTGTGCACGGCGCCGGCGGTGACGGCCAGCCACCCGGCGGCCTCGCTGAGCCGTCTGCCATCCGAGGCGGCGATGCGCCAGTGGCCGCGGGGAGGCCGGCGGCGGACGGCCGCGATCGTGGAGCGGAGTGGCTGGGCCGGGGCCGCCCCGCGGGGCGCTTGTTCGGGTCGTGGAAGGTGCACGGCGGGTCCTCACTCTCGGTTCCGCACGCGTGTGCCGAGCGGTTCACCTTGCAGTGTGGACATCGAAGCGGAAGATGGCGTGCCTATCCGGCGCCGGGAGGGCGTCTATCAGTTCTCGGCACCCACGAGCAGGTCGTCGCGGTCGAGGTCGTCGATCTTCGCGTGCGCAAGGTTGCGCATGAGCAGCAGGGCGGGGACGCCGCAGGCCGCGATGATGATGGTCGCGTAGATCGCGGGTGCCAGCGAGAGCCCGGTCGCCGAGATGAGGGCCGTGGCGATGAGGGGGGAGAGCCCGCCGAAGGCGACGGTGGCGATGTTGTAGCCGATGGCCATGCCGGAGAAGCGGCCGACGGCGGTGAACTGTTCGGGGATCGTCGCGGCGGCGACGGCGCTCCAGCCGGCGGCGGGCACGGCGAGGAACGCCGCCGCGGACATGCTGAGCCCCGCGGAGGGGGAGTGCAGCAGCGCGTAGACGGGGACGGTCGTCAGCACCAGCCCGCCGACGAGGAGCGCAAGCGAGAATCTGCGCCCGATACGGTCTGCCAGGAGCCCGAACAGGGGAGTGACCGCGATGGCGGTGACGGCGGCGATGGTGCCCAGGCCGAGCGCGCCCGCGTCGGCGAAATCGGCCTCCTCGGCCAGGTAGGTCGGCACGTAGGTGATGTTGAGGAAGTAGCTGGTCGCGCCGATCGAGGAGATGAGGAAGGCGACGAGCACCGCGCGCGGCTGGTGGAGCAGCACCAGCACTAGCGGGGATTCGCGCCACGAACCTTTCGCAGCCCGATCGTCGCTGGGCATGTTCTGGTGCAGGCGCTGGGTGGTCGGAGTTTCGCTGAGCCTGCTGCGCAGGGGCACCATGATGGCCGCGAGCACGCCGCCGACGACGAACAGGATGCGCCAGCCCCATGACTGCATGGCCTCGGGGCTGAGCAGGTTCGCGCACAGCGCGCCGAGCCCGACGGCCAGCAGCGAGCCGATCTCGCTGTTCGCGGCCGCCCACGAGGTGGTGACCCCGCGCTTGCCGGGGGACGCGGTCTCCATGAGGTACACCATCGTGCCCGTGTACTCGGCGCCGACGGAGAATCCGGCGAGACACCGGAGCAGCACCATGCCCACCCCGCCCCAGATGCCGACCGTCTCGTATCCGGGCAGCGCGGCGGTGGCGAACATGGCGACGGCGATGAGCACCGCCGAGACGACGAGCGCCTGACGCCGGCCGACCCGGTCGCCGAGGTGGCCGAAGACCATGGCGCCGAGCGGACGGAAGAAGAAGCCGGCCGCGCCGATGCCGAGAGTCAGCAGGATCGAATCCGTGTCGTCGCCGAAGAACTCGGCCGTCAGGATGGTGGCGACGTAGAAGTAGATCGAGAAGTCGTACCACTCGACGATCGTGCCGAACGCGGCGATGATCATCGACTGGCGCCGCTGCCGTGCCGGGAGCTGCTCGATCGGAGTGGCCACCCCCACTGTTTACCGGACCGGATCGCCCCTCGGGCCCCATACCGGAGCGGGGCGTCCGAACGCCACGGTTACGCGGCGGGACGGTGGAGGTTGTCGAGGCGTTCGGCCAGCCACATCTTGATCACCGATTGGCGGGTCACGCCCAGACGCGCAGCTTCCTGATCCAAAGCGTCGACCATCCATCCGGGGAAGTCGACGTTGACACGCCGTTGGTCACGGCCGGGACGCCGCGCGGCGTCGACGTCGAGCTCCCCGGTGACGTCCTGTCCGGCATCGAACCGTGCGTCGAAGTCTTCAGCCTTCATAGAGTGCGACCTCTTCCCTCCGGGATCTGCGTACAGAGATGAGTCGGATCCTGCCTCCGCGGTAGGGGTATAGAAATTATACCTTCGCGTCATGCGGGCGTGGGTCATCCTCCGGCACTCCGGGAATCGAAGCTGCCGTTCATTGAACAGGCGCGCGACCGCGGACACGCGATCGTGCAATACGTCGACGCTGACCGCCCCCAGTGCTCGTGCACACTGGGGCGATGAGCTCCTCCGTACCGCTGCGCACACCTTCGTCGCCGGGAGAACGCGTCGCCGCCGCAGTGCGCCGGCTGCGCCACGACCCGGGGACCGCGGACCTGCGCCGCTTCGAGCCGCTCGTCGCCCAGGTTGTGGAGGGCGCCGCCGCGTGGCGGTCGCATACGGACGGCGAGCTTTCCGAGGCCGCCCGCGCCCAGGTCGGCCTCGATCCTGACGACGATGACGCCCTGATCCGGTACCTCGCCGTCGCCTGTGAGGTGTCCCGCCGGCCGATCGGCCTCGAGCCGTACCCGGAACAGCTGCTCGCGGCCGTGAGCATGTTGCGCGGCCGGGTGGCCGACATGGCCACCGGTGAAGGGAAGACCCTCGTCGGTTTCCTCGTCGCCGCGGGATTCGCACTGGCCGGCCGGCGTGTGCACGTGCTGACCGCCAACGAGTACCTCGCAGGGCGCGATGCCGCGGCGGGCGCCGGGTTCTACGAGATGTTCGGCCTCAACGTCACGGCCGTGGCCGAGGACATGACCGACGTCGACCGGCGGCGCGCATACGGCAGTGATGTCGTCTACGCGACGGTGCAGCAGGTGGGGTTCGACGTGCTGCGCGACCGGCGGCGCACCGTCGAGGCGCAACGGCTGCTGCCGCCTCTGGACATGGTCGTCATCGACGAGATCGACGCGGTCCTCGTCGACGACGCCGTGGTGCCGCTGGTGATCGCGGGCAGCGGTGCAGACACGATCGTGGAGATTCCGGTCGCCGGCGCGGTCGCTGCATTGACCGAGGGAGTCGACTACGAGGTGGACGCCGGCGGCGCCGGCACGACGCTGACCGATACGGGCATCCGGTTCCTCGAAGACCGGCTCGGCGTGGACAACCTGTACTCCGAGGAGAACATCGAGCTGGTCACCGCCGCGTACGTTGCGCTGCACGCACAGGCCCTGGTGCACCGCGACGTGGACTACGTCGTCACGGGAGGGCAGGTGCGGCTCATCGACGACGCGCGCGGGCGGATCGCGCAGCGCCAACGCTGGCCGGACGGGCTGCATGCGGCCGTCGAACGCAAGGAAGGCGTGGCGGTGACCGCGCAGGCCGAAGTGCTCGACCAGATCCTCGTCGAGACGGTGGTGCGCGGCTATCGGGGCATCACGGGCATGAGCGGCTCCGCGCTGGAGGCGGCCGATCGCCTCGCCGAGGACCTCGACCTGCACACCGGGGTGATCGGCACGCATCACCAGTCGATCCGCATCGACGATCCGGACCTGCTGTACGCGTCCGCCGAGCAGCGTGACACCGCGGCGGCGGCCCGGGTGCGTGCGGCGCACGACGCGGGGCAACCGGTGCTGGTCGGCACCGGGAGCGTCGCCGACTCCGAGCGATTCGCGGCGTTGCTGGCCGACCACGGCGTGCACGCCGCCGTCCTCAACGCGAAGAACGACGCCGACGAGGCCGAGACGATCGCCCAGGCCGGACACCAGGGCGCGGTCACGGTGTCCACCCAGATGGCGGGCCGCGGGGTCGACATCCGACTGGGGCCCGGAGCCGCCGACGCCGGGGGACTGCTGGTGTTGGGTCTCGGGCGCTACGTCAGCCCGCGGCTGGACCGGCAGTTGCAGGGGCGCTCGGGGCGCCAGGGCGACCCGGGCCGCACCGTCTTCTACACCAGCCTGTCCGACCCGGTCGTCACCGAGAACGTCGCTCCGGTCCGGTCGCCGCGGTCGGTCGACGGCGACGGGCTCGTGCGCGATCGGCGATCGCACCGGCTCTACGCCCACGCGCAGCGCGTCGCCGAAGGCGCCCTCCTGCAGCTGCACCGCACGACCCGCAGCTTTCACACCGTGACCGACAACCAGCGGCTGAGCATCCTGCGCACGCGAGAACGCCTGCTCACCGAGCCTGGTGCGCTCGACGACCACCTGGCCGGCGTGTGGCCGGACGACCCGGATGCCGCGAGAAGGTGGACCGTGCCGTCCCGCCGAGGCCTCGCCGCGGATGTGGTCTTATATCAGCTCGATCGAGTCTGGACCCGGCACATGAACCACATGGTCGACGTCCGCGAAGGGATCCATCTGCGCCGTCTCGGACGGCAGGACCCGCTCGAGGAGTTCACGATCCTTGCCGCGCAGGACTTCCGGGGGCTCACCGAGGAGGCGGCGGCCGCGACCCGGGCCGCGCTCGAGGACGCCGACAGCGCCGACGCCGTGATCGAAGACCTCGGATTGCGGCGGCCGTCCGCGACATGGACGTATCTGGTCGCACCGGACACCTCCGAGTCCGATGCCGACCGTGCCGTCGCCTACTTCGCTTCGGCTCGCCGCGCGCTGTTCGGGAGATGACTGCCGCAACCGCGTGCGTTCACGCGGCGCGTCCCCCGGCGGCCGCGCGCATCGCCTCCGCAAAGCTCAGCGCCGGGCGACCCAACAGCGACGGCACGGCATCGCTCACGTGCTCGAGCTCGCCGTCACGGATCGCGGTGTAGGTGCTGATCCACGCGTCCACCAGCCACGCCGGCGCGTCATACACCGCGCGGCTGGAACGGGCCTCTTCCATCGTCTCGTCGACGAACCGGTGCGTACGCCCCGTCACCTCGGTGAGCGTCGCGGCGATCTGGCCGAGCGTGAGCGCCTGCGGCCCCGTGAGGTCGTAGCCGCGGTTCGCGTGCGGCCGCGGGTCGGCGAGGATGTGTGCGGCCACGGCGGCCACGTCCCGCTGCGACACTGCCGCCACGCGCCCGTCGCCGGCGGGGCCGCGGAGCGCGCCGTCGTCGCCCGCGAACCCGGCGATCGCCTCGGCGTAGAAGTTGTCCCGCAGGAACGTGAACGCCAGGCCCGAGTCGCGGAGGATCCGCTCGGTGGCGCCGTGGTCGCGGGCCAGCAGGAACCCGGCGCCCGAACCCGCCCCGCCGAACGACAGATACACCACCTGCCGCACGCCCGCGTCGACGGCGGCCTGCACGAACGACTGGTGCACCTCCACCCGGTCGGCCGACTCGTGCGCCGACACCATGAGCGCCGTGTCGACCCCGGTGAGCGCCGCGCGGCACGCGTCGCCCCCGAACTCGGCCTGGCGGACCTCGGCGCCCAGGACGTCCGGCGCTCGGGACGGGTCACGGACCAGCAGGCGCATCGGGAGCCCGGCGTCGGCGAGCAGGCGCGCCGCTATGCCGCCGACCGTGCCGGTCGCACCCGTCAGAGCGACGTCAGCCATGCGATTCTCCTTCGTCGCCGTCGCGCCGAAACGAGTCGTTTGTCGACGGGCACCGGCAGGGGTTCACCGTACGCGTCCGGCCCCAGAGTGGTGCCGCGTTCGCGGGTGGGGTGCAGGTCGCCGCAAGGGCGCCGTGGCCCGAGCGGTTGCTGCTCTGGTCAGGTCACAGCGCGAGCATGGCCGCGGCGACCTCGGCGGCGGTGGCGTCGGGGATCGCGGTGGCCGCCGACTCGAGGACGAGCAACCGGGCGCCGGGGATGTCGCGGGCCAGTGCCTGGCCGTTGCCGACCGGGAAAAACGGGTCGCGGCGCCCGTGCACCACCAGGGTGGGGAGCGCAATCGAGGTGAGCCGCTCGCGCCAGCGGGGCGCGCAGTCGAGAGCAGCGAAGACGGTGCCCATCTGGTTGGCCATGTGCACCGAGGCGGCGGCGCCGGGCGTGCGGTCCCAGATGCGCCCGGCGATCTCCCGGGCAGCCGCGGGATCGTCACCGAGGATCTCCGCACCCCGCGCCGCGAAGTCCGCCACCGCGGCGCGATCCGCCCAGTCGGGCATGGGCCGCGCGAACAGCGGCTTCATCGCGGCCGCGTCATGATCGGGCAGGTCGTCGTCGACAGGCCCGGGAGCAACGGGGCGCGTCCCGGCGAGCGTCAACGCGGAGAACGCCTCCGGATGGTCGAGCGCGGCAACCTGCGCGACCATCCCGCCGACCCCGATGCCCGCCAGGTGAGCCGGGCGGTCGTCGAGCGTGCGGGCGAGTGCGGCGGCGTCGGCCGCCAGGTCGCGCAGCGTGTACTCCGGCGTGGTGGGGTCGACGGTGGTGGAGGCGCCGGCGTCGCGCAGGTCGTAGCGCACGACGTGGCGGCCGCCGCGCGCGAGCGCCGCGCACAGCGAATCCGGCCACGACAACATCGTGGTGCCGCCGGCGAGCAGCACGAGCGGCGCCGCGCTGTCGCCGAAGTGCTCCACGCCGAGTTCGACGCCGCGCGCGGCCCGTGTGTGCGTGGTGTCGATACGATCTGCGCCGCTGGTCCGTGCACTGCCCGTCATCATTTCCCTCCTCGCCGGAAGCCGCGGACCGCGTGCCGGGCTTGCAAGTGGAGACATCCGGCGAGCGGGAAAGTCACCGCAGGCGTCACACAGTCTCCGTGACAGCCGCCTGCTGCGGTGGGCAGGAGAGGCGCGGGTTGCCCCAGGGATCTCTGCATGGCGTCAACGGCCGCGGTGTAGAGGGGGGTAGCGCTGCGGCGTTCAATAGCACTTTCGCGTATCATAAATGATACGATGTTGTTCGGAAGGGAGTGCACATCATGACCGGCACCAGCGCATACTGGCAGGACCTCGTGCGCGACCTCGAGGACCCCGAGTTCCTCCGTGAGTTTGTCGTCGAGTCCGTGCGCATTGCCACCATCGACCGCGTCGTCAACGCTCTCGACGACGCGCGCGAAGCAGCGGGAGTCTCCAAAGCCGATCTGGCACGAGCCATTCAGGTCGAGCCGGCGACGATCCGACGCCTCTTCGGCTCTGGGCGGCCAAACCCGACGTTGGGCACACTGGCCGAGGTCGCCGCCGCGCTCGGGGTGCGGGTCACCATCGAACCACTTACCGACGACGAGCAGACACATGTCACGGAACCGTTGCTCGCAGGCTGCACCGCGGACACCGTCGGGCTCGCGCACCACCTGCAAGCGCTTCGAACCGGATCCGCGAGCCCCGTCTGAGATCAGACGATCGAGCGTGGGTTCCGGTTGCAATACTCATGCCCCAGTGTGCGCACGGCCGCGTAGTCCGCGTCGCTCAATGTAGTGCGGAACGGCTTGTCGTGACCATCCACCACGACCAAGAGCCCCTTGTCGTGCCCTTTTGCCTCGTAGTCGAGTAGACAAAACAGCCGGTAGTGGTGTCGCTTCGGGCCGTCGATGCGGACTTCGAACCATCCGCGCATGGTGCCCTTCATCGCTTCCCAATACCGGCCTCCGGCGAACCGTTTCGGCGGAGCGGTCGCGACAGCGATGAGAACCGCGTTGGTCTTCGCACGTACTGACGGCGGCCAGGAGCGTAGTGCATCAAGCCCTGGCTCGGCCTGCTCAGGATCATCGCCCGCATGAGGCTTGAAATAGACGATGTCGTGTGGGTCGTCAGGAGATGGCCCCGTCCGCACTCCCGGCGCCGGGGCATTATTCCGCTTCTTCGGGCTCGCCATCGTCGGCAACGTCAGCGGCGGGCACCGACATTCGGCGGGGTGTAAGCGCCCTAGCGGGTACCTGCTGCTGGAGCAAATCTTCAACATGGTGAAGATCTGTCGTAGCGATTGCTTACGATGCCCGGCATGACCATCGAAGCAGTGCCTCGGGTGGAGGCGGTCGAGTCCGGCGCGACGAGTTCCGACGTCAGCAAAGAAGCATCCACGTGGGCCGCTGTCCACGGCGACGTGGAGTACCGGTGGCATCTCCTGCGCCAAGACCTCACGCGGCTCGCCGAGTGGATGGCTTTGCGCGGGCGCGGAACCGAGCAGCTGATCACCGCCGAGATTGAGGACGCCGCGCCGGGGGAACTGCAGGAACTGCGCGCTGGTGCGACCCCGGGAGGAATCGCCACGGCCGTACCGACTTGCAGACGGCTGGGGCCTTTTGGTCGAGCAGGCCCACGACCACCTGCGTGGCTCCGGGTGCGTCGTTCCGTGAGGAGTCGTCGCCGTCGCCGGACTCGCCTGGGGTGAGGAGAAGCTGCCACCGACCGCTCGCGCCGGTGGGCCGTAGCGGCTCCCCGGACAAGTCTGGTTGTGAGCGCCGGAACGCGGGCATTCACGCGGATCCCCGCATGGCGTCCACCGCCTCGCGCGTGCACGGCATCGGCTCGGGTTGTGCGCGCCAGTTGACGAACCACGTGATCGACCATTCCGGATCGATCGGGAGGTGGACGCTCGGCCCGATGAGGCCGCGGGCGATCGAATCCAGCGCGAGGAACACCGCGTCCGACCCGTGCACCAGATCGGCGGCGGCGACCGCGCCGAACGCGGACGACTCCGTCCACCGCGGTACGGCGCCGAATCGTGCGAGGTGGCGCGCCACGGTGGCATTCCAGTCGCTCATTCCGGGATCGATCGACACGATCGGGAACGCGGCGACGTCGGCGACCGTCACCGCGTCGTGATGGGCGAGAGGATGATCGGGCCCGAATACCGCCCTCACCCCCTCGCGGCACAGTTCCTCCGCCACCAGCCCAGGACCTCGCTCGCGAGGGCCCACCGACGCTGTCAGCTCACCGCCGACGAGCTTGCCGGCCACCTGCGAGCGCGGCACCGTCATCTGGTGGACGGCGGCATCCGGCAGTGCGTGGCGTATCGCGGCGAACATCCTGCGCGGCACCGTCAGTGACGGCTCGGTCACCTGGATGCGCACCTGACGATGGCCGCCGGTAGCGCGGGTGTCGTCGATCGCGCGGGCCACGTCGCCGAGTATGCGGCGTGCGCGTTCGACCAGCAGTGCCCCGGCCTCGGTCGGGACCACGGTGCGGCTGGTCCGGCGGAAGAGCACGACACCGAGACGGCGCTCGATCCGCGCGATCGCCTGGCTCAACGCGGGCTGCGCCATCGGAATCGAGGCCGCGGCGCCGGTGATGCTGCGTTCCCGCTCCACTGCGACCACGTACTCGAGATCGCGCAAGCTCATCGCATCCATCATGCCGACATGCTAGATGGGCGGCGTTTTGGTATTGGCGGATCGCCGCTTCCGCGGCCCAGGATGGACCCACGAGAACCGAGGAGATCCCGATGCGGGTTGCGTTGACTCTGGAGATGCGGCGGTCGCCCCACCGTGAGCAAAGCTGGACCGATCTGTGGGAGGACTGCCTGTGGACGTTCGAGCAGGCCGAGCGTCTCGGCTTCGATGCGCTGCTGGTCCAGGAGCACTTCTTCACCTCCGATGGATACGGCCCCTCCGTGCCCGTGTTCCTGAGCGCGCTCGCCTCCCGCACCACCACCGCGCGGATCGGCTCGTACATCTACATCGCGCCGTTGCACCATCCGCTCGCGCTGGCGCAGGAGACGGCGGTGCTGGACCAGCTTTCCGGTGGGCGACTCGACGTCGGTCTGGGAATCGGCCACAGCGTGGCCGAGTATCGCGCGTACGGAATGAGCCCTAGAACCCGGCCGTCACGCATGGAAGAGGTCCTCGACGTCTTGCCGCGTGCCTGGTCGGGGGAGAGATTCTCGTACGAGGGCCGATATCACCACCTGGAGAACGTCCAGGTGCAGCCGACTCCCGCACAGCAACCCCATCCGCCGATCTGGGTGGCTGCGACGACCAAGCCCGCGGCGGAGCGTGCGGGCCGCCACGGGGCGAATCTCGCCGCCGCCAGCGTCGACCCGGAGGTGCACGAGGCCTACCACGAGGCGCTCGCCACGGCAGGCTTCGCGCCCGGTTCGACCCGAGTGTCGAATCCGTGGAGCATCACCGTCACCGACGAGGATCCGGAGGCGGTGTGGGAGCGCAACAAGCACCACTACTTCCACCGGTGGGACTACTACCGGACGATCCGCTCCGAGTTCGGCGACCCCGACCTCGATTACGGGCTCGCACCGTCGCCGGACCAGTATCGCGCCAACGAGCTCATCGGTGACGCCGACGCCGTCCTCGCCGCGCTCGAACCGCACGTCACCGGCCTCGGCCTCACCGACCTCGTCCTCTTCGGACCCCATCCGGGGATCGACCTGCGCGGAGAGGGCTTCGACGCGCTGAGCAGATTCGCCGACGAAGTCCTGCCCACGCTCCACAAGTGGTGACATGTAACCGAAAGTCCACCAGAACACAGGAGGTCCCGCGATGACCGGCGGAGTGATCGACGCGCACATGCACCAGTGGAGTGTCACGGACAACGACTGGTACACCGCCCTGCAGCCGTTCTCCGAGCAGGTGGGAACGCCGTCGCTGTATTCGGACTTCCTGCCCGCCGACTACCGCGCCGCCGCCGGCGACCTGGACGTCGAAAAGTTCGTGCACGTCTCCGCCACCACCGCGCCGCGCGCCTACCTCGATGAGACGCGGTGGGTCGACGCGCTCGCCGACCGCGAAGGCCTCGACCTCGTCATCGTCGGCAGCGTCGACCCAGGCCTGGACGCCGACGCCATCGTCGCCGACCTCGAAGAACAGGCCCGCAGCCCGCGGTTCCGCGGAATCCGGGTGCTCACCGGGCTCGAACCGGAATCACCTGCCGCCGCCACCGTCCTCGACTGGCTCGATCGCGGCGGCCACGTCTTCGACCTGGTCACACAGCCGGAGTCGATGCAGAGATGGCTCGATGTGCTCGCCGGCCACCCGCAGTTGACCGTGTCGCTCGAACACACCGGCTGGCCCAGCGCCACCGACGCGGCCGGATTCGACGCCTGGCATGCGGCGATCCGCGCGTGCGCCGCCCGTCCGGGCATCACCTGCAAGGTCACCGGTCTCGGCATGGCCACCGCCGACCTCTCTATCGACCTGCTCCGGCCGTGGGTGGAGACAGCGATCGCCGAGTTCGGCTGGGACAGGGTGATGTTCGGCTCCAACATGCCGATCGAGACGATGGCGGGCACCTACCGCCAATGGATCGGCGCGCTACACGCACTGCTTGCCGAGGCGTCCGCCACCGAGCGCCGCCACTTCTACACCGACACCGCCGCTACGACGTACAGGATCCGATGACTGCCACTCCCGACTCCGCACATGACCGTGACCACGACGCTGCCCGCGACCCCGTCCACGACTTCGCCGGCCGGACCGTGCTCATCACCGGCGCCGCCCGCGGCCAGGGGCGCAGCCACGCGGTGGAGTTCGCGCGGCGTGGCGCGTCCATCGTCGCCGCGGACCTCTGCGCCGACGTCGACACCATCCCGTACCCGCTCGCGACCGTCGACGACCTCGAACAGACCCGCGCGCTCGTGGAACAGGAAGGCGCGCGGTGCCTGGCGGTGCGGGCCGACGTGCGCGACCCCGCCCGGATGCACGAGGTGGTGGACGAGGTGGTGCGCGCGTTCGGCGGCATTGACATCTGTATCGCCAACGCGGGCGTCGTCAGCTTCGGGCCGGTGGTGGAGCTGACCGACGCGCAGTGGTCGACGATGCTTGACATCGACCTCACCGGCGTCTTCCACACCCTCCGCGCCGTCGCCCCCGGGATGACCGCGCGCGGCTGGGGCCGGATCATCACGATCGCCTCCATGGGCGGGCGGGCCGGCACCCCCAACCTGGGCCACTACTCGGCGGCCAAGTGGGGCGCGATCGGGCTGACGAAGACCCTCGCGCTGGAGCTCGCCGGCACCGGGGTCACCGCCAACATCGTCTGCCCGGGCACCGTCTCCACCGACATGGTGCACAACCCGGCGATGTACTCGCTGTTCGCACCCGACATGGATTCGCCCACCCGCGAGCAGGTCCGCGGCCGGTACGCGCGCCTCAACCCGCTCGGCGAGCCGTGGACGGATCCGGCCGACGTCACCGCCGCCGTCGCATACCTCGCCTCGCCGGCCGCCCGGCATGTCACGGGGGAGACGCTCGAGATCGGGGCCGGCGTGTCCGCGCGGATGCCATAGAGACGGCGCAGATTCCACGGCGACGGCGCGTCTTCTCGCTTTGGTGTGACCCGGCGTTGGGTGGACTCTTGGTTGCTTGGGACCGGTGATCGCAGCCAAATGTCCACCAAACGCGGCGGCACCGCATCGGCTATCTCCTCGGCATCGCCTACCAGCGGGCGCACCAACTCGCCGCGGGCTGAACACCAGGGCGCTATCCGCCGGCGACTATCCGCGGGTGGCGAAGAACTCGGCGGCGCGAGCGGGCCAGGTGCCGACGTCGGCGGCGGTGCGCGAGACGTGCGCGTCGGCCTCGGGCAGTAGCTCCGCGAGCCGCTCGGTGGTGGAGACCGGATGGCCCAGGTCGGTGTCCCACGCCAGCAGCAGCACCGGGAGCGTGAGGCCGGTGAGTGCGTCAGGCTCGGGCAGGTCGCTGGCCCCGGCGCCACGCAGCACCGCGGGCAGCAGCGCCGGGTCCACCGCCGGGGCGGGCGCGGGGGCCTGGTTCGGGGCATCGGCGAAGATCTCCGGCACCGGCATGCTCTCCATCGTCGACACGGCGGCCGCCGGATCGGCCTCGATCGTGGCCGCGAGCTCGCCATAGACGGCCACCTGCGCGGCGCGCGTGGCCCAGGCGGTGGGCGGTGCGCCGAGCACGACGGAGCGGAACCGCTCCGGACGCCGGGTGAGCGCGTGCAGGATCGTCGCGGTGCCCATCGACACGCCAATCGCGTGTACCGGAACCCCCGGCGAGAACACGTCGGCGAGCGCGAGCAGGTCCTCGGCCAGGTTGTCCCACGTGTAGTCGGCCGGGTCGGCGCGGCCGGACGAGCCGCCGTGGCCGCGGGCGTCGTAGGCGATCAGCCGCAGGCCGGCGGCGCGCAGTGCGGCGGGGTCGATGAGCCCCGCCTCCGTCTCGTTGGCGCTGCACGACGACAGCCCGTGCGCGTGGAAGACCACCGGCCCCTCGCCACCGTGATCGGTGTAGGCGAGGGCGGCACCGTCGATCGTGATCGTGCCCGATTCGGCCATGCCCTCAGGGTAAACGCCCACGAGGGCGTGGACACGCAACGCGCCGGGGCACGTTCGGGCGCCGGCGTGGGATGCGCCCACAGCCCGATCAACAGGTGCGAATTCCGCAAAGCGCCGGTCCCACGGCCGGCGGATGCGGCAAGGTGGCGGTCAACACTGCTGAGGGGACGGCACATGCGCACAGTCAAGCGGTCGGCCATCGCGGTGGCGGCAATGCTCGCGGCCCAGGCGGCGTGGGTGGTCCCCGCCTCCGCCGCACCGCCGCCCGTGGTCACCGTGCACGTCGACGCCGCCGCCCGCGGCCGCACCATCCCCGCGGACTTCCTGGGCCTGTCCTTCGAGGCCGACCAGCTGCACCGCACGTGGACCGACCCCGCACGCAGCAATGTCGACGAGCTCATCGCCAACCTCGGCGCAGGCAACCTGCGCTTCTCCGCCAACGCCGTCGACAACACCGCCTGGCAGCCCGACGACGCGGCACCGCCGCCCGCGTGGGCCGACGCCGCCGTCTCCCCGGACGACCTGAGCCGCCTCGGAGCCTTGGCCGCGGCCACCGGCACCACCGTCGACCTCGGCGTCAACCTCGCCCACCGGGACCCGGCCGCCGCCGCGCAGGAGGCGGCGCAGGCGCAAGAGCGCATCGGCACCCGCCTGCGCTCCATCCAGATCGGCAACGAGCCCAACGTGTACCCGCTGGTCGGGCTGTTCGGCGGCGGAGAGCGGCCCCAGTACGTGGTGCCGCAGCAGTACATCCCCGACGCGCGCGCCTACCGCGACGCCATCGCCGCGGCGGCCCCGGGCACCCCCATCAGCGGGCCCGACACCGCCGGGGGAGCGGTGGGCAACCCGCTGATCGACCCGCACCTGCCCGCGGCGCTCGACCCGTGGCTCGACGCCTACATCGGCGCCTTCGGAGCGCCCGGCGCCGCGCTGAATCAGCACTACTACCCGTTCGTCAACACTGAACGCATGGGCTTCCCCCAGGCGCTCTCCGACGCGGTGGGCGGTCTGCCGACGGTGGACAAGCTCCTCTCCCGCGAGACCTCCGACAAGCAGGAGGCGTTCCTGCGGTACTTCGTCGCCAAGGCGGAGGGCGCGGGAATGGTGCCGCGCATCTCCGAAACCAACTCGGTGGCGATGGAGGGTCGGCCCGGGGTGACGGACACGTTCGGCGCGGCGCTCTGGACCGTCGACTACGTGATGACCGCCGCCCGTGAGGGCGTGGCGGGCCTCGACCTGCACGACCACATCGACGACTGCACGAGCTACTCGATGATCTGCTTCGCCGACCCTGCCGCCGCGGACGCCGGAGCCGCGCGCGTCAACCCCAATTACTACGGCGCGTACATGGTGGGCCGCATGACCGGCGGCGCCGTGCTGCCGGTGACCGTGGACGGCGACGCGCACGTCTCCGCGTTCGCGGTGCGGATGGCGGACGGGACGGTGCGGGTGATCGTCGACGACATGGAGCGCGGCTTCGACGGCACCGTCCGCGTGATCATCGACGGCGGGCCGGGCGGCGGGGCGACGGTGCAGCGGCTCGACGGCGAGTCCGTCGACACCGTCGGCGCCGCGACGTATGCGGGCATGACGGTGGCGGCCGACGGGTCGTTCGCACCCGGTTCCGCGTCGCTGCGGGCCGAGGACGGGGGCTACGCGGTGCGATTCGGCCGGCCGGGCGCGGTGCTGCTCACGGTGGGTTGATGCTCCGGGGGTGCTGTCCGCCAGGCTAGGGATTGCGGAAGGGATCCGGTCCGTCCCCTGACCGGCGCTGTCGCAGGTCGTCGGCGCCGCCGCGGAGGAAGCGCAGGTCGGATGGCGACGCGATTCCTTCCGCAATCCAGAGCTCCGCGAAAGGCCCGGCAGACACCCGGAAGGGCCGCGGTGACCGCGGAGGAATCCCGCGTACGGCTGTCACGCGGCATCGGCCACACTGGCACCCATGCGCATCGGGATCATCGGCGCCGGCATCGGCGGGCTCGTCGCCGCGGCCGGGCTGCAGGCCGACGGCCACGAGGTCACCGTCTACGAGCGGCGCGACGCGCCCGGCGCGGTCGGGGCCGGGCTGACCCTGTTCGGCAACGCGTTCTCCGCGCTCGACGCGATCGGCCTCGGCGGGCCCGTCCGCGCGGTGAGCGCCGACGCGCTGGGCCGGATGCGCTCCGGCCAGCGGCGCCCGTCGGGCGAGTGGCTGGTCTCCGTGCCGCCCGGATCCGGTCCGGAGGTGCGTAGCCTGCACCGCGCAGAGCTGCACTCGGCGCTCCTCGCGCGACTCGCGGCGGGAACGGCGCGCGCGGGGCGCACCGCCCAGGTCGACCCCGGCGGAGAGCCCGTCGTCACGGTGGACGGCGTGCCCGAGCGGTTCGACCTGGTGGTGGCCGCCGACGGGATGCGTAGCGGGGCACGCCGCACGTGGGGCCTCGACCGCGGCGTCCGCTACGCCGGATACACCGCCTGGCGCGGGGTCACTGCGTCGCGCGGGCACCTGGCCGACGAGGCGGGGGAGACGTGGGGCGCGGGCGCGCGCATCGGGATCGTGCCGCTGCCCGACGACCGCGTCTACTGGTTCGCCGTGCTCACCGCCGCGGAAGGCGCGGACTTCGGCGACGAGCCCGCGGTGTTGCGCGCACGGTTCGGCAGCTGGCACGCGCCGATCCCCGCGCTGCTCGACGCCACCCCGCCGACGGCATTGCTCCGCCACGACATCTACGACCTCGCCGCGCTGCCGCCCCGGTTCGTGGCGGGCCGCGGAGTGCTGCTCGGCGACGCGGCGCACGCGATGACCCCGGACCTGGGCCAGGGTGCCGGCCAGGCCATCGAGGACGCCGCCACCCTGGTGCTGCTGCTGCGCGGTGCGCGCCCGCTCGACGCGGCGCTGCACGAGTACGACCTATCGCGGCGGCGGCGCACCCGGACGCTCTGGCGCGGTTCGCGCCTGGCAGGCCGTGTGGCGCAGGCGTCCTCCCCGGCGGCGGTCGCGGCCCGCGACGCGCTGATGCGCGCGATGCCGGCGGGCGCGGCGGTGCGCGCGTCGGCGCGCATTGCGCGGTGGCCGCGGCCCTAGTCGCCCTGGGGCGGATTCTCCGGGGGAACCCGGATGCCCGTCTTGTCGACGCGTGGTTGGGTGGTGCCATGACGAACCCACACGGAACAGCCCCGGACCCGCCGACCACAGGCCCGCCGAACTCGCACCGTCAGGCAGAGCGCTGGCACCGCTACTGGGACAAGCACTCCCGCCACTACGACCAGTCGATGCAGCAGATGGACCGCTGGGTCTTCGGCGACTCGCGCCAATGGGCCTGCGGGCAGGCCACCGGCGACGTGCTCGAGGTGGCGGTGGGCACGGGCCTCAACCTGCCGCTCTACCCGGAGGATGCGGTGCTCACGGGCATCGACCTGAGCGAGGAGATGCTGGCGCAGGCCCGCGACAGGGCCGCGTCGCTCGGGCGCGACGCCGTCCTGAGCCAGGCCGACGCGCACGCGCTGCCCTTCGACGACGGCGCATTCGACACCGTCGTGTGCACCTTCGGGCTGTGCGCGATCCCCGACGTCGACCGGGCCGTCGCCGAGATGCACAGAGTCCTGCGCCCCGGCGGGCGGCTCATCCTCGTCGACCACGTCGTCAGCACCTCGCCTTTGGCCCGCGGCGTGCAGCGGGCGCTGGAGATCGTGTCGATCCCGGTGGGCGGCGAGCACTTCCGGCGCCGGCCGCACGACAACGTCGTCGCCGCGGGCTTCGCGGTCCAGAAGGCGGACCGGTTCAAGATCGGCGTGGTGGAGCGGCTCGTCGCGCGCAAGCCCGGGTAGCCGACCCGCCGACGGCCCGCTGGGGCTCTCGGCCGGCCCGATGGAGTTGCGGCGTCAGCCGGCTCCGCCGCCGAGGTTCGCTGCGGCCCAGGCGCGTCCCGGTTCCGGGTCGACGCCGAACTTCTCCGCATACAGGTCGTGGATCTCGATCCAGTGCTCGTGCGCCTCCGCCTCGGTGCGGTGCACGCCCGCCAGATGCGGCTCCAGCCGCGACAGATAGCACTCCCAGCCGGTGGCCGTCTGCGCCGCGGGCAGATCGTCGATGACGTGGGTAAACACGAGCCGGCAGCCGTCGCCCTGATCCGACAGTGCGAAGCTCTGCGGCTGGCCGGCGAACGTCCACTCCAGCCGGTGCGGCGGGCTGGCCTCCGTCACCGTGAGCACCGGCCCGCCCAGGTCGATCTCCTCGCCGGAGACGGGCGTCCACGGCGCGGCCGCCGGGAAGAACTGCTCCAGTTCGGCCGGCACGCTCACCGCCCGCCACACCCGCTCCACCGGGTAGGGGACGTCCAGCTCGAACCGGAGCGCCGGGCGGCCGTCGACCGTGGTGAGCGTGCCGTAGGCGCGGGGACGAGTCATGTGCGGTCCTTCCGGAGGGCGTGGTGCATAGCCTCGGACATAGGGTTCCTCGCAGGGTAGTCGCCGTCCTTGGGACGTTGCAGGCTGCCGTGCAGGTTCGGATGCAGTTCTGGAGGTGTGAGTTGCCCCTGCGATTCCGGAACTTCGACGTCACCCCCGAGGACCCGGTCGAGAAGTGGGGGGTCGAGGGCCTGGTGATTGTGATCGACCGCGGCTCGCTGGTGGATCGGCGGCGCGATTCCGCCGGGTCGCAGTCGGCCGCTACAGCTTCCCGGCCGCCATCAGTTTGACGGGGTCCTGCAGGTCGACGGCGCCCATGTAGCCGCCGCCGTGCTCGATCGCGTCGTACACCCCGAAGCCGAGCAGCCGCTGCGACTCCTCGGGCAGCCCGCGCACAGTGTCCAGCGGCACCGACAGGTACTGGTTCTCCTCGGTGCGCAGCCAGCCCGCGCAGTAGCTCAGGTGCATGCCGCGGCGCCGCTGGTCGGTGGTGGTGTTGGCGCCGGCCCCGTGGATCGTCGAGCCCAGGTAGATCACGCCGGACCCGGCGGGCATCTCGGCGGGCACCGTTTCGGCGTCGGTGGGCACGCGGTCGCGGTCCCACCGGTGGCTGCCCGGGATGATGCGCGTCGCGCCGTTCGCGGCGGTGAAGTCCCGCAGCGCCACCACCGAGGCCAACTGGATGTGGCCCTGGCGGGGCACGTTGGCCCACACGTCCTCGTCGCGGTGCAGCATCTGCGTGGTGCCGCCGGGGAGCCGGTTGAGCACGTGCGCCAGGTTGAGCTGGTAGGCGACGCAGCCGGGCAGCAGCGCGGCGTCGCACACCGCCCGGTACACCGGGTGGGTGAGCACCTCGGTGGCGAACACGCGCGACTTGCCGGCCAGCCCTGTCAGGTGCTCGGTGCGGCGGCCGAAGAACTCCGCGACGCCGGCGTTCACGAAGTTCTCCGCGCCGGTCTGGGGCGTGTCCTCCAGGTGCTCGTCGAGCTCGGCGTTGAAGCGCGCCAGCAGATCCGGGTCCAGCAGGCCGTCGACGATCACGGCGCCCTGGTCGAACAGCGCCGCCAGCAGATCCTCGCGGGGAGCGTGCGCGGACACGTGCGTCAATGCGGTCATGGGGTGGTCCTTCCGTGTGGACAATCGGGACAAAAGTGCTGCTCAGGTGGGTAGATGGGGGCGTGTATCGTCGGGCCATGGCCGAATCCACGTCGCAGGGCAAACGCATCAGGGCCGGCGGCAGGAGCGAGGTGATCCGGCGCACCGTGGCGGAGACCGTGCTGGACATGCTGCGCCAGGGCGACTCGACCTTCTCCGTGGCGGACGTGGCGAAACGCGCCGACCTGCCGCGTTCGACGGTCTACCGCTGGTGGCCGACGCGGGTCGACCTGGTCGGCGAGGCGCTCACCCTGCACACCACCACGTTGACGGCGCCGGACACCGGGTCGTGGGAGGGGGACGTCCGTGAGCTCACCGAAGAACTGGCCGACCTCTTCTCGACGCCCGTGGAGATGGCGCTCAACGCGATCCTCGCGGCCGACACGCAATCGGAGATCGCGCAGCTGCAAGTCACCCATTGGCTGCCCATCGCCTCGGACCTCTCCTCGATCGTGCAGCGCGGCAAGGACCGCGGCGAGGTGCGCGCCGACGCGGACCCGCACCTGGTGATGCAGATGATCGTCGGTCCATTGCTCGTGGTCACCACCTTCGGTTGGCGCGGGGACGTCGCCGCCACTGCCCGCGACGTCGCTGCGACGATCACCCGGGCGTTCGGCTGCGGCGGCTGAGCTCCGCCGGCCCCGTCAAAGTCTAACGCTACATATGTTGCGTTAGATGTGGAGGTGGACAGGTCGAGCACCTTTTCCCGCTCCGGGCCCGGGATTCGGCGCTCGGCCTGCACAGGAGGCGCTCGGGTTGCGTAGGAGGCGCTCGGGCTGCGTAGGCGGTGCGCGGAACTGGGTCGGCGTGATGGCGGGCGGCCCGGGCCCCGGTCTTGACACCGGCGCCCCCGCGGCCGAGCGTCAGGGAGGTGGCGGTGACGACGGGGCGGACTGCGCAGGCGGGCGACGGAGGCATCGACCGGTTCCGCACCCGCCTGAGCGGCCTCACCTGGGCGCACCTGCTCAACGACGGCGCCTCCAACTACCTGCCGGGCGTCCTGCCGGCGGTGCTCGCCACCCTCGATCAGCCGGCGAAGATGGCCGGGGTGCTGGTCACGGCGCTGACCATCGGGCAGGCGCTGCAACCGCTCACCGGGCGGCTGGCCGACAGGATCGGCGGGCGCAGCCTCATCATGATCGGCCTCACCGCCAGTTCCATCGGCGGCGGGCTGCTGGGGGTTGCGCACAGCCTGTGGTCGATGATCGCGCTGCTGGTGCTCATCGGCGTCGGCAACGCGTTCTTCCACCCGCAGGCGCTCGCGGGCATCCGCGCGATGATGGCCGGCCGCCAGGGCCTCATCACGTCGGCATTCCTCATCGGCGGCGAGCTGGGCCGCGGGCTGTGGCCCACCCTGGCCAGCGTGATCGTCTCCCATCTGGGCCTGGGCGCGCTGTGGATCCTCGCCGTCCCCGGGCTGGTGACGGTGCCGTGGATCCGGCGATGGGCGCCATCGCTGCCCGCCCGGCGTGGCCACGGCAGGGCCATCCGGTGGCGCACGCACGCGCGCCCCCTCGCGGTGCTGATCGGCTATCAGGGCGTCCGCACCGTCACCGTCTTCTCGTTCGTGACGTTCCTGCCCATCCTGTGGCACTCCCGCGGGGAAACACTGGTCAGCGGCGCATCGGTGATCACCACGATGACGGTGGTGGGGGTGGTCGGCAACTTCGCGGGCGGGCACCTCAGCGACAAGGTGGGGCGGCGGCCGGTGCTCGTCGCGTCGGCGCTGGGGGCGGCGGTGCTCGTCGCGCCCATGGCCTACCTGGACGGGCCGTGGGCGTGGATAGTGGCGGGTCTGCTGGGGATAGCGCTGTTCATGACGGCCCCGGTGACGGTGCTGATAGGCCAGGACATATTCCCGGAGAACCGGTCGATGGGCTCGGGCATCGCGTTGGGGTTCTCCAACGGTGTGGGGGCGCTGCTCGTCTTCGTCATCGGTCTCGGCATCGGCGACGACGTGGCGGGCGTGTTCTGGGTGCTGTGCGGGCTGAGCGCGGCGGGAGCGGTGGCTGCGCTGCTGTTCGACCCGGCCCTCATGCGGTGAATCGGCAGGGTGGGGCCGGTTTGCGAGGCTCTGGATTGCGGAAGGAACCGCGTGCTCCCGGCCGGCCCCGGTATGCGCAGGTCGGCGCCGTGTGCGTCGGCCTGCACGCTGGTGGGCTCGGCGCGGCCGGGCGATACGATCGCTTCCGCAATCCATAGCTGCCAGGAAAGGACCTCGACCCGCGCCCGTCAGCAGGCGCTCGCGGCGGCACCGCGGAAACCGCTCCGCCCGCCGGCCGGCGCGTCTACCATCGCGAAGGCAGGCGCGGAAAGGGGAGCGACCATGGGCTGCACTGGATGCACGGACGGCGAACTGCGCAGGCCTCACCTGATAGGGCCCCGGGCGGCGGGTCCGCGCGCGCTGGGCCCCACCGCGGCGGCGCCGCTGGCGCTGGCGGCCTGCGCGGTGGGCGCGCTCGCCGTGGGCGCCGTGGCGATCGGGCGGATCGCCGTCGGCAAGGCCGTCGTGCGCGAACTCGAGGCCGGCGACGTGCACATCCGATCCCTCACGGTCGAGCGCATCGAGGTGGCCGGAGAGACGTGGCCCAAGGCCGACGGCACCGCGCCGCCGGAGGTGTACGGGTAGCCGCGCGAGCGGGCAGGATGGGGCGGGGCGGATCTCGCGTCACGGATAAGGAGACTGTGCATGCCCGGCTTCGCCGAACTCGACGCCATCACGCTCGACGACCTGCGCGCCACGGGCACCACCAAGTGGAGCCGCGAGGACGGGGCGATCGGGGCCTTCGTCGCGGAGATGGACTTCGGGGTGGCCCCGCCGATCACGGATGCGCTGCACCGCGAGGTGGACCGCGGCGCGTTCGCCTACCTTCCCAGGCGCTACCTCACCGCGATGCAGTCGAGCGTCGGGCGCTACCTGCGCGGTGCGTGCGGCTGGGACGTCGATCCCGCACGCGTGCACCAGATGCCCGACGTGGTCGCCGCATACCGGGCCGCCATCCGCTACTTCAGCCGGCCCGGCTCCGCGGTCATCGTCCCCACGCCCGCCTACATGCCGTTCCTCACGGTTCCGCCCGACGAGGGCCGCGAGGTGATCGAGGTGCCGATGCGGCGCGACGGCGCGTACTTTTCCGACGACCTCGACGCCATCGAGCGGGCATTCGACGACGGCGGCGGGCTGCTGGTGCTGTGCAACCCGCACAACCCCACCGGCCGGGTGTTCACCCGCGCCGAGCTGCAGGCGATCGAGGAGCTGGTGCAGCGCAAGGGCGGACGGGTGTTCTCCGACGAGATCTGGATGCCGCTGGTGCTCGGCGATCGCCGCCACATCCCCTACGCCTCCATCGGGCCGGCCGCCGCGGGGCACTCGATCACGGCGATGGCCGCGTCGAAGGCGTTCAACATCCCCGGGCTCAAATGCGCCCAGCTGATCACCACCAACGACGCCGACGAGGCGGTGTGGCAGCGGGTGGGATTCATGCCCATGCACGGCGCGGCCAACCTGGGACTCGCCGCGACGGCCGCCGCGTTCGACCGGGGAGGTGTGTGGCTGTCCGACGTGCGCGCCTACCTCGAGCGCAACCTGCGGACGCTCACCGAGTTCCTGGCGGAGCGCCTGCCGCACGTGGGATTCCGGCCGCCGGAGGGCACCTACGTGGCGTGGCTGGACCTGTCCGCCTACCGGCTCGACGGCCCGCCCGCGGAGTTCCTGCTCGAGCACGCGGGGGTCGCCTGCACCGAGGGCACGGACTGCGGCGCGGCGGGGGCCGGCCACGTGCGGTTCATAGCGGCCATGCCGCGGCCCCTCATGCTCGAGGCGCTCGAACGCATGGCGAAGGCACTGGAGGCGGTGCCCCTGCGGGGGTGAGGGGCGGGAGTGCGGGGCGGAACTGCGGGGCGCGGCCGCGTGGCAGTCCGCGCGCCGTTTCCCGCCGGTATCCCCGATAACGCGTGCGCGGAGTGCGCAGGCGGTACTCGGGGTGAGACGGGACGGGTGGGGGTCACTGCACCGCCGCACGCACTCTTCGCGCCGCCTCCTCCGCCGCAGGGTCGCCGGACCGGTGGAACGCCGCGGGCCGGCCGAGCGGACTGTCCACGGTCACGTCGGCGTCACCGGCGAACTGCTCCCCGGTCCACACATGCACCCAGTCGCCGGGCGGCAGGGTCGCCGTCGTGCGGGTGAGCCCCGGGGCCATCGCCGGCGCCACGAAGATCCCGCTGCCGAACAGGAACTGGTCGTCGCGCGCGGCTGCGGGCGATCCCGGCGCGCCGATCCACGGGTGCCGCAGCGCGGGGACCCCGGTCTGTGCAGCCTCGGCGACGACGCCGCGGCGGTAGTCGGCCAGTGCCGCGAACACGCGCGTCTGCTCGGCGAACCCGACCGCCGCATCGGGGTCGTAGGCCTGCGCATTACGGTCCGGCTGGTTGCCCTCGTGGGTGCGCATCACCGTGCCCCACGCGCTGAACTCTGCCCACCGCAGCAGCAGCTCCCGGGCCCGTCGGACGCCCACCACCGGCTGTGAGAGTCCGGTGTATCCGCCGGTGTCGCTGTGCGTGAGGGCCATTCCGGACACCCCGCCGGCGAGCATCCCGCGCAGCGCGCTGGCCAGTCCGTCGTCCGCGTCCCAGGTCACGAGCTGGTCGCCGGCCCAGAACAGTGGGGCGTGCGCGGCGGACCCGCGGCCGGCCGCCCGGAAGAACACGAGCGCATCCGGCCTGCCGGCCTGGCGGCGCGCCGCGTCGTTGAGCTCGGCCCACGCCACCGGCCAGCGGTTGTGCCACTCGGCGGGCGAACCCGCATGCAGCACGGCATCGAAGGGGAGCCCTTCGCCGAAGTCGGCCATCCACCCGTCGGCGCCGACCCCCGCCACCTCGGTGGCGATGACGTCGCGGAACCAGGCGACGGCCGCGGGATTGGTCAGGTCCACCAGCGCGGCGTCGAATCCGCCCTGGTCCAGCAGGTACGGGCCGCCCGACGGGTGCCCGACGAGGTACCCGCGCGCGTTCGCCTCCGCGAACAGGTTGCGGGCGGTGCCGCCGGGCTTGCCGGCGGGGTCGGCGAGGAACGCGTTGACGTAGGTGAGCACCTTGATGCCGCGGTCATTGAGCGAGGAGACGAAGGCGTCCCACCGCGGATAGCGGTCGCGGTCGAGCACCCAGTTCCACCACAGCCGCTCGCCGAAGTCGGTGGTGCGCTGCCCCGACCAGTCCTGCAGCCACACGCCGGTGACGGCGGCGCCCGCGTCCTCGAGCGCGGCGAGCTTGGCGGTGACGGCGTCGGTGCCGCCCTGGAGGCCCAGGATCGCGCCCGCGCCCGACCATTCCGGCAGCGCCCGCATTCGCCCCGTGTCGGCGGTGTGCGACTCGAGCAGATCCTTGGGGACCGCACCCGCGTAGACGGTGGTCGTATAGCCGGGCGCCCAGGCGGCGATGTCGATGCGATCCGGGGGCCGGCAGTCGAAAGTGGCGACGACGTCGGTATCGAGGGCGAACGCGCGCATCGCATCGGTGGCGAGGAACGGCAGCGGGGCATAGGTGGTGGTGGGCGAGCCGCCCGCGCCCTGGGTGGCCTCGGCGGCGGCGGTGAGGGGTTCGCGCCCGCGGCCGACGCCTTGCTCACGGGTGACGATCGGCACGTCGTCGCCCGTCAGGTCGAAGCCCGTGAACTGCTCCCCGGCGCCGTGCACGCCCTCGCCGGGACCGCGGGCGGGGCGCAACACGACGACCTCGGCGCCGGGAACGTCCGCCCGGAGCTCCAGGCCGTGGGGGCCGGTGCTGACGCGCAGGGTGAACTTCCGCGTGGTGGCGAGGTCGAACGGGGCGGCGGTCGCGATCTCGCTGGACTGCGGGCCGAGATCGACCGGCGGGGCGAGGATTCCGGTGAGGACTACCGCACCGTCGTCCACTTCCACCCGCCGGACCTCCTGATCCAGCTGCAGCGAGGTCAAAGCCGGCGTGAACGAGAAGTGGCCGGTGTTCTCCTGCCAATTCAGCCGTCCGTTCGCGGAGGCGAGGAAGGCGCCGGCGGGGGAGGCGAACACCGCGCGCCCGCCCGATTCGACGCGTACCGACCCCGGCGCGACGACGACGCGGAAGGTGCCGGCGTCGACGGTGCCCACGGCACTCGGCGCGACGGTGAGACGCCCGAGGGGCAGAACCGGTGCAGGGGCGTAGCGGAGGAACGGCACACCGGCGCGTGTTGCGGGCGGGGCCGACAATGAGGTCATCCCTGCGACGAGGACGCCCGCCCCGATTCCGACGGCCGAGCGCAGCAGGGCACGGCGGGAAACAGCGTGTCCGGGGAGGGTGCGCGGGCGGTCGTCCGCCGGCCTTTCGCTTCCGACTGCGCCCACCCTGGTCCTCCTCGGCTGCGGCGGTGACGGGGCGGGACTGTGCGCGCCCGGGCATGATGGGTCGGATGGTATCCGGGCGAAGGCGCCGCGGGGCCGGTTCCGTGCACGTGAGGTGCACGGCGCGTCGACGGGAGGGTCGGGAGTGACGGGAGGGGGCGAAGTGAAGCGGACTGGGAATGTCCCGGAGGCCGACGGTCCGGTCCCGCGCCGCAGACGCGGTGCGGGCCGCACGGCGACGCCGCGGTGGTGGCGAATCGCGATGGGCGTGGTCATCCCCACCGTGGTGGCACTGATCTGTGCGGCGGCGCTCGCGGTCTTTATTTCGCCGTTCCCGCTGCTTCCCGCCGTGGTGCTCGTCCTGTGGGCGTTCGTGCTGATCGGCCCGGTGTGGTTGGCGTTCACGGTGGCGCAGCTGGTGCTGTACCGGTGGGACCGGCGCGTACTCGTCGCGCCGGTGATGGTCGTGGTGACGGCGGCGCTGCTGGCATTCCAGGTGCCGTTCCACCTCGGATGGTGGGCGATGCGGGGCACGATGACCGCGCATGCGCAGGAGTGCGTGAACTCCCATGAGCGGCAGTGGATCGGCGTGTACTCGGTGGAGAGGATCAGCGGGTCGGCCGGTTCCTGTCACTTCCGGCTGACCGGCGGCTTCCTCGACACGGTGGGTATCGCCTACCTGCCGGGGGAGGCGCCTCGTCAGGGGTTCACCGGCCGCGAGGGCGTGCGCGGCTACGAGCCGCTCGGTGACGGGTGGTACCGGTACCGGGAGGTGTTCTGACGCGCCGCGCCCCGGGCAGCGTTCCGCGCACGCGTTCCCGAATCCTCGCGGTGAACGCGCGCTCGGAGTGCGCAGGCGCTGCTCGGATCGGAGACGGCGGGCGGGCGGCAGGGGGCCGAGCGGGCTGTGATCGGGTGCTGCCGCCGCGACGCCGCGGGTGCCACAATGGCGCCATGATCTTCATCGTCGCCAAGTTCAAGGTCAAGCCGGAGTTTGCGGACGACTGGATGGGCCATGTCCACGACTTCACCACCGCATCGCGCGCCGAGTCGGGGAACCTGTGGTTCGACTGGTCGCGGAGCGTCGACGACCCCGACGAGTACGTGCTGGTCGAGGCGTTCAAGGACGACGCCGCCGAGGCGCACGTGACCAGTGCGCACTTCCGCCAGGCGCAGAAGGACCTGCCGCCGCTGCTGCAGGAGACGCCGCGCGTGCGCAACGTCGTCATGGACCGCGACGAGTGGGACGCGCTCGGCGAGATGGCCGTGGACTGAGGGACCGCCGCCCCCAAAGATGCCCGGCGGCCCACGCACCTCCCGCATCGCATCGCAGCGGGGGAGTGCGTGGGCCGTTGGCCTCTCGGGACGGATCAGCTGACGGCGACGAAGACCTTGTCGCTGAGAGGTGTCGCCTGGATCGCCAGGGTGCCCTGGCCGGCCGACGCGGACGGCGCAGTGAACACCAGGTTGCCGGTGGTGGAGGCGCCCTCGAACAGCGGGCTCAGCGTGTCGAGGGGATCAGGTGCGACCACCATGCTGTCGAACGAGTTCACGGTGTTGCCGTCGGCGGTCACGTAGTCGATGCTCGTGAACGGCATCTTGCCCTGCGGGTCGGACCCGGTGTAGGTGACGGTGACGTCGGCCAGCAGGTACTGCGAGCCGGCGGCGGGCGCATCGTTGAACGGGTTCTCCGCGGTCACCGCATCATCCGCGTTGAGAGTGACGCTGTTGACCGTCACCTGCCAATCACCGTCGGTGATGGTGGAACCGATCGGGTACGGATTGCCCCGCGTACCCTGTTCCGAGGAGGATGCTGAGTCTCCGGATCCGGTGTTCTCTGTGCCGGCGGCTGCGACCCCCGCGGCACTGGCGGTGTCCCCGGGCGTGGTGACGGAAACGTCGCCGCTTCCGCCGAAGGCGTCGTCGACCGCGTCAGATACGACGGTGGCGAACACGACGAATCCGACGACGATGCCGACGATCGCAATGATGACGGCAGCGGTGCTGGTGCCCTTGCGCTTGCCGGCCTGGAAAAGGCCCACGATGCCGAGAATGAAGGCGATCGGAAGCAGAATCCACCCGACGATCAATGCGCCGGGAATGCAGGCGAAGATGAATCCGACCACCGCCGTGATGACCGCGATACGGCCGAGGACGTTCTTCTGCTTCTCCGGCGCAGTAGGAGTGCCGGGGAACCCGCCGGCCGGGGGAGCCGGAGGCATGTGCGACGGTGGGGTGGTCATCGGGATCTCTCCTTAAACGTACTGAACTGGCTGATGTTCAGTAGATAACCAGACGCCACCGACAGATTTTGAAGCTGCAGGGATGGAACCGCAGCAGAGCTGCGGAATCACGTGAATGTCATTCGTGAGTATTGCCACTCAATCGGCAATCGCGACACGTCATCCGTCAGTTTTCGGCCAGGATCTCGACGTAGCCCTCTGTGCCGTTCACGCGGATCCGGTCTCCGTCGTGGATGTGTCGCGTCGCGCCGTCGACGCCTACCACGGCCGGCAGCCCGTACTCGCGCGCGATCACCGCGCCGTGCGTCAACACGCCGCCCACCTCGGTGACCAATCCGGCGATCCCCACGAACACCGGGGTCCAGCTGGGGTCGGTGTAGGCGGTGACGAGCACGTCGCCGGATTCCAGATCCGCATCGGCGACACTCAGCGCCACACGCGCTCGCCCCTCGACAGTGCCGGCGGACACGGGAACGCCGGCCAGCGCGCCGTCAGGCGCACCCTTCCGGCTACGGCGTCCGGTGACGATCTCGCCGTCGGAGGTGAGCACCCGCGGAGTCGACAGGTCCCGGTACGAGCGGAACTCCGCCCGTCGTCGATCGATCAGCCCCGTCTTGGGCTCGCGCGTGCGTACCAGCTCGCGGAGCTCGTCGTACCGCAGAAAGAAGATGTCCTCCGCCTCATCGAGGACGCCGGCGTGTGTCAGCCCGCCCGCCTCCCGCAGCAGAGCCTGCTTGTAGACGAAGTACCGATTGACCATGGCGTATTTGAGGTACTCGCGGTAGCCGGAGAACGTGCGGACCCGTCCGATCATCCGGTCGACCTCGTCGGCCTTGCGGTCGCCGTCGGGGAGCGCGTGCAGGCGCGCGCGTACCTCTCGTTCCTTGGCCTCGATGTCTCGGCGTGTCTGTTCGGACCTCCGCGCGGCCTCTCCGCTCGAGAACCGGCGGACGTTCGCGAGGATCATCGGCAGCAGTACGTCGGGCTGCTCGACCCATCGAGACTTGGTGATGTCGATCTCGCCGGCACAGCGCATGCCGAATCTGTCGAGAAATCCGCCGAGGGCGTCCCGGGCCTCGTCGCCGCCGGGCACGGCGGCAAGCTCGGCCAAAAGGTCTGCGCTGTCATCTGCGCTGAACTCTTCGAGCATGGCTACGACCGACGGGTGCGGCCTGATGGCGTCGGCGAGGTCGAGCAGTGCGTGCGCCATCTCGACGGTGATGTTCTGCGGCCCGGACTGCGAAAGGATGCCTCCGGCCTTCTCATCGCCCAACCACTCACGGAGGTTGTCGGACAGCGTCACCGAGTCCATCGCCGCGTCGACCACTTGCGCGGTGCGCGGCGAGAACAGCACGCGCTGGAGTTCGGGGATGTCGTCCGCGATGAAGTCGATGAGGTCCGTCCCCGACCGGCCGCGGATGTCGCGGTTCAGCACCGCGAGCGATGCCTCGCAATCGGCGATGAGATCGGCGATGACGTCCGGCTCCGCATCCTCGGCGACGGGAATGACGCCGGTCGACTCAGTGGGCCCGGTCGACTCAGTGGGCCCGGTCGACGCAGTGCGCGATTCGGGCGTGGTGGAAGGTGGGGGCTGCGGCAGGAAACCGTCGCGGTGGATGAGGGCCCTCAGCGCGTCGCCCGTGCGGGGATCGGAGGTGCCCAGGGCATCGATGACGCCGTCGCGCCGATCGGGGTCTGTCAGCATGCGGGTGACGTCGACGAACAGCCTCCCGCCCGCGTGACGCATGGGCGCCCGGCTGGTCATCTGCCACACCGAGATCCCCAGCGGGGCGAAAGCGTCGGTCATTCCCTGCTGGTGGCCGACCGACGCGTAGACGCGCTTGCCACCCGGATCGTCGTCGTCGGCAGGTTCCGGGATGGGAAACAGCGTGGTGATCGGGCGGCTCTGCACGACGTGGAATCCGCCCGCGTCCCTGCACCATTCGATGTCCTGGGGACGCCCGAAGTGCGCCTCGATCCGCCGCCCCAGAGTCGCCAGCGCCACGGCCTGACCGTCGGTCAGTGTGGGCGCGGCGGGCCCGCGGCGGAAAGCGGGGCTCTTGGTGATCACCGCGCCGCCGCGCACCGTGAACGTATCGGGTGTCGCACGGCCGGAGACGAGTCGGTCTCCGAGACCGTGGACCGCGTCGATGGAGGTGAGGGTGCGGTCGGAGGAGACGGGATCGGCGGTGAACATGACGCCCGATGCCGCGGGGGAGACCATCCGCTGCACGACCACCGCCATGCGCACACCGCGGTGGTCGATGCCGTTGCGGAGTCGATATGCGGCGGCTCGAGCGGTGAACAGCGATGCCCAGCAGCGCCGGACGTGCTCGAGAACGTCTGCGTGCCCGGTCATGCCGAGGTAGGAATCGTGCTGGCCGGCGAATGACGTCGACGGCAGGTCCTCGGCGGTGGCGCTGGAGCGTACGGCCCACGGGCCACAGCCGCGGACGCGCAGCGCGTCCACGATCTCCGACGCGACGTCGTCCGGTACCGGGTGCCGCAGTACCGCGGCGCGCACGTCCGCGGCCGCGGGGGAGAGCCGGTCTTCCCCGTCCTGCGTCACCAGCGACAGCCGGTCGAGCGCGGCGAGCACATCCGCGGAATCGCCGATCACCTGTTGGAACGCCGCAGTGGTGATGCAAAAGCCGTGCGGCACGCTGACGCCGTCGACCCGCGACAGTTCCGCGAGATTCACACCCTTTCCACCCGCCGATTCCATGGCGTTCCGATCGACTTCCTCGAAGCCCAGCACATAGCCCATTCCGAACTCTCCGTCCCCTCGCACCGTCGGTACGCCACAGAGTATGGAGGAGAAATCGGCTGCTCATGAGCTGCGGAAATCGTGTATAAAGTGGAACTGGGAGGGGTTGTCGGGCAGCACGCCACCCCCTTAGCGGCCGCCCGGGCAGCGCGCCGCCTCCTCGACGGCCGCCCGGGCAGCGCGCCGCCTCCTCGACGGCCACCCCGTCAGCGCACAGCCTCATCGGCGAGGCCCGCCAACTCGGCGGCGTTCAGGCCCGGCCATCCGTGGAGCATCTCCGTCCATTCCGCCGGGAGCGCGGCGGCGCCGTAGACCGCGCCCAGCAGCCCTCCCGCGATGGCGGCCGTGGTGTCCGTGTCGTGTCCCGCCCGCACTGTCTCGGCAAGACCGCGCCGGATGTGCACCTCCGGATCACCGTTGACGGGCCGCGTGCGATGGATGCCCCACCACGCCGTTTGGAGCGCGGAGACCACCCAGCCGTTGTTGTGTTCGAACTCCGGTGTCTGCTGCGTCTCCGCGGCCGTCACCCACCGCTGCCATCGGTCGAGGGCGTCCGCCGGCACCACGGCGCTGACGATGCCGTGCAGATCGGGTAGCGAGCCGGTGCGGATGGCCGACCAGATTGCGAGCGACCACACCTGGCATGCCAGTTGCGTGTCGACGCCGGTATGGGTGAGGAGCGAGATCCGGGAGGCAGCGGACAGCATGTCCGCAGGCGCCTCGTCCGCAGCGAATGCGACGGCGACTGCGGCAGTGCGCATGAGCGATCCGTTGCCGGCGTTGTCGGGTCCGGTGGCGGCGGCGTCGATCTGCATGACCGCGGCCGAGTCCGCGCGGCGGGACAGCACGCGCCGAGTCTGATTGCCCATGTCCTTGGGGCCGGACTCCTGCCAACGGAGGAACTGCTCGGCAACGGCGTCGAGGCCTGCCGTGGTGTCCAGCCGGGCTACCGTGGCGGCACGGGCGATCGCCGCAGTCATCGCGGTGTCATCGGTCCACTCGCCGGGCTCGAAGCCGAACGGGCCGCCGCCCTTCATCACGATCGGCGCATCGGGGCCCGGATGGGTGAACTCGTACCCGGCGCCGAGCGCGTCACCGGCGGCGGTCCCCAGAAGCGCTCCACGCGCCCGATCGGCGATCGCACGGGCGTTTTCCCCGGGGCCGTCTGCACTGCCCCCACCCACAGCTGGCCCACTCACGCCCGACTCGTTCACAGGACCCCATTTCCTCGTCGATACTGATTGCCAGAACCATATCGGCGCGGTCCGACAACTCGGGCCTGCCATGAGGGAACGCGGAGGTTCGGTCCATGGAATCGGCAGTCGTGGTGGGCAGCGGCCCCAACGGCCTGTCCGCGGCGGTCCGCCTGGCGCGGGCGGGACTGGCGGTGACCGTCGTCGAGCAGGCGGACGTGCCGGGCGGCGGAGCGCGCTCCGGCGAGGCGACGTTGCCGGGGCTGTTGCACGACGAGTGTTCCGCCTTCCACCCCATGGGGGCCGCGTCGCCGTACATCGCCGCCCTCGGACTCGAGCGTCACGGTCTGCGGTGGCGCTGGCCGACCGTCGATCTGGCTCACCCGCTCGACGATGGCCGCGCCGCGCTGGCCGGCCGCGATCCGGGGCTCGCGGCGCAGTCGCTGGGGGCGGACGCCGACCGGTGGCGGCGCGTGTTCGCCTGGGCGCACCGTGCATCGCTCGGGGAGGGTCCGTTCGACCAGGTCATGGCCGAGGCGCTGCGACCGCTCATCCACGTGCCGCGCCATCCCCTCGTTCTGGGGCGTTTCGGCGCTCAGGCCGTCCTTCCTGCCACGGTCCTGTCGCGCAGGTTCGCCGACGAACCCGCACGGGCACTGTTCATGGGCGCGGCGGCGCACCAGTTCGGGCGACTCGACATCCCGTTCACCAGCGCGGTCGGCATGGTCCTCGCCGGCGCGGCGCAGGCGGTCGGCTGGCCGGTGGCGGAGGGCGGCAGCCGGGCCATCACGGATGCGCTGGTCGCCGAACTGGAATCGCACGGCGGCCGGATCACCACCGGAATGCGGGTGCGGTCACTGGAACAGCTCCGTGAGGTCGCCTGCACGCCGGACGGTGCCGTGCTGTTCGACACCGCGCCGCAGGGGGTTCTGGCGATCGCCGGCGACGCGCTGCCGCCCAGGGTGCGCCGGGCGCTCCAACGGTTCCGGTACGGACCGGCGGCCTTCAAGGTCGACCTCGCCGTCGAGGGCCCCATCCCGTGGACCAACGCGGACTGCGGACGCGCCGGGACAGTGCACCTGGGCGGGACGGCGGCGGAGATTGCCGACTCCGAGTCCGCCACAGTCCGCGGCGAGATGCCGGATCGGCCGTTCGTGCTCCTGGGCCAGCAGTATGTGGCCGATCCGTCCCGTTCGCGCGGCGACGCCAACCCCGTTTACGCCTACGCGCATGTGCCGCACGGATACCCGGGCGACGCCACCGATGCGATCATCAGCCAGATCGAGCGGTTCGCCCCCGGTTTCCGGGAACGCATCCTGGCCGTCTCCGTCGCGGGGCCGTGCGATCTCGAGGTGCGTAACCCCAACTATGTCGGAGGCGACATCGGTGCGGGTGCCAACACGGCCCGGCAGTTGGTGTTCCGCCCCCGGCCTACGGCGCGCCCCTACAGCCTGGGCGCGCCGGGGCTGTACCTGTGTTCGTCGGCCACGCCGCCCGGCGGAGGAGTGCACGGCATGTGCGGATTCCACGCGGCCGGGGCGGCGTTGGCGGACGCCGGGTTGTCGGACCCCGGGTTGGCGGGTTAGGCCAGGACGCCGGTCGGGAGCGGGTCTGGCACGCCGACAATGCGGGCCCGCCCCCGTGTGACCGACTGCGCGGCCAGTCCCCGGAGGGCGACCGGCGGACGCCTGTCAGTTGTACTGGCTGCCCGGGTGGTACCGCTTGACCCGCGTGAGCGTGTTGTGGTCGGTGTGGTGCATCTCCGCGCCGGTGGCGGCGAGCTTCATGTGCAGGTCCGAGGTGTAGCTGAACGTCTCCTCGTCGTCGATCGTGAATGCGCTTTTGAACTCGAGGATTTCGGCTCGTTCAAGCAGGTAATGGTTCTGCAGAATGCCGTAGCAGGGATCGCCCGGTTTCGCGTCGAACCGGAGTTCGGTGTCGCGCGCTTCCGCTGCACTGCCGGCGAGGATCGCGATGCCGCGCCCGAACACGACATCGCGCATGACCTGCTTGCGGACGCCGTCCCACAGCAGGAACCCGATCTCGTCGTGGAAGGGGTCCATCGCCTCCTCGCCGTGCCGCCACGCCGTCATCGCGTACTTGAGGCCCCACAGCGTCTGCTGGCCGTTCTCCTGGATCGGGATCGGCTTGAACCATGCGTGCTCGAAGTAGCCGGTCTTGGAGGTTTCGTCTTCCTTGTTGTGGTAGGAGAGGTCAACGCCGACGTCGCCCTCCCATTCGCCGACGAGCGGAGTCAGCGGCCCCAGCTTCTGCGGACCCTGGATCTTCTCCGTCATGTCTCAGCCTCTCTTCCTGCGCCAGGTGGCTCCTGGGAACAACCGAGTCACGCACGACCCGCCGGAATCACGCGGCGCGCCGAGCGCAGCCACCCGCAGCCTGCGGGTCGCTCACATCCGAACTTTACGAGTGCCGGGCCCGGTCGCGGGGGCGATTGGGTAAAGGAACACGCAGTCATCCGAAGCCGGCGATGCCCGATGGAGCGCGCGGTTCCCCGTAGGGCGCCGACTGCTCGGGGAACAGGGCGTCACCGGCCCGACGGCGGCAGCACGTCGACGCGTAGCGGGCTGCACACCTCGATGAGCCAGTCGAGGCCCGGCCCGCTTTGGAACATCCGCCCGAAGGACGGGTCCTGGCGCAGTGCCCCTGCACAGCGATCGCCGAAGAGCACGACCGCACGCGCGTCGTTGCACTTGCGGGACGTCCAGGCGACGCCGTCGAATCCCGCCGCGTGGGCTGCCTGCGCCCACGCGACGGTGCGCGGGTACTCGGAGGCGGCGGTGTCGGTCACGTGCCGTGCCTCGATGCCGAGGCGGCGCAGGCCCAGGCCGCGCAGGCTCGCCAGCCGCAGGCGGCGCCGCACCTCGACGAGCCCCATCACCTTGTCGCGGTACGCCGAGTAGGGGAGCAGGCCGCCCGCCGCGGGAACATCGTGCAGAAGCGACTCGGCGAGCGCGGCCTCTGCAGTGTCCGCGGCATACAGCACCGGCACCACCGGGTCACCGAAGAACGCGAAGCGCGTCCGGCTCCCGTGCCCGGGATTGAACTCCGCCACGGTGCGCACGCTGCTGTGCACTCGATACAGACGGTGCCCGCGCGGCAGCAGCTCGGCGCGCGGCAGGAAGGGCGCGGGCGGCGCCGGAATCGCGGAAGCATCCTCGGCGCCGATTCCCGGGTTCCGGCGAGAGGACGAACTCACCAGGACACGCCGAAGGACGCCTCGGCCACGGCGAGGAGACGTTCGGCGTCGCCGAGGGCGTCGACGGGCCGCCCGCCGTCGAGCAGTGTGGTGGGGCCCAGGAGCCATTCGATCAACCCGGCCTCGTGCCAGCCGTGCCGATCGCCGAGCGACCGAAGATCGGCGATCACCGGGCGGATGCCGGCGGCCGTGAACTGGAATCCCGGATACAGCAGCCGGTTGCCGCGGCGCAGGGCGAGCAGCCTCCCCGCGGCGCGGGCCGCGGCGGCGGCATTGCGGCGTGCGGCCGCGCGCGACCCGAGCCGGTCCGCCACCTGCGCCGAGGTGAGCAGCCCGAACTCGGCGTCGAGCGCGTCGTAGAGGTTCTGCTGCGCCTGGACCGCGCGGGCAAGCGCCGGTGACGCGGCGGTGAGATGGGCGGAGTGGATCGCGGAGCCGAGCGCGGCCACATTGCGGCGGGTCTGCGCGAGGTCCTCCGCGGCGGCCTCCGCCGGGTCGCCCGGAATCGGATCCTCCGGTGCCGGGTGCTCCAGTGCCGCAGCGCCGTTGCCCGCCATCGTCCACCTCCGCCAGTAGTCCGCTTTCGCCAGCAGTCCGCTTCCGCCTGGGTCGCATCATCACGCGCACACGATCGTGCGGCCAGTACGCTCCATCGTAACGCATGATTCGCACCGGTAGACGGTGCGGAAGTCGACGATGGGGGCGCGCCGACTCCGTGAATTGACGCGAACCGGTGTTGTGTGTGTTTACGATCACAGCGTCGAAGGGTGGACGCAGTGGAACCGATCGGCCGTCGCGGATTCCTGGGGTATGCGCTGGCCGCGGCCGGTGCCGTCGGCGGGGCGGGAGCGCTCTCCGGCCTGGGCGCGGGGACGGCGGCCGCCGGTGGAGCGCTTGCCGGGGCCGCGGTGGGCGAGCGGATCGGGACGAACCTCCGGGTGCAGGTGGTCTCGCCCACCTGCGTGCGCCTGGAGAGCGCGCCGGACGGGCGATTCGAAGACCGGCCCACCATGCTCGGCGCGCACCGCGTCCACGACGGAGCCGTGTATGAGCGCACGGACGCGCCGGGGCGGGTCACCATCGACACCGGTCGCATCCGCCTGCGGATCGACGCCGGCGCAGCGACACTCGACGACGCCACCCTCGGCGCCCAGGTGCTGCGCGGCGACGAGTGGATCGACGTGCACCCGCGCTGGGAGCGCCCCGGGTACACCGCGCCCGTCACCGGGCTCGGCATGGCCGGCTACCTGGGCGGAGCGACGGTCAAGACCGACGGCGCGCCCTCGACGCAGGGGAACCTGGGCGGATGGTTGCGCGCCCTCGACACGCAGTTCGGGCCCGTGCTGTTGCACGACGGCCTGCTCAGCCGCGACGGCTGGGTGTTCCTCGACGACTCGGCCTCGCAGCTAGTCGACGACGGACACCGGGTGCGCAGGCCGCCCGGCCGCCGCCAGGACGGGTACCTGTTCGGCTACGGCGACGAGTACAACGCCGTCTTCGGCGACTACCGCCGCGTGTCCGGACCGCCCGCGTTCCCGCCGCGCGCCGCCTACGGGCTGTGGTTCTCCCGCTACCACCCGTACTCCGACGACGACTACCGCTCGCGACTGCTCCCCGCGTTCGAAGGCGAGAAAGTTCCGCTGAGCGTGCTCATGGTGGACACCGATTACAAGTCTCCCCACAAGTGGAACGGCTGGAACTGGCGGCGTGCGCTGTTCCCGGACCCGCCCGGATTCCTCGCGTGGGCGCACGCGCAGGGCCTGCAGGTGGGGCTCAACGTCCACCCGAGCATCGCCGCGGCCGACCCGCAGTACGCGCCGACGGTGCGGCGCGGCGGCCCGCTGGCGCCCATCGCCATGCCGAACCTCATCTCGCTCACCTCGGACCCGCAGGCGGTGATCGACCAGAACTTCGGCTTCGACTGGTCGGTGCCCGCGCAGCTCGAGGCATACCTGGGGCTGCACGCGCCGTTCGAGGACGACGGCGCCGACTTCTGGTGGCTCGACTGGTGCTGCGACGGCTCCACGGCCGGCCAGCCCGACGGCACGTCCTCCGGCGACGCCTGGATCAACTCCCGGTACGGCGCCCGCTCGCGGGCGCGCGGCAGCCGTTGGCCAGTGCTCTCCCGCACGGGCGGGTCGTGGCAGGACTGGGGCGGAGCCCGCCCCGGCCCGTGGGGCGAGCACCGCAGCACCATCCACTTCACCGGCGACGCCGTGTCGTCGTGGGAGATGCTGGACTTCCAGACGCGTTTCACGGTGGCGGAGGGCAATTCGGGGATGCCCTACGTCTCCCACGACATCGGCGGCTTCCAGGGGCCCCTCGACGACGCGCTCTACGCCCGGTGGGTGCAGGCCGGCGCGTTCTCCCCGGTGATGCGCCTGCACTCGGGGACCCCGGACCGCGGCGACCCGCGGCGGTTGCCGTGGGAGTTCCCGGAGCCCGTGCGCGGGATCGCGGCCGGGTTCCTTCGGACACGCTCCGCCCTGGTCCCGTACCTGTACACCCTGGGCCGCCGCAGCGCCGATACGGGGGAGCCGCTGGCGCGGGGGATGTACCTGGCGTGGCCCGGGTTCGAGCAGGCCTACAGCTTCGACCGCCAGTTCATGCTGGGCGAGGACCTGCTGGTGGCCCCCGTCGGCGTGCCCGGTGACCCGGCCGTCAAGCGCGTGTGGTTCCCGCCGGGCGAGTGGCACGACGTCTTCACCGGCGAAAGGCACACCGGTCCCGCCGAGGTGGACCTGCGGGTGCCCCTCGACCGCATGCCGGTGTTCGCCCGCAGCGGGGCGGTTGTGCCCCTGCACCCAGCCGGCCTGGCCCCCGACGCGGGCGGTCCGCTGCTGCTGCGCGGCTTCGCGGGTGCGGACGGCCACGCCTGGATCTACGAGGACGATTCGACGCCGGAATCGGCGGCCGGCGGGGGAGCGGGGACGGATCTCGTCTGGTCCGACGGCGACCGCATCCTGGCCATGGGCCCGCGCAGCGGCATGGCGGGCGGCCTGCCGCCGGAGCGGGCGGTGAGCGTGCGCGTCGACGGTGTTCCCGAGCCGCGGGCCGTCACCGTGAGCGGGGCCGTGGCGGCGCGCGTCGAGGCGCACCCCGCGGACCCCGGAGACGGCGCGGGCGGCTTCGCCAACGGCGGTCCCGCCGACCCCGGAACCTGGACGTTCGCTCCGGGTCCCGGCGGCCGCGGCGCCGTCCACGTCCACTGCGGAACCATCAGGACGGGCGACGGGGTGGCCGTGGGCCTCGCCTGAGCCGGCGCGCGCCCGGCCCTCCTACTCCCACAGGCCGTCCTGGCCCGGGGGCGGCGGAGCGGCCGCGTCGGCGCGGACCGGCACGGGTGCATGCAGCCGGCGCGCGCCGTCCCACTCCCACCGCGTCACCAGCACCGCCTCCACCCCGTCGGTGCGGGCGAGCTGGGCGATCGCGATCCCCGGCACCTCGGCGTAGCAGCCCCACTCGCGTTCGCTGGTCATCACGACGTCCATGTCGAACGACGCCAGCAGCCCCAGGTACTTGGCGCGCGCGTTGTCGTCGACGCCCGCGAACGCCTCGTCGAGCATCACCAGCCGCGGGGCGTGCGGGTTGCCCGCCGAGCTGTAGTGCGCGGAGGCCGCGGCGAACAGCGGCACGCTCACCACCAGCGCCGACTCGCCGCCGGAGGCGGGCCCGGTGGCCGGGCGCCACTTGCCGTTCTGGTGGCGTTCGATGACGAACCGGAACCAGGTGCGGTAGTCCAGCGCCTCGCCCAGGTTCTCCAGCCAGGTGCCGCCCGTGTCGCGGGCGCGCACCTCGTGGATCCGCTGCTGCAGGAATCCGCCCACGGCCTCACGGTCGTCCTCGGACCAGCCGTCCATGCTGCGGCGCAGCATCCGCCGCGCCTCTGCCAGCCCCGCCGGGCCGTCCTCGCGCGGCTGCCAGTCCAGGCGCAGCCGCATGCCGGTGCTGGTGGGCCGCGTCGCGAGCTCGTCGTTCATGCGCGCCACCTGCGCCTCGGCGCCGGAGATGAGTTCCTGCATGGTGGTGGAGATCTCGCCCAGCAGGTGGTTCTCCAGGATCTCGCGTTCGCGGGCCGTGAGCAGCCGCTCGTGGTCGGCGACCTCGCCGGCGAGCATGACGTCCAGCTCGGCGACGGGCACCGGTCTCCCGCGGAAGGTCACGTCGACGACGATGACCGCGTCGTCGACCAGCCGCATCGACGAGGAGTCGCCCTGCCGGACCAGCACGTCCTCGAGTGCCTTGTGCTCGTCGGTGACCCGCTGCCGGGTCCGCTTCCACGCGGACTCGCCGGCGTCCACCTCGGTCAGCGCCTGCTCCACGCTCCGCGCGTACTCGACGGTCGCGTCCACGGACCGGTCCACCGGGTGCGCGGTCGAGACCGTGTCGTCCGCTCCGGATCGGCCGTCGAGGGCGAGGTGCAGCAGGCCCGACGCGGCGAACCTGCGGAACACCTCCGCCGCCGCCGCGAGGGCCGCCCGGGCCGCCTCGTCCTCCACGGCGAGCTCCTGTCGGCGCCCGTCCGCCTTGCCCCGCGCCTCCAGCGCCTCTCGTTCATCGCGCCGCGCATCGTGCCGGTGCTGTTCCTCCGCCGCGATCAGGCGCTGGACATCGTCGAGCTGTTCATGCAGTTGGTCCACGTCCGAGCTGACCGACTCGCGCAGAGTCTGGTAGCGCACCCGGGCCCGTTCCGCGGAGGCTTGGGCGTCGTCCATCCGTCCGGTGGCGGCGGTGCGTGCATCCTCGCTGCGGCCGAGGTCGTCCCGGGCCTGCGCATAGGCCTGCTCGGCGGAGACTGCCGCCGCGGCGGCGGGCCACAGGTCGGCCAGCGCCACCCGGTAGTCGCCGAGCGCGTCCCGGATGCGGCCGAGCTCGGCCGGCTGCGCCGGCAATCCGGCGTCGGCGGAATCCTGGTGGAGCTCCTCGGCCGCGGCCCCGTGCGCCGCCGCGGCCTCCTCGACGACGTCGGCGGCGGCATCGCGTTCCTCGTGCAGTCGCCGCAACTCGTTCTGCAGCGCCACCACCGCGTGCCGGGCGCTGCGCACCGCTTCGTCCGACGGAGCGGCGGAGCGCTCCGAGGACAGCGCCTCGAGGCGCCGGGCGACGTGGGAGTCCTTGTCGCCGAGGCCCGCCGACTGCTCATCGATCTCGGCGATCTCCGCGGTGAGTCGCTGCAGCCGCGCGCGCCGCGCCTGCTCGCGGGCGCCGCGGCCGATGTACTGGGCGCCCGGCTTGGACCAGGCGCCGGTCAGCACGCCGTTGCGGAAGGCGCCGTCCGTCGCCACCCAGCACGCCCGCCCGCTATCGGGACCCAGCCCGATGCCGCCGAGCACCGCGGCGACCGCCTCGGGCGGCACCGCGACCGCGGCAGCGTCCTCGGGGTCGGCTGCGGGAGTCAGCGCGGTGGTCAGCGAGTGCGGGCCCGCCGCTGCGTCGTCCGGGTCCAGGACGAGCTCGCCTGAGGACGGATGCGTGACCGCGCCGTCGGATGCGATGCGCGCGTCGAGGATTCCGGACGCCTCGAGCGCGGCCTCGATCCCGGCCCGCTCGGAGTCGGAGACGTGGGGCGCGAAGTCCGTCACCCGCCAGAGCGGGGCGCCCGCGGTGTCGGCCGCGCCACCATCGTCTCCGGCTGGTCCGGCTCCCGCAGTGCCGGTTCCGGCAGCAGCAGGCGACCGGCGGCGCGTGTACGGCACCGGCGGCACCGCGTCCTCCCCGGACTCCGCGGAGACCAGCCGGTGCTCCAACTCTGCCCGGCGGGCGCGCAGACCGGACAGCTCCGCGGACAGCGCGGCACGCCGGGCCGTGAGCCGCTCGCGGGTGCGGGCCGCGGCGGCGTCCAGGTGCGCGGTGACGGGGCCGCGGCCAGTGGGGGAGTCGCACCAGTCGCGGAGCTCGGCGAACAGCGCCGCAGGGTCTTCCACGCGCAGCTCACGAGTCGCATCGAGGTGCCGGCGCACAGAATCGGTGAACGCCTCCGCCTCGTCGACGACGGCGCGGAGTGCGCCATCGATCCGCGACTCGGCGGCGTCGGCCCGCGAGGCGACGTCGTCGAGCCGGCGCCGCGCATCCGCGAGCGTCCTTTCGGCGTGGGATGCGCCGTCGGCGAGCGCGCGGACCCGGTCCAGCGCGCGCAGCTGCGCGTCGACCCGGCGCTGGGCCTCGCCGTCCTCGTGGGCGCTGTCGGCCAGCCCGGCGGCCTGCGCCCGCTCCGAGGCGCGTCCCCGCGCCCCGTGGAGTCGCTGTTGCGCGCCGGCCAGCGCGTTGTTCGCGGTCGTCGCACGGTCGGCCAGCCGGTCGCGCGTCCGCTCCGCCTCGCGGGCCTCCCCGGCGATGCGGTCGGCGTCGGCCTCGCGCTCGCGGGCGGTTTCGCGGGCCGCGTCGAGCTCGCGCGCCGCGTCCATTGCCGTGCTGTCGCGCAGCGCCGCGTCCTGGGTGCGCAGCGTCGCTATCCGGTCGCCGGCCTCGGCGATCCGGTCCCGGGCGCCCTCGGCCTGCCCGTCGGCATCGATGAATCGGGTCTGCGCGTCGAGAAGCTGCTGCTCGAGCCGGTGGGACCGATTCTGCGCGGCGAGCGGCTCCGCGGCCTGCCGGCGCGCCGCGACGCGCGCATACGCCCGGTAGTCCGCGACGAACCGCTCGGTGGCGGTGCGGGATTCGCGCAGACCGTCCAGATCCTCGCGGTCCTCCTGAAGGCTGCGGAACGACTCGGCCGCCACCGTCAGCAGCGCCGGGTCCAGCGGCGGAAGCGCCTCTGTCAGTGCCGCCGACAGCGCCTTCTCGCTGGGCCGCTTGGACAGCTGCGGCTGGCGCAGCTGCACCAGCAGATCCACGAGCGCCCCGTAGCGCTGGGTTCCCAGGCCGAACAGCGCCTCGTCGACGGCGCGCCGGTACTCGCCCGCGCGGTCGAAGCGGGTGCCATGGCCGTCCAGGGCGGCCGAGAGCCGATCCTTGGTGAGCACGGTGCGCGAGTGGTCGACCAGCTCGAGGCCCGCGCCGATCCGGTGCGTGGTGACGAAGAACCACGGGGGCAGCATGCCGCGGCCCTCCACCGCCTTGAGTCCCGCGCCGATCGTGCAGTAGTGCGCTGTGCCGTCGTCGTCGACCCGGCCGAACTCCAGCCAGGTGTAGCCGAGGCGCTCCGAGTGGTCGTATGCGCCGCCCAGCAGCAGGTTCCACTCCATGCGCTTCTTCGGATCGGCGTCCGGCTCCACGCGGTGCGCCGACAGGTCGGCGTCCAGCAGGAACGGGAGCATCAGCGCGAGGACCTTGGACTTGCCGGTGCCGTTGTTGCCGCGCAGCAGCAGGCGCCCGTCGCGGAACCAGAACTCCTCGCGGTCGTAGTAGAACAGGTCCACCAGGCCGGCGCGCAGCGGCTGCCAGCGGTTCCGGGCGGGCACGGGCAGCGCGCCTGCGGTGGTCGTGCTCGTGGGCGTACTCACCGGGCGTGCTCCTCCGTCTTCGTGGTCGCGTGCTCTTCCGGGCGTTGGGGATCGGGACGCGGGTATTCGGGCTGACCGGTGCCGGGCGGCTCCAGCGCGCGGTCGACGGCGGGTTCGGTGACGGCATACCGGGCGATCGCGGGCCGCGGCACCACCGCAACGGCCCCGTCGGCCGCCTGCTCGCGGCGGACCAGCCCCAGCGCCTCGAGCCTGTCGAGCGCCGTGCGCACGATGACACGGTCGGCCCCCGGATCGGTGGCGCTGCGGCGCCAATAACCCTGTGCGGCGAATCCGTGCGCGCGCGACCGGATCAGGTCCTCGAGCACGGACACGGGCACCGGCCCTGACGCGGACGCCAGATGCGTGGCCAGCAGGAGCGCGGCGTGGCCGTCGGTGCCGCCCTCGGGCATGCGCACGTCGGTGAGCGTCCCCAACGGATCGACCATCGCGATGCCCTCCGCCCGTATCTCCGGTACCAGCCCCGTCAGCTCGGCGACGGCGCCGACGATCGAGACGCTCCGGCGTTCCAGGTGCTCGCGCGCCGGCGTGGGGAGGTCGTCGTAGTAGAGCACCGGCTCGTCCAGCAGGCGCCGGGTGACCCGCCGGCGGATGCGCTCCTCGCGGAGCTGCTCCGAGCCGTCGGGCGGCGGGAAGGTGAGTTGCGCCAGGCGCTCTGCGAACAGCGAGGCGGGGTCGGCCGACGCGGCGGCGATGGTGGAGGGGCCACGCGCCGACGCCAGCATGCCCGCGAGCGCGCGCCGGTGCACGTCGTAGAGCACGTCGCCGGTGTCCTCGACAAAATGGTCCTCGTCGCCGGCGACGCGGCTGAGCACCCCGTAACCGATGAGCAGGCGCACGGCCGCGGCCAGGTCGCCGCGCTGGGCCCTGCTGTCCAGGGTGAACTCCAGTCCGGTGGCGGCCAGACCCGGGTCGGCCGCCGCCAACAGCACGTCGTCGGCGAGTCCGCCGAGCGTGATCTGGGCGTCGGCGCGGGACAGCGCCGCGAGCAGGAGGCACGCCAGGACGTACCGGCGGCGGGTGAAGGGCTGGCGGGGGCGCGCCGTCACCGCGGGGTGGGTGTGCGCGCCCGGCCCGTCCTCGTCCACCGTCTTGGTCAGCCGCGCGAGTTCCGGCGTGACGAGCAGCGACCATCCGGCGTGCGTGTGGAACCACCCGCGCAGGTACGCGGAGTGGCGCTGCACCAGCGCGAAGGATTCCGCGTCGGGCCCGTCGGCGGCCAGCAGCGGGCGGTGCAGGATCGCGCGCGCGGCGCGGCGCCGTTCGTCGGCGCGCGACTGCTGCAGCGCGTCGGTCAGTGATCCGGTCATGTCAGGCGCCCCTCACCGGCGGTGCGGACAGGTCGCGGATCTCGACGATGTGGTCGGGCCCCCGCAGGAGGCCGTCCGGCGTGCGGATCTCCGCCACCGGCCCGCCGGCGGCGCCGGGCTCGGCGTGGCCGTTGCCGTCGATCTCGCTCAGGCGGATCGACATGGCGCCGTCGCCCGTGCTCACCTCGACGGTGCGCGCGCCGAGCGGCTTGGCGGCCAGCGCATCCCCGAGCAGCCCCAGGAACAGACGGAACTCGGCCGGTTCCAGCGTGCCCACGTCCGAAAGCCGCACGGGGCCGCCGGTGGCGAGCCGTGCACGCGCCCGCGCGACCTCGCGCACCTCCTGCGCCGCCCGCTCGGAGAGGTGTCGGCGCGCGAGCGAACGGTCGAGCACCTGGGCGGGCCGGCCCCGCCGTTCGTAGCTTCCGGTGCGGCGCAGCCGTGGGCTGATGAGCAGGGGCGGGGCTTCGGCCCACGGCGTCGTCGGGGACACGGGGGAGTGCGAACGCGCCTCGAGAGTCTCGGCGTCCACGCCCAGATGCCGCGACGGTTGCAATCCGAACGCCGAGCGCCAGAGCGTGTGCATCGCCGGCTCGTCCGGCGCCTCCGCGAACCACTGTGCGAGGGCGCGGAAGTCCGCCGCGCGATCCGAGCGGCCGGAGCGCCTGTCGTGCAGCGTCGAGACCACCTGCAGCAGACGGGGGATGGCCGAGCGCGCCTGGCCGCGCAGCACCATCGCCTGGCTGGGGTGGTGGGCGCTGCCGATGAACCAGGCGCGGAATCCCTGCCAACGGTCCCGCCACAGGTCGAGGCTGCGCGCCAGGGCCGCGTCCGTGGCGTCGCGGGAGTCGGCCGGTCCCGGGGCGGTGTCCCGCGTATCCCGCTCGGCGGCCATCCGGAGCAGGCGGTCTACTCCGAGCTCCTCGATCTGCTCGACGAGTCGGGCGATCTCCGCGCCGGTGCCCACCAGGTCCTTGATGAAGCGCTCGAGGTACTCGATGAGGCGCTCCTTGTAGGCGACGAAGGCGTCGGCCTCGGCGTCCCGCACGTCGATGGTCCTCGCGAGGGCGGACATGAAGGCCTGCGCGTTGGCGGCGAGGTCCTCGAACCGGTCGACCAGTGTGCGCAGCGCCAGGTGGGTCGCGCCGGGTGCGGGGGAGTCGGCCGAGGCGAGCGCGTGCAGCTCCCGGAGGCGCCCGGCGATGTCGTCCAGCGCCACCGACTGCAGGGACCCGCGCCGCCCCAGCGCCTCCTCGTAGGTCTGCAGTGCGTCCTCGGCGGCCTGACCGTGGTCGGTCATCTGGTACAGGTAGCGGGCGCGGCGGAACTCCTCCACGCTGGTGACCCGGCCGGTGTCGGGGTCCGAGCGCAGATTGCCCCAATGCTCGAGCGAGGCAAGGGCGCCGTCGAGGGACGGCCCATCGTGCGACGTCCGGGCGTGCTCGGGGAGCATCGCGCGGATGTCCTCCGGCCGCAGGTGCACGATGAATCGGCGCTTGGCCTGCACGAACGTGCCCATGATCGCGCGGTACAGAGGTGCTCCCGGCTGCTGCAGGTGAGCGAACGGCCGGGGGGTGCCGGCCGGTGCGTCCGCCTGGTCCATCGTCGCCTTTCCGTCGGAGCTCCTGCGATGGCGGCCGAGGAACGGCCGAAGACGACAATAGAGGTCCCGGAGCCCTCGCGCCGGGTCAGGCGTCGGCCGTTGTGATCTTGCGCGCGGACGGCCGAGGACGGTCGTTTCGACATGCCGACGGCGCGGCGATCTGATAAGCGCACCCCCAGTCTCCTCCCCGCTCCGGGGGAGAGGATGTGCCTCTCTGCACGCTAGGGATTGCGGAAGCGATCGCGTACGGTCCATCCGCCCCCGCATAGCACGAAACTCGCAGGGTATGGGCGCGGATATCTCCGCCTGTGAGGAACTTGCTGGTTATTCACAGCGTGTCGCACGACGCGGTGGCTTCCGCGATCCCTAGGCCAGAATGAAGGGCATGGGGGATGTCGCGAAGAGGATGTTCATGCTGTTCAGGGCCCTGCAGGAAGGTGAGTGCCACGCGGGGGAGGAGTTGGCGGAAAGGTTCGGCACCAGTACTCGGACGATCCGCAGCGATGTGGCGCGGTTGCGCGCGCTCGGGTTCGAGATCGTCTCGACCCCCGGGCCGCGCGGCGAGTACCGGTTGACCCGCGGAAGGACCATGCCGCCGCTGTTTCTCGACGACGACGAGGCGGTCGCGGCCGCAGTCGGGCTGGCGGTGATCGCGGGCACAGCGGATCCGGCCTCGCCGATCGCCGGCGGCGCATTCGACGTGGCGGCGGCGCGCGCGCTGGCCAAGCTGGAGAGCTTCCTGCCGGAAAGGCTCCACCGGCGCATCGCCGTCGAAGGAGCGCGAATCCAACCGTTGCTCAGCCTGGCTCCGCCCGTCGACGCGGCCCTGCTGGTCACCGTCACCCGGTCGATCGCCGCGCGGTTCCTTTTGAAATGGAGCGCGAAGACCCGCGAGGGGCTGATCCGCTTGGGATTCTTCGAGCCGTACCGTCTGCTCTTCCGGCACCCGCATTGGTACGTGGTGGGTTTCGACCGTCGACACCATGCCTGGACGCTGCAACGGCTCGACGAGGTCGACGCTGCGGGCCCGTCGCGCCGACGCTTCGACCCCCGCCCGCTGCCGCCGGGGCGGCGCGACGACCTGATTCCGCACGTGTACCACGGGTGGCACGACGCCGAGCTGCGGGTCCACGCGCCGCTGCGGGACCTCGAGGAGGCGCTCCGACACGAGGCGGCCGAGGTGGACGCACTGGGCGCCGACGATTTTCTGGTGCGCATCCGCGGCACCCACCGGCACGCGCTGTTGATGCGGCTCGCACTGCACGGCATCGAGTTCCGGGTGGTGTCGCCGGCGGCATTCGCGGACGACTGCCGACGCCTCGCGGAGAAGCTGGCGCGCGCGGCGGGCTAGGTTGGGGGCATGCGCGGTGAGTACAAGGTTCCCGGCGGCAAGCTCGTCGCCGCCGAGGTCGAAGTGGCGGAGGGCCGGCTGTCGCGGGTGCACGTGAGCGGGGACTTCTTCCTCGAGCCCGACGACGCGCTGGAGGACCTGAACGCGGCGGTGACCGGCATGCCCGTCACCGCCGACGCGGCCGCGCTGGGTCAGGCCATCGGCGGGGCGCTCGGGCCGGACGTGTCGATGATCGGCTTCACCCCCGAGTCGGTGGGCATCGCGATCCGGCGCGCGCTCGGCCGCGCCACGGGCTGGCAGGACCACACCTTCGACATCATCGATCCGGTGGTCCTGGACCCGGCGATGCACGTGGCCCTCGACGAGGTGATCAGCCGCGAGGTGGCGTTGGGGGAGCGCCCGCCCACGCTGCGGTTCTGGGACTGGGACTCGCCCCTGGTGGTGATCGGCTCGTTCCAATCGGTGCGCAACGAGGTGGATGAGGCGGCCGCGGAGCGGCACGGCATCGGCATCGTCCGGCGGATCTCCGGGGGCGGCGCCATGTTCATGGAGCCCGGCAATTGCATCACCTACTCACTGGCCGTGCCCGCTTCGTTGGTGGAGGGGCTCAGCTTCGAGCGTTCCTACGCGTTCCTGGACCAGTGGGTGATGGGCGCGCTCGCCGACGTCGGCATCTCCGCCCGCTACGTCCCGCTCAACGACATCGCCTCCGACAAGGGCAAGATCGCCGGCGCCGCGCAGAAGCGGTTCGCCTCCGGCGCCGTCCTGCACCACGTGACGATGGCCTACGACATCGACGCGGAGAAGATGGGGCAGGTGCTGCGGGTGGGCAAGGAGAAGCTCTCCGACAAGGGCATCCGCAGCGCCGCCAAGCGGGTGGATCCGATGCGCTCGCAGACCGGCATGGCGCGCGCAGACATCATCCACGCTTTCGCAGATCATTTCCGGGCCCACTATGCGACCCGCGACGCGGGCTACACCGACGCCGAGCTGGCCCGGGCACGCGAATTGGTGGACACCAAGTTCTCAAGCCGGGAGTGGACGCACCGCGTGCCGTGATCAGGCAGCTGCGGCCTCAGGCGGCGAGTGCGTGCAGGAAGTGCCGCAGATCGCTCCAGTGGCCGCGGGTGCGGGAGAGGTCGTCCGGGAGCAGCGCGATCTGGGCGTGTGCCAGGACCAGTCGTCCTTCGGCCGTCATCGCGTCGCCTCGTCGCTGCACCATGTCATCACCTCCGCAGCCCTGTTTTTTCGGCTGCTCATCGTTTCGGTGCCCCTAGGTTAACAGAAGGTGAACGAAAAGCGTCGACCGGGTGCCGGCGGCGGAACGGAACCGGGCCGGACCCCTGGCGGAGTCCGGCCCGGCGTGCCGTCGACGGGCGCATGCGGCCCGCGCGAAGCAGCGCGTGTTCAGAACAGCGTGTGGATGAAGATTCCGGCGGCGGGGATGGCGAGGAACACCGTGATCACCCATGCCGCCGCGATGGTCTTGTGCTCGGTGGCCACCGCGGCCAGGACCTCGGCGCAGCGCACCGGCAACCACCGGAGGAACGGCAGTCCGTAGATGACGAGGATGCCGACGACGTTGAACAGCAGGTGCACGAATGCCGCCTGGAGCGCCAACTGCGCGTCGCCCCCCGTGACGGCGAACGCCGCCAGGAGCGCCGTCACGGTGGTGCCGATGTTCGCGCCGAGCGTGAGCGGGTAGATCTGCCTGGTGGTGAGCGAACCCGACCCGGCGAACGGAACGAGCATCGAGGTGGTCACCGAGGACGACTGGACCACCGCGGTGACGCCCATGCCGGCGCCCATCGCGACCAGGGGGTTCCCGCCGACGGTGCGCTCGAGGACCGACTTGGCCTTGCCCACCATCAGCACCTGCAGCAGCTTGCCCATGTAGCGGACCGCGAGGAAGATCAGCGCGACGCCCAGCACGATGGTCGCCACGGCGCTGGCTGTGCCGCCGCCGAAGACGCTCAGCGCGCCCTGCATGCCCAGGGCGTCCACCACGGGGCTGGAGACGGCGCCGATGACGTCGGCGTTGTCCGGGTCCGGCAGCACGGTGCCGTACGCGAAGCCGGCCAGCGTCTCGGAGAGCCGCTCGAGCGGGTGGAAGATCATCTCCAGCGGAAGCAGGATGGCGACCGCGATGAGGTTGAAGAAGTCGTGCACCGTCGACGCGGCGAATGCGCGGCGGAACTCGGCCTTGTCGCCCACGTGCCCCAGCGAGGCGAGGGTGTTGGTCACCGAGGTGCCCACGTTGGCGCCCATGATCATCGGGATGGCGACCGACACCGGCATCATCCCCGTGCCCACCGCGGTGACGACGAGGGTCGTGGTGGTGGAGGACGACTGGATGATCGCGGTGACGAGGATGCCGACGAACAGCCCGATGATCGGGTTGGTGGCGAAGTCGAACAGGTTCTCCGCAGTGCCGGCGCCGAGTCCGTTGAAGCCGTCGCCGATGACGCCGATCGCGCACACCAGCAGGTAGAGCATTGCGGCCACGCCCAGCCAGCGGGTGACGGTGGCCCTGCGGCCGGGAACCGGTGGCGTGGTGGGGGCCTGCGACGGAGCAGGCGCGGCCGGCGGTGCCTGCGTCGTGCCCTGCCGGGCGGGAGTCTCATCCGCCATGGTCGAAGAGAGGACCGTTCCTCCCGCGCGGCGGCCGGCTTCCAGCATCGACGACTCCTGTGTCGTAGTCGGTGTTCCAGTCGGTTCATCCGTGATGCTGGCAGCGGAAGGTGAACGAACGGCAAACTCGAGGATGCCGTGGGGTGTCGGGGTCGCGTACTCTTCGGGACTTTCCGTCAGGCGGCCATCCGGGGGTGGGACGACGGTCACTTTCGGGGCGTCCCGGCGGGGGAGGCCACTCGGATTCCCCCGCCGGGACGGTCAGGCCGGGGCGGGCAGCAGCGCCACGCGGCCGTGCCGGCGGAACTCCTCTTCGATGGCGTCGCGGCCCTCCGCGTCCAGCGGGACGTAGCGGTCGGTCCGGTCCACCCGGACGTAGACGGGGTCGACGGTGTTCCAGGCCGAGGCGCGCAGCGGCCCCTTGTTCACCTTGCCGCTACCGGTGAGCGGGGTGCGGTCGATGATCCGCACGTAGGTCGGCCACCACTTGGCGCTCATCTCCGGCTGGGCGGACAGGAAGCCGCCGAACGCCTCCGCGTCGAACGCCCGCCCCTCCGCCATCTCCACGGCGCACATCACCCGGTCGCCGGTGCGCGGGTCCGGCACGGCGAACACCGGCGCGGACGCGATGCCCGGCATCCGCTGGACCATGCGCTCCACGGGGGCGGCGGAGAAGTTCTCGCTGTCGACGCGCAGCCTGTCCGACGACCGGCCGGCGAAATAGAAGTATCCGTCGGCGTCGCGGTAGCCGAGGTCGCCGGACCAGAAGTCGGCGCCGCGCACCCGCTCCGCCATCGCCCCCGGGTTCTTGTAGTAGCCCTCGAAGGTGTGGGCGAGGCCGACGGCGACGATCTCGCCGATCGCGCCGGAGTCGAGCAGGCGACCCGACTCGTCGAACCGTGCACGCGGGCATTCCCGCCCCGACGACTCGTCGAGGATCCGCACGTCGACACCCGACGCGGGCAGACCGAGTGCGCCGGCAGGGGTTTCCGGGGTGCGCCCGATGCGGAACACGCCCTCGGACAGGCCGTACCCCTCGCGGACCGTGCAGCCGAAACGCCGGGCGAACCGCTGCGCGTCGGCCTCCGACGCCTCGGTGCCGTAGGCCAGCTCCAGGGTGCTCGCCTGGTCACGCGGATCCTCCGGCGTGCTGAGCACGTAGGACAGGGCGCGGCCCACATAGTTGACGAACGTGGCGCCGAAGCGGTGGATGTCGGCGGAGAAGCCGCTGGCGGAGAATTTGCGGGCCATGCCCACGGTGGCGCCCACCCGCATGGCCGTGGCCAGGTTCATCATGACGGCATTGCCGTGGAACAGCGGCATGCACAGGTAGGTGACGGAATCCGGACGCAGCTCGACCCGCTCGATCAGCGCGTCGGCGAGCCGGCCCAGGCGGCCCTGGCCCACGATCACGGCCTTGGGCGCACCGGTGGATCCGGAGCTGAACAGCAGCAGCGCCATGTGTTCGGGCGCGGCCGACTCCGCCGGCAGGGGTGCGCCGCGATGCGGGGCGAGCGCCGCCGCGTAGTCGTCGCGGTCGACGTTGAACACCAGGTGCCCGGGCACCCCGTGGCCGGTGCCGGTGATCAGATGCGCGAGGCGGTCTTCAGTGACGATCACGTCGATGTCCGCGTGCCGGATGTCCTGCGCGAGTTCGGGTCCGCTGCGGCTGGCGTTGATGCCGACGACCACGGCCCCGGACAGCGACGCCGCGCACAGCCAGAAGACGAAATCGGGCACGTTCTCCAGCAGCACGCCCACGTGCACCTGTCGTCCTCCGGGCGCGGCGGGGACCGCCGAATCCAGCAGTGCCGCGCGGTCCGCGCCCTCCTGCACCACCTCGCGCCACGTCCACGAGCGATCCTCGAAGAGCAGGCCCGTGCTGTCGTCGTCCGCGCGCGAGCGCACCACCTCGGCGAACGTCGCCGCGGCGTTCGTCCGTCCGGCGTCGGTCTTCCCAGTACCCAACTCGGTCTGCCTCCTCGATCGGCGGTCCTGCGTGCGCCTGCCGCACCACCACCGTGTTACCCGGTGCGTCGAGGCCCGTCCGCTTGTTTATCCGCAGGCCGGGACGCGGACTGGACGGGGGGCCGGACGGCCGGCTCACAGGTTCTGAAGGGCGGCTCAGGAGCTTCTGACGTCGCGCCGCAGTGGGTGGTCCTCCGGGATCTGCACGACAGCGATGCGCACCCCGTCCGGGTCGGCGATCCACATTTCGATCAGCCCCCATGGCTCGGTGCGCGGCTCGCGCAGGACCGTCACCCCGGCCGCGGCCAGGCGGGCATGTTCGGCCTCGACGTCGCGGACCTGCATCCACAACTCCATGCCCGCACGCGCGCCCGCCGGCCCACCCCCCGAAACCTCCAGCAGCGCGCCGCCGAGGAAGAACACGACCCCCGGATGTGCGGGCGGCCCGAACTCGCGGGCGACCGCCAGGCCGAGCGTGTCCCGATAGAACGACTGCGACGCGGACAGGTCCGACGGCCGCAGCAGGATCCTTCCGCTGAGTACCTCCATGCCCCCATTCTGCAGCGCGCCGGTGCCCGGTGCGCCGGAACGGATCGTCGTGCCCGCGCGACGCCGGGGAGGGCCGATAGGCTCGGATGCGGAACCGGTGCAAGCGGAAAGGTGCTCGAGTGCCCATGGCCCATTCGCAGTTCGTCAACAGCCCCAGGTCCTTCGTCGCCGACGCGATCCGCGGTCTCGTGGCCGCCACTGACGACCTGGCCTGGCACCCCGACCCCGGATACCTGACGCGCCGGGCCCCTCTCACACCCGGCCGGGTCGCTGTGCTCTCCGGCGGCGGGTCGGGGCATGAGCCGATGCACGCGGGCTTCATCGGGCGCGGCATGCTCGCCGGCGCGTGCCCGGGCCTGGTGTTCACGTCGCCGAACGCGCTGCAGATCGACGCGGCGACCCGCGCGGTGGACGCCGGCGCCGGGGTGGTGCACGTGGTGAAGAACTACACCGGCGACGTGCTCAACTTCCGCATCGCCGCCGACCTGGCCCGCGAGCACGGCGTCGCCGTCGAACACGTGCTGGTGGCCGACGACGTGGCCAGCGACAAGGGCACCGACGAGTCGGGGGAGGCCGTCGGACCGGGCATGCGGGGCACCGCGGCGACCATCGCCGTGGAGAAGGTCTGCGGGGCATCGGCCGCGCGGGGCGACGAGCTGGCCGCCGTGGCGGCGCTGGGCCGGCGGGTGGCGGACGGCGCGCGCAGCATGGCGGTGGCCCTGCGACCGTGCACGCTGCCCGGCGCGGAGGAACCGTCGTTCGACCTGCCGGAGGGACAGATCGAGATCGGCATCGGCATCCACGGCGAACGGGGCACCGAACGCCGCGACGCGATGCGCGCGCACGAGCTGGTGCCGTTGCTCGCGGACCGAGTGCTCGACGCGCTGCCGCCCGCGGACGACGACAGGCTGATCGCGATCGTCAATGGCCTCGGCGCCACGCACCCGCTGGAGCTGCAGCTGCTCTACGGCGAGCTGCACGAACACCTTGCGCACCGCGGGCTGGTCGTCGCGCGCGCGATCGTCGGCTCGTTCACCACCGCGCTGGACATGGCGGGCGCGTCGATCACGCTGATCCGCTGCGACGACGAGATCCTGGAACTGTGGGACGCGGACACCGACGCACCCGCCTGGCCCAACGCGCCCTCGCGCCGCGTGCACACCGCCGGTTCCGCTGGCGCCGCCGCGCCCCCCTCGGGCGGGGGTGCGGCCCCGGGCGACGAGTCGGCCGGCGGCGCATCGGCGACCGACGGCCCGGACGTCCGGCCGACCGGCTTCGGGGCCGTCGGGGAGTGGCTCGGCGCCTGGGCTGGCCGGGTCATCGACGAGGAGCCGGCGCTCACCCGTCTGGACCGGCAGGCGGGTGACGGCGACTTCGGCACCAACATGGTCGCGGCGCTCGACACCCTCGACCTCGACGCGCTGCGCACCGCGTCCTCGCCGGAGCGGGCCTTCACCGCGGTCTCGGACGCGTATCTGGGCCACGCGGGCGGCACGTCGGGCGCCCTGTTCGGCGTGTGGTTCCGCCGGCTCGCCGGCGCCGCCGGGGCTACTGCCGGGTCCGGACCCGCCGGGTTCACCGTCGCGGACCTCGCCCGCGGCGCGCGCTCAGGGCTCGACGCCATCACGGCGCTCGGCGGCGCGCAGCCCGGCGACAAGACGATGATCGACGCGCTCGACCCGGCGGTGCGGGCCCTCGAAGAGGGAGTGGGGAACGCGTCCTCCCCGGCCACGGTTCTCTCCTCGGCGGCGGATGCGGCGGCGCGCGGGGCGGAATCCACCGCGGGGATCACCGCCCGGCGCGGGCGCGCCAGCTACATCGGCGAGGCCGCCCGCGGCGTCATCGACCCGGGCGCCCTGGTCATGGCGTGGCTGTTCGAGGAGGCGGCGCGGGCGGCATGACGGTCAGGGCCGGGGGATGTTGCGCAGGTTGGACCGGGCCAGGCTGACGGCCTCGCCCATGCCCCCGCCGACGACCACCTTGGACATCGCCAGCGCGAACCCCTTGATCTGTGCGCCGGTGACAGTGGGCGGCATCGACAGGGCCCGCGGATCGGTGATCACCTGCACCAGCGCCGGGCCGTCGACGGCCATCGCGTGTTCGAGCGCGCCGTGCACGTCCTCCGGCTTGTCCACGCGCCGCGCGTCGATGCCGGCCGCCGCGGCGATGCCCCGGAAATCCACCTGCGGCACGTCCACACCGAAGTCCGGCAACCCGTCCACCAGCATCTCCGCCTTGACCATGCCCAGCGTGGAATTGTCGAACACGACGATCTTGACTGGGATGCGGTACGCGCCCACGGTGATCAGCTCGGACAGCAGCATCGACAGCCCGCCGTCGCCGGAGATCGACACCACCTGACGGCCGGGGTGCGCCAGCTGCACGCCGATGCAGTGCGGCAGCGCGTTGGCCATTGAACCGTGCAGCGACGATGCGAGGAACCGCCGCCGCCCGTTGGGGGTGAGGTAGCGCGCGGCCCACACGTTGCACATGCCCGTGTCCGCGGAGAAGACCGCGTCGTCGGCGGCCACCTCGTCGAGGATCGAGGCCACGTACTCGGGGTGGATCGGCACGAGATGCTCGACGTCCTGCGTGTAGGCGCCGACGGACTTCGTCATGATCGCGTCGTGCCGCTTGCGCCAGCGCTCCAGGTAGCCGCGGTCGGTCTTGCGGCGGATCCGCGGCAGCAGCGCCCGCACGGTGGCCCCCACATCGCCGTGCACGGGGAACTGCACCGGGGTGCGCCGCCCGATCACCGAGGCGCAGGTGTCCACCTGGGCGGTGGCGACGTCGTCGGGCAGGAACTGCGAATAGGGGAAGTCGGTGCCGAGCAGGATCAGCAGGTCGGCGTCGTGGATGCCGGCGTGCGCGGCGCCGTAGCCCAGCAGCCCCGTCATGCCCACGTCGAACGGGTTGTCGTACTGGATGAAGTCCTTGCCGCGCAGCGAGTGTCCCACCGGCGCGCCCAGGGCGTCGGCGAGCGCCACCACCTCGTCGTGCGCGTCGCGGGCGCCGTAGCCGGCGAAGATCGCGACCTTCTCCGCCGAATTCACGGCGTCGGCGAGCATGCGCACGGCGTCGTCGTCCGGCACCAGGGTGGAGGGGAACGGCAGGGCGACCGGCGGCAGCGGCGCCGTGGCCGGCTGCGAGGCGATGTCGCCGGGCAGCGTCACCACCGCCACGCCGTCGTCGGCCGAGGCCGCCTGGATGGCCGCGCGGAACAGGTGCGGCGCCTGATCGGTGGTGGAAACGAGCTCGCAGTACAGCGAGCACTCGACGAAGAGCCGGTCCGGGTGGGTCTCCTGGAAGTACCCGCGCCCGATCTCGGTGCTGGGGATGTGCGAGGCGATGGCCAGGACGGGGGCGCCGGAGCGGTGCGCGTCGTAGAGCCCGTTGATCAGGTGCAGATTGCCCGGCCCGCACGAGCCGGCGCACACCGCCAGCCGGCCCGTCGTCTGCGCCTCGGCCGATGCCGCGAACGCCGCCGCCTCCTCGTGGCGCACGTGCACCCAATCGATCCCGCCGTGCGCCGCGCCCCCGGTGCGCCGCACCGCGTCGACGACGGGGTTGAGGCTGTCGCCGACGATGCCGTAGATGCGGCGCACACCCGCGTCGACGAGGGACTGCACGAGCTGGTCTGCGACTGTCCTGGCCATGGCGGATCCTTGCGTAGGGCGCGGGGATGTGCCGCCACGCTAACCGGAGCCCTCACCGCGCGGTGGCGGTTTCGGCGGAGGGCGCGCGGATCAGACCCGTGTCGGCGCGCGCCTGTTGGTTCGCCGCGCGCGCATTGCCCCGGCGTGTCGTGGCAATCGGCGCGCGGGGCGGCGGCGGGTCACCTGTGCACGGCGGCCACCTGCTCATGCCGTCCGCTCACCGCGTCCGCCCACCCCGCCAGCTCACCCCCCGACCCGCACCGCATCGCCGACCTCCACCGTCGCCGGCCGGTGCACGTCGGCGTAGATCCCGAGCGCAGGGGCGGGAGCGGTGCCGTAGCCGACGTCGCGCCGGTGCCGGGCCGCGATCCGGCGCAGCGCGGTCCGGTCGCGCTCGACGGTGCCGTGCTGCAGGGTCACCATGACGCACCGGCCGACGGGGATCGTCGGGGTGAGTCCCAGCGCGCCCGCCTCGATCGGGCCGCCCAGCCAGGTGTCCTCCACATAGCCGTCGTCCCAGTCGTCGCCGCCCACCACGATGTTGGGGCGGAACCTGCGCACCGCGGCCCGGATCGGGGTGTCGTCGTCGATCAGCCGGCGCACGCTCGAGGTGGTGACGATGTGCACGGGTGCGAGGTCGTAGTACCGGCCGCGGCCGCCGCCGGTGGGCACGGCGCCCACGGGGACCGAGGATCCCGCGTCCTGCGCGGCCCGGGCCGACGAGTACTCGATGGCCTTCTCCATGCCCTCATGCGTCTCGGGCGCCCACTCCATCTCCATCGTCATCCCGCCGGGCGGAACGGCGGACGAATACTGCAGCCGCAGCGGGCGGCCGCAGAGCTCGGAGAGCCGGGCGAGGGTGGCCGGGTCGTCGCCCGCAGACTCGGCGCCGTCGGGCGTGGTGATGCGCAGGGCGGCCGGGTCGGCAGGGTCGGCGCCGGGGTCCAGGCGTGCGGAGCACTGCAGCAGCGCGCCCCACACCCGGGTGCGCTTGGCGCTCGCCACCGTCCCGTTGGATTCGTCGACGATGGCCCACCGGTGATCGCCCGCGAGCCCGTCCCGGTGCACCTGCGCGCTGGTGAGCCGCTCGCCGCCGAGCGATTTGACGGGGTACCGCCAGATCTCCGTGACCCGCAGGTGCTCGTCCGCTGAACTCATCCGTACCCGTCTCCGTCCCCGCCGCGAACCGGCGCGGCGCATGCATCGTGTGCGCACCGTATCCGCGCGGCCGCGCGTCGTTGTGCTGCGGGTCTCACCGCGGTGCGCCGACGCGGGGTGCGCGGACGTCCCGGGTGCACGGCCCGCGCACGCGCAGCGGCCGGTCGCTCCGTAAGATCGGCGGGGTGTGGCGTGACCAGGCGCCACCCGCGGAGTGGACTCACCATGGAGAGGACAGCAGTGCTGCGCACCCACGAGGCCGGTTCCCTGCGAGCCGAGCACGCCGATTCGACCGTCACGCTCACCGGCTGGGTGGCGCGTCGCCGTGACCACGGCGGCGTGATCTTCATCGACCTGCGCGATTCCTCCGGCGTGGCCCAGGTGGTGTTCCGCGAGAGCGCGGTGGCGGAGGCGGCGCACCGCCTGCGTTCGGAGTTCTGCGTGAAGGTCACCGGCAGGGTGGAGATCCGCCCCGAGGGCAACGAGAACCCGGAGCTGCCCACCGGCGCCATCGAGGTCAACGCCTCCGCACTCGAGGTGCTCTCGGAAGCGGCCGCGCTGCCGTTCCAGCTCGACGACAACCCGGGCGAGGAGGCGCGCCTGCGCTACCGCTACCTGGACCTGCGCCGCGAGGGCCCGGGCGCGGCGCTGCGCCTGCGCTCCAAGGTCAACGCCGCGGCACGCCGGGTGCTCGAGAGCCACGACTTCGTCGAGATCGAGACGCCGACCATGACGCGCTCCACCCCCGAGGGCGCCCGCGACTTCCTGGTGCCGGCACGGCTGCGCCCCGGCACCTTCTACGCGCTGCCGCAGAGCCCCCAGCTGTTCAAGCAGCTGCTCATGGTCGCGGGTATGGAGCGGTACTACCAGATCGCCCGGTGCTACCGCGACGAGGACTTCCGCGCCGACCGCCAGCCCGAGTTCACCCAGCTCGACGTCGAGATGAGCTTCGTCGACCAGGAGGACGTGATCGCCCTGGCCGAGCAGATCCTCGCCGGGCTGTGGGCGGTCAAGGGGATCACGCTCGACGCCCCGTTCCCGCGGCTGACCTACGTCGAGTCCATGCGCCGCTACGGATCCGACAAGCCTGATCTGCGTTTCGACATCGAGCTGGTCGAGTGCGCCGACTACTTCAAGGACACCACCTTCCGCGTGTTCCAGTCGGAGTACGTGGGCGCCGTGGTGATGCCGGGCGGTGCGGGCCAGCCCCGCCGCCAGCTCGACGCGTGGCAGGAGTGGGCCAAGCAGCGCGGCGCCAAGGGGCTGGCCTACGTGCTGGTGCAGGAGGACGGGACCCTGGGCGGCCCGGTCGCCAAGAACATCACCGAGGCCGAGCGTGCGGGGCTGGCGGCCCACGTCGGCGCCGCGCCCGGGGACTGCATCTTCTTCGCCGCCGGCGCCACCAAGCCGATGCGCGCGCTGCTGGGCGCTGCACGCGGCGAGATCGCCCGCAAGCTCGACCTGATCGACCCGGACGCCTGGGCGTTCGTGTGGGTGGTCGACGCGCCGATGTTCGAGCCCGCGTCCGACGCGACCGCAGAGGGTGACGTGGCGCTGGGCCACAGCGCCTGGACCGCGGTGCACCACGCGTTCACCTCGCCCAAGCCGGAGTTCCTGGACAGCTTCGACACGGACCCGGGTTCGGCGCTGGCCTACGCCTACGACATCGTCTGCAACGGCAACGAGATCGGCGGCGGCTCCATCCGCATCCACCGCAAGGACATCCAGGAGAGGGTGTTCGCGGTGATGGGCATCGGCGAGGAGGAGGCCAGGGAGAAGTTCGGTTTCCTGCTCGACGCGTTCTCCTACGGCGCACCCCCGCACGGCGGCATCGCCTTCGGCTGGGACCGGATCACCGCGCTGCTGGCCGGTGTCGACTCGATCCGCGAGGTCATCGCGTTCCCCAAGTCGGGCGGCGGGGTGGATCCGCTCACCGACGCACCTGCGCCGATCACCGCCGAGCAGCGCGCGGAGTCCGGCATCGACTACGAGCCGGAGGACGAGTCCGCTGACCCGGGGTCCGCCGACCGGGGATCCGACGCCGCCGGGGCGTGAGCCGGCGGAACGCGCCGGAAGCCGCCGGAACGGGGCGGATGCCCCGTGTCCGGGGTAGCGTCGCAGGCGCGACGACGACGGAACGCGTTCGGTATCGAATCGTGATCCGCGCCGACTAGATTTGACAGGTGCTCGGCCACGGCGGCCGGGTAGTTTGGGATGTGATGACCGCGACAATCGTAGACCGCATTCGGGATGGATGGCCTGACCCCGTGGACGAGGTGGTGGAGGCGGCCCAGGAGCTGCTCAAGCGGCGCACAGGCGCCGCAGTACGTCTGGTGGACGCGACGGACCTCGGCGGCGGTGGAGACACCGTCGTGCTGCGGGTGCGCGTGGCGGAGAATCCGTTCTCGCTGCCGCGGACGCTGGTGCTCAAGCAGGTCCTGGGCGGCAACCGGCAACTGGCGGACGGTCAGATCGACGAGTCCTTCCGGCGCGAGGCGGTCTCCTACCAGTTCTGCAATTCGCTGTCCGCCGCGCACCGCCCGGGCCCGGAGCTGGTCGCCTACGACCTGGACGCGCGCCTGCTGGTGCTCTCCGACCTGGGCGACGCCCCCGCGATGGGCGAATTGCTCGCCCGCCGTGACACGTCGGAGGTGACGCATTCGCTGATGGCGCTCGCGCAGTCGCTGGGCCGGATGCATTCCAGCACGTACGGCCGCGAGGAGGACTACACGACGCTGCTGCACCGCACCGCGGGCGTCGACGAGGCTCACCCGCTGAACGCGCAGGCGGCGCGCGCGGTGGACGAGGTGCCCTCGATGCTGCAGGACATACTCGCCGTCGCGGTGCCCGAGGACGTGCGGGCCACCGCAGCCAGTGGCCGGGAGCTGTTCGACGGCGGGCGCTTCCGGGCGTTCAGCACCGCGGACCTGTGCCCGGACAACATCCTCGTCAACGAGGGCGGGGTGAAGTTCCTCGACTACGAGTGGGGCGGGTTCCGCGACGCCACCCTGGACATCAGCTACGCGCTGGCGTCGTTCCCCACGTGCCTGTGCGCGCTGGAACTCAGCCAGGACCAGGTGGAGGAGATGGTGGAGGCGTGGCGCGCGGAGGTCGTCTCCGTGTTCCCGCAGCTCCGCGACGACTCGGTCCTGTACTCGCGGCTGCTGGCGGCGATGCTCGTGTGGCTGTGGCTGAGCACGTGGCTGTTCCTCGACCCCTCCGGCCCGGACATGCACGTCGACGAGGACGCCGAGTCGTGGCTGCGCCAGCATGAACTCGCTGTGGGCCGGCGGCCCGCGCTGCGCCGCCGGTGGGCGATCCTGGCGGCGTTCGCCGACAACCTCGGCGATGCCGCCGTCGGCGACCACGCCCGCGCCGTGCTGGGGGCGCTCGAAGAGTGACGGGCCTGCGCGGGCGGCACGGGGACGACGCCGACGACGGCGCAGCGCCCGCGCTGTTCGATGACGACGACGGTTCCATGGAGCTGATGGGTACGCCGGGCGACGACGCGGGTGCGGCACGCCCGGCGCCGGACCCCGGCGCCCCGCTCGCGGTGCGCATGCGGCCGCGGACGCTCGACGAAGTGCTGGGACAGCAGCACCTGCTGGACACCGGCGCTCCGCTGCGTCGGCTGGTCGAGGGCGCGGGCGCGAGCTCGGTGATCCTCTACGGTCCGCCCGGCACCGGCAAGACCACGCTCGCCTCGTTGATCTCGTCCACCACCGGGCGCCGGTTCGAGTCGCTGTCGGCGCTGTCGGCCGGCGTCAAGGAAGTCCGGGCGATCATCGAGGTGGCGCGGCGGCGCGCGGCGCAGGGAACGCAGACCGTGCTGTTCATCGACGAGGTCCACCGGTTCTCCAAGACCCAGCAGGACGCCCTGCTGTCCGCCGTGGAGAACCGCATCGTGCTGCTGGTCGCGGCCACGACGGAGAACCCGTCGTTCTCCGTCGTCTCGCCCCTTCTCTCGCGCTCGCTGGTGCTGCAGCTGCAGCCGTTGACCGTGCCGGACATCGCCGCCCTGCTGCGCCGCGCGGTGGACGACGAGCGCGGCTACGGGGGCACGATCACCGTGGACGACGACGCCCTCGATCACCTCGTGGCCCTGGCGGGCGGGGACGCGCGGCGCGCGCTGACCACCCTGGAGGCGGCGGCGGACGTGGCCGTCGCGCGCGCGGGCGCGTCCGACGGCCCGGTCGCCGTGGACCTGCCGACGGTCGAATCCGCGGTGGACCGGGCCGCAGTGCGCTACGACCGCGACGGCGACCAGCATTACGACGTCATCAGCGCGTTCATCAAGTCCATCAGGGGCTCCGACGTGGACGCGGCGTTGCACTACCTGGCCCGGATGATCGTGGCGGGGGAGGACCCCCGGTTCATCGCCCGCCGCCTGATGATCCACGCGAGCGAGGACGTCGGCATGGCGGACCCGACGGCCCTGCAGGCGGCGGCCGCGGCCGCGCAGGTGGTCCAGCTGGTGGGGCTGCCCGAGGCGCGCCTGGCGCTGGCGCAGGCGACGATCCACCTGGCGTCCGCGCCCAAGTCCGGCGCCGTCAACGCCGCCATCTCGCAGGCGATGGCGGACGTCTCCCGCGGGAGGGCCGGGATGGTCCCGCCGCACCTGCGCGACGGCCACTACAAGGGCGCGCAGGGCCTGGGCAACGCCGTCGGCTACAAGTACCCGCACGACGCGCCGTCGGCCGTGGTTCCGCAGCAGTACCCGCCCGACGAGCTGGTGGGCGTGGACTACTACACGCCCACCGCGCACGGGGCGGAGCGCGGACTCAGCGAGCGGCTGCCCAAGCTGCGTCGTATCGTGCGGGGCCGCTGACCGGCGGCGACGACACCGGCCGCGGGTCGCCGCGTGCGCGGGCATGGCGCCGGAAGTCCGGGCGGTAAGCTGGATCCGGCCCGCGGCCGCCCGTCCGGCCCGGCGCACACCCGCGGCAGCAGCGAGACACAACCGGCAGATTCGAAGGATTCCAGGTGCAGACCCACGAGATTCGCAAGCGCTTCCTCGACCACTACGTGAAGAACGGTCACACCGAGGTCGCAAGCGCATCGTTGCTCCTCGATGACCCGAACCTGCTTTTCGTCAACGCGGGCATGGTGCCCTTCGTGCCCTACTTCCTGGGCCAGCAGAGCGCCCCCTACAGCCGGGCCACCTCCATCCAGAAGTGCGTGCGCACCCTGGACATCGAGGAGGTGGGCATCACCACGCGTCACAACACCTTCTTCCAGATGGCGGGCAACTTCTCGTTCGGCGACTACTTCAAGCGCGAGGCGATCACGTTCGCGTGGACGCTGCTCACGGGTGCGCAGGACGACGGCGGCTTCGGGTTCGACCCCGAGCGGCTGTGGGCCACCGTCTATCTGGACGACGACGAGGCCTTCGGCATCTGGCGCGACGAGGTGGGCCTGCCGGCCGAGCGGATCCAGCGCCGCGGGATGACGGACAACTACTGGTCGATGGGCATCCCGGGGCCGTGCGGTCCGTGCTCCGAGATCTTCTACGACCGCGGCCCGGCATACGGCAGCGAGGGCGGACCCGAGGCGGACGAGGACCGCTACATCGAGATCTGGAACCTCGTGTTCATGCAGAACGAGCGCGGCGAGGGCACCAGCAAGGACGACTACGAGATCCTGGGCCCGCTGCCCCGCAAGAACATCGACACCGGCATGGGCGTCGAGCGCGTGGCCTTCCTGCTGCAAGGCGTCGAGAACGTCTACGAGACCGACCTTCTGCGGCCCGTCATCGACAGGGCCGAGGAGCTCACCGGCCGCCGGTACGGCTCCGACGCCGCGTCGGACGTGCGCTTCCGGGTGATCGCCGACCACGCCCGCACGGCCGCGATGCTGATCCTCGACGGCGTCAACCCGGGCAACGACGGCCGCGGCTACGTGCTGCGCCGGCTTCTGCGCCGCATCGTGCGCTCGGCGCGGCTGCTGGGCGCGGACCAGCCGACGATGCGCGCCTTCATGGACACCGTCCGGGTGGCCATGGCGCCGTCCTACCCGCAACTGGAGACCGACTACGACCGCGTCCGGAACGTCGCTGTGGGCGAGGAGGCGGCCTTCCTGGGCACGCTGGCCTCCGGCTCCAAACTGTTCGAGGACGTCGCCCGGCAGACGAGGTCGCAGGGCTCGGCGCGCATCGGCGGGGCCGACGCGTTCACGCTGCACGACACCTACGGTTTCCCCATCGACCTGACCCTGGAGATGGCGGCCGAGGCCGGCCTGGAGGTGGACCGCGAGGGGTTCGGCGCGCTCATGGCCGAGCAGCGCGCCCGCGCCAAGGCCGATGCGCAGGCGCGTAAACACGCGCACGCCGACCTGACGGTGTACCGGGAGCTGGTCGACGGGCATCCCACCGAGTTCACCGGCTTCGACGAGCTCAACACGGAGGCCACCGTCCTGGCCCTGGTGCGCGACGGCGTGCGCGTGCCCACCGCAGTGGCGGGCGAGGAGGTCGAGGTGATCCTCGACCGCAGCCCGCTCTACGCGGAGGCCGGCGGGCAGATCGCCGACGCCGGCGTCATCACCGCCGACGGCACCCGGCTCACGGTGAACGACGTGCAGAAGATCGCCAAGAAGCTCTGGGTGCACAAGGTCAGCGTGGACCGCGGCCAGGTGACCGAGGGCGACGCCGTGCTGGCCCAGGTCGATTCGTCGTGGCGGCACGGCGCAACCCAGGGCCACTCCGGCACCCACATGGTGCACGGTGCGCTGCGGCAGGTGCTCGGGCCCAACGCCGTCCAGGCCGGGTCGCTCAACAAGCCCGGCTACCTGCGTTTCGACTTCCACTGGCAGGGCGGGCTCAGCGAGACGACGCGCCAGGAGATCGAGGACGTGTCCAACGCCGCCGTCGGCGCCGACCACACCGTCAACACCATCGAAACCTCGCTGGACGCGGCGAAGGAGATGGGCGCGATGGCGCTGTTCGGCGAGAACTACGGCGACGAGGTCCGGGTGGTCGAGATCGGCGGTCCGTTCTCCATGGAACTCTGCGGCGGCACCCACGTGGCGCACTCCTCGCAGATCGGCCCCATCACCGTGCTGGGGGAGTCGTCGGTGGGCTCGGGGGTCCGGCGCATCGAGGCGTTCGTGGGCACCGAGTCGATGAAGCACATGGCGCGCGAGCGGGCCCTGCTGCAGGGCGTGGCGACGCTGCTCAAGGTGCCGTCCGAGGACGTGCCCGGCCGGGTGGAGAACCTCATCGACAGGCTCAAGGTGGCCGAGCGCGAGGTGGAGAAGGCCAAGAGCGCCTCCCTGGCCGCGGCGGCGGGGCCCATCGCGGAGTCGGCCGAGCGGGTGGGCGACGTGCTGCTGGTGGCTGCCAAGGCACCAGGCGGGGGCGGCGGGAACGAGCTGCGCGCGCTCGCCGGCGACGTCCGCGGGCGGCTCGGCGACGCGGCCTCGGTGGTGGTGCTCTTCGGCGACGACGGCGGCAAGGTCCCGTTCGTGGTCGCCACGTCCGGCGCCGCCCGCGACGCCGGACTCAAGGCGGGCGACCTGGTCAAGGCCTTCGCCCCGGCGATCGGTGGACGCGGAGGCGGCAAACCCGACCTCGCGCAGGGCGCGGGCACCGACCCCGGCGGCGTCGAGGCTGCGGTCGCCGCTCTGCGCGCGGAGCTGACCGATCGCTGACCCGGAGCCCGCCGCCGCGGGCTGGGACAGGGGCAGGCGGCTGGCGATCGACGTCGGCTCGGTACGCGTCGGGGTGGCCTCCTGCGACCCCGACGGGATTCTGGCGACCCCCGTCGAGACGGTGCAGCGCGCCAAGAAGAATCACGCGCAGGCGCCGGACATCCGCCGCATAGCGGCTTTGGTGGACGAGTACGAGGCCGTCGCGGTGATCGTCGGGCTTCCCCGGACGCTGCGGGGCACCGAGGGCAAGGCCACCGCGACGGTGCGTGCGTTCGCGCGTGTCCTCGAGGGGGTCATCGCCCCGGTACCGGTACTGTTCGCCGACGAGAGGTTCAGCACGGTCACCGCGCAGCAGTCGCTCCACCGCAGCGGAGTCGACACTCGGCGCGGGCGGTCGGTGATCGACCAGGCCGCAGCGGTGGCGATACTGCAGGATTGGCTCGAGCGTGCCAAAGCGGCCGCCGCCGCGGCGGATGCCGGTGCGGCGGGGACTCGCGGGACACGACCGGGCAGCGACGATGCGGAGGACGGCCAGTGACGGACCACCACCCCAGCGAGGCGGACAGCCCGCGCGCGGGCGGCGACGCGGGGCACGGCGCCCGGCGCGGAAGCGGCCATCCGGGCGCGTCCGGATCGCACCGGCACCGTGGTGAGTACGTGTGGCCGCGCGAACGGGTGGCCCCCCGTTACGTCGGCGGCGGATCGGTCGGCGGAGGTGCGGACGACGGACCCGTCACCGGCGGCGGCGACGCGGGTGCGCCGGGCGACGGCGGCCCGGGAGGCCCCCGTCGGTCGCAGCGGTCCGGCCGCCACGGCCGGCGGCGCGCCGGCCAGGCAGCCCAACGGCGCCGACGGCGGGGCACGGTGTTCGCGCTGCTGGGGCTGGCGGCGCTCATCGCCGTCGCGTTCATCGGCGGCAAAGCGTTGCTGGGCTCGTTCTTCGGCGGGCCGCCGGACTACTCCGGCACCGGCGATCAAGGCGTCGTCATCGAGGTGGCGGCCGGCGACAGCACCACCGCGATCGCCAACACGCTCTACGACCGGGACGTGGTCAAGAGCGCCCAGGCCTTCCTCGACGCCGCGCAGGGCAACGCCGCGATGAGCACGATCCACCCCGGGTACTACCAGGTGAAGACCGAGATGTCCGGCGAATCCGCCGTCCAGCAGATGACGTCGGCGACGGGGCGCGTGGGGGCCGTCGTCATCCCCGAGGGGCGACAGCTGGCCGACATCAGCACGGTGAAGGGCAACACCACGCCCGGCATCCTGCGGCTCATTTCCAACGCGAGCTGCATGGACGACCACGGGTCACGCGATTGCCTCACCGTCGAGCAGCTCTCGCAGGCGCTCGCCACCACCGACCCGGCCCGGATGGGGGTCCCGTCGTGGGCGGTGGACAGGGTGCGGGCGGTCCAGGAGCCGCAGCGCCGCTACGAGGGGCTGATCATGGCGGGAAGCTGGAACTTCAACCCGACGGACGACCCCGCCACCGTGCTGCGCACCATGTTCACCCAGTCCGCGGACGCGTTCGAATCGAGCGGGATCTCCGATGCGGGGTCCCGGACGGGGCTGAGCCCCTACGACACGCTCGTCGCCGCCTCCCTCATCGAGCGCGAGGCGCCTCCGAACGACTACCCCAAGGTGTCGCGCGTGATCCTGAACCGCCTGGCCAAGGGGCAGAAGCTGCAGTTCGATTCCACCGTCAACTACGCGCTCGACAAGCAGGAGGTGGCGACCACCGACGCCGACCGCGCCCGCACCACGCCGTGGAACACGTACGCGATGGAGGGGTTGCCCGCCACTCCGATCTCCGCGCCCGGGCAGAAGGCGCTGCAGGCCGCGGAGAACCCGGCGCCCGGCGACTGGCTGTACTTCGCCACCGTCAGCAAGGACGGCACCACCCTGTTCACCGACAACTACGACGAACACCTGGAGAACATCAAGAAGGCCCAGGCGGCGGGGGTGCTCGACAGTGGACGCTGACCGCCCCCGGAAGGCGGGCGTGCTGGGCAGCCCCATCGCGCATTCGCGGTCCCCGCAGCTGCACCTGGCCGCCTACCGCGCGCTGGGGCTGGCGGACTGGACCTACGAGCGCATCGAGTGCGACGCGGACGCGCTGCCGGGCCTGGTGGGCGCGCTCGGCCCCGAATGGGTGGGGTTGTCGGTGACGATGCCCGGCAAGTTCGCCGCACTCGCCATCGCGGCCGAGCGGACGGCGCGCGCCGAGCTGGTGGGCGCCGCCAACACCCTGGTGCGGATCCCGGGCGGGTGGCGGGCCGACTGCACCGACATCGACGGCGTCACCGCGGCGCTCGACGAGCTCGACGCGCCGCGGGGGGCCGGCCTGGCGGACGCCCCTCCGGCGGTGATCCTCGGCGCGGGCGGCACTGCGCGGCCGGCCCTCGTCGCCCTGGCCGACCGCGGCGCCGGCGAGGTGACGCTGGCGGTCCGGGACACCACTCGCGCGGTGGGGGCGGTCGACTGCGCCCGGCGCGCCGGGCTCGACCCGCACGTGGTGACGCTGGGGTCCGCGGGCTTCGCCGAGGCCTGCGCACAGGCCCCCCTCGTGATCAGCACCCTGCCCGGCGACGCCGCCGCAGCGCTGGCGGGCGCGCTGGCCTCCGCCCGCCGGTTCCTCGACGTGGCCTACCACCCGTGGCCGACGTCGGCCGCGCGCGCGGTGCTCGACGGCGGCGGCGTCGTGGTCGGCGGCTTGGCCATGCTGCTCGGGCAGGCGTACGGGCAGGTGGAACAGTTCACCGGCAAGCCCGCGCCGCGTGCGGCGATGGCGGCGGCGCTCGGCTGATTCCCGGCATCGGCCGCCTGGCGCGGCGGCCTGTGGATACGTGCGCGTTCTGCACAGGTTCCTGCATCACGCCAGGTCGCCGCGCCGCGGATGCCGGTCTGCGGCGCCAGGGCGGGCGATGCTGGTCGTCATGGGGGAATGCGCGAAGGACCGCGGCGCCGCATGCGGCATCCGGCGCCGCTCGGTCGGCGCCGCCGCTGCGTACTCCGCGGCGACCTGCGGACTCGGCCTCGCCCTGGCCGCGCGCTGCGCCACGGCCGGCCTGCTTCCGGCGGCCGTCGGGGCGCTCGCGCTCGCCGCATGGTGCGCGATTCTCGGCGTCGTCGACCTGCGTAATCTGCGCCTGCCCGATCTCCTCACGATCCCGGGCGCCGCGGCGATCCTCGCCGCGGCCGGGGCGGCCGGCCACGGCGCTGCCGCGCTGTGGGGCGCGGGCCTGTTGACGGCCGCCTATCTGTGCATGCACCTGCTGCGGCCGGCGGCGATGGGGGCGGGGGATGCGAAGCTGGCGGCCGGGCTGGGGGCGGCCACCGCGCTGGGCGGCGGCGACGCGTGGCTCGCCGCCGCGACGGGAGCGCTGCTCCTGACCGCGATGTGCGGGATCGCCGTGTCCGGCCGGACGCGGAATGCCGCCTGGCCGCACGGGCCGTCGATGTGCATCGCGTCGCTGGCCGCGCTCCTCGCGGCCGGATGAGGGGTAATCGCCCGGCTCATGGCAGGATTGGGTCCGTGCTGCGTTGGACGACTGCCGGAGAATCCCACGGTCCCGCCCTCGTCGCCATGCTCGAGGGCATGGTGGCCGGGGTCGAGGTGACCACCGAAGACATCGCGGGCGAGCTGGGCCGCCGTCGCCTCGGTTACGGCCGCGGCGCGCGGATGAAGTTCGAGGCGGACCAGGTGACCATCCTCGGCGGCGTGCGCCACGGGGAGACGCTCGGCGGCCCGGTCGCCATCCAGATCGGCAACACCGAGTGGCCCAAATGGGAGCAGGTCATGTCGGCCGACCCCATCGACCCCGCGGAGCTCACCGACCAGGCCCGCAACGCGCCGCTCACCCGGCCCCGGCCCGGTCATGCCGACTACTCCGGAATGCTCAAGTACGGTTTCGACGACGCGCGCCCCGTGCTCGAGCGGGCCAGCGCCCGTGAGACCGCGGCACGCGTCGCCGCGGGCACCGTCGCCCGCGCATTCCTGCGTCAGGCCCTGGGGGTCGAGGTGGTCTCGCACGTGGTCGAGATCGGCGGCGCCGGCGCGGAAGAGCCGGGCGTGCCCGCCTACGACGACCGCGACCGCATCGACGCGAGCCCCGTGCGCGCCCTCGACAAGGCCGGCGAAGAGGCGATGGTCGCCGAGATCGACGCCGCCAAGAAGCAGGGCGACACCCTCGGCGGGGTCGTGGAGGTGGTGGTCAGCGGCCTGCCCGTGGGCATCGGCTCGTTCACCGCCGGCGCCGACCGCCTGGACTCGCGGCTGGCCGGGGCGCTCATGGGCATCCAGGCGATCAAGGGCGTCGAGATCGGCGACGGTTTCGAGACCGCGCGCCGGCGCGGCAGCCTCGCCCACGACGAAATGGTGCCGGGCGTGGACGGGATCGTACGGTCCACCAACCGGGCGGGCGGCCTCGAGGGCGGCATGACCAACGGCGAGCCGCTCCGCGTGCGCGCGGCGATGAAGCCGATCTCCACGGTGCCCCGCGCCCTGAAGACCATCGACATGGCCTCCGGGGAGGAGGCGGTGGCCATCCATCAGCGCTCGGACGTGTGCGCGGTGCCCGCGGCCGGAGTGGTGGCGGAGTCGATGGTGGCACTGGTGGTGGCGCAGGCGGCGCTGGAGAAGTTCGGCGGCGACTCCCTCCCCGAGACCCGACGTAACGTGGAGGGCTATCTGAGCGCGGTCCGGGAACGGCTCGAGCACTGATGGCGCCCCGCGCAGTGATGGTGGGGCCGCCCGGCGCCGGAAAATCCACCATCGGTCGCAGGCTCGCCTCCGCGCTGGGCGTGGGCATCGTCGACACGGACTCCGAGGTGGAGCGCCGCGAGGGCCGCCCGATCCGCGAGATCTTCGCCGCCGACGGGGAGGCGGCGTTCCGCCGCATCGAAGAGGACGTGGTGCGCGAATCGCTGCAGCGCTCCGACGGGGTGGTCTCGCTGGGCGGTGGGGCGGTGCTCTCCGCGCGCACCCGTGCGCTCCTGCGCGGCCATGCCGTGGTGTTCCTGGACATCAGCGCCCACGAGGGGCTGCTGCGCACCGGAATAGCGGGCCGGCTGCGCGGACACCCGGGCAAGGACGACGAGACCAGGCCCCTTCTGCAGGGCGACGACCCCGCGGGACGGTACCGCGAACTCATCCGCGAGCGGCGCCCGCTGTATGAAGAGGTGGCCACGCTGGTGGTCCACACTGACAGGCGCAGCCCCGGCAAGGTGGTCCGCGAGATCGCCGGGCTGATCGAGTCGACGGAAACAGACGCCGCCGGACACGCCGGCGGTCAGCACGGCACCATCGGTGAACAGCACCACTAGATCCCAGGAGGTCGCAGGTGAGCGATACGACGCCGGCCGAACCGGTCCGCGTGCAGGTGGCAGGGGAACGTCCGTACCCGGTGGTGATCGGGCGCGGGCTGCTGGGCGACATCGTCGATGAGCTGCGCGGCACCCGCACCGTGGCGATATTCCACCAGCCCACGCTCACCGAGACGGCGGAGGTGGTGCGCGAACAGCTCGCGGACGCCGGAGTCGACGCGCACCGCATCGAGATCCCCGACGCGGAGGAGGGCAAGGAGCTGCCCGTCGCCGGATTCTGCTGGGAGGTGCTCGGGCGCATCGGCCTGGGACGCCAGGACGCGGTGATCAGCCTGGGCGGGGGAGCGGCCACCGACCTCGCCGGGTTCGTGGCCGCCACGTGGATGCGCGGCGTGCGCGTCGTGCACATCCCCACGACGCTGCTCGCCATGGTGGACGCGGCGGTCGGCGGCAAGACCGGCATCAATACCGACGCCGGCAAGAACCTCGTCGGCTCCTTCCACGAACCCGCAGCGGTCTTCGTGGACCTGGCCACTCTGGAGACGGTGCCGCGCAACGAGATTATCTCCGGCATGGCCGAGGTGGTGAAGGCGGGCTTCATCGCCGACCCGACGATCCTGGAGCTGGTGGAGGCCGACCCGGAAGCGGCCGTCGACCCCACCGGGGAGGTGCTTCCCGAACTGGTGCGGCGCGCCATTCAGGTCAAGGCCGACGTGGTCTCGCAGGACCTGCGCGAATCGAGCCTGCGCGAGATCCTCAACTACGGGCACACTTTGGGCCACGCCATCGAAAGGCTCGAGCATTACAAGTGGCGGCACGGGGCGGCGGTGGCCGTGGGCATGGTGTTCGTCGCAGAGCTCGCGCGCCTGGCCGGCCGTCTGGACGACGCCACCGCAGACCGGCACCGCACGGTGCTGTCCTCGCTGGGGCTGCCCACCACCTACGACCCGGACGCACTGCCCGCACTGCTCGAGCGCATGCAGTCAGACAAGAAGAACCGCTCCGGGATGCTCAGGTTCGTCGTGCTCGACGGACTGGCGAAGCCGGGCAGGCTCGAGGCGCCCGACCCGACTCTCATCGCCGGCGCGTACTCGGAAGTGGCACGCAACAACGCACCGGGCAGCCGCGGGGTGTTCCTGTGACCGCCAATCGGATCCAGGTGATCAACGGCCCCAACCTGGGGCGGCTGGGCACACGGCAGCCCGAGGTGTACGGCGCCACCACGCATGCGGAAGTGGAGCGCCGGTGCACGGAGCTGGGCCGCGCGCTGGGCGTCGAGGTGGTGGTGCGCCAGTCCGATCACGAGGGCACGCTGCTCGAGTGGATCCACCAGGCGGCCGACGACGGCGACCCGGTGGTGCTCAACGCCGGCGGCCTCACCCACACCTCGGTGGTCCTGCGCGACGCCTGCGCCGAGCTGAGCAGGCTGGTAGAGGTGCACATCTCCAACGTGCACGCACGGGAGGACTTCCGGCACCACTCCTACCTGAGTCCCATCGCCACCGGGGTGATCGTGGGGCTCGGCGTGGCCGGCTACGACGCCGCGATCCGCTTCCTCGCGGGCTGACGAGCCTCGCGGGCTGACGGGCCGCGCGGGTCCAACGGGCTGCGCGGCCCGGGGCCCGGCTACTCCTCGCCGCCGACGCCGCTGAGCGCGATCTCGTGGCGCCGCTGCCTGCGCTCCTCGGCCTCTTCGTCCGGGTCGACGCCGGACTTGCCGATCCACCGGCCCAGCCCGATACCGGCGGCCGCGGGCAGGATGATCATCAGCGCCGTGCCGGCCGCGCCCGAGGTGAGGTCGAAGAACCAGGTGCGCGATCCGATGCCGTCCACCCCCGCGGCCTCGAGCAGGTGGCAGATGAATCCGGCGACGAGTCCGGTGATGACGCCCGTGATGATCCACCGCATGATCAGATCGGTGCGGTCCTCCACGAGCGGGTGGCGGCGCGCGTCGATCACGCCGTCGATCCCGGCCCACACGAGCGCGATGAGAACCACGATGGCCAACGCCGTATAGCGCGATACCGTGCCGTGCAGTGGCGCGGCGGTGACGGCCACGCCGAGGACGATGCGCGCCACGACGTGCACCACTGTCATCACGATCGATCGCAGTACCCAACTGAACATGGACTGATACTAACCGTCCGGTAAGGCGGCTGTGGCCTGACCCACAGGTGTGCGGTCGGTAGCGTGTGCCGGGTGACGAAGATCCCGGACCCTCAGGCCGAGAATCCGAAAGGCGCGGCGCCCCGCGTGCATGCCGGCAGGCGCGCCGCCGTACGGTCGGCGCTCCGCGGTCGCGGTGTGCCGATGCTCGTCGTCACCGACCTGGTCAACGTGCGTTACCTCTCGGGTTTCACCGGCTCCAACGCGGCGCTGCTGATCGTCGCTGCGGATCCGCTCGGTGGCGCGGCGGGGGCCGACGACCAGGCGGGTTCCAACGATTCCGCGACGGTCCTGGCCACCGACGGCCGCTACACCGAGCAGGCGGCGCAGCAGGCCCCGGGCCTGCGCGTGCTGATCGACCGCGACTGCGCCCATGCGGTGATCGCCGATCACTTCGCACGGCACACCGCAGCGGGCCCGGGCCGCGCGCCGGTCGGCTTCGAGGCGTCGGCGATGAGCGTCGCGGATCATGCGGCGCTCGACCACCGCCTCACGTCGGCGCCCGCGTCCGTGGAACTGGTGCCGACCACCGGCGTGGTGGAAGGCGCCAGGCTGGTCAAGGACGACGGCGAGATCGCCCTCATCGCGCGTGCCTGCGCAGTCGGCGACGCGGCGCTGCGTGATCTCCTCGCCGAGGGGGCGCTGGCGCCGGGGCGCAGCGAGCGCCAGGTGGCGCGCCGGCTCGAGTGGCTGATGTTCGAGCACGGCGCCGAGGCGATCGCGTTCGAGACGATCATCGCGTGCGGCGCCAACTCGGCCATCCCGCACCACCGGCCCACCGATGACGTCCTGCGCCACGGGAACCTGGTCAAGATGGATTTCGGTGCCGTGGTCGGCGGGTACAACTCGGACATGACGCGCACCGTGGTCCTCGGCGCCGCGGATGCGTTCCAGCGCGACACATACGAGTTGGTGCGCCGGGCGCAGGAGGCGGGCGTCGCCGCCGTCCGCGCGGGAGTGACGGGCGCGGAGGTGGACCGCGCCGCGCGTGCGGTGATCGACGAGGCCGGCGCGGGTGAGTTGTTCACGCACGGGCTGGGGCACGGGGTCGGACTCCGCGTGCATGAAGCGCCGCCGGTGTCGTCCGGGGCCACCGGTACACTTCCTGCGGGCGCGGTGGTCACCGTCGAGCCCGGCGTGTACCACGCGGGCCGCGGTGGCGTCCGTATCGAGGACACCCTCGTCGTCCGCGACGGCGGTGCCGAGATCCTGACCCGCACCGGCAAAGACCTGCGGGTGGTATGACCGACGCGGGCACCGTCGTGGGTGGGCGGCACGTCCGCCACCAGCGAGGCAGGTCGCCGTCCGCGGGCGGACCCGCTGCGGACCGGTGGTCCGCGGCGCACGCCACGGACCACCGGCGCACAGAACCGACCTGCGCACACGGGCGCGGCACCAGAACGAGAAAGGCAGACAGTGGCATCGACCAGTGACTTCAAGAACGGGCTCGTGCTTAAGATCGACGGAAAGCTCTGGCAGATCACGGAGTTCCAGCACGTCAAACCCGGCAAGGGCCCCGCCTTCGTGCGGACCAAGCTCAAGAACGTCACGTCGGGCAAGACCGTCGACAAGACCTTCAACGCCGGGGTGAAGGTGGAGACCGCGACCGTGGACCGGCGCGACATGACGTACCTGTACCAGGACGGTGCGGACTTCGTGTTCATGGACGGCCAGACGTTCGACCAGATCCAGATCGGCGCGGAGATGATGGGCGACGGAGCCCGCTTCCTGCTGGAGAACATGACGGCGCAGATCGCGTTCCACGAGGAGGAGCCGCTGTACGTGGAGCTGCCGGTGTCGGTGGACCTCATCGTCAGTCACACCGACCCGGGCCTGCAGGGCGACCGCTCCACCGGCGGCACCAAGCCCGCCACCATGGAGACCGGCGCGGAGATCCAGGTCCCGCTGTTCATCAACACCGGCGACAAGCTCAAGGTGGACACGCGGGACGGTAGCTACCTGAGCCGTGTGAACGACTGACGTGGGCGATCGCATCAGGAGGCACGGCACACGGCACAAGGCCCGCCGCCGCAGCGTGGACCTGCTCTTCGAGGCGGAGGCGCGCGGCATCGGGCCGGCGGAGCTGGCCCGCGAACGGCGCAGCTATGCCGCCGAGGACGACACCATCAAGACGGTGAACGAGTTCACGATGTCGCTGCTCGAGGGCGTGGGGGCCAACGGGGACCGCATCGACGACACCATCGCCTCGTACCTGGAGGGCTGGCGGCTGGAACGTCTGCCCGCGGTGGACCGGGCGATCCTGCGGCTGGCGGTGTGGGAGCTGTTCTACACCGACGTCCCGCCGGTGGTGGCGGTGGACGAGGCCGTCGAGCTGGCCAAGCAGTTGTCGACGGACGAGTCGCCGGCGTTCATCAACGGCGTCCTCGGACGCGTCGTCGTCGTCGCACCGCAGGTGCGTGCGGCTGCGGCCGCGGTGCCGGCCTCGGAGCAGGACCGGCCGGAGACCGGCGGGCCGGAGGGCGAGCGCGCGGACGCCGGCCCCGGGACGGAAGAGCCGGACGCGCGTCCCGGGCAGGGATAGTCGCACGGCGGCCCCGCCGACCTCCCCGTGTCCGGTTTCACAGCCGGTCCGAGGGGGTTTCGGCGGGGCCGCCTGCGCCCGCCCTGTTATTCTGAATCCCGTAAGACATCCTTTAACGGTCCGTCCAGTGAGGCGGAGAAGGAGGTCGCGGCTTCCCGTGCCCACAAACGGCAACCACAACCCCGCAGCCCGCCCGTCCGGTGTGCGTGAGCTGATGTCGGCATCCGACGTCGCCCGCACCGTCGCGCGCATGGCGCATCAGATCATCGAGAAGACGGCCCTGGACACCTCGTCCGAGCATCCCGTGATCCTCATCGGCATCCCCACCCGCGGCGCTCCGCTCGCTGCCCGGCTTGCGGAGCGCATCACCGAGTTCAGCGGCGTCCGCGTGCCCGTGGGCGCGCTGGACATCACGCTCTACCGCGACGATCTGCGCGGCAAGCCGCACCGCCCGCTCGAGCGGACCTCGATCCCCATCGGCGGGGTGGACGGTTCCACCGTGATCCTCGTCGACGACGTCCTCTACTCGGGCCGCACCGTCCGCGCGGCGCTCGACGCCCTGCGCGACCTGGGCCGGCCGCGCAGCGTGCAGCTGGCCGTGCTGGTGGACCGCGGCCACCGGGAACTCCCGCTGCGGGCCGACTACGTCGGCAAGAACATCCCTACCGCGCGCAGCGAGACGGTGTCGGTGCGCCTGAGCGAGTACGACGGCGCCGACGCGGTGATGCTCGGGGCGCAGGACGCCGCGATGCACGACACCGCGGCGCGCGGCGACGACGGGGAGGCACGGCGGTGAAGCACCTGCTCTCCATCGGCGATCTCACCCCGGATTCTGCCGTGGACCTGCTCGATGAGGCCGACAGGTTCAAGGCGGCGCTGCTGGGACGTGAGGTGCGCAAGCTGCCGACACTGCGCGGCCGCACCGTGATGACGGTCTTCTTCGAGAACTCCACCCGCACCCGCGCCTCGTTCGAGGTGGCGGGCAAGTGGATGAGCGCGGACGTCATCAACGTCAGCGCCGGCACGTCGTCCGTGAGCAAGGGCGAGTCGTTGCGGGACACCGCCGCCACCCTGCACGCCATCGGAGCCGACGCGCTGATCGTGCGTCATCCGGCCTCCGGCGCGCCCCGGCAGGTGGCCCGCTGGACCGCGGAGATGGCGCAGGACGGGGTCGCCCCCTCGGTGATCAACGCGGGCGACGGCATGCACGAGCACCCCACCCAGGCGCTGCTCGACGCGCTGACGCTCCGCGACAGGCTCGGCGGCATCGAGGGCCGTCGCGTCGGGATCGTCGGGGACATCCTGCACAGCAGGGTGGCGCGTTCCAACGCGCTGCTGCTGACGATGCTGGGCGCGGACGTGGTCCTCATCGCCCCGCCCACCCTGATGCCCCTGGGGGCGGACGGGTGGGGCGTCACCGTCGCGCACGACCTGGACTCCGAGCTGCCGGGCCTCGACGCGGTGATGATGCTGCGGGTGCAGGCCGAGCGGATGCGCGGCGGGTTCTTCCCGAGCCCGCGCGAGTACTCGATCCGCTACGGCCTGAGCGAGACACGCCGGCGGATGCTGCCGGAGCACGCGGTGATCCTGCACCCGGGCCCGATGCTCCGGGGGATGGAGATCGGCTATTCGGTGGCCGATTCGCCGCAGGCGGCCCCGCTTCAGCAGGTCGCCAACGGGGTGCACGTGCGGATGGCGGTGCTGTTCCGCCTGCTCGTCGGCGGGCAGGTCGACGCATAGATGGGCGCTCGACGCACAATGCCGGAGGGGCACGGCGCACGGCTCCGGCGGAACGGTGGACACATGGAAGCGAGGACGGCGGCGTGACGACGGTACTGATCACGGGCACGCGCCCCTACGGCGAGGGCGACCCGGTGGACGTGCTGATCGACGACGGCGTGATCACGCGGATCGTCCCGACGGTCGCAGGGGGTCGGGACGCCGGCGGCCCCGACTCCGCCGCGTCTGCGGCGGACGAGGTGATCGAGGCGGCCGGTACCGTGTTGCTGCCCGGTTTCGTCGACATGCACACCCACCTGCGCGAGCCCGGCCGGGAGGACGCGGAGACTGTGCGCTCCGGCTCCGCGGCGGCGGCCCGTGGCGGCTACACGGCCGTGTTCGCGATGGCCAACACCGAGCCCGTCGCCGACACCGCGGTGGTCACCGACCACGTCTACGCGCAGGGCCAGGCGGTGGGGCTGGTCGACGTGCACCCGGTGGGCGCGGTCACCAAGGGTCTGGCCGGTGCCGAGCTGGCGGAGATGGGCGTCATGGCGGCGTCGTCGGCGGCGGTGCGGCTGTTCTCCGACGACGGGCACTGCGTCGCCGACCCGCTGATCATGCGCCGCGCGCTGGAGTATGCGCGCGGGCTGGACGTCCTGATAGCGCAGCACGCGGAGGAGCCCCGGCTCACCGAGGGGGCGGTGGCCCACGAGGGGCCCACCGCGGCCCGGCTGGGTCTCGCAGGGTGGCCGCGCGCGGCGGAGGAATCGATCGTCATACGCGACGCGCTGCTGGCCCGCGACGCCGGTGCGCGCGTGCACATCTGCCACGCCTCCACTGCGGGGACGGTGGAGCTGATCCGCTGGGCCAAGGACCAGGGCATCGCGATCACCGCCGAGGTGACCCCGCACCACCTGATGCTCGACGACGCGCGACTGGAGTCCTACGACGGAATCTTCCGCGTCAACCCGCCGCTGCGTGAGGAATCCGATACCCGCGCGCTGCGGGCCGCGCTGGCCGACGGCGTGGTGGACTGCGTGGCCACGGATCACGCCCCGCACGCCGCGCAGGACAAATGCTGCGAGTTCTCGCAGGCCCGACCGGGCATGCTGGGGCTGGAAACCGCGCTGGGCGTCGTCGCGCAGACCATGGTGGCGCCGGGGCTGATCGACTGGCGCGGCGTCGCCGACGTGATGAGCGTGCGGCCGGCACAGATCACCGGCCTGCCGGACCACGGCCGCCCGATCGAGGTGGGGGAGACGGCCAACCTCACGGTGGTCGACCCGGACTCCGCGTGGACCGTGCGCGGCGCGGAGCTGGCCAGCATCGCGGACAACACACCGTACGAAGATCTCACGCTGCCCGCTCGGGTTCGCGCCACGCTGCTGAGGGGCCGCGTGACCTGCGTCGACGGAAAGGTCAGGGCCAGGTAGATGTTTTGGCTGAACACGATCACCGTGCTTGCGGCAGTGGGCATCTGGGCGCTGTGCGTGTACCTGATGTGGAGGGGCTGGCGACGCCGCGGCCGTTTCCAGCAGGGTGCGGTGGGTGACCTGCACCCGGTCCCGAAGAAGCTCTCGCGTCCGACGGTCGACGAGACAAGCGGGCTGTACGTGGGCTCGGCGCTGGCCGGGAACTGGCAGGCCCGCGTGACGGCGCACGGGCTGGGCGTGCGCGCGCTGGCCGCGCTTACCGGCTACCGCGAGGGAGTGCTGCTGGAACGCCAGGACGCCGAGCCGCTGTGGATCCCGCGCGCGTCCATCGTGTCCGTGCGCACCGACCGCCGCCTCGCCGGAAAAGTGATGACCAAGGACGGGCTGCTGGTGATCCGCTGGCGCACCACCGGCGCGGACGACAAGGTCGAGATGGACACGGGCTTCCGCGGCGACGACAAGTCGGTGTATCCGCGATGGCTGGCCGAGTTCAACGACGCGGACGGGGAGCCCGCACGGGGCGGAACGCAAAAGAACGAACCGGAGCAGGCCGGCCGGGATTCGAACAGGAAGGAACAGAAGTGAGCGACGCGGTTCTCGTACTCGAAGACGGGAAGGTGTTCCGGGGCTCCACGTACGGGGCGCAGGGGCAGACCCTCGGTGAGGCCGTGTTCTGCACCGGCATGACCGGCTACCAGGAGACTCTCACCGACCCCAGCTATCACCGGCAGATTGTGGTGGCCACGGCCCCGCAGATCGGAAACACGGGCTGGAACTCGCAGGACAGCGAGTCCCGGGCCGACGACGGCACCCCCGCGGACAGGATCCATGTGGCTGGATACGCCATCCGCGAACCCTCGCGGACCGTGTTCAACTGGCGGGCCGACCGCGGATCGCTCGAGGACCAGCTGGTGCGCCAGGGCATCGTGGGGATCTCCGGCATCGACACCCGCGCCGTCGTCCGCCACCTGCGCGACAGGGGCGCCATGCGCGCGGGGATCTTCTCCGGCACCTCGCTGGGGCCGGTCGACGGCCTGCAGCGCATCGTGCAGGCCCAGCCTGCGATGCTCGGCGCCGACCTGGCCCGCGAAGTGAGCACCGACAGCGGCTACATCATCGAGCCCGCGGGAGAGCCGCGCTTCGAGGTGGCGGCCGTGGACCTGGGCATGAAGGCGTCGATCCCCGAGCAGCTCGCGGCGCGCGGCTGCCGGGTGCACGTGCTGCCGTCCACGGCCACGCTCGAGCAGGTCGAGGCCGTCGGCGCCCACGGGTTCTTCCTGTCCAACGGCCCCGGCGACCCCGCCACCGCGGACACCGCGGTGCAGCTCACGCGCGGCGTCATCGGCAAGGGCATCCCGATGTTCGGCATCTGCTTCGGCAACCAGATCCTGGGCCGCGCGCTGGGACGGCGCACCTACAAGATGCGCTTCGGCCACCGCGGCATGAACATCCCGGTGATCGACGAGGCCACCGGCCGCGTGGCGATCACCTCGCAGAACCACGGCTTCGCCCTGGAGGGCGAGCGCGGCGAGGAGTTCGACACCCCGTTCGGCCGCGCACGCGTGAGCCACGTGTGCGCCAACGACGGCACCGTCGAGGGCGTCGAGCTGCTCGACGGCACCGCGTTCTCCGTCCAGTACCACCCGGAAGCCGCGGCCGGCCCGCACGACGCCCGCTACCTGTTCGACCGCTTCGGGGACCTGATGGACCGCGGCAGGAAGGCGGGCGGCAAGTGAACCCCCCGTCGCGCGCGGCACACCGCCCGTCCGCGCCCCGCCGCACCCCCAGCCGCACGGACCTCCACAGGAAGGCAGGCCTGAAGTAATGCCACGCCGCAACGACATCACACACATCCTGGTGATCGGCTCCGGCCCCATCGTGATCGGCCAGGCCTGCGAGTTCGACTACTCCGGCACCCAGGCCTGCCGCGTGCTGAAGGCCGAGGGCATGCGCGTCACCCTGATCAACTCCAACCCGGCCACGATCATGACCGACCCGGAGTACGCGGACGCCACCTACGTCGAGCCGATCACGCCCGAGGTGATCGAGAAGATCTTCATCCGCGAACGCGAACAGGGCCACCCGATCGATGCGGTCCTAGCGACCCTGGGCGGCCAGACCGCGCTCAATGCCGCGGTGCAACTGGACGCGCAGGGCCTGCTCGCCAAGCACGACGTGGAGCTGATCGGCGCCGACATCCCCGCCATCCAGCGCGGCGAGGACCGGCAGATGTTCAAGGACATCGTCGAATCGGTCGGCGGCGAGAGCGCCCGTTCCCGCGCCTGCGACACCATGGACGAGGTGTATGAGGCGGTCGAGGAGCTGGGCCTGCCGGTGGTGGTGCGCCCGAGCTTCACGATGGGCGGGCTGGGCTCCGGCCTGGCGTACACCTACGAGGATCTCGACCGGATCGCCGGCGGCGGCCTGGCGGCCTCGCCCACGGCCAACGTGCTCATCGAGGAGTCGATCCTCGGATGGAAGGAGTACGAGCTGGAGCTGATGCGCGACAAGAACGACAACGTCGTCATCGTCTGCTCCATCGAGAACGTCGACGCCATCGGCGTGCACACCGGCGACTCCGTGACGGTGGCCCCGTCGATGACCCTCACCGACCGCGAGTACCAGAAGATGCGCACGCTGGGCATCGAGATCCTGCGGGCGGTCGGCGTGGAGACCGGCGGCTGCAACATCCAGTTCGCCGTCGACCCGGCCGACGGCCGCATGACCGTCATCGAGATGAACCCGCGCGTGTCCCGCTCGAGCGCGCTGGCGTCGAAGGCCACCGGCTTCCCCATCGCGAAGATCGCGGCCCGGCTGGCCATCGGCTACACGCTCGACGAGATCGTCAACGACATCACTGGCGAGACTCCCGCGTCGTTCGAGCCGACGCTCGACTACGTCGTCGTCAAGGCTCCCCGCTTCGCGTTCGAGAAGTTCCCGGGGGCCGACGGCACGCTGACCACCACGATGAAGTCGGTGGGCGAGGCCATGTCGATCGGACGCAGCTACTCGGAGGCGCTCGGCAAGGTGCTGCGCTCGCTGGAGCAGGGCGGCACCGGGTTCTGGACGGTGCCCGACCCCGAGGGCGACACCGTGACCGCCGTGCTCGATCGTCTGCGGACCCCGCGCGAGGGCCGGATGTACGACATCGAGCGCGCGCTGCGGTACGGCGCCACCATCGACCAGGTCCACGAGGCCTCGGCGCTCGACCCGTGGTTCATCGCCGAGGTCGAGGGACTCGTGCAGCTGCGGTCCCGCATCATCGACGCGCCGGTGATGGACGAGGCGCTGCTGCGGCTGGCGAAGAACGAGGGACTGTCCGACCGCCAGGTCGCGGTGCTCCGGCCCGAACTCGCGGGCGAGGACGGCGTGCGCGACCTGCGCCACCGGCTGGGCGTGCGGCCGGTCTTCAAGACCGTCGACACTTGCGCGGCGGAGTTCGAGGCGAGGACGCCCTACCACTACTCGACCTACGAGCTGCACGCCGGCGCGGAGTCCGAGGTGCTCGAGCAGCGCGACAAGCCGAAGGTACTGATCCTGGGCTCCGGCCCCAACCGGATCGGCCAGGGCATCGAGTTCGACTACTCGTGCGTGCACGCGGCCACCACGCTGTCCGAGGTCGGCTACGAGACCGTGATGATCAACTGCAACCCGGAGACGGTCTCCACCGACTACGACACGGCGGACCGGCTCTACTTCGAGCCGCTCACCTTCGAAGACGTCCTGGAGGTCTTCCAGGCGGAGAGCGCATCCGGCACCGTCGCCGGGGTCATCGTGCAGCTCGGCGGCCAGACGCCGCTGGGCCTGGCGGAGCGGCTGGAGGCGGCGGGTCTGCCGATCGTCGGCACGACCCCCGGCGCCATCGACCTCGCGGAGGACCGGGCCGAGTTCGGCAAGGTGCTGACCGAGGCCGGCCTGCCGGCGCCGCGGTTCGGCACCGCCACCACCTACGAGCAGGCGCGGGCCATCGCGTCCGAGATCGGCTACCCGGTGCTCGTCCGCCCCTCCTACGTGCTGGGCGGACGCGGCATGGAGATCGTCTACGACGAGGCGTCGCTGGAGGGTTACATCTCCCGCGCCACCGAGCTGTCGTCCGATCACCCGGTGCTCGTCGACCGCTTCCTCGAGGACGCCATCGAGATCGACGTGGACGCGCTCTGCGACGGCGACGAGGTGTACCTGGGCGGCGTGATGGAGCACATCGAGGAGGCCGGCATCCACTCCGGCGACTCGGCGTGCGCCCTGCCCCCGATCACCCTGGGCCGCCAGGACGTCGAGGCCGTGCGCCGTTCCACCGAGGCCCTGGCCAAGGGCATCGGCGTGCGCGGTCTGATGAACGTGCAGTACGCGCTCAAGGACGATGTGCTCTACGTGCTCGAGGCCAACCCGCGGGCCAGCCGCACGGTGCCGTTCGTCTCCAAGGCCACGGGCGTCCCGCTCGCCAAGGCCGCCTCGCGGGTCATGATGGGCGAGTCGATCGCCCAGTTGCGGTCGGCGGGCGTGCTGCCCGCCACCGGCGACGGCGGGACCGTCGCGGCGGAGGCGCCCGTGGCCGTCAAGGAGGCCGTCCTGCCGTTCAACCGGTTCCGCAAGGCGGACGGCACCGGCATCGACAGTCTGCTGAGCCCCGAGATGAAGTCCACGGGCGAGGTCATGGGCATCGCCAAGGACTTCGGCACCGCGTTCGCGAAGAGCCAGATCGGCGCGTCGTCCGCGTTGCCGACCAGCGGAACGGTGTTCGTGTCCGTCGCCAACCGCGACAAGCGCGCGATGGTGTTCCCCGTCAAGCGTCTCGCCGACCTGGGCTTCACCGTGCTCGCCACGGTGGGCACCGCGGAGATGTTGCGGCGCAACGGCATCAAGGCCACCGAGATCGCCAAGTACTCCGATGAGCGCGACGGGCAGGACTCGATCGTGGAGCTCCTGCGCGAGCACAAGGTCGACCTGGTGATCAACACGCCGTTCGGCACCTCGGGCCCGCGCGTGGACGGCTACGAGATCCGGAGCGCCGCCATCGCCACGTCGACACCCTGCATCACCACGGTGCAGGGCGCGGCGGCCGCCGTGCAGGGCGTCGAGGCGATGATCCGCGGCGAGATCGACGTGCGGTCGCTGCAGGATCTGCACGCGCACCTGCGCGCGGGCTCGTGACACCAGTCGGTTCCGGGTTCGCCGACCGTCTGCGCTCGGCCGTCGAGCAGCGGGGGCGGCTGTGCGCGGGGATCGACCCGCACCCCGAGTTGCTCGAGGCCTGGGGCTTGCCGCGCAGCCCCGACGGGCTGGCGCAGTTCACCGACGTGTGCGTGCGCGCCCTGGGTCCGTCGGTGGCGGTGGTCAAGCCGCAGGTCGCGATGTTCGAGGAATACGGGTCGGCGGGCCTGGCGGTGCTCGAGGATGCTCTGGCCCGACTCCACGAAGCCGGCGCGCTGACGCTCGCCGACGCCAAGCGCGGTGACATCGGGTCGACGATGGCCGCCTACGCCCGCGCCTGGCTGTCCGACGGCGCGCCACTGGCGGCGGACGCGGTGACGGCGGCCCCGTATCTCGGCCTCGGGGCGCTGGCCCCGGCCGTCGAGCAGGCGCGCGGCACCGGACGCGGCGTGTTCGTCCTGGCGCGCACCTCCAACCCGGAGGGGCACGCGGTGCAGACGGCGCAGCTGGCGGGCGGAGCCGCGTCCGCTGCAGGTACCACCGTCGCGCAATCGATCGTCGACGGCGCCGCCGAGGACGCCACGGGCACCGTCGGTCTGGTCGTCGGCGCCACACGCGCGCACGGGCTGCGCCTGGACGGCTTCGCCGGGCCGATCCTCGCCCCCGGACTGGGGGCCCAGGGAGCATCCGCGGCCGACCTGCCCGGCATCTTCTCCGGTGCTGCCGGACTGCTGATTCCGAATTCCTCGCGCGCCATCCTGCGCGCCGGACCGGACGCGGAGCGGGTGCGCACGGCCGCGGAGCGGACCCGCGACGAGATCGAGGCCGCACTGCGGTGACCTCCCGGGGCCGGTGGCTGGCCGTCGCGGCCTGCGCGGTGGCCGTCACCGCGCTGTTCCGGCTCTTCGACACCGTCCACGGCATCGACCTCCGCGTCTACTTCGAGGCCGGCCAGGACGTCCTGGCCGGGAAGGGGCTCTACGACGGCCCGCAGGGGGACGCCCGCGTTCCGTTCACGTATCCGCCGTTCGCCGCGCTGGCCTCCGTGCCCCTCGCCGCCGTCGGCTGGACCGCCGCGCAGTGGCTGTGGGCGGTGGTGAACGTGTGCGCGCTGTCGGTGAGCGTGGCCGTCGGCTACCGTTCGCTGCTGGCGGGCCGGCGCCACCGGACGTGGTGGGTGCTGGGCCTGACCGGGCTGTGGGCGGCCTCCGGGCCGGTCGCCGATTCCCTCGGATACGGGCAGGTGGGCCTGCTGCTGATGGCGATGTGCCTGGTGGACGCGGACCGTGGGGTCCGGCTGCCCGCGTGGCTGCCCCGGGGCGCGCTCACCGGATGCGCGGCGGCGGTGAAGCTGATACCCGCCGCCTACCTGGCCGTGCCGCTGCTCCTGCGCCGGTGGCGCGCGGCCGCGGTCGGCGTCGTGGCGGCCGCGGCCTGCTCGCTCCTGGCGCTGGTGGTTCTTCCGGGGCCCACACGTGACTACGTCCTGGACGTCGTTCCCGGGCTGGCCGGCCGTGTCGGCGTGGGCGACCCGTCCGTGGCGGGCAATCAGTCCGTCCGCGGCATGCTCCTGCGCACTCTGCCCGCGGACACGTCGGACGGGACCGTCGTCGCGGTGTGGGCGGCCGTCTGCGTGCTGATCGCCCCGCTGACGGCGTGGGGATGCGTGCGGGCGGCACGCTCCCGGGGGCCGGTGGCCGCGTTGGTCGTGGCCGCGCTGGGCGCCGAGCTGATGCTGCCGGTGGCCTGGTCCCATCACTACGTGTGGCTCGTCCCCGCGGTGGGGCTGCTGTGGACTCCACCGCCGACGCCTTCCAGCGGGCACGGCTGCGGCACCGCGGGTTCGCGCGCGGCCCGACGGCGCCGGGCCGGCCTGCGCGCCTCCCGGCTGCTGGCCGCGGGGGTGGCGGCCGCGGCATTCGCCCGCACCGCACCGCTCGTGGCGACGTGGGGTTCGGGCGTCGCCGCGCTCGACCGGGCGGGCACCGAGGCGATCATGCTCGCCGCGGCGGCCACCATGGTCGGGCTGGCGGCACCGGCCGGATCCGCGATACCGGCCCGGGAGGAGCGGGCCGAAGGGGAGCGGGCCGAAGGGGAGGGGCGCGAGGTACGTCACGGCCGCGCGCGGTGGTGATCGTGCTCCGCGCGGGCACCACCGCCGACGTGCGTCTATCCGGCGCGACACGCGCGGGGTGCGACCGGTGGAGGAAATTTTTCGGCGCCCTTGCGCGCCCCGGCACGCGCATGTGGGCCGGCGGCGCTGATCGGACCGGCCGGGGCGGCGGCCACACCGGGCCCGACGCCGCTGCGACGCTGTGAACTGCGGAAATGCGGGATATCCGACGGTAGCGTGATCGCGCGGGCGGCGCTGCAGGCCGACGTCGCGAGCGCCGCCGCGCCCGAAGACCGGCGCCCCGGTCGGCGCCGTTGCGGGCCGACCAGGGCGGGGGCGGGTTCGCAAATGCCCCGGGGGCTGAGTACGGTCGCTATCGCTGCTGTCCACCTGCGGTGATCGCGCCACTTGCGCGACCGGGTCCCGCGGTGGACGATGCAGACCGATGATCCACGTACACGACGAGACGGAGGAACCGTGGCCCTTCCCCAGTTGACCGACGAGCAGCGGGCTGCTGCTCTGGAGAAGGCGGCAGCCGCTCGCAAGGCCAGGGCTGAGCTCAAAGAGCGCCTCAAGCGCGGCGGCACCGACCTCAAGCAGGTGCTCAAGGACGCCGAGACGGACGAGATCCTCGGCAAGATGAAGGTCTCCGCGCTGCTCGAGGCCCTGCCGAAGGTGGGCAAGGTCAAGGCGCAGGAAATCATGACCGAGCTCGAGATCGCCCCCACCCGCCGCCTGCGGGGACTCGGCGACCGTCAGCGCAAGGCCCTGCTGGCCAAGTTCGACTTCGAGTGATCCCCATGGACGCACGCACCGATCCGGTGACGATGCGCCCGAACGACGGACCGAGGGGCCGGCTGGTGGTACTGGCCGGCCCCTCGGCCGTGGGCAAGTCCACAGTGGTCCGTGAACTGCGCCGCCGGGTGCCGGAACTGGTTTTCAGCGTCTCGGCCACCACCCGCGCGCCCCGGCCGGGGGAGGTGGACGGCGTCGACTACCACTTCGTGGGCGACGACGGCTTCCAGCGCATGATCGACGGTGACGAGCTGCTCGAGTGGGCGGAGATCCATGGCGGGCTGCAACGCTCCGGCACGCCGGCGGCGCCCATCCGTGAGGCCCTTGCCGACGGCCGCCCCGTGCTCCTCGAGATCGACCTGGCGGGGGTGCGGCAGGTGCGCGAGTCGAGCCCCGACGCCCGCTTCGTGTTCCTTGCGCCCCCCAGCTGGGAGGATCTGGTGTCCCGCCTGACCGGGCGCGGCACCGAGGATCCGTCCGTGGTGGCCCGCCGGCTGGAGACGGCCCGCACCGAGCTGGCCGCCCAGGACGAGTTCGACCACGTGGTGGTCAATGACAGCGTCGACCGCGCCGTGGAAGAATTGGTATCATTGTTGATCGGTCCCGGGTAGGGATGAACCGATCTCCGTCGGTCACGGTTCGGCAAGGGCTCAAATCCGGCGGGGGCGCTTCACATCCACACACACAACCACCGCCGCAACCGGGTTGTCAGGCAGTGATGTCAGGAGTAATGCGAGTGAGCAGCAAGGTCGATGCAGGCGAATCCGCGGTGGCCGAGGCCGTGCGGCCGTACGACACCCCGCTGGGCATCACCAACCCCCCGATCGATGAGCTTCTCGAGCGCGTCTCGTCGAAGTACGCGCTGGTGATCTACGCGGCCAAGCGTGCGCGCCAGATCAACGACTACTACAACCAGCTCAGCGAGGGCATCCTCGAGTACGTCGGCCCGCTCGTCGAGCCGGGCCTGCAGGAGAAGCCCCTGTCGATCGCCATGCGGGAGATCCACGGGGACCTCCTCGAGCACACCGAAGGCGAGTGAGCGACCCCTCCGCGGCACCCCGGCGCATCGTCGTCGGGGTGGGCGGCGGTATCGCCGCCTACAAGTCGTGCTCGGTGATCCGGCACTTCACCGAGGCCGGGCACCAAGTGCACGTGATCCCGACCGAGGCCGCCCTGTCCTTCGTCGGCTCCGCCACCTTCGAGGCGTTGTCGGGCAACCCCGTGCACACGGGAGTGTTCGCGGACGTCCCCGCCGTGCCGCACGTGCGCCTGGGGCAGGAGGCCGACCTGGTCGTCATCGCGCCGGCCACGGCGGACCTCATGGCGCGTGCCGCCCAAGGCCGCGCGGACGACCTGCTCACCTCCACGCTTCTCACCGCGCGCTGCCCGGTGATGTTCGTGCCGGCCATGCACACCGAGATGTGGGAGCACCCGGCCACGGTGGACAACGTGGCGACGCTCCGCGGCCGGGGAGCCGTCGTCGTCGAACCGGCTTCGGGACGGCTGACCGGCGCGGACTCCGGCGCGGGACGCCTTCCGGACCCCGGCGAGATCTGCATGCTCGCCGACGTGATCCTCGAGCGGAGCGACGCGGTGCCCCGCGACCTGGAGGGCGTGCGCGTCGTGGTCACCGCGGGCGGGACCCGCGAACCGCTCGACCCCGTGCGCTTCCTCGGCAACCGCAGCTCGGGGAAGCAGGGCTACGCGCTCGCCCGGCTGGCCGCCCAACGCGGCGCCGAGGTCACGCTGATCGCGGCCGCGTCGACCGGCCTCCCGGACCCGCCGGCGGTCCGCGTCGAGCGGATCGGCACGGCCTCCGAGCTCCAGTCGGCGGTGGACGCCGCCGCCCAGGACGCCGAGGTGGTGATCATGGCCGCCGCGGTGGCGGACTTCCGGCCGGCGACACGCGCCGACGCGAAGATGAAGAAGGGTGCGGCCAGCGAGCCCGACTCGGTGGCACTGACCCGCAACCCCGACATCCTCAAGGGCCTGGTCACGCGCCGCGGCGCGGGCGGACTTCCCGCGACCCGCGTGATCGTCGGCTTCGCGGCGGAGACCGGCGACGCCGACGGCGACGCACTGCACCACGGCCGCGCGAAGCTCGCGCGGAAGGGCTGCGACCTGCTCGTCGTCAACACGGTCGGGGACGACCGGACCTTCGGTCTCGATTCCAACGACGGCTGGCTGCTTTCTGCGGACGGTTCGGAGCGGGCCATCGAGCACGGGTCCAAGTCGCTGATGTCCACCCGGATCCTCGACTCGGTGACCGCCCTGCTGGGCGACGGACACTGTCGCCCCTGATCCCCGCCCGCCGCCCGGCCGTCCCGCGCACGGCGGACCCCTTGCGGCCCCGGCGCGGCCCGGAGGCATAGGGTCGGTGGGTACCCGTTTCATCCTGGCTGATGACGAGAGCCCTCATACCAGCCTCAACGGCGGGCAGGTGCGCCGAGCGCGCCGTGCGACACACGAGAAGTGATCCGTGACGAGAGCCTTGGGAGAGAAATGTCAGTGAACCACCCGGGACATCGACTGTTCACCAGCGAGTCGGTGACAGAGGGCCACCCGGACAAGATCTGCGACGCCATCAGCGATTCGATCCTCGACGCGATGCTGGCCGCCGACCCGGCGAGCCGCGTCGCCGTGGAGACTCTGGTGACCACGGGCCAGGTGCACGTCGTCGGCGAGGTGACCACCGGCGCGTACGTCGACATCCCGCACATCGTGCGCGACAAGGTCCTCGAGATCGGCTACGACTCGTCCTCGAAGGGCTTCGACGGCAACTCGTGCGGCGTCAACATCGCCATCGGCGCCCAGTCGCCCGACATCGCCCAGGGCGTGGACACCGCCTACGAGTCGCGGGTGGATTTCTCCGACGACGCGATCGACAGGCAGGGCGCCGGCGACCAGGGCCTGATGTTCGGATACGCCTGCCGCGACACCCCCGAGCTCATGCCCATGCCGATCGCCCTGGCGCACAGGCTCTCGCGCAGGCTCACCGCCGTGCGCAAGGACGGTGTGCTGCCGTACCTGCGCCCGGACGGCAAGACGCAGGCGACCATCGAGTACGCGGGCGACCGCCCCGTGCGCCTCGACACCATCGTCGTGTCCACGCAGCACGCCGCGGACATCGACCTGGACAACATGCTGCTGCCCGACATCCGCGACAAGGTCCTGGCGCCCGTGCTCGCCGACATGTCCGAGACCGGGGCCGGCCTCGACACCTCCGAGGTCCGCCTGCTGGTCAATCCCACCGGCAAATTCGTGCTGGGCGGCCCGATGGGCGACGCAGGCCTGACCGGGCGCAAGATCATCGTCGACACCTACGGCGGGATGGCGCGGCACGGCGGCGGCGCGTTCTCCGGCAAGGACCCGTCCAAGGTGGACCGCTCGGCTGCGTACGCCATGCGCTGGGTGGCGAAGAACGCGGTCGCCGCCGGGCTGGCCGAGCGCATCGAGGTGCAGGTCGCCTACGCGATCGGCAAGGCCGCTCCGGTGGGTCTGTTCGTCGAGACTTTCGGCACCGAGCAGATCGACCCGTCGAAGATCCAGTCGCTCATCGCCGAGGTGTTCGACCTGCGGCCCGGCGCGATCGTGCGCGACCTGGACCTGTTGCGCCCGATCTACGGGCAGACCGCCGCCTACGGGCACTTCGGGCGTACCGACATCGACCTGCCCTGGGAGCGCACCGACAAGGCCGACGAGCTGCGCGCGCTGGCGGGGCTGTAGGCGCAGACCAATCCACCGACCGACCAAGCATCCTGTGCACGTTCCGACGTGCGGAACGTGCACAGGATGCTTGGTCGGCGGCCTTGCAAGGGGGCGCGGTGACGGACGGCATGCGTGAGCACGGCGCCTCCGCTGCGAGAAACGCGGCGACCGCATCCGCTGAGGGGGCGGCCGATTCCGGTCCCGTCGTGCCGTTGCCGGTTGCGCGGGTGCTGCCGATGGTGCAGCCGGCGCACCTGGACCGCACCTTCGACTACAGGGTGCCGGAGGCCCTCGACGACGAGGCCCGGCCGGGGGTGCGGGTGCGCGTCCGGTTCTCGGGGCGGCTGATCGACGGCTACGTCCTCGAGCGTGTCGCGGACACCGAGCACCAAGGACGCCTCGGCGCCATCGAACGCGTGGTATCCCCGTTGCCGGTGCTGACCGGGGAACTCGCCGCCCTGTGCGAGGCGGTCGCACAACGCTACGCGGGCACCCGGGCCGACGTGCTCCGGCTCGCGGTCCCGCCACGGCACGCGCGCGCGGAATCCGCGGCCCTGGAGTCGCTGGCGAAGCGCGCGGCAGCACGGGATGGACACACGGCGGGCGCGGAAGTGGGGTCGGGGAACGGCCTGGAATCGCGGAAAGCCACCGACGCATCCGGGGTTTCCGGGGACGGCGTCTCCGGCGATGAAGCGGCCGGCGACGGGGCCCCCGCGGACGACGCCTGGGACCAGTACGTACACGGCGCCGCGTTCGTCGACGCGGCCCGCGGCGGCCGTGCGCCGCGGGCGGTGTGGCAGGCGATGCCCGGCGAGGACTGGGCGCAGCGCATCGCCGAGGCGGCCCATGCCACGTTCGCCGGGGGACGGTCCGCGGTCATCGTCGTGGCCGACCGCCGCGACCTGGACCGCGTGGCGGCGGCACTGCGTGGTCTGTGCGCAGAGGACCCGCTCGCCGACGGCGCGGTGGTTGAACTCGCCGGCGGTCTGGGGCCGCAGGCCCGGTACCGCCGTTGGGTGACGGCCCTGGCGGGCCCGCCCTGCATCGTCGTCGGGAACCGGAGCGCCGTGTTCACCCCCGTCGCACGGCTGGGGCTCGTGGCCCTGTGGGACGACGGCGACGACCTGCTGTCCGAACCCCGATCGCCCTATCCGCACGCGCGCGAGGTGGGGCTGCTGCGCGCTGACGCCGCCGGGGCGGGGTTCCTGCTGGGCGGGCACGCGCGCACCGCCGAGGCGCAGTCGCTGGTCGATCACGGGTGGGCTCAGGACCTGGTGGCCCCGCGTCACCGGGTGCGGTCGGCCTCGCCGCTGATCCGGGCGCTCGCGGACAGCGAGCAGGCTCTCGCCCGCGACCCCGCGGCGCGGCAGGCGCGGCTGCCGGCGATCGGCTTCCAGGCGGCCCGCGATGCCCTCGCCGCCGGGCTGCCCGTCCTAGTCCAGGTGCCCCGCGCCGGGTACATCCCGGTGGTGGCCTGCGCGAATTGCCGCGAGCCCGCGCGGTGCCGACGGTGCGCCGGGCCGCTCGGACTCCCGTCGCCGCGTACGGGCGCCGCGGCCGGAGCCGAAGGAGGCGGCGGTGACGACCAAGAGGCCGCCGCCCCGCCCACGTGCCGGTGGTGCGGCACCCCCGCGCGTTCGCACTCGTGCACCAAGTGCGGCTCCCGCGCCCTGCGCGCGCAGGTGACGGGCGCGCAGCGCACCGCGGAGGAGTTCGGGCGCGCGTTCCGCGGGGTGCCGGTGATCGGCTCGTCCGGTTCGGAAGTCCGCGACGAGGTTCCGGCGCGCGCGGCCGTCGTCGTGGCCACGGTGGGCGCCGAGCCGGTGGCCCCCGGCGGCTACGGCGCCGCCCTGCTCCTCGACGGCTGGTCGCTGTTGACGCGTGCCGACCTGCGCGCGGGCGAGGAGGCGTTGCGGCGCTGGATGGCGGCCTCGGCGCTGGTGCGCAGCGCCGAGGCGGGCGGCAAGGTCGTCGTGGTGGCGGACGCCGGCGCCGAGGTGGTGCAGGCCCTCATCCGTTGGGACCCGGTGGGGCAGGCGCAGCTCGAGCTCGCCGGCCGCAGGGAGGTCCGCTTTCCGCCGGCGGTGCGGATCGCCGCGGTGGACGGCGCACCGGATACCCTCTCGGCGTTCCTGGACCTTGTGGAGCTGCCCGACGGGGCCGAACCACTGGGACCGGTTCCGCTTCCTCCCGGGGTCCGGCTCCCGGGCGGTGGCGGTCGGGACGGTGCAGGGCGCGGTTCGGCCCGCGACGCGCCCGCCGAGCCGCCTGCCGACGCGGAACGGATGCTGTTGCGCGTGCCGCGTCGCGATGGTGCGGCGCTTTCCCGCGCGCTGGCGGTGGGGCAGGCGGCGTTCAGTTCGCATCGGGTGCAGGGCACTGTGCGGGTGCAAATCGACCCGGTACGCGTCGGGTGACGCGCGTTGCGGCGTCTGGTCAGGCCCCGGTGTCGGTGCTGCGGGTTTCCACGACGTACATCCGTGTGCGCGTGCGGTCGACGAAGTTCTCCTCGTCGGCGGCGATCCGCCGGGCGGTGTCCGGGACTGCGTACGCGGCGAGCATCGCCTCGTACCCGGCGCGGTCGTCGAACACGAACTCGCTGACCACGTCGAAGTCGGCTGCCGGGGCGTCGGGCCCGGCGAGCCTGTCGTCGTGTTCGAGGAAGTTGCGCCGGTACTCGCGGAACGGCGGAAGAAGGCTTGTGATCAGCGGCGCGTGCCGGGTCTCGTAGTACTCGATGAACTGTTCCCGCGTCAGGTCGGCGCGGCGGGTGAGTAGTGCGATGGCTTTGAACACGGGGCCTCCGGGTAGTGGCGTCGCCGACGGTGCGCGGCGCGGACGAGTCGACGATAGCCGCAGCGGCCTGCGCGCGGACCCCGGAAACTAAGCTCGACGGGACACGGCAGGCTGAACAGGACACGACAGGTACGAGGGAAGGACTTTTCGACGTGCGAGTGATCTTCGCGGGAACCCCCGAGGCGGCGGTGCCGTCGCTGAGGGAGCTCATCGACTCCCCGCGGCATGAGGTGATCGCCGTCGTCACCCGTCCCGACGCGGCCGCCGGGCGCGGACGGAAGACCGGCCGGTCACCGGTCGGGCGGCTGGCCGACGAGGAGGGCATCGAGGTCCTCACGCCCGCCCGGGCAGCGGACCCGGACTTTCTTGCACGCCTGGGTGAGCTCGAGCCCGACTGTTGTCCGGTCGTCGCCTACGGCAACCTGCTGCCCGCCGACGCGCTGGCCGTGCCCGCGCACGGCTGGGTCAATCTGCACTTTTCATTGCTCCCGGCGTGGCGTGGCGCGGCGCCGGTGCAGGCCGCGATCGCCGCCGGGGACGAGATGACCGGCGCCGCGACGTTCCTGATCGAGCCGGCTCTCGACACGGGCCCCGTGTACGGGGTGGTGACGGAGCGGATCCGGGACGACGACACCGCCGGCGACCTGCTTGGGCGACTGGCGGGTTCCGGCGCGCGGCTGCTCGCCGCCACAATGGACGGCATCGAGGACGGCACGCTCACCGCAGTGCCGCAGTCCGCTGACGGGGTGACCTACGCGGAGAAGATCACCGTGGAGGGCGCGCGCGTGCAGTGGCGGCATCCGGCGCCCGCCGTGGACCGCCGGGTCCGCTCGGTCACCCCGGATCCGGGGGCCTGGACGATGCTGGGGGATGTGCGGCTCAAGCTCGGGCCGGTGCGTCCGGCCGGCGGCCGGGAGCCGGCCCCCGGCCAGGTCGAGGTCACCAAGAAGGCCGTGTTCGTCGGGACGGGGACCGACGCTGTCGAACTGAGCTGGGTGCAGCCCCCCGGAAAGAAGCAGATGCGTGCGGCCGACTGGGCGCGCGGCGCACGACTCACGGGTGAGGAGACCTTCGCATGAGCCCACGGGCGAACGGCGCCGACGGACACCCGCACGGCGGGGGCGGGCGCCAGGACAGGGGTCGCTCCGGCGACGGCGGCAACGGCCGGCCGCGCGCGGAGAAGGGGCGTTCGCGCGCCGGCCGCGGGCCCGCGGGTAGAGACGGACGGGAGGCCCGTCGCCGTGAGCATCCGGCCGCCGACCCGGCGCGAGAGGCCGCACGCGACACGCTGCGCGCCGTGCGGGAGCGCGACGCCTACGCCAACCTGGTGCTGCCGCGCCTGCTGCGCGAGCGCCGGATCAGCGGGCGGGACGCCGCCTTCGCCACCGAACTCACCTACGGCGCGTGCCGCGCGCTGGGGCTGCTCGACGCGGTGATCGAGGCGTGCGCCGGCAGGGCCCTCGACCGGATCGATCCGCCCGTCCTCGACGCGTTGCGGCTCGGCGTCTACCAGTTGTTGCGGACCCGGGTGGCGCCGCATGCGGCCGTTTCGACCACGGTGGACATGGTGGTGGCGGACAACGGCCGGGGCGCGGGCGGGTTCGCCAACGCGGTGCTGCGCAGGGCGTCGGAGAAGACCGATCAGCAGTGGATCGCGCAGCTGACGCCCCCACCCGAGTCCGCGCCGGTGGCGGCATCCGCGTTCCGGCACACCCATCCGACCTGGATCGCGCAGGCCTTCGCCGATGCGCTGGGGCCCGCCGCCGGGGAGCTCGACGCGGCCCTCGAGGCGGACAACGTCAGCCCCCGTGTGCACCTGGTGGCCCGGCCGGGCGCCATCAGCGCCGAGGAGCTGGCCTTGGTCACCGGGGGAGAGGAGGGACGCTACTCGCCGTACGCGGTCTACCTCGACGGCGGCGATCCCGGGGAGCTGGATCCGGTGCGCGAGGGGCTCGCCGCCGTGCAGGACGAGGGCAGCCAGCTGGTCGCCCGCGCCGTCACAGTGGCCCCGCTGGACGGCCCGGACGGCGGGCGGTGGCTGGACCTGTGCGCCGGGCCGGGCGGGAAGGCGGCGCTGATGGGGGCGGTGGCGGAGATCGACGGCGCCCGTGTCGACGCGGTCGAGCCTTTGGAGCACCGCGCCGACCTGGTGCGGAGAACCACCGGCGACCTGCCCGTGACGGTCCACACCGCGGACGGCCGCGACAGCGGCCTCACCCCGGGCTACGACAGGATCCTCGTCGACGCCCCCTGCACCGGGCTGGGCGCGCTGCGGCGCCGCCCGGAGGCCCGCTGGCGCAAGGGCCCCCAGGATGTCACCGACCTGACCCGGCTGCAGCGGGAACTGCTGGGCGCGGCGGCGGCGCTGGTACGGCCGGGCGGGGTGATCGTGTACGCGACGTGCTCGCCGCACCTGGCGGAGACCGCCGGGATCGCCGCGGACGCGCAGCGCCGCCACGGCCTCACCCCGCTCGACGCCCGCACGCTCCTGCCGGACATGCCGGGCCTCGGTGACGGGCCGTTCGTGCAGTTGTGGCCGCACCGCCACGGCACCGACGGCATGTTCCTGGCGGCGCTGCGCAAGTGAGCACGGCGCGCCCATAGAATGTGCCGCATGGCGAACCAGGTTCCGGCGGGCCCGGAGACAGCACAGCGGGTGCGGCAGCCGATGATCGCGCCGTCCATTCTGTCCGCGGACTTCGCGCGGCTCGCGGAGGAGGCCGCCATCGTCGCGGGCGACCCGGCCACCGGGGACGCCGGCGCCGAGTGGCTGCACGTCGACGTGATGGACGCGCACTTCGTGCCCAACCTCACCCTCGGTCTGCCGGTGGTGCAGAGCTTGCTCAAGGCCACCGACATCCCGCTGGACTGCCACCTGATGATCGAGGATCCGGGCCGCTGGGCGCCGCCGTACGCAGAGGCGGGTGCGCACAACGTCACCTTCCACGCGGAGGCGGCGGACGACCCGGTGGCCGTGGCCCGCGACATCCGCGCCGCCGGTGCGGTGGCGGGGCTCGCCGTCAAGCCGGGCACTCCCATCGACCCGTACCTGGAGGTCCTGCGCGAGTTCGACACGCTGCTGGTGATGAGCGTCGAACCGGGCTTCGGCGGTCAGTCGTTCATCGCCGACGTCCTGGACAAGGCGCGTGCGGTGCGCCGGTTGGTCGACTCGGGCGAGCTGCGGCTGCTGGTGGAGATCGACGGCGGCATCAACGCCGACACCATCGAGCAGGCCGCGGAGGCGGGCGTCGACTGCTTCGTGGCCGGCTCGGCCGTCTACGGTGCGCACGATCCCGCCGCCGCCGTCCGCAACCTGCGCGAGCAGGCGGCGGCCGCGTCGCCGCACCTGCACCTGCACCCGTGACCCGGCCGCAACCGGCCCCGCAGTGGCCGCTGGGCGCGCGGCTGGACGACCGCGAGGCGATGTTCGAGGCCGTCGAGCTTTCGCGGGCCGTGGCGGGGCGCACCAGCCCCAACCCCGCGGTGGGGGCGTTGATCTTCGACGCCGGCGGGTACGTGTGCGGCGCCGGGACCACGGCCCCGCCGGGCGGCCCGCATGCCGAGGCCGCCGCACTGGCACAGGCGGGGGCCCGGGCGCGCGGCGGCACCGCCGTCGTCACGCTCGAGCCGTGCGATCACACCGGCCGCACCGGGCCGTGCAGCCGCGCCCTGATCGAGGCCGGAGTAGCGAGGGTGGTCTTCGCGATCGCCGATCCCACCGCGCAGGCCTCCGGGGGCGCGGAGACGCTGCGCCGGGCCGGGGTGGAGGTGGTCGGCGGCGTGTCGGCCGCCGACGTGGAGGCCGGGCCGCTCCGGCCGTGGCTGCACCGGCAGCGCACCGGACGGGCGGAGGTCACGCTCAAGATCGCCACGACCATCGACGGGCGGGTCGCGGCGCCCGACGGCACCAGCCGCTGGATCACCGGCGAGGCCGCCCGTGCCGAGGTGCACGCGCGGCGCGCCCGGGTCGACGCGATCGTCGTCGGCACCGGCACCGTCCTGGCCGACGACCCGGCGCTGACCGCCCGCAACCCCGACGGCTCGCTGCGTGGCCACCAGCCGCTGCGCGTGGTCGTGGGGGACCGGCCCATGCCGGCGGGCAGCCGCATCCTCGACTCGGCTGCGCGCACTCTCGTCATCCGCGACCACGACCCCGCCGGCGTGATCGAGCGCCTCTCCGCCGATTGCTGCGATGTGCAGATCGAGGGCGGGCCGCGGCTCGCGGGCGCGTTTCTCGGGGCGGGCCTGGTCGACCGGATCGAGCACTATCTGGCGCCGGCCGTGCTCGGGGACGGCCGTGCCGCGGTCGTGGGCAGCGGCGCGCGGTCGATCGCGGACCTCAGCCGGTTCCGTCTGCGGATGCCGGTGCGCGCCCTCGGCGACGACGTGCTGCTGACATACGATCGGGTGACCGGGCGGTAGCCGCATCGTCGGCCCGTCCGGCACTGCCAGACCGGGCACGGCCCACCTGGGCGCCGGCGAGCGAGAGGACCACGGGATTGTTCACGGGAATCGTCGAAGAGGTCGGTGAGGTCACCGCAGTGACCGAGATGGGGGACTCCTCCCGCTTCACCGTGCGCGGGCCGCTGGTCACCTCGGACGCCGGCCACGGCGATTCGATCGCCGTCAACGGCGTGTGCCTCACCGTCGTCGACCTGCTCGGCGCCGACGGCGGGGGGACGCTCGCCGATTCGTTCACCGCCGACGTGATGCACGAGTCGCTGTCGCGCTCCGCGCTGGGCGACCTGCGCGTGGGAAGCCCGGTCAACCTCGAACGCGCCGCAACGGTGTCCAGCCGGCTCGGCGGCCACATCGTGCAGGGGCACGTGGACACCGTCGGGTCTGTGATCTCCCGCACCCCGCACGAACACTGGGAGGTCGTCCGGGTGTCGGTGCCCGCCGCTTCCGCGCGGTACGTGGTGGAGAAGGGCTCGATCACCGTCGACGGCGTATCGCTGACGGTCAGCGCGCTGGGCGTCGACGAGGCAGGTCAGGACTGGTTCGAGGTGTCGCTGATCCCCACCACCCTGGCGACGACGGTGCTGGGGGGCGCCGCTGCCGGAACGCGGGTCAACCTCGAGGTGGACGTCCTCGCAAAATACGTCGAGCGGCTTCTGGGAGCCGGTGCCGCCGCACGCGGTGTGCAGGGCCTACCCTCGTAGTCGGGAATCGGGGCACTCACCGGTGTCCACGGGTGTCAAGCCGTGAGCGCGTGCGCGGGGCGAGACCACGAGCTGCCATGGGAGCGTTGCGTGAGGTTCGACAGCATTGAGCGGGCGGTGGCCGACATCGCCGCCGGCAAGGCGGTCGTCGTGGTCGACGACGAGGACCGCGAGAACGAGGGCGACCTGATCTTCGCCGCGGAGAAGGCCACCCCGGAGCTCGTCGCGTTCATGGTCCGCTACACCTCCGGGTATCTGTGCGTGCCGTTGACCGGAGCGGACTGCGAGCGCCTGGCGCTGCCGCCGATGTACACGGTGAACCAGGACAAGCACGGCACGGCCTACACCGTCACGGTCGACGCGCGCGAAGGCGTCACCACCGGCATCTCGGCGGCGGACCGCGCCCGCACGATGCGGATGCTCGCGGACGGTGCGAGCGGCGCCGAGGACTTCACCCGCCCCGGCCACGTGGTGCCGCTGCGGGCCAAGGAGGGCGGCGTGCTCCGCCGGCCCGGGCACACCGAGGCCGCGGTGGACCTGGCGTCGCTCGCCGGGTTGCGCCCGGCCGGCGCGATCTGCGAGATCGTCAGCCAGAAGGACGACGGCGAGATGGCCCGCGCCGATGAACTGCGCGTGTTCGCCGACGAACACGAACTGGCGATGATCTCCATCGCCGACCTCATCAGCTGGCGGCGCAAGCACGAAAAGCACGTCAAGCGCGTGGCCGACGCCCGCATCCCCACCGCGCACGGGGCGTTCCGGGCGGTCGGCTACGAGAGCGTGCACGACGACGTCGAACACGTCGCGCTGGTCTGCGGCGACATCGGTGACGGCGCCGACGTGCTGGTCCGCGTGCACTCGGAGTGCCTGACCGGCGACGTGTTCGGCTCGCTGCGGTGCGATTGCGGACCCCAGCTGGACGCGGCCATGCAGATGGTCGCCGACGAAGGCCGCGGCGTCGTGCTGTACATGCGGGGGCACGAGGGGCGGGGAATCGGCCTGATGCACAAGCTGCAGGCCTACCAGCTCCAGGACGCCGGCCGGGACACGGTGGACGCCAACCTGGAGCTGGGACTGCCGGCCGACGCCCGCGACTACGGGCTGGGCGCGCAGATCCTGGTGGACCTGGGCGTGCGCTCGATGCGACTGCTCACCAACAACCCGGCGAAGCGGGTGGGCCTGGGCGGCTACGGCCTCACCATCACCGCGCGGGTGCCGATGCCGGTGCGGGCGACGGCGGAGAACCTGCGCTACCTGCGCACCAAACGCGACCGCATGGGGCACGACCTGATCGGCCTGGACGATTTCGATCCCACGGCGTCCGGCGCGGAGAGCGTTGTGACCGCGGGCGACGGAGGGCCCGCATGAGCGCGGAAGGCCGGCCAATCGAGTACGGCGCGGTGACGCCGGGGCTCACACTGGGAATCGTCGCGGGCCACTGGCACCGGGAGATCAACGACGCGCTGCTGGCCGGGGCCCTGCGCGCGGCCGAGGCCGCCGGGGTGTCCGGGCCCACCGTCGTCCGTGTCGCCGGGGCGGTGGAACTGCCCGTGATGGCCCAGCACCTGGCGCGCACGCACGACGCGGTCGTGGCGCTGGGCGTGGTGATCCGCGGGGGCACCCCCCACTTCGAGTACGTGTGCGACGCGGTGACGGCCGGCCTGACCCGTGTGGGTCTCGACGAGTCGACGCCCGTGGGCAACGGGGTCCTGACCACGGACACCGAACAGCAGGCGCTGGACCGCGCCGGGCTGCCCGGCTCCTTCGAGGACAAAGGCGGCGAAGCGACGATGGCGGCTCTGGACGTGGCGACCACGCTGCGTCGGCTGCAGGACGGAACGGCATGACCGCGGAGGGCGGATCGATGGTGGACGACGCCGCGCAGAGCGTTGGACGGGACACGCAGGCCGGCCGGGCCGGGCCGGTGGCGGTGGACGACCCGGACCGGTTCCAGTGGGACCTCGTGGCACGGTCGCGGCGCAGCAGCCTCTACGCGATCGGTGTCGCGATCTTCCTCGTCGTGGTGTTCACCGTGCTCGGGTCGCTGCTGAGGATCGCCGACACCGGGGTGCACTTCCGCATCTGGGACCAGATCTCCATCGCGCTGATCGGCGTGCTGATGGGATGCGGTGTGCTGCTGTTCACCCGGCCCCGGCTGCGGGTGGGCCCCCAGGGCATCAGCGTCCGGAACCTGTTCAGCGACAAGTTCATCCAGTGGGACCTGGTCCAGCGGATCACGTTCCCGGAGGGCGCCTCGTGGGCGCGGATCGACCTGCCGGACGACGAGTACGTGCCCGTGCTGGCCGTGCAGATCAACGACCGGGGACGATCCGTCGAGGCGGTCAAGCGTTTCCGCGCGCTGCAGCGCCTGTACGCGGGCGGGCAGGGGCGCGAAGCCGCGGGCGGGCAGGACTAGGACCGGCGACCGCCGGCGGGACGCGCGATAGCCTGGAGCCGTGCCGGATCCCACCACCTACCGCCCCGCCCCGGGCACCATCCCCACCGAGCCCGGCGTCTACCGGTTCCGCGACCCCGACGGCCGCGTCATCTACGTCGGCAAGGCGAAGAACCTCCGCAACAGGCTGAGCAACTACTTCGCCGACCTCACCACGCTGCATCCGCGGACGCGGCGCATGGTGACCACCGCCGGATCCGTCGAGTGGACGGTCGTGGGCACGGAGGTCGAGGCGCTGCAGCTCGAGTACAACTGGATCAAGCAGTTCGACCCCCGCTTCAACGTGCGGTACCGCGACGACAAGACCTATCCGATGCTGGCGGTGAGCGTGGGGGAGGAGATCCCCCGCCTGTTCGTCTATCGGGGGCCGCGCCGCAAGGGGGTCCGGTACTTCGGCCCGTACTCGCACGCCTGGGCCATCCGCGAGACCCTCGACCAGCTGCTCCGCGTCTTCCCCGCCCGCACCTGCACCGCCGGCGTGCTCAAGCGGCATCAGCAACTGGGCCGCCCCTGCCTTCTCGGGTACATCGGCAAGTGCTCGGCGCCCTGCGTGGGCAGGGTGTCGGTGGACGAGCACCGCGCGATCGTCGACGACTTCTGCGACTTCCTGGCGGGCCGCACCACGCGTCTGCTCAAGCAGGTCGAGCGCAAGATGCTCGCGGCCTCGGAAGAGCTCGACTTCGAGCGTGCCGCACGCCTGCGCGACGACCTCGGCGCGCTGCACAAGGCGCTGGAGAAGCAGTCGGTGGTGCTCGGCGACGGCACCGACGCGGACGTCGTCGCCTTCGCCTACGACGACCTCGAGGTGGCGGTGCAGGTGTTCCACGTGCGCGACGGCCGCGTGCGCGGGCAGCGCGGCTGGGTGGTGGAGCGCGTGGAGAACGCCGAGGCCCCCGAACTCGTCGAGCAGTTCCTCACCCAGTTCTACGGCGGCGAGAACGACCAGGCCCGACGCTCCGGTCTGGACGACTCGGACGCGCGCAGCGTGGTGCCGCGTCAGATCCTCGTCCCCGAGATGCCGACGGACGCCGAGCAGCTGTCCGCCTGGCTCGGGGGGATGCGCGGGTCGGCCGTGCGCATCCGGGTTCCGCAGCGCGGCGACAAGAAGGACCTGGCCGAGACGGTCCGGCGCAACGCGGAGCAGGCCCTCGCGTTGCACAAGCTCAAGCGCGCCGGCGACCTCACCACGCGCAGCGCCGCGCTCCAGGGCATCCAGGACGCCCTGGACCTCGACGACGCCCCCCTGCGGATCGAATGCGTCGACATCAGCCACGTGCAGGGGACCGACGTCGTCGCCTCGCTGGTGGTCTTCGAGGACGGGCTCGCGAAGAAGTCCGACTACCGCCACTATGCGATCAAGGAGGCGGCCGGCGAGGGGCACTCGGACGACGTCGCGAGCATCGCCGAGGTGACGCGGAGGCGATTCAAGCGGCACCGCGCCGACACGCCGATCTCCGCGGACGCGGCGGATCCCGGTGAGCCCGTGCCGGCCGACGGATCCGGGCAGGCGACGGACCAGGCCGCGGCGGAGTCCGCCGGCGATGGCGCGGACGGCGGCGACCTGGCGCCGGAGGCCGCCATCGACCCGGCCACCGGCCGTCCCCGCCGTTTCGCCTACCCGCCGAACCTCTACCTGGTCGACGGCGGCGCCCCGCAGGTGGCCGCCGCGGCCGAGGTGCTGGACGAACTCGGCGTCACCGACGTCGCCCTGGCCGGCCTGGCCAAACGCCTCGAGGAGGTGTGGCTGCCCGGCGACGACGAGCCGGTGATCCTGCCACGCGGCAGCGATGCGCTGTACCTGCTGCAGCGTGTACGTGACGAGGCGCACCGGTTCGCGATCAGCTTTCACCGGAGCAAGAGGTCGCGCCGGATGACCGCCTCGGCACTCGACTCTATCCCGGGTCTCGGCGAGGTGCGGCGTACCGCACTGGTACGCCATTTCGGGTCGCTCGCACGACTGCGAGAGGCTACCGTTGACGAAATGACGCAGGTGCCGGGTATCGGCGCGGGCACCGCCCGGATCATCGTCGATCACCTCCATGGACAGTCGGCCGCCGATGACGGCACCGATGAAGGCGTCGCCGACGGGACTACAGGACAGACAGGTGAAACCGCCCAGTGAGTGACGCGACGCCCGCCGCAGATCCCGCCGCAGGCATTTCCGGGGCACCGGACCCCGGGGCAGCAGCCGCCCCCGGCGGCCCGCGCGCCCTCGGCGAGCGCCCCGCCACCGCGATCGACGTGCTGCTGGTCACCGGCCTGTCCGGCGCCGGCCGCAGCACGGCCGCCAAGCTCCTCGAGGACCTCGGTTGGTACGTGGCGGACAACGTGCCGCCGCAGCTGGTCCCCACTCTGGTGGACTACGGCCTGAGCGAGGGGACGCGCATCGAGCGGCTCGCCGTGGTGGTCGATGTCCGCAGCAAGACCTTCTCGGGCGACCTGGCCGCCGTAGGCGACGAGGTGGTCCGTCGCGGGGGAGCGCCGCGGATCCTGTTCCTCGACGCCTCGGACCACGTGCTGGTGCGCCGCTTCGAGCAGGTGCGGCGGGGCCACCCCCTGCAGCGCTCGGGCACGCTCGCGGAGGCGATCGCGGCGGAACGCGCCATGCTCGCCACGCTGCGCATGTCCGCGGACGTCGTCATCGACACTTCGTCGTCGTCGGTGCAGCGCTTCCGGGAGAAGATGGAGACGCTGTTCGGCGGTTCCGAGCCGCGTGCCGTCCGCGTGACCGTCCAATCGTTCGGCTTCAAGTACGGCCTGCCCACCGACGCCGACATGGTGGCGGACGTGCGGTTCCTGTCCAACCCCTTCTGGGTGGAGGAGCTGCGCGGCCTGACCGGGCGCGACGCCGCCGTCAGCGAGTACGTGCTGGCGGAGCAGGGCGCCTCGGAGTTCCTGCGCACATACAGCCGGCTGGTGCAGCTGACCATCGACGGCTATCAGCGCGAGGGCAAGTTCTACGTCACCACCGCCATCGGGTGCACCGGGGGCAAGCACCGGAGCGTGGCCATGTCGGAGGCGCTGGGCGCGCTGCTGGCCGAGAATCCCGCGCTGGGCGTGGGCGTGGTGCACCGCGATCTGGGGCGCGAATGAACCGCGTCCCACGCGGCCCGTCGGTGGTGGCCCTCGGCGGCGGCCATGGCCTGTTCGCCACGCTCACCGCAGTGCGCCGCTTCAGCGACGATGTGACGGCGGTGGTCACCGTCGCCGACGACGGCGGCTCGTCCGGGCGGATCCGCTCGGAACTCGACATCATCCCGCCGGGCGACCTGCGCATGGCGCTGGCCGCGCTCGCCGCGCCCGACGAGCGCGGCGGACTGTGGACGGAGCTGCTGCAGCACCGGTTCCGCGGCAACGGCGCGCTGGCCGGGCACTCCGTGGGCAACCTGGTGCTGGCCGGCCTCACCGAGCTGCTGGAGGATCCGGTCGCCGCGCTCGCGGAGCTGGCGGGGGTGCTGGGGGTCCAGGGCGCGGTGCTGCCCATGGCGCAGGTGCCGCTGGAGATCGCCGCCGAGGTCACTGGCCTGGAGGACGATCCCCGCGTGGTGCGGACGATCCGCGGGCAGGTCGCCGTGGCCACGACCCCCGGGCGGGTGCGGCGGGTGCGTCTGCTCCCGGGCGACCCGCCGGCGGTTCCCGCGGCGATCCGCGCGATCCAGGAGGCCGACGTCCTCGTGCTGGGCCCGGGGTCCTGGTTCACCAGCGTGATCCCGCACCTGCTGGTGCCCGAGCTCTACGATGCACTGCAGCGGTCGTCCGCGCGCAAGGTGGTGGTGCTCAACCTGGCCGCCGAGCCGGGCGAGACCGCGGGGTTCTCCACCGAGCGTCATCTGCAGGTGCTGGCGCAGCATGCGCCGGACTTCCGGGCGGACGTCGTGCTGGCGGACGCGGCGGCCGTCCGCGCGCGGGGGGAGCGCGACAACGTCGGCCGGGCCGCGGACAGGTTCGGCGCGCGCGTCCACTACCGGGAGTTGTCCGTGCCGGGAACGTTCACCCACGACCCCGAGCGGCTCGCCGAGGCGCTCGCCGGTTTCGCCGGCGTCGCCCTGCCCGAGCCGGGCCGACCACGTTCGGAACACACGCTGCACGTCGCCGGTCCGGAGCGGACCGCGGCCGGAACGGAAGGGGATTGACGCATCGTGGCGATGACAGCCGATGTCAAAGATGAGCTCGCACGGGTGGTGGTGACCCACACCAGCGCCCGGCGCGCAGAGGTCGCGTCGCTTCTGCGCTTCGCCGGCGGACTGCACATCGTCGGCGGCCAGGTGGTGGTCGAGGCGGAGGTGGATCTGGGCGCCACGGCCCGTCGCCTGCGCAAGGACATCCACGACCTCTACGGCTATTCCTGCGAGGTGCACGTGCTCAGCCCCGGCGGGCTGCACAAGTCCGGCCGGTACGTGGTGCGCGTCGCGCGCGACGGCGAGGGGCTGGCCCGGCAGACCGGCTTGCTGGACAACCGCGGCCGACCCGTGCGCGGGCTGCCGACGCAGGTCGTCGGCGGCAGCGTGCTCGATGCGGAGGCCGCGTGGCGCGGCGCCTTCCTCGCCCACGGTTCGTTGACGGAACCGGGCCGCTCGTCGGCGCTGGAGGTCGGCGCGCCGGGGCCGGAGGCCGCGCTGGCGCTCGTCGGCGCGGCGCGGCGCCTGGGGGTGCCCGCCAAGGCCCGGGAGGTGCGCGGCGCCGACCGCGTGGTGGTGCGCGACGGCGAAGCCATCGGCGTGCTGCTCACACGGATGGGCGTCAACGAGGTGCGCATGGTCTGGGAGGAACGCCGGATGCGCCGGGAGGTGCGCGCCACCGCCAACCGGCTCGCCAACTTCGACGACGCGAACCTCCGCCGCTCGGCCCGGGCGGCCGTGGCCGCCGCGGTGCGCGTCGGACGCGCACTCGAGATCCTCGGCGACGAGGTGCCGGCGCATCTGGCCGAGGCAGGCGAACTGCGCGTCAAGCATCGGCAGGCCTCGCTCGAGGAACTCGGGCAGCTGGCCGAGCCGGAGATGACCAAGGACGCCGTCGCCGGCCGGATCCGCCGGCTGCTGTCGATGGCGGACCGCAAGGCCGCGCAGCTCGGTATCCCGGACACCGAGTCCGCGGTGACCCCCGAGCTGCTCGATGAGGCTTGAATGGGGGCGCTACGGGGTGCGACGCGGGTAGTGGCGATGCTTGATCGGACCGCCGAGGGCGACCGACTAGGATCGATCCGAGCGCACTGAGCTTCCCCGGCGGGGCGCGCCGCGCCCGGGGTGTATCGCAAGACCGACCGAAGAAGATCTCGGCCGAGCGGCCGCCGACGGCGCCCGATACGGCTATGTAAGGAGCGAACAGTGACTGTCCGGGTAGGCATCAACGGCTTCGGCCGCATCGGCCGCAACTTCTTCCGCGCCGTTGAGGCACAGCGAGCCAAGGGCGACACGAGCATCGAGGTGGTCGCGGTCAACGACCTCACCGACCCCGCCGTCCTCACCCACCTGCTCAAGTACGACTCGATCCTGGGCCGCTTCCCCGAGCCCGTCGCGCTCGAGGGCGACGAGATCGTCGTGGGCACCCGGCGCATCAAGGCCTTCGCCATCAAGGAGGGCCCTGCGGCCATCCCGTGGGGCGACCTCGACGTCGACGTGGTCGTGGAGTCCACCGGCATCTTCACCGACGGCGACAAGGCCCGCGGCCACCTGCAGAGCGGCCCCAAGAAGGTCATCATCTCCGCGCCCGCCAAGGGCGAGGACCTCACCGTCGTCATGGGCGTGAACGACGACAAGTACGACGGCACGCAGACGATCATCTCGAACGCCTCGTGCACCACCAACTGCCTCGGCCCCATCGCGAAGGTCCTCGACGACTCGTTCGGCATCGAAAAGGGCCTGATGACCACCGTGCACGCCTACACGCAGGACCAGAACCTGCAGGACGGCCCGCACAAGGACCTGCGCCGCGCCCGCGCCGCCGCCGTCAACGTGGTGCCCACCGGCACCGGCGCCGCCAAGGCCATCGGCCTGGTCCTCCCGCAGCTGCAGGGCAAGCTGGACGGCTACGCGCTGCGCGTGCCGATCCCCACCGGTTCGGTCACCGACCTCACCGTCAACGTCCGCAAGACCGCGTCGATCGACGAGGTCAACGCGGCGATGAAGGCCGCGGCCGAGGGGCCGATGGCCGGCGTGCTCAAGTACAGCACCGATCCCATCGTCTCGTCGGACATCGTCACCGACCCGCACTCGAGCGTCTTCGACGCCCCGCTGACGAAGGTCATCGACGACCAGATCAAGGTCGTCAGCTGGTACGACAACGAGTGGGGCTACTCGAACCGGCTCGTGGACCTCGTCGACCTCGTCGGCAAGTCGCTCTGATCCGGGAGGGCGCTGCGGCGATGACTGTCAAGACACTGCAGGACCTGCTGGACGCAGGCGTGCAGGGGCGCACCGTCCTGGTGCGTTCCGACCTCAACGTGCCGCTGGACGGCACCACGATCACCGACGCCGGGCGCATCGACGCCTCGGTGCCCACCCTGTCCGCTCTGGCGGACGCGGGGGCCAAGGTGATCGTGATGGCGCACCTCGGCCGGCCCAAGGGCGCCGTCGACTCGTCGCTGTCGCTGGCCCCGGTGGCCGCGAGGCTCAGCGACGCGCTCGACAGGTACGTCCAGCTGGCGGCCGACGTGGTGGGCATCGACGCGCAGGCGCGCGCCGAGGGGCTCACCGACGGCGACGTGATGCTGCTGGAGAATATCCGGTTCGATCCGCGGGAGACCAGCAAGGACGCGGCCGAGCGCGAGGCGCTCGCCGGCGAGCTCGCCGCCCTCACGGGCGACGACGGCGCATTCGTGTCCGACGGATTCGGCGTCGTGCACCGCGAGCAGGCGTCGGTCTACGACGTCGCGAAGCTGCTTCCGCACTACGCGGGCACGCTCGTGGCGGCCGAGGTCGACGTGCTGCGCACCATCACCGAAGGGGCCGAGCGGCCCAACGCGGTGGTGCTCGGCGGCTCCAAGGTCTCCGACAAGCTCGCGGTGATCGAGGCGCTGGCGCCCAAGGTCGACACCCTGGTGATCGGCGGCGGAATGTGCTTCACGTTCCTGGCGGCCCAGGGGATGCCCGTGGGATCCTCGCTCCTGCAGGAGGAGATGGTCGATACCTGCAAGGACCTGCTGGACCGCTTCGCGGACGTCATCCACCTGCCGTGCGACATCGTCGTCGCGGACGGGTTCGCGGCGGACGCCGAGGCCGAGACGGTTCCGGCGGGCGCCATCCCGGACGGCTGGATGGGCCTGGACATCGGCGCGGAGTCGATCTCCCGGTTCTCCGCGGTGCTGCGGGCGGCCCGCACGGTGTTCTGGAACGGCCCCATGGGCGTCTTCGAGTTCGAACGGTTCTCCGCCGGCACGCGCGGCGTCGCCGAGGCGATCATCGAGGCCACCGCGGACGGCGCATTCAGCGTGGTCGGCGGCGGCGACTCGGCGGCCGCGGTACGCACGCTCGGCCTGGCCGAGGACGGATTCAGCCACATATCGACGGGCGGCGGCGCCTCCCTGGAGTATCTGGAGGGCAAGGAGCTTCCCGGCCTTGCCGTGCTCGAGGCCCCCGCACCGGATTCCGCAGAAGGGTAGGGACGTCATGGCACGCACGCCGCTCATCGCCGGCAACTGGAAGATGAACCTCAACCATCTCGAGGCCATCGCGCTGGTGCAGAAGATCTCCTTCTCACTGCCGGCGAAGTACTTCGAGAAGGTCGACGTCGCGGTCATTCCGCCGTTCACCGACATCCGCAGCGTGCAGACGCTGGTGGAAGGGGACAAGCTCCTTCTCACCTACGGGGCGCAGGACGTCTCGGTGCACGCCTCGGGCGCATACACCGGCGAGGTCAGCGGAGCCATGCTGGCCAAGCTGGGGTGCACCTACGTGGTCGTCGGGCACTCCGAGCGGCGCTCGATGCACGACGAGGACGATGCGACCGTGGCGCAGAAGGCCGCCGCCGCGCTCGGGCACGGCCTCACGCCGATCGTCTGTGTGGGCGAGGGGCTCGAGATCCGCGAGGCGGGCGGGCACGTGGACCATTGCGTCTCGCAGGTCCGCGGGTCGCTCGCCGGCCTGTCCGCCGAGCAGATCGCGCAGTGCGTGATCGCGTACGAGCCGGTCTGGGCCATCGGCACCGGCCGGGTGGCCACGCCCGAGGACGCCCAGGAGGTGTGCTCCGCCGTCCGCAAGGCGGTGGCGGAGCTGGCCTCCGAAGAGGTCGCGGCGGGTCTGCGCATCCTCTACGGCGGCTCGGTCAACGCGAAGAACGTCGGGGAAATCACGGCCAAGGACGACGTCGACGGCGCGCTCGTCGGCGGCGCGTCGCTCAAGGCCGACGAGTTCGCGACCTTGTGCGCCATCGCCGCGGGCGGCCCGCTTCCGTGACAGGACCGTGCGCCGGGCCGGGGAGCGGTGACGTGCTCCGCGGCCCGGCGCACGGCCGGTCGCGGCCCGGCGGGTAGCATCACGCTCGACGCGGCTGCACCGCCCGTATCATGACCGGCCGTATCATGACCGCCCGTATCATGACCGGCCGTATCATGACCGGCCGTCTCCTGCACCGCACCACCGCTTGTGACCCACCGCCTGTGACCTCGACGCCAGAAGGGCAGCACTGAAGCGCACATGGAACTGTTCCTGCAAATCCTTGTCATCGTGACCAGCATCCTGCTGTGCGTGCTGATCCTGCTGCACAGGGCCAAGGGCGGCGGCCTGTCCACCCTGTTCGGCGGTGGCATGGCGTCCAACCTGTCCGGGTCGACGGTGGCGGAGAAGAACCTCAACCGCTTCACGGTGATCACCGCACTGATCTGGTTCGTTTCGATCATCGGCATCGGCCTGGTGGTCAAGTACCAGTAGCCGGGCCCCGCACGCCGGCCCCGGGACCGCTTCCACGCGGTTCCGGGGCCGGCGTCGTATCTGTCGCCGTACACCGTCGCGCGGGCGCGGCCGCCCGGCCCGGACGGTTGGGGTTCCGGTAGTAACCGTGCGGAAAACAACGACAATGGCTTGACCTGCGGTGATGTCGGGTTTACGGTTCGGGCTGCGGGGCGTGGTGATTGGGTTGGCTGCCGATGAGGTTGGTCGGTGTGCTGGAGGTCGGGTTTCGTGGCGGTGCAGGTGTTCGCGGACGAGGAGTTGGTGCGTCTGCGGGAGTTTCCGGATATCAGCCGCGAGGAGTTGTTCCGGTTCTTCACGCTCGCCCCGGCCGATATCGCGTTCCTCACCCCAGGCCGTGGGCGCGGCCCGGCCGAGCGGCTGGGCTTGTCGGTGGCGCTGTGTGCGCTGCCGTGGTTGGGGTTCGTTCCGGACAAGGTGGCCGCCGCGCCTGCGGTGGCGGTGGCTCGTCTGGCGGAGCAGCTGAAAGTCGATGCGTCGCTGATCCGTTCGTACGGCAAGCGGGCACAGACGCGCACCGAGCATCTGCGGTTGGCGGCGCAGTATCTGGGCTGGCGGTCCTCGGGCGTGATGGAGCTCAAGGAGCTCGACGAGTTCTTGTTGGCGCGGGCCATGGAACACGATTCGCCGACCCTGTTGTTCCGGCTGGGATGTGAGTACCTGCTCTCGGCGCGGGTGATCCGGCCCAGTCCCGACACTGTCGTTCGTCGTGTCGTGCACGCTCGTGAGCAGGCGCAACGGGAGACCTACGATCGGCTCGCGCACCAGTTGACTTCGCAGCGGTGTGAGGAGTTGGACGGCTTGCTGGTCACCGATTCCTCGATCCGGATGTCGCGGTTGCGTGGCTGTCGACCGGCCCGGTGGAGGCGTCGGCGTCGGCGGTGCGCAACGAGGTCGAGAAGCTGGGGTTTGTGCGTGGCCTCGGCGCGGACACCCTGGACATGTCGGTGCTTCCGGCGGAGCGCCGCCGGTTTCTGGCGACACTGGGCCGCCGCCTGACCGGGCAAGCCCTGGAGCGGCGTGATCCGCAGCGTCGGTATCCGATCTTGTTGACGGTGTTGGCGCAGTCGGCCGCTGATGTGCTCGATGAGGTGGTGGCGCTGTTCGACCAATCGCTGTCGGCGAAGTTCAGTGCCGCTGAGACCCGGATGCTCGCCGAACTGGCCGAGCGTGGCAAGACCGGGGAAGACCGCCAAGCACTGCTTGATGAGCTCCTGGCGATCATCATCGACCCGCAGATCCCCGACGAGGACGTTGGTGGGTTGATCCGGGGCGAGGGCATCGGGTGGGAGCGCTTGCGGGCGGCGAAAGCGCAGGCCAAACCGCGGCTGCCGCGCGATCACGGGCACCTGGCCGCCCTCGATACCTCGTATTCGTATCTGCGGAAGTTCACTCCGGCGGTGTTGTCGGCGGTGCGCTTCGCCGGTGGCACCACCGCAACCGAGCTTCTGATCGCCGTGGACATGCTGCGCGAGCTGAACGCGACCGGGCGCCGCAAGGTGTTCGACGACGCACCGACAGGGTTCGTTCCGACCAAGTGGCGCGGCTACCTCGACTCCGCGCGCAAGACCGGGAACACCGTGGCCTACCGGCACTATTGGGAACTGTGTGTGCTGCTCGGCTTGCGGGACGGGCTGCGCACCGGGGATGTGTTCGTGCCCGGGTCGCGCCGCTATGCCGACCCGGCCGCCTACCTGCTCACCGCGGCGCAGTGGGAGACCCAACGCACCGAATTCTGCCGCTTGGTCGGCAAACCGGCCGATCCGGCGCGTGCGCTGGCCGCGCTCACCGACGAGTGGGGTGAGGCGGTCGGCGAACTGGAGCAGGCGCTCGCCGCCGGTGACGGTCCGGTGCGCCTGGACGAAGACGGTGATCTGGTGATCTCACCGCTGACCGCCGAGGACATCCCGTCCGAGGCGATCGCGTTGAAGGCCGAGCTGACCGAGATGCTGCCGTTCGCACCGATCGTGTCCCTGCTGATCGAGCTGGACAAACGCACCGGCTACCTGGACTGCTTCACCCACGCGGAGGGAAAACAAACCCGCACACCGGAACTCAAACGCAACCTCATCGCGATACTGCTGGCCGGTGCCACCAATCTCGGCCTGACCCGGATGGCCGACGCGACGGGCATCTCCTACGACATCCTGTCCTGGACGCAGGAGTGGTATGTGCGGGAGGAGACGCTGCGGGCGGCGAACCTGGCGATCATCGGCTACCACCAGCGACTGCCGTTGACCAGCATTTTCGGTGCCGGGACACTGTCGTCCTCGGACGGGCAGCGGTTCCCGACGCGCGGAAAACTCACCACCGCCCGCACGGTGCCGCAATTCTTCGCTGACCAGGGATTGTCGACCAATACCCACGTCACTGATCAGCACACCACCTACGGCACCAAGATCATCGTCACCACCCGCCGGGAAGCGCATTACGTGCTGGACGAAATCCTGGGCAACGCAACGGATCTGCCGATCACCGAGCACGCGACGGATACTCATGGTGTCACCCTCGTCAACTTTGCGCTGTTCGATCTGCTCGGGATGCAGCTTTCCCCGCGCATCCGGGACCTGGGCAAGATCACCCTCTACCGGCCGGGGCCGCGCGCCGAGGCCGAAGCGCGGTTCCCGCACGCGGGACCGTTGCTGACCCGCAAGTTGAATCTGGACCTGATCGCCGAGAACTACGACGACCTGTTGCGGCTGGCCGGGTCGTTGAAGTTCGGGCACGCCACCGCGTCGCTGCTGGTCGGCAAGCTCTCGGCGTCGGGTCGCCAGAACGCCCTCGCCGCGGCGCTGAAGGAGTACGGCGCGATGCGCCGTACCGTCTACGCGGCCCGGTATCTGTCGGATCCGGACTATCGGCGCAAGATCTCGCGCCAGCTCAACAAGGGCGAGTCCATCCACGCCCTCAAACGCGGCCTCATCTACGCCCACGAAGGTGCCTTCCGCGCGCGGCATCTGGAAGCCCTGACCGGACAGGCGTGGTGCCTCACCCTCGCCACGAACGCGGTGATCGCCTGGACGACCGAGTATTTCGGGCTCGCGGTCGAGCAGATGCGCCGTCAAGGTCGCCGCATCGACGACGATGTCCTGGCCCACATCAGCCCGGCCCACAGCGAGAACATCAATTTCTTCGGCGCGATCGAGGTCGATATCGACGCCGAACTCGCCGCACTCGGTCCGACCGGGTACCGGCCGCTGCGTGTGCGCGACACGCTGTTCTGATCAGGCTGGTTGCATAAGGGCTGCGAGGTCGGCGGGTACCGGCATGGGCTCGCGCAGGCCGACGGCGGCACGGCCGGTGTTGCCTTCGGGATAACGGCCGCTCAGGGATGCGGGGGCGGCCGCGATGATGCGCACGACTTGACCGAGGGCTTCGCGGCGCTCGCGCTGCCGTAGGGCCAGGGTAAACATGGCAACATGGTTACGGGTGTGCAGCCACGGATCCGGTTGGGACAGGATGTGGGCGGCTTCGAGGTGCGCCCACCGCTGGGCGGGGTCGTTCGCGGTTTTTCCCGCGTGCATCTCCTGGTCGTAACGGGCGCGGGCCGGGCGCGGAATTCGGGACATCGCAAAGCCTTTCGATCGAAGGGGGTTCAGTCGCAGCAGTCGCAGGCGTGAGCGTCGGACCGGTCGGTGCCCATGACACCGAGAGCGGCCGGTGAGGGACAGCACGTGTCCCCGCGCCAGGCGTTGATACCTTCGCGGAGCGCGATCGCGGCGATGACGAGGGCGGCGATCGGGTCGGCCCATGACCAGCCGAACAGGCTGTTGAGCAGCAGACCGGCGAGCAGCATCGCCGAGAGGTAGGTGCACAGCAGGGTCTGTTTGGAGTCGGCGACCGCCGAGGCGGAGCCGAGTTCGCGTCCGGCGCGGCGCTGCGCGGCCGACAGCACCGGCATGACCGCCAGGCTGACCGCAGCCAGGGTGATCCCGATCGGCGAGTGCTGGGCTTCAGCGACGCCGAGCAGGCCGCGAATCGAGTCGATGGTGACGTAGGCGGCGAGGGCGAAGAAGGAGAACGCGATGATCCGCAGCGCGATCTTCTCGCGCTTCTCTGGATCACGGCCGGCGAACTGCCAGGCGACCGCCGCAGCGGAGGACACCTCGATCACCGAGTCCAGGCCGAATCCGATCAGCGCGGTCGAGGACACCCGCGCGCCCTCGGTCAGGGCGATGATCGCCTCGATGACGTTGTAGGTGATGGTCGCGGCGACGAACCAGCGGATCCGGCGTGACAGCAACGCCTTGCGCTCAGGCGACGGTCCCGACGGGGTGACGGCCGAGGGCAGCGGCGGCATTCCCAATGGCGCCGACATCAGCAGCACTCCTCGGTGTCGGTGGCTGGGCAGCAGGCCGGGTCGACCGCGAGCACCAGGCCGAGAAGGTCGTCCAGCGCGTGCCCGATGCGGCGATCGGCGAGCTCGTAACGGGAACGCCGGCCTTCCGGGACGGCGACGACCAGCCCGCACCCACGCAAGCAGGCCAGGTGATTGGACAGGATCTGGCGCGACACACCGATCGCCTCGGCCAGCTCCGAGGGATAGGCCGGCCCGGTGCGCAGGCTCAGCAAGATCTGGGTGCGGGTTGGATCCGACAACGCGTGCCCGAAGCGGGTCAGCGCGTCACGGTGCAACAAGGTTTCCACAACCCAGACAATACAGAGATTGATGTATTCATGGAACCATGAACTATCGCGGGAGCCGATCTCGGGCGGCGCGGTGTTCCGTAAGCCGATCGGCCAACGGAACACCGCGCCCGACCGGCTCCACCCAGCTCGCGGGTGTTCCGTAGAGGTGTTCCGCGAACTGTCCCGGTCAACCCCCGCTATCCGGAACAATCTCAGGAATGGGTGAACCGTTCCGCGTCGGATACTGCCGCTGCTCCACCGACGAACAAGACGTCGAGATCCAAACCGAGCAGCTCCTCGTGCTCGGAGTCCCGAACGAACAGATCTTCATCGACGAAGGCTTCTCCGGCACCACCCGCAAGAACCGGACCGGACTCGACAACGCGCTCGCCGCCGTCACCTCCGCCGCGGCGGCCGCCAACGGGCGGCAGGTAGTGCTCACCACGACCAAGTTCGACCGATTCGCCCGCAACATGGCCGAAGCCGGCGAGATCCTGGCCGGACTGCGTGAACGCGACGCGCTGTTCGGATTGGGCAGCTCGATCTACGACTGGCACGACCCGTTCGGCAAACTCTTCCTGCAAACCCTCGCCATGGTCGCCGAATTCGAAGCCAACCTGGGCCATCTACGCACCCGCGAGTGCATGGCCAAGGCCCGCGCGAAGGGCCGCCTCAAGGGCAAGCAGCCGAAACTCCCTCTCACAGCACGCAAAACGATCCACCGCCGCTACCACGACCCCACCGACGACGCGAGCCTTGCCGACCTCGCCGAGGAATACAGCGTCGGCCGCTCCACCATCCACCGCATCATCAGCGGCACCGCGCCACGGACGTAACCGCTGGTCAGGGCAACTTCGTTGTTCTTCGCGCGATTACTACCGGAACCCCCGGTTCTCAGAGCGCGGCGGCTGCCGCATCGTCGACGAACCAGACCGTCCTGTCCGATCCGGATGCGCCCGCGGCGGGGACGTCCGCCGCGGCCGCGCCGCCGAGCGCCGCCGCGGCCGCCTGCGCCTTGGCCTCCCCAGCGACGAGCAGCCACACCTCGCGCGATCGCCGCACCATCGGAAGAGTCAGCGTGATGCGGGTGGGAGGAGGTTTGGGGCAGTCGCGTACGGCCACCGCAGTGGCCGCGGACTCCGCGACCGCGGGGGAGTGCGGGAAGATCGAATTGATGTGGCCCTCGCCGCCCATGCCCAGCAGGTGCACGTCGAAAGCCTCGACCGGCTCCACGAGCTCGGCGTAACGGCGTGCGGCGGCGTCGACGTCCCCGGCGACGTCGCCGTCGTCGGCCGGCATCGGGTGGACCAGGGCCTCGTCCACGGGCACGTGCGCGAGCAGCGCTTCGTGGGCCTGGAGTGCGTTGCGGTCGCCGTCGTCCGCCGCCACGAACCTCTCGTCACCCCAGAAGAACTCGACTTTGGGCCAGTCGATGTCCGCGCCGCGCAGCGCGGCCAGCAGCCCGATTCCGGCACCGCCCCCGGTGAGCACCACGCGGGCGCGGCCCCGCCGCGCCACGGCCTCGGCGACGAGTGCGGTGAAGCGGGCGGCCGCGGCGGTCACGATGCCGTCCTGGTCTGCTCCCCGGACGATCTCTGTGGTCATCTCCAGCTCCCTCCCGCCCGCCAGGCGGGCGCGGATCCGGTGGTAGGTCGGCCGGCGGCCGTCAGGACTCGTAGGTGACGCGCGCCGTCCCCGCCAGCGCGTCCTCGTAGATCTCGTCGGGGTCGAGACGCCGCAGCTCCTCGGCGAGGCAGTCCCACTCGTGCCGGTGTGCCAGGGCCACCCGGCTGTCCCGCTCGCCCGGCCGGCTCAGCACGGCGACGGTCTCCGAGACGCGCAACAGCGAGACGGTGGCGTCGGCCGCGTGCAACGCGACGCCCTCGGCGCCGTCCCGCCGTGTGACGGGCACGTCGAGCGCGGTCGCCAGCCACCCGGCCAACAGGTCGGCGGACGGGTCGGCCGCAGGCCCGGTCACCTCGGCGCGGTCGATCGGCGAGAACTCGGGGTGCTCGACGGCCGTCGCCAGCAGGGCACGCCACGGGGTGATGGCGGGCCAGGCAAGGTCCGTGTCGCCACTGGAGTAGCCCTTCCACCGCCGCTGCAGCAGCTCGCGCGGTGCCGCGGTGGACGGCCCGGTGATCCGGCGCAAGGCGATACGCCCCAGCGGATCCTCGCGCGGCACGTCCGGGCCGTTCCCGGGCCACCAGGTGACGATGGGGGTGTCCGGCAGCAGGAACGGGGTGACGACGCTGTCGCTGTGGGACGACAGGGCGCCGTGCAGCCGCAGGACCACCACCTCGGAGGCGCCCGCATCCGCCCCGACGCGGATCTGCGCGTCGAGCACAGTGCGTTCGGAACCGGCGTGGTGGACCACGACGATGATGCGGCACGGGTGTTCGCGGCTCGCCTCGTTGGCCGCCTCGATGGACCGTTCCGCGTCGGCATCGTCGCCGATTCCGACCACCAGCGTGAGCACGCGCCCCAGGGTGACGGCGCCGCCGGCCTCCCGGACCTCGTACAAGCGCTGGATGACGTTCTTCGTGGTGGTGTCGGGGAGATCCACGATCATGGTCGCCGCCACTCCCTTCCGGATCTGCGGAGCATGGCGTCCGCCGAAGTCGGCCCCCAGCCGCCGGACTCGTACGGTTCGGGGGCGCCGCCGGAAGCCCAGGCCTCGAGCGCGGGCTCGAGGATGGCCCAGGACATCTCCACCTCCTCGCCGACGGGGAACAGCGACGGTTCGCCGAGCAGCACGTCGAGGATGAGGCGTTCGTAGGCCTCGGGGGAGGAGACGGTGAACGCCTGGCCGTAGCTGAAGTCCATGTTGACGTCCCGGACCTCCATCGACGATCCGGGCACCTTGGAGCCGAAGCGGACCGTGATCCCCTCATCCGGTTGCACCCGGATCACCAACGCGTTCTGGCCCAGCTCCTCGGTCATCGTCGAGTCGAACGGCAGGTGCGGCGCGCGGGTGAACACCACGGCGATCTCGGTGACCCGCCGCCCCAGCCGCTTGCCCGTCCGCAGGTAGAACGGGACCCCCGCCCAGCGCCGCGAGTCCACCTCGAGGGTGATCGCGGCGAAGGTCTCCGTCGTGGACCCCTCGGCGAAGCCCTTCTCCTCCTGCAGGCCGCACACCTGCTCCGAGCCCTGCCATCCACGGGCGTACTGTCCGCGCGCCGTCGTCTCGGACAGCGGCGCCGCCAGCCGCGTGGCGGAGAGGACCTTGATCTTCTCCGCCTGGATGGCGCGCGGCTCGAAGCTCACCGGCTCCTCCATGGCGGTGAGCGCCAGGAGCTGCAGCAGGTGGTTCTGGATGACGTCGCGGGCCGCGCCTATGCCGTCGTAGTATCCGGCGCGGCCGCCCAGCCCGATGTCCTCTGCCATCGTGATCTGCACGTGGTCGACGTAGTGCGAGTTCCACAGCGGATCGAACAGCTGGTTGGCGAAGCGCAGCGCCAGGATGTTCTGGACGGTCTCCTTCCCCAGGTAGTGGTCGATGCGGAAGACGTTGCGTTCGTCGAACACCTCGGTGATCGCGCCGTTGAGCGCCCGGGCGGTCTCCAGGTCGTGGCCGAACGGCTTCTCGATCACCACGCGGCGCCAGTGGTCCCGCTCCGTAGGCGAGGCCCCGTCCGGGCGGCCGCCCGCGAGCAGCCCCGTTCCGCCGGCGGATCCGCTCGCGGACGCCCCGCCGCCGGAACCGTCCTCGGAGGGGACGACGCGTTCCTGCGCGAGACCGTGCGCGTCCAGGTGGCCGCACACGGACGGGAACGCCGCGGGCGGGATGGCCAGGTAGAACGCGTAGTTGCCGGCCGTGCCGCGTTCGGCGTCGAGCCCGGCGAGCGATTCCGCCAGGCGCCCGTAGGCGGCGTCCTCGTCGAATGCGCCGCCGACGAACCTGATGCCCTCGGCCAACCGCTCCCACACGGCTCGCTTGAAAGGGGCGCGCGTGCGCCCCTCGATGGAGTCGAGCACGAACTGCCGGAACTCGTCGTCGGTCCACTCGCGGCGGCCGAAGCCGACCAGGCCGAATCCCGGTGGGAGGAGACCGGCCGCGGCCAGGTCGTACACCGATGGCAGCAGCTTCTTGCGCGCAAGATCGCCGGTGACGCCGAAGATGACGAGGCTGCAGGGCCCCGCGATCCGGGGCAGGCGCCGGTCGCGGGGATCCCGGAGCGGATTATGCGGGGTGGCGGGCCCGGTGCCCGTGGTGGCCGAGCGCACCCGTCAGCGGGCGGACTCGAGCTGGGCGCTCACCGAGTCCATGAGCTCCGACCAGGACACGTCGAACTTCTGCACACCCTCACGCTCGAGTAGACCGAACACGTCGGCGAGGTCGATGCCCACGCCGGACAGCGCGTCGAACACCTCCTGCGACTCGGCGCCGCGTCCGCTCACCGCGTCACCCTCGACCTCGCCGTGGTCGGCGAACGCCTCGAGCGTCTTCTCCGGCATGGTGTTCACAGTGTCCGCGGCCACGAGACCGGTGACGTACAGGGTGTCGGGGTAGTCGGGGTTCTTCACGCCGGTGGAGGCCCAGAGGGGACGCTGGACGGTGCCGCCCTTGCCCACCAGCGCGTTCCACCGCTCGTTCGTGTCGGTGAAGACTTCCTCGAAAGCGGCGTACGCCAGCCGGGCGTTGGCCAGGCCGGCCTTGCCCTGCAGCGACTTGGCCTCCGCGGTGCCGACGGCGTCGAGGCGCTTGTCGATCTCGCTGTCCACGCGGGAGACGAAGAACGACGCGACGGAGTGGATGGACGCCAGGTCGTGGCCGGCGTCGGCGGCGGCCTCCAAGCCGGACAGGTAGGCGTCCATGACCTCCCGGTAGCGCTCCACGGAGAAGATCAGCGTGACGTTGACCGAAACGCCCTCGCCGATCACGCGGGCGATGGCCGGGACCCCGGCAGGCGTGGCCGGGATCTTGATCAGCAGGTTGGGGCGGTCCACCGTCTTCCACAAGTCCAGCGCCTGCGCCACGGTGCCGTCGGTGTCCGCGGCCAGCGTGGGATCCACCTCGATGGACACGCGCCCGTCGACGTGCCCGGAGGACTCGTACTGCTCACGCAGCACGTCGCAGGCGCGGCGGACGTCGTCCGTCGTGAGCTCGCGGATCGCATCCGCGGTGTCGCCGCCGCGAGCGGCGATCTGCGCGATCTGGGCGTCGTAGGCCGTCCCCTTCGACAGCGCGCCGGCGAAGATCGTCGGGTTGGTGGTGACGCCCACGACGCTGCGCGTCAGGGCGAGCTGCGCGAGGTTTCCGCTCTCGAGGCGGTCGCGCGAGAGGTCGTCGAGCCAGACCGACACCCCCGCGGCGCTGAGCTTGTTGAGACGTTCGTTGGTCGGCATGATGGGTCCTCCTCAGGCCTTGCCGTTGACGTTGTCGCCGGCCGCAGCGGTGATCGACCGCTCGGCCGCGGCCACCACCGCGTCGGCGGTCAGGCCGAACTCACGGAATAGGGTCTTGTAGTCGGCCGACGCCCCGAAATGCTCCAGCGACACGGCCTGGCCCGCGTCCCCGAGGATGGCGTGCCACGGCATGGCGATGCCCGCCTCGACGCTCACCCGCGCACGCACCGAGGGCGGGATCACCGCGTCGCGGTACTCGGCGGGCTGCTCGAGGAACCAGTCGAGGCACGGCATCGACACCACGCGGGCCGCGTGGCCCGCGGCCTCCAGTGCTTCCGCGGCGGTGACGGCGAGCTGGAGTTCAGAGCCGGTGGCGACGAGGACCACCTCGGGGACCTCCGCCGAGCCCGGCACCAGCACGTAGCCGCCCTTGGCGACGCCGTCCCGTGCGGCGGCGGCAGTGCCCTCGAAGACGGGGACGTTCTGGCGGGTCAGCGCCAGCGCCACGGGCCCGTCGCGATGCTCGATCGTGGCGCGCCAGGCCGCGGAGGTCTCGTTGGCGTCGCCCGGGCGCACGACGGCGAGCCCGGGGATGGCGCGCAACGCCGCCAGGTGCTCCACCGGCTGGTGGGTGGGGCCGTCCTCGCCCAGGCCGATCGAATCGTGCGTCCACACGTAGGTGACGGGCAGCCCCATCAGCGCGGCCAGGCGCACGGCCGGGCGCATGTAGTCGCTGAACACCAGGAACGTGCCGCCGTACGGGCGGGTGGGCCCGTGCAGCGCGATACCGTTCAGGATCGAACCCATCGCATGCTCGCGGATGCCGAAGTGCAGGGTCCGCCCGTACGGGTGGGCCGTGTAGACGGAGGTGCTGATGGCCTCGGGGCCGAACGAGTCCGCCCCGGAGATCGTGGTGTTGTTGCTGCCCGCGAGGTCGGCGGAGCCGCCCCAGAGCTCCGGCAGCACCGCGCCGAGCGCGCCCAGCGACTTCTCGGAGGCCTTGCGGGTGGCGACTCCGGCGTCATCGGCCTCCCAGGACGGCAGCGCCGCGTCCCAATCGGCGGGGAGCCGGCCGTCGGCGAGACGGTCGAACAGCTCCTTGCGCTCGGGCTCACGCGCGGACCAAGCGTCGAATCCCTGCCGCCAGGCTGCGTGCGCCGCCGCGCCGCGGTCGCGCACCGTGCGCGCGTGCTTGAGGACCTCGTCTGCCACCGAGAAGCTCTCGGACGGGTCGAAGCCCAGCGCCTCCTTGACCGCGGCGACCTCGTCCGCGCCGATGGCGGCGCCGTGGATCGCGCCCGTGTTCATCTTGTTCGGCGCGGGGTAGCCGATGATCGTGCGCAGCACGATGATCGACGGACGGTCGGTGACGGCCTTCGCCTCCTCGGCGGCGGCGAGGATCCCGGCGACGTTCTCGCCGCCCTCGACGCGCTGCACGTGCCAGCCGTAGGCCTCGTACCGCGCGGCTACGTCCTCGCCGAAGGCGATCGCGGTGTCGTCTTCGATGGAGATCTCGTTGTCGTCGTAGAAGACGACGAGGTTGCCCAGCTGCTGGGTGCCCGCGAGCGACGAGGCCTCCGAGGTGACCCCCTCCTGCAGGTCGCCGTCCGACGCGATCACCCAGACGTGATGGTCGAAGGGGCTCTCGCCCTCGGCGGCGTCGGGGTCGAACAGCCCGCGCTCACGGCGTGCGGCCATCGCCATCCCCACGGCGGACGCGAGGCCCTGGCCCAGCGGTCCGGTGGTGATCTCGACGCCCGCGGTGTGCCCGTGCTCCGGGTGCCCGGGAGTCAGGCTGCCCCAGGTGCGCAGCGCCTCGATGTCGGCCAGCTCCAGCCCGTATCCCGAGAAGAACAGCTGAATGTACTGGGTGAGGCTGCTGTGGCCGCAGGACAGGACGAACCGGTCGCGGCCCACCCAGCCGGGATCCGCCGGATCGTGGCGCATGATCCGCTGATACAGGGCGAAGGCGAGGGGTGCGAGGCTCATCGCGGTACCCGGGTGGCCGTTGCCGGTCTTCTGGACGGCGTCGACGGCCAGCACACGCGCGGTGTCCACGGCCTTCTCGTCGAGTTCGGACCAGTCCTCCGGCAGGACGGGGACGGTCAGGGCGCGGATCTCATCTGTAACCGACACGTGCGGATGACTCCTGGGTTCTCGGTTGGGACGTCTGCGGTACGGCACCGGCTGCCCGGGCTCGAGCCCCGAAGCCGGCACGCGGCCTGGCGCGACCGGAGACCGGTGTTCCCGGCCCCGCCTGCCACAGTAGTGCGCGCACAGATGCCGGTCGATTCCGCGTTCCGGCCACCGCCGCAGGGGCGGCCCGGCGGCGGTGGCCGGGTTGTGATCCACGGCTCGTCCGGGCCCGCGAGTTTCCGTTGCGCATGCCAGGCACTACCATGCTTTGTAGTAGACGTGCGCCGATGCCGATTCGGCCGCTCACGGATCCTCGTCGAAACCCCGTCCTCGTCGACTTTCCCCGCTCCAGAAGCGGGCGTTCCGCAGTGCGGACGACGTCGCCGCGGGATGATCGGGCGTGACGACGAGCAGCGGTCGGCCGTCGTCGGCGCTGCGTGGCGGCCGACATTGCGCGGGCGCCGCATCCCGGCCGGGCGAGAGCACTAGGAGAACGTGTGCGGACAGTGGATCAGGCCCATGGACGCGACAACACCGGCGTCCGAGGCGGCCAGGCCGCTCCCACGGGCCCCCGCGGGGCGCTGGACTCGGCGCCCCGGACCCTGCGCGGGCGGCTGGCGCGTGCCCGCGAGCTGTTCGGCGCATACCTCGCCCTGACCAAACCCCGCATCATCGAGCTGCTGCTCGTCGCGACCATCCCGGCGATGCTGCTCGCGGACCGCGGCGGACTGGATCTGCACGACGTCCTACTGATCCTCACCACGCTGTTCGGCGGGTTCCTGGGTGCGGCCAGCGCCAACACGCTCAACTGCGTGGTGGACGCGGACATCGACAAGGTCATGAAGCGCACGAAGAAGCGCCCCCTGGCCGCGGACACCGTCACCACGCGTCAGGCGCTCGTGTTCGGCCTCGCGCTGGGCGTGGCGTCGTTCGTGTGGCTGTGGCTGATGACCAACCTGCTCTCCGGGTTGCTGATCGTCGCCACCATCGCCTTCTACGTGCTCGTCTACACCAAGGTGCTCAAGCGCCGGACGCCGCAGAACGTGGTGTGGGGCGGCGCGGCCGGATGCATGCCGGTGATGATCGGCTGGTCCGCCGTCACCGGCACCATCGGCTGGCAGGCCGTGGTGATGTTCCTGATCATCTTCTTCTGGACGCCGCCGCACACCTGGGCGCTGGGCATGCGCTACCGGGAGGACTACGAGGCCGCCGGCGTGCCGATGCTCCCGGTCGTCGCGGAGCCGCAGGTGGTCACCTGGCGCATCGTGCTCTACACCGCTGCCACCGTGCTCACGACCTTCGCGCTGATCCCCGCGGCCGGGCTGCTCTACGCCATCGGCGCCGCGGTCATCGGCGCCTGGTTCCTGGGCATGGCGGTGCGTCTGCACAAGGGCGTCAAGAACGGCGCCGAGGTCCAGCCGCTCAAACTTTTCATCCTGTCGAACAACTACCTGGCCGCAGTGTTCCTCGTGCTCGCGGTGGATTCGATCCTGGATCTGCCCACCGTCGCCTCGCTCGTCGGCTAGCGTCGCCGGCCGTGCTGCGGTCGTCGGGGCGGGCGGTCAACCGGGCAGCAGCACGATCGAGCCGGTGGTGCGGCGCGCCTCCAGGTCCGTGTGCGCGCGCACGGCGTCATCCAGCGCATACCGCGCGGCCACCCGCACGTCCAGGTCGCCGTCGGCGATCGCCGCGAACACCGCGCCCGCCCGCCAATCGAGTTCGGCCCTGCCGGACACGTAGTGCGCGAGCGTCGGCCGGGTGAGGAACACGGACCCCGCCTCGTTGAGCCGCTGCGGATCGAACGGCGGCACCGCCCCGCTCGCCGCGCCGAACAACGCCACGGTGCCCCTCATGCGGACGCAGCACAGACTCTGGTCGAAGGTGGACAGGCCCACCCCGTCGTAGACGGCGTCCACTCCGGCGCCGTCGGTGAGATCGCGCACCTGCTCCGGCAGATCTGGTCCGTACCGCAGCACGTGGGCCGCCCCGGCGGCGCGGGAGAGCTCCGCCTTCTCGTCCGTGGACACCGTCGTGATGACCCGGATGCCCCGGGCGGCCGCCATCTGCGTCAGCAACAGTCCGACACCACCCGCACCCGCATGCATCAGCACGGAGTCGCCGCGGCGGGCCGGGTAGGTGGAGGTGATCAAGTAGTGCGCCGTCATGCCCTGGAGCAGCGCCGACGCCGCGACAGCGTCGTCGACGCCCGAGGGGACGTGGACGGCCACCGCCGCAGGGACCACCGCGTGCTGGGCATAGGTGTCCGTGCCGCTGGCCCACGCGACCCTGTCGCCCACGGCGAAGCCCTGCACCTCCGCGCCCACCTCCGTCACCCGCCCGGCGCCCTCGACGCCCGGGACGAACGGCAACGGGCGCGGGTAGGCCCCGGTGCGGAAGTAGGTGTCGATGTAGTTCACGCCCACCGCGTCGACCGCGACGGCGATCTCCGCGGGCCCCGGCCGCGGACTGGGCAGATCGGCGGGGCGCAGAACCTCCGGCCCGCCGTACTCGAGGATCTGAATTGCGCGCATGCTGCCGTTCTACACCGTTGCACCGGCAGCCGAGGCCGGGCGGGGGCGGGCCGGTAAGGTCGTCCCCATGAACGAACACGCTGCGAAGTCGATCCGGAGTTTCATCGCCGCGCACGGCGGTTCGGCCAAGGCCGTCCTCCAGCCGGTGGGCCTGCGGGGCGTCCGCATCACCCTGGTGGGGGAGGACGGCATCATGGGCGACGAGATGGTCGCTTCGATGGCCGACGCGCAGGCAGTCGTGGAGGCGATCCCGGAGCTGACGACGTCCGACTGGGACCGCGACCTGGTTGCGACCGCCACCCCGGCACCGGGGCACGCGCAGAAGATGGCGGGCTGGTCCGGCCGCGGCCTGTAGAGCCGCCCGCGGGGGACCCGGGCTTACTCGAACCGGAACGTGCGCACGGCGGCCGCCCCGCCGAGTACGCCCCACACCACCAGCACACCGAGGCCCGTCCAGTCCACCACGCCCGACTGCGCCTGCAGCAGCGCGTCGGTGAGGGCGCCGGACGGCAGCAGCGTGGCCAGCGTGAACACGGTGCCGGGGACGTCGTCGCGCACCAGCACCAGTCCTGCCACGGCGAGCAGGGCGAACCAGATTATGTTGGCCAGCGCCAGGACGATCTCCGCCTTGAGCCGGCCGCCGACGAGTAGACCGAGCGTGGTGAACGCGACGGTGCCGACGGCCACCGACAGCAGGATCAGCCCGATGGTGGCGGGTCCCGGCCGCCAGCCCAGTGCGGCCGCGATGGAGCCCAGTATCACCAACTGACCGATGATCACGATGATCACCGCGCCGCTCTTGCCCGCCACGATGCCCCACTTGGGCAGGGCGGTGGCGCCGATCCGTTTGAGCGCCCCGTAACGGCGGTCGAAGCCCACGGCGATCGCCTGGCCTGTGAACGCCGTGGACATCACCGCCACCGCCAGCACCATCGGCAGGACGTGGTCCACGCGCGGATCGGCGAAGTCGCCGAAGGGCAGCAACGTCACCGCGACGAGGATCGCGATGGGGATCAGCAGCGTCAGCATCAACTGCTCGCCGTGGCGCAGCAGCAGCGTCAGCTCCATCCGCACCTGCGAGCGGAGCATCGCGGCGGGCGGGGCGGCCGCCGGCGCGGGCGTGAAGGTGCCCGCGGGGAAGAGCGCCGGGGTGCCGGCCGCGGCGATGCCGGAGTCTGTGCGGTCGTTCATGCGCGGAGCTCCCGTCCGGTCAGATCGAGGAACACGTCCTCCAGGCTGCGTTTGGCCGTGGACAGGCCTGACACCAGAACCTCGTTGTCCGCGCACCATCGGGTCAGAGCCGCCACGACCTGCGGATTCACTTCGCCGGACACCGTGTACCGGCCGGGGGCGGCTTCGGTGACGGCGCGGCCGCCGGGCAGGCACGCCCCGATCGCGGAGGCGTCCAGGCGCGGGGGAGCGGTGAAGGTGAACGTCCGACGGCCGGCGCCCGTGGTGAGTTCGGCCGGCGAGCCGCTCGCCACCGCGCGCCCGTGGTCGACGATGACGACATGGTCCGCGAGCTGTTCCGCCTCGTCCATGAGATGCGTGGTGAGCAGGATGGAGACCCCGTCGCGGCGGAGCGCGTCGACCAGCTCCCAGACCACGTTGCGCGCCTGGGCGTCGAGGCCGGCCGTCGGCTCGTCCAGGAAGACCAGCTCCGGGCGGCCGACGATGGCGCAGGCCAACGCCAGGCGCTGCTGCTGCCCGCCGGACAGGCGACGGTAGGGGGTCCGCAGCGAGTTCTCCAGGCCCAGCACCGAGACGAGCCACCGCGGGTCCAGGGGGTGCGCCGAGTAGGAGGCGACCAGGTGGAGCATCTCGCCGGCGCGCGCACCCGGGTAGGCGCCTCCGCCCTGGAGCATCACCCCGATCCGCGGCTTGAGCCGGGCGGCGTCGCGCACCGGGTCGAGCCCCAGCACCCGCACCGTGCCGGCGTCCGGCCCCGCGAAGCCCTCGCACATCTCCACCGTGGTGGTCTTGCCCGCACCGTTGGGGCCCAGCAGCGCGAGGACGGTGCCCCGGTCCATCGTCAGGTCGAGGCCGTCGACGGCGGTGACCGATCCGAATCTCCGGACCACGCCGGACAGTTCCACGGCAGGCGCCGGCGCCTCGGGGCGCGGTGCGGAGTCGCGGGATCGCTTCGGAGCGGACGGAGCCGTAGGGGTACCTGGCTTCACGGCTTACCAGGGTATGTCGCCGGTTCCGTCGTCGCGCGCCCGGGCTGCCTTCGCGTCCATTCGATCCGACGGCGGGTCGCCTGCCGGATCACGACGATGGTGAGCAGGGCCGCGAGCGCGGCCTCCACGATGACGAAGGGTGGATACTCTCCGCCGTTGGGCGTGGGCCCCACCAGGCAGACGATGGCGGACACCGCCACCGCCGGCACGCGGAACGCGGGGGTGGTGGCCCAGGCCGCCAACGGCACGAGCGCCCACAGCAGGTACCACGGGTGCACCACCGGGAAGAGGATCACGAGGATCGCAAGCGACACCCCGAGCCCGCCCACGGGGTGGATGCGGCCCGAGTGCGTCGCGATGAGCATGCGCAGGACTCCCAGCCCCACCAGGACGAAGGCGATCGGTTTCATGATGGCGAGCACGGCAGTGGTGTGATTGCCCAGCCCCAGCAGCATTCCGGTGCCGCCGGTGCCCATCCCCAGCAGCGTGGTGATCGACATCCAGCTCCGCACCTCGCTGGCGGTGCCCAGCGTCGCGACCCAACCGAACCCCAGGCCCGTCGCCCACGCGAACAGCGCCTGGCCCGCGACCGCGATCACGGCGAGCATCGCCGCCACCCACACGACGTTCTTCACACCGGGCCCCCTGCGCCGCGCGAAGGCCACGCCGACGAAGCCCAGCGCCATGAGCGAGGGGATTTTGATCGCCGAGGATGCGACTATCACCCCGGCGCCGGCGAGCAGCAGCAGCCAGCCGCGCATCCCGAACGGATTCGTGTCGTACACGGCGCGGAGGCAGATCTCGAGGCCTGCCACCATGAGGCCGATCATCAGCGCCTCGTTGTGGATCCCGGCGATCAGGTGCAGGAACACCAGGGGGTTCGCGGCGCCGAGCCACAGCGAGGTCACCGGCGCGATGCCGCAGCGCTTCGCGAGGCGGGGGAGCGCCCAGATGATCAGGCACACGCCTCCCACCTCGAGGGCCCTGTGCATCAGCACGCCCGCCACCACGTTGTCCCCGCTGATGGCGCCGATCACCTTGCCGAGCCACAGGAACAGCGGCTCGTAGGGCGCCGGCGTGTCGCGCCAGATCGTCGGCACGCTGCGCGTGAGCACGTTGTCCACGCCGAGGGCCTGGGCCGGACCCAGCGAGTACGGGTCCAGCCCGCGCGCGGTGATCTCACTCTGCGCCAGGTAGGAGTACACGTCCTTGCTGAACATCGGGGGCGCCACCAGCAGCGGCAGCATCCACAGCAGCATCGTGCGGTCCATCTGCGACCGGCTGAGCCGGCGCGGCGTGTTGCCCTCGCGCAGCCGCCCCACCGCCAGGCGACCCAGGAGCAGCCAGGCGATGACGAGCATGGCCGTGCCCGTCATCGCGACGGTGAGCGCGACCGTGGGCATGCGCGAGAGCAGGCCGATCACCCGGTGCCCGTACACGGGGTTCTGCAACACCGGTTGCGCACCGGCGCCCAGGGCGCCGACCGCCATGAGCACCGTCCCGCACGCGCCGAAGCGGCGCACCGAGCGCAGCTGGCGGGTCTCGTCGGGATTCAGCCCGGCCGCCGCCCGCTCCACCCGGTGCAGATGGGAGATGTGGGTGCCGGCTTCACCCGGGGTCTCCCCGCTGGGCAGACCGACGACACGCCGCAGCCGCCGGACGAGCGGACGCGCACGCTGAACGGAGCCGGTCGATGTCACAGTGTGTGAGCGTAATGGGAGCGGCGTGCCGGGTCCCGGTCGCGGCCGCCGGCGTGACCCTGACCACTCGGTACGAGGATATAGGGCACCCTTGGTGGAACTGGACCGGCAATTCCGTCACACTGGTGTTGTGAAATCCGATCCAGTACGTACGCGACGCGCCGCGACCGGCGCATCGGCATGTGCGTCCGGTCCGGATGACCGAGGCCAGGACGCACCGTCGTCGATGACGCCTGCGCCGACGGCGCCCGCCGCGGAGCCGCACGTTTCCGCGGAGGCGGGCACGCGCGCCGAGGTGGTGCGGCTGCTCCTGGAGGACGGCCCGCTGTCCGCCACCGAGATCGGCTCGCGGCTGGGCCTCAGCGCGGCGGGTGCACGTCGGCACATCGAGGCGCTGGTGGAGCAGGGCGAGGCGATGGTGGCCAGCGGTGCGGGCGCGCACCGGCGCGGCCCCGGGCGCCCGGCCAAGCAGTTCCAGCTGACCGCCGCCGGGCGTGCGGGCCTGGGCCACGCTTACGACGATCTCGCCGGCGACGCCATCCGGGCGTTGCGCGAGCTCGGCGGCGAGGACGCGGTGGCCGAGTTCGCGCGCAGGCGCGTCCGCTCGATCGTCCGCGGCGTCACCGCGGCGGACGACGGCCTCCCCGTGGCAGCCGAAGACGCCGCCGGGCAGAACCACGCGCCGTCCGGTTCCCCGGACGCGGACGAACGCATCGCGGCAACGGCCGACGCCATCGCCGAGGCCATGTCCGGCGCCGGATACGTGGCCAACACCAGGCGGGTGGGCAACGGCGTGCAGATCTGCCAGCACCACTGCCCGGTGGCGCACGTCGCGGCCGAGTTCCCCGAGTTCTGCGAGGCCGAGCAGGAGGCGTTCCGCGATCTCCTCGGCACCCATATCCAGCAGCTCGCCACCATCGCCAACGGCGACGCGGTCTGCACCACGCACGTCCCGCTGGGGCTCCCGCCGGACGCGGGCGGGCGAACGGCCCCCTCCGGCCCGCCGCCGCAGGGCGGGACGCGTCCGCGCCCAGGATGACCCGGCACGAGCGTCCACCACCGCCACCAGCATCAACCCGCAATCCCACCACCCGCACGGAGCGCGTAGCGGGAAACACCAGACTCCGGAAGGAGCCGGCATGACCATCACGTCGGACCAGGCAGGTACGTCGGGCAGCACGTCGGCGACGGCCGCGCCCGAATCGCTCACGCAGGAGCAGACCATCGAGTCGCTGGGCAACTACGCCTTCGGCTGGTCGGATCCCGACGCGGCCGGCCAGGCGGCCCGCCGCGGCCTGAACGAGGACGTGGTCCGCGACATCTCCGAGAAGAAGAACGAGCCCGCCTGGATGCTGGAGAACCGGCTCAAGGCGCTGCGCATCTTCGACCGCAAGCCGTTGCCGGGTTGGGGCGCCGACCTCAGCGGCATCGACTTCGACAACATCAAGTACTTCGTGCGCTCCACGGAGGAGCAGGCGACCTCCTGGGACGACCTGCCCGAGGACATCCGCAACACCTACGACCGGCTCGGCATCCCCGAGGCCGAGAAGCAGGCGATGATCGGCGGCGTCACCGCCCAGTACGAGTCCGAGGTGGTCTACCACCAGATCCGTACGGATCTGGAGGAGAAGGGCGTCATCTTCACCGACACCGACACCGGTCTGCGCGAGTACCCGGAGCTGTTCCAGCAGTACTTCGGCACCGTGATCCCCGCGGGCGACAACAAGTTCTCGGCGCTCAACACCTCGGTGTGGTCCGGCGGGTCGTTCGTCTACGTGCCGCCGGGCGTGCACGTGGACATCCCGCTGCAGGCCTACTTCCGGATCAACACCGAGAACATGGGCCAGTTCGAGCGCACCCTCATCATCGTCGACGAGGACGCCTACGTGCATTACGTCGAGGGCTGCACCGCGCCGGTGTACAGCTCGGATTCGCTGCACTCGGCCGTGGTGGAGATCGTCGTGAAGAAGGGCGGCCGCTGCCGCTACACGACCATCCAGAACTGGTCCAACAACGTCTACAACCTCGTCACCAAGCGCACGCGCGCCGAAGAGGGCGCCACCATGGAGTGGGTCGACGGCAACATCGGCTCCAAGGTGACGATGAAGTACCCGGCGGTGTGGATGACCGGCGAGCACGCGCACGGCTCGGTGCTGTCGGTGGCCTTCGCCGGGGCCGACCAGCACCAGGACACCGGCGCCAAGATGCTCCACCTGGCGCCGCACACCTCGTCGAACATCGTCAGTAAGTCCGTGGCGCGCAGCGGCGGGCGATCCTCCTACCGCGGCCTGGTGCAGGTGAACAAGGGCGCCTACGGCTCGCGGTCCAACGTGGAATGCGATGCGCTGCTGGTAGACCAGATAAGCCGTTCGGACACGTATCCGTACAACGACATCCGCGAGGACGAGGTCACCCTGGGCCACGAGGCGACGGTCTCGAAGGTCAGCGACGACCAGCTGTTCTACCTCATGAGCCGCGGCATGACCGAGGAAGAGGCCATGGCGATGGTGGTGCGCGGCTTCGTCGAGCCCATCGCCAAGGAGCTGCCCATGGAATACGCGCTCGAACTCAATCGACTCATCGAACTGCAGATGGAAGGGGCAGTGGGATAGTGGCAACGACGAATCAGTCGAAGGGGGACGCCGCCGGCGCCGCCACCGGGGTGCGCGGCGCCGTAATGGGCGAGAACCCCGTCACGATCCCCGCCTCCAACAAGGGCGCGATCTTCACCTCGTACGACGTCGACGCCTTCGAGGTGCCGTCCGGGCGCGACGAGGCGTGGCGCTTCACCCCGATGCGCCGGCTGCGCGGCCTGCACGACGGCACCGCTACCCCCGACGGCACGGCGACGGTCACCGTCACCGGCGTGGAGGAGTCGGACGGCGTCACGGTGGAGACGGTGGGCCGCGAGGACGCGCGCCTGGGCACCGCCGGCGCGCCCGCCGACCGCGTGGCCGCGCAGGCGTACACGTCGTTCGAGGCGGCCACGGTGGTCACCATCGGCACCGAGGCCGTGCCCGCGGACCCGGTCGTCGTCACGGTGACGGGCCCCGGCTCCGGCAAGACCGCCTTCGGCCACCTGCAGTTGCGGGCGCAGCGGCACTCGAGGGCGGTCGTCATCCTCGACCAGCGCGGCGCCGGCACCTACGCGGAGAACGTCGAGATCCTGCTCGGCGATGGCGCGGACCTGACCGTCGTCGCCATCCAGGACTGGTCCGACGACGCCGTGCACGTGGGCTCCCATCACCTGGACGTGGGCCGCGACGCGAAGCTGACCCACATGGTGGTCACGCTCGGCGGCGAACTGGTCCGCATCGCCCCCACCCTCAAGTACTCCGGGCCGGGCGGTTCGGCCGACCTGTGGGGCGTGTACTTCGCCGACGACGGCCAGCACTTCGAGCAGCACCTGCTGGTGGATCACGCGCAGCCGCACTGCCGGTCCAACGTGGTCTACAAGGGCGCGCTGCAGGGCGACCCGGCTTCGAAGAAGCCCGATGCGCGCACCGTCTGGATCGGTGACGTCCTCATCCGCGCCGAGGCCGAGGGCACCGACACCTACGAGCTCAACCGCAACCTGGTGCTCACCGACGGTGCGCGGGCCGACTCGGTCCCCAACCTGGAGATCGAGACCGGCGAGATCCGGCGCGCGGGACACGCCAGCACCACGGGGCGCTTCGACGACGAGCAGTTGTTCTACCTGCGCTCGCGCGGCATCCCCGAGCGGGAGGCGCGGCAGCTGGTGGTCCGCGGGTTCTTCCACGAGATCATCGACCGCATCCCCGTCGAGGTCGTCCGCGCGCGCCTGTCCGACGCGATCGAGGCCGAGCTCGCCGCCGCCGGGTCCTGACCCGGCGGGCGCACGGTCCACCTGTACGAGCACTCACGAAAGAGTCGAATCACCAAGATGAGCAACGCCAAGACCACGCTGGAGATCAAAGACCTGCACGTCAATGTCGCGCAGGAGAACGAGTCGGCCGCGCCGATCGAGATCCTCAAGGGCGTCGACCTGACCATCGGGTCGGGGGAGACCCACGCGATCATGGGGCCCAACGGTTCCGGTAAGTCGACGCTGTCGTACGCGATCGCCGGGCACCCCCGCTACGAGGTGGTCTCGGGAAGCGTGACCCTCGGCGGCGAGGACGTGCTGTCGATGTCCGTCGACGAGCGCGCCCGCGCCGGCATCTTCCTCGCGATGCAGTACCCGGTGGAGGTGCCGGGCGTGTCGATGTCAAACTTCCTGCGCACCGCCGCCACCGCCGTCCGGGGCGAGGCCCCCAAGCTGCGGCACTGGGTCAAGGAGGTCAAGCAGGCCATGTCCGACCTCGACATCGACCCGGCCTTCGCCGAGCGCAGCGTCAACGAGGGCTTCTCCGGCGGCGAGAAGAAGCGCCATGAGGTGCTGCAGCTCGAGCTGCTCAAGCCCCGGTTCGCGATCCTGGACGAGACCGACTCGGGGCTCGACGTGGACGCGCTGCGCATCGTCAGCGACGGGGTGAACCGCTACCGCGAGACCGAGCACGGCGGCATCATGCTGATCACGCACTACACGCGCATCCTGCGCTACATCAAGCCGGAGTTCGTGCACGTGTTCAGCGACGGCCGCGTCGCCGAGTCGGGCGGCCCCGAGCTGGCCGACGAGCTCGAGGAGAACGGCTACGAGCGTTTCACCCGCGCCGGCGCCGGGGCCTGATGCCATGACCGCCACCGTCGACACCCTGGACGTCGAGCGCATCCGCGCCGACTTCCCGATCCTGTCGCGCACCGTCCGCGGCGGCAGCCCGCTGGTGTATCTGGACTCGGGGGCCACGTCGCAGCGGCCGCTGCAGGTGCTCGACGCCGAGCGCGAGTTCCTGCTGCGGCACAACGCCGCGGTGCACCGGGGCGCGCACCAATTGGCGGAGGAGGCCACCGACGCCTACGAGGACGCCCGCGCGGCCATCGCCGGCTTCGTGGGCGCGGGCAGCGGGGACGAGCTGGTGTTCACCAAGAACGCCACCGAATCCCTCAACCTCGTCGCCTACACCCTGGGCGACCCGGCGGCGGGGCCGCTGGCGGTGGGGCCCGGCGACGAGATCGTCATCACCGAGCTCGAGCACCACGCCAACCTGGTGCCCTGGCAGGAGCTGTGCCGGCGCACGGGCGCGACGCTGCGGTGGTACGGGGTCACCGACGACGGCCGTATCGACCTGGACTCGCTCGAGCTCACCGAGCACACCCGCGTCCTGGCCTTCACCCACCAGTCCAACGTGACCGGTGCGGTGGCGCCGGTGGAGGAGCTGGTCCGGCGGGCCCGCGCGGTGGGCGCGCTGGTGGTGCTGGACGCCTGCCAGTCGGTCCCGCACATGCCCGTGGACCTGCGCGCGCTCGACGTCGACTTCGCCGCGTTCTCCGGACACAAGATGCTGGGGCCGTCCGGGGTGGGCGTGCTCTACGGCAAGCCGGAGCTGCTCGACGCGCTGCCCCCGTTCCTCACCGGCGGCTCGATGATCGAGACGGTGACCATGGAGCGCACCACCTTCGCCGCGCCGCCGCAGCGATTCGAGGCGGGCGTGCCCATGACCTCGCAGGTGGTGGGGCTCGGCGCCGCCGTCGGGTACCTGTCGGCCATCGGCATGGACGCCGTGGCCGCGCACGAGCACGCACTGGTGGAACGGGCCCTCGCGGGCCTGGGCGCCATCGACGGCCTGCGCATCGTCGGACCTGCGACGGCGCAGGACCGCGGCGGCGCGGTGTCCTTCGTCGTCGACGGCGTGCACGCCCACGACCTGGGGCAGGTGCTCGACGACGACGGCGTGGCCATCCGGGTGGGGCACCACTGCGCCTGGCCGCTGCATAGGCGGTTCGGGATCGCGGCGACGGCCCGCGCCTCCTTCGCCGTGTACAACACGGCCGACGAGGTCGACGCGCTGGTCGCCTCGGTGCAGCACGCGCGCGAGTTCTTCGGCGTCGCCTGATGCCGGGGCGCAGGAACCGGGCCGCACGAGCACAGGCCAGGCCCGCGACGGCGGGGCACGGACAGGAAGGAGCGGGCCGATGAGACTGGAGCAGATGTACCAGGAGGTGATCCTGGACCACTACAAGCATCCGCACGGGCGGGGCCTCCGCGAGCCGTACGACGCCGAGGTGCACCACGTCAACCCGACCTGCGGCGACGAGCTGACGCTGCGCGTGCATCTGGAGGCGGCGGACGGTTCCGGTGCTGCGGAGCAGGCCGTGGTCCGCGACATCTCGTACGACGGACAGGGCTGTTCGATCAGCCAGGCGGCCACGTCGGTGCTGTGCGAGCTGCTGGTGGGGTCCACGCTCGACGACGCCCTGCGCGTGGTCGAGAGCTTCCAGGAGATGGTCTCGAGCCGCGGTAAAGTCGAGGGCGACGAGGACGTTCTCGGCGACGGCATCGCGTTCTCCGGCGTCTCCCGGTACCCGGCCCGCGTCAAGTGCGCGCTGCTCGGCTGGATGGCGTTCAAGGACGCCGTGGTCCAGAGCGGGGCGGGCGCTGCTGTCGATAGCGCCCCGGCGCGTTGACCACGATGACGCCGCACGGACGCCGTGAGGCGCAACACGACCTAGAATCGCGAGAAACCAGCACCCATCGGAGGGCAGGACAATGACCGAAAGCCAGGTTGCCGGATCGGCTCCGTCGCTCGACGACGTCGAGGAGGCCATGCGTGACGTCGTGGACCCGGAGCTGGGAGTCAACGTCTTCGACCTCGGCCTCGTCTACGACATCGCGATCGAGGAGACGGGCATCGTCAAGCTCGACATGACGCTCACCTCTGCCGCGTGCCCGCTCAGCGACATCATCGAGGACCAGACGGTCACCGCGCTGGTGCGCAGCGGCCTGGCCCCGGACGTCGAGGTCAACTGGGTGTGGATGCCGCCGTGGGGCCCCGACAAGATCAGCGACGACGGCCGCGAGCAGCTGCGTGCGCTCGGCTTCACCATCTGATTCCCTGACATACCGGGAGGCCGGGGCAACTGCGGGCGTACTGCCGGCCGGCTACCGCCACACCCGGGCATCGTTGTGCATCGGACGCGGCGAGGACACGTTCCTCGCCGCGTCCGATGCACTTGCACGGTGGGAGGTCCATCGGCGGGCGGGTCTGCGCGTGGAGGCGCCGGGCCTTTTCGACGGGAACCGGTGTCCGGCAATTGAACTCGGTGTGCGCGGGGAGAACGCCGGAACAACATCAGGGGATCCTGGCGGCCGAGCCGCCCCGGTCGGCCCGATCCGGTCGATCATGACCGATGTGACCAGATACCGCATGCTCAGAACCCTGTCCGTACTACTCGCCTCGGGCACCCTCGCCACGGGCCTCACGGCCGCGTCCGCCGGCGTCGGCGGCGCCGCACCCGGCTCGTTCGCACCCGGCTCGTCCGATCCCGCCGATCAGGTGATCAACACCGTCGTCATCGGCCTCGACGGCACGATGCTCGATCAGGTGAAGGCCGCGGACACGCCCAACCTGCATCGACTGATCGCCGAGGGCACCAGCGGCCGCTCGTCGATCCTCGGGCATCCGACGATCTCGGGGCCGTCCTGGTCGACGGTCCTCACCGGCGTGTGGCACACCAAGCACGGCGTCGTGGACAATTCGTTCGAGGGCGCGGACTACGAAGCATATCCGAGCGTCTTCACCCGCATCGAGAACGGGAACCTGCAGATGCGCACCGTCTCCATCTCCACGTGGGGCGGCATCGCCACCATCGCCGGATCCGGCGACCCCGCGGCGGACGTCGTCGTCACCACGCCGGGCGCGGGCAGCGGCGCGGCCACCGACGCCGCCACCGCGGAGGCCGTGGCGGACGAGATCACCGCGAACGGGCCGGAGTTCCTCTTCACCCAGCTCGACCAAGTCGACGGCGCGGGGCACTCCTCCGGCACCGGCGGATCCGAGTACGAACCCGCGCTGGAAAGCGTCGACACCGAGGTCGGCAAGATCGTCGATGCCGTCGACGCCCGCAGCGAGGCCACCGGCGAAAAGTGGACCATCCTCGTCACGTCGGACCATGGGCACAGGCCCGAGGGCGGCCACGGCGGTCAGAGCGACGCCGAGGGCACCACGTTCGTGATCGCCCGTGGAGCCGGCTACGAGGCCGGCGCGGTCGACGACACGCTCACGATCGCCGACATCACGCCCACCGTGCTCGACAATCTGGGTTTCGAGCAGCCCGCGGGCCTCGACGGCACGCCCATCCCGGCGAGCGGCACCTCCGCAGCCGGTTCGCTGGGACGGCTTCCCGCGTCGATTCCCACCGGGTCGCTCGGCAGCTGACTCACGCCCGTCGGACACCGGCGCGCGCCAGTGTCCGACGGGTCGCCGGATCCACCGCCCGGAACAGCGACCACATCGCCGCCGCTGTGCCGGCGACATCGGTGCGCCCCGACAGGAACGCGCGTTGGCGGGCCGCCGGCAGCGCGAAGAAGGCGTCGAAAAACCCGGCCGTCGCCGTCGGTTCCAGGCTCAAAAGCGCAGACAGCCCCACCTCGCGGAGGCGCCGGACGGCGCGGGCCTGCCACGGCCACAGCGCGCCCGACGGATCGCGGTCGCGGACGAGCGAGTCCACGACGATGTCCGCCGCCGACAGCGACGCCGCGACGCTGTATCCGGTGCCGGGGTGCATCAGTCCCGCCCGCGCCCCGAACGCCGGCACCGACCCGCCGCGGCGCGGCGCCTGGACAGGAAAGCGGACCCGCTCGACCGTGGCGTCCGCGGGGATCTCCACTCCGCGCGCGGACAGTCGGGCGACGAGACGCCGGCGCAGCTCGGGCAGCGGCAGGCCGGGGCGGCCGGCCAGGCACGTCTCCTCGAGCAGCACGGTGCCGTCGCCGAGCGGCATGGCGTACAGGAACGACGGGGGAGCACCGTCGATTGCGGCGTTGTCGGGCCGCCAGTCCATGAACCATGCCTCGCCGCCGTCGAGCGCGGGCGCGGCGACGTCCGCGGGCACGACGACCCCGAACGCCGTCTGCTCCGCGAGCGCCGGGTCCGGCCGCACCCCGCGGGCGTCGACAACCCGGCGGGCGTCGATGCGGGTGCCGTCGCGCAGGGTCACCGCCGATGGTGCCGAGATCTCAGCCGACCCGGTGACCACCCGTACGCCGGACAGGTCGAGGCGCCGGCGCAACGCGGCGTTGTCGACGATCCCGTAGGTGCGGTCGAGGACCCGTTCGCGGATGCCGTGCACCCGGGGACGGGGGATGCGGGCCCGCCAGATGTCGTCGCCGAGCCAGCCGGGGACCTCGTCCACCCACGCGGCGTACGTCGCATGCCACCCGCGATGGGGCCTCGGATCGATCCCGACCACGTCGAGACCCCGCGCCGCGGCACGATGCGCGAGCGCCCGGCCGGCCGGGCCGAGCCCCACAACGGCCAGGTCGACGGCACCCCCGGCGGGCGGCACCGTCGTCACATGCCGCCGGTGGCGAGCAGCCCGCCGTCCACGCGCACCGTATCCCCGGTGAGCCATTCCGCCTCGTCGGAGACGAGGAAGGCCACGGCGCGGGCGACGTCTTCCGGAGTGCCGATCCGGCCCATCGGATACTTGCGCGCGGCCTGCTGCTCATCATCGCCCACCAGCACGCTGGCGAACGAGGTGTCGATGACGCCGGGCGCCACCGCGTTGACGCGGATCGCGGGGGCCAGTTGCCAGGCGAGCTCCTCGGTGAGCCGGATCAGCGCCGCCTTGGACGCGCCGTAGGCGGAGATGACGCCCGACGAGCGCAGCCCGGCGACGCTGGCGATGTTCACCACGGCGCCGCCATGCTCGCCCATCCACGCCCTGTAGGCCTCCTGGACGTATCCGAGCGCGGCGACGACATTGGTGTCGAAGATCTTGCGGACGCCGCCGAGGTCGGCGTCCATGAGCGCGCCGAACACCGGGTTGATGCCGGTGTTGTTGATGAGGATGTCGAGGCTTCCGAAGCGGTCCATGGCCGCCGCGACGACGGCGGCGCGGTCCTCGTCGTGCCCGGTGTTCCCGGCGACGGCCAGGACCCTGTCCTGAGGTGAACCGGCGGGGGCATCGCCGCAGAACTGCGCGCGCAGCTCCGCCGCGGCCGCCTCCAGCGGCTCGGCCTTGCGGGCCGTCACCACCACGGATGCGCCACGGGCGAGGAACTCCGCGGCGATCGCCCGCCCGATGCCCCGGCTACCACCGGTGACCAGGGCGGTCCGGCCGGCGAGGTCGGGACGCGCGGGCACCCGGGCGGAAGCAGGCTGGGGGCTGTCATCGAAGGCCATGCTCCGACCCTAGAACGCGTCCGGCGCCGGCGATCCGCTGGGGCGCAGGTCACACCGTGCCGCTGATCCGAGGGAGCGATGGACCGGTATCATGGAACATCGGCCGATCGCGGCGGATCCGACGCTTCGGCACCGATCCGGCCCGGCCCACGGTTCTCCGTCCGATCCAGAAGTATCCACCCGAGCCTCGCAGTAGGGAGCATTCAGTACGTGATCACCGCCACCGACCTCGAGGTACGCGCGGGCGTACGTACCCTGTTGACGGCCCCCGGGGACCAGCTTCGCGTGCAACCGGGCGACCGCATCGGGCTGGTCGGCCGCAACGGCGCCGGCAAGACCACCACGTTGCGCATCCTGGCGGGCGAGGGTGAGCCCTACGCCGGCGCGGTCACCGCGGGCGGCGAGGTGGGCTACCTGCCCCAGGACCCGCGCGAGGGCAATCTCGACACCATCGCCAAGAACCGGGTGCTGTCCGCGCGCGGTCTGGACGAGATCATGCGGTCGATGGAGAAGCAGCAGGTGCTGATGGCCGAGCTGGTGGACGATAACGCCCGCGACCGCGCCATCCGTAAGTTCGGCCAGCTCGAGGACCGCTTCTCCTCGCTGGGCGGCTACCAGGCGGAGTCCGAGGCCGCGCGCATCTGCCATAGCCTCGGCCTGCCCGACCGCATCCTGGATCAGCCGTTGCGCACCCTCTCCGGCGGACAGCGCCGGCGCGTCGAGCTGGCCCGCATCCTGTTCGCCGCGTCCGACGGCAGCGGCGGCAAGTCCGGCACCACACTGCTGCTGGACGAGCCCACCAACCACCTCGATGCCGACTCGATCAACTGGCTCCGCGGGTTCCTGCAGAGCCACGACGGCGGTCTCATCGTCATCAGCCACGACGTGGACCTCCTCGAGTCCGTGGTCAACCGCGTCTGGTTCCTCGACGCCGTGCGCGGCGAGGCGGACGTGTACAACATGGGCTGGCAGAAGTACCTCGACGCGCGCGCCACGGACGAGCAACGCCGCCGCCGCGAGCGCGCCAACGCCGAGAAGAAGGCCGGAGCGCTCAAGGCGCAGGCCGCCAAGCTGGGCGCGAAGGCCACCAAGGCCGTGGCGGCCAAGAACATGGTCCGGCGGGCCGAGCAGATGATGGAATCGCTCGACGAGGTGCGCGTGGCCGACAAGACCGCGCACATCAAGTTCCCGGCGCCCGCGCCGTGCGGCAAGACGCCCCTGATGGCCTCGGGGCTGAGCAAGAGCTACGGCTCGCTCGAGATCTTCACCGGCGTGGACCTGGCCATCGACCGCGGCAGCCGCGTGGTGGTGCTGGGCCTCAACGGCGCCGGCAAGACGACGCTGCTGCGCATGCTCGCGGGCGCGGCGAAGCCCGACACCGGGCAGCTGGAGCCGGGGCGCGGGCTGAAGATCGGATACTTCGCGCAGGAGCACGACACCATCGACAACGACGCAACGGTGTGGGAGAACATCCGCCATGCGGCGCCGGACGCGGGGGAGCAGGACCTGCGCGGGCTGCTGGGCGCGTTCATGTTCTCCGGTCCGCAGCTGGAGCAGCCGGCGGGCACCCTGTCCGGCGGCGAGAAGACGCGCCTGGCGCTGGCGGGGCTCGTGTCGTCGGCGGCCAACCTGCTGCTGCTCGACGAGCCGACGAACAACCTCGACCCGATCTCGCGTGAGCAGGTCCTGGCCGCGCTGCGCACCTACGAGGGTGCCGTGGTGCTGGTGACGCACGACCCGGGCGCGGCCGAGGCGCTGAACCCCGAACGCGTCATCCTGTTGCCCGACGGCACGGAGGACCACTGGTCGGAGGAGTACGCGGAGCTGATCTCGCTGGCGTGACCGGCATCCGCGCCGCCCGGCCCGCCCCGGTCCGCGGCGGCGCTAGTCGCGCTTGCGCACCGACTCCTCGACCAGGTCCAGCACCTCGGCCAGGTTGCCCGCGTCGTGCCCGCCCGCCACGCGGGTGATGAGGCCGTCGAGCACCAGCTCCAGGTAGTCCTGCAGGACGTCGCCGGTGACGTCGTCGCGCAGCCTGCCCGCGGCCTTCTGGCGGCGCAGGCGCTCGCCGGTCGCCGCGCTCAGCTCACCGGAGCGTTCGGCCCAGCGCCGGCGGAAGTCCGCGTCGGTGCGCAGGCGCCGGGTGATCTCCAGGCGCGTGGCCAGCCAGTCGAAGCGTTCGGGGTGCGTGAGCACGTCCCGCATTACCTGCACCAGCCCCTGCTCGGCCGCAGTGTCCGCCATGCGCTGCGCGTCGTCCTCGGCCAGCGCCAGGAACAGCGCCTCCTTGTCGCGGAAGTGGTGGAAGATCGCGCCGCGCGACAGGCCCGTGGCCTCCTCGAGGCGGCGCACGGTGGCGCCTTCGTAGCCGTACTCGGCGAAGCACCGCCTGGCGCCGTCGAGTATCTGGCTGCGCCGTGCGGCGCGGTGGTCTTCGCTGACTCGGGGCACCCCCCGATCATAGGCAATCAAGCAGTACGCCCGTCACGGGAGTCGAGGTGCGGCGACCCCTGAACGGCCTCGCGGCCCCGCCTGGTGGGCGGGGCCGCGAGAATGCCTTGCTGTTCCTGCGCTGGTGGTTACGCTTCCGCGCCGGCCATATTCCGCAGCACGTACTGCAGGATGCCGCCGTGGCGGTAGTAGTCCGCCTCGCCGGGCGTGTCGATGCGCACCACCGCGTCGAACTCCACCGTGGACCCGTCGGCCTTGGTCGCGGTGACCTTGAGCGTGGCGGGCGTGCTGCCCTCGTTGAGCTCCGTGATGCCCGCGATGTCGAAGGTCTCGGTGCCGTCGATGCCCAGGGACGCGTACGACTCGCCCGCCGGGAACTGCAGCGGGATCACGCCCATGCCGATGAGGTTGGAGCGGTGGATGCGCTCGAACGACTCGGCGATGACCGCCTTGACGCCCAGCAGGACGGTGCCCTTGGCCGCCCAGTCGCGCGACGAGCCGGAGCCGTACTCCTTGCCGCCGAGCACCACCAGCGGCGTGCCCGCCTTCTGGTAGTTGACCGAGGCGTCGTAGATGAACGCCTGCGGGCCGCCGTCCTGGGTGAAGTCACGGGTGTAGCCGCCGCTGACGCCGCCTTCGACGATGGCGTCGAGCAGGAAGTTGCGCAGGCGGATGTTGGCGAACGTCCCGCGGACCATCACCTCGTGGTTGCCGCGCCGCGACCCCAGCGAGTTGAAGTCCTTGCGCGCGATGCCGTGCGACTCGAGGTACTGCGCCGCCGGGGTGCCGGACTTGATGGCGCCGGCGGGGGAGATGTGGTCGGTGGTGACCGAGTCGCCCAGCGTCGCCAGCACGCGCGCGCCGGTGATGTCGCCGACGGGCTGCGGCTGCGCGGTCATGCCCTCGAAGTACGGCGCCTTGCGCACGTAGGTCGACTCGTCGTTCCAGTCGAAGATCTTGCCCTCCGGAGTGGGCAGGCTCCGCCAGCGGTCGTCGCCCTTGAACACGTCGGCGTACGACTTGGTGAACATCTCGCTGTTGATCGCCGACTTGATGGTGTCGTTGATCTCCTGCGTGGACGGCCAGATGTCCTTGAGGAACACGTCGTTGCCGGCGGTGTCCTGGCCCAGCGCGTCGGACTCGAAGTCGAAGTCCATGGTGCCCGCGATCGCGTAGGCGATGACCAGCGGAGGGGAGGCCAGGTAGTTCATCTTGACGTCGGGGGAGATGCGGCCCTCGAAGTTGCGGTTGCCCGAGAGCACCGCGGTGGCGGCCAGGTCGTTGTCGTTGACGGCGGCCGAGATCTCCTCCGGCAGCGGGCCGGTGTTGCCGATGCACGTGGTGCAGCCGTACCCGCCCAGGTAGAAACCGAGCTTCTCCAGGTAGGGCCACAGGCCGGCCTTCTCGAAGTAGTCGGTGACCACCTGCGAGCCCGGCGCCATGTTGGTCTTGACCCACGGCTTGCTGGTCAGCCCCTTCTCGACCGCGTTGCGCGCCAGCAGGGCCGCGCCGATCATCACCGACGGGTTGGACGTGTTGGTGCACGAGGTGATACCCGCGACGGCGACGGCGCCGTGGTCCAGCGTGAAGGTTCCGCGCTCCGCGGAGACGACCTCGACCGGTGTGGACGGCACGCCGTCCTTCTCCGGGGTGCCCTCGGCCACGTAGTTCTTGATGTCCTTGCGGTACTGCTGCTTGGCCTCGCTGAGCAGGATGCGGTCCTGCGGGCGCTTGGGGCCTGCGATGGAGGGCACCACGGTGCCCAGGTCCAGCTCCATGTACTCGGAGAACACGGGCTCGTTCTCCGGGTCGTGCCACATGCCCTGGTCCTTGGCGTAGGCCTCGACCAGCGCCAGGTGCTCCTCGCTGCGCCCGGTGAGCCGCATGTAGTCGATGGTCTCGGCGTCGATCGGGAAGATCGCTGCGGTGGAGCCGAACTCGGGGCTCATGTTGCCCAGCGTCGCGCGGTTGGCCAGCGGCACCTCGGCCACGCCGTTGCCGTAGAACTCGACGAACTTGCCGACCACGCCGTGGTCGCGCAGCATCTCGGTGACGGTGAGCACCACATCGGTGGCGGTGACGCCCGGCTGGATCTCGCCGGTCAGCTTGAAGCCGACGACCCGCGGGATCAGCATCGACACCGGCTGGCCCAGCATGGCGGCCTCGGCCTCGATGCCGCCGACGCCCCAGCCCAGCACGCCCAGGCCGTTGACCATCGTGGTGTGCGAGTCCGTGCCGACGCAGGTGTCCGGGTAGGCCTGGCCGCCCCGGGTCATGACCGTGCGCGCGAGGTGCTCGATGTTGACCTGGTGGACGATGCCCGTGCCCGGGGGGACCACCTTGAAGTCGTCGAACGCGCCCTGGCCCCAGCGCAGGAACTGGTAGCGCTCGCCGTTGCGCTGGTACTCCAGCTCCACGTTGCGCTCGAAGGCGTCCGCGCGGCCGAACACGTCGAGGATCACCGAGTGGTCGATGACCATCTCGGACGGGGCGAGCGGGTTGACCTTGTCCGGGTCGCCGCCGAGGGCGACGATGGCCTCACGCATCGTGGCGAGGTCGACGATGCAGGGCACGCCGGTGAAGTCCTGCATGATCACGCGGGCCGGCGTGTACTGGATCTCGATACTCGGCTCCGCCGACGGATCCCAGGACGCGATGGCGCGGATCTGATCCGCGGTGATGTTCTTGCCGTCCTCGTTGCGCAGAAGGTTCTCGGCCAGGACCTTCAGCGAGTAGGGGAGTTTGGCGGTGCCGGGCAGCGCCGAGAGCCGGAAGACCTCGTAGGAGTTGTCTCCGACCTCGAGCGTGCCGCGGGCGCCGAAAGTATCGTTACTTGTGCTCACGTGCGCTCCACTCGTCATCGATGCTCACCGTCGGCGGGTCTCACCGGCGGTTCCGCGAGTCGCGTGCGCCGCCCGTCCGCGTGCCGGAGGCGTCTCGACGGCGGCGGGGACAACCGCCGACGCGTATGGCGTCTCCAGAGCCGGAACGGGCTTGCCAGTCCGCGCTGTGCTCCGGCTCCGCGGCCGCACGGCGGGGCGCGCCTCGGCTCGACAGCATTCTAACAGTACGGGCGTACTAAGTGCGTGACGGCCGGGGAACGGGCTGCTCGGGACCCGCCGACCGGCGTGTCCACCGGCGCCGCCTCCGCGACCCCCGGGGCCGCGCCGTGGGCCGCGGAGGCGGCGAAGCGCGTGTCGGATGCGGGGACCGTCGGGCCCGGACTCTAGACTCGCTCTGTCATCCCCGCCGACGCGGCAGATGGATCGCCCAGTTGGACCACCCAGTTGGATCACCCAGAAGGATCACGGAGAAGGGTCGCCGATGAGTTCCGCCGCCTACGCCTCGGAAACCCTTGCGGGGATGAACGTGCAGCAGGTGATCCAGGACGTCGCCGAAGGCGGCGTGTCCGTGCCGCCCGAGTACGCGGACGCCGCGCCCGGGCTTCGCGACATCGTGTCGGACGCGCAGCACGAGGGCCTGGAGCTGTCGGTAGTGGTGGTCCCGCACGATCAGTGGGGCATGAAGCTCGGCAGCCCCATCGCCTACCCCGAGCGCCTGCGCGACCTCTCCACCGCGGTCGGAGAGTCCGAGGGCGGCACCGTCCTGACCCTGAGTCCCGCGCAGATCGGCACCTACAGCGACACGCTGAGCAGGTTCACCCTCGAATCCGCGGAGAACGTCGTGCAGCATCCGCGCTCGCCGGAACTGACCGTCGCCGCACAGCAGTTCGTCGACGACGTGGAGCAGGACCAGTTCCCGTGGACCGCCGTTTCCGCAGTTCTGCTCGTGCTGGTCGTACTCGTCGTGGCGGCCGGCACCGTGCTCAACGTGCGTCGCGCACGCGGCTGAGCGCTCCTCCACAGCGGCTTGCGCCGCCCGCACTACCGCTCGGACCGGATTCCCTCGACGATCCGTCGACGCCGGAAAACCCTCCCCAACTGGCCTTTCGCGTATTACATCGCTGATATTTGTGACAGAAGTTCACCATGGGACACGATCTGTCGTACGGTGCTACTGGCACGGATGTTGCGTATGGGAGTCCTGTCGACGCGTCTGTCGGACTGCCGGTGGAAACTGTGGATCCGCCGGCCGGCCTGCGACGCGCCCGCCAGTTCCACCGCCGCATCCGGGATGTGCGGAGCGAAGGGAAGCGCCCCGCGCTCGCTGCCGCTGCCGCGTAGCCGGTCCGCCCGGTGCGCGGCGCGGCGAAACCGAGGGAGAACTTCGTGGGACGTAAGGGATCGAGCGCTGCGCGATCTGATGACCATCCTCGACGGTTCCGGACACACGCACGTGTGGGTACGGGCCTGCTCGTCGCCGGAACGATGCTGCTGGCGTCCCCCGGGATGTCGATGGCCGTACCGCCCCCGCCGCCCAACCCGTCGGATTCGCAGTTGCGCGATGCGGCCGGCGCGGTGACGCAGGGCGTGGGCCACGTCAGCGAACTCATCAACAGGATCGCGCAGGCGGATCAGGATCTGCAGAACCTCCTGGGCCGCGTGCAGATCAAACGCGAGGCGGCCAACAAGGCGCTCGTCGATCTGCAGCGGGCGCGATCCGTCGCAGCGGAAGCGGCAGCGGCGGTGCAGACCGCCCAGCGGCAGCTCTCCGACGCCGGTGAGGCGATCCAGCGTGCCCAGGAGCAGTTCGAGCAGTACGTCTCGACGGGCTACCAGCAGGGCGCGCCCGTGGGCTCGCTGACGATGTTCCTGGGTTCGGACGGCCCGGACGACGTGCTCAGCCGCGCCCGCCTGATGGAGGTGGTCCGGCAGGCTTTCGAGAACGCGATGGTGGACCTGCAACGCGCCCGGGCGCAGGAGGCCAACGAGGTCTCGTCCAACAAGGCGGCCAAGCAGCGTGCGGACGCCGCGGCGGACGATGCCCGCAACAAAGAGCAGGCGGCCAAGGCGGCGATCGCGGAGGCCGAGGACGCCGCGCAGCAGCAGGCCGCCGAGCGCACGCGCATCGAGGCGAACAAGCAGGAGGCGGAGCAGGAGCTCGCGGCCGCCCGCAACAACGTCGACGGGCTGCAGTCCCAGCGCGCGGTCTACGAGGAATGGGACCGCCGGCGCGAGGCCGAGGAGGCGGCGGCGCGGGCCGCGGCCGAGGCCGCCCGCAAGGCCGCCGCCGAGGCGGCGGCACGCGCGGCCGCGAACTCCGCGGCCCAGGCTGCCGCCGACGCGGTGGCCGCCAGCCAGAAGAACGGCGACCTCACCGGGACCGTCGACACGGCGGTGGCGAGCAAGTCCGCCGCGCAGAAGATCGAGATCGTCATCGACCGCGGCATGTCCCAGCTGGGGGTGCGCTACTCGTGGGGCGGCGGCAACGCCAACGGACCCACACTGGGCGTCCGCGACGGCGGCGTCGCGGACACCTACGGCGACTACAAGAACGTCGGATACGACTGCTCGGGCCTGATGGTCTATGCCTTTGCGGGCGTGGGCATCTCGCTGCCCAAGTACTCCGGCTACCAGTACACGGCCGGCAAGCAGGTGCCGGTGGACCAGGCCCGCCGCGGCGACATGCTCTTCTGGGGCCCCGGAGGAAGCCAGCACGTCGCGTTGTACCTCGGCGACGGCCAGATGCTGGAGGCGCCGTTCTCCGGCAGCGAGGTCCGGGTGGCACCGGTACGGTGGTCCGGGATACAGCCGTACGCGGTACGCATGATCGGGTGACGGACCGCAGCCGCGCCGCCTCGCGTCGCCGCGCACGGCCGGCGTTCAGGCGCGCGGATTCCCCGCGCGCACACCGAATCAGGAGGGCGGCACACCGGTGGCGAGCCATGACATGACCGGGCAGGGGACTGCGGATCACGCGCAGGCGGGGGACGCCGCGGCAGGCCGAACGGACGCCGGTCCGGCGCCGCGGGCCGCAGGCCTGCCGGCGGACACCGCGATGCTCGAGCGGGCGGTCTACGAGATCAAGCGCGTCATCGTCGGCCAGGACCACCTGGTGGAGCGCATGCTCGTCGCCGTCCTCGCACGTGGACACGTGCTGCTCGAAGGCGTCCCCGGCATTGCGAAGACGCTGGCGGTCGAGACGTTCGCGAAGGTCATGGGCGGCGATTACTCGCGCATCCAGTTCACCCCCGACCTGGTGCCCACCGACCTGCTCGGCACCCGCATCTACCGTCAGGGACGCGAGGAGTTCGACACCGAGCTCGGCCCGGTCGTGGCCAACTTCGTCCTGGCCGACGAGATCAACCGCGCACCGGCCAAGGTGCAGTCCGCACTGCTGGAGGTGATGGCGGAGGGGCACGTGTCCATCGGCGGGACCACCTACCCCATGCCGCGGCCGTTCCTCGTGATGGCCACGCAGAACCCCATCGAGAGCGAGGGCGTCTACCCGCTGCCGGAGGCGCAGCGCGACCGCTTCCTGTTCAAGGTGCTCGTGGGCTACCCGACGCCGGAGGAGGAGCGGGAGATCGTCTACCGGATGGGCGGCACGGCCCCCGTCCCCGAGCGCGTCCTCACCCCGGAGGACCTGGTGCGCCTGCAGGAGGCCGTCGGCACCGTGTTCGTCCATCACGCGCTGGTGGACTATGTGGTGCGCCTGATCACCGCCACCCGCCGCCCGCAGGACCACGGCCTCGACGAGATCGGGCAGTGGATCGCCTACGGGGCCTCGCCGCGCGCCACGCTCGGCATCATCGCCGCGGCCCGCGCCCTGGCTCTCGTCCGAGGTCGCGACTACGTGGTGCCGCAGGACGTGGTGGAGGTGGTCCCCGACGTGCTCCGGCACCGGCTCGTGCTCACCTATGACGCGCTGGCGGACGAGGTCTCGGCCGAGGAGATCGTGCGCAAGGTCATCAGCGCGGTCCCGCTTCCCCAAGTCACGGCCGCGCAACCTGCGCCGGGCGCGCACGCCGGGCCGCCCGCCGCCGACGCCGGTCCCCGGCGTTGACGGGGCCGGAGCACCGCGCGGCCGCCCGCGGCGGCCCACCGTCGTTCGCGCGCGGTGAACTCGAAGACCCGGCGCTCAGCGCGGCCCTGCACACGCTGGAGCTCACGGTGCGCCGGCGCCTCGACGGCCTGCTGCACGGGGACTACCACGGCCTGATTCCGGGCCCCGGCACTGAGCCGGGCGACGCGCGCGAGTACCAGCCCGGCGACGACGTCCGCCTCATGGACTGGTCGGTCACCGCGCGCACCACGGTGCCGCACATGCGTATGCCCATCGCCGACCGAGAGCTCGAGACCTCCCTGGTGGTGGACCTGTCCGCCAGCCTCGACTTCGGCACCGCGCAGTGCGAGAAGCGCGACCTCGCCGTGGCCGCGTGCGCCGCGATCACCTACCTGACCCTGCGCGGGGGCAACCGGATCGGGGCCGTCATCGACACCGGATCCGAGCGCGTGCGCATCCCGGCCCGCAGCGGCCGGGTCCACGCACGCACCCTCCTGCGCACGATCGCCACCACGAAGCGCCCCGTGGACGGGGTGCGCGGCGATCTGGCCGGAGCCGTCGAGTCCCTGCGCCGTCGGCGCGCACGGCGCGGCCTGGTCGTGGTGGTGAGCGACTTCCTCGGCGATCTCGATTGGGAGCGGCCGTTGCGGGGGATCGCGGCGTCGAACGATGTGCTCGGCGTCGAGGTGCTCGACCCACGCGACATCGCCCTGCCCGACGTGGGCACCGTGGTCCTGCGCGACCCGGAGTCCGGCCGCACCCGGGAGTTCACCACCACGGCGAAGGTCCGGTCCGATTTCGCGGCGGCGTCCGCGGCACACCGCGACGCGGTCTCCCGGGTGTTCCGCGCCAACGGCGCGCCCATGCTGGCACTGCGCACCGACCGCGACTGGATGGCGGACACCGCCCGATTCGTCGCGACGCGGCGCCGCCTCGACGCCGGGGCGATGGCCACCGCCGCGCCCGGGGCGGGGGCGGCGCTGTGAGCCTGTCCGGCTTCGTCCATCCGTGGTGGCTGCTCTGGCTCATCGCCGTCGCCGCGGTGGCCGCCGCGTACGTGGCGGTGCAACTGCGCCGCCGGCGCAAGGCCCTGCGGTTCGCCAGTTTCGACATGCTCGACTCGGTCACCCCGCAGCGCCGCAGGTGGTACCTCCACCTGCCCGCGCTTCTGCTGGTGCTCGGGCTCACCGGCCTGACCATCGCCGCCGCCGGCCCCACCGCCGACCACAAGGTCCCGCGCAACCGTGCCACCGTGATGCTGGCCATCGACGTGTCACTGTCGATGCAGGCCACGGACGTGCAGCCCAGCAGGCTCAAGGCGGCGCAGGAGGCCGCCAAGACGTTCGTCGACGAGCTCCCCGACGGCATCAACCTGGGCCTGGTGTCCTTCGCAGGAACGGCCTCGGTTCTCGTCTCGCCCACCACCAACCGGCAGTCGGTGGTGAACGCCATCGACAATCTGCAGCTGGCCGAGCGCACCGCCACGGGCGAGGCGATCTTCACCTCGCTGCAGGCGATCGAGAACTTCGGCGCCGGACTGGGCGGTGGCGACAACGTCCCGCCGGCGCGGATCGTGCTGGAATCCGACGGCACCCAGACAGTGCCGCAGGGCCTCGACGATCCGCGCGGCGCGTTCACCGCGGCGCGGCAGGCGAAGAAGGTCGGCGTGCCGGTCTCGACGATCTCCTTCGGCACCTCCTACGGGTACGTCGACATCGAGGGGCAGCGGATCAACGTCCCCGTGGACGACAGCTCGCTCAAACAGATCGCCGACCTGTCCGACGGCACCTTCTTCCGGGCTTCGAGCCTCGGCGAACTGGAGAGCGTCTACGACACCCTGCAGACCCAGCTGGGCTACGAGATCGAGCGCGGCGACGCTTCACGGCCGTGGCTGCTCCTGGGCTCGGCGCTGGTACTGGCCGCTGCGGCCGGCTCGCTCGTCGTCGGCCGCAGGCTCCCGTGACGGCCGGCCGCCACGGAGGACCCGCGGCGATCGTGCGCCCGGCCGCCTGCGGTTTCGCCGCGCCGATACCGATGGGTAGGGTGAGGCACCATGGCGAAGACCGATGAGAGTCCTTCTGAAGCGCAGGGCCGTTCCGTCCTGGTCACCGGCGGCAACCGCGGCATCGGCCTGGCGATCGCCCGCAGGCTCGCCGCCGACGGGCACCGCGTGGCGGTGACCCATCGCGGATCAGGCGTGCCGGAGGACCTGTTCGGCGTCGTCTGCAACGTCGACGATTCCGACTCCGTAGACCGCGCCTTCAGCGAGGTCGAGGAACATCAGGGCCCCGTCGAGGTGCTCGTGGCCAATGCGGGCATCACCGACGACACGCTGCTGATGCGCATGTCGGAGGAGCAGTTCCAGCGCGTCGTCGACACCAACCTCACCGGCGCGTTCCGCGTGGCAAAGCGCGCCTCACGCCCCATGCTCCGCAAGCGCTTCGGCCGGTTCATCTTCCTCGGCTCGGTGGTCGGGCAGTCCGGTGGCCCCGGCCAGATCAACTACGCGTCGTCCAAGGCCGGCGTCGTGGGTCTGGCCAGGTCCCTCACCCGCGAGCTCGGCTCGCGTTCGATCACCGCGAACGTCGTGGCCCCCGGCTTCATCGACAGCGACATGACCGCCGTCCTGGGCGACACGCACAAGAAGGCCATCGTCGACGCCGTGCCGCTGGGCCGGGCCGGCCGCACGGACGAGGTCGCCGCCGCCGTGAGCTGGCTCGCCTCCGACGACGCCTCGTACGTCTCCGGCGCGGTCATCCCGGTCGACGGCGGACTCGGCATGGGACACTGACCGGGATCCGACCACCCCCACACCCGCAGCCCAGGAGGCGCACACCGCATGGCAGGACTGCTCGCCGGCAAGACCATTCTGGTCACCGGGATCATCACCGACGCGTCGATCGCATTCCACGTGGCGAAGACCGCCCAGGAACAGGGCGCCCGCGTCATCATCACCGGTTTCAACAGGCTGCGCCTGATCGACCGGATCGCGCAGCGCCTGCCGGAGGACGTCCCGCCGGCGGTGGAGCTCGACGTCCAGAACCCCGACCATCTCGCGACCCTCGCGGACCGGGTGCGCGCGCTCGCGCCGGAAGGCATCGACGGCGTCGTCCATTCCATCGCCTTCGCACCGCGCAGCTGCCTGGGCTCCGGATTCTTCGAGGCCCCGTGGGAGGACGTGTCCCAGGCGCTTGAGGTCTCGGCCTACTCGTACTCGGCACTGGCAAAGGCGTTGCTGCCGGTGCTCAACGACGGCGCGTCGCTGGTGGGCATGGACTTCGATCCCACCCGGTCGATGCCGTTCTACAACTGGATGGGCGTCTCCAAGGCCACTCTCGAGGCCGTGAACAGGTACGTGGCCAAGGAGGTCGGCGGCCGCGGCATCCGCTCCAATCTGGTGGCGGCGGGCCCCATCAAGACCCTCGCAGCCAAGGCGATCGCCGGCGATGCGACCGGGCCGGGCGCCGAGCTCGCCCGGCTCAACGAGATGTGGGACCGCGCCGCACCCCTCGGCTGGGACGTCGAAGACCCGACGAAGGTCGCCACGACGGTGGCCACAGTTCTCTCCGACTGGTTGCCGGGGACCACCGCCTCGGTCATCTACGTCGACGGCGGTTTCCACGCCACCATCGGGTGACCGGCATGGGCAGCGCAGTGGCGGACCCGGTGCGCGAGCCCGGCGCCCGCGCCCTGCTCTTCGCGTCCTTCGGCGGCCCCGAGGGTCCCGACGACGTGCGGCCGTTCCTCGAGAACGTCACCCGGGGGCGCAACGTGCCGCCGGACCGGCTCGACGCCGTGGCGGAGCACTACCTGCACTTCGGCGGCGTCTCACCGATCAACGCGCTCAACCGGGCGCTGATCGACGCGGTACGGGCACGGCTGCGTGCGGAGGGCATCGACCTGCCGGTCCGGTTCGGCAACCGCAACTGGCATCCGCTGATCGAAGACGCGGTGACGGCCATGGCCTCCGAGGGGATCGACGGCGCCCTGGTCTTCGCCACCTCGGCGTGGGCCGGTTATTCCGGGTGCCGCCAGTACCAGGAGGACATCGCCCGCGCACGCGCCGCGGCGGGGGAGCGGGCGCCGGAGCTGGTGCGCCTCCGGCAGTTCCACGACCATCCGCTCTTCATCGACGCGTTCGCGGATGCGGTGCGCGACGGGCTGTCCCGGCTGGGCGCCGAGCGGCCCCGCCTGGTGTTCACCGCCCACTCGGTGCCGGACGGGGCGGATCAGGCGGCGGGGCCGCCTGCCGACGGAGGCCGCCTCTACAGCCGTCAGGTCGAAGAGTCGGCGCGGCTCGTGGCACAGGCCGCCGGCATCGACGAGCACGACGTGGTGTGGCAGTCGCGGTCCGGACCGCCGCACATCCCGTGGCTGGGCCCCGACATCTGCGACCACCTCGACGAGGTCGCCGCGCGGAGGCACGACGGAGTGCTGGTGTGCCCGGTGGGGTTCATATCCGATCACCTCGAGGTGATCTGGGACCTCGACACGGAGGCCCGCGAGCACGCCGCCGGGCTCGGCATCGCCTTCGGCCGGGCGGCCACGCCCGGTACCGACCCGCGGCTGGCGGAGATGATCGTCGAGCTCGTCCGCGAGCACCTCGACGGCGCCACGCCCCGGCGGTCCGGCAACGTCCCCCAGTACGGCTGCACCCGGAACGGGGCCCCGTGCGCCGTCGGCTGCTGCGCCGCACCCTCTCCTCCGCGGCGCACCGTCGGACAGTCCGGCCCGTCGCGGTAGGTCAGGCTGCGTCACGGTAGGTCAGGCTGCGTCGGGCCGTCGGCCGGTGGCGCGGTGCCATCAATACCGACGTTCAGGCCGGGGCGTGCGGGTCCGGCCCGCCACGTCCGCGGCCCCCGGCGACGGGGCCCCGCGCCCCTGAAGCTCGGCCACCGCGTCCGCCGTGGCCGCGAGACGTGCCTGGCGCACCGCTCCCGTCAGCTCACGCAGAGAAGATTCCCGCGACCCCGTGGCCGTCGCGGAGTGCGGCGTCCCGGTGGCGGTCGCCGCGGCCGTGTGCAGGATCGCCGCGACGGTCGCGGCCGAATGGAATGCCTCGGCGGCGCGCTGCGGCGTGCCCGGGGGCAGCACGTGCCGGCCTGCGCGTTCGATGTGGCTCGCGACGGTGCGCTGCGCCTGGGCGCCCGCCGCGCCAACGCGGTCTTGAGCGCCGAGCAGCTCCGCCGAGCGCCGGACCGCCTCGCGCAGCGCCTGCCGGGTGGCGCCGACCGCCGGTGCGGCCGCGGGCACGCCGCGGCATCCCGCGTCGTAGGCCACCCACTGCAGCACGTCGGCGGACTCGCGCAACGGGACCAGGCCGACGCAGTCCGCGCACGTGCCCGTGGTGCCCACGCCGCGGTGGATCACCAGCGCCTCGCCGGCCCGGGTGGCGGCCGCAGCGAAAGCGGTGCCATAGGCCACCCCACCGACGTCGCCGGGAACGGGCAGTACGACTTCCAGCCGGAGACCGTCGCCGAGCCGGCGCAGCATGCCGAGCAGCGCGACCGGCCCCGCACCCACGGAGTCCTGCGGCCAGGCGAACCCCGTCGTCGCGGCGGCGGATTCGTCCGACGCCACCGCCAGGTGCATCGGAGCCCATTGCGCCAGCGCCTCGATCACGTGATCCGGCGCCGCGGCGCCCCGCAGCCAGGACGCCGACCACAGCGCCAGGGTCACTGCCGGATGGCCCTCCGGCGGGGGAGTGGCCGGTGGTCCCGACGGGCCCGGGGCCCCTCTTCGACGTGGTGAATCGCTCATGATCACACCAGGATAACGGCCGATGCGCGTGTCGCGACACGACCGGGCGCCCGCCGCTCTACGCTCAGGTGCCGTGAACGACATGTATGGCGGCGACATCTTCGCCGGGCACGCCAGGAAGAAGGCCCGCACGGCACCGGAGGTGCCGGCGGAACGCGGACTCGTGGCCGAGGACGCGGCGTCCGGGTATTGCGGCGCCGTGGTCGGTTTCGAGAAGACCTACGACGGCCGTTTCGTCCGCCTCGAGGATGCGCGCGGCAACACCCGGCTGTTCGCGATGCGGCCGTCGGCGTTCCTCATCGACGGCCGGTCTGTGACGCTGGTGATGCCGAAGGCGCGTCCGCAACACCCGCAGGGGACCGTCTCCGCGTCCGGATCCGTCCGGGTGGAGGGTCTGCGTGCGCGCACCGCCCGCGCCGCCCGGATCTGGGTGGAGGGCGTGCACGATGCGGCACTGGTGGAACGGGTCTGGGGGCATGACCTCCGCGTCGAGGGCGTGGTGGTCGAGTTCATCGAGGGCCTCGACAACCTGGGGGAGCGGCTCGCCGATTTCGTCCCCGCGCGCGGCCGGCGGGTGGGCGTGCTCGCCGACCATCTGGTGTCCGGGTCCAAAGAGTCGCGGATGACGCAGAACCTCGGTCCGCATGTGCTGGTGACCGGGCACCCGTACATCGACGTCTGGGAGGCCGTGAAGCCGTCGGCGGTCGGGATCCGCGCGTGGCCGAAGATCCCCCGCGGAACCGACTGGAAGACCGGGGTCTGCCGCGAACTCGGCTGGGGCACACCGTCGGACGGCTGGCGCAAGGTGAACGCAGCGGTGTCGACTTATCGCGACCTGGAAACCCCGCTGATCGGGGCCGTGGAGCGGCTGATCGACTTCGTCACGGAACCGGACTGAGCTTCCTCCGTCCGGTCGGACGGAGGCGCCCCGGCGCCCGGGTTCCCGCCGCGCCGCGCCCGCCGTCCGGCCGAATTTTGGTTAGATGGTGTTGTGACTGCGTTGATCTGGTTTGCCGCCGCGGTGCTGCTGGCCGGCGCCGAGGCGCTCACCGGGGACCTCTTCCTGCTGATGATCGCGGGCGGCGCCCTCGGAACGGCCGGCATCACCGCGCTCGTCGACCTGCCGGTGTGGGGTGATGCGTTGATCTTCGCCGCCGTGTCGCTGATCCTGGTGCTGGGCCTGCGGCCGTTCCTGCTGCGGCGGTTCGGCCACCCGCCCGAGCACCCCACCAACACCGCGGCCCTGCCGGGCAGGCACGCCACCGTGCTACGTGCGGTCGGTACGGACGACGGCCTCGTCCGGCTCGGCGGCGAGGACTGGACGGCCCGGACGCTCGACCCCCAGATCATCTACCCCGAGGGAGAGAAAGTGACCGTCTTCCGCATCGACGGCGCCACCGCCATCGTCTTCAAGGAGTTCTGATGGCCGCCGCATTGATCGTTCTCATCATCGTCGTAGTACTGGTCGTGGTGCTCATCGTCCAGTCCGTGACCCTGGTCCCGCAGGCGCAGGCCGCGGTGATCGAGCGGCTGGGCCGGTATTCGCGCACCGTCTCCGGCCAGCTGACCTTCCTCATACCGTTCGTCGACCGGACCCGCGCCCGCGTGGACCTGCGTGAACGCGTGGTCTCGTTTCCACCGCAGCCGGTGATCACGGAGGACAACCTGACCCTGTCCATCGACACGGTGGTGTACTTCCAGGTGACCAACCCGCAGGCTGCGGTGTACGAGATCAACGACTACATCGAGGGCGTGGAACAGCTGGCCACGACGACGCTGCGCAACGTCGTCGGCGGGATGACGCTGGAGGAGACGTTCACGTCGCGTGACTCCATCAACGGCCAGCTGCGCGGCGTGCTCGACGAGGCCACCGGGCGCTGGGGCCTACGCGTGGCGCGCGTGGAGCTCAAGAGCATCGATCCGCCGCCGTCGATCCAGGAGTCGATGGAGAAGCAGATGAAGGCGGACCGCGAGAAGCGGGCGATGATCCTTACCGCGGAGGGCCAACGCGAATCGTCCATCAAGACGGCCGAAGGCAGCAAGCAGAGCCAGATCCTGGCAGCCGAGGGCGCCAAGCAGGCGGCGATCCTCGAGGCGGAGGCCGAGAGGCAGTCGCAGATCCTCTACGCGGAGGGCGAGCGCGCCGCCGCCTACCTCAAGGCCCAGGGCCAGGCCAAGGCCATCGAGAAGCGCTTCGCGGCGATCAAGCGCGGCCGCCCCACCCCGGAATTGCTGGCGTTCCAGTACATGGAGACGCTGCCGGAGATGGCCCGCGGGGACGCCAACAAGGTGTGGGTGGTGCCCAGCGACTACGGCGCTGCGCTCAAGGGGTTCGCCCAGCAGCTCGGCGCACCCGACACGCAGGGGACGTTCCGGTTCGAGCCGACCGAGCCGGAGAGCGATCAGCCCGGCGTCGAGGAGGACTGGGAGGACGTCGCGCACTGGTTCGAAACCGCCAGTGATCCCGCCGTCGCGGAGGCCGTGGCCGCGGCGGAGGCGGTGGCCCGGACGCCCGTCGACCCCGTAGAGGGCGCGGCCGCACGGATAGCCCCGCGATCGCGCCCCGCCGTCCCCGGTCCGCCGGCGACCGGGGAGCCGGGGCTACCGGACGAGCATCACGCCGACCCCGGCGACGGCCAGTGAGATGAGAACGCTGGTGAAGGTGCCGATGATGAACTGCTCGGACGCGTCGGGCTCACGCAGCTCCGGGTAGCGGGCCAGGCCCTTGACTGCCAGAACCACGGCGATGCCGCCGGGCCAGCCGGCGAGCACCGCCGCGGTCACCGCAGTGCGTTCCAGGACGCCGATGGTCAACCCCCCGCGCAGCGGACCGGGGCGACCATCGGCGTTCGGGTCATCGGCGTTCGGGTCATCGGCGCTGGAGTCTTCGGCGCGCGCACGTTTTCGCACGATCCCCACGTCGAACACCGCCCGCACGATGCCATCGGCGGAGAGCGCCGCCGCGAGCACGGTGAGCACGTAGGCCGCCACTTGTGCGGCTCCGGTCACTGTTCCGGCGGCCCGCGCGCACAGCGCCGCGGCCACCAGCAGGCCCACGATCACCACGGCCGCGGCAGACGTCGCCGTCGCCCGTCTCCGCAGTGCGGGGATGCGCGCGATGCCGGACACGATGACGATCGCGCCCAGCAGGGACAGCGCCGCCGCGATCACCGGTCCGCCTCTCGAAGCAGGCGTTCGGCCAGAGTCCGGCCCGCCGCTTCCGGCTGCCACGCGGCGGTGGCCAGGCGCTGTGACACCGCCTGCTTGGTGATCCCGAGGACCTCCGCGGCCTCCGACTGGGTGAGCCCGCGGTCCATCAGGCCCACGGCCGCGTGTCCCTGCGCGGAGCGTCGCACGATCACCAGCCCCGTGAGCACCAGTGCCGTCTGCGCCGACTCCGTTCTGGCCGCATCGGGCCCGACGACGGCGACCGGGACCTGCGCCGATTTCGCGGCCTCGACCGCGGACCGCGCGGCCTCGAACGCCCTGCCCCTGCCGGCGCGCGTGCTTTCCGGAAGAGGCAGGTCCACGGCGCCGATGCCGATCCCGACGCTCCAGTGTTTGCGGCGGAGCAGGTCCAGGGTCATCGTCACCACCAGGCGGGGGTTGTCCGTGACCGCCTGGACCTCGTCTCCGGCAGTGCGTTCGAAGGGGCGCAGCAGGGGCGCCTTGTTGACCTCCGGCAGCAGCGCCTCGACGCGATCCTTGTCACGTCTGCTGCGCCGCTGATCCACGGTGAGCACGAACATCGCCTGGGGCCTCCCGGATGCTTCGGCCCGGTCCGCGGGTGCGGACCGGGGGCGGCGCCTCGGCCGCCTCTGCACCGTCAACCCTAAACACTTGATCTAATCAAGTAAAGGTTTATGACTTGATTGGGTCGGGGCAGGCCTCTGCACTTGACGAATCCGCGGTCGGTCGCACACCGGGACTGCCCCGCCACGAGTCCCAACGCGCGTCGACGACCAGCCCCACGATTCCCACTGCGACGGCGACCGCGGTCAGCGCAAACGAGGACCCATCGCCGCCGGAGCTGACCGCATTGCCGAAATACACCACCGCCACGGTCCCCGGGAGACTGCCCACCAGGGTCGCCGCAAGGAACGGCAGCACGCGCACGCCTGAGACGGAGCAGCAGTAATTGAGCACCGAGAACGGCACCACCGGGATCAGGCGCAGCGATACGACGGCGAGCCAGCCGCGTCTGCGCAGCCGTTCGTCGACCTTCCGCACGCCGGGGTGGGTCAACCGGGCGCGGACGGCGTCGCGGCCGAGGGCCCGCCCGGCCCACAGCGTCATCAACGCGGCCAGCAGGCTGCCCGTCAGCGCCAGGACCACGCCCCACAGCGGGGCGAACAGCACGCCGGCGGCGACGGTGAACGCCGTGCGCGGCACCGGGGCGGTGCACACCACAGCGTGCAACGCGACGAACGCGACGGGGAGCCACCAACCCGCACCCGCGGCCCACTCGGCCAGGTACTCCGGGGACAACCCGGGACCGAGTGCCGCCGCCGCGACGGCGACCGCCGCGAAGAACGCCAGGGCGGCGATACGGCGACGGCCCGCGGGCGTCCGCGGAGACAGCCCCGCCCGGACCCGCGCCACCGGCGAGGCGCGATGCCGCTGAAACCCTCGGAAGTCCACGATCGACCAGAATACGCGGTGGAACCCGACGGCGGGCCGCCGCGGCGCGCCGCCCGCAGTCGCCGCCCACCGTTCATACCCGTCGGTAACAAAAGTCGTGCGTACGCGGCCCGCGCCCGAAGCGAGACCGGGGGAGGGCGACAGTAGGTACTCCGACTAACATCGGCGAAATGACGGATTCGACGACCGGCGCGACGGTGAGCGCACCCGACGACCCCGGCTACTCCGCGTGGCGCACAGCGGCCGCTGCGGTGCTCGCGAAGGGGCGCAGAATCGATCCTGCGGACCTTCCCGCGGGCCCGGAAGAGCTCCTCAAAGCCACGACATACGACGGCGCGGAGATCGCCCCGCTCTACACGGTGGCGGACGAACGGGCCGAGCAGCCCCTGCCCGGCAGCTTCCCGTACGTGCGCGGAGGCGACGCCACCCGCGACGTCACCGTCGGCTGGCTGGTCGATACGCGCTTCGGCGACGACGGCGGGTCCGCAGACCCGGCCGCGCTCAACGATCGGATCCTCGACGCGCTGACCAACGGCGTCAGCGCGGTCACCCTGGCCGTGGGCCCCGGGGCCGTGGCCGCCGGCGACCTCGCCGCCGTGCTGCGCGGCGTGCACCTGGACCTGGCCCCCGTGGCCATCGACGCGGGAGCGGGCACCGCCGAGGCGGCGTCCGCCCTGTTCGCCCACCTCGACGAAACGCCCCCAGAACGCCCCGGCAGCGTCCGCGCGAGCCTCGGCGCGGCACCGTTGACGGATCTGTTCGCCACCGGCACCGAGGGCATCGACGCCGACGCGCTGGCCGTGCTCGCGACCGACGCGGCCGGACGTCCCGGCGCGATCCGCGCGATCACCGTCGACGGAACCGCCTTCCACGACCGCGGCGCGTCCGACGCGCAGGAGCTCGCCGCCGCGGTCGCCGCCGGCGTCGAGTACGTCCGCGAGCTGACAGCGCGGGGGCTCACGACCGCCGCCGCGCTCGGCCAGATCGAATTCCGGCTGTCCGCCACGGATGACCAGTTCGCGTCCATCGCCAAGTTCCGCGCCGCGCGCCGCCTCTGGGCGCGCGTGGCCCAGGTGCTCGGTTCTCCGGAGGCCGGAGCGGCGCCGCAGCACGCGGTCACCTCGGCCGCGATGCTCAGCCGCCGCGACCCGTGGGTGAACATGCTGCGCACCACCCTCGCCGCCTTCGGCGCGGGCGTCGGCGGGGCGGACCGGGTCACGGTGCTGCCCTTCGACGCCGCGCTGCCCGCCGGCGCACTCGGCACCTCCGAGACGTTCGCCGCCCGCATCGCCCGCAACACGCAGCTGCTGCTGCTCGAGGAGTCGCACCTGGGCCAGGTGCTCGACCCGGCAGGCGGGTCATGGTACGTCGAATCGCTGACCGACGACCTGGCCCGCATCGCGTGGGAGGACTTCCAGCGGATCGAGGCCGACGGCGGCTTCCGCGCATCCACCGCGTCGGGGGTGCTCGGCGAGCGCATCGACACGGTGGCGGCCCGCCGCGAGGCCGACATCGCCCGCCGCGTCACCGCGGTGACCGGGGTCAACGAGTTCCCGAACCTCGACGAGGCGGTGCCCGCCGCAGGCGCGCCCCGCCTCGCCGAGGTCCGCCGGTACTCCGCGCGGTTCGAGGCGCTGCGGGACCGCTCGGACGCGCATCTCGCCGCACAGGGGGCACGGCCGCGCGCCGTTCTCGTGGCCCTCGGGCCGCTGTCCGAGCACAACGTGCGCACGAGCTTCGCGTCGAACCTGCTCGCCTCCGGGGGCATCGCCGCCGAGAGCACCGGCACCGTCACCGCGGACACGCTCACCGACGCGCTCGAGGCGGCCGGCGAGCGTTCGCCCGCCGTGGCCGTGGTCTGCGGCACCGACGCCCGTTTCGCCGACGAAGCGCCGGCCACCGTGGCGGCACTGCGCGCCGCCGGCGCCGGCAAGGTGCTGCTCGCCGGGCCGGAGAAGGCGTGGCCGGCGGACGCGGGGGAGCGCCCGGACGGCTTCCTGACCATGAAGATCGACGCCGTCGAGACCCTCACCGGCCTCCTCGACGCGCTGGGAGTGAAGTGAACATGACCGACACACAGCAGGTTCCCTCGTTCGCCGACGTCCCGCTCGAGGCGCCCGCCGACGCGGCCGCGGCCACCGCCCACGACGCCGACGGCATGATCCGGGCCGGCGCGGAGGCCCACGGCTACACCGCCGAGCAGGTCACCTGGTCCACGCCCGAGGGCATCGACGTCAAGCCGGTGTACACCCGCGCCGACCGCGACGAGGCCGTCGCCGCCGGCTACCCGCTGAACTCGCACCCCGGCGCCGCGCCGTACCTGCGCGGCCCCTACCCCACGATGTACGTCAACCAGCCGTGGACCATCCGTCAGTACGCGGGCTTCTCGACCGCCGCGGAGTCGAATGCGTTCTACCGGCGCAACCTCAAGGCCGGGCAGAAGGGCCTCTCGGTGGCCTTCGACCTGGCCACCCACCGCGGCTACGATTCCGATCACCCGCGCGTGCAGGGCGACGTGGGCATGGCGGGCGTGGCCATCGACTCCATTCTGGACATGCGCGAGCTGTTCGAGGGCATCGACCTGTCGAAGGTGTCCGTGTCGATGACGATGAACGGCGCCGTGCTGCCGATCCTCGCCCTCTACGTGGCGACGGCCGAGGAGCAGGGCGTGCCGCCGGAGAAGCTGGCCGGGACCATCCAGAACGACATCCTCAAAGAGTTCATGGTCCGCAACACCTACATCTATCCGCCCAAACCCTCGATGCGGATCATCTCCGACATCTTCGCGTACACGTCGACGAAGATGCCCAAGTACAACTCGATCTCCATCTCCGGCTACCACATCCAGGAGGCCGGGGCCACCGCCGACCTGGAGCTGGCCTACACCCTCGCCGACGGCGTCGAGTACATCCGCGCCGGCCTGGACGCCGGGCTCGACATCGACGCGTTCGCGCCGCGCCTGTCGTTCTTCTGGGGCATCGGCATGAACTTCTTCATGGAGGTCGCCAAGCTGCGCGCCGCGCGGCTGCTGTGGAGCGAGCTGGTCGAGCAGTTCGGGCCCAAGAACCCCAAATCGCTCTCGCTGCGCACCCACTCGCAGACCTCCGGCTGGTCGCTGACCGCCCAGGACGTCTACAACAACGTGGCACGCACCTGCGTCGAGGCGATGGCCGCCACCCAGGGGCACACCCAGTCGCTGCACACCAACGCGCTGGACGAGGCGCTGGCGCTGCCCACCGACTTCTCGGCCCGCATCGCCCGCAACACCCAGCTGCTCATCCAGCAGGAGTCGAACACCGTGCGGCCCATCGATCCGTGGGCGGGCTCCGACTACGTCGAATGGCTCACCCACCAGCTGGCAGAGCGGGCCCGCGCCCACATCCGCGAGGTCGAGGAAGCCGGCGGCATGGCGCAGGCCATCAGCGAGGGCATCCCCAAGCTGCGCATCGAGGAGGCGGCCGCCCGCACGCAGGCGCGCATCGACTCGGGCCGCCAGCCGCTGATCGGCGTCAACAAGTACCGCGTGGACGCCGACGAGCAGATCGACGTGCTCAAGGTCGAGAACTCGCAGGTGCGCCGCGAGCAGCTGGACAAGCTCGCCCGGCTGCGCGCCGAGCGCGACCAGGACGAGGTGGACGCTGCGCTCGCCGACCTCACGCGCGCCGCGGCTGACAACGAGCGCGCGGGCGAGGACGGGCTGGGCAACAACCTGCTCGCGCTCGCCATCAAGGCGGCACGGGCCAAGGCCACAGGCGGTGAGATCTCCGACGCGCTCGAAAAGGTCTACGGTCGGCACCAGGCCGAGATCAAGACGATCTCCGGCGTATACCGAGACGAGGCGGGGTCCGTGGGCAACATCTCCGACGCTGTGGCGGTGGTCGAGCGGTTCGCCGACGCGGAGGGAAGGCGCCCGCGCATCCTGGTCGCCAAGATGGGCCAGGACGGGCACGACCGCGGCCAGAAGGTGATCGCCACCGCGTTCGCCGACCTGGGCTTCGACGTCGACGTGGGCCCGCTGTTCCAGACCCCGGAGGAGGTCGCGCAGCAGGCGGCGGACAACGATGTGCACGCCATCGGCGCGTCGTCGCTCGCCGCGGGCCACCTGACCCTGGTTCCGGCGCTGCGGGCCGCACTGGAGAAGGTGGGACGACCGGACATCATGGTCATCGTCGGCGGCGTCATCCCGCCCGGCGACTTCGACGAGCTCTACGCGGCCGGAGCCGAGGCGATCTTCCCGCCCGGCACGGTGATCGCCGACGCCGCCTCGGAGCTGTTGACCAAGCTCGGCAAGCGGCTCGGGCACGACCTCACGGACTCCGCGGCCGGGGGCGAGTGATCCGCCCGATGTCCACAGCACCATCGCGCCCGGCGATCGACGTCGGCGCCCTGGCGGAAGGCATCCGGGCGGGCAGGCGCGCCGACCTGTCCCGGGCGATCACCCTGGTCGAGTCGACGCGGGTGGATCACCGCGCCCTGGCGCAGGAGCTTCTGATGCTGCTCCTGCCCGAGTCCGGCGGTTCGCACCGCGTCGGCATCACCGGCGTGCCGGGAGTGGGCAAGTCCACCTTCATCGACGCGCTGGGGAGCAACCTGATCGAGCAGGGGCACAGGGTGGCGGTGCTCGCCGTCGACCCGTCCTCCACGCGCACCGGAGGTTCGATCCTCGGCGACAAGACGCGGATGGGGCGACTGTCCACCAGCCCCGACGCGTTCATCCGCCCGTCGCCCACGGCCGGCACGCTCGGCGGGGTCGCCAAGGCCACCCGTGAGACCATCGTCCTGCTCGAGGCCGCCGGATACGACGTCGTCCTGGTGGAGACGGTCGGCGTCGGCCAGTCCGAAGTGACGGTGGCGAACATGACCGACATCTTCTGCTTCCTCACGCTCTCGCGCACAGGCGACCAGCTGCAGGGGATCAAGAAGGGCGTGCTGGAGCTGGCGGACATGGTGGCGGTCAACAAGGCAGACGGCAAGTTCGTCATCGAAGCCAAGCGCACCGCGCGCGAGCTCGCCGGGGCGCTGTCGCTGGTGCACCCCCACGATGCGCTGTGGCAGCCGCCGGTCATCACGATGAGCGGCCGCGAGGGCTCGGGCGTCGAGGAGTTCTGGGACACGGTGCTCCGCCACGCGCAGGTGCTCAAGGAGGCGGGGGAGTTCGATGCCAAGCGGGCGCGTCAGCAGGTGGACTGGACGTGGTCGATGGTGCACGAGCAGCTCCTGGACCGGCTGCTGCACGACGCCGACGTGAAGGCGGCGCGCGGCGGAATCGAAGAGCGCGTGCGCCAGGGCACGCTCACCGCGGCGCTGGCATCGCAGGCGATCCTGGAGGCGTTCGACCACAGATAGCCCGGCGCTGACACGGCTCCGCCCGCGGACGACGCTTCCGGCCGTCCGCGGGCGGTTCTGTTCTTCGGCGCGGGCCGTTCTGGGTCGGGCTCGCGAGCGGTTCTGCACCCCGCGAGCGCGTCGGCGTGGAAGCCCGAGTGAACTTGCGCGCGGCATGCGCGGCGCAGACCGGTCCGCAGACCCTGTGAGCACTCACGGCACGGATACCTGTCGGAGGGCAGAACGCACGCGGCCCCGGATCATTGATCCGGGGCCGCGTGCGTCTGTCTCAACTCAGAGTGCGCGAGGGGGGACTTGAACCCCCACGTCCATTAATAGGACACTAGCACCTCAAGCTAGCGCGTCTGCCATTCCGCCACTCGCGCTTGCACTCTCATCTGCGCCCGTACAACTTATCAGACAGCCCTGAACGGGCCGACCGCACCTGCACGAACAGAAGACGATCACAGCAGACGAAACGGGCACCCTCCGTCAACAACAGAATTCCATTGACAACGGCTGTGCCCGATCCCCGATGTCCGAGTTCACGGATGCCCATGTTCACGGCAGCCCGGTTTCTCGGCTGCCTGCGTTCAGGGCAGGGGATTGCGCTTGCTGCCGGATCAGACTAACCGATCGCTGCGGGGTTTCCCAAATCCGGTGCTCAGCGACAGCGGGGCGCTGCGAACCCCGGTGTGCGCGCTCTGCGGGCCGCTCCGGGGTGGTAGGAAAGGGGGCGTGGACCCGGACAAGCCTGCACAGGATCGCCCCGCCGGATTAGGCACGGAGGCCTCCGCCTCGGCCGCGGAGGCGGAGGTGGTCGACCTCGTCAGCCGGCTCATCCGGTTCGACACCACCAACACCGGCGAGCCCGAGACGACGATGGGGGAGCGCGAGGCGGCCGAGTGGGTCGCCGCGCAGCTCGAGGATGCCGGCTACGCCACCACCTACGTCGAATCTGGCGCCCCCGGCCGCGGCAACGTCTTCGCGCGCCTCGAAGGGGCAGACGGCACCCGCGGCGCCCTGCTGATGCACGGGCACCTGGACGTGGTGCCCGCCGAGGCCGCCGACTGGCAGGTGCACCCGTTCTCCGGCGCCGTGCAGGACGACTACGTCTGGGGCCGCGGCGCGGTGGACATGAAGGACATGGTCGGCATGATGCTCGCGCTGGCCCGCCAGTACAAGCGTTCCGGCGTCGTCCCACCCCGGGACATCGTCTTCGCCTTCCTGGCCGACGAGGAGGCCGGCAGCAAGTTCGGCGCGCAGTGGCTGGTGGAGCACCGGCCCGACCTCTTCGAGGGCGTGACGGAGGCTGTCGGCGAAGTCGGCGGGTTCTCCCTGACCGTCCCCTCCACGGCCGGAGGAGACAAGCGGCTGTACCTCGTGGAGACCGCGGAGAAGGGTCTGTGCTGGATGCGCCTGACCGCGCGCGCCCAGCCCGGTCACGGCTCGTTCCTGCACGCGGACAACGCGGTGACCGCGCTGGCCGCTGCAGTCGCCCGGCTCGGCGCGCACGAGTTCCCGCTGGTGGTCACGGACTCGGTCGCCGAGTTCCTCGCTGCTGTCTCCTCCGAGACCGGCTACGAGTTCGATCCCGGTGCCGACGACATCGCCGGGCGGCTGGACAAGCTGGGCAGCATCGCAAGAATCGTCGGCGCCACGCTGCGCGACACCGCCAACCCCACGATGCTCGCGGCCGGGTACAAGGCCAACGTGATCCCGCAGACCGCGCAGGCCGTGGTGGACTGCCGGATCCTGCCCGGGCGCCGCGCTGCGTTCGAGGCCGAGCTCGACGAAATCCTGGGGCCCGCCATCGAGCGCGAATGGATCACCGACCTCGATTCGTATGAGACCACCTTCGACGGGCATCTCGTCGACGCCATGAACGCCGCGATCCTGGCACACGATCCGCAGGGCCGAACGGTGCCGTACATGCTCTCCGGCGGCACCGATGCGAAGGCCCTGGCCAAGCTGGGCATCCGCTGCTTCGGTTTCGCGCCGCTGCGCCTGCCGCCCGAACTCGACTTCGCCGCGCTGTTCCACGGGGTCGACGAGCGGGTACCCGTGGAGGCACTTCGATTCGGCACCCGGGTGCTCGATCACTTCCTGCGCCACAGCTAGTCCCGCATACCCTGCCGGGCCGCGGACGCGCCCGGACCACCGCGACCCGCCGGCATCCGGCCGGGCCGCACTGACAGAACCCGATCCGCACGGAAGGACGCGCAATGAGCCGCAACCCCTATGACGACCTGCCGGCGCTGCCCGGTTTCACACTGACCTCCGAAGACATCGCCGACGGCGGCCCGCTCGCCCGGGCCCAGGTCAGCGGGATCATGGGAGCCGGCGGCGAGGACGTCTCGCCGCAGCTGTCGTGGTCGGGATTCCCCGCCGAGACCGAGAGCTTCACCGTGACGGTCTTCGACCCGGACGCCCCCACCGCCGCCGGGTTCTGGCACTGGGCTGTCGCAGACATCCCCGTCGGCACCACGTCGCTGGCGGCGGGCGCCGGGGACGACGACGGCAGCGGACTCCCCGGCGGCGCGATCCAGCTGCGCAGCGACGCGGGGGCCGCCCGGTACATCGGTGCCGCCCCACCGGCCGGTCACGGCCCGCACCACTACTACGTCGCCGTGCACGCCGTGGACGTGCCGAGCCTGGGGCTCGACGCCGACACCACCCCGACGGTGCTGGGATTCAAACTTTTCTCGCATGCCATCGGCCGCGCCTACATCGTCGGCACCTGCGAACAGGACTGAGGTCCCCCGGAGGTCGCAGACCGGGGAAGCGCCGCAGACCGGGGAAGCGGCGCAGCCCCCGGGTCAGCCCTTCCGCCCCCGCCCGCGGCGCCTGAACACCGGCCCCGGGCGGGGGCGGATGCGCGCGTCGATGCGGTGGATCGCGGCGTCACCGCGCACCTCGAACTCCTCCGTGACCTGCGCGACCACCAGGTTCACGCCCAGCACGGTCGTGTCGATGGCGTAGCGCGTCCGCACCGTCTCGCCTTCGCGCCACGCGGTGACGTCGCGGACGCCCTCGATCACCCGGAACTGGGGACCGCGCTCGAGACTCCGGGCGATGTGCGCGCCGCTGCGCCCCGTCTTCAATCCCATCTCGTAGCGCACCGCGTCGGGCGCGAGAGGCACGGCCGACGCGTCATGCGACACCAACGCATCGATGTAGGCCCGGGCCGCAGCGATCCGCTGCTCGGTCGTCGCATCGCCGCCGGCGGTCGGTTCGGTGCCGTGATCGCTCGGGTCCTTGCCGTAGGTCATCGTCCCGCCTCCGTTCCCGTGTCCTCCGCCGTACCGGTCCCGGCGGGCGCGGCGCCGCCGACGTTCCCCACCGTATCGGTGCCCACCGCGTCGGCGATCGACGTGAATCCCGCGGCACGCACCCGCTGCGCGAGGCCGCGGTGGATCCGCCGCATCCAGAACGGCCCGCCGTAGATGAAGCCCGTGTACCCCTGCAGCAGCGACGCGCCCGCAGTGATCCGCTGCCAGGCCTGCTCGGCGGTGAAGATACCGCCGACCGACACGATCACCAGGTCATCGCCCACCCGCGCGTGCAGGCGCCGGAGCACCTCCAGCGCACGGTCCGCCACCGGCGCGCCGGAGACCCCTCCGGCGCCGATGCGTTCCACCTCGGCCGCCGGCGTCGCCAGCCCGTCCCGTGAGATCGTCGTATTGGTCGCCACGATCCCCGCCAGGCCCAGTTCGACCGCCAGGTCGGCCACCGCGTCGATGTCGCTGTCCGCCAGGTCCGGCGCGATCTTGACCAGCACCGGCGTCCGGGCGACCGCCAGCACCGTCTGCAGCAGAGGACGCAGCGTGTCCACCGCCTGCAGGTCCCGCAGCCCGGGCGTGTTGGGCGAGCTGACGTTGACGATGAGGAAGTCCGCCAACGGCGCCAGCAGCGCGGCGCTGTAGCGGTAATCGTCGGCGGCCTCGTCCACCGGGACGGCCTTGGTCTTGCCGATGTTGATGCCGACGGGCACCCCTCCACGGCGCGCCCGCAGCCGCACCGCGGCGGCGTCGGCGCCCTCGTTGTTGAAGCCCATCCGGTTGACCAGCGCCCGATCAGCGGGCAGGCGGAAGAGCCGGGGGGCGGGATTGCCGGGCTGCGCGCGGCCGGTCACCGTGCCCACCTCGGCGAAGCCGAATCCCATCGGCCCCCAGGCTGCGATCCCCTCGGCGTTCTTGTCGAAGCCCGCGGCGAGGCCCAGCGGGGCCGGGAAGTCGACTCCGAACACCCGCGTGCGCAGCGCCGGGTCCCGGGCGGAAAGGACCCGCGCGATCAAGGCTCCGACACCCGGCAGTGCCGTCGCGAGCCGGATGGCGCGGAAGCTCAGGTGGTGGATGCGCTCCGGGTCGATCCGGAACAGTGCCCGCAATACCAGCGCGTACAGCCGTCCGTTCATCGGATCAGCTCCGCGCTGATGCGTCCTACGCCGCCGTCGCGACCGGAACCGACGTACACGGCACCGTCGGCGCCCACCGCCACGGACGTGGGGAACGCGACGGTGGGGTAGCGGTGCTTCTCCACGGGCTCACCGGTGGACAGGTCGAACGCCGCCACCTCGTCGGTGCCCGTGAAGGTCACCCACACAAGCCCGCGCGCCGGATCCGCGGCGAGCGCGGCCGGCGATGCGCCGATGGGGGCAAGCTGGCGGTTGATGAGCGGATCGAGCCCGTAGACCAGCATCTGGCCGCCGTCGGTGTCGAGCGCGATCACACGTCCGTAACCGTCGGCGATGATGCGCGTGGCGCCCTTGCCCACCCGCAGCGCGGCGCCGTGTTCGCCGGTCGCCGGATCCACCTCAGTGATCGACGTCTGGTGCGCGTCGAACACCAGCAGCGCGTCGCCCGACGCTGCGAGCGAGTCGGCCGATACGAATCCGGTGACGGTCCGCTCGACCGCGAGATCGGCGCCCAGGATGTAGACGGTGCCGTCTGCAGTGCCGACGGCGTACCCGCCGCCCGGCAGAGCCGTGGCCGAAATCGCATCCCCGCCGATGTCCCCGGTGTCGGTCGCGCCGGAGTCCAGGTTCACCCGGAGCATCCCGCCGGGCACCGGCACGACGACGACGGGCGGGGAGGACTGCGCGCCCACGCCGGCGACCTGCACCATCGGGGCCGCCCCCGCTGGAACCGGGACGACGCGAAGAGGGTCGGCCGGCGCGTCCGCCGCGTACACCGAGATCGACGACGGCTCAGCGGATTGCACCGCGAGCAGTCCGTCGCCGGCCGCCGCAAGCGCCTGCACGTCCGCCGTGCGGACGACGACCTCCCCGGCGGGTGCCGCAGGGGAGCCGGGTCCGGCGACCGGCGTCGCCGGCACTCTGGTGGGCACGTCCGGCCGCCCCTCCGACGAACCGCAGGCGGACAGCGCGAGCAGCGCCGCCGCGGCCAGCGCCGCCGCCGCGGCCCTGCGTCCCGTCCCGGCCGCGCCGCGGCTCCACCGAGGGAGGAGCCTGCCGCGCACCGCGCCCGCTGAGTCAGTGGACCTGTATCCGGTCACCTTCGTCGTCACCGCCTGCATCCGTGTGCTGGATCAATACGTTTTCGCAGGAACGCCCGCCTGTTTCAGCCCGGGCGTTCCCGATGGACCGCGGGGCACGCGCCGCTCCGCCCTGCGCGCCGCTCCGCCCGCCGCGCGCGGCGGGCGGAGCGGCGCAGCGTCCCTTCCGGGTGACGGTGCACCGGCCCGACAGGTGATCACATAGAGTCTGCCTGTGACCGAAACGGAGTAGGCGCTGCACCGGGCAGGACGCGCGGATCCCGCACACGAGGATACGGGCGCGCCTGGCGCAGACGACTCCGCCCCGCACACGAGCACGCTGGGAGACGAATGAGCACGGGCGATCCAGCGGCGGGCCATCCGCCGGACGACGACGCTGCAGCGGATTCGTCATTCGTCATCGAGGACATCTCCTCGGGCCCGTCCGCGCACGGGTTCGGCTCGTACGGCGGCCGGGACTTCGCCTTCCAGGTGCGCCGCACCGTCCTGCGGCTGGAGCTGTACCGCGCCGGGCGCAAGGCCCCGGTGCCGGGGCCGGAGGACGTCGCGGCGGTGGCCGAGCTCCCGGTGACCGACGTCGACCTCGATGACGCCCGCAGCGTCACCGCGCTGGTCCGCGACGCGCTCGCGGAGGCGGAACGCACCGAGTACACGGCGGGGCAGCATCCCACCGTCGTCCGCACGCTGCTCGGGAAGCTGGGGTCTGTCATCGATGGCATCTGACAACCCGGCCGCCGAGCCCGCCGCCGGCCGGCCGCCCACGGGCGCTGCCGGGCCCGCAGACGGCGAGGCCGCCCGAGGCAAGGGCCGCCGTGAACGGGCGAGCCTGCTCCGGCTGCTGCGCACGCACCTGCGCCCGTACATCCCGCTGCTGATCGGCGTGGTCGTCCTCGAGATCTTCAGCGCCGCGATGGCGCTGTTCCTGCCCACCTTGAACGCGCGGATCATCGACGACGGCATCGCCCGCGGCGACACCGATTTCATCCTCCGTTCCGGCGGGCTCATGCTGCTCGTGACCGTCGCCCAGGCCATCGGCGCGGTCGGCGTGGTGTACTGCGCGGCGAAGGCCGCGACCAGCGTCGGCCGCGATCTGCGATCCGGTCTCTACCACCAGGTGACGACCTTCTCGGACCGCGAGTTCGCGCAGTTCGGCACGCCGTCGCTGATCACCCGCAACACCAACGACGTCCAGCAGATCCAGATGCTGGTCATGATCAGCGCCACCATCCTGACCACCGCCCCCATCATGTCGATCGGCGGCGTCGTGATGGCGCTGCGGGAGAACGCCCGGCTGTCCTGGCTGCTGGTGATCTCCGTGCCGCTGCTCCTGGGTGTGGTCACCGTCATCATGGCCCTGATGGTGCCGCTCTACCGGCGGATGCAGGCACGCATCGACGGGGTCAACCGGGTGATGCGCGAGCAGCTCACCGGTATGCGCGTGGTCCGCGCGTTCGTCCGGGAGCAGCTCGAGCGCGACAAGTTCGACACCGCCAACAGCGACCTCACCTCGGTGGCGCTGTCCGCGGGCAGGCTTTTCGCCATGATGATGCCCGCGATCATGATCATCTCGAATCTCACCAGCGTCGCGGTGCTCTGGTTCGCCGCGCACCTGATCGACGACGGCGAGATGCAGGTGGGCCAGATGACGGCCTTCATCGCGTACGTCATGCAGATCCTCTCGTCGGTGATGATGGCGGTCGTCATGGCGGTGCTCGTTCCGCGCGCCGCAGTCAGCGCCGAGCGCATCAGCGAGGTGCTGCGCACCGAGTCGTCGGTCCGCAATCCGCGCGACCCGAAGTCGCCGTCGTCTCCGGTGGGTGTCGTCGAGTTCTCGGAGGCCGCCTTCGGTTACCCCGGCGCGGACGAACCGGTGCTCTCCGACCTGACCTTCAGCTGCCGGCCCGGAACCACGACGGCCATCGTGGGCAGCACCGGCAGCGGCAAGTCCACGCTGCTGTCGCTCATCCCGCGACTGTTCGACGCCACCGCCGGCTCCGTGCTCGTGGACGGCATCGATGTGCGGCTCCAGGACCAGGACACCATGTGCAGGTCCATCGGGCTGGTTCCGCAGCGCGCGTACCTGTTCTCCGGCACCGTGGCCTCCAACCTGCGCTTCGGCAAGCCCGACGCCACCGAGGACGAGATGTGGGAGGCGCTGCGCATCAGCCAGGCCGAGCAGTTCGTCCGCGCGCTGCCGGAGGGCCTGGACGCGCCGGTCTCGCAGGGCGGAACCAACTTCTCCGGCGGCCAGCGCCAGCGTCTGACCATCGCGCGCGCGGTCGTCCGCCGCCCGCTGATCTACCTGTTCGACGACTCCTTCTCGGCGCTCGACCTGAGCACCGAGGCCGCGCTGTACCAGGCGCTCTCCGAGGCGCGGGGCGAGGCGACCGTGATCACCGTCAGTCAGCGTGTCGCCCGGATCGCGCAGTCCGACCAGATCGTGGTGCTCGAGGACGGCCGCACGGTGGGAGTGGGCAGCCACCAGGACCTCGTCGTGGAATGCCCCACGTACTGGGAGATCGTCCAATCGCAGCAGCCGACGGAGGTGGAGCCGTGAGCGCACCAGCAGCCATGCCCGGGGCGCCCGGGGCCGCCGCCGGCGCGGCGCAGAAGCCGAAGCACTTCCGGCAGACCTTCCGCCGGCTCATCGGCGAGCTGGGACCCGAGAAGCTGCGGTTCTTCACCGTGCTGCTGATCTCCGTCATCGGGATCGGCATGAGCGCGGTGGCGCCGCTGATCATGGGTCGCGCCACCGACGTCCTGTTCTCCGGCGCCATCAGCCGCACCCTCGCCCCGGGCACCACCAAGGAACAGGCCGTGGAGGTCCTGCGCAGCCAGGGCGACATGACCAAGGCCGACATGGTCGCGGGGATGGACCTCACGCCGGGGGCCGGCATCGACTTCGACGCGCTCACCCGCATCATCCTGGTGATCCTGGCGTTGTACGTCGTGGCGGCGACACTGTCCTGGGCGCAGGCGTACCTGCTCAACACCGTCGTGCAGAAGACCGTGTACCGGCTGCGCCGGAAGGTCTCGGAGAAGCTGCACCGGATGCCGCTGCGCTATTTCGACTCCACCCCGCGCGGCGAGGTGCTCAGCCGCGTGACCAACGACGTCGACAACATGCAGACCGTGCTGGGGCAGACGATCAATCAGCTGATCACCTCGGCTCTCACCGTGGTGAGCGTGCTCGCCCTGATGTTCTTCCTCTCGCCGATCCTCACGCTGATCGCGCTGGCGACCATTCCGGTGTCGCTGCTGCTCGTCACGATCGTGGCGAAGAAGGCCCAGCCGCTGTTCCGCCAGCAATGGGCGGAGACCGGGCGGCTCAACGCCCACGTCGAGGAGACGTACAGCGGCCACGCCCTGGTGCGCGTATACGGCCACCAGAAGGAGATGGAAGGCCAGTTCACCGAGGTCAACGGCGCTCTCGTCAAGAGCAGCTTCGGCGCGCAGCTGCTGTCCGGCATGATCTCGCCGATGATGTCGCTGGTGTCCAACCTCATGTACGTGGTGCTGGCCGTCGTCGGCGGCTTGCGCATCGCCAACGGCACCATCAGCCTGGGCAGCGTCCAGGCGTTCATCCAGTATTCACGCCAGTTCAGCCAGCCGATCAACCAGATCGCGTCGATGGCCAACAGGATGCAATCGGGACTGGCCTCCGCCGAGCGCGTGTACGGGATCCTCGACGCGGAGGAGATGTCCCCGGAGGCCGTCGCCGAGGAGGGCGGACGCCACTCGGCCGCCGCCCGGTTCCTCGGCGGGGCTCCGGTGCAGGGTCACGTGCGATTCGACGACGTCGCGTTCCGGTATGACGAGGAGACCCCGCTCATCGAAGACCTGTCGCTGGACGTGGAGCCGGGACGCACGGTCGCGATCGTCGGCCCCACCGGAGCCGGCAAGACCACGCTGGTCAACCTCATCATGCGGTTCTACGAGCTGCGCTCCGGTGCCATCAGCATCGACGGCGTCGACATCACCGACGTCCCGCGCGACGCGTTGCGGTCGCGCATCGGAATGGTGCTCCAGGACACGTGGCTGTTCGAAGGCACCATCCGCGAGAACATCCTCTACGGGGACCTCGGTGCCACCGAGGACCAGATGCTCGAGGCGGCGCGCGCCACCTTCGTCGACAGCTTCGTGGCGCACCTTCCCGACGGCTACGACACCGTCATCACCGAGGACGCCGGCAACGTCAGCGCGGGGCAGAAGCAACTGATCACCATCGCGCGGGCCTTCCTGGCGTCGCCGTCGATCCTCATCCTCGACGAGGCCACCAGCTCCGTGGACACCCGCACCGAGGTGCTGCTGCAGGAGGCGATGAGCGCGCTGCGCAGCGATCGCACCAGCTTCATCATCGCCCACCGCCTCTCGACGATCCGCGACGCGGACCTGATCCTGGTGATGGAGCACGGCGCGATCGTCGAGTCCGGAACGCACGAAGAACTGGCGGCTGCGGACGGCCCCTACGCGCGGCTGTACTCCGCCCAGTTCGCCGGGTCGACCGCGGGTTGACCGTCCGGCGCCGTCCCGCTGCCCAGCGGCGCGCGACGGCGCGGGACGATGAGCGGGCGTCCGCCGTGCGGGTGCGGCAGCACGTCCACGGGGTGCCGGTAGACCGCGCTCAGCAGGGCATCGGTGAGCACCTCCTCCGGCGGCCCGTCGGCGGCGGTCCGGCCGCCGGCGAGCACCATGACACGGTCGGCGTAGGCGGCGGCCAGGCCCAGGTCGTGCAGCACCACCACCACAGCAGAGCCCGCCCGCGCGCGCTCGGCCGCGATCCGCATCACCGTCTCCTGGTGACGCAGGTCCAGCGCGGCCGTGGGCTCGTCGAGCATCACCACGGGGCACTCCTGGGCGAGCACGCGGGCCAGCGCGACCCGTGCCTGTTCGCCGCCGGAGAGCGTGACGAACGAACGGTCCCGAAAGCCGGCGACGTCGCAGATATCCAGAGCCTCGGCCACGACGGCGTCGTCATCCATCGCCCTGTCGGTACGCGCCCAAGGGGCACGCCCCATCCGGACGATCTCGTCCACGGTGAAGCCGAAGCCCACCCGATGCTGTTGCGGGAGCACCGCGCGCCGCCGTGACAGTTCGCTTGCCGACCAGTCCCGCACAGGCCGTCCGTCGATGACCGCACCGCCTGCGGACAGCGGAAGATCTCCGGCCAGCGCGGCGAGCAGGGTGGATTTTCCGGCGCCGTTGGGCCCCACCAGGGCCAGCACCCGGCCGGCCGTGACGTCCACGTCCACGTCCGCCAGGATGGTCCGCTCACCGCGGGCCACGCTCAGGCCGCGGGCCTGCAATAATGCACGCCCGCCGTCCGGCGCGGCCGTGGTCGCCTGCGCGGGGGCACCGCGCCGCGCCCGGCGCGGATGGAGCACGTCCGCGAGCCTCATGACCATCCTCCCTGCGACTTGCGTGTCCGGTGGAGAAGCCAGAAGAAGAACGGGCCGCCCACCAGCGACGTGAGCATGCCGAGCGGCAGATCGGCATTGCCCACCAGCGTACGGGCGCCGATATCGGCCGCGAGCAGAACGACGGCGCCGCCGATCGTGCTCGCCGGGATGAGCATGCGGTGCGACGGGCCGATGAGCATGCGGAACGCGTGCGGCACCACGAGGCCCACGAACGCGATGATCCCGGTGAACGCCACGCCGGCCGCCACGAGCACGCCCACGATGACGATCGCCCACCGGCGCACCCGCTCCACGTCCACGCCCAGGTGCCGCGCGGGCCCCTCGCCGAGCGCGAGCAGGTCGAGTTTGCGCGCCAGCAGCACGGAGCCGCCGACGCCCACGACGGCCAGCGGCGCCACCACGGCGACGGCGTCCCAGTCGGCACCGCCGAGTGTGCCGAGCTGCCAGAACACGATCTGCTCGCGGGCCGCGGGGGAGGCGACGAAGGTGAAGTAGGCGATCAGGCCGCCGGCGACCGCGTTGACCGCGACGCCGGTGAGGATCACGGTGACCACCTCGGTGCGGCCGTCGGCGCGGGCAAGCCCATACACCAGAAGCGTGGTGCCCAGGCCCCCGGCGAACGCGGCCGCGGCGATCGCCCAGCTCGACGAGAACGCGCCGCCGATGAGGATCACCGAGCTCGCCCCCACGGCCGCACCGGCGGAGACGCCGATGACGCCCGGCTCCGCGAGAGGGTTCGCGAACACGCCCTGCAGGACGGCGCCCGCGCACCCGAGGCTGGCGCCCACCAGAATGGCCAGGACCACGCGGGGGAAGCGCACCTCCCACAGGGCGGCGTCACCGTTGGGATGCGAGGGCATGGCGAACCAGTCGATGCCGACGCGGTGCAGGACCGACCCCACCACCTCGCCGGGATTCACGGGAACCTGTCCCAGGCAGGCCGCGACCACGGCAAGAACCACCAGGGTGACTGCGGTGATCGCGAGCACGATGACGGTGCGCCTACGGCGGGGATTGCGGGCCGCCGGAGCCCCCGGTCCCGGGGGAGCGGGCCTGTCGGTCGTCGCGGTCACCGGGCCTGCTCGCCGTAAAGCGCCTCGCTGAGGGCGCCGATGACTCTTCCGGTGGACGGCCCGTAACTCAGGAGCACCGAATCGTCCATGTCGATCACGCGGCGGTTCTCGCCCGCCGGCGTCTGCTTGACCCCGGCCATCTGCACGAGCCCGTCCACGCCGCCCACGGATTCCAGTCCGCCGGACATCATGAGGATCACGTCGGGCGCGGCGACGATGAGCGCCTCGGCGGTGACCGGCGTGAACGCGGCGGTCAGTCCCGACGCGGTGCCGGCGTCCATCCCGCCCACCGCCTTGATGATGTCGTCCGCACCGCTGCCCGGTCCGCCGAGCATCGAGATCGCCGCTCCGCGCTGATACAGGAATGCGATGGTCGGCGGGTCCTGCTGCTGCGGCACCGAGGCGAGCGCCTGATCGATCTGCTGCTGTGTGCGCTCGGCGAGCGCGTCCCCTGCCGCGGGCACGCCGAGCGTGCGGCCGACCTCTCGGATCATGTCCGTGGTCGTGTCCAGGGTGCGTTCGCCGTCGAAGTAGACCACCGGCACCCCGGCAGCGCGGATCTGCTCCTGCACCGCATGCGGTCCGATGCTCGAGTCCGTGAGGACCACCGACGGGCGCAGCGCCAGAATCGCCTCCGCGTTGAGCGAGTGGCCGCCGGGGGTGACGTTGGGGATGCCGGCCGCGGCCGGAAAGTCGGTGGCGGTGTCCCGGCCGACCAGGTTGCCGCCCAGCCCCAGCGCGAACACCGTCTCGCCGAGGGTCCCGTACTGGTCGACCGCGACGATGCGGTCGGCGCTCGTGACCGTGACCTCCGCGCCGTCCTGCGAGCCCACCGTGACCGGGAGCCGAGGCGTTGGGGGAGGGCCGATCGGCTCGGGGTCGAGGTCGCCGATCGTGGCGGTGACCGCGCCGTCCCCGGCGCCGCCGGCACCCGTCGGCCCCGGTGCACTGCAGCCCGCCGCCAGCACGGCGACCATCGCCACGAGCAGCGCGGCGCTGGTGACGCTCAGTCGCCGCCTGAGTGCCCCGGCCGCGGGCGCGCGGCCTGAGTCGGACCGCGGTCTCACACTGCGGCTCCGCTCCGCACGTAACGCTCGCCCAGATCGGCGAACAGGTCCCGGTTCAGGCGGAAGGCGTCGGCCACCTCGGCGATGAACCGCTCGGTCTCCGCACCGCCGATCGGCAATGCGTCCATCTTCGCGCGGTACCGGTCCTTGTAGGGCTTGGGCTTGGCGATCGAGTCGAAGACGTAGAAGCGCACGCCGTCCGTGTCGTAGCCGTAGGCGCGCGACATCTTGGTGCGGATGATCTGGCCTCCGGAGAGATCACCGAGGTATCGCAGGTAGTGATGCGCGATGAACCCCGCGGGCCAGGTGTCGACGACCTCGGCGATGCGCCCGGCGTACCGCTCGGTGGACGGCAGCATCGAGATCGACTCGCGCCACCGGGCGCCGAGGTGATGCTCCAGATCCTGCTCCAGCCCATGAAGGCGCAGGAGCGCGTCGTCGAGGAAGGGGGCCACCAGGGCGTCGTCGGCCAGCGAACGCCCGCCCGCTTCGAGCGCACGGTAGATGAACCAGCTCTGGGCCTCGAGTTCGATGTACGCCGCCTCCGGCAGCGCGCCGTCGAGCAGGTCGGCCATGAACGATGACGATTCGGCCGCACGGTGCGCGTCGTCCGTACGGCTTTTGACCAGTGCCGCGAGCCCCTGGGTCTGCGTGGTGTCCTCAATGGTCATGTCGATCGGTCCCCTGTCACAGTCGTCCAACTCGAACTAGGTTAGCCTAGCCTTCAACATCGGATGAAGCGAGGTTTCTCATGCACCGCCCCCACACCGTCCTGCGTCGCGCCGCCGCCTCGGCCGCGGTAGGCGCAGTCGCCGCCGGCTCGCTTCTCGCCGTGGGTACGGCCGCGGCCGCCGACCCCGCGGCGGCCGGCCCGAAACTGACAGTCAGCAAGACCGACGGGCTGGCCGCGGGCGAGACGATCACCGTGGAGGGAAGCCGGCTCGACCCCGAGGCCGGCTATTACGTGGCCACCTGCGTCACCGGGACGACCGGGCCCGCCGGGCCTGACTGCGCGGGCGACCGGGCGGTGCCCGGATCGCAGCTCTGGGTCTCCAACGGCCGGGGCGCAACGACCCCCATCGCCCCCGACGGAACCTTCACCGCGGAGCTCAGCTCCGTCGCCGCCGGCACCTCGATGGGTGGCACGCCGGTGGACTGCACCGAGTCGGAGTGCTCGATCACCTTGTTCTACGACCACCGCAACGGTTTCGGCACGGTCACCGGCGTGCCGGTCACGTTCGCCGCCGCAGGAACGGAGGCGGTCGCCGGGCAGGCCGACGCGGCGGCAGGCGAGCCGGCCGCCGATTCCGACCAGGCGGCGGCAGAGGACTCCGACGGCTCGTCGGCCGTCGTCTGGTGGACTGTCGGAGGGGTCGTCGTCGCACTGATCGTCGTCGGCGGAATCACCGCCGGGGTGCGTCGGCGCGGACAGCAGGGGTCCTGACCGGCGCGCCGGATCGGGCACGGGCCCGCTGCAACCGCTCTGCCAGCCCGATCCGGCTCTAGCCGCTCACGTCGTCGAGCGCCGCGGTGATCGCCGGCGGCAGCGTCAGATCCGCGGCCACCAGCACTCCCGTCAGCTGCGCGATGTCCCGGGCACCGACGATGGCGCTGCCCACGCCCGGACGGTCGCGGATCCACGCGAGCGCCACCGCCAGCGGCGAAGTGCCGAGCCCGTCCGCCGCGGTGACCACGGCGTCGATCACGCTCACCGCGTCCTCGTGCAGGTATGCCTGGACTATCTCCGCCCGCGCCGGGTCGGCGCCGCGCGAGTCGCTGGGCACGCCGTCCCGGTACTTGCCCGTGAGCACGCCGCCGGCCAGCGAAACCGCCGCGAGGAGCCCCATGCCGTGGTGGTGCGCCGCCGGGACCAGCTCCTCCTCGACGCCGCGGGCGAGGAGCGAGTACTCGGCCTGCGCGGCCACCATGTGCGCGCCGCGGGCCGCTCCCGCCACTGTCGCGAGCTGCCAGCCGAAGTGCCCGCGGACCCCCGTATAGCGCACCCGGCCGGTCCGGACCGCGTAGTCGCAGGTGTCGACGATCTCCTCCACCGGCGTGCGACGGTCCCACGCCGCGATCTGCCACAGGTCCAGGTGATCGGTGCCCAACGACCGCAGGGTGTTGTCGAGCTGGTGCAGCAGCGTGCGGCGTGAACAGTCGATGCGCGCGCCCGCGGGCGCCGACGGCACGATGCCCGCCGCGCTGCTGAGGACCAGCTCACGGCGGGGCACCACGTCCTCGAGCAGCTCCGCGAGCACGGCCTCGGCGGCCCCGTCGCCGTACGCGGGGGAGGTGTCGACCAGATTGCCGCCCGCTTCGGCGAACGCGCGCAGCTGCCCGGCGGCCTCATCGCCGGCAGTCTCCCTGCCCCAGGCGAGCGTCCCAAGCCCCAGCCCCGAGACCCGCAGGCCGCTGCGGCCCAGATTCGTCTCCTTCACGCCGCGGGCCTCCTCGCCGCGGACCAGCGTCGGTGCACTGCACTCCCATCGACTTCGTCGTCATCGTCCGCGCCGCCGACCCGCGCGGCGCGCCGCGCCGCCCAGTCAGGGCAGCGCGGACCACAGCACCCTAACCCGCGCGCTCGGGGCGGCCGCCCGCGCCGCGCCGAGCGCATAGGGTGGCGGCTATGACGGTGATTCTGCTGCGCCACGGGCGCTCCAGCGCAAACACCGCGGCCACCCTGGCGGGCCGCACCCCGGGCGTCGGCCTCGATGAGACCGGCCGCGCACAGGCCCAAAGGGCCGCGCGGCGCCTCGGCGGCCTGCCCATCGTGGCGATCATCTCCTCGCCCCAGCAGCGCTGCATCGAGACCGTCGGCCCGCTCGCCGAAGCCCACGACATGCAGCCGCACACCGACGAGTCGCTGGCCGAGGTCGACTACGGCGAGTGGACGGGGCGAGCGCTCTCGGAACTGGTCGCTGAGCCGCTGTGGCGCGTCATACAGCAGCAACCCTCCGCGGCCACGTTCCCCGGCGGCGAATGCCTCGCCGCCGTGCAGGCGCGCAGCGTGGGGGCGATCCGCTCGCACGACGCACGGCTGCGCGCCGAGCACGGCGAGAACGCGCTGTGGGTGGCGTGCACGCATGGCGACGTGATCAAGTCGATCCTGGCGGACGCCCTGGGGATGCACCTTGACGGGTTCCAGCGCATCGCCACGGTGCCGGGGGCGATCAGCGTTATCCGGTACACCGAGGCCCGCCCGATAGTGCAGCATCTGAACGACACCGGGTCCGCGCTCGACGGGCTCGCGCGGAACCACCGGGACGCGCGGGAGGGGAGGCCGGAATGCGCGGACGACGACGGCCCGTCCCCGGACGGCGCCGCCGCCTCCCCGTTCACCGCCGGCGTCCCCGGCGGTGAGATATAAGCGGGGCTGCCATGACCCGCCGCAGCCGAAGGCCATAGATTGGAGGTGCCATGTCACGTGCCATTCACATCTTCCGCAGCCCGGACCGTTTCGTCGCCGGGACGGTGGGCGAGCCCGGCGACCGTGCGTTCTATCTCCAAGTGAGCCAGGACAACCGGCTTGTCAGCGTCCTCCTGGAGAAACAGCAGGTGCAGATTCTGGCGGAGCGCATCGGTGCGCTGCTCGGCGAGGTCCACCGGCGGTTCGGCGCGGAACTGCCGCCCACGGACGTCGACGTCGACGACCTGGAGCCGCTGCAGATGCCGGTGGACGTGGAGTTCCGCGTGGGCACGATGGGCCTGGGCTGGGAGGCCGACGCCGGCGCGGTCGTGGTGGAGCTTCTCGCCGTCACCGAGACTCCGCTGGACGAGTCGGTGGTGCTCGACGACACCGACGAGGGTCCCGACACGGTCCGGGTCTTCCTGGCTCCGGCGGAGGCACGCCAGTTCTCCGCGCGCACCGAACTCATCGTGGACGCCGGCCGGCCGCCATGCCCCCTGTGCGGCAGGCCACTCGACCCCGCCGGCCACATCTGCGCCCGCACCAACGGGTACCACCGCGGCATCGAGCTCAGCGACCTGCAGAAGCCGGACGATGAACCATGACGGTGCCCGCACCCCGGGATGCCGCCCACTCCGGCGACTCCCGTCCTGCGGGCGGTGAGCACGCACCGCTGGCGACAGCGCCAATCGAGATCATCGGCAGGCTCACCACCGCCAGCAACGCCACGTTCCTGTGCCGCCTCGACGCGCCGGGCAGCGAGGTCCGCTGCGTCTACAAGCCGGTCCTCGGCGAGCGACCGCTCTGGGACTTCCCCGACGGCACGCTCGCCGAGCGTGAGTACGCGTCGTACCTGATCAGCACCGCGCTGGGGTGGGAAATCATCCCGCGGACGGAGCTGCGCAGCGGCCCGCACGGTTGGGGGATGGTGCAGGAATGGATCGAGGCGCCGTCCGGGCGGGATGCCGACGGCCGATCCGTCGTCCTGGATTCCGCCACCGATCTGGTGGACCTTTTCCCGGCGGACTCCGTGCCCGCCGGCTACCTGCCCGTGTTCGCCGCCGAGGACATGACCGGCCGCCAAGTGGTGCTCGCGCACGCGGACGACGAGCGGTTGCAGCGGATCGCGGTCCTCGACGCGGTGCTCAACAACCCGGACCGCAAGGCGGGCCACATCCTGTGCGCACCCGGCGGCGGGCTGCGCGGGGTCGACCACGGCATCTGCCTGCACGGCGACTCCAAGCTCCGCACCGTGCTCTGGGGCTGGGCGCACCGACCGATCCCCCCGGAGCTGCTCGGGGACGTGGCCGCTCTCGGCGACGGCCTCCGGCGCCGCAGCACGCCGCTGGCCGACGCCCTCGACGAGCTGCTCACCCTGCGGGAAGTCGAGGCGCTGGCCCGGCGGATCGACGGGTTGACGGAGTCGGGGATGCACCCGGGGCCCACAGCCGCCCACGCCATCCCCTGGCCGCCGTTCTGAACCGCGGCGCACGCATACGGTCCGGACGGGTCGGCCTTGCGCACCGACCCGGCATCCCCTTCGGCCGCCCGGCGCGGGACCGCATAGGCTGGCGCATATGCAGTCCTGGACCGATGTCGCCGTGCCCGCAGTCCCCGGCTCCGGCCCGCCGCTCCGCCTTTACGACACCGCCGATCGATCGGTCCGTCCGGTCGCCCCAGGCCGGGTGGCGGGCATGTACGTCTGCGGCATCACGCCCTACGACGCCACGCACATGGGCCACGCCGCGACCTATCTGACCTTCGACGTTGCAGGCCGGGTCCTGCGCGACAACGGGCACGAAGTGCACTACGTGCAGAACGTCACCGATGTGGACGACCCGCTGTTCGAGCGTGCCGCGCGCGACGGCATCGACTGGCGCGCGCTCGGCGACCGTGAGACCGAGCTGTTCCGCACCGACATGGCCGCGCTGCGCATCCTGCCGCCGCGCGACTACATCGGCGCCGTCGAGTCCATCGACGAGGTCATCACCATGGTGGAGAAGCTGCTGGCCTCCGGCGCCGCCTACGTGGTGGACGACCCGGAATTCCCCGACGTCTACTTCAGCATCGACGCCACCGAGCAGTTCGGGTACGAGTCCGGCTACGACCGCCCCACGATGGATCGGTTCTTCGCCGAGCGCGGCGGCGACCCCGATCGTCCCGGCAAACGGCACAGCCTCGACGCGCTTCTGTGGCGCGCCCGCCGCGAGGGCGAACCCTCCTGGCCGTCCCCCTTCGGCGACGGGCGCCCCGGCTGGCACATCGAATGCTCCGCCATCGCGCTCAACAGGATCGGCAGCGGCTTCGACATCCAGGGCGGCGGCAGCGACCTCATCTTCCCGCACCACGAGTTCTCCGCGGCGCACGCCGAGGCCGCGACGGGCGACAGCCGCTTCGCCCGGCACTACGTGCACACCGGCATGATGGGCCTGGACGGCGAGAAGATGTCGAAGAGCCTCGGCAACCTCGTGCTCGTCTCCCGGCTGCGGGAGGCGGGGGAGGATCCGATGGCCATACGGCTGGCGTTGCTCGACGCGCACTACCGCACCGACCGCTTCTGGACCGACGCGCTGCTCGTCACCGCGCGCGAGCGGCTGGCCCGGTGGCGCACCGCGGTGTCCGCTTCAACCGGCCCGGTCGCCGACGAGACGGTCGCCCGCCTGCGTCAGCATCTGGCCGACGACCTCGACACCCCCAAGGCGCTGACTGCGGTGGACGCGTGGGCCACGGACGTGGCGGCGGGCATCGGGAGCGACGCGCAGGCGCCGGCGCGCATCGCCGACGCGGTCGACGCCCTGCTCGGCGTGCGGCTCGCGGACTAGCTTCGAGCGGGCGCCGAGGCGCCCGGGCCGCTAGGAACCCTGGCCGCCCGGGTCGGATCCGGGCCCGGGCCCGTGCCGGCGCAGGTAGCGCTCGAACTCCGCGGCGATCTCGTCGCCGTCGACGGCGCGCAGCATCTCGGAGATGTCGGACTGCTCGTCCCCGCGTTCCTCGAGCGCCTGCACGTACTCGGCGATGTCCTCGTCCTCCTCGGTGAGCTCGCGCGCGGTGTCCTGCCACTCCTCGGCCTGCCGTGGCAGGTCGCCCGCCGGGATCTCGAAACCGAGAACCTGCTCCAGACGCCGCAACAGAGCCACCATCACCTTGGGGTTGGGCGGCTGCGAAAGGTAGTGCGGGACAGCCGCCCACAGCGTGGTGGCGGGGATCCCGGCACGCACGCACGCGTCCTGCAGCACCCCGGTGATCCCGGTGGGCCCCTCGTAGTCGCTGCCGGACAGCCCGTACAGCTTCGCCGCGGCCGCACTGTGGGTGCTGCCGGTGATCGGCACCGGGCGGGTGTGCGGGGTGTCCGCCAGCAACGCGCCCACGGTGACGACCTCGGCGGCTCCCGCCTGCACGAAGAGATCCAGGAGCTCGGCGCAGAACGCGCGCCACCGCAGGTTCGGCTCGATACCGTGCACCAGGATCAGCTCGCGGCCGCCGGGGGAGAGCCGGCACCGCGTGATCCGCGTGGACGGCCATTCGATCCGACGGGTCACGCCCGACACCTGCGAGATCGTGGGCCGGTTGACCTGATAGTCGTAGTAGCCCTCCGAGTCCAGCTCGGCCAGCGGGGTAGCGCCGCCGATCAAGGCGAGGTGCTCGACAAGCCCGGTCGCGGCGTCCGCCGCATCGTTCCAGCCCTCGAAGGCGGCGACCACGATCGGCCCGTCGTCGACCTGGTCCCCGTCGCGGCGGCGCCGGGCGCCCTGCCGCGGCCGGGCGCCGCGCTCATCGGTTCCGCGCTCATCGGTTCCGCGCTCATCGGTTCCGCGCTCATCGGTTCCGCGCTCATCGGTTCCGCGGAAGGGGTCCCTACTGCTCACACCCCCAGCCTACGGTCCGTCGTGAACCACCGGACCACTACGCTGTCCTCATGCCTGCACAGACTGACTCCGCCCTCGCCCGCGCCCTCGACCGCCGTGTCGTGATCGGCGACGGGGCGATGGGGACGATGCTGCAGGCCGCCGACCTTCCGCTGGACGACTTCCGTGGCCTCGAGGGCTGCAACGAGATCCTCAACGAGACGCGGCCCGACGTGCTCAGCGACATCCACCACCGCTTCCTGGAGGTCGGGGTGGATGCGATCGAGTCGAACACCTTCGGCTGCAACCTGCCCAACCTGGCCGACTACGGCATCGCCGACCGCATCCGCGACCTATCCCAGCGCGGGGTGGCGCTGGCCCGCGCCGCCGCCGACGAGGCCGGCCCCGGGGCGGACGGCCTGGGACGGCTCGTCTTCGGCTCCATGGGGCCGGGGACCAAACTGCCCACGCTGGGGCACGCGCCGTTCGCCGACCTCCGCGACGCCTACACGCAGGCCGCTCTCGGGATGCTCGACGGCGGCGCCGACGCCGTCCTGGTCGAAACCTGCCAGGATCTGTTGCAGGCGAAGGCCGCCATCGTCGGCACCCAGCGCGCGATGGACCAGGCCGGTCGCCGGATCCCGATCATCACGCACGTGACCGTGGAGACGACGGGCACGATGCTCGTCGGATCCGAGATCGGCGCGGCGCTCAATGCGCTCGAACCGCTCGGCATCGACATGATCGGCCTCAACTGCGCCACCGGGCCCGCCGAGATGAGCGAGCATCTCCGGTTCCTGTCCCAGCACGCACGCATCCCGGTGTCCGTCATGCCCAACGCAGGACTGCCCGTGCTCGGCAAGAACGGCGCCGAGTACCCGCTGACACCCGACGAGCTCGCGGAGGCCCTCGCCGGTTTCGTCGCGCAGTTCGGCCTGTCCATGGTGGGCGGCTGCTGCGGCACGACGCCCGAGCACCTGCGGCGCGTGGTCGAGGCGCTGCGCGGTGTGCAGCCCGCGCAGCGCACTCCGGTGCACGAGCCCGGCGTCTCGTCGATGTACTCCGCGGTGCCGTTCGACCAGGACGCGTCCTTCCTCGTCATCGGCGAGCGCACCAACGCCAACGGATCCAAGGCCTTCCGCGAGGCGATGCTCGGCGGCGACTACGACAAGTGCATCGACATCGCCAAGGGCCAGATCCGCGACGGTGCGCACCTGCTGGACCTGTGCATCGACTACGTGGGCCGCGACGGCGCCGGCGACATGGCCGCGCTGGCGTCCCGACTGGCCACCGCGTCCACGCTGCCGATCATGCTCGACTCCACCGAACCCGGGGTGCTGCGCGCGGGACTCGAGCACCTGGGCGGGCGCTGCATCGTCAACTCCGTGAACTTCGAGGACGGCGACGGCCCTGATTCGCGCTACCAGCTGATCATGCGGCACGTCAAAGAGCACGGCGCCGCCGTCGTGGCCCTGACGATCGACGAGCAGGGCCAGGCGCGCACGGCCGAGCACAAGGTCGCCATCGCCGAGCGCCTGATCGCGGACCTCACCGGCACGTGGGGGCTCGAGGTGTCCGACATCGTCATCGACTGCCTGACCTTCCCGATCTCCACCGGACAGGTGGAGGTCCAGCGCGACGGCATCGAGACCATCGAGGCCATCCGCGAGATCAAGCGGCGCTACCCCCAGGTGCACACCACGCTGGGGCTTTCGAACATCTCCTTCGGGCTCAACCCGGCGGCCCGCCAAGTGCTGAACTCGGTGTTCCTGCACGAATGCGTCCAGGCGGGCCTCGACACCGCCATCGTGCACGCCTCCAAGATCCTGCCCATGGCGCGGATCCCCGACGAGCAGCGGGAGACCGCGCTGGACCTGGTCTACAACCGCCGCACCGACGACTACGACCCGCTCCAGAAGCTCATGGAGCTGTTCGAGGGCGTCTCGGCCGCGTCCGCCCGCGAGACGCGCGCCCAGGAACTCGCGGCGCTTCCGCTTTTCGAACGCCTCGAGCAGCGGATAGTCGACGGCGAGAAGAACGGCATCGAGGCCGACCTCGACGAGGCGATGCGCACCGTTCCGCCCCTCGAGATCGTCAACGGCACGCTGCTTTCCGGGATGAAGACGGTGGGCGTGCTGTTCGGCTCCGGCCAGATGCAGCTGCCCTTCGTCCTCCAGTCGGCCGAGACCATGAAAACGTCGGTGGCCCACCTGGAACCGCACATGGAGGTCGCCGACGACTCCGGCAAGGGCCGCATCGTGCTCGCCACCGTCAAGGGCGACGTGCACGACATCGGCAAAAACCTCGTCGACATCATCCTCAGCAACAACGGCTACGAAGTGGTGAACCTGGGCATCAAGCAGCCCATCACCACGATCTACGACGCCGCGGTGGAGAAGAAGGCCGACGCCATCGGAATGTCGGGCCTGCTGGTGAAGTCCACCGTGGTGATGAAGGACAACCTGGTCGAGCTCAACGGCAAGGGTGTGGCCGGCGATTTCCCGGTCCTGCTCGGCGGTGCCGCGCTCACCCGCACCTACGTCGAGGACGACCTCGCCGAGATCTACGAGGGCGACGTCAGCTACGCGCGCGACGCCTTCGAGGGCCTGCGCCTGATGGACGAGATCATGGCGGTCAAGCGCGGCGAGGGCCCCGACCCGGACAGCCCCGAAGCCATCGAGGCGGCGCGCAAGAAGCAGGAGCGCACGGAGCGCCGGCGCCGTTCCAAGCGCATCGCCGCCCAGCGCAAGGCGGCGGAGACGCCCGTGGAGGTCCCCGAGCGCTCCGACGTCGCCGCCGACAACCCCATCCCGACCCCGCCGTTCTGGGGCACGCGGGTGGTCAAGGGCCTGGCCGTCAAGGACTTCGCGGGCATGCTCGACGAGCGCGCCACCTTCCTGGGGCAATGGGGCCTGCGCGGTGCCCGCAAGGGGGAGGGGCCCACGTATGAGGACCTCGTCGAAACCGAGGGGCGTCCGCGCCTGCGCTACTGGCTGGACCGGCTGACCGCGGAGGGGATCCTGGCGCACTCCGCGGTGGTCTACGGGTATTTCCCGGCGGTGTCGGAGAAGGACACGGTGCACGTGCTCGAGTCCCCCGAACCCGACGCCCCCGTGCGCTACTCGTTCACCTACCCGCGTCAGGAGCGGGGACGTTTCCTGTGCGTCGCGGACTTCATCCGCTCCCGCGAGCAGGCCCGGGAGACCGGGCAGGTGGACGTGCTGCCCTTCCAGCTGGTGACGATGGGCCAGCCCATCGCCGACTTCGCCAACCGACTGTTCGCGGAGAACCACTACCGCGACTACATGGAGGTGCACGGGCTGGGCGTCCAGCTCACCGAGGCGCTGGCCGAGTACTGGCACCGCCGCATCCGCTCCGAGCTCACGGTGGACGGCACCTGGTCGTTGGCGGACGACGATCCGGCGGCCATCGAGGAGTTCTTCAAGCTCGGGTACCGCGGCGCCCGCTACGCGTTCGGTTACGGCGCCTGCCCCGAGCTCGAGGACCGGCGCAAGCTGGTCGCGCTGCTGGAGCCCGAGCGGATCGGGGTGGAGCTCTCGGAGGAGATGCAGTTGCATCCGGAGCAGTCCACCGACGCGTTCGTCCTGCATCACCCGGAGGCCAAGTACTTCAACACCTGAGAATGCGCGGCTCCCGTCCGTGTGCGCCGCGCCTCGTGCGCACACGGACACCGCGTGGCCGCGGTCCCGTCCGGGTGACGCCCCGCCGGCGTCACCCGGACGTGTGGGAAGATGACTTTCCGTGAAGACCTTCGACTCCCTGTTCGCCGAGCTTTCCCAACGCGCCGCGGAACGCCCCGAGGGCAGCGGCACTGTGGCCGCCCTCGACGCCGGCGTCCATCACATCGGCAAGAAGGTGATCGAGGAGGCCGGCGAGGTGTGGATCGCCGGCGAGCACGAGACGGATGACGAACTCGCCGGCGAGATCTCGCAGTTGCTGTACTGGGTGCAGGTGATGATGATCGCGCGCGGGCTCTCGCCGGAGGACGTCTACCGGCATCTGTGAGCCGCGGGCCACGCCCGCGGTCCGCACCGTCGCTCATCCATCCGACCGCAAAGGAACCGCACATGCTCAGGGTCGCCGTACCCAACAAGGGGGCGCTGTCCGAATCGGCCGCCGCCATGCTCGCCGAGGCCGGCTACCGCCGCCGCAGCGACAGCAAGGACCTCACCGTGCTCGATGATGCGCACGAGGTCGAGTTCTTCTTCCTGCGCCCCAAGGACATCGCCACCTATGTGGGCTCGGGCGAGCTGGACCTGGGCATCACCGGCCGCGACCTGTCTCTCGAGTCCGGCGCCCCGGTGGCCGAGCGACTCGCCCTGGGCTTCGGCCGCTCCACCTTCCGTTATGCCGCGCCCAAGGGGCGCGAATGGGCGGTCGACGATCTCGACGGCGCACGTATCGCGACCTCGTACCCGAATATCGTGCGCGCCGACCTGGCCGCGCGCGGCATGGCCGCCACGGTGATCCCCCTCGACGGGGCCGTGGAGATCTCGATCCAGCTCGGTGTGGCGGACCTCATCGCGGATGTCGTCGGCTCCGGGCGCACGCTGCGCCAGCACAACCTGGCGCCGTTCGGCGATGTGCTGTGCAGTTCGGAGGCGGTGCTGATCGGGCGGGCGGACTCGGCCGAGTCCGGCGCGGCCGCACGCGCGCAGCTCACCGCCAGGCTGCAGGGCGTGGTGTACGGGCAGCAGTACGTGCTGCTGGACTACAACTGCCCGCGGGAACTGCTGGAGGAGGCCTCCCGGGTCACTCCCGGCGTCGAGTCGCCCACCGTTTCCGACCTGGCCGAGGCCGGTTGGCTCGCCGTGCGGGCGATGGTGCCGCGCAAGGGGATGAACGGGGTCATGGACCAGCTGAAGGAGATCGGGGCGCGCGCCGTGCTCGCCACCGATATCCGGTCCTGCCGCATGTGAGCACGACGCGGCGGGCGCGCCGTACGCCGCCCGCCGCGCAGCCTGCGCCCGGTCAGGTGCGGCGACGTACCAGGAGCGACTGGGCGGTGCGTGCCACCGGCCCCTCGTCGTCGTGGATTACAGCGGTGCACATGCCGATGCCGTCGGGTCCGATGCTGGACTCCGCGGCGATTCCCAGGCCGTCACCCGGAATCCGATGGATATGCACGGTCATTTCGGTGTTGAGGTACGTCCACTCCCGCGGGTCCAAGGTGGCACCGACCCCGTTCGCCGCGTCGATGACGCAGAACATCCGCTCGACTGGCGACGGCTGTTCACCGGCCACCAGCGCCACCCTCTCGCGGACCCGCACACGTCCCGGCACCTGTTTCTCGGCGAGCGAGTTCCACTCCCACTCGACCGCGTCGATGAAGGTGGTCACCTTGTGGTCGCCGAAGAAATCGAACCCCGAGCCGACCGCCGGCAGCCCCTCCGGGTACGACGGGTCCGTCGCCCGCCGGACGGCCGCGGTGTCCTCTGTCGCCAGGCGCCACGCGGTGGCGCTCGCCACCGTGCGTTCGGAACCGTCGGGCATCGGCGCGCACAGCTCCGCCGCGAGAAGTTCGATGGAGCGGCCCGGACGCAGGACTCGACTGCGCACCCGGCACTCGGCCACCGGCACCGGGCCCAGCAGTTCCACGGTGACGCGGGCGAGTCGGGCGCCCTCGCGCGGATGGTTGCGCTCCATCGCCCGCACCAGCAGCGCGGCGGGCGGGGACCCGTGCTGCATCTCGGTGCTCCACACGCTGCGCGTGTAGTCCGTGGAGGCGAAGCGTTCGGCCCCGTCGTCCGCAAGGCCCAGCGGCTGGTAGAAGGCGGCGCCGTCATCGGAATCGGTCATGCCCACCAGTGTGGCCGGTGCAGGGTGCGGGATCACGGCGGGGCCGAATCCTCCGCGTCGGCGCCGCGGGCAGGGCCGCACTCACTCGCCTGGCCATCCGGGGTACGGCGGCGGCGTGCCGTCGAAGGCCGGGCACAGGGCCTTGTGGTCGCACCAGTCGCACAGCTTCGACGGTGTGGGGCGGAAATCGCCGGTGCTGCCCGCCGTGCGGATGGCCTGCCAGAGCGCGGACACGGTGCGCTCGAACCGGTCGAGCTCGGCCTCCGTCGGCTCGTAGACCAGATCCTCCCCGCTCTTCAGGTACATCAGCCGCAGCTGGGTCGGCAGGATCCCGCGATCTCGCAGCAGTGCCAGCGCGTAGAACTTCATCTGGAACAGGGCGGTGGCCTTGCCCGGGCCCCATGGCAGACGCCCCGTCTTGTAGTCGACCACCCGGACCTGACCGGTGGGCGCCACATCTATGCGGTCGATGAACCCGCGCAGCGGCGTGCCGTCACCCAACCGGGTCTCCACCCGCTGCTCGCACGCATCGGGTTCGAACCGCGTCGGATCCTCCATCGTGTAGTAGCCGGCGATCAACGCGCGCGCTTCGTCCAGGAACCGTGCGCGATCCTCCGGCCCGACCAGCTCCGCGAGCTCCGGCTGTCCGGCGACCATGTCCTCCCAGGCCGGCTCGAGCAGCCCGGCCGCGCGCTCCTGCACCCGCTCGGCCGCCGGCAACGTGTAGAGCCGTTCCAGCGCGGCGTGCACCAAGGTGCCGCGCGCCTGGGCGGTGGACGGTGTCTCCGGAATACGGTCCACCGCCCGGAAGCGGTACAGCAAGGGGCATTGCTTGAAGTCCGAGGCGCGCGAGGGCGACAGCGCGATGTGCCGACGGCCGCCTGGCCGTGCCACCGGGGGATCCGGCTGCGGGGGAGTGCCCGAACTCTGTGACGGGGCAGTCTTCTGCACGGGGTCTCCTGCCGCGGGCGTGTCCATGGCTGGCAGGGTAATCCCCGATACCGACAGGAAGGTAGCCGACTGATGGCGATCGACGCCGAGGCTTCAGCGTCCGGGACGGGGCCCCCGGCGGGCGGAGCGCCGACCGGGCCGTTCCGCGTAGGCGAGCGGGTCCAGCTCACCGACGGAAAGGGCCGCAAGTACACCGTGGTGCTCACCCCGGGCGGCCAGTTCCACACCCACCGCGGCGCCATCGAGAACGACGCGCTCATCGGCGCCGCCGAGGGCACGGTGGTCGAGTCGTCCAACGGCACCCCGTACCTGGCGCTTCGGCCGCTGCTCACCGACTACGTGCTGTCGATGCCGCGCGGCGCGCAGGTGATCTACCCCAAGGACGCTGCGCAGATCGTCCACGAGGGAGACGTGTTCCCCGGTGCCCGGGTCCTCGAGGCGGGCGCGGGCTCCGGTGCGCTGACCTGCTCGCTGCTGCGGGCAGTGGGCCCGGACGGCCGCGTCGTCTCCTACGAGGTCCGGGAGGACCACGCGGTGCACGCCGTGCGCAACGTCGAGACCTTCTTCGGCGGCCGCCCCGAGAACTGGGACCTCACGGTGGGCGACCTGGCCGAGGTGTCCCCGGACGCGATCGGGGGCCCGGTGGACCGGGTCATCCTCGACATGCTCGCGCCGTGGGACGTGCTGCCGGCCGTGGCCCGCACCCTCGTGCCCGGCGGAGTCCTCATCGTGTACGTCGCCACCGTCACACAGCTCTCCCGCGTGGTCGAGGCGCTGCGCGAGCATGCCTGCTGGACCGAGCCACGCGCCTGGGAGGCGATCGTCCGCGACTGGCACGCGGTGGGCCTGGCCGTGCGCCCCGAGCACCGGATGCAGGGGCACACGGCGTTCCTCATCAGCACCCGCCGGCTGGCCGACGGCACGGTCGCCCCGCGGACCGAACGCCGCCCCAGCAAAGGCTGAGCGCACGAGGTCCGAGTACGCCGTCCTCCCGCCGGGCGTCCGCGAACCGGGACCCGCTTTCCGCCGGTAACCGCCGCAGCGGCGGCAGTCCCGGTAGCGTTGGAGGCACAACGGGTTCGGTGCCGCAGCGCCGCCTCCGTCGGTGCCGGAACACGCTTCCGCCGCAGTGCCGACTGCGAACGCGGGCACGGTGGCCGGGTACGCGGTGCTGCGGGGCGGTCCGATCGTCGACGGTGGCGGCGCCCGTACGGAGTCGCCGCCGTCCGGAGAGGGAGGACGTCATGACAGCACCAGGAGACGGCACGGGCACGGGGGAGCCGGGCGGACGAGGCGACGACGGCGATTTCGAACGCCGGATCGCCGCACTCACGACGCGCAACACCAAGCTCGCCGAGCTGCTCAAAGAGGCCCGCACCCAGCTCGTCGCACTGCGCGAGGAGGTGGACCGGCTCGGGCAGCCGCCCAGCGGATTCGGTGTGCTCATCGCGTCTGTCGACGACGAGACGGCCGACGTGTTCACGTCGGGACGGCGGATGCGGCTCACGCTCTCACCCAACCTGGACGTGTCCTCGCTGCGCCCCGGCCAGAGCCTCCGGCTCAACGAGGCGCTCACCGTGGTGGAGGCCTGCGACTTCGAGCAGATCGGCGAGATCTGCGCCCTGCGCGAGGTGCTCGACGACGGCCACCGCGCTCTGGTCGTGGGCCATGCCGACGAAGAGCGCATCGTCTGGTTGGCGGACCCGCTGCTGGAGAACCCCCTGGGCGATTACGGCGAGCGCCGCCCGCTGCGCGCCGGCGACTCCCTGATCGTCGACACCAAGGCCGGTTACGCGTTCTCCCGCGTGCCCAAGGCGGAGGTCGAGGACCTGCTGCTGGAGGAGGTCCCGGACGTCGACTACACCGCCATCGGCGGCCTGGGCCGGCAGATCGAGCAGATCCGCGACGCCGTGGAGTTGCCGTTCCTGCACGGCGACCTGTTCCGCGAGTACGCGCTGCGTCCGCCCAAGGGCGTGCTGCTCTACGGCCCGCCCGGTTGCGGCAAGACGCTCATCGCCAAGGCGGTGGCCCACTCGCTGGCCCGCAAGATCGCGGAGGTCCGCGGCAAGGATTCGCGCGAGGTCAAGTCGTACTTCCTCAACATCAAGGGCCCCGAGCTCCTCAACAAGTTCGTCGGCGAGACCGAGCGGCACATCCGGCTGATCTTCCAGCGCGCACGGGAGAAGGCCTCCGAGGGGACGCCTGTGATCGTGTTCTTCGACGAGATGGATTCGATCTTCCGCACCCGTGGATCCGGTGTGTCCTCCGACGTGGAGACGACGGTGGTGCCGCAGCTGCTCAGCGAGATCGACGGCGTCGAGGGGCTGGAGAACGTCATCGTCATCGGCGCGTCCAACCGCGAGGACATGATCGACCCCGCCATCCTGCGTCCGGGCCGTCTGGACGTGAAGATCAAGATCGAACGGCCCGACGCCGAGGCGGCGCAGGACATCTTCTCCAAATACCTCACCGAGGGCCTGCCCATCCACGGCGACGACCTGGCCGAGTTCGGCGGCGACAGGACCGCCTGCGTGCACACGATGATCACCCGGGTCGTCGACCGCATGTACGCGGAGAGCGAGGACAACCGTTTCCTCGAGGTCACCTACGCGAACGGGGACAAGGAGGTCCTGTACTTCAAGGACTTCAACTCCGGGGCGATGATCCAGAACATCGTCGACCGCGCCAAGAAGTACGCCATCAAGGAGGTGCTCGACACCGGGGCGCCGGGCCTGCGGGTCCAGCATCTGCTGGACTCGATCGTGGACGAGTTCAGTGAGAACGAGGACCTGCCGAACACCACGAACCCGGACGACTGGGCGCGCATCTCCGGGAAGAAGGGCGAGCGGATCGTCTACATCCGCACGCTGGTGACGGGCAAATCGTCCAGCGCCAGCCGGGCCATCGACACGGAGACCAGCACGGGGCAGTACCTGTGAGCGAGCCCCTCGCCGGCACGGCCCGTGCGGCGGCCGCCCCGGATCACGGCCGGGCGGTCGCCGTCACCCGTCCGCACTAGGCTCTACGCCATGCAGCGCATCATCGGGACCGAGGTCGAGTACGGCATCTCCGCTCCAGGCGACCACACCGCCAACCCCATCGTCACCTCCACACAGGCGGTGCTGGCCTACGGCGCCGCGACGGGCATGCCGCGGGCGCGGGGGACCCGATGGGACTACGAGGTGGAGTCACCGTTGCGCGACGCCCGCGGGTTCGACATGGGGCGCACCCGCGGCCCGGCGCCCGTCATCGACTCCGACGAGGTGGGTGCGGCCAACCTCATCCTCACCAACGGGGCACGCCTGTACGTGGACCACGCCCACCCCGAGTACTCCGCGCCCGAGGTGCTCGATCCGCTGGACGCCGTCATCTGGGACAAGGCGGGCGAGCGGGTCATGGAGGCGGCGGCCCGGTATGCGGCGAGCGTGCCCGGAACGCCGCGCCTGCAGCTGTACAAGAACAACGTCGACGGCAAGGGCGCGTCCTACGGCACGCACGAGAACTACCTCATGCGGCGCGAGACCGCCTTCTCCGACATCGCGTCCGGCCTGATCCCGTTCTTCGTCTCGCGCCAGGTGATCTCCGGCTCCGGCCGGGTGGGGCTGGGCCAGTCGGGCGAGGAACCGGGATTCCAGCTCTCCCAGCGCGCCGACTACATCGAGGTGGAGATCGGCCTGGAGACCACGCTCAAGCGTGGCATCATCAACACCCGCGACGAGCCCCACGCGGACTCCGAGAAGTACCGCCGCCTGCACGTGATCGTGGGCGACGCGAATCTCGCCGAAACCTCCACCTATCTCAAGGTCGGCAGCGCGGCGCTGGTCCTGGACCTCATCGAGGCCGGCGTGGGGCTGTCGGATCTGGAGCTGGCGGCCCCGGTGCAGGCCATCCACGCGATCAGCCACGACCCCACGCTGCGCACGCGCGTGGAGCTGGCCGACGGCCGCCGGCTCACCGGCATCGAGATCCAGCGCGAGTACCACCGGCGGGCGGCGGACTTCTGCGCCCGCCACTCACCGGACGACGCCCGCGCCGCCGACGTGCTCGAACAGTGGTCGCAGGTGCTGGACCTGCTCGACGAGGACCCCATGCTGTGCGCCGATCGCCTCGATTGGCCCGCCAAGCTGCGCCTTCTCGAGGGCTTCCGGCAGCGGGAGGGGCTGGGCTGGTCAGCGCCGAGGCTGCATCTGGTGGACCTGCAGTACTCCGACGTCCGGCTGGACAAGGGGCTGTACAACCGGCTCGTGGCGCGGGGTTCGATGCGGCGCCTGGTCACCGAGGAGCAGGTGCTGCACGCGGTCGGCAACCCGCCCACGGACACGCGCGCCTACTTCCGCGGCGAGTGCCTGCGCCGGTTCGGCGCGGACATCACGGCGGCCAGCTGGGACTCGCTCATCTTCGATGTCGGCGGCGCGTCGCTGGTGCGCATCCCCACCATGGAACCGCTGCGCGGCACCCGCGCGCACGTGGGCCGGCTGCTGGAGACGGCGACGACCGCACGCGAACTGGTGGACGCGCTGACGTCGTAGGGCTCGCGGCGTGCGGACGGAAACGCGGCGGATGCCCGGCCGATGTGAGAGTTGTTGCGCACCTATGGCGCCCGTCGTCGGTAGGGTGACAGGTGAGGCGGGCGCCGGCCGCCGGGCAGCAGGCCCGGCATGGCGGCCGATACGGCGCGAAACTCCAGGAGGGGCGCGATGGCACAGGAGCAGACCAAGCGGGGCGGCGGCGGCGAGGACGACGACGAGGCCGTCACCGGCGGCGCGGGCCAGCAGCAGAGCAACGCGTCCGTGGACGACACGGACGACCTCCTCGACGAGATCGACGACGTCCTCGAGGAGAACGCCGAGGACTTCGTCCGCGCATACGTGCAGAAGGGCGGCCAGTGATCCCGGGCGTGTGGGAAGGGCCGGGGATGCCGGGATTAGGGATCGCCGGCACCGGCCGGGCTGTCGCCTCCGACCATTCGTCGTCGGACCTGTCGTCGTTCACCGAGCACCTGCGCAGGTTCCGCCCTGAGCTGCTGCCCGGTCACGACGCCCGCGCCACGGCACAGCACGGCGGCGGGGCACCGCAGGTCCCGCACGGCACCACGATCGTCGCCCTGTCGCACGCCGAGGGCGTGGTCCTCGCCGGAGACCGGCGCGCCACGATGGGCAACCTGATCGCCAGCCGCGACATCGACAAGGTCTTCGTCACCGACCCCTCCTCCGCGGTGGGGATCGCGGGCACGGCGGGCATCGCCGTCGAACTGGTACGGCTTTTCGCGGTGGAGCTCGAGCACTACGACAAGATCGAGGGAATGCCGCTGACCTTCGACGGCAAGGCCAACAGGCTTGCCACCATGGTGCGCGGCAATCTCGGCGCCGCGATGCAAGGCCTCGCCGTGGTTCCGCTCTTCGTCGGGTACGACACCGCGGTGGAGGATCCCGCCCGCGCCGGCCGCATCGTCTCCTACGACATCGCCGGCGGACGCTACGAAGAGCACGCCGGCTACCACGCCGTCGGGTCGGGATCGTTGTTCGCCAAATCGGCGCTCAAGCGGATGTACTCGCCCGACGACACGCCCGGAACCGCATTGCGCAAAGCCGTCGAAGCCCTTTACGACGCCGCGGACGACGACTCGGCCACCGGCGGGCCCGACGCGACCCGGGGCGTGTACCCCACTGCGATCTCGGTGACCGCCGACGGCGCCCATGCAGTGGCGGCGGACCGGATCGAGGCCGCCGCCGCCGAGGTGATCGAGGAACGCACCCGGCGGTCCGGACGGGCCTGAGCAAGGCCGCACGCCCGCACTGCGGGACCAGCACAGCCATGATGAACCCCAGGACGGAGCCGCCCCCATGACCATGCCCTATTACGCGTCGGCCGAGCAGATCATGCGGGACCGCTCCGATCTGGCGCGCAAGGGGATCGCGCGCGGACGCAGCGTGGTGGCGATGACCTACGCGGACGGGGTGGTCCTGGTGGCCGAGAATCCGTCGAAGGCGCTGCACAAGGTGAGCGAACTGTACGACAGGCTCGCCTTCGCCGCGGTGGGCAAGTACAACGAGTTCGAGAACCTGCGCCGTGCCGGGATCATGCACGCGGACATGCGCGGGTACTCGTACGACCGCCGCGACGTGACAGGCCGCTCGCTGGCGAACGCCTACGCCCAGACGCTGGGCTCGATCTTCACCGACCAACCCAAGCCGTACGAGGTGGAGATCTGCGTCGCCGAGGTCGCGCCCCCCGGATCGGGCGTGGCACCGCAGCTCTACCGGATCACCTACGACGGCTCGATCGTCGACCACTCCACCTTCGTCGTCATGGGCGGCGCCGCCGAACCCGTCACCCGAGAACTCTCATCCACCTTCGCCGAGGGGATGGACCTCGCGACCGCATTGGACACCGCGGTCGGGGCGTTGGAGCGGGGGACGGGGGAGGCCGGGGCGGCCCAGGCGCGCAGCCTCACGGCGGGCGTCATCGAGGTGGGGGTGCTCGAGCATGACCGCCCGCGCCGCGCATTCCGCAGAGTGGGGGCGGACGAGATCGCGCGGCTGCTGCCGTCACGCGCCTCCGGAGCCGGCGAGGCATCCGCCGGAAGCGGCGACGCCCCGGCAGGAGGCGGCGGCGAGGCGGGACAGACGCCGGATCCGGGGCCCGACGGCTCTGCCGGTCATGACCCCGGCGGCACCGACTCGACCGGATAGCCGCGCACACACACGATCTCGCCTTCACGGCACGGCCGCGCGGTAGTGTCGAGGTGTGCAGCGAAGGATCATGGGAATCGAGACCGAGTACGGGGTCACCTGTACCTTCCACGGGCACCGTCGGCTCAGCCCCGACGAGGTGGCCCGGTACCTCTTCCGGCGCGTCGTGTCGTGGGGGCGCAGCTCCAACGTGTTCCTCCGCAACGGCGCCCGGTTGTATCTGGACGTCGGCTCGCATCCGGAGTACGCGACGGCGGAATGCGACAGCCTCGATCAGCTCGTCGCCCACGACCGTTCGGGGGAGATCATCCTCGAGCAGCTCCTGGACGACGCCGAGTCGCGTCTGCAGGACGAGGGCATCGGCGGCGACATCTACCTGTTCAAGAACAACACCGATTCCGCCGGCAACTCGTACGGCTGCCACGAGAACTACCTGATCGCCCGCGCGGGCGAGTTCTCCAGGATCTCGGACGTGCTGCTGCCCTTCCTCGTGACGCGCCAGCTCATCTGCGGCGCGGGCAAGGTCCTGCAGACCCCCAAGTCGGCCTCGCTGTGCCTGAGCCAGCGCGCGGAGCACATCTGGGAGGGCGTCTCCTCTGCCACCACCCGGTCCCGGCCCATCATCAATACCCGCGACGAGCCGCATGCCGATGCCGACCGGTACCGCCGCCTGCACGTGATCGTCGGCGATTCCAACATGTCGGAGACCACGACGCGCCTGAAGGTCGGCACCGTCAACCTGGTCCTGGAGATGATCGAGGCGGGCGTCGCCTTCCGCGACTTCTCCCTGGACAACCCCATCCGCGCCATTCGCGAGATCAGCCACGACCTCACCGGTACACACCCCGTCCGCCTGGCGGGGGGCAGACATGCCAGCGCCCTCGACGTGCAGCGGCATTACCACGAACGCGCCGTCGCCTATCTCGCGGACCGCGCTCCCGACCCGGAGATCGACGCGGTGGTGGAGCTGTGGGGCCGCATGCTCGACGCGGTCGAATCGGACGATTTCGGAAAGGTGGACACCGAAGTCGACTGGGTCATCAAACGCAAATTGTTCGAGCGCTACCAGAATCGGTACGGGATTACCCTCGCGGACCCCAAGATCGCTCAGCTGGACCTCGCCTACCACGACATCAAACGCGGCCGCGGAGTCTTCAACCTGCTCGAGAACAAGGGGCTCGCGGCCAGGATCACGGAGCCGGAGGACGTCGATGCGGCGGTGGAGACCCCGCCGCAGACGACCAGGGCGAGGCTGCGCGGCCGGTTCATCGCGGCCGCCCAGGCAGCGGATCGGGACTTCACCGTCGACTGGGTGCACCTCAAGATCAACGACCAGGCGCAGCGCACGGTTCTGTGCAAAGACCCGTTCCTTGCCGTCGACGAGCGCGTCGACCGCCTGATCGCCGCGATGTAACGGCATCGTCAGCGGCCGCCGTCCATGTACGGGCGGCCGCGACGCGCCATTCCCGAACTGTCGTACGCCCGTGAACGCGGCAGCGTTAGGGTGCTGGTGTGAGCACTTCCAAGGTCGAAAGACTGACGAATCTCGTGATCGGCCTCCTGTCGACCACGCAGTTCGTCCCCATCGAGCGCATACGACACGATTTCGCCGGCTACAACGAAAGCACATCGGAGGAGGCTTTCGCTCGCACATTCGAGCGCGACAAGGCGGAGTTGCGTGACCTGGGGATCCCGTTGACGTTCGGCGGGCCCTCCGGCGCGGCCGAGGAGCAGGGCTACCGCATCGCCCGCGCCGAATACGAACTGCCGCCGATCTCGCTCACCACGGAGGAGGCCGCCGCGGTGGCGGTGGCCGGACAGCTGTGGCAATCGCCGGAAATGACCGCCACCTACTCCAGTGCAATCGTGAAGCTCCGGGCGGCGGGGATCTCCGTCGACGATTCGGAGATGGCCACCGTGCTGGGCGGCACGGGTGCCGCCTATGACGCGGAGCCCGCGTTGGCCGGGCTGGTCGCCGCGGTGGGCAAGGGGCAGGCCGTCACCTTCGAGCACCGCGCCGCGGCCGACGGAGTCACCAGCCTGCGCACCGTCGAACCCTGGGGTGTCGCGAGCGCCAAAGGCAACTGGTACCTCGTGGGTTTCGACCGCGACAGGCAGGGTCGACGGACATTCCGGCTCTCGCGGATCGTCGGCGGAATCACCCCTATCGGCAAGGCGGGCGAGGTGCGGATTCCCGACGGCGTCGATCCGGCAGCCATCGTCCGCGAGGCAGCGGCGGAACCGGTATCGGAGGGGGCGGTGACGCTGTGGTTGCGCGACGATCACGCCCACGATCTGCGCAGGCGCGCCATGGAGGTCGGCCCCCACACCCTCGACGGCGTTCCGGGCAAGGTGATGCGGATGCCCATCGGATCCCGGGCCGCCACGGTCCGCGCGATCGCGGCGCACGGCGCCCACGCCGTCGCACTTGAGCCCGCGGACATCCGGGAGGCCGTCATCGACACGCTGCGCGGGGCCGCCGCGGCGCATTCGCTCGGCGCCGCCGTCGGCGCGGAGTCCGACGAGGAGGGACGCCGATGAGCGGAATCCACACCAACCGCGTTTCCCGGCTGCTGGCGCTGGTCCCCCTCATCAGCGCCAACCAGGGGCGCCTGAAGTCCGAGATCGCCAAGGACATGGGGATCACCGTCAAGCAGCTGGAGAAGGACCTGGGCATCCTGTGGATGTGCGGTCGGCCCGGGTTGGGCGGCGGCGACCTGATCGATGTCGCCTTCACCGGCGACACGGTCGAGGTCACGGATTCGCAGGGCATCGACCGCCCGCTGCGACTGACGACCACCGAGGCGTCCGCGCTTCTCCTCGCGCTCGGATTCCTGGTGGAACAGCAGTCCAGCATCATGCCCGCGGCGGCCCGCAACGCCATGTTCAAGATCGAGCAGGCCGCCCGGGAGACCGCCGCCGGTTCCGCGCCGGCGCAGGACGGCGCCGTGACGGAGCGCCCGTCGGAACCGGCGGCGGACACATCCGACCCCGCTGCGGCCGATGCGGTGCGCGACGCCGTGAACCGCGGCCGCGCGCTGCGCATGCAGTATTACTCGGCCACCCGGGACGCCCGCACGGAACGGGTCGTCGACCCCGTCCGGATCCAGCTGGTCGCGGGCAACAGCTATCTGCAGGCCTGGTGCCGCCTGGCGGAGGGGGAGCGGATGTTCCGCCTCGACCGGATCGACAGCGCCGAGGTGCTCGAGGAGGCGTCGGATCCGCATTCCGCGGAGCAGGTGGATGCGCTCGCCGACTTCTACGATTCGGCTGCGGGGCTGCCCCAAGTGCACCTGGCCGTTGCGCCGGACTGCCTGTGGGCGCTCGACTACTTCCCGATGAACGACCTCGCGGACCATACCGACGGGGGGAAGGAGGTGTCGCTGCGGTACGCGTCGGAGGACTGGTTGCGGCGCTTCCTCCTCAGCTTCGGCGGCCGCATCCGGATCCTCGACCGGCCGGCGATGTCGCAGCTGGTGCACGCGCGCGCCGTCGATGCGCTCGACGCCTATGCGAGAACCGAGGCATTCCCTGTCGGCGCGATAGGCGACGGGCAGGGTTGAGGCGGGGGCGCGGCGCCCGTGCACGGCATCCGGGCCCCGAAAACGTCGGCCGTTCGGGTAACATAGACACCGTTCGATCATTGGAGGTTGGTATGGGCGCAATGAGCCCGTGGCACTGGGCGATCGTGCTGATCGTTCTCGTCCTGCTCTTCGGTTCCACGCGCCTGCCGGGCGCGGCGCGGGGTCTCGGCCGTTCACTTCGCATCTTCAAGAGCGAGATGAAGGAGATGACCGGCAACGACTCGGATTCCTCGGAGTCCGCCCCGCAGACATCCACTCCGCAGGCGCTGCCCGCTCAGCCGGCGGGTACGACGCCGCAGGCGGGCACCGCCCCGGCCGCGACGGACACACCGCAGTCGGCAGCGGCTCCGCAGCAGACGCCGCCCGCCCCAGGCACCGGCGCCTGACGAGGCGATCCACTCCGGCCACGCCGCCCGCATGGCCGGAGTCGTCGCTGTGTTCAGCTAAAGACTGACTGTGCGCATACCACTCGATCCGCGGCAACGCCGAAGCCGCACTAATCCCGACGGCACGATGTCGCTCGTCGAGCACCTCTACGAGTTGCGTCGGCGCCTGCTGATCGCCGTCGCCGTCATCGTTGTGACGACCCTGTTCGGGTTCCTTTGGTATTCGTACTCCATCTTCGGCATCGAAAGCCTCGGAGAGCTGCTCCGGGGCCCCTACTGCGCCCTGCCCAGCAGCGCCAGGGCGGATCTGTCCGCCGGCGACAGCGACGCCTGCCGGCTCCTCGCCACCGGGGTGTTCGAACAGTTCATGCTGCGACTCAAGGTGGCCCTGACGGCGGGCGTGGTGCTCGCGTCACCCGTGTGGCTCTACCAGGTGTGGGGTTTCATCACGCCGGGGCTGCACCGGAACGAGCGGCGCTTCGCGCTGTCCTTCGTCACCGCCGCCACCATGCTCTTCCTCGGGGGCGCCGTCCTGGCGTACCTGGTGGTGGCCAAGGCCCTGCACTTCCTGCTCACCGTCGGCGACAACGTCCAGGTCACTGCGCTGAGCGGCTCCGAGTACTTCGGCTTCATCATCCACCTGCTCATCATCTTCGGCGTCAGCTTCGAGATTCCGCTCCTCGTTATCGCGCTGAACCTCGTCGGGGTGCTGCCGTACGAGAAGCTCAAGCGCTGGCGTCGCGGGCTGATCTTCGGCATGTTCGTGTTCGCCGCGGTGTTCACCCCAGGCCAGGACCCGTTCTCCATGCTCGCGCTCGCGGCCGCGCTGACCGTGCTCATCGAGCTGGCGATCCAGTTCTGCCGTCTGCACGACAAGCGCAGGGCGCGAAACGCCTCCGCGGAGATCCCCGACGACGAAGCAGGCCCGATCGGCAGCCCGGCCGGCGTCGATGAGGACCGTGTGAGCGCTGACCAGGGATCGACCACGATGGTCCATGACCGCGGCACCGACTACGACGACACCCTCTGACGCCCATGACCGACTCGCCCACTGGTGATCCGTCCACGCACTTGGACGATTTCGCCGTCGGACTCGACTTCGCCCTCGACGGCTTCCAGCGTCGTTCCTGCCGCGCGCTCGAGGCCGGCAGCGGCGTGCTCGTCTGCGCGCCGACCGGCGCCGGAAAGACCGTTGTCGGGGAGTTCGCGGTGCACCTGGCGCTCGCCACCGGCGGCAAGTGCTTCTACACCACGCCGATCAAGGCGCTCAGCAACCAGAAGTTCGCGGACCTGCGCGCACGCCACGGAGACGGCGCCGTCGGGCTGCTCACCGGCGACCAGTCCATCAACGCACGCGCACCGATCGTCGTGATGACCACCGAGGTGCTGCGCAACATGCTCTACGCGCAGTCGCCCGCCCTCGACGGACTGTCGCACGTCGTCATGGACGAGGTGCACTTCCTGGCCGACCGCTTCCGGGGCGCCGTGTGGGAAGAGGTGATCCTGGGGCTGCCCGCCGAGGTCCGGGTGGTGAGCCTGTCCGCCACCGTGAGCAACGCCGAGGAGTTCGGCGCGTGGATGCAGGAGGTGCGCGGCGACACGACGGTCGTCGTCGACGAACACCGGCCCGTGCCGCTGTGGCAGCACGTCATGGTCGACGGGGACATCCTGCCGTTGTTCGAGGACGACCCCGACCGCTCCGGCCGCGGGGTCCTGGTCAGCGGCGTCCTCAAACGCACCGTGCAGCATGTCGTCGGCGGCCGGCCGGGCGGCGGCGACAGGGGAGGACCCCGCGGTGGTGCCGGCCGCGGATCGCATGGGAACCGGCGCGGCCGCGGCGCGCAGCACGGCCGGGGACGCTCGGGCCGCGACATGCGCTCCGGCGGCGGTGGTGGCGGATTCCGGCTGCCGCCGCGCCCGCACGTGATCGCGGGCCTCGACCGCGAGGGGCTGCTCCCGGCGATCGGGTTCATCTTCAGCCGCGCCGGCTGCGACGGCGCCGTGGACCAGTGCCGGCGCTCCCCGCTACGGCTCACCACCGACGACGAGGCCCGTGAGATCCGCTCCGTCATCGACCGGCACACCGCGGACCTTCCCCGGGAGGACCTGGACATCCTGGGCTTCCCCGGCTGGGCGGAAGCGCTCACCCGCGGATTCGCGGCCCACCATGCGGGCATGCTGCCCGTGTTCCGGCACGCCGTCGAGGAGCTGTTCACCCGGGGCCTGATCCGGGTGGTGTTCGCCACCGAAACGCTGGCGCTGGGCATCAACATGCCGGCGCGCACGGTGCTGCTCGAGCGGCTGGTCAAGTACAACGGTGAGACGCACGCGGATCTCACACCGGGGGAGTACACGCAGCTCACCGGGCGTGCGGGGCGGCGCGGCATCGACATCGAGGGGCATGCCGTGATCGTCTGGCGGCCCGGGATGGACCTGGGCGCCGTCGCCGGCCTGGCCGGGGCCCGCACATACCCGCTGAAGAGCTCGTTCCAGCCGGGATACAACATGACCGTGAACCTCGTGCGCCGCCTGGGCAGCAGGGAGGGGCGGCTGCTCGTCGAGCGTTCGTTCGCACAGTTCCAGGCGGACCGCTCGGTGGTGGGCCTGGCCCGTTCGATCGACCGGAACCGGGAGGCGCTCGAGGGCTACGCGCAGCATCTCGACTGCCACCTGGGGGACTTCCGCGAGTACGCCGAGTTGCGCGAGCGGATCGGGCGCCGCGAGAAGGAGCTCGAGACGCAGACCCGGGAGGCGCGTCGCCGCGACGTGGTGGAGCAGCTGTCCTCGCTGCGGCGCGGCGAGGTCGTCGCGATCACCTCCGGGCGCCGGTCCGGTATCGCGGTGGTGCTCGAACCCGACCGCTCGGCCACCGACCCCCGGCCACTGGTGCTCAATGAGGACAGGTGGGCCGGGCGCGTGGCCGCGACCGACTTCCGCGGGAACGTGCAGACGCTCGGCACGATGCGGCTGCCCAAGCACGTCGCCCACCAGTCGCCGCAGGTGCGCCGGGACCTGGCCGGCGCCTTGCGTCAATCCGGTTTCACCCCTCCGCGCAAGCGGCCGCACGGGCGCAAGTCGGCGGCCACGGACGACCGGGAGCTCGCGGACCTGCGCCGCCGGCTGCGCCGGCATCCCTGCCACGACTGCCCGGAGATCGATACGCACAGCAGGTGGGCCGAGCGGTACTTCGCGCTCCAGCGATCCACCGACAAGCTCGTGGCCCGGCACAACGCTGCCGCGCACTCGCTGGCACGCGAGTTCGACAGGATGGTCCGGCTCCTCTCCGAGCTCGGCTACCTAGCCGGGTCGAAGACGCACGATACGACGGTCACCGACGCCGGAATGCTGCTGGCCGGCGTCTACGCGGAGAGCGCGCTGCTGGTCACCGAGTCTCTGCGGCGGGGCTTGTGGACGGGACTCGGCCCCGCCGAGTTGGCGGCGGTCGTCTCGGCGCTCGTCTACGAATCGCGGCGCGGCGAAGGCGGCGTGGTCCTGGCGGGCCCCGAGCGCATGCGCCGTGCGCTGGACGACACCGCGTCGCTCTGGGCCGAGATCCGCGAGGTGGAATCACGCCACCGGCTGCCGGAGACGCGGCGGCCCGACACCGGTTTCGCGCTGTCCGTGCACCGCTGGGTCGAGGGCGCACCGCTCGACGAGGTCCTCTTCACCGCCGGCGACGCCGACGGGTCCCCGCTTGCCGCCGGGGACTTCGTCCGTTGGTGCCGGCAGGTGGTGGACCTGCTCGACCAGGTCGGAATCGTCTCCGGCGACGCCGAGTTGGTTTCCACGGCCCGCTCCGCGGTGGGGTCGATCCGGCGGGGGGTCGTGGTGGTGGAGGCCCCCTGACCAGGGACCCGGTTCTCCGGCCGCATCGAGCACCCGTACTCCTGTCCGGCGAGGGCTTCGGCGCTCGGACCGTATAGACGGTGCTCGGGTCAAGAACTGTGCTGTGATCGAGCGGTGTTCGGCTCCAACACGGTGGCCGAATCCTGCCCCGGGTGAGCCGATGAACCGTGGCATACCGTTTAGATTGGATGCGACGGATCCGGACGCGACGGGCGCAGTGCATCGCCGCACGGCGGAACTCCACGAGAACAGATCGCAAGTCACGCAGCAGACCACGAGGACAGTCGATGACGGACCCGCAGGACCAGCCGCACCGAGGCCCCGAGGACCAGGAGCGCCCGGGCCCCGGCACGCCGCACCCCGACGAGGCGTACCAGGCGCAGGACGCCCGGTGGACTCAGGACGCCCCGGGGCCGCAGGACCCTCAATGGTCTCAGCACCCTCAATGGTCTCAGGATTCCCAATGGGCGGATCCGTTTGGCGACGGGCGCACGGCGGCGTCCCCGCAGCAGTCACCGCCGACCCGACAGATCCCACCCGCCCAGCAGTTCCCACCCGCCCAGCAGTTCCCGCCCGCCCAGCAGTTCCCGCCGTCGGGGCCGTACCCGCCCGGCGACGCGGGCACCGGAAGTCAGGCGTACTCGGACTATCCGCAGACCGGATACCCGTCGCACTCGTATCCGCAGGCCGGGTATGCCCCGTACCCCCAGTACAGCGGGCAGCCGTACGGCGATCCCCGGTACGCCGGGCAACAGCCTCCCGCCGGTTCTCCGTGGGCGCCGCCCGGGCAGGATCCCGCCGGGCCGCCCGGTATGCCGCGGCCCGGGCAGGCGCAACCTGAGACGCCGCAGCAGCCTTCCGCGGGCCGCGGAAGGCTGGTCGCCTCGCTCGCCGCGCTGGCGGCCGCAGTAGCCGTGGTGGTGTTGGTACTCGGATTCGTGTGGCCCGCGTTCTTCGTGACCACCGTCCTCGACACGCAGGCCGCGGAATCGTCGATCGCGCAGGTTCTCGAGAACGACCTCGGCATCGGCGGGGTCGGCACCGTCGAGTGCCCGTCGCGCATCGAGGTCTCGTCCGGTGACTCCTTCACCTGCCAGGCCGTGGTGAACGGGCGCGTCACCTCCGTCCAGGCGACCTTCAACGGGGACGACGGCGCCTACGTGGTCTCCGCCCCGGTGGGCTGACTTTCCCGGGGGGGTGACTCTCCCGGTGCCGACGGCGCGGCCGAGGCTAGCGGTCCGCCAGTGCGGACACGAGACGCTCCACGACGTTCCCGATTCCGAGACGGCCGGCCAGCTCGTCCAACGCGGCGGTGTCGGTCGGCGTCCGGGGGAGCGCATCCCCGGGACCGCCGTCGAACTCCACCGGCGCTGCGGTGCGCACGCGCACCACCGGAAGCGCTGCATCCAGGTAGCCGGCAGCGTCGACGAGGCTGGTGCGCACCCGCGGCGTCAGGGTCGAGCCGGGGTCGGCCGCGGCGGCGCGCAGTGCGCCGACGTCGCCGTACTCGGTGAGCAGCCGTCCCGCGGTCTTCTCGCCGATGCCGGCCACCCCGGGCAGCCCGTCGGACGGGTCGCCCCGCAGCAACGCCAGCTCGGCGTACCCCGCGCCCGCGCGGGCGGGCGGCACGCCGTACTTCGCGGCCACCTCCTGCGGGCCGAAGTCCTCGGCTTTGGCGATGCCCCGCCCCACGTACAGCACCCGCACCGGCGTCGGCTCGTCCCGCACCACCTGCAGCAGGTCCCGGTCCCCGCTGACCACGACTACGGGGTCCACCGACTCGCGGTGCGCCAGGGTCCCTATGACGTCGTCGGCCTCGCAGCCTTCGGCCCCCGCGATCGCGACCCCCGCGGCGCGCATGACCGCGAGGATCGACGGAACCTGTGGCAGCAGCGCCTCCGGCGCGTCCTCGCGCCCGGGGTCCCCCTCGACCGCCCGGTGCGCCTTGTAGGAGGGCACGGCGTCCACGCGGAACTGCGGGCGCCACGCACGATCCAGGCACACCACCAGCCGCGCCGGACGCTCCCGCCGGATCAGCGCCGACACCATGTCGGTGAACCCCCGCACGGCGTTCACCGGGGAGCCGTCGGGGGCGGTGATCTTCTCCGGCAGGGCGTGGAAGGCGCGGTACCACAGGCTCGCACCATCGATCAGCATCAGCGGCTCGGTCATGGGTGCGATCCTGCCAGGCGCCTCGGCGATACGCTGGTCGCATGACCGACAGCGCACCGCAGCCCGCCACCCGTTTCGCCGCAGCCACGTACGCCGACCGCCTCGCCCGCGCCGCCCGCCTCGCCGCCGACGCCGGCCTGGACGCTCTGGTGATCGGCACCGGTCCCGACCTGCAATACCTCACGGGTTCGCGGGCGCATTCCTTCGAGCGGCTCACGGCCATCGTGGTTCCGGCCTCCGGGGCCCCGGCCACCGTGGTGGTTCCGCGGCTGGAGCTGGCGTCGTTGCGCGATTCGGCGATAGCCGAGCTGGGGCTGCGCGTGCTCGACTGGGTCGACGGCGTGGACCCGCACGGGCTCGTCACCGACATCGTCGCGGAGGCGATGGGGGACGGCACGGGCGCGCCCGCGATCGCGGTGGACCCGGCGCTGCCGGCGCTGCACGTCGTGCCGCTCGCCGGGCGGATCGGCGCGCCCGCCCGGCTGGCCACGCCGGTCCTGCGCGAGCTGCGGATGATCAAGGACGCCGAGGAGGTCGAGGCGCTGCGGCGGGCCGGCGCGGCCATCGACCGGGTCCACGCGCGGATGGGGGAGTGGCTCAAGGCCGGGCGCACCGAGCGGCAGGCCGCCGAGGACATCGCCGCGGCGATCGTCGAGGAGGGGCACACCGAGCCGGAATTCATCATCGTCGGCTCCGGTCCGCACGGGGCCGACCCGCACCACGAGGTGTCGGACCGCGTACTCGCCGCGGGCGACGTGGTCGTGATCGACATCGGCGGGCCCGTCGAGCCCGGTTACAACTCGGACTCCACGCGCACCTACTGCATCGGCGAGCCGGACCCGGAGATCGCCCGCCGCTACGCCCTGCTCGAGGCCGCGCAGGAGGCGGCCCGCCGCCAGGCGCGCCCGGGCGTCACCGCGGAGTCCGTCGACGCCGCCGCGCGCGACGAGCTCGCCCGGCACGGCCTGGCCGACGCGTTCGTGCACCGCACCGGGCACGGCATCGGGCTGTCGGTGCACGAAGAGCCCTACATCGTCGCCGGGAATGCAGAGCTGCTGCGCCCGGGCATGGCGTTCAGCATCGAACCCGGCATCTACTTCCAGGGCGAGTGGGGTGCGCGCATCGAGGACATCGTCGTGGTCACCGACGACGGGTGCGAGCCGCTCAACACCCGCCCCCGCGCGCTCGGGATCCTGTCCGCGCACTGACGTCCGCCCGCAGCGGACCCGCTACGCCGGCGCCCGCAGCAGTGTCTGCAGGCCGAGGACCCGGTCCACGGCCACCTCGACCACCACGCGTGCGGGGTTGGGACGCGGCTGCCGGTACCGGCCGGCGTAGAGCTCGACCGCTCTGGCCACATCGTCGGGGTCGTCGCTCACGCGCGCCGATCCTTCGAGGGTGAGCCACCGTGCGCCGTCGATCTGGGTCAGCGCCGCGCGCCCGCCGCGCTGCGCATTGCGCGCCTTCTGCGATCCGGCGTTGGTGATCACCCGGGCCAGTCCCGCCGCGGCGTCCCAGGTGAAGCCCACCGCCACCACGTGCGGGCTGCCGTCGGCGCGTTGCGTCGCCAGGGTGGCCAGGTGACGGTCGGCCAGGAAGTCCAGCGCGCTCGGGTGGAGTTGCTCGGGTCCGATGGGCATGCATGGACCGTAGCCGACCGGCCCGCCGGGTCCCCGCTCAGCGCCGCGTCGCGTAGACGAGCTTCTGGATGCCGTTCGGGTACCGCACGCTGTCGATCAGGTCGAGGCGCTGCATGTCCTTGTCCGCCGCGCTGAACAATCGTTTGCCGGCGCCGAGCAGCAGCGGGAAGACCAGGAGATGGAATCGGTCGATCAGCCCCGCGTCCGTGAGGCTCCGCACCAGCGTCGCGCTGCCGTGGATGATGATCGGGCCGCCGTCGCCCTCCTTGGCGGCCGCGACGTCGTCGACGCCGCGCAGGATCGTGGTTTCACCCCAGTTCTGCACCAGGTCCTCGTCGCTCAGGGTCGTGGAGACGACCATCTTGGGCATGGCGTTGTAGGAGGGGAACTCGTCGACCATGTCCGGCCACACGGCGGCGAAGGACTCGTAGCTGACCCGCCCGAGGAGCATGGCCGCGGCCTCGTCCTGCTCCTCGCCCTTGATCCGGTAGGCGTCCTCGTCGAAGTCGACGCCCTGGACGGTCCAGCCGGAGTTGCGGTATCCGGGCTCTCCTCCGGGGGCCTCGACGACGCCGTCGAGCGAGACGAAGGCCGTGGCGATCACCGTGCGCATGGGTACTCCTGGTTCGTCGGGGCGCCAGGACCCGCCGTCGAAGGCAGGTCACCCTGCCGTCACGTGTCCTGGCCGCTCCGGCCGTGCGGCCGGTCCCGGTACCGACCCCCGCGCGTGCCGAAATTCATCGCCGCCGCCTGCATGCGACGCGGCCGGCGGGGATCGTGCACACTGATCGCGTGCCCGGTACATCGTCTCCAGCATCTCCCGTCGCTCCTAGCCCTCGGGGCGATTTCGCCCGCGGCCCGGTGCTGCTGCTGGGCGGATGCAGCGACATCGGCATGCAGGTGGCGCTCCGTGTCGCCCGCGCCGCCGCCGCCGCCGGCGACGCACGAACGGTCGTGCTCGCCGCCCGCCGTACGGAGGAGCCGGAGCGCAGGCGCGCGCTCGAGGCCAATGCGGTGGCGCTCCGGGCGGCCGGGGCCGCCGCGGTGGCCGTCCGCGAGTTCGACGCCGACGACCTGCCCTCGCACGGCGGATTCGTCGACGCGGTGACGAGTGAATTCGGCGCGCCGGGCGTCACCGTCCTGGCGTTCGGAATCCTGGGGGATCAGGCCCGCGCGGAGACCGACTCCGCCCACGCCGCCGCCATCCTGCACACCGACTTCGTCGCGCAGGCCTCGGTGCTGACCGAACTCACCTCCGTGCTGCGCGCCGCGCCCGCCCGGGGAGGCCGCCGCGGCAGCATCATCGTGTTCTCCTCGGTCGCCGGTGTGCGCGTACGCCGCGCCAACTACGTGTACGGGTCCGCCAAGGCGGGGCTCGACGGATTCGCCTGCGGATTGTCCGACGCGCTCACCGGCACCGGCGTCGACCTGCTGCTGGCGCGTCCGGGCTTCGTCGTCGGCGCGATGACCGTGGGGCTGATGGCGGACGGCGTCAAGCCCGCACCGATGTCCAGCACCCCGGACGAGGTCGCGGACGCGGTCGTCGACGCACTCGCGCGCAGGCGCCGTGTCGTGTGGATCCCGGGTCGCCTGCGCGCCGTGTTCGCCGTGGCGCGGCTGGTCCCCGGGTTCGTCTGGCGGCGCCTTCCGCGGTGACGCGCAGCGGTTCTGCGCCGCCTCCTGGCACAGGCGCACGGCACAGCGTCCTGGCGCGGGGACTCGGAGTCAGGACGGGAGACTGCGATCCCGGAACCCGTATCCGGGAACAGGATCGCCGCCCGCCGTGTTGATCGGATGAGAGGGCAGGCCTGCGCGCGGAAAGGCGCGCTGCGGCCTGCCCTGTCGGTGCCCGAACACCCCCGTCGAAAGGTCCGGTCATGGCGTATCCGCTGTCCATCCTCGATCTCGCGCAGGTCGTGCGCGGCGAGACCACCGCCGACAGCCTCCGCGCCAGCGTGGACATGGCGCAACGCGCAGAGGCCTGGGGGTACCGCCGGATCTGGTACGCCGAACACCACAACATGCCGACGATCGCCTCGTCCGCGACCGCCGTGCTGATTGGGCAGGTGGCCGCCGCGACCTCGACAATCCGGCTCGGCTCGGGCGGCGTCATGCTGCCCAACCATGCACCGCTCACCGTCGCCGAACAGTTCGGCACCCTCGCCTCGTTCCACCCCGGCAGGATCGAACTGGGCCTGGGCCGCGCACCCGGCACCGACCAGCAGACGATGCTGGCGATGCGGCGCGATCACACGTCGGCCGACCGCTTCCCGCAGGACGTCCTGGAACTGCAGGGCTACCTGTCCGGCCAGAGCCGCATCGACGGGGTCGAAGCGACGCCCGGCAAGGGCACCGGGGTGCCGCTCTACATCCTGGGTTCCTCACTGTTCGGCGCGCACCTCGCCGCGGCTCTCGGTCTGCCGTACTCGTTCGCCTCGCACTTCGCGCCCGCAGCCATGCACGACGCCGTGCGCGTCTACCGGGACGAGTTCACGCCGTCCGCGCAGCTCAGCGAGCCGCACGTGATCGCCGGGGTGAACGTGGTCGCCGCCGACACCGCCGAGCGCGCCCGGCAGCTGTTCCACGACGCCCGGCGCCGCCGCGTCGCCGCGCTGGTCGGTCGCGGCCGCGCCCGGGACCGCCGCTTCACCGACGAGGAGCTCGACGCGCTGCTCGAGTCGCCGGCCGGGGCGCAGGTGGCGGGCATGACGAAGTACTCGGCGGTGGGCACCGCCGACGAGGTGACCGACTACCTGGACCGGTTCGCGGTGGACGCCGACGCCGACGAACTGATCGTCGTCTCGCAGGCCGCAGACCGTGCGGCGTGGCTGCGCACGCTCGAACTGCTCGCCCCGCTCAACGCCCGCGGTGTCGGCCGAAGCCGCGGCGCCGCGGCGTGATCGTCACGGCGGCTGAGGGTCCGCGACATCACAGGGGGGTTCTCTGCCGCCCGGTGGCCTTGGTGGTCCGCGGCTGATTGAATCAGGGCGGAGGCCGACGCGGACGCTGCATGCCGGCCGGGTCGGATCGATCGCCGTGCGGACCCGCCGCACGGACCCGGGGTGAGGAGAATCCATGACAGAAGTCAAGCCCGTCATCGTCGGCACGGACGGTTCCGACCATGCCAGGCTCGCGGTGCGGTGGGCGGCGCACCATGCGCACCTGCACGGCGCGCCGCTGCTCATCGTCACCGCGGTGAGCGCGCCGGTGGCCTACGGCATGGGCGGGAACCTGCCGCAGGAGTTCTTCACCGCGCTCGAGGAAGACGGCGCGCGCATCCTGCGCGAGGCCACTGCCGAAGCCCACGATGTCGCCTCCGGGCTCGAGGTCGAATCGGTGGTCAAGCTCGAGGCGACGGGCCCGGCGTTGCTGGCACTGTCCGAACGTGGACGGACGATCGTCGTCGGCACGCGTGGCCTCAGCGGGCTCGCCAGCGCCTTCATGGGGTCGATCAGCTCGCTCGTGGCCCGGCACGCCGCATGCCCGGTGGTGGTCGTGCGCAGCGAGGACGACCAGGCGCCGGCACCGGTCAGCGGCCCGGTGGTGGTGGGTGTGGACGGTTCGGAGAACTCCGCCAAGGCCGTCGCCACCGCAGTACGCGAGGCGTCTGCGCGGGGCGCCACGCTGGTCGCCGTGCACGCGTGGAGCGACGTGCCGCTGAGCACCATGGACCCCATCGCGCAGGTCCGCGGGCTATTCGACGAGGCGGCGGTGGCGGACGCCGTGCTCTCCGAACAGCTCGCCGGCTACAGCGACGACAATCCGGATCTGAACATCGAGCATGTCGTGGTGCTCGACCGGCCGGACACCGCGATCCTCGACCACGCCGAGGGCGCGCAACTGGTCGTGGTGGGCAGCAGGGGGCGCGGCGGATTCGCCGGCCTCATGCTGGGCTCGACGAGCATCAAGGTGCTGCGTTCGGCGCGCTGCCCGGTGATGGTGGTGCACAGCTGAGGTCGAGTTCGCGCACCGTGGGCGAGTCGGCGTCGAAGACGAAGCCCATGGGCGCGAGCACCCGCACCACCTGCTCGGCGGTCCATTCGTCCAAGTCGCACAGCAGGAGCGTCCGCCTCGGCCCCACGATGACGGGGCAGCCGATCGCGGCGATGAACTGCAGCCGCCGCGCGTCCAGCACCGCCCCGTCTGTGGCGGCGCCGAGCGTCACGCGGTCGTCGGCGTCGTGGGGGATCCAGCCGATCTCCGCCGCGGCGCCCGCCGGCGCTGCAGTGCCGGCGGGCGCCGCCGCGTCCACCCCTTCGATGCCGGCGAGCAGTCGGCGGACGGCGTCGACCGCGCCTCTGGCCGCACCGGGGATCGGCGCCTGCTGTGCCACCAGCAGCCCCGCCGCTGCTGCCGCTGCGCGCGGCACCATCGGATCCGGAACGCTCAGCCCTACAGGCTCGCCGCACACCTCGAGCGTGAAACCGCCGATGTCCGTTGCGATCACCGATAGGAGCGCGTGCGCGCCCGCGACGTCGCGGCGTCCGTCGTCGACCGCCAGCAAGCTTCCGTCCCCCGGCGCCGCCGCGGCATCGCGCGGCGCCGGCAGGTCCGAAAGCCGCTCTGCGACCGGGCGGACGTCGCGGACACCCCCGGCGCGGCCCGTGAGCGGCGAGCACAGCACCTGCCAGGATTGCCGGTCGCCATCGTCTTCGGGCACCGACAGGCGAGGCGGGGCGGCCCCGGAAGCGGGGGAGCCCACGGAGGCGCGCGGCGGGTGGATCACCGTGACCGCGGCCCGCGGATCGATCCGCACCGCGGCCTCTGCGGACTCCGCATAGGCGGCGAGCGCCGCGACGTCACCCGGCGTCAGCCGCCCCGCGCGGGGCCGGAACCGTCGGTCGCGACGTTCGGGGCCGGTGTGCCGCGGCGCGGACGATAGAGTCACGCGGCAAGGATAGCGGCCCGTGATCGCAGGTCCGCCAGTCCGCCGGGAACCGCTCGGCCGGCCCGCATCCAGGCGCGGGAGCGCGCGCAAAGGAGGTACGAGGTGTCCACGGTCGACGATTCGGATCTCGCGGGACTCGCCGACGCGGACCGGCTGCCGGACCATCTGTCCTCGTGGCTCGCCGCCGTCCCGGACGCCGGCCGGCGCGCCCGGCAGATCGCGTCGCTCGACCCGCCGGAACGCGCACGCGTGCTGCAGTTTCTGGAGCAGACGGACCTGGCGGAGCTTCTCGACCATGCCAGCCCGCATGACGGTGCGGACGTCCTCGCCCGGCTGGACGCCCCGCTGCGCGCCCGCGCGCTCACCGCCGCCGCACCGGACGTGACCGCGGAGATCCTGCGGCTGCTGCCCGACGACGAGCGCCTGGAAGCCCAGCGGATGCTGCCGGACGGGCAGCGGCAGGTGATCGCCGGCCTGCTCAGCCGGCCCGCGGACTCCGTGGGCGCCCGGATGACCCCCCACGTCACGGCGATTCCCGACGACCTCAGCATCAAGGAGGCCAACAGGGCCGCGCGTGCCCAGGCCGCGGACACCGAGACGCTCGCCTACATCTACGTCACCGACGCCGCCGGCGTGCTCGTGGGCGTGATGTCGTTCCGCGACCTGGTCCTGGCGCCCGGCGACGCGCTGGTGCGCGACGTGATGGACACCGACCTGCTATCCGTGGACGCCGACTACGACCAGGAGCAGGCGGCGCGCATGCTCATCCGCAACCACCTGTTCGCCCTGCCGGTGGTGGACGCGGGTCGGCTGATCGGCATCATCACCTCCGACGACGTCGCCGACATCGTCGACGAGGAGTTCACCGAGGACGCAGAGCGCCAGGGCGGTTCCAACCCGCTGGAGACCCCCTACCTGCGCGCGTCGCCGCTGCTCCTGTGGCGCAAGCGCATCATCTGGCTGCTGGTGCTCTTCGTCGCGGAGGCCTACACCGGCACCGTCCTGCGACACTTCGAAGCCGAGCTGGACGAGGTCGTGGCGTTGTCGTTCTTCATCCCGCTGCTGATCGGCACCGGCGGCAACACCGGCACGCAGATCACCTCCACGCTGGTACGCGCAATGGCGCTGGGCGACGTGCGGCTGCGGGACATGGGCCGGGTCATCGTCAAGGAGCTCAGCGCGGGTTCGTTCATCGCGATCACCATGGCCGTGGCCGCGATCATCCGGGCCTGGACGCTGGGGGTGGGGGTGGAGGTGGCCGTCACCGTCACGCTCACCGTGGCGGCGATCGTGCTGTGGTCGTCGTTCATCGGTTCGGTGCTGCCCCTGCTGCTGCGCCGCGTGGGGCTCGACCCCGCCGTCGTCTCCGCGCCGATGATCTCGACCATCGTCGACGGCACGGGGCTCGTGATCTACTTCGAGATCGCCCGGCTCGTGATGTTCTGACCGTCGCCGATGCCGCCCGGTTCGTGCTCCGTCCTCGGCCCGGCCGCCCGCGGACCGCGGTGCCCGCACCCCCTGTCTCCACAACGCGCGGGAACGCACAGGCGCTCCCGCGCGTTGTAAAGGTATGGGCCGGATAGCAGCGCTGCGGCCGGCCCGCCCGGATGAAAGGGGCTGCCCGTGTTCCGACTGCTGTTCCTCGTGTATCTCGTCGTCGAGATCGCCGCCGTGTGGGCGGTGACGGCGTGGATCGGCTTCGGTTGGGCGATCCTGCTGGTCATGAGCGGGACCGCCGCAGGTGTGATCGCCCTGAGCGTCAAGACGCGCCGGTGGGCCGAATCCGTCTCGCAGGCGCGCACCGCCCAGGATCGCGCGCGCGCCGACGGACCGCGGAAGCCCATGCAGGCGCTGGCCGACGGCTCCCTGACGGCGACCGGCATCGGCATGTTGATGGTGCCGGGGCTGGTGACCAGCGTCGCGGGCCTGCTCTTCCTCTTCCCCCCGACACGCCGCGTGCTCAGCCCCGCCGTAGTGGCGCTGGGCCTTCGGCGGTTCCCCGTGATCGGGGTCGTCGCCGCGCGGAGCACCCGCACCGGCGGCGCGCCGGTGGTCGACGGCGAGGTGATCGACGACGACGGCCGGGCCGGCACATCGGCGGACTCCAGCACAGCGACGGACTACGGAACGATCTTCCCGCAAGTGCTCCCGCCGTCGTCCGGCGGCCGCACGCGATAGCGGAGGTGCGCGCCGCCGGCGATCCGGAACCAGCACCGCGGAGCCGGCACTGCGGGACCGCCGCCGGAGCCGCTGCGGCGCCCGCCGATCCGGAAGGGCACACTGGTTCGCTGTGAGCACCACTTTGCTGATCGGCGGACGCATCCACAGCCCCTCGCACCCGTACGCCACGACGATGGCCGTGGTCGACGGCACGGTGGCCTGGCTCGGCGACGACGACCCGGCACACGCGCTGCATCCGGACGCGCGGGTGATCGATCTGCAGGGGGCCTTTGTGGCGCCCGCCTTCGTCGACCCGCACGTGCACGTCACCGATACCGGGCTGTCCCTGACCGGCCTGAACCTGTCGGGCGCGGCGAGTCTGGCCGACTGCCTCGACGCTCTCGGCACCTACGCGCGACGGCATCCGGAGACCAGGATCATCTGGGGGCACGGCTGGGACGAAACCCGCTGGCCGGAGCGCCGTGCGCCGTCGGCGGACGACCTGGAGGGCGTCGCCCCCGGCCGCGACGTCTACTTGTCCCGGATCGACGAGCATTCCGCCGCGGCGTCCCGCGGCCTCATCGCGTCGGCCGGCCTGCCGGCGCCCGCGCAGGGCGCCCCCGCGCAACCGCTGCACGGCGACGAGCACCATGCCGTGCGCACCCGCGCGCGCCTGCTGCTGGACCCGGCCCAGCTCGATCACGCCCGCAGGGCGGCCCTCGACCACGCCGCCGCCCACGGAATCGTCGCCGTGCACGAGTGCGGGGGACCCGACATCGCCGGTGCGGATGATTTCCGTGCAGTGCTGGCGATGGGCGCCGGAGAACACTCCGTGGCGGTCCGCGGCTACTGGGGCGAGCCGGTGACGACGGCCCGGCAGGCCCGCAGCCTGCTCGCCGAGCACGGCGCCCACGCCCTGGGCGGGGACTTGTTCCTCGACGGCGCGCTGGGGTCCCGCACCGCCTGGTTGCACGAGCCGTACGCCGACCACTCCGGCAACGGCACCGCACACCTGGACGGTGCGGCCGCGGCCGCCCACCTGCGGGCGTGCACCGAGGCGGGCATCCAGGCGGGTTTCCACGCCATCGGCGACGCGGCAGTCCACGCCGCCACCGGGGCCTTCGCGGCCGCCGCCGAGGCGATGGGCGGGCCCGCCGTCGCCGGGCGCGCGCACCGTATCGAGCACGCCGAGCTCGTGAGCAGAGAGCAGGCCGCTGTCCTCGGCCGGCTCGGCGCGGTGGCATCGGTGCAACCCGTGTTCGACGCGCTGTGGGGCGGTCCCCACGGGATGTATGCGGACCGGCTCGGCGCGGCGCGGACAGCTCAGACCAACCCTTTCTCCGTCCTCGCTGCGGAGGGCGTCACGCTCGCCATCGGGTCGGATTCCCCGGTGACCGCCATGGACCCGTGGGCCGCGGTCCGTGCGGCCGTCAACCACAGTGTCGACGACCACTCGCTGTCGCCGCGGGCCGCGTTCACCGCGGCCACCCGCGGCGCCTGGCGGGCCGCCGGTCTGCGGGACGGCATGGCGGGGACGCTGCAGCCCGGCGCCGAGGCCTCCTTTGCCGTCTGGGAGACCGGTGAGCTCGTCGTGGCCGCGTCGTCCAAGTCGATAGCACGCTGGTCCACGGATCCGCGCTCGCGGGTGCCCGCGCTGCCGGACATGTCGGCCGACGCGCCTGCGCCGCGCTGTCTCGCGACGGTCCGCTCGGGCCGCATGATCTACACGGCCGCCTGACCGATGGCGGCACCCGCGCGCGTGCGGCGCTTCGCGCTCGGCTGGCTGCGGGCCCTGCCCCGGCAGGTCCTCGCCGCCGGCGGGGGACTGGTGGTCTTCGCGTCCTACCCGCCGCGCACTGCGTGGTACTTGGCCCCGGTGGGCATCGCGCTCGCCGTGCTGGCGATCACCTGGCCCCGGCGCTCGCGGTCAGACGGCGTCGACGGGGTCGCCGCTGGGACCGGCGCACCTTCGCTGTGGGGCGGCTTCGGATACGGCTTCCTCGCCGGTGCCGGATTCCTGCTCCCGCTGCTGCCCTGGGTGGGGCTCTACGTGGGCCCGGTGCCCTGGCTGGCGCTCGTCGCCGCCGAATCCCTGTTCGTCGGGCTCTTCGGTCTTGCCGTCGCGGTGCTGTACAGGTGGCCGGTGGCGCCGCCGTGGCTGCGCCCGTTCGCCGTGGCCGCGTGCTGGTCGGGCACCGAATGGCTGCGGTCGTCGGTACCGTTCGGGGGGTTCCCTTGGGGGCGTCTCGCCTTCGGCCAGCCCGACGGCATCCTGCTGCCCCTGGCCTCCCTGGGCGGCGCGCCGTTGCTCAGCTTCGCGGTGGCCCTCGTCGGCTCCGGGCTCGCCGCGGCCGTGGTCCTCGCCGCGAGTGCCGTCGCGGAACGGTCCGGCGACAGGGGGAGTCGTCCGCCCCGCGCGGCCCGCAGGACCCGGATGCTCGCCGCGGCCGGGGCGCTCACGGCCGTCGCCCTGCCGCTGGTGGCAGGCGCGGTGCGCGCGCCATTCCTGCCGGACATGGACTCCGGCGGCCGGCGGCTCACCGTCGCCGCAGTGCAGGGGAACGTGCCGCGCCTGGGGCTCGGTTTCAACGCCCAGCGACGGGCCGTCCTGGACATGCATGTGCGGCGCACCCTGCAACTGGCGGACGACGTGGACGCTGGGCGGGAGCCGCGGCCGGACGTCGTGGTGTGGCCGGAGAACTCGTCCGACATCGACCCGCTGCGCAACTCAGATGCTGCGCGGGAAATCTCCTATGCCGCCGATCGCATCGGTGCGCCGATCCTCGTCGGCGCCGTGCTGAACAACGGCGACGGCACCACGACCAACTCGGTGATCGTCTGGAACCCCGGCACCGGCCCGGCGGACCGGCACGACAAGGCGATCCTCCAACCGTTCGGCGAGTACATGCCGTTCCGTGACTTCTTCCGGCACTTCTCGTCCTACGTCGATCAGGCCGGACATTTCGTGCCAGGCCACGGAGACGGCGTCGTCGCCGCCGACGGGGTCCCCATCGCCGTGGCCACGTGCTACGAGATCGCGTTCGACCGCGCGTACACCGACGCGGTCCGGGCGGGCGGCCAGTTCCTGGCCGCACCCACGAACAATGCCACCTTCAGCCCCAGCGAGATGACCTACCAACAGTTGGCGATGACGAGGGTGCGCGCCGCGGAACACGGGCGGGCGGCGGTCGTGGCCGCGACGACGGGGGTCAGCGCGATCATCGCGCCCGACGGCACCGTCACCCAGCGCACCGGCGTGGACGTGCCGGCGGCACTGGTCGCATCCATTCCGCTGCGCACCGAGCTGACTCCGGCAACCGTCGCCGGCCCGTGGCCCGAATACATCCTCAGCGCCCTCGGCGGCATCGCGCTGGCCGCATCCGTCGGCGCCGGGCTGCGCCGGCGATCGACGCGGTGAGTTCAACGCGCAGGAATCCTGCGGAATCAGCGGCACCGACGTCGTCGGGCGTCTACTCTGCGTGAAAGGCGCCGTGCGATGCGGTCGGCGCGGCGCCGATCCCCACCGGGGCGCATGCTCACAGGCCGAATCATCCGGGGAGGACTGCAGTGTCGTTGAAGCATCGCGATTCGGAACGCGGCAAGATCTCCGTGTGCAACAGGCTGGACAAGGCGGTGCTCGAGGTGTCCGGCGCCACGGTGACGCTCACCCCCGAGGACGCACGCGAAATCGCGCGGCTGTTGGGGGAGGCCGCGGACCGCGCCGAGCAGACGCCGCCTGACGAGTTCCTGCAGCACCGCCTCTGACTGCGGAGGGCGCCGACCGCCTGCGGCCGACTGCGGTGCGGGGCGGGCGTTCCGCGCCCCGCACCGCAGTCAGATCTCGTCGCGGTAGCCGTAGAACTCGTGGTCCTCGTTGTATCCGCCCAGCCCCGCGCCGAAATCGCGGAAGTCGTGGACGAACTCGATCTCCTTGATCCACTTGACCTGTTTGAAGCCCAGCTGGTTCTCCACCCGCAGGCGCAGCGGCGCTCCGTGCACGACCGGCAGCGGCTCGTTGTTCATCTCGTAGGCCAACAGGCTCTGCGGATGCCGGAGGTCCACCATCGAGTGCGAGTCGTAGTACTGACCGCCCTCGCCGCCCTCGCCGAAGGAGCGGAAGATCGCCCAGCGCGCCTCCGGCGTCGGCTGCACCAGGTCGATGAGCGCGCTGAACGGCAGTCCCGACCACTTGCCGATGGCCGACCAGCCCTGGATGCAGTTGTGCATCGTGATCTGGTCGCGGTGGGCGAGAGCCTTGATGTCCTCGAGCGAGAGCTCCACGGGATTGTCGACCAGCCCGGTCACCTTCAGCCGGTAGTCCTCGAAACCGCCGTCGTGGAGGCCGTGCCATTCCTCCGATACCGGGACGAGCCCGTTGGGCCAGAAGAACGGGCTGATGTCCTCTTCTTTGTACTCGGCCTTCGGTGCGTACTTGTCGAACAGCACGTCCATAACTCTGCCCACCGTGGCATTGGAGATGCGCTGAAGCACGCGCGTGTGGGTCCAGGAGAACCGGACCGCCCACACGTTGAACAGGATCACGACGAGTATCGCCAGGCCCCACAGCGCTATGCCGTTGAGGTTGAACCCGTCGGCGGGGGCGACGTTGAGCGTGATGGCGTTGAGGTTCTCCGCGAACCCGGTGGCGGCCACCATGAGCATGTGGATGCCGTAGAACACGACGAACACGACCATCACCAGGAAGTGCAGCGAGCGGGCGATCTGCCTGTTGCCGAAGATCTTCTGATACCAGGTGAAGTGGTTGTCCATCGCCGGCGACATCGCGATGCCGGTGAGGATGGCCAGCGGGGCGAAGATGAACACGATCGCGAAGTAGCTCAGCTGCTGAAGCGCGTCGTAGGTGTAGTAGCCGCCGAGTTCGTGCGGCAGGCGCAGCGACGAGTACTGCACCAGGCAGGAGACCGCGTCCGGGAAGATCGACCACTCCGTGGGGACCAGCTTGCGCCAGTGTCCGGACGCGAAGGTCAGGACGATGAAGACGACGCCGTTGAGCACGAACAGGATGTCGAACAGGAAATGCCAGTGGCGCGCCACCCCGATGGTGTGCCGCCCGCCGGGCATGCCCACCATCGGGCTGAGCGTGATGGCGTCGTCCTTCGCGGTCCAGACGCGGTTCTTCGGCATCGCGCCGCGGAAGCGCAACCATTCCTTGTCCGGGGTGCAGTGCATCTTGAGGTAGAGCCGTGGGTGGTCGGCGAGGATCTGCCAGCCGGCCCGCACCACCATGACCATGATGAAGAAGTTCAGCGCGTGGGTGGCGATGCTCCACGCCGGTATGCCGAACGGCCGGCCCTCCGACCGGAGCTCGTCCATCGACGGCTCGCACGGGTGCGCCGCGGTGAACCCGTCGGTTCCACCGACGGCATCGATGCCCATGAGTACCTTGGCCACGATCACCACCGCGATGCCGCCGATCAGCGCCGCGGGGAGCGCCCACCACACCGAGACGAACCGCCGCCCTATCCGCACGTGGATGCGGGTGAGGGACATGCGCGGGTGCACGCCCTCCTCGCGGAGCAGTGCCACGTTGTGGAAGTCGTCCTCGAGCTCGGCCGAGTCCCTTCGTCTTCCGGCGGCTTCCCTGCGTCGTGCGGCAGCGGCGTCGCGACTGTTCTCACGGCCTTGCTGTGTCATTTCCCCGCCTGCCGGTCCGTGCAGCGATCGTTCGTGTCACAAACGGCCGGGGACCCGCGTCTCCGGCTCCGGAGCGCCTCGGCCGGCAGCGGCCGGCCGGCGCGGATCAGACCGCCAACGGGACCTCCTCGGAGTACACCGGGGTGCGCCGGGACGGATCCGGAAGTTGCGCGGCCGTGAGAACGAACGTGTCCGCGCGCGCACACTCCCAGTCCTCAATCCACGACAGCGGCGGATCCTCCAGCAGCTGGCCGGGCCGCAGCCATTCGTACAGTTCCGCATAGGTGCGCTGGTCGTTGAAGTTGACGGTCCGCATGAGCATCGAGGGGTGCAGATCGTCGAAGCCGCCCAGCCCCATCGAGGCGACCACCTGCTTGGCGTTGTCGACCACGTTGCGCTGCAGGTTGTACACGCGCGTTGTCTTGTCCGGCACGTCCAGCGCACGGAAACGCTTGGGGTCCTGGGTGGTGACGCCCACGGGGCAGGTGTTCGTGTGGCACTTCTGCGCCTGGATGCACCCGACGGCGAACATCATCGCCCGCGCGGCGAGCGTGAAGTCGGCGCCCTGGATGACCCTCTTGACGATGTCGATGCCGTTGGCCACCTTTCCGGAGGCCCCGACCCGGATCTGATCCCGAAGCCCGGTCCCCACCAGAGCGTTGTGCACCGTCATCAGGCCATGGGTGAGCGGCATGCCCACGTTGTCCTCGAACTCGAGGGGCGCGGCGCCGGTGCCGCCCTCGGAACCGTCGACGATGATGAAATCGGGTGCGATGCCGGTTTCCCGGATCGCCTTGCAGATGCCGAGGAACTCACTGCGCGATCCGACGCACAGCTTGAAGCCGATCGGCTTGCCGCCGGACAAGTCACGCAGCGTGCCGATGAACCGGCACAGTTCGGCCGGCGTGTGGAAGGCGTTGTGCGACGGTGGGGAGACGACGGTCTTGCCCACGGGGACACCACGGGTGTCGGCGATCTCCTGGGTGACCTTCGGCCCTGGCAGCACGCCGCCGAGCCCGGGCTTCGCCCCCTGCGACAGCTTGATGGAAATGCACTTCACCTGAGGATTCTGGGATTTCTTCTGGAAGGTGTCCGGATCGAAGTGCCCGTCCTCGGTCCGGGTACCGAAGTAGGCGGTGCCGATCTCCCAGATGAGGTCCCCGCCCGGTTTGAGGTGGTACGGACTCAGGCCGCCCTCCCCGGTGTCATGGGCGAAGCCGCCCCTCGCCGCACCGCCGTTCAGCGCCATGATCGCGTTGGCGGACAGCGCGCCGAAGCTCATCGCGGAGACGTTGTAGAGCGCCATGTCGTAGGGCTGCTTGCAGTCCGGGCCGCCGATCCGCACGCGCGGGGTCTCCGCGGGCGCCGGCTGCGCAATGATCGAGTGGCGGACGAACTCGTAGCCGATCGCGTTCACGTTGCGTTCGGTGCCGAAGGGCTCGACGTCTTTGATGTCCTTGGCCCGCTGGTAGATCGTGGAGCGGGTGTCCCTGTCGTAGGGCGTCCCGTCGGTGTTGCGCTCGACGAAGTACTGCTGAATCTCCGGACGGATGAATTCGAGCATAAAGCGCGCATGCCCGAGGATGGGGAAGTTGCGCAGGATGCTGTGCCGGGCCTGCAGCAGATCCCACGCGCCCACCAGCGCGAGGAGCAGGAACGGCACCGTGAGGAACAGCCACCACAGCGACACCATGAACACCAGAACGAACGACAGGCCGCCTATCATCCACAGCGCTGCAACCGCCAACCATCGAAACATCGTCTACTCCTAAACCGTGAGTTGCGAACTTATGGTCGCCTCCCCACTCTCGTTGTACCCCGCACGCCCGAGGACGGGTGCCAGGGTCACAGCAGTGGCGGCACCTTGGCCTCGATCGGCACTTCCAGCACGGTGGGGCCGGGCCTTCCGAGGGCACGCGCGACGGCGGCACGCACCTCCTCGGCGGTCTCGGCGCGTTCCCCGGTACAGCCGTAGCCCTTGGCGAGCGCCACGACGTCCAGCCCCGGAACGTCGAGGCCGGGCACGCCGGGGGAGTCTTCGAGGTCCGCGAACGACTTGAGGATCGCGTACTCGCCGTTGCACGGGATCACGTAGATGATGGGCAGTTGCTCCTGCGCCGCGGAGTGGAGGCCCTGCACCGCATACTGCATCGAGCCGTCGCCGATCATCGCCATTACGGGGCGGTTCCGGCCGGAGTCCCGTTCTGCCAGCGCCAGTCCCACCGCGGCGGGCAGGTTCCACCCCAGACTCCCCGAGGCGAAGGTGTAGAAGGAGTCCGGCTTGACGATGGGCCATGCGGCGTGGAAATCGCCCAGGTTCGACGGCGACTCCTCGACCACCACCGTGTCCTCGGGCATCGCGTCATACAGCGTGGCGAAAAGTTCGTCGGCGCCCATGCGGGAATCCTCGCGGACGGAGACGCCGGGGCCGTGCGGCGCCATGCGGTGCGGCTGCATGACCACCTTCCGGTGGGGGCGGCCCGGGATAAGTTCGGTGAGCGCTTCCGTCGCGAGAACCGCGTCGCTGACGAGGCTGTCGCCGACGGGCGCCCGCGCCGCCTGCGCCGGGTCCTCGGTGACATGCAGCAGCCGGAGCCCGTCGGGCAGGTAGTCGCCGGCGACGTACGGGTAGTAGCGGAACACCGGCGCCCCGATGACGATCGCGACGTCGTGACCGGTGAGCTTCTTCGACAGCGGGCCGATCGCGAAGGGAAGTCCGCCGACGTACAGGGGATGGTCCTCCGGGAACGGGGGGCGCTCCGAGGCGGGCGCCGCATAGACATGGACGCCGAGCTTCTCCGCCAGTGTCACAGCCTGGTCCCAGCCGTCGCCCCTGGCGATGGACGCGCCGAAGATCAGCGCCGGATCCTTCGCGTCGGACAGCGCCTGCGCGAACTCGGCGATGCGCACCGGGTCCGGACCCACGCGGGTGGCTACGGTGCGGGCGACCGGGTTCGAGCCGGCGGCAGGCTGCTCCCAATCGTCCAAAGGGATCGACAGGAACACCGGCCCCGCAGGCGGTTGCAATGCGGCCGCATAGGCGCGCATGAACGCGGCCGGTACGTCGGCGGCACGCACCGGCTCGTAGCTCCATTTCACCCACGGCTTAGGCAGATCCTCCGGCTGGACATTCATCAGCCACGGCTCCATGAGCAGCATTTCCCGAGTCTGATTGCCCGCAGTGATGATCAACGGGGTCTGGTTCATCGACGCGGTCATGATGTTGCTCATCGCATTCGCCACGCCGGCGGCCGTGTGGACGTTGACCAGAGCGGGCCGCCTCGTCGCCTGCGCATAGCCGTCGGCGATCGCCACGGCCGACGCCTCCTGCAATGCCTGGATGTAGCGGAAGTCCGCAGGATAGTTCTTGAGAAAGGTCTCCTCGGTGGATCCCGGATTGCCGAAGATGGTCGTCAGGTTCAGGTCTCTCATCAGCTGAAAAGTGACGTCGCGGATGGTCTGGCCCATTGCCGTTCCTCCCCTGCGCATGTGATCCGCTTCTTGATCTGGCACGACCGTATCGGCCCCCGTCGCAGTGTGCGTCGCTTTGCGGATAATTGAACACCTGTGAAATCAATTCGGGATCGCGCGCGAACCGGGAGATGCCCGCCGAGCGCATTCCCGCCCATGGTTTATCAGCCTCCACCACGGGTAACCTCGTCGCGAAGCCGGCCGCTTGCAGGGCGCTGTCCGGTTGCAGGCGGCCGAGGTGTGATCTGTGCGAGGAGCGGCGCCACGATGGTCCAGATCGGTTACAAGTTGATGGCGGAAACCTTCGCGCCGACAGAGATCGTTCGTCAGGCGCGGGCGGCCGAGCAGGCCGGTTTCGATTTCGTCGAGGTGAGCGACCACTTCCACCCGTGGCTGTTCAGCCACGGGCACTCCGGGTTCGCCTGGTCGATGCTGGGAGCCGCCGCGCAGGCCACCGACCGCATAGGTCTCGCCACTGGAGTCACCTGCCCGTTCGGCCGCTATCATCCGGCGATCATCGCGCAGGCGGCCGCGACGACCGCCCTGCTCTCGGACGGGCGCTTCACACTGGGGATCGGAGCGGGGGAGAACCTCAACGAGCACGTGGTGGGAGCGGGCTGGCCCTCGGTTTCGGTGCGGCACGAGATGCTGCGCGAGTCTGTGGAGATCATCCGCCTGCTCTGGTCTGGCGGGTACCGCTCGTACCGGGGACGCCACCTGCAACTCGACGATGCCCGCGTGTTCGATCTGCCCGGCACGCCGCCACCCGTGGCGATCGCCGCCTCCGGCGATGCCTCCGCGGCCCTGGCGGGGGAGCACGGCGATGCACTGTTCGCCACGGCACCCGACGCCGGCGTGGTCGAGGCCTACCGCCGCGCCGGCGGAACCGGTCCCCGCTACGCAGAGGTCCCCCTGGCGTGGGCCCCCGACGAGCAGGAGGCGGCGCGCACCGCACACAAGCGGTTCCGATTCGGCCTGACCGGGTGGAAAGTGCAGGCCGAGTTGCCCAACCCGGTCAACTTCGAGGCCGCAACGGCGCACATTCGCGAGGACGACGTCCGCGCGGCAATGCCCTGCGGGCCTGATCCACAGTCCCATCTACATGCGGTGGGCGAGTTCGTGGCCGCCGGATTCGACCGCGTCGCCCTCATGAACGCCGGCCCCGAGATCGACGGATTCTTCGCCTTCTTCGCCGACGAACTGGCCGGCCCGATAAGGGCCATGACCGATGGAAAGCAGCCATCGCGCGCCAACGCCTACTGATCGCACTGCACGCCCGTTCTGCGTACGCAACCGAAAACACACACCGGAAGGGATCACCGATGACAGCTCTACACGATGCGATGCAACGGATCGAGGGTCTCGCGCCACTCGATCGCTTCGTCAGTCCCGTGTCCGATGCCGTACACCGAGCGGTGCAGCCGACGACGGTGCGGAACACGCTCAGTGGCACATGGCTGGGGCATCCCTTCCATCCGATGCTGGTGGCGGTCCCGATCGGCGCGTGGGGAATGTCCGCGCTGTTCGACATCGTCGGAGGCAAGCAGGGCAACCGGGCGGCGGGCACCCTCATCGCCGCCGGACTCTTCACGGCAGTGCCCGCCGCCGCGACGGGGCTTAACGATTGGGCGGACACCAAGGCCCCGGAGTCGCGCGTCGGCGCCGTGCACGCCGCCGCCAATTCGAGCGCATCGATGCTGTTCCTCGCATCGCTGGCGCTGCGCTTCCGGGGGAGGATCGTGCCGGGCAAGGCGCTGTCGTGGGCGGGACTCGCACTGGTCGGCGGCGGCGGTTATTTGGGCGGGCACCTCACGTACGCACGGGCGATGAACGTGAACCACACGGCGTGGTTGGACATCCCGTCCGAGTGGACACGCGTGGCAGGGGAAGCGCAATTGCCGGAGGACGGCACGCTGACGGCCCACTGCGACGGCCAGTCGATCCTGCTGTCGCGGGGCCGCAGTGGCCGGGTCAGCGCTATCGCCGCCACCTGCAGCCACATGGGCGGGCCACTGGGGGAGGGGGAGAGGACGGCCGGATGCGTCACCTGCCCGTGGCACGGCAGCGTGTTCCGTCTCGACGACGGCACGGTGGTGCGTGGTCCGGCGAGTTCGCCGCAGCCGGCGTACGACGCCCGGATCGTCGACGGCGCAGTCGAGATCCGGTCTGTACGGTGACGAGCTGCGCATCCGGCACCGACGCCCCTGACACCGGCGCACGGGCAGAGAACAGGGGAAGGAGATCAGAGCGATGGAATGCGGCAGCGACAAGCACGGTGCCCGAGCCGATGACGAGCTCAGGAGGAGGTGGAACCGATGATCGTCGCGCCCGGCGCACGCCGAGGAGTGGCGGGGACCTCCCGACGTCGTCACGGGTCCATCGCGGTGACGGCAAGCCATACCGGCCCTATATCAGCCCCGTAGGGCACTCGGCGACTCTGCGGGCTCCAGCGCCGGCCATCGCACGGCGGCTACCGCCTCGATCACCGCGATCTCCTCGCTGGGTGTATTGCGACCGTCCGGCAGGTCGGGCAGGAGGCCCGCTCCCCCCAGGTAACCCGTCCTGTCTGACATGATCCGGCCGAAGGGGATCCGTCTGCGCGCCACCACGCGCGCGTCGGCGCACCGCTGCGCGAGCTCAGCGACCGTGCGGTCGATGTCCGCACACTCCGACTGCACCATCAGTAGTCGCCCGCCGTCGGCCAGCATCGACGGGAGCGATCGGCAAAGGGGGTCGAGCAACGCCCGCCCCGACGGCCCCGCATTCCAGGCCCGGTCGGCGCCACGGGTGCGTGCGGAAGACGGCGTGGGAACGTACGGCGGGTTGCAGACGATGAGGTTGAAACGGCCGCCGAACCGAAAGCCGGTGATGTCGGCCCGCCGTACATCCAAACAGCGGTATCCGCGCAACCAGGCATTGCACCGCGCGGACCAGACCGATGCGAGGCTGATGTCGACGGCGGTCACATTCCGGGACCCTGCGGATGCGGCCGCCAGGGCGACGGCTCCGCTTCCGGTACACACGTCCAGCACCGCTGTGTCCGCGGTCATCCGCAGTCCACGGACCGCTTCGACGAGCAGCGCGGTGTCCTCCTGCGGTCGGTAGACGCCCGGCAACCGCAGAACCCGCGGGACCTGAGCGACGTTGTCGCCACCGTCGCTGCCCATCCGGTGCTCCATTCGTCCATTGGTAGCCGACTGCGCCCGGGGCGGCGAACCGCCTGCCGGGTCCGTGACCGGTTACCACGGTCATCACCCGCCAAACCCGGTTTGCGCCGACGCTCGGCGGGGAATCGCGGACGGCAGGCTACAGAAAGGAGACCCTCGATGATTGCCATGCCCGTGACTTCGCAGAGTTCGGCCCCCCTTCGGCGGGCGCGCGTCGTGCCCGGTGGACCGCTGCTGGTCGAAGGCCCGCTCGAAGTGTCGCTGCCGTCGGGGGAGGTGGTGCGGTCGAATCGGTTCATGGTGGCGATCTGCATGTGCCACCGCAGCGCCGTGTACCCGCTGTGCGACGCGAGCCACAAATCGCCGCGTGGACGCCGCCGCGCGGGCGGAACGGCAGGGGAGGACAGAAAGTCTTCGGAGACGTCCTGAGCCGGAGCCTTATCCGCGAGTCGGGCTGCCGCCGACGGGGCCGAGCGAGCTTCTGCCCTGGTCCCAACTGTCGAGTAGCAGGGTGGAGAGGTCCGCCTCCAGCGTCCCCACCGCCCGGATCCCGAAAACGACATCATCGGTGAGCCACGGCTCGGCCTCGAGCAGCGGCTGCAGGATGTCATACCGGACCACCTGCTCGTGTACAGCGTCCGCCTCGACGTGCTCCGTGTAGAAGCGCACGCAGGGCTCGGGTGCCGCCATCGCTTTCAGGGCCCGCTCAAGCGCCTTGGCCGCCGGGCCGGTGGAACTCTCAGTGACCGCGAAGTGCCCGACGAGCGCACCGCGCAGCGAACGGTGCAGGCCGAAGGTCGTCGCCAGATTGGCAACCGCCAGCGTCGGCGCCGGCACGCGGTCCGCATAGGCCAGGTACGTCGAATCCAGTCCGGCGGCGTCCAAAAGATCGGCGAACAACCGCGAGTGCACCTCCGCGCCGTGACCCGCGCCGAATTCATCGAACTCGACCGCCGCGAGCGATGCCTTCGCCTGCCCACGGAGTCGCGGGATCGCCCACACGTAGGGGTCGGCTTCCTTCAGCTGGTAGACGGATCTGTGGATGAAGTACTCGCGCATCTGCTCCCATGAGCCGTCGGCCGCCAGGTGGTCGGCGGGCCCACGGTCCCCGGGGCGCCCGGCCGTGGCGTGGTCCAGAGCGGTCTCGGCATCAAGTCCGTCCCCGACGCACCCCGCTGCATGCTCGTCCACGCCGGCGACTCGCGCGCGCAACCGGGTGATGAAGGCCGACTCCAACCCGGCACGAAACTCCAGCAGTGCCGGATCCCATTCCCATCCGTCTCCGACATTGCGGAACCCGCGATAGTGCAGTTCGTAGCAGACGAACAGCGCCATCTGCAGGTCTGCGCCCAGCGGGTCGGCGCGGGACGGATCAGGCATTCCTCTGTCACTGCGTCCCTCGAGCCTCCTCAGAACCCACTCGGACAGATTGCCACGCGCACCGGGGAGCATCGGAGCGAATCCCGGACGATCCTGTACGGGAGTGCTCGGCATCTTGGGTCTCCGTTTCCTCGTCAGGCTGCTTTCCTCGTCGTCGCACTGCGGCGTCTCACGCGATGGGCGCGGGACACTCAGCGCCGACTACCCGACGCCGACACGAACCAAACAACGCTCGCCGGGTACCCCGCACACCGCTCGGGCCCCGCACCTGTCGGTGCGGGGCCCGAAAAGCAGTCGTCGTGCGCTCACCGCACGACGTGAGCTTTCGCCGGAGTCAGCCGGCGGAACTGCGCCTACGGGTCTTATGCAGGTCCAGGCGCTCCTTGAGCAGCACTTCGAGCTCCTCGAGCGACCGGCGCTCGCGCAGCATGTCCCAATGGGTACGCGGCGGCTTGGCCTTCTTCTCCTCCTGCGCAGTGCCCTCGACGAGCTTGCCCTCGAGGCCGTTGCGCCCCACCCACGAGGCCGGGAAATCGGCGTCGTCGGAGAACGGCACCTCGAATTCCTCCCCGTTCTCGCAGCGGTACCGCGCAGTACGGCGGGGGGCCAGGTCGTGGTCGCGATCGGTCTCGTAGCTGACGGAGCCGAGTCGGCTTCCCCGCAGAACTCGATCTGCCATGATCGCTCCTCAATTCTGTCGATAATCCAGTCGGTGTCGCCAGTGGGGCACCTGTGCGCGACCGCGATCCTTCCGTGATGCGGCCGCCATCCACCATCCTCAACGCACGACGACGCGCAAACGTTCCCGCCGGCCGCAGGTCGGGCGACGGACGCGGCTCGCCTGCCAAGACTACCGGCGGGTGCGGGGCAGGCTCGCGGTAGGCTCCCGGGCGTGCAGAACAAGCCGTCGCCGTGCGCATGGTGCGGCAGGCCCGTCGCGGAGGTCTCCACAGGCCGGCGCCGCCGCTATTGTCGGCAATCGTGCCGGCAGCGCGCCTACGAGCAGCGGCAGACGCTTGCCGGCACTGCCGTACCCGAGGACGCGGTCATCCTGAGCGCCGCCGACGCGGGCGCCGTGGCAGACAGGGCTTTCCAGCTCCGCTGCGCCTGCGAGGACGTGGCGACGGCCGTCGACGAGGGCGCCCCGCACGAAGAACTGGCGCGGATGTGCGCGGAACTGGTGGCCCTGGCCCGCCACAGCGAACGCCTGCGCTGACACGTGACTTGACGACGCGCTGTGCACAGCGGGACCGGCCACGTCACACCGGTTCGCCGTCGGCCGCCCCCTCCTTGCCCTGCGCCCTGCGGTTGCGCTTGTCGCGGCGCCGCTTGAGGTAGACCTTCTCCTCGTCCTCGAGCACTTCCGGGTTCATCGGGTCGTTGTGCAGGAGCAGACGGATCGAAAGCCACAGCGCACCCGCGCCGATCAGGCACACCAGTGCGATGACGCCCGGGATGACGGCACCGTCGCTTCCACTCCTGCCGAGGATCACCAGCCATACCCCGGCGGCGCCGAGGCCGATGAGGAACAACGTCCAGGCGATGAGGCCGGGAAAATTCTGTCGCATCGTCTCTGCCTCTCTTCCTGTGGGGTCTCATTTCAGTGTCAAGCGGTTCCGGGTTACCCGGCTTCCGCCGCTTTCACACCTCCGCCGCGGAACAAGAGATCCGAGGCGCACGTGATTGATCGGCCGCACTGTGGGAACCCTGTCGATGGAACGCACCGAACCGGAAGCGCCGGACGCTCCAGGGGCGGCCGGAACGAGAGGAAAGGAGCAGGACGTGAAGGACTCCACGACGGACCATGACGCCGGAGCCGACGTCGGCGGCGCTCCAAGCGGCGGCCCTGAACTCCAGGTCGACCCGGAATCGGCGGTCAACACCGACCTCACGTCGTCGGTCGATGCCGAGGACCTCGACGAGGATCGCCTGGGCGCCGACCCGCTCGAGGAGGGCGTCGAGCCGCCCGAGGACTGGAGCGCAGCGGACAGGGACGGAGTGACCGCCCGCGAACAGGCCGAAGGCGAGAGTATCGATCATCGACTGTGGTCCGAGCGGCCCGATACCGCCGAGTCCGTACCCGGCGGATCGTCGGACCCGGATGCGCGGCCGGCCGACGACGACGTCCCCACGGCGTCCACGCGCATCGAGGACCGCGACGACCCTGGTGAGGAGTACCGATGAGTGAAGCAGACGCGGCAACCGGACTCGGCGGGCGGAATATCGCGATGCTGGTCGCGCCCGAGGGAGTCGAGCAGATCGAGCTGACGGAGCCGTGGCGGACGGTACAGCGGTCCGGCGGGACGCCCACACTCGTATCCACCCGTACAGGCAGCATTCAGGCGTTCAACCACCTCGATCGCGAAGGAACGTTCGAGGCCGAGGCGGCCGCGAACGCGGACGCCGCGAGCGACTACGACGCCCTCGTGCTCCCCGGCGGCGTCGCGAACCCGGACATCCTGCGCACCGACGCCGATGCCGTCGCATTCGTCCGGGCGTTCTTCGACGCGGGCAAACCCGTCGCGGTGATCTGCCACGGGCCGTGGACCCTCATCGAGGCCGACGCGGTCCGCGGGCGAGTGATGACATCGTGGCCGAGCCTGCGCACGGACCTGCGCAATGCCGGGGCCGAGTGGGTGGATCAGGAGGTCGTCGTGTGCGATCACGGCCCCAACATTCTGGTGTCGAGCCGCATGCCCGACGACCTGCCCGCGTTCTGTTCTGCGATGGTGCGGGCATTCTCTGCCCCGCGGACGGACTGAGCGGTGCAGGCGAAGCACGCTCCCGGCGGCCGGGTCGACCTTGCGGCCGTCGATGCACAGTGGCGCGCGGCGAACTACCTCGCCGCAGGACAGCTCTACCTCGACGGCGATCCGCTGCTACGGCAGCCGCTGCGACCCGATGATCTCAAGCCGCGCGTCGTCGGTCACTGGGGAACCGTCCCCGGGTTGACGCTGGTGTACAGCCACTTCAACCGCATCATCTGCGAGCGTGATCTGGACGTCGTCTTCGTCGCGGGGCCGGGCCACGGCGGCCCCGCACTGCTGGCGCACACGTTCCTCGAAGGATCGCTCGGTGAGCGCGACCCCTCGATGCCGCGGGACGAAGCCGGCATGCAGCGGCTTTTCCAGGCGTTCTCCACTCCGGGTGGCATTCCGAGCCACGCCGCACCGAACGTTCCCGGCTCGATCAACGAGGGCGGCGAGCTGGGCTACAGCCTGGCGCACGCATGCGGTGCCGTGTTCGATGCACCCGACGCCCTGGCGGTGTGCGTGGTCGGGGACGGCGAGGCCGAAACCGGGCCGCTGGCGGCGTCTTGGCACAGCACGTCATTCCTCGACCCGGTGGTGGACGGCGCGGTGCTGCCCGTCCTGCACCTGAACGGCTACAAGATCGCGGGGCCCACCGTTCTCGCCCGCATGGACCCGGCCGACCTGCGGGCGTTGCTGCGCGGGTACGGATACGAGCCCGTCGAGGTGGCAGGCGCCGCGCCGGAGATGGTGCATGCCGATCTGGCCGCCGCCCTCGACGGCTGCGTCGACAGGATCGACGCCATTCAAAGCTCCGCCCGCGCCGGCGAAACGCCGGACGGCCGCCTCCGCTGGCCGATGATCGTGCTGCGCACCCCCAAGGGGTGGACCGGCCCCTCCCTCGTCGACGGCACACCGATCGAAGGCACCTTCCGGGCGCATCAGGTCCCGCTCGCTGTATCCCGTGAGGCGACCGGCCACCTGACGGAGCTGGAGGACTGGCTGCGCAGCTACCGTCCGCAGGAGTTGTTCGACGCCGACGGGCGCCCCACGAAAAGCGTGCTCAGGTACATGCCGGACGGCGACCGAAGGATGGGCGCGAACCCGCGCGCCAACGCCGGCGGCGTGCGGCGCGACCTCGACCTGCCGGATCCGCAGGAGGCGGCGGTACCGGAGTCCGAGATCCAGGAGGCACGGCAGGGGAGCAGCGGGCGTCTTTGCGAATGCTCGCCTACTGCGGCACTGGGCCGGTACCTGCGGACTGTGATCGAACGGAATCCCGATACCTTCCGGCTCTTCTCACCTGACGAGGCGGACTCCAACAAGCTGTCGGCGGTGTTCGAAACGACCGACCGGGTGTGGCGCTCAGGGTCGACCGATCCGCTGGGCCATGGCGTTCACGACGAGAACCTGGGGCCGCACGGCCGGGTGATGGAGGTGCTCTCCGAGCACCTGTGCGAGGGCTGGCTGGAGGGGTACCTGCTGACGGGCCGGCACGGCATGCTGGCCACGTACGAGGCGTTCGCCCATGTCGTCGACAGCATGGTCGGCCAGTACGCCAAATGGCTGGAAGGCGCACGGGCGATCGACTGGCGCCAGCCTCCCGCCTCGCTCAACTTGCTGCTCACCTCACACGCGTGGCGCCAGGATCACAACGGTTTCTCCCACCAGGACCCCGGCTTCATCGACCTGGTGATGAACAAGAAGAACGACCTGGTGCGCGTGCTGTTCCCGCCGGACGCGAACGCGCTGCTGGCAGTGGCGGACGAGGCGTTGTCGAGTGTCGGCCGCATGAACGTGATCGTGGCCGGCAAACACCCGTCGCCAGTCTACCGCACGCTCGGCGAGGCACGGGAGCACTGCGCACGCGGCATGAGCATCTGGCCCGAGGAGGGCACCGAGGACGGCGCACAGCAACCCGACGTGGTGCTGGCGTGCGCCGGCGAGGTGCCCACGGCGGAGACGGTCGCGGCGGCCCGACTGCTGTCGCAGCACGTGCCGCACCTGCAAGTGCGAGTCGTCAATGTGGTCGACCTGCTCCGCATGCAGACCCCGGAACAAGAACCGCGCGGACTCAGCGATGACGAATTCGACGCGCTGTTCGCCCGCGATTCCCCCGTGATCTTCGCCTACCACGGGTATCCCAGCGCGGTCCACCGGCTCACCTACCGCCGCGCCTGCCACGCGAACCTGCATGTGCACGGCTACCTGGAGGAGGGCACGACGACCACGCCGTTCGATATGCTCATGCTCAACGGCATGGACCGCTACAGCCTCGCGCTCGACGCACTGGCCCGCGCACGGCACGCGGCGGGCGATGCAGGGCCGGATGCCGCCGGAGAGTTTGCGCGCGCCCGGGCCGCCGCCAAGGAATACACGCGCAGCCACGGGGCGGACGCCCCTGATTTGACGCGGATGCCGCCGCGACGATGACGGCCACGACCAAGCCGGGGAGGCACCCATGCCGACCGAGGAGCAGCCGCTGCGCGACTTCGAAAGCATCGCGGCGTCGCTGAACCAGCCGATGTACGTGGTCACCACCCGCCACGGAGAAGAGCGGGCCGGCTGCCTCGTCGGTTTCGGATGCCAGGTCTCCATCGCGCCGGCGCGATTCCTGGTGTGCCTGTCGGACAAGAACCACACCTATCGGCTTACCCGGAGGGCCACGCGGCTGGCCGTGCACGTCCTCGGCCCGCACCAGCATCGCCTGGCGCGCCTGTTCGGGACCGAAACGGGAGACCGGGTCGACAAGTTCGCGCGGTGCGCATGGAAGCCGGACGCCCACGGCGTCCCGATCCTCGGCGAGGCGCGGGCGTGGTTCTCCGGGCCGATCACAGCGACCACCGTGTTCGGCGACCACGAAGGCTTCGTCGTCGCACCCGATGCGGCCGCCGTGGCCGGGCCGGTCGAAGACCTCCTGGGGATGCACGACGTTCTCTATCTCGACCCCGGCCACCCCGCCTAGAACAGGCTCGCCGGTGGGTGGAGTCGCGTCATGGCCAGCGCCCCCGCGAGCCGGGGCTCCGCGCGGGGTGAACGGCGCCACGGCGGATCCGGCGTGTTTGTCCAGTCGTGGGCTCGGGTAACCGCCGCACAGCTGACAACAGTGAGGAGGACACGCCGTGACCTCGACCAGCATTCAACCGATGAGCGCCACCGGGCCGGACGCTGAGCCGTTCCGCTCGATCAACCCGTACTCCGGCGAGACGCTCGGCGAATTCCCATACCTGGAGATCGAGCAGCTCGACGAGATCATCGACCGCGCCCACGCCGGCTTCGAACAGTGGCGGGAACTCGGCGCCGGCGAACGCGCCGCCGTCGTCTCCCGCGCAGCGGATCTGGTCCGTGAGCGGGCGGACGACCTGGCGCGCACCATCAGCGCCGAGATGGGCAAGCTCATCGGCGAGGCCCATTGGGAGATCAAGACCTCCGCCGACATCCTGCGCTTCTACGCCGACAACGGCCCGCGGTTCCTGGAACCCGAAGCGCTCGACATCGCAGAGGGCGGCGACGCCCGCGTCGTTTACGAGCCGCTCGGCGTCCTGCTCGGCATCGAACCGTGGAACTTTCCGCTCTACCAGGTGGTGCGCCTGGCTGCACCGAACCTCGTCGCCGGCAACACGATCCTGCTCAAGCACACGTCCACCTGCCCGCTCACCGCACTCAAGATCGAGCAGATCTTCGCCGATGCGGGGACGGGGGAGGGCGTGTACACCAACGTCTTCCTGCGCACGCGCGACGTGGAGCGGGTCATCGCGCACCCCGCCGTGCAGGGCGTCGCGTTGACGGGAAGCGACGGGGCCGGTGCCGCTGTGGCCGAGCAGGCCGGCCGCCACATCAAGAAGTGCGTGCTCGAGCTCGGCGGCAACGACCCGTTCATCGTGCTCGACAGCCCGGATCTGGAATCGACCGTGGACATGGCGGTGCAGGGCCGCATGTTCAATACCGGACAGAGCTGCGTGGCCTCGAAGAGGTTCTTCGTACCCGAGTCCATTCACGACCGTTTCGTCGAAGCCTTGGCCGCACGGTTCAGCGATTACACGCCAGGGGACCCGACCGACCCGGAGACCACCCTCGGCCCGCTGTCCTCCGAGGAGGCCGCGGATGGCCTGGCCGACCAAGTGCGGGATGCGCTGGACAAGGGCGCACGCGCAGTGGTGGGCGGCGGCCGCCCACCCGAATCCGATCGAGGGCCGGGCGGCGCCGGCGCCTTCTTCCAACCGACGGTGCTGACCGAGGTCACACCGGAGATGCGGGCGTTCTCGGAGGAGCTCTTCGGCCCGGTGGCCGTAGTGCACCGGGTCAGCGACACCGACGAGGCAGTCCGCATGGCCAACGATTCGCCGTACGGCCTCGGCGCCACGATCGTGAGCTCCGACACCGACGCCGCGCAGAAGGTGGCACGCCGGATCGACTCCGGAATGGTCTGGATCAATGCGCCCACGCTCACCCAGGCCGACCTTCCCTTCGGTGGTGTCAAGCGTTCGGGCTTCGGCCGTGAGCTGTCACGCATGGGGATGTACGAGTTCGTCAATCGCAAGCTCGTGCGCACGGTGCCGTCGTGAGGCCCCCGCCGTCATGAAGTCCACGAAGTCATGAGCGCGAGGGCAGCGCACCCTCACCGTTCGCCCGCGCGTGCGGATGTCCCTCCACCGCACGCGCGGGCCTCGGGTGATGTCACATGCAGGTGCCGGTCTTGCGGCGCATCTCGTACCGGCGGATACCCGCGCGGGTCATGCTCGGCTCGAGCGGGTCGTGATGCTCCCGATGCGACACGTTGAGCCACAGTGCCATTCCGGCGGCGAGACTCGCCACGCCGATCACCGCTCCGGCGATGAAGTACGGGAAGTTCTCCATGGCCAGCGCCACGATGGCGAGACCGCCGACCGCGAGCCCGGCCAGGAAGAAGAAGTACCCGAGAAGCCCCTCGTAGTTGCTGCCCATGATCGTGCCCCTTTCGACTCGGCATCGCGCACAACGCGAACAGCCGGCCCGGGAAGGCGGTTCTCTCGGCGTCCATCCGATCGCGGCGGTGATGCGATCTCTTCCCCATCGCAGCCATCACGTGGATGCCCGATGAGGACCGGTCCGCCCAGGTCCACCCTCATTGTGACCCGTCCCGCCGAGGTTTGCCAGCGTTTGCGGATTACTCCCGGAATTGCTCGTGCCGTCTCGGTTTCGCCGCCGGATGTCCGGGTATTCTCGGCGTGCTACTGCGATTACTTTAGTGAGGACCCTGGATGTATCTGGCCACCGAACCGGAGGTACTCGACCACCGAGGCCCCGTCTCGCTCACGCTCGACGCCGCCTCGTCCCAGGCTCCGGTGGCGAGGTCGGTCGCGGAGACGTTGGCGATCCTGTACGGCTTCGGCCTCGACGAGGTCGCAGACGTCAAACTGGCGGTGGACGAGGCGTGCGCCCAGTTGGAACGCTCCGTGGCGGACATTCCGTCGATCACGATGGAGATGGAGGTGCGGCGCTTCGTCATGTCCGTGTCCGTTTCCGCGGAACTGCCCGACGGAACCGAGGTGCGCGAGACGGGCTTCGGCTGGCACGTCCTGCACACCCTCACCGACAACGCCCAGGTCAGGGTGGACGAATCCGAGCCCCACAACACGGCACGCCGCTGGTCGATCACCTTCACTAAAAGCTCGGGCGTCACCGAGTGACCGTCCATCGTCACGCGGGTCGCGGCGGCGATGATTACGCCGACGTGCCGGGCGCACTTCGCGCACTGCGGAGCAGTCCCTCGGACAGCGATCACGACCACCGTCGCGACGAGGTGATCACACGGTGCCTGCCGCTCGCCGAACACATCGCGCGGCGGTTCCACGGACGCGGCGAGCCCTTCGACGATCTGCTGCAGGTGGCACGGCTGGGCCTGGTGAATGCGATCGACAGGTTCGACGCGGACAAGGGGGACAACTTCGTCGCCTTCGCAGTGCCGACGATCATGGGGGAGGTGCGTCGTCATTTCCGCGACACCGGCTGGGCGATGCACGTGCCACGGCGGGCCAAGGAGCTGCACCTGGCAATCTCCAGCGCTTCCGAGCGACTCGCACAGTCGCTCGGCCGGTCTCCGACCGCCGCAGAGATCGCGCGCGAACTCGGCCTGCCGATCCGGCAGGTGACCGAAGGGCTCATCGCCCGCAGCGCCTATCAGCCCGATTCGATGGATGCGCCACCGTCCGCGGGCTCCGAAGGCCTCAATCTGGGCGATGTCGTGGGAGGAGAGGACCCGGACCTCGACAACGTCGAGGGGTACGTGGCGGTCAAGCCGCACCTGGATGCCCTGCCGCCGCGCGAACGCCGGATCCTCACCCTGCGGTTCTTCGGCGAAATGACGCAAAGCCAGATCGCTGAGCGCGTGGGCCTGTCGCAGATGCACGTGTCACGGATACTGGCCCGCACGCTGAGCCAATTGCGGGACGAGCTCCGGGAACGGTAGCGGTGCCCACCGTGGCCGGCGACGCGACCGGCTGCGGCGAAAACCCGACCGCGAGGGCACCGATTGCGTTCCGTTGCGCATCGCCCGGTTTAGTCGCCGGCTCTCGCGGGTATCCGGGGCCAGCTTGCCCGTACCGGCCGTACGGGCGGTACGGGCGGTACGAGACAGGGAGTTTCGGCGAATGCAGATGCGGTGTGACAAGTGCGAACGCACATTCGAGACCCACGCTGACAGTATGGACGCCGCCCGCGAGGTGGGTCGTCTCAACGGATGGTCCGTCGGTGAAACCGTGCAATGCCCGAGTTGCGCTTCGACCGGGACGGCGTGGTCGGCACGCAACGCCTGGGCCTGACCACGCCGTGCGCCGCGCGCACACCCGGCGGGCAAGCGCAGTTCCGACGTCAATCGCACGTCCTTCGTCAATCCGGCGCCTGGTCGTCGGGCTCCACCGGAGTGGTCTCCTTCCGCTCCTCGACGTTGCCGCGGACGTCGTCCTGGCTGCGTTCGGCTTCCACGCCCTCCTCCATGCGGTCGACGAGGTCGCCCAGCCGCTCGTCACGATGCCGGAGGTCTTTCTCCGAGTTCGCCGGGAACTCCCTCCTGCCCGGGAGGTTCTCGTCTTCGCTGTCTCGACCGCGATCATCCCCCTGGTCATCGCGCGATTCCTCGGTCATCACCACACCTCCCGGACTGTCGAGTCGGTCGACTCCCGGTGATTACCCGCCCAGCGGGTGCGCAAACCGATGCCGTGTTCTCCCTGTCGCACACCGGGGCGGACCGGCGTGCGCCGGGAGGTGGTAGTGATGTGGGTATACGGGTGCGTGCACCCTCGATGGAAGCGAAGGTGATGCGGCCATGGGCTGGGGTATCGAGCGGACTCCGGTTTCCTCGCGCGTACTGCGCGGCACGGTGGGCTACGCGGCCGCGGTCGTGGTCGGTGCGTTGATCGTCCTCGCCGTGACCGCCGCGATGTCGTGGGGGAGACCCGTGCACTGCGACGACGGTACGACCGGCTGTTTGTCCGCCACGCAGTACGTGATGATCTACGTCCCGCCGGCGATCATCGCACTGGGCGGGATCACCGCGTTCATCCGCACCCTGCTGGTGTGGCGTCGCCGCGGCCCCTGGATGGTCTGGTTGGGAGTCGGGTGGTTCCTTTTCGCCGTCATGCTGGTCTTCGTGGCCTCCGCGGGCGGCGCGCTCATGGGGTGAGCCACGCATGACCGGTCGCGGCACAAGACGGCGCGGACCGATCGTTTCAGAATTCTGCTCGCTTCAATCCCAGCCTGAGCAGCGACTTGCTCAGCATGTCGGACGCGGGCGTGCGGACGCTTGGGCGGCCGTAGCACCCATCGCCGAATCAGGACGGAAGCCGAAGTTCTGCCGGTGCTCGCCGGCCATGTCCACGCCTCCGGGGATGAACTGATACATCCCCGCCATCGGAGCCCCCATGTCACGGATGAGGTCGACGCGATCGTCCGCGTCCGACGTCAGCACTCGGTTCATGTCCGCAGCACTGTCCAGTATCGAGATGCTCATGACGATAGACCGTAAACACTGCCGCGACGGCAAGGTCAACTATGCGTTCGCCCGGCCTCCTCTCGGAGGATCGGCAGCCCGACGTTCATCGAGTGGATGCCCACCGTGGTGCACAGCTTGAGCACCTCGAAGATCTCCTCCGGCGTCACGCCCATGTCGAGCGCGGCCCGGATGTGCCGGCGCACGCCGGGGGCGAACAGGTGCGTACACGACGCGTCCACGGCGATGCACAGCAGCTGCACGGTCTTCGGCGTCAGCACCCCGCTCTCGTACGGTTCGATGACGGCGGACATGTACTCGTCCGCCCAGGCCGGATCAAGTTCGTCCATGCCGTCCCACAACGGGTTCCAGGCTCCGGTGCGACGGAGCCGCTCGACGGTGGGCTCGGCCCGATCGGCTCCCGCCTCCGCTGTCATGACGCGACCGCCTGACGCGCGGCCGTGAGCTCGCGCTTGAGGATCTTGCCCGTCGCCGTCATGGGCAGGGTGGTGACGAACTCGATCGACCGCGGGTATTTGTACGCGGCGAGTCGCTCCTTGCACCACTCCGAGAGCGCGTCGGCACCGATCTGGGCTCCCGGCTCCAGGATGACGAACGCGGCGATCTCCTCGCCGTGCCGCTCATCCGGGGTGCCGATGACCGCGGCAAGGGACACGGCGGGATGCGTCAACAGCAGTTCCTCGATCTCCCTCGGATACACGTTGTACCCGCCGCGCACGATGAGGTCCTTGGCGCGGTCGACGATGAAGTAGTAACCGTCCTCGTCGCGGCGCGCGAGGTCGCCGGTCCGGAACCACCCGTCGCGCAGCACCTCCGCAGTGGCGTCGAGCCGGTTCAGGTAGCCCTTCATGACGTTGTGCCCGCGGATGGCGAGCTCACCCACCCCGCCTTCGGGCACGTCGTCCCAGTCCGCGTCGACCAAGCGGGCTTCGATGCCCCACACCGGCACGCCGATCGAGCCGGGCCGTGGCCCCCGCTGCGGGTCCACGAACAGCGCCAGCGGGGAGCTCTCCGACAGCCCGTATCCCTCCAGCACGGGGATGCCGAAGCGGTCCGCGAAGTCCGAGAGGATCTCCTCGGGCAGCGCCGCGCCCCCGGAGATCGCGACCCGCAGGTTGTCCGCGATGCGCGCCACGTCGACGGTCTCGTCCAGGGCGCCCAGCAGGCTCCAGTACATCGTCGGAACACCGGCGAACACCGAGATCTCCTCGGCCAGCATCAGATCCAATGCCGCGCGCGCCTCGAAGCGGGGGAGGAGCACCAGCGTCGCGCCCGTGGCGAGCCCGGCGTTCATCATCACCGTCTGACCGAACGAATGGAACAGCGGCAGGGTGAGCAGATAGGTGTCGTGGCGGATCGCATTGCTGTCGAACAACCTGTTCGCGGTCAGCGCGTTGAGGGTCATGTTGGCGTGCGTCAGCTCGGCGCCCTTGGGCCGGCCGGTGGTGCCCGAGGTGTACAGGATCACTGCGGTGTCCTCGGGGGAGCGCACGGACGTCGCGAACGTGCGCGGCATGCCCTCCAGCGGCGCCCACGCGGCGCCGGGGTCCCCGTCTGCGGATCCGGTCCCGGCGCTGAGGATCCCGGCGAAGGTGAACATCTCCCGGCACCCGTGCGCATCGGCGAACCCGGCCCGGCCGTAGTCTCCCGTCGGCAGCGCCTCATCGCCCTCGAAGCACAGGTAGACCTCGGCTCCGGAGTCGTTCAGGTGGTAGGCGATCTCCTGGGGCTTGAGCATGATGTTGAGGGGCACCACTACGGCGCCGGCCTTGAGGATCCCGTGGTACATCGCGACGAACTCGGGGATGTTGGGGCAGGAGAGCGCAACCCGGGCCCCGGGGGTCACGCCGCGCGACGCCAGCAGGTTCGCGATCGCGTTGGACCACTCGTCCACCTGCCGGTAGGACAAGCGGCGGCCGGCGCACACCAGAGCCGTCCGGTCGGGGTACCGCCGGGCCGAGTCCTCCAGCACTACACTGAGATTCAACATTGCAACATTTCCGTTTCGTCGTTTGCGAGGTGAGGATCGCGAGGTGAGGATGGGGTCGCCGCGTGGCGCGAACCGGGGCCCGCGGGGGAGGTCAGCGCAGGGGTGCGTCGGTCGCAGCGCGCACCTGATCCGCGGTGACGCCGGGCGCGGTTTCCACGAGCACGAACCCGTCGGCGTTCACGTCGATCACCGCCAGATCGGTGATGATCCGCTGCACCACCGCGCGGCCGGTGAGCGGCAGCGTGCAGCGCTCCACCAGCTTGGCGCCGCCGCGCTTGTCGCTGTGCTCCATCAGGACGAGGACCTTCTTGGCCCCGTGCACCAGGTCCATGGCGCCGCCCATGCCCTTGACCATCTGTCCCGGCACGACCCAGTTCGCCAGGTCGCCGCCGGCGGACACCTGCATACCGCCGAGGACCGCCGTGTCGATGTGGCGGCCGCGGATCATGCCGAACGAGGTCGCCGAGTCGAAGAAGGCCGCACCGGCGCGCACCGTCACGGTTTCCTTGCCCGCGTTGATGAGGTCGGCGTCCATCGTCTCGGCCGTCGGGTACCGCCCGGTGCCGAGGATCCCGTTCTCACTGTGCAAGGTGACGTGGACTCCGTCGGGCAGGTGATCGGGGATCAGCGTGGGAAGCCCGATCCCCAGGTTCACGTACTCACCGGAACGGAGTTCCCTGGCTGCGCGGGCGGCCATCTGCGTCCGGGTCCAGCCGCGGAGGGCCGGTTCTGCAATCGCGGTCATGTCAGTCCTCCACGGCATCGCGCACGGTGCGCTTCTCGATGTACTTGTTCTGCGGCCCGGCGTGCACGATCCGGTCGACGAAGATCCCGGGCAGGTGCACCTGGGCGGGGTCGATCTCGCCGGCCTCGACCAGGTTTTCCACCTGGGCTATGCACACCTTGCCGGCCATGGCGGCCAGCGGGTTGAAGTTCCTGGCTGCGAGGTTGAACACGAGGTTCCCCTCGGTGTCGCCGGTGTGGGCGTGCACGAGCGCGTAGTCCGCCGTGATCGCGTTCTCCAACACGTACTCGCGATCGGACCAGGCGCCCGGGAAGGACCGGACCTCCTTGGGCGGCGAGGTGACCGCGACGCTCCCATCCGGGGCGTACCGGACGGGGATTCCGCCGTCGGCGACGGGTGTGCCCACCCCGGCCGGGGTGAAGAAGGCCGGGATGCCGGCGCCGCCGCAGCGCAGACGCTCGGAGAGCGTGCCCTGCGGGGTCAGCTCCACGTCCAGCTCCCCGCTCAGGTATTGCTTCGCGAAGAGTGCGTTGCCCCCGATGAAGGAGGCGATGATGCGGCGGATGCGCCCGGCTGCGAGCAGCAGGCCCAGACCGTAATCCTCTGTCCCGCAGTTGTTCGAGATCACCTCGAAGCCGCCCGCGTCGCCGGCCGCGAGGGCTTCGACGAGCAGGTCCGGCACGCCCGAAGCGCCGAACCCGCCGACCGCCAGCGATGCGCCATCCGGGATATCGGCCACCGCGTCGGCTGCCGAAGCCCACACCTTCCGCGTCGTCACGTCGCCGTCCACCTTGGCGGACGCCGGAGCCGTCGCCGTCATCGGATCGCCGCCGATGCTCCGGACGATGCCGTCTGCCGATCCGCGGTGGATTCGATCAGTTCGGCGAGCAGTTCCTCGGCGCGCGGCCAGGGGCCGAAACCCGCGGCCGGGTTGAGGTGACCGACGGCGCCGAGATCGACGAGGCGACTGCCCCAGACCTCGGCCATTCCGGTCACGCGCCGATAGCGCGCCAGCGGGTCGTCGGTGCTGATGCCCAACAGGCTCGGGAATGGCAGGACGCGCCGCGGGATCGGCAGCCATCCGCCCTGGTCGAGCTCCTCGAGCGTCGGGTGCGGCGAGGGCATCGGCTCCTCCATGTCGGCCGGCGTCATCAGCAGGGCGCCCTGGATCTCGCGGGTCGGCTCCTGCGCCCAGTGCACCGTGCTCAGCACGCCGGCACTGTGGGCGACCAGGACCACCGGGCCTTCCACCTCTGCGAGTACCGCGTCGAGTGCGGCCACGCGGGCCTTCCTGCTCAGCGGCGTCGTCTCGAGGGGCTGCACGGTGCGGACCGTGCGGCCCAGGCCCGCGGCGAGGTGTGTCTGCCAGTGGTCGTCGACGTGACCGCGCAGGCCCGGGACGATGACGACGGTGGGATCGTGCGAGGTGGTCACAGGGAGCTCCGATCGTATTTTGCGGCGGTCTTCTCGACCGTGACGGCGAGGCGGCGCAGTCCCGCCGGGTGCAGCCGCCGGCCGATGATGAGGGCGATGATCGCGGGGATGTAGACGAGGGGCGCCAGGCTCATCGACTGGACCAGGCCCAGGTGGTCGGCGAGGACGCCGACGACGAACGGGCCGAGCGCCAGACCGAGCAGGTTGTTGGCCACCGTCAGGCTGCCCATCGCGGAGGCGCGGATGCTCTCGTGCGTCAGGTTGGCCACCATGGCCGCGGTGGGCCCGGAGGATCCCGCGGAGAAGAACGCGCCGATGCACAGCAGCAGGATCTGGACGAAGCCGGTGCCCAACGAGAAGCCGATGCCCAGGCACACCAGCGAGATCGCGCAGTATGCGACGGCGGTGTACCACTTGCGCATCACGTCCAGCCGGCCCACCCTGTCGGTGATCATGCCGCACACGACCATCCCTGTACCGACCAGCAGGACGATGCCGGAGGCGGCCAGCGCCGCTTTGTCGAGGTCCATGTCGTAGAACCGGGTGAAGAAGCTCGGCGTCCACGCCAGCAGCACTGCGGCCGTGAACATCTGCAGGCCGCCGCCGATGTAGGCGCAGAGCACGGCCGGGTTGGTGAACAGGCTCGAGATCGGTGCCCGCATGCGCGCGGATCCGGCTCCGGTGTCTGCGATGTCCTCACGCACCGCGTGGTCGGCCAGCCTCGATTCGTTGACGATGAGGCGGAAGGCGATGACGAGGATCAGCCCCAGGACGGCCATGGCGACGAACGCCCAGCGCCAGCCGAACTGGACGGCGATGACGCCGCCGAGTGCTACGCCTACGACCGAGCCGAAGGACCCGCCGGCCATGAACGTCCCGCTCAGCGTCGCGTGCAGCTTGGAGCGGAAGATGCCCAGCACCAGCGCGATCCCGACGCTGCCGTACGCGGCCTCGCCGACGCCGACGAGGAAGCGCGCGCCCAGCATCTGCTCGTAGTTCTGCGCGATCGCGCAGAACACCGTGGCGATGCTCCACAGAGTCGCCATGACGACCAGGCTCCGGACGCGTCCGTACCGGTCGGCGATCAGCGACAGGGGAAGCGTGAGGATGCCGACCGACAGCGCGACGATGCTCGTCAGCGAGGCCAGGTGCGAGTCCGACAGCGACCACTCGGATTTCAGCAGCGGGAACACCGCGCTGAGCACCTGGCGGGACATGTAGTCGGACAGCAGCAGCGCGAACGCCAGCCCGAAGACTATCCACGGATAGATCCGTCGCTTCGTGGACTTCATCGGCGGCTTCGGCTGTGACGTCTGGCTGTCGTGGGAGTCGTCCGGGGGTTCGATCCGGACATCGGGGAGATCGAGGGAGTCGGCTTTCAGTGCCATGACTTGCTCCTGAAATCAAGGGTAGAACAGCGCGGGGAGCTGCGGGTGCGCGTGCGGAAGATGAGGGCGGTGTGTGCCGGCGGCGGGGGAGACGGGGAGTTCCGGGGGCGGGAAGCCGGGAGGGGCGCAGGTGCGCGGCGGGGACGGAGGCGCGGCAAGGGTGGAGGCGCGGGGGAGTCGGGGCCGGGGGTGCGGTGGCGGAGGCCCCTATTCCGGCTGCGGCGCCGGGTCACGGCGCCGCAGCCGGTCGGGAGTGCTGGTCAGGCGTGCTGGGTGAAGCCGACCTGGCCGGGGCGGCGGTTGGGCGCGTAGCCGAGCCTGGCGAGTGTCTCGTCCGCGTCGGCGTAGGACTCGCCGATCCGGTAGATGTCGCGGGCCTCCTTGCCGGTGGCCACCTCACGGCCGAGCTCGTTCGCGATACGCACGAGCTGGCGCACCTGCTCGACCGAGGTCATCTTGGTGCCCTTACGGCCCCAGATCGTGTCCTCGTTTCCGCACCGGCTGTGCAGGCCCATCGCGATCGCCATCGCATTGACCGGCACCACGCTGCGCATCAGCGTCTCGAGAGTCAGGATCGCGCCGTCCGGAACCCGGTTGATGAAGTTCATGATGTTGTACGGGTTGGGGCCGTCGAAGCCGCCGCCGATACCCACCCAGGTGACATTCAGCGGTCCGGTGTAGACGCCGCGGCGGATCAGCCGTTCGACGGTCTCGAGCTGTGGGATGCTCGAGAGCTGGAAATGCGGCTGGATGCCGGCCGCCTGCAGGCGGCGCAGGTGCTCCTCGACCCACTCGGGGCCGGCCGGCACCGTCATCTCGCGGTAGGCGGCCGCGAGGTCCTCGCGCTCCATCGACGTGCCCGCGATGTCGTCCGCGGTCATCAGCTCCATGATGTTCATCTGGCTGGTGTTGATCGCGATGGTGACCTGATCCGGCGCCGGATCCAGCTCTGCGAGCATGTGCCGAGTGTCGTCGGACAGCCACTTGGCGTCGGCCCCGTCGCCCTCCGGGGCGAAGGAGATCGAGCCGCCGACCTGCAGGATCATGTCCGGCACGGCCTCACGCAGGCCCGCGAGGAGCTCGTTGAACTTCGACAGGCGCTTGGAGCCGTGTCCGTCGAGCTCACGCACGTGGATGTGCAGCACCGTGGCACCGGCCTCGTAGCAGTCCACCGCCTGCTGCACGTGCTCCTCGATAGTCAGGGGCAGATCCTCGCGGAAATCGTCGAGCTCCCACTCCGGGCCGTACGGGGCGCAGGTGATGACCAGCTTGTCCTGGACCTCGGGGAAGAGCGCGTCGTCGTGGAAATGCATGGTGATGCTCCGTTCTGAATCGGTTTCGGTTGAATCGGGGGTGGGAAGAAGGTGAAGCCGTTGCGGTCAGAAGGGGCGGTCGCCGGCGATCCCGGCCCGCTCCATCTGCCGGACCGCCGGCCAGTAGTCCTGCACCGCGTAGTGCTGGGTCGACCGGTTGTCCCAGATGACGACGCTGCCGGCCGTCCACCGCCAGCGAACCTGGTATTCGGGGATCGATGCCTGGCTGACGAGGTACTGCAGCAGGTCGCTCGCACCGGGCGCGTAGTCGATCCCGTACCGCACGTTCTCGTCGGTGTGGTAGTTCGTCAGGTGTGTGGCGAAGCTGTTGACGAACAGGATCTTCTCGCCGGTCTCCGGGTGGGTGCGCACCACGGGATGCTCCGGATCCGGGTAGCGCTCCTTGAGGGCGAGCCGCTGCTCGATCGGCATCCGGCCGCCGAAGGTGGACTCGATGCTGTGCCGGGCACGCAGACCGCCGATGCGGTCCTTGACGTGCTGCGGCAGCCGCTCGTAGGCCAGCGCCATGTTGACCCAGATGGTGTCGCCGCCGACCGCCGGCGATTCCACGCACCGCAGCACCGCACCCATCGGCGGGTTGTTGCGCCAGGTGGCGTCGCAGTGGAACGCATTCTCGAACCGGTCGACCGGGGTGTCGGCGTCCTTGTAGATGCGGACCAGGCCGGGGTGGTCCGGGTCGCACCCGAGCACAGGATGGTCCTCCAGCGGGCCGAAGCGCTCGGCGAGGGTCACGTGATCCGCCCGGGCCAGATCCTGGTCCCGGAAGAACAGCACCTTGTGCTCCAGGAGCAGCGCGCGGAGCCGTGCGAACAGGTCGTCGTCGTGCGCCGCGTCCCCGAGGTCGAGGCCACTCACCTCGGCGCCGAGTGCGCACGAGAGCCTCTCGACGGTCAGCGGCGTGCGACTGCGCCTTCCGGTGCGGGCCGGGTCCGTGGGCACCGGTGCCGGCGCAGGACGGGTGAGTGTGGCCATGACTTTTGCTCCTTTTCTTGCAGTCGAAACGGTCAGGGTGCGCCGGAAGGCGCGTTCGATGTCAGGGGAGGAGGACGGACGATCCGATGCTGCGTCCGGTCTCGAGCTCCTTGTGCGCCAGCACGGCGTCCTCGAGCGCGTAGCGCTGGTTGACCTTGATGTCGATGTCGCCGGCGGCGACGTGGGAGAACAGCTCGCCGGCGAGCTCGGCGCGCTCGGCGGGGTCCGCGATGTAGTCGGCCAGGGCCGGACGCGTGACGAACAGGGAGCCCTTGGACGCGAGCTGCATAGCGTCGATCGGGGGGATGGGGCCCGAGGCGGTGCCGAAGCACACGAGGAGCCCGCGCCGGGACAGCGCGTCGAGTGAGTTGTGGAAGGTGGTCTTGCCGATGCTGTCGAACACCACCGGAACGCCCTGTCCGTCCGTGAGCTCGCGCACCTTCGCGGCCACGTCGTCGACCTGCGTGTGCACGATCACGTCGGAACACCCGTTGGCGCGAGCGATCTCGGCCTTCGCCTCGGTGGAGACGGTGCCGATCACGTTGATGCCGAGCAGCGCCGCCCACTGAGTGAAGATGAGTCCGACCCCGCCCGCGGCCGCGGTCAGCAGGACCGTGTCGCCGGACTTGAGCGGGTGGATCCGGCGCAACAGGTACGAAGCGGTCAGCCCGCGCATCGTCATCGCCGCGGCCGTCTCGCAGCTGATCGCGTCCGGAATTCGGATCAGGTGGGACGCCGGCATGACGCGGGAGGTGCTGTACGCGCCGAGCGGACTGCCGGTGTAGGTGACACGGTCACCGGCGCTGAAGCCCTCGACGCCCGAACCCACCGCCTCGATGACGCCCGACGCCTCGACGCCCATGCCGTTCGGCAGGGGGACCGGGTAGAGCCCCGTACGGAAGTAGGTGTCGGCGAAGTTCAGGCCCACCGCCTCGTGGCGGATGCGGACCTCGCCCTGCCCGGGGTCGCCCACCTCGACCGACTCCCACTGCATGACCTCGGGTCCGCCGGTCTCGTAGAATCGAATGGCCTTCGCCACTGTGTCCTCCTCGTCGATGTGCGATCCGCTCGCCGGAACCGGGATCACTGCGCCTCGGTGATGCGCAGACCGGGCGCCTTTCGCCTGGTGGACCCGGGTCGTGTATGACCTGCGACCGGAATTCCTCGCTATGTGATGTCCACAACATTAGGATTCGGGAGGCGAGATTACTTATCATTACGGGACATACTTTTATGCGAGATGGGACACAGTTCACCTGGGTCAGCGAAGGAGACGCGGAAGCGATGAGACAGGGGAGACGGGACGGGGGAGACGGGACGGGGGAGACGGGAGTTGACCGGATGAAGCCGCTCGCGCGCTACGCGTCGCTCAACAAGTTCTTCGATCTGTGCCGGTCCCTTGACACCGACCCGGTGCCCCTGATCCGGGCGGCGAACCTCGACCTCGCAAGTCTGCGACAGCAGGACCGCTGGGTGCCGGCGGAATCCATCGTGGTGCTGCTGGAACACGCGGCCGCCACCACGCGCCGGGCCGATTTCGGGCTGCGCCTGGCCGCGCTGCGCACGCTGTCCAACCTGGGCCCGCTGAGCATGGCGATGCGCGAGGAGCCCGACGTCCGGCGCGCCCTCCAGATGCTCGTCCGCTACGAGCGCATGTACAACGAGGCGATCCGCACCCGCATGGTCGAAGCCGGCGGCGTCGCCACGATCCGCACCCGGATCGACGTCGGCAGGCCCTCGGATGCGACCGCCCCGCAGTCCGTCGACCTCGCAGTCGGAGTCATCCACGGCGTGCTGTCCGAGTTCCTCGGGCCCGGGTGGCGTCCCGCGAGCGTCTCGTTCGCCCACCCGGAACCGACTGACATCAGCACCTACATCGAGACGTTCCGCACGGTCGTGAAGTTCGGCCAGGACTTCAACGGCGTCGTTCTGCCCTCGAGCGAACTGGATGCGAAGAACCCGCTGTCCGACCCGTTGATGCGCCCGTACGCGCACCAGTTCCTCGACGATGTCGCCTCCAGCCACGAGACGTCGCCGATCGGCAGGGTGCGCGACTTGATCGAGATGCTGCTCCCCACCGGGCGTTGCTCGACCGAGCAGGTGGCGCGCAGCCTCGGCGTGGACAGGAGGACGGTGCACCGGTGGCTGGCGGCCGAAGGCCACACGTTCTCGTCGGTGCTCGACGACGTTCGCGGCGACCTCGGCGCACACCTCGTGACGAACCCGCACAACTCGATGACCGACATCTCAACGATGCTGGGGTTCTCGGCGTCGAGCAACTTCTCGCGGTGGTTCAAGACCCGGTTCGGGATGTCGCCGCGGCAGTGGCGGGCCCGGCGCGCGGCGGAGGACTCGATGCGGTAGACGGCATCGTCGCAGGAAAGAGGAAGTAATCAGCATGCGCTCGGAATCAACCGGCATGTCCGACGACCAGCGACAGGACTTGCTCTGCGATGCAGTTCAACGAATCCAAACCATCCCTTATGCATGGCCCGGGGCCCCGACGGCCGACTACGTCCGTCGTCAGGGAGCGGGAACGTGCGCCGGGAAGCATGCACTGCTCAGCGAGGTACTCGAGCAAGTCGGATTCAGGGCCAGTCGAATCATGGTCGTCGGTCCGCTGGCTCCGTGTGCATGGCCCGATATCCAGGCATCGAGTCACGGACTCCTCGAGGTACACGAGTGCCTGACAGTGGAAACACCTTGGGCTGGGCCGCTTCTGGTAGACGTGACCTGGCATCCGCCGGCGATCCATGCCGGACTACGCGGAACGCTCGACTGGTCTGGGGATTCCGACATGATGTGCGCTGTCGAACCGCATGGCTTCTACGCGGTAGGTGACGAGCATTTCCGTGACCAGAAAGAACTTCTGAGGTCCAGGCTCTACTCGGCAGAAGACCGACAGACTCGCGACCGGCTACTCGCCTTGATCGCAGCGCGCGCAAGCGTGTTGCGGTGACGCCGATCGCGAACTGAACACGTCGGGTGTTGCAAGCGGCATCGGGCGGACACACGCAAAACAAAGCCCCACACTTCCTTTCGTCACAGTGACGTTTTGAGAAGCAGCGGGGGGGAAGCAGGCGAGGAGTCCGGGGTCGGCCGCCGAATCGAAACCTGCGGCCTGCCTGGTGCACAGAGTCAGCCGACCGAGCGCACTGACATGCTTCGCGCCGGCGGATCCCGAAGGTGCGTGACGCTGCTGCAGCGTCACGCACCGCAGCACATGCGGCAGCGGCGACACCCGCGCGCACCGCGGCACGGCCCGCAATGCGGTATCGACCGCATGGTCGTCACAGCCAGCAACATCGGGCGCGTTCACACGGCGCGACCCCTATCCACCCAAGTCAACGAAACGCCGATAATCTACATTATGTCATTTTGGAACCGACGTGCTGCTTCAGAGGGGTCACCCCCACTGTCCCGAGCCCCCTCTCGCGCGTCGCACCCGCCAGCGCCTCGGCTCGCAGAGCGCGATCCCAGCACAACGCCGCTTGTTTCAGCAAAAGGACCTTCCGATGGCAATGGGACATGGGCTAATGACCGAATGAGCATCATGCGTGCCGCTGGCGCCCTGGCCGCGGCCCTTGTCATTGGGCTGGCTGCATCGCCGGCGGAATCGTCGGCGGACTCCGTCGGGCTGAACTACGGCTCCGACGGAGTCGACTATTCCCCATGGGCGGGTGTCCGTCACGCGATCGAGCGCCCCGGCTCGCCTGTGCCTGGAACCGACGAGCAGTGCCGCCCGACGGAGGACAAGCCCCGGCCGGTGATGCTCCTCCACGGGACCGGAATGAACGGACTCAATACGTGGAGCACACTCGCCCCCGCGCTCGCTGCGGAGGGATACTGCGTGTTCGCTCCGACATACGGGGCGTACCCGGAGGCGCCCGGTGTCGGCGGGGTACGCAAGGTCGTCGGCGATGCAGCCGACGAGGTCGCAGCATATGTTGACGAAGTACGGGCACGCACCGGCGCCGAACAGGTAGACCTCGTCGGTCATTCGCTCGGCGCACCGGTAGGGGCATACGTCGCCAAGGCGCTCCGCCCCGGCGACATCGGCACGGTGGTGTTCATCGCCGGATACTGGATGCGGCCAGGCACATCGACGGTCTCGAACTGGCCGGCGCTGCGCCCACTCGAGAAGTCGGGGCGATTGAAGGACGTGATTGCCGCAGGGCCGATCCGAAGCGGCATCGACCTGGTGCGGCCATCGCCGTTGATCGATGCCGTGTGGGCGGGCGGAACGCCGTACCTGGAAGGGGTGCGCTACCGCACGATCGCCTCGGAATTTGACGAGGTGTTCCCGCCGGCGATCGGGTTCGCGGGAGTGGACGGCGGTGAGGACGTCATCGTGCAAGACGGCTGCGACCTCAGCCGAAGCGGTCACATGACCATGCCGTCGGATCCCCGCGTGGTGGATCTCGTGTTGGGCGCGTTGGATCCGAGGTCCACCCGTGCGCCTCGTTGCGTGCCCACGGATCCAATGACCGGCGCCCAGGGAATGACTCCCAGGTAGAGCACCCGAACCGTCTGCGCATTGGAGGCGACCGCACCAGCACTGCATCACGCCTGTCCGCCTTGCTACAGTCGTTCCACCGGCTCCCTGTCCTGGCGACGAGAGGCACCACTTGTCCTCATTCCTCATCCTCATCGCGATCATCCTGATCATCGCAGCAGGTGTGATCGCATACCTGGGATTCCGCGCCAAGCGACAGGCCGAGGCCGCGCAACGGCCCCCGTCGCAGCGGACCGATCCCCTGGGTTCGGCCACGTCGCCCACCTCGACCTTCGGCCCGCGTTCCCTCGGCCCCGGCGCCATCGTGTCCTACTTCGGTGTCGACTACGTCGTCCGTGGAACGCTCACGCTGCGTGAAGGACCGTTCGTCTGGTGGGAGCACCTGCTGGCCAGCGAGGGCGAGCCCAAGTGGCTCAGCGTCGAAGAGGACGACGGCACACTGGAAATGGCGCTCTGGCACAAGCGTCCCGGTCCGTCCACCGCACCCCAGGGCACCGTCCAGATGGAGGGCATCGACTACACCGAGGACGAACGCGGCCGCGCCTCCTACACCACAGAGGGCAACACCGGGCTCCCCTCCGGCGGCGAGATGGACTACGTGGACTTCGTGTCGGCCGACGGCAACAGCCTGCTGGGCTTCGAGCGTTGGGCGCCCGGCCAGGTCTGGGAGGTCTCCGTCGGCAGGACGCTGCTGCCCGGCGAACTCACCGTGTACCCGGCCCCGCCGGCGGGATCCTGAGCACACCCTGTGACATTCCACGTCCTCACCGTGCCGGCCATCGATGTCGAGGCTGACGAGTTGAACCTGATCCTCGGCCGCCCGGCTCCCCCGGCCCTGGCCGAGCTCGTGCTGACGCATCCGAACGGCGGCACCGTGACCCTCGGCGTGCTCGGCGCCTCGCACGTCGTCAGCGTCGGCTCGGGCGTGCAGCACTTCACCGAGCAGATCTCGTGCAATACCGCCCCCCTGCGCACTCCGCTCCCCCGCAGCTTCGAAGACCGGGGTTATCGGCTCGACGCGCAGACTCGGCAGCTGAGCCGCGCGGGGATCGCGCGAGTAGCCGGCCTGCTGCAGGCGCGGTCGGAGGCCGACGCCCGCTGGATCACCGGCCGCTTCCCCGGTGACACGTCCGCGCTGACCAGCCTCGCTGCGAGTCCGGAACGCGATGGCTGGAGCTGGCGCACCTGGCATCTCTACCCCGGCGTCGATCGCGGCACAGTGGTCCGCACCGAAAGCCGGTGGAGAGAATGACGCCGCGGCGCCACTACCTGATAGCAGGTCTCCTCGCGTTCGGCGGCGTCGTGTGCCTGCTGCTCGCGGTCGTCGTGGCCAAGAACATCACGTCGCACATCGACGACACCTACCAGCGCGTGGAGCTCGCCGCGGGCGGGAAGAACTACCGATGCACCGGCGACCCCGCACAGGTGGCCGACGACCTCGCCGCATACAAGTCCCCTCAGGCACGCCAAGCGGACCGCGGCACCGAGTATCTGCGATACGACGACGACATCGTGACCGTCGGCCCGCTCGGCGGCGAGCCCTGCGTGGTCCACGTCGAAGGCCTCAACGCGGGCTACCGCGGTGGCGCATTCGTCTTCCTCGGCCCCGGCTTCTTCCCCGGCGCACCGTCCGGGGGCGCCGGGGGCAGCGGCGGCGGCCCGGGAGGAACCAAATGACCCGAATCATCCTGTCGCCGCGCACAACGCCACGCCCGTCTTCACGCCGGAATCCCACGACCACCGTCACGACCACCGCGAGGAGCACCTCATGAATCTGGCCGTCGAATTCGGAACGATCCACGGCAGCAACCTCGCACAGAACGCGGTCGCGATCGTTCTGTACTTCGCCATCGGCGTCGCGATCCTGGGACTGGGATTCGTCCTCATCGACATTCTGACACCGGGCAATCTGCGAAGGCAGGTATTCCAGGAGCATCGGCCCAACGCGGTCGCCGTGGCGGTGGGCATGCACCTCGCGCTCGCCATCGTCGTCGCCTCGAGCATCTTCGCGAGTTCGAGCGGCCTCGCCCAGGGTCTGCTGGACACCGTGGTGTACGGCGTGATCGGGGTCCTGCTCCAGGTGGCGACGCTGATCGTGCTGGAGGTGGCCTCCCCGGGACGGGCCCGCGACCTCATCAAGTCCCCCACGCTGCATCCGTCGGCCGTCGCCGTCGCGGTGACCCTGTTCGCCGTGGGGATCGTGAACGCCGCAGCCATCTCGTGATCCGGACAGACACCGCGTGAGCACGACCACCGACGCCGCGTCCGGCGACTCCCCCGCCACGGAGAGTCCTTCCGGCACCCCGCACGACGACGGCCGGCCGTCGTTCGTGCTGCGCCGCCGGTGGCGCGCGCTGCTGCTCGCCTCCGTGGCGGCCTGCGCCGCCTGCGGGCTGATCTACGAACTCGCCCTGCTCACCCTGTCGACCAGCCTGGCCGGCGGCGGCATCGTCGAGACCTCGCTGATCGTGGCGGGCTACGTGGCCGCGCTCGGCGCGGGCGCACTGCTGGTCAAGCCGCTCCTGCACCGCGCGGCCGTCACCTTCGTCACGGTCGAGACCATGCTGGCGCTGGTCGGCGGCCTCTCCGCCACCGCGTTGTATCTGACCTTCGCCTACATCGGCTCGTCGGTGTGGGTGCTGGTGCTGGCGACCGCACTCATCGGATCCCTCGTCGGCGCCGAGGTCCCCCTGCTGATGACCCTGCTGCAGCAGGGCCGCACGGCCGAGGCGACCGACTCCGGCCGGGTGCTGGCCAACCTCAACGCGGCCGACTACCTCGGCGCGCTGCTCGGCGGACTCGCGTGGCCGTTCCTGCTGCTGCCGGCGCTCGGGATGCTCCGCGGCGCGGCCGTCACCGGGATGATCAATCTGGGTGCGGCGGCGATACTCGCGCTGTTCCTGCTGCGGCACCTGCTCTCCAGGCGGGCGCTGGTGTTCTCGCTGATGCTGCTCGCCGCGGCCGCGGCCGTGCTCATCACCCTGCTCGTCGGCTCCCGGAACATCGAGACCACCGCACGCCAGGCCCTCTACGCGGATCCGATCATCGCCTACGAACGCTCCGACTATCAGGAAATCGTGGTGACACAGCGCGGAAGCGACACCCGGCTGTACCTGGACGGGGGTCTGCAGTTCTCCACCCGCGATGAATACCGCTACACCGAAAGCCTGGTGTACCCCGCGCTGCAAGCGGACACCCGCTCGGTGCTGATCCTCGGCGGCGGCGACGGCCTGGCCGCGCGCGAGCTGCTGCGCGTGCCCTCGGTGGAGCACATAGTCCAGGTGGAATTGGACCCCGAGGTGCTGGAGCTGGCCCGCACCATGCTCAGCGGCATCAACAAGGATTCCCTCGCGGACCCCAGGGTGCACGTGATCGTCGATGATGCGATGGCGTGGCTGCGCCAGGACCATCCCGCAATCCCCGACGGCGGGTTCGACGCGGTGCTCATCGACCTCCCCGACCCGGACACCCCGCAGCTGGGACGGCTCTACTCCACGGAGTTCTACGGCCTCGCCGCCCGCGTGCTGGCCCCCGACGGCCGCATGGTGGTGCAATCGGGAAGCCCCTACTTCACCACCGACGCCTACTGGCGCACGGTCTCCTCCGTGCAGGCGGCCGGGCTCGCGGTCACCCCGTACCACATCTACGTCCCCACGTTCGGCGGCTGGGGATTCACCCTCGCCGCCCATGGCGACACTCCCCCCGCCGCGACGCTGCCCCCCGGATTGCCGGGCCTCCGGTTCCTCGACCAACAGGTGCTCGACGCCGCGGTCGTCTTCCCCGACGACATGGGGCCACGGGTCTTGGAGCCGTCGACCCTCGCCCACCCGCGCATCGTCGAGGACATGCGCCACGGCTATCGCTGATCGGCGCCAGGGGCCGCGCATACACGCGCGGGAGGGTGGGCGCGGATAGGCTGGGATTGTGACCGATCACCGGCCGACACTCATCGAGCACTCCGACGGCGCGCAGCATGCCGGGCCCGCGATGCCCTACACCCAGGGCACGCACGACGCCCTCGTCGCCGCTCAGGCGGTGTCCCGCCCGTCTACGCGGCAGGCGCCCACGTCGCCCGACCGCCACGAATCCGTCAACGCCGCGCACCTGATGCTGGCCCTCCTCGCGGAGACGGGATCCACGGCCACCCGCGCGTTGACCGATCAGGGCGTGCGCCTGGGGCGGGCTCGGATGCGCATCGCCGCGCTCACCCTGCCGCCGGCGGACGCCCCCGCGCGCACCGATGGCCCCCTGCCCGCCATCGACGCGGTCCTCGCCGCCGCCCGATCGGACGCGGCACGCCGCGGACACGCCGCCGTCGGCACCGGCCACCTGCTGATCGCACTCACCGCACCGCACGCGCTCGCGGACGAACTGACCGCACTGGGCCTGGACCTGCCCGCCGCCGCCGGATTCATCTACGGCGCATACTCCGCGCATCCGCCGGCGCCGCGGGACACCGGCCCCGAGTTCGCCTGAGACTGCGTGGCTTTGCGCGCCGGCCGCGTCCGTGGACCGCACCGCCCGGTTCCCTGGGCGTATACGGCGCCACGCCCCACCGGATTCGCGGCCTGGCGCGCCGAGTGTTCGCTGGATCACTAAGGTTGTCAGTGTCCTGCCGTCCACGGACCAGATGGATCCGCCTGAGGAGTGCGTCATGACCAGCGAGACCGGAACGCCCCAGCGCCACCGCGTGGTGGTCATCGGATCCGGCTTCGGCGGGCTGTTCAGCACACAGGCACTCAAGCGTGCCGACGTCGACGTCACCATGATCGCCAAGACCACACACCACCTATTCCAGCCGCTGCTCTACCAGGTGGCCACGGGGATCCTCTCCGAAGGCGAGATCGCCCCGTCCACCCGCCTGGTGCTGCGCAAGCAGGACAACGCGGAGGTCCTGCTGGGGTCGGTCACCGACATCGACCTCGAGGCCCGGACGGTCACCTCCGAGGCGATGGCCATCACCCGGGTCACACCGTTCGACAGCCTCATCGTCGCCGCCGGCGCCAAGCAGTCGTACTTCGGCAACGACCATTTCGCCGAGTACGCACCGGGAATGAAGACCATCGACGACGCGCTGGAACTGCGCGGGCGGATCCTCGGCTCCTTCGAGCAGGCGGAGATCTGCACGGACGACTACGAACGCGAGCGGCTGATGACGTTCGTCGTCGTCGGCGCCGGCCCCACCGGCGTCGAGCTGGTGGGGCAGATCGCGGAACTCGCCCACCGCACGCTCCACGGCAGCTTCCGCAACATCGACCCGCACGACGCGCGGATCATCCTGCTCGACGGAGCGGACGACGTGCTGCCCGTGTACGGCGGCAAGCTCAGCGCCAGCACCGCCAAGCGGTTGACCAAGCTGGGAGTGGAGATCCATACCGGGGCCATGGTCACCGACGTCGACCGCGACGGAATCACGATCAAGAAGAAGGACGGCAGCGAGAAGCTCATCCGCTGCCAGTGCAAGGTGTGGTCGGCGGGAGTGCAGGCGAGTCGGCTCGGCGGCCTGCTCGCCGAACAGTCGCAGGCCGAACTCGACCGGGCCGGCAGAGTCCACGTCAACCCGGACCTGAGCCTTCCGGGGCACCCGAATGTGTTCGTCATCGGCGACATGATGACGCTCGACAACCTGCCGGGCCTCGCGCAGGTGGCCATGCAGGGCGGCACCTATGTGGCCAAGAACATCGCGGCGGAGGCCGGCGGTCGCCCGCACCACGAGCGCAAGCCGTTCAAGTACTGGGACAAGGGCAGCATGGCCACGATCTCGCGGTTCAGCGCCGTCGCCAAGGTGGGCCGGCTCGAGCTCACCGGGTTCCTCGCGTGGATCATCTGGCTGGTCATCCACCTGATGTACCTGGTGGGCTTCAAGAGCCGGTTGACGACGCTGATGTCGTGGGCCACCACGTTCTTCGGCCGCAGCCGAGGCCAGATGACCATCACCGTGCAGCAGGTTCTCGCACGTTCCGCTCTGGGTCAGCTGGGCAACGGCAAGTACGCGGTCCTCGACGTGGACGCGGCGAAGAAGCTCGCGCAGGAGGAGGCGGAGCGGGTCCTCGCGCTCGAACGCGCCCACAACGGGACACATGGCCCCGCGGACGACGCCCAGGGCGGCCCCGCCGAAGCCGCCGGCTGAGGGCTCCGCATCAGCGGACACGGACCATGCGGACCGAGGACCCACGGGCCGGAGACCACGGGCCGGAGACCGGGGGCCGGGGACCTCGAGCCGCGGGCCGTCAGTGCGCGCTCAGTTAGCCAGGCGCTCGGCGTTCTCCACGTTCTGCAACCGCACCTGGCCTTCGGCGACCATCCGGCCGTCCTCGTCGGTGATCGCCACCCGCCACAGCTGCTGCAGGCGGCCGCGGTGCTGCGGTTCGGCCACCGCCTCGAGCCGGCCCGTGCGCACGGCGCGCAGGAAGTTCGTGTTGTTGTTCACACCCACGACGTTGCCGCGCTCCCCCAGCCACAACGCGGCGCCGAGGCTGGCGATCGACTCGATCACCGAGCAGTACACGCCGCCGTGCACGATGCCGTACGGCTGGTGCAATTCCGGGGCGGCGTCCCACTCGACCCGGATGCGGTCGCCGGAGGCCTCCAGGAATCGCAAGCCGAACGCCTTGTGAAACCCCACGCCAGCCATGGCCTGCACATCTTCGAGGGTCGGGCCGCGGCGCTCCGCCGCTTCGGCCGATTCCGCCGCCGTCGTGGTTCCGTGGGACACAGCCGCTCCATCCGCTCGTCGTCGCTCGCGCGGGCCGGTCCCGGCTCCCCGGAGCGGCCGGTGTCCCGGCCCCCGCCAATACTTCCACACCGCCGGTCCGCAGAGCGTCCGCCGGGCGCGGCGCGGAGTCGCGGCGCCCATACGACGACGGGTAGTACCACGCCATGTCGGATACATGGTTAGACTTTTGCCATGGCCGGACTCGGAGAGCTTGAAAAGGCAGTGATGGATCAGCTGTGGGCTGCAGACGAGCCGCAGACCGTCCGCCAGGTGCACGCGGGCCTCGCCTCCCACCGCGACCTCGCATACACCACCGTCATGACCGTCCTCCAGCGTCTGGCCAAGAAGGGCCTCGTCACCCAGCACCGCAGCGACCGCGCGCACCGCTACGCGCCGGTGCACAGCCGCGACGAGCTGGTCGCCGGGCTCATGGTCGACGCGCTCTCCAACGGCACCGAGACCGGCGAACGCGTCGGCGCGCTCGTGCACTTCGTCCAGCAGGTGACCCCCGACGAGGCGCACGCGCTGCGCGAGGCCCTCGACGCGCTCGAGACCGCGGAGGACCGCGGCCGGACACGCCCTTGAGCCTGATGCTCTGCTGAGGCACTATGAACCCCGTGTCCGCGCTGATCTTCGGGATCCTGGCCCTCGCCTTGGCCGGCCCGATTCCCGCTCTACTGAGCAGGGCCACCTGGCCCCACAGGGCTCCGCGCGCCGCCCTCGTGCTCTGGCAGGCCGTGGCGCTGGCCGCCGTCCTCTCCGCGTTCAGCGCCGGCATCGCCATCGCGAGCCGCCTGCTGGTGCCGGGCCCGGACGGTCGCCCCACCACCGCTCCCCTCGACGAGATCGACGCCCTCGGCTGGCCGCTGTGGGCGTTGTACGTCGTGGTGCTCGCCGCGACGCTCATCATCGGCGCCCGCCTGATCTTCGCGGTCGCCAGGGTCGGCTTCCACACCCGCAGACGGCGCGCGCGTCACCGGATGCTGGTGGACCTGCTCGACTGCTCGCCGGATCGGGCGCATCGGCCGTCCTCGTCGGCCCTGCGCGTACTCAGCAGTCCCCGCCCGTTGGCGTACTGCCTGCCCGGGCTGCGCCGGCGGATCGTCATGTCCGAGGGCGTGCTGGACACTTTGGACGACGTCGAGATCCGGGCCGTCCTCAACCACGAACGCGCGCACCTGCGTGCGCGGCATGACCTGGTCCTGGAAGCGTTCACCGCCGTCTACGCGGCCTTCCCCCGCTTCGTGCGCAGCGGATCGGCGCTGGACTCCGTCCAGCTGCTCGTCGAGATGCTGGCGGACGACTCGGCACGCCGCACGGCCGGCCCCACGCCGCTCGCGCGGGCCCTGGTCGCCTGCGCCGGCTCCGAGGCGCCCGCCGGCGCCCTGGCGCTCGGCGGACCCGGCACGCTGGTCCGCGTCACCCGTCTGCACCGCGAGAACGACCATCGCCTCGCCGCGCTGGCGTACGCCGCCGCGGCGGTGGTCCTGGTGGTGCCGACACTGGCCGTGGCGGTCCCCTGGCTCACCGAGCTGCACAAGCTCATGGGCCCCCTTTCGCCGCTGCGCTGACCCGCGGCCGAACACGCGCACGGCGGGCCCGGCGCGAGAGCCGCGGGGGTAGCGTTGTCCGCAGCGTCACGCTCCCGGTCGCCTCAAGTCGCCGTCGTGTCCGCGTCGAATCGCCGGGATCGTGTTTGGACTCCCGACGTCAACAAGGAAAACTGGCATCCATGACCTCTCCTACGGCGAATTCTCCGGCAGACTCCACCGACGCGGCCGGCGTCGGCCGCGCCCAGATCGGCGTGACCGGCCTCGCGGTGATGGGCTCGAACCTAGCCCGCAACCTCGCACGGCACGGCCACACGGTGGCGCTGCACAACCGGCACGCAGACAAGACCGACCGCCTCATCGCCGAGCACGGCGACGAGGGCGACTTCGTCCGCACCGAGTCGATCGAAGAGTTCGTCGCCGCCCTGCAGAAGCCGCGCCGCGCGCTGATCATGGTCAAGGCCGGCCAGCCCACCGACCAGGTGATCGAGCAGCTCGCCGCAGCTATGGAGCCGGGCGACATCATCATCGACGGCGGCAACGCACTGTTCACCGACACGATCCGCCGCGAGCACGCGCTGCGCGAGCGCGGACTCCACTTCGTCGGTGCAGGCGTGTCCGGCGGCGAGGTTGGCGCGCTCGAGGGGCCGTCGATCATGCCCGGCGGTTCGGTCGAGTCCTACAAGTCGCTGGGCCCGCTGCTCGAGTCGATCGCCGCCCAGGTCGACGGGACACCGTGCTGCACCCACATCGGCCCCGACGGTTCCGGCCACTTCGTCAAGATGGTGCACAACGGGATCGAGTACTCGGACATGCAGCTGATCGGCGAGGCTTACGACCTCATGCGCCGCGTGCTCGGTTTCGACGCCGGCCGCATCGCCGAGGTGTTCCGCGACTGGAACGGCACCGAGCTTGAGAGCTACCTGGTGGAGATCACCGCCGAAGTGCTCGACAAGTCCGATCCCCAGACGGGCGGCCCGCTGGTGGACGTCATCGTCGACGCGGCCGAGCAGAAGGGCACCGGCCGCTGGACCGTCAAGGCCGCGCTCGACCTGGGTGTGCCCGTCACCGGGATCGCCGAGGCCGTGTTCGCCCGCGCTCTCTCCGGCGCCCGCACCCAGCGTGCCGCCACCAAGGGACTCGCCGGCGGCACCCTGCCCACCGTGGCGGAGGCCCTGGGCGGCCACAGCGAGACCGAGTTCATCGAGGACATCCGCCGCGCGCTCTACGCCTCCAAGGTGATCGCCTACGCGCAGGGCTTCGACGAGATCAAGGCCGGCAGCGACGAGCACGGCTGGGGCGTCAAGCCCGTCGACCTGGCCACCATCTGGCGTGGCGGCTGCATCATCCGCGCCCGGTTCCTGGACCGCATCCGCGAGGCGTACACCTCGAACCCCGAGCTGCCCAGCCTGGTCCTGGATCCGTTCTTCCGCAGCGCCATCGAGGAGGGCCTGGACAGCTGGCGGCGCGTGGTCGCGGCCGCCGTGCGGCTCGGGGTGCCCACGCCGGGCTTCTCGTCTTCGCTCGCGTACTACGACGGACTGCGTGCCGAACGGCTCCCGGCCGCCCTGACCCAGGGGCAGCGCGACTACTTCGGCGCCCACACCTACGAACGCGTCGACGCGCCCGAAGGCAAGAAGTTCCACATCCTGTGGAGCGAGGGCGGCGCCGAGATCGAGGCCTGACCGCCCCTGCGCTACAGGTACCGGCGGCCCTGCGGCCGAGGGAGACTCCTCGGCGCGGGGCCGCCGTCGTGCGTAGGGTGAGCGGCGTGCGCCTGCCCCACGTAATGCCGCCGTATGAACTCACCTACGACGACGTGTTCCTGGTCCCCGCGCGTTCCGCCGTGACGTCGCGCTTCGACGTGGACCTCGCCACCGGAGACGGGTCCGGCACGACGATCCCGTTGGTCGCCGCGAACATGACGGCCGTGTCCGGCCGGCGGATGGCGGAGACGCTCGCCCGCCGCGGCGGGCTCGCAGTCCTCCCCCAGGACCTGCCGTTGGACGCGCTGCGCGCCACCGTCCGGGACGTCAAGTCCCGCCATGCCGTCCACGAGACACCCGTGACCCTGGCACCGGACGACTCCGTCGCCGACGCGGTCGTCCTGATCCCCAAGCGCTCCCACGGCGCAGCCGTCGTGGTCGAGAACGGCCGGCCGGTCGGCGTCGTCACCGCAGCCGACTGCGCCGACGTCGACAGGTTCAGCCGGGTGGGCGCCGTGGCGTCCACGGACTTCGTCACCGCACCCGCCGGAGCGCCGCCGCGGGAGGTGTTCGACTCGCTGACGGCAACCCGCGATGAGCTCGCCGTGCTGGTCGACGGCGATGGACTGCTCACGGGCGTGCTGACCCGCGCCGGGGCGGTGCGCTCGGAGCTGTACGCCCCGGCCCTCGACGGCCGCGGGCGCCTCCGCGTCGCAGCGGCCATCGGCATCAACGGCGACGTGGGCGCCACTGCGCGCGCGCTTGCCGACGCGGAGGTCGACGTCCTCGTCGTGGACACCGCCCACGGCCACCAGGAGAAGATGATCGACGCCGTCCGCGCCGTCCGCGCCGCCGGCCCGGGCGTGCCCATCGTGGCCGGCAACGTGGTGACCGCCGACGCCACCCGCGACCTGCTCGAGGCGGGTGCCGACATCGTCAAGGTCGGCGTCGGTCCTGGGGCGATGTGCACGACACGCATGATGACCGGAGTGGGCAGGCCACAGTTCTCCGCGGTGTTCGAATGCGCCGCCGCGGCGCGCGAGGCAGGGGGCCACGTGTGGGCGGACGGCGGAATCCGCCATCCCCGGGACGTGGCGCTGGCGCTGGCCGCAGGCGCATCGAACGTGATGATCGGATCGTGGTTCGCGGGCACCCACGAGTCGCCCGGCGACCTGCGCTACGAGGCCGACGGCACCCCCTACAAGGAGAGCTTCGGCATGGCTTCCAAGCGCGCGGTGGAGGCGCGCACGCGCAGCCGCGACGCGTTCGACCGCGCGCTCAAGGCGCAGTTCGAGGAGGGCATCTCCACCTCGCGGATGCGCCTGGACCCGCAGCGGCCCGGCGTGGAGGACGTCGTCGACCACATCTGTGCGGGAGTGCGCAGTACGTGCACCTACTCCGGTGCACGATCGCCGGCCGAGCTGCACGACAAGGCCGTGCTCGGCATCCAATCGGCTGCCGGGTTCGCCGAGGGCCGTCCACTCGCCTCGGGATGGTGACGGACGCGCGACGCGCCATACCGGTGGCGACCCTCACCACGCGGCCCACGCCCGCCCGGTAAACTGCAGACGACGGCGCGGGTCGGTCACCGGCCCGGCGTCGTGCCGACCGTCGTCCTGCAGCATTTCTGCCGGGCAGCGTTTCTGCCGGGCAGCGTTTCTGCCGGGAAGCATCGTTGCAGGCGGCACCCCATCACGGAACCGTCCGCGCCCGTACAGAGGGCCGCGGTCCCCTACCGAAGGCGAGGTACCGGTGCCCACGGCACCCCCACACAGACCCTACGAGCATCCTCCGTCTCCGTGGCCGCCTCGGCGCCACCATCACCTGCAGGACCGCACCATCGCCACCGCGACACGTCGCGCAGCGCAATGGCGTCGGCTCGTCGCAGGTGAGATGCCGGGGCGGCTCACCTGATGAACATCGCGATCACCATCCTCAGCCTCGTCGGCTTCTTCGCGCTGACGATCGGCACCGCCGTGTTCGTCGCCGCCGAGTTCTCCTTGACGGCGCTCGAGAAGAGCACCGTCGATTCCCATGCCCGCGACGGCGACCGTCGCGCGCGGATCGTCCAGCACGCCCACCGCACACTGTCGTTCCAGTTGTCCGGGGCGCAGCTGGGCATCACCATCACCACGCTGCTCACCGGCTTCATCGCGGAGCCCGTGTTCTCGTCGCTGTTCCACGGCCCACTCGTATCCGCCGGCCTGTCCGATTCGACGGCCGATTGGATCGCCCTCGCGCTCGCACTGCTCATCGCCACGTCCCTGTCGATGATCCTCGGCGAGCTGGTGCCGAAGAACCTCGCGATCGCGCATCCGATGGCGGTCGCCCGTGCCGCCGCGCCACTGCAGGCGGGCTTCGCGTTGGCCGGAAAGTGGGCGCTGAACGCACTCAACGGCTCGGCGAACGCCATAGTGCGCCGGTTGGGCATCGAACCCGCCGACGAGCTCCGCTCCGCCCGGTCGCACGACGAACTCGGTTCACTGGTGCGCAACTCCGCCAAGCAGGGCGCCCTCACCCCGGGTACTGCTCTGCTCGTGGACAGGTCCCTGAACTTCGGCGAACGCACCGCGGATGAACTCATGACGCCGCGCGTGCGGATCGAGTCGCTCGACCGCCACGACACCGTCACCGATCTCGTGGAGCTCGCCGCGCAGTCGGGCTACTCCCGCTTCCCCGTGACGGACGGCGACCTGGACACCACCATCGGCGTCGTCCACATCAAGCAGGCCTTCGGCTTGACGGCCGAGGCGCGCGCCGACACGCACGTGGGCGATATCGCCCGCAGCGTGCCCAGCGTGCCCGCCAGCCTCGACGGGGACGCGGTCATGGAACGCGTCCGCGCGCACGGCATGCAGGTCGCGTTGGTGGTGGACGAGTACGGCGGCACCGCCGGCATGATCTCGATGGAGGACCTCGTCGAGGAGATCCTGGGCGACGTCCGCGACGAGCACGACGTGACCCTCGCGGACGTGCAGCCCACCGCGGACGGTTGGCTCTGTTCCGGGTTGCTGCGCATCGACGAGGTGTCCGCGGCCATCGGGCTGCCCCTGCCGGAAGGCGACTTCGAGACGCTCGCCGGGCTGTTGCTCACCGAGTTCGGCCACATCCCGGCCGAGGGCGAGGAGATCACCGTTCCCATCGCCGCCACCCTCGACGATGAACAGCAGACGCTGGGCGACCAGATCGGCGCGCACCACGAAGTGTGGCGCGCGCGCGTGGTCCGCATGGACGGGCGTCGCATCGACCGGGTGGCGCTGAGCACCGAGCTGCCGGCCGACGAGTCCGACGGCACGGCCGATACCGGCCCCGACGCCGTCGGGGATACGAGTGCACGCCGCGGGAGGAGCGCCCAATGACCGATCTGTGGTCCCTCCTGTTGATGGTCGTGCTGCTCGCCGGAAACGCCTTCTTCGTCGGCGCCGAGTTCTCCATCATCTCGGCACGCCGTGACCGGCTCGAGTCCCTGGCCTCGCAGGGGCGCCGGCGCGCGAAGACCGTCATCCATGCGAGCGAGCACCTGTCGATGATGCTGGCGGGCGCGCAGCTGGGCATCACGATCTGCTCGATCCTGCTCGGCCGGATCGCGGAGCCCGCCATCGCGCACATACTCGAACGTCCGATGGACTCGATGGGCATTCCGGCGGACATCCAGCACCCGATCGCCTTCGTGATCGCTCTGCTCATCGTCGCGTTCCTGCACATCCTGTTCGGCGAGATGGTCCCGAAGAACATCGCCATCGCCGGGCCCGAGCGCATGGCGATGATCCTCGTGCCCACGCACCTTGTGTTCATGAAAGCGATGAGCCCGCTGATCAGGTTCTACAACCTGGCGGCCAACCTTGTGCTGCGCATGGTCGGCGTCCACCCCAAGGACGAGCTCGACGCGACCGTCTCGATGATGGAGCTCTCGGAGATCATCGGCGAGTCCCGCCTGGAGGGGCTCCTCGACGCCGAGGAGCACCGCCGGTTGACCCGCGCGCTGACGACCATCGACAAGACGGTCGGCCAGGTGATGATCCCGGCCGCACAGGTGCGCACGGTGCCGATGGCGCCGGGCGGGCCCACGCTCGGGTCGGTGGAGGACGCGGTCACCGCGACCGGGTTCTCGCGCTACCCGGTGCGGGCGGAGGGCGGCAGGTTCGCCGGATACCTGCATGTCAAGGACATTCTTGAACTGATGCTGGATCCGACGACCACGGCGTCCACGCATATCCCGGTCTCCGAGGTGCGCCCGCTCCCGCGGGTGCCGCACGACCTGCCGCTGGATCAGGCGCTCACCCTGCTGCGGCGCACGCACAGCCACCTGGGCGCGGTCACGCGACTGGCAGGCGATGCGGGACCGGCACGGCTCGTGGGAATCGTCGCGATGGAGGACCTCGCCGAGGAATTCGTGGGCACCGTCCGCGATGCGACCCACCGTTACGAGCCGCCGCTGCCGGAGAATCCGGCGTAGCAGCACCGTTCCGCGGCGGGGGCCGGGTGCCGGGATGTCCCGGACCGGCCCCCGCCGCGGTTCCGGCCGGTCGTGCGCCGGCCCGTCGACCGCGGACGGTGCGATCCGCCACTTCCGCCACGCCAGCCGGTGCGCCGCCACACCCGGGCGCAACCCGCGCCTTAGACTCGGCCGTACGGGGAGTCCCGGCGGGGAGACCTTGCGGGAGAACACGCAACTATCAGGAGTGACGTGGCTCGACATCGCAGCGCTTCCGGCAACCGCCGTGTGAGCCGCGGACTGATCCTCACCGTGGCCGCGGTCTTCGTCGTCATCGCCGTCGTCATCGGATGGCTGGCGCTGCGCGACCATGCCGGCGACGCAGACGATCGGGCCGCCGCCTCGTGCGTGAACGGCGACGTCACGGTCCCCGTGGCGGCCGCCCCGTCGATCGCCCCGGTGCTCACCTCCCTCGCGGAGTCCTACTCCGACGTGCACCCGGTGGTACGCGACCATTGCGTGACAGTCCGAGTGCACCCGGCCGACGGATCGACGGCGCTCCAGGAGATCGCCGCGCCGGACGGCGGCCCGGCACTGTGGGTGCCGCAGTCCGCCGCGGACGTGGCCGCGTTGCGCTCCGCCTCCCCCGAACGCATCGACGGCAATCCAGTGTCGCTGGCCGCGTCCCCGGTCGTCCTTGCGGCACCGCAATCGGCCGCGGCGACGTTGCAGGACCTCGCGTGGAACGCGCTGCCCGCCCGCCAGTCCGCGGGCACGCTCGGCCTCGCCATGCCGGCCGGCGGCGACGCGGCCCCCACCGGCCTCACCCTCGCAGCGGCGATCGCCGACGCGGGCCCCGATCCGACCGGAACCGCCCTCACGGGGAAGACCGTCGACGGCCCGCGGGGGCAGGCGGCCACCGCGGCACTCGTCGGCGGCGCCCCGGGAGACCGCGCAGCCGAGCCCGGGGATGTGCTCACAGCCCTGCAGCAGTCGACCGCGCCGGAGGGCGTCCGGGCGGTACCCACCACCGCAGAAGAGCTCTACCGGTTCAACACGGACTCCGGCGCCGCTCCGCTCAGCGCCGTCCGCCCCGCCGGTCCCACCCCCGTCGTCGACTATCCGGCGGTGCTCCTGCGCCCCGCCGGCGGATCGGCCGCACCCACGCGGGATGGCGACCGGGCCGTCGACGCCCAGGCGCTGTCGGCGGCGGCGTCGGACTTCCTGAACTACCTCGCCCGGCCCGAACAGGCGTCGCGGTTCGTCCAGAGCGGTTTCCTCGTCACCGGCGCCCCGGACGCCGCGTCCCCCGCCGACACGAACGGCGTTCTTACCGGTGCCCCGCCCGCGCAGGTGCTCCCCGGCCCGGCCGACGACGCCCTGGCCGCGCTCGGCGCCGCGATAGGCGCTCCTGCCGCCCCCGCCACGCCCGCGGCGTCGTCGGGCGGAGCGACGACCGTCCTCTTGGACGTATCCGGGTCCATGGGGGCGAACGAGGGCGCGGGGACCCGTCTCTCCAACGTCACCCGGGCCTTGGCTGACCGCCTCGGCGGACTGCCGGACTCCGACAGTGTGGGTCTGTGGACCTATAGTTCGGGTCTCAGCGATTCCGGCCCATACCGGGTGATCGTGCCGACCGGGAAGCTGAGCGACCAGGTCGACGGCACACAACGGCGTCAGTCGCTCGTCACCGGGCTCGACGCGGCGCGACCGCGTGCCGCGACGCACACCTACCGTTCACTGCAGGCGGCGTACTCGTCGGCCGTGCAAGGGTACGTCGACGGCGCCGTCAACTCGGTGCTGCTCATCACCGACGGGCCCAACGACGACCAGTCTTTCAAGAGCACGCAGGCGCTGCTCGACGCCATCGGCCAGGCCGCCGACCCGGCGCGGCCGGTGCGCATCGACATCATCGTCATAGGCCCCAACGATGACGTCGACTCGCTGCGGTCCGTCGCGACGGCCACCGGCGGAACCGTCACTGAAGTCCCGTCATCGGCGGATCCAGGCCTGGGCGGGGCAGTCGACGCGTTGTTGCGCTGACACCCGCCCGCCCCGACGCGGGGAGGACCGAGCCGGAGCGAACGGGCGCCGTCCGATCATGCCCCTCAGCGCGTCTCCGCCAGGTCCTCGACAGGCGGGCATGAACAGGTGAGATGGCGGTCGCCGTAGGCGGAGTCGATGCGACGGACCGCGGGCCAGATCTTGGGCCGCCGGGCCTCCGTCCCCCACGGGTACACCGCTTCCGCACGCGAATACGGGTGCGTCCACTCGTGGACCAGGCATTCCGCGGTGTGCGGGGCGCCGCGCAGCGGATTGTCGTCGGCCGGCCACTCCCCCGACGACACCCGGTCCACCTCCCGCCGGATCGCGATCATGGCGTCGCAGAATTCGTCGAGCGCCTCGAGATTCTCGCTCTCGGTCGGCTCCACCATGAGCGTGCCGGCCACCGGAAAACTCATGGTGGGCGCGTGCAGTCCATAGTCGGCGAGCCGCTTGGCCACGTCCTCGACGGTCACGCCCGTCTCGCGGGTGATGGCGCGCAGGTCCAGCACGCACTCGTGCGCGACCAGTCCTCCCGCCCCCGTGTACAGCACCGGATAGTGTTCCCCGAGCCGCGCGGCCACATAGTTGGCGGCGACCACCGCCGCCACCGTCGCCTGCCGCAGGCCGTCCGCGCCGAGCATCCGGATGTACGCCCAGCTGATCGGCAGGATCGACGCGGACCCGTACGGCGCGGCGGACACCGGCGGGCCGCCGCGCAGCCCCGGCGCCCGCGGCGCCATCGGATGGCCTGGCAGGTATCGGACCAGATGGTCACGCACACCGATCGGCCCCACCCCCGGACCACCGCCGCCGTGCGGGATGCAGAACGTCTTGTGCAGGTTGACGTGGCTGACGTCGCCGCCGAACCGGCCCGGCCGCGCCAGGCCCACCAGCGCGTTGAGGTTGGCCCCGTCGATGTACACCTGCCCGCCGGCGTCGTGCACGGCGGCGCACACCTCGCCCACCGATTCCTCGTAGACGCCGTGCGTGGACGGATAGGTGAGCATCAGCGCGGCCACGGTGCCGTCGTGTTCGGCGAGCAGGCCCTTCAGATCTGCCAGCTCGATGTTGCCGGCCTCGTCGCAGGCCACCACGATCACGCGGAGCCCGGCGAGCACCGCCGACGCCGCATTGGTGCCGTGCGCGCTGGACGGGATGAGGCACACCGTCCTCTGCGTCTGCCCGTTGTCACGGTGGTAGGCGGCGATCGCGAGCAGTCCCGCCAGCTCTCCCTGGCTCCCGGCGTTGGGCTGCACGCTCACCGCGGCGTATCCCGTGATCGCGGCCAGCCACCGCTCCATATCGGCGATCACCCGCAGGGTGCCGCGGGCCTGGTCCTGCGGGGCGAACGGGTGCGTGCCCGCGAAATGCGGCCAGGTGATCGGCTCCATCTCCGCGGCGGCGTTGAGCTTCATCGTGCACGACCCCAGCGGAATCATGCTCCGGTCCAGTGCGATGTCCTTGTCCGCCAGCTGCCGCAGGTACCGCATCATCGCGGTCTCGCTGCGGTACCGGGTGAACGCCTCGTGCTGCAAGAACGGCGTGGTGCGCGGCGGCACCCCCGCGACCCGATAGTCGCTGAGCGGGCAGTACCAGGGCACCTCTTCGCCGGCGAAAGAGTCGATCACCGCGTTCACCTGCGCATCGGTGGTGGTCTCGTCGCAGCTCACGGCCACGTGGTCGGCGTCGACCAGGCGCAGGTTGAGGCCCGCCGCGTCCCGCGCCCGCTCGACCACGCGGGCCGCAGCACCCGGCACACGGGCGAGCACCGTGTCGAAGAACCGTCGGTGCACCACCTCCACATCGATCATGCCCAACACCGTTGAGAGGACCTCTGCGCGTGCCGCGATCCGCCGCGCGATCGCGATGAGGCCTTCGGCCCCGTGGTAGCACGCATACATCGACGCCAGCACCGCAGGCAGCACCTGCGCCGAGCAGATGTTGCTGGTGGCCTTCTCGCGGCGGATGTGCTGCTCACGCGTCTGCAGCGCCAGCCGGTACGCGGGCGTCCCGTCCGCGTCGTGCGAGACGCCCACCAGCCGGCCTGGCAGGCGGCGCACATGCTCCTCGCCCACGGCGATGTAGCCGGCGTGCGGGCCGCCGAAGCCCATCGGCACGCCGAAGCGCTGCGTGCTTCCGAAGCACACGTCCGCACCGTCCTCGCCCGGCGGGCGCACCAGCGTCATCGCCAGCAGATCCGCCCCCACCGCCACCAGCGCTCCACGCTCGTGCGCCTCGTCGACGAGCGGCCGCAGGTCCGTGAGCACACCCGACGCGCCGGGGGTCTGCAGGATGACGCCTGCCGGATCGCAGTCCGGGACGCCGTCGCCGCGCAGGTCCGCACGGACGATCTCGATGCCCAGCGGCGCGGCGCGGGTGGCCAGCACCGCGGCCGTCTGCGGGAACACGTCGGTGTCGACGACGATCACCGTGCCGGGGCCGCCGCGGCGCGCCCGCACCATCAACGTCATCGCCTCGGCGGCCGCCGTCGCCTCGTCGAGCATGGAGGCGCCGGCGATGTCCAAGCCGGTCAGCTCGGCCACCATCGTCTGGAAGTTCAGCAAGGCCTCGAGCCGGCCCTGGCTGATCTCGGGCTGATAGGGGGTGTAGGCGGTGTACCACGCGGGATTCTCGAGAATCCCGCGTCGCAGCACGGCCGGCGTGACGGTGCCGTAGTAGCCGAGCCCGATCATCGACGTGTGCGCGGTGTTCTGCTCGGCGATCTCCCGCAGCTCGCCGAGCATCGCGCTCTCGTCGCAGGCGGCGGGCAGAAGGTCCGAGCCCGCATCCGCCGAAGATTCCCGCACGGAATGCGGCAACGCCTGCGCGATCAGCGCCACCGCATCACCGCAGCCGATGCGGGTGAGCATGTACTCCGTCTCCACCGCGTCGGCTCCGATATGGCGCCGGGCGAAGTCCGATGGGTCCGCTGCCGCGGCGGCGGTCACGCCCTGCCCTGTGTCCCCATGCTCCATACCCGCATCGTAGGGCGGGCCGGTCAGCCGATGCGCCGTTTTGCCCGGGCCTTCCGGCGCCCTGCCAGTTCGTCCTCCGGGGTGTCGATCGCGTGCCCGTCGATCGCCGTCTCCGCCGGGAAATCAGCGATGGAACCCGACAGCTCCTTCATCGCGCCGCTCACCGCGATGCCGAACACGCCCTGCCCTCCCTGGAGCAGATCCACGACCTCCTCAGCGGAGGTGCACTCGTACACCGACACGCCGTCCGAGAACAGCGTGATCTCGGCGAGGTCGTCGACGCCGCGGCCACGCAGGTGGTCGACGGCGACGCGGATGTTCTGCAGCGAAATCCCGGTGTCGAGGAGCCGCTTGACGATCTTGAGGACGAGGATGTCCTTGAACGAATACAGCCGCTGGCTGCCGGATCCGGCAGCGCTGCGGATCGACGGGACGACGAGCGAGGTGCGCGCCCAGTAGTCGAGTTGCCGGTAGGTGATGCCGGCGATCTGGCACGCGGTCGGGCCGCGGTACCCCACCAGCTCGTCCGCGACCTCGGGCTGAGGCAGAGGCGATGCGGAGTCCCGAGCCGCGCCCATCGGCGGCTTGTCCTGCGAAGCGGCATCCTGCATGACGCCGTCCTCATCGAGGAGGCCCCGATGGAGGTTCTGATCTGCAGGGTTCTCAGGATTCTGGCCCACTGGACACTCCCTCTCGCCACCGCCCGCGGCAACGCACTCGCGCCGATACCTCAGGCGCGTACAGCCTACGCCTGAACCGAACCACTTCGCTGTGGTTCGACGTACAGAACGCTATGGGGATCCCGGCGCCGATTCAACGCGACACACCCTAAACCTCAACTTGAGATTGAGCTTGTGGCCGAATCGTGACTTTTGCACGCTCGATCCGTCGGCTCACCCCTCGGAGCCGCCCGCCTCGCCGGGGTTGAAATCCTCCGGGGACACGGAGTCCAGGAACTCCTTGAACTTCTCCACCTCGTCCTCACGCTCGTCCGGAATCACCAGACCCGCCTCCTCCAGGACCGACTCGTCCGAAAGGATCGGCACGTCCACCCGGATCGCCAGCGCCACGGCGTCCGACGGCCGCGCCGACACCGTGACGTCGCCGTCGAATACGAGATCGGCGTAGAAGGTCCCCTCCCGCAGGTCCACGATCCGCACCTCGAGCAGCGTCCGGCCGAGCGCGTCGACGATGTCCTTGATCAGGTCGTGGGTGAGCGGACGCGCGGGCGCGATGCCCTGCTGCTCCAGCGCGATCGCCGCCGCCTCGTTCTGCCCGATCCAGATGGGCAGGAACCGCTCTCCGTCCGATTCACGCAGCAGGAGCACCGGCTGGTTCTGGGGCTGTTCCACACGAATGCCCACCAGCTGCATTTCGCTCATTGTGCCCGCCTTTCACGCTGCTCGAAACCGGTCCGGGGCCACAGCGGTCTGCAATCCGCGACGTCGGCGCCACTGAAACCGCCTGCGCCCGCGACCATCGGCTGACCGCCGTCTACGGGGGCATACCGCGATCGGCTCCCGCAGTTGAAGTCTAGGCCACACGGACGCCGATCAGCAGCACCCGCGACGGTCCGGTCGTCAGCCGTCCAGGCTGTCGCGAACTGCGCCCTTCACCAGGCAGCTGTGCAGCGTCACCGACAGCGCTGCGAGCTCGCGAACGATCTCCTCCGCCCGGTCTCGCGCGCCGGCATCGCGCCCGCGGGCCACCGGCGAGGCGATCTGCGCCACCAGCCCGGCCTCACGGTCCGCCGCGGCCTTGAACGCGCGCAGGTGCCGCACCTCGAGGCCGAAACCGGCCATGTCACGCACCGTGGTGGCGACGGTGATCGCATCCTCGTCGAAGAACCCGGACGAGCCCGGGACGATGAGGCCCGCCCGGATCAGTTGCGTGACGAAGGCGTCCTCCACGCCGACCCGTTCGCACAGGTCCGCACGCGTCACCCGGACCTCCCGTCCAGACCGGAAGGCCTCCGGCGACACCAACCCGGGCGCGATGGACAGCGCCCGCGGCGGGTGCAGCGTCGATACCGCGGAACCGCCCTCGTCAATGCTCTCCAGCTGCTCCTTGATCACCTTGAGCGGCAGGTAGTGGTCACGCTGGGCGGTCAGCACGAACCGCAGCCGCTCACAGTCCGCCACCGAGAAGCGGCGGTACCCCGACGCGGTCCGCGCCGGGGTGACCAGCCCCTCCGCCTCGAGGAACCGGATCTTCGAGATCGTCACATCGGGGAAATCGCCGCGCAGCTGCTCGAGCACCGCCCCGATCGACATCCCGGAGGGTGCCGTGGATCGGCCGGCTGCCGTCACCGGCCCTCCGCGCCGGCAGCACCCTCGGCCTGCGCGCCGCCTCCCCGCGGCCCGGTCAGGTACACCAGGCGGAACTTGCCGATCTGCACCTCATCGCCGTTGGCCAGGGCGGCGCTGTCCACCGGTTCGCGGTTGACGTAGGTGCCGTTGAGGCTGCCCACGTCGACCACCTGGTAGCCGTCGCCGTGCTTGCGGAACTCCGCATGCCGGCGGCTCACCGTGACGTCGTCGAGGAAGATGTCGCTCGACGGATGCCGGCCGGCCGAGGTGGCGTCCTGGTCCAGCAGAAACCGCGAGCCGGCGTTGGGGCCCCGCTTCACCACCAGCAGGGCCGCGCCCAGCGGCAAGCCCTCTACGCCGCTGACCGGCGCCTCCGCGGCCTGCCCCGACCCGTCGACCTCGCTGAGGAAGTCCGAACGGAACACCGAAGTGGTCTCGGCCGGTGCCTCGTAGGCCGCGTTCTTGTCGTTCTCGCTCACCGCATCTCCTTCGTCCGTCTCCGGACCTCGCACCTGCTCGGCAGTCGCTCTCGCACGATCGGTCTCGTCTGTGTCGACGGTACATCGTGGCCGCGCGGACCGATGCGTCGCAGGCGAAACGAAACAGTCACGCTCACATCCGCGTCGACGCCTCGTAGGCATCGACTTCCATCATGCCCGCCAGGGCCGTGCGGAGCGCCGCCGAATCGGCCACACGGATCTCGACGAGCCAGCCTTCGCCGTACGGGTCGGCGTTGACGCGCTCCGGTTCCGACTCCAAGGCGTCGTTCGCCGCTGCTATCCGGCCGGACACCGGGGCGAACACCTCGGAGACGCTCTTGGTGGACTCCACCTCGGCCATCGCCCGGCCTCCGATGACCTCGGCTCCCTCCGCGGGGAGGTCCGCGAACACGACATCGCCGAGCTGCCGGGACGCGTAACCGGTGATCCCCACCCGGACGAGATCCTCCCCCAGCGGGCGCACCCACTCATGGTCGGTCGTGTAGCGCAGGGCGGATTCATCCTGACCGTCCGCACCGCCGCCGTCGCCGGATGCGCCGCCGCCATCGCCCGAAACCATGCGCCTGCCCCTTCCGCTCCACCCCGCATCGGGTCCGGGCGAAACCCGGACCCCGGTCATCACGACCCTAATCGCCGGGCTGCGCATTCTGCGGCGCTTCGGGCTTCCTGACGGCGGTGATCCGTACGAGGTCCTCGGTGGTCACCGTGACGTCCCCCGACGCCCGCCGAACGGTGTCCTGCACGCCGCCCGGGATGTTCAGCGCCGCCGCCATGGTCGGGCCGTCCCCGATGGCCTTCACGGTGTACGGGGCCCTCAGCGGCACGCCGTCCACCACGACGGCCCCGGCGGTGCCGGTCACCGCCGTATCGACGCCGACCCGCACGTCGTCTCCGTCGCCCGCGCCGGAGAATGCGATCACCTCGGCTCCCGCGGCACGCAGCTCCTGCAGCAGATCCAGCAGCACCGACGGGTCGACACCGCCCCGCGGATCCGTCACCTCGACGACCACACCCGGCCCCTCCGCCGGCGCGACACCCACGAGCACCTGCAGGGCGGCAAGCTGTTGCCGGGACTGCGCCAGGGCCTCACGGGAGTCCGAGCCCGCGGACTGCATCGACTGCAGCGACTGCTCGAGCCCGGAGATCTCCTGCCGCAGGGCCGCCTCCTTCCCATGCAGGTTGTCCAGCACCACGAGCAGGTCGGCCGGGCGCGCAGAGTCGAGCCAGTCGCCCGAGCCGGTGTCACGCACCTGGGTCGCGATGGCCACGCCCAGCAACATGCACAGCAACGCGACGAGAACGGCGGACACCCGGGACGACCGCCCCGGCCACGCGAGCATCCCGAAGCGCCGCCGCGGCTTTCCGGCGGGCCCCTCGGGGCCGTCCGGCCGTTCGGGTTCCTCAGGCACCGAAAAGCCTCCTGCGCAGAGCCGCCGCGTTTCCGAAGATCCGGATGCCCAGCACAACGATCACCGCCGTCGACAATTGCGTGCCGACCCCGAGGTGGTCGCCCAGCAGCACCAGCAGCGCCGCCACCACCACGTTGAAGACGAACGAGACGACGAACACCTTGGGATCGAAGATCCGGTCCAGGTAGGCCCGCAACCCGCCGAACACGGCGTCCATCGCGGCGACGATGGCGATGGGAAGATAGGGCTGCAGCGCTTCGGGCACCTGCGGGCTGAACACGATGCCCAGAACAATGCCCACGACCAGCGCGATGAAACCGATCATCGGGGTCCTTCCTCAACGCCTCGTACATACCGTAGTTCTGCTGCGGGAGCGCGCGGCAGGCGCAGATCGGAACGCGATTCGAACGCGACCTCCACCCCGTAGAGCTGGGTCAGCGACTGCATCCGCAGATAGGCGGCCGAGTCCACGAAATCCACGCTGAGCGCGTTCTGGTCTCCGATCGCGTCGATCTCGTACGGCGAGACCACCGGTTGGTTGTCGACCAGGATCGCACCCCCGGCCTGCCGGATCGCAGTATCCGGCCCGATACGCACGCCGTTGATGCCGACGGCCTCCGCGCCCCCCGCCCACAGTGCGTTGACGATGGCACGCAGATCCCTGTCGAACACCGCCTGACCGCTCCGCGGCTGCGGTCGCTCGGAGTCGCTGAGGTCGCCGCCGCCCTCCGGTTCGGTGATGCGCACCGCGATCCCGGGGCCGTGCACCGCGGTGGACGCCGAGGCGGTCCGCAGGCGTGCAAGACCGTCCAGCACGTGGCCGCCGGCCGCGTCTCCGGCCAGCACCCGCTGCCGCTCCGCATCGGCGCTGTCCGCCGCCGCATCGCGTTCCCGGACAAGCCGGTCCACCGAGTCCTGCTGCTCCCGCACCTGGCCCACGATCGCCGCCTGACCGTCGGACGGCGCGTCACGGCCGTCATCGAGCTGCTGGGCGGCGGCGGTCCCCAGCACGAGTCCCATGACGAGGCAGCCGCCCGCCAGCCAGATCGCACCGGCACGCCTATGGTTGCGCCCCGCGGCGGCCGATTCCGTGTAGCCGGGATCCAGGTGGTCGTGCAGCAGTGAACGCAGCAGCGACGGCTCCGGGTTGCGGTGCAGGGTCATCGGCGGTCAATCCGCCCCGCGGGCCGCCGGCGGGAGTACGGCCGACGTGCGCACCCGCGGAAGCGCGCGCGCTGTCATCAGCGCCTGCGCTGCATACATCAGCCCGGTCCACACGTACAGTCCCACTCCCCAGATGAGCAACGCCCAGCCCCACGGGTGCAGCGTCGTCGCCACGGCCGAGTCGCCGAAACCGGCCAGGAGCACCGGCAGCGCGATCATCAGGGTGAACGTGGCGGCCTTGCCCAGGTAGTGCACCTCCGGGGGGCCGAGCCCGCGGCTGCGATAGAGCGGGAGCGTGGCCGCCAGCACGAGCTCGCGGGCGATCAGCACCCCGACCACCCACCAGGGGATGATGCCGCGGATCGCGAAAGCGATGGGCACGGCCGCCATGTAGAGGCGGTCGGCCACCGGGTCCAGGAGCTCGCCGAGCCGGCTGTACTGGTCCAGCAGCCGCGCAAGCTTGCCGTCCACCCAATCCGACGCACCGCTGAGCAGCAGCACCGCCAGCGCCCACCCGTCGGCCTGCGGCCCCAGCACCAGGTAAAGGAACAGCGGCACCGCCAGAATGCGCAGCCCGCTGATGAGGTTCGGGACGGTCAGAGGGCCGCTGTCGGCCCTCTGACCCTCCTGCGTCGTCGACATGTCCACCCCCACCGCCTCGCCTCCGGGCGGTGTCAGCGTACCGGTCAGATGACGCCGAGCGCGAACATCGCGTCGGCCACCTTGACGAACCCGGAGATGTTGGCGCCCAGCACGTAGTCGCCGGGCTTGCCGTACTCGCGGGCGGTCTCACTGCAGCGCTCGTGCACGTCGCCCATGATCGCCGCGAGCCGCTCGTCGGTGTACTCGAAATGCCAGGAATCGCGCGAGGCGTTCTGCTGCATCTCGAGGGCCGAGGTGGCCACGCCGCCCGCGTTCGCCGCCTTGCCGGGGGCGAACGCCACTCCGGCTTCCCGGAATGCCTTGAGGGCCTCCGGGGTGGTGGGCATGTTGGCGCCCTCCGCGACGGCGAGGACTCCGTTCTTGATCAGGGTGGCTGCGTCGTCGCCGCTGAGCTCGTTCTGCGTGGCGCACGGAAGCGCCACGTCGCAGGGGACGTCCCAGATGGACCCGCCCTCGACGAAACGTGCGGAGGAACGCTGCTCCGCGTACTCGCTGACGCGCCCGCGCTTGATCTCCTTGATCTCCTTGAGCTGCTCCAGATCGATGCCCTGCTCGTCCACGATGTAGCCGGAGGAGTCGGAGCTGGCGATCACGGTGCCGCCGAGCTGGTGCACCTTCTCGATGGCGTAGACGGCCACATTGCCCGAGCCGGAGATGACGACCTTCTTGCCGGCGAGGTCCGTGCCCTTGGCCTCGAGCATGTTGGCCACGAAGTACGTGGCGCCGTACCCGGTGGCCTCCTTGCGCACCTGCGAGCCGCCCCACGTGAGGCCCTTGCCGGTGAGGACGCCGGACTCGTACGAGTTGGTCATCCGCTTGTACTGGCCGAACAGGTAGCCGATCTCGCGGCCGCCCACGCCGATGTCGCCTGCGGGGACGTCGGTGTACTCGCCCAGATGCCGGTGCAGCTCGGTCATGAACGACTGGCAGAAGCGCATGATCTCCGAGTTGCTGCGGCCCTTGGGGTCGAAGTCGGAGCCGCCCTTGCCGCCGCCGATGGGCAGCCCGGTCAGCGAGTTCTTGAAGATCTGTTCGAAGCCGAGGAACTTGACCATGCCCAGGTTGACGCTGGGGTGGAAGCGCAGGCCGCCCTTGTAGGGCCCGAGGACGCTGTTGTACTGCACGCGGAATCCGCGGTTGACGAGGACGTTGCCCTCGTCGTCCTGCCACGGCACGCGGAAGATGATCTGGCGCTCCGGTTCGCACAGCCGCTCGATGAGGCCCGCGTCCGCGTAATGCGGGTAGCGCTCGAGCACCACCGACAGCGATTCGAAGACCTCCGCGACGGCCTGGTGGAACAGCGGCTCGCCCGCGTTCCTCTTGACCACCTCGTCATAGATCCTGCTCACCTGACCATTACCGGTCACACGTCACCTTCTTTCAGCACACTTATCGATCTGTACTCGGACGACTCCGAAAAGTACCAAGCGATCAATCTATCCTGAACGAGGTCGCCGCCGGTAACCGGCGCCGAGCGCCGCAGGCCGGGCGATGGTGGAGCGATCACCGGGTGGACCGTCAGCGCCAGGCGAACACCGGCTGCTCGAAATTCGCCACACGGGTGTGCTCACCGTGCAGTACGACCTCGCGGAACTGGTAGATCACGGCCGCGGTGGGTGCATGGAGATGCCCACCACGCCACGGCAACTTTATCACCGGACGATCAGACTCCGGAATCCGATCGAACAACGGTTCGATGTCCAACTCATCGAAGGGGACGAAGAACACATCTGCCACCTCGTCCGGGCTGGGGCAGGTGACACGGTCCTCCCCCGCCCACAGCACCACCGGGGTCATGGTGAAGCCGGACCGGGTGGTGTAGTCGTCGAGCATCCCCAGCACCGCGTCGTCCGCCAACTCCACGCCGAGCTCCTCGGCGAGCTCGCGCCGCGCGGCCGTCGGCCCGTCCTCGCCCGGGTCCATCCGGCCGCCGGGCAGCGCGAACTGCCCGGGATGCTTGCGCAGCGTGAGCGAGCGGCGCGTCAACCAGATCCCGGGCACACCGCCACGCGTCGAGACCGCCAGCGCGACGGCGGATCCGACAGCGTGCCCGCCGGCACCGCCCCCTTCTTGACGCGTGAATGCGGCTACCGCGCACCGGACGTCGTCCTCTGTGACGGAGCCGGGGCCGAATCGGGCGGCCGCACCTGCCTCGCCTGGCGCATGCCCGGGCCGCACCACGTGGACGAACTCGTGACCGCCCGTGCCGTCCGGGGCCGCGACGCTCAGGTCCAGGTCGCTCAGGTCCAGGTCGCTCAGGTCCGTGTCGCTCGGGCCGGTGTCGCGCGTGTCCATAATCCGAGCGTAACCCCGCTTCCGGCCGGCCCGTCCTCCCACCGTCCGAGCGCCTTGTGCACAGGATCCCCGGGGGACACGCGCGCGGACGGCGCACCAGACGCTCGAAACGGCATGGTCGACGTCCGTTCCGTTCGTCTACGCCGTGTATCGTCGCCGGTATGCATTTGTACTTCCTGTGACAGCTGCGTCGGCCCTCCGCGCTCACCGGGATCACTTTGTAGCCGAGAGATCTCCGAGCCTTCGGACTGCCACGAATTTCGCCCCATCCAGGGCTGCTGTCACCCCACGCACCCGGCCGCCACCGGCCTGCCGTGGTGCGTCGTCTTCAAGGAATCGAATGCACACCCATACCCATCCCGCGCGCCGCCGTGCGCAGATCACCGCCACCGACGTCTCCGTCACACGTGGTGCCCAGACCGTTCTCCAGCACGTCGACCTCGTCGTCGGCGCGTCCTCGCGGTTGGCGATCGCGGGCGAGAACGGCCGCGGAAAAACAACCCTGCTGCACGTGATGGCGGGCACGCTGCCGCCCGATGCCGGAACGGTCCGCCGCGTCGGCACCGTCGGGCTCGCTGAGCAGGAGACGTCAGCGGCGGACGGCCGAACGGTGGGCGACGCGGTCGCGGAGGCGATCTCCCGACCCGTGGCCGCGCTCGCTGCACTCGACACCGCCACCCATGCTCTCGCCACCGGTGCAGTCGGCGCCGAGACGCTCTTCGCCGCGGCACTGGAGTCGGCAGAGTCCCTCGACGCGTGGGACGCCGAACGTCGTGTCCGGTTCGCCCTTGGGGCGCTCGGCGCGGTGTTCGACCCGGCCACCCTGTTGGCTGACCTGTCCGTCGGGCAACGCTACCGGGTCCGCCTAGCGTGCCTCCTCGGCGCAGACGCGGACTTCCTCCTGCTCGACGAGCCCACGAATCACCTCGACCGCAGCGGGCTCGACTTCCTCACGGAAAGGATCCGGCTGCGTCCCGGGGGCGTCGTGGTCGTCAGCCATGACAGGGCCCTGCTCCACGATGTCGCGGACGTCGTCGTGGACCTCGACCCGACATCGGACGGTATCCCACGCATGTACGGAGGTGGCTACGCCGGCTACCGCGAGGGGCGCTCGGCCGAACGTGAACGCTGGGAACAGGAATACGGCCGACAGCAGGCGGAGCACGCCCGTCTGCGCGACGATCTCAGCGCCGCCCGTAATCGGCTCGTCTCAAGGTGGCGGCCGGAGAAGGGCACCGACAAGCACGGGCGGGCCACCCGTGCGGGCGGGCTTGTCCAGAACGTGCACCGGCGGCAGCAGGCGCTCGAAGCGCACGCCGTCACCGTGCCGGAACCACCACTGGGCCTCCGGTTCCCCGATCTCCCCACGCGCACCGGAGCAGTTCTTCTGCACGTCGGCGACGTCAGCGTCGCCGGACGCCTGCCCGAGCCGGTCTCGTTCGAGCTGACGCACCGCGGCCGGCTCCTCGTCACGGGGCCGAACGGGGCAGGGAAGTCGACGCTGCTGGCAGTGGCCGGCGGCGCACTGCCTCCCGACACCGGGAAGGCGTGGGCGCCGCACGGCACCCGCACGGGCATCCTGCACCAGGAGACCTCGCTTCCCTTGGACCGTCCGGCGAGCGAGGTCTACGCCGCCCAGGTCGCCGGTCTCGTCTCGGCGGGCACGCTGCCACAGTCGGAGGCAGTGGGGCTCGACCGGCTCGGCCTTCTACGCCCGGGCGAGGCGGGCAAACGGGTAGGCGAACTGTCGACAGGCCAGCAGCGCCGCCTCGATCTGGCTCTCGTGCTCGCGGCGCGCCCGCACATTCTCCTGCTGGACGAGCCGACCAACCACCTGTCCATGACTCTCGTCGACGAGCTCACCGAGGCGCTCGGGGGCACTGAGGCGGCGGTCGTCCTGGCCACCCACGATCGACAGCTGCTGCGAGACGTCGCAGAGTGGCCGAGGATCCGGCTCGCCGCGACGGTCGCAGGCAACTCACCGGTGCCGATGGGCTGAGCGGGCGCCCTAGCCGGTGGCCCGCCGTTCCGAGAACCCTCGGCACAGGATCCCCGGGGAACACGTGCGCGGATCCGCATACCCAGTACTCGGAATGGCGGGATCTACCCGTGCCCGGGTCTGAAAGCAGAAAGGTGCCGGGACACCGCATCTGCGATGTCCCGGCACTCTTCTACGTCGGGCTGGCGGGATTCGAACCCACGACCCCTTGACCCCCAGTCAAGTGCGCTACCAAGCTGCGCCACAGCCCGTGACGCCGCGGGGAACAAGCACTCCCGCAGCACCAGGAAGAACAGTACCGCAGGCGGGGCCCAACCTGCTAATCGGCCCCCGACCTGCGGTGTTCCCGATCCGTGCTGCCGCTACTTCTTGCGCCGGTCCCGCTTCTCCCGCACGCGCACGGAGATCCGCACGGGGCTGCCCGCGAAGCCGAACTCCTCGCGCAGCCGCCGCTCCAGGAACCGCCGGTATCCGGCCTCGAGGAAGCCCGTGGTGAACAGCACGAACGTCGGCGGCCGCGTGCCCGCCTGGGTGGCGAACATGATCCGGGGCAGCCTGCCCCCGCGCATCGGCGGCGGCGTGGCGGCGACGACCTCCTTGAGCCAGTTGTTGAGCCTGCCCGTCGGCACGCGCGTATCCCACGACGCCAGCGCGGTCTCCATGGCGGGCACCAGCTTCTGCACGGCCCGCCCGGTGAGCGCGGAGATGTTGACCCGCTGCGCCCACGGCACCCGGTGCATCTCGCGGTCGATCTCGCGGTCGAGCTCGTACCGGCGGTCCTCATCCACGAGGTCCCACTTGTTGTAGACGACGACGAGGGCGCGGCCGGCGTCCGCGACCATCGACAGCACGCGCAGGTCCTGCTCGGTGATCGGCTGCGAGCCGTCGATGAGCAGGATCGCGAGTTCGGCCGCGTCGATGGCGGACCGGGTGCGCAGCGAGGCGTAGAACTCGGTGCCGCTGGCCTGCCGCACCTTTCGCCGCAGGCCCGCCGTGTCGACGAACCGCCAGACGCTGCCGCCCAGTTCCACCAGCGTGTCCACCGGGTCCACCGTGGTGCCGGCGACGTCGTGCACCACCGAGATCTCGCCGCCGGAGAGCTTGTTGAGCAGGCTCGATTTGCCGACGTTCGGCTTGCCGACGAGTGCCACGCGACGCGGGCCGCCGACCGGCGCCGCCGTGTCGCGCGGAGTCTCCGGCAGCGTTTCGAGGATCAGGTCGAGCAGATCCCCCGTTCGACGGCCGTGGATGGCGCTGACCGTGTGCGGCTCCCCCAGGCCCAGCGACCACAGGGCCGCCGCGTCCGCCTCGACGCGGCTCGAGTCCACCTTGTTCGCGACCAACAGCACCGGCGTCTTGGAGCGCCGCAGGATACGGGCGAACGCCTCGTCGGTGGCCGTCGCGCCCACGGTCGCATCCACCACGAGCAGGATCGCGTCCGCCTCGGCCATGGCCGTCTCGGCCTGCCGCGCCACGGACTTCTGCAGGCCCACCGCGTCGGGCTCCCACCCGCCGGTGTCCTGCACCATGAACCTGCGGCCGGACCACTCGGCGCTGTAGGCGACCCTGTCTCGCGTCACGCCCGGCACGTCCTCCACGACGGCCTCACGCCGGCCGATGAGCCGGTTGACCAAGGTGGACTTGCCCACGTTCGGCCGGCCCACGATCGCCAGCACCGGCTGCGGGACGGCGTCCTCCGACACTTCCTCGGCGAGCTCCGCGTCGAGCGCCGTCCAGTCGGACTCGTCGCTCCAGATGCCGTCCATGCCGACCCCGACGCCCACGGAACCGGGCCGGTCGATGCCCTGCCCGTAGATGTCGCCGCCGCCGATTGTGCCGCTCTCGCCGCCACCGCGACCCACGTCGTCGCTCATAGGGCTGCTCCCATGCTCTCGCGCGCAAGCCCGGTGAGGAGCTGCACGACTTCGTCGAATCCCATGTCGCTGGTGTCCACCACGCGCGCGTCCTCGGCCGGCCGCAGCGGCGAGACGGCGCGCGTGGAGTCCAGGTGGTCGCGCCGGCGGACAGATTCCAGGACCGCGTCGTAGTCGTCGGCGCCGCCGGCTGCCATGTTCTGGCTGTTGCGCCGCTGCGCGCGGGCCTCGGCCGTCGCGGTGAGGAACACCTTCACGTCGGCGCCGGGCAACACGACGGTGCCGATGTCCCGCCCCTCGACCACCATCCGTTCCCGCGCGGAACCCAGGATGCGCTGGACCTCCACCAGGGCCGTGCGCACATCCGGCACCGCCGACACGGCGGAGACCGCCGCCGTCACGGCATCGCCGCGGATCTCCGCCGAGACGTCCTCGCCACTCAGGAGGATCTCCTCGACGAGGGCGTCGGAGCCGACCGACACCGGGAGCCCACGCACGGCGGCGGCGACCGCCACCGGGTCGGCGATGTCCACCGCCCCGCGCAGCACGTGCAGCGTCGCCACCCGGTACATCGCCCCGGTGTCGAGGTACCCGGCGCCGATGCGGTGCGCCACCTGGCGGGACACACTGGACTTGCCGGTGCCCGACGGCCCGTCGATCGCCATCGTGAACCGCGACGTACCCGACGGCGCCGACGCGCTCACATTCCCACCTTGGCGTAGAGCTCGGCCACCTCGGCGCCGCGCAGCACCCGGAGCGTGCCGGGACGTTGGTCGCCGAGCGACACGGGCCCGACGTCGGTGCGTACCAGCTCCAGCACCGGGTGCCCGACCTCCTCGAACAACCGGCGCACGATGTGTTTGCGCCCCTCGTGCAGCACCACCCGCACCATGGTGCGGGTCTCCCCCAGGTCGACCACGGAGAACTTGTCGACGTGCACCGGCCCGTCCTCGAGTTCCACGCCGTCCGCCAGGATCCGGCCCAGATTGCGGGGGATGCGGCCGTCGAGGGTCGCCAGGTAGGTCTTGAGGATCTCGTACGACGGGTGCATGAGCCGGTGTGCAAGCTCGCCGTCGTTGGTGAGCAGGATCAGCCCCTCGGTCTCGGCGTCGAGCCTGCCGACGTGGAAGATCCGCTGGCCCGCCATGACCCGCTCGGCGACGATGTCGCCGATGCACGGCCGGCCCAGGTCGTCGGACATCGTCGACTGCCACCCGCGCGGCTTGTTCAGCGCCAGATACACCATGTCCTGGTCGATCACGATGCGGACACCGTCGACGCGGACGACGGACTCGGTGGGGTCGATGCGCATCCCCTGGCGTGTGACGATCTGACCGTCGACCTCCACGCGTCCCCTGTCGATGAGGATCTCCGCGGCCCTCCGTGATGCGACACCCGCCTGCGCCAGCACCTTCTGCAGGCGCACGCCCTCGCCGCCACCGCCGGAACTCCCCTCGAACGAGGTCGCCGCGGGCCCGTCGGACTGGTTGCGGGCCGGGCGGGCGAAGCTGAGCATCGTGGGTTCGCGCTTGGCCCGCGTGGGCTTCGGCTTGCTCTGTGCCGCCGCCTTCGGTGCGGCACCCCTGGCCGACCCGCCCCTGGCCGATCCGCCGCGCGCCGATCCGCCCCTGGCGGGGGCGCCTTTGCCCGTCGCCGCGGGCTTGCCGGTGCGGGACGGCTTCCGGGACGGCCGGCCGCCCTGCTGCGGGGAGTCGTCGGCCCGGCCGGGGCGCCCTCCCTCTCCGCGTGTGCCGCCGTGTCCACCGCGGGCGGGTTTGCCGGGCTGCGCATCACGCGCGGGTGTGCGACCGTGCGGCCTGCCGGCCCCTGCGCGGTTGCTGCCCCCGCCGCGTCCGGCGCGGGGGTCTCGGTCTCGATCCGGTGTGCCATCTCGGCGAGCGGGTCTCATCAGTGTTCGTCCACATCTATTTCGGTTGTGTTCTCCTCCGTCGAGGAGGAGCGCGCGTGCATTCTCATGACCCGCGGGTCGTCGTCGAGGTTGTCGCCGATGTACTCGATGACGTCCTCGTCCGGCAGCAGCGGCGCCAGCGGAGGAAGATCCTCCAGGGAGTCCAGCCCGAGCCGTTCCAGGAACAGTCCCGTGGTGGTGTACAGCGTCCCGCGCGTCTCGGGGTCCGGTCCGGCCTCGGTGATCAGACCCCGCGCCACAAGGGTACGCATCACGCCGTCCGCGTTGACCCCGCGCACCGCCGCCACGCGGGTACGGGTCACCGGTTGACGGTAGGCGATCACCGCCAGCGTCTCGAGCGCGGCCCTGGTCAATGTGGCGCGCGTCCCGTCCAGCAACAGCCGTTCGACATACGGCGCGTTCTCGGTGCGCGTGAACAGCCGCCACCCGTCGCCCGTGAAGCGCAGGTCCATTCCGCCGCCCGTGTCGTCGTACCGCCGGGAGATCGACGCCAGCCGCTCCTCCGCGCGAGCCTGCGGGACGTCGAGCACGTCCGCGAACACCTCGGCCGGGACCGGCGAGTCCGCCACCAGCAGCAGGGATTCGATGATGGCGTCCACCCGCTCGTCGGTCAGCGGCGCGGCGTCCGCGTCGGCCCCGCCTGCCCCGTCGGTACCGCCTGCATCACCGGCCGTCGTCATGCGTACTCCTCGTCGTCGATGTCCTCGGCGTCGCCCTCGCCGGTCCATTCCACCAGCAGATCGCCGAGCGGCTCGGGCTGGTCGAAGGTGACCGTGCGCTGGCGGTAGAGCTCCAGCAGCCCCAGGAAACGGGCGACGATCTCCAGCCGGGTGCCGCACTCGTCCACCAGCTCGGTGAACGTCGCAGGCGCGTCCGCACCGCGCCGCCGCAGCAGTTCGACGATGCGCTGCGCATGCTCCTGCACCGACACGCGCGGCGCGTGCAGGTGGTCCAGCCCCACCGACGGGACCTCTTTGGGACGCATGGCGTAGGCGGCGATCTCCGCGAGCCGTTCCGGACCCGCGCCGATCCGCACCTCCGGCAGCAGGTCCGTGAACCTCTCCTCCAGAGGCACCGCCGCCGGATACCGCTGCAGCGCCGCCGCCTCGAGCTCCCGGAAGAGCTCCGCCACCTGCTTGTACGCGCGATACTGCAGGATCCGCGCGAAGAGCAGGTCGCGGATCTCGAGCAGCTCCAGGTCCGCCTCGTCCTCCACCTCTCCCGAGGGCAGCAGCCGCGCCGCCTTCAGGTCCAGCAGCGTCGACGCGATGACCAGGAACTCCGTCGTCTGGTCGAGTCCCATCTGCGCGCCCAATTGCTTGGTGTAGGCGATGAAGTCATCGGTGACCACGTGCAACGCCACTTCGGTCACGTCCATCCGGTGCTGGCCGATCAGCTGGAGCAGCAGGTCGAACGGGCCCTCGAAGTTCTGCAGCCGCACGGTGAAGCCCGCGTCCGCGGAGCGGGGCTCCTCGGTGTCGGCCTGATCGCTCGCAGTCTGCGCGGATACGTCGGCCGCCGCCTGCACGACCGGTTCCGCGCCCCCTGCGGTCACCGGCCCGTGCGGTGGATGACTTCGCGCGCCAGCGTCCTGTACGACTGCGCCCCCGTGGATTTCGGGGCCCAGGTGGTGATCGGCTCACCGGCCACGGAGGTCTCCGGGAACCGCACCGTCCGCGAGATCACCGAATCGAATACGGCGTCGCCGAAGACCTCGACCACTCTGGACATGACCTCCCGCGAGTGCAAGGTGCGCGCGTCGAACATCGTGACCAGGATCCCCTCGAGCGTCAGGCGCGGGTTGAGCCGGTCGCGGACCTTGTCGATGGTGTCGTTGAGCAGGGCGAGCCCACGCAGGCTGAAGAACTCGCACTCCATGGGGATGAGGACGCTGTCCGAACACGCCAGCGCGTTCACCGTCAGCAGCCCCAGCGACGGCTGGCAGTCGATCAGCACGTAGTCGTAGCGGTCCAGCACCGGGTGCAGCACGCGGGCCAGCGCCTGTTCTCGGCCGACCTCGCTCACCAGCTGGATCTCGGCGGCCGACAGGTCGATGTTGCTGGGCAGCAGGTCCAGCCCCTCGACGCGGGTGCGCATGACGACGTCGTCGATATCCACGCCGCGCTCGACGAGGAGGTTGTAGACGGTGCGTTCCAGGTCGTGGTGCGCCACGCCGAGGCCCGCCGAAAGCGCCCCCTGCGGGTCGAGGTCCACCATGAGCACCCGGCGCCCGCACTCCGCGATCGCGGCACCGAGGTTGATCGTGGAGGTCGTTTTCCCCACGCCGCCCTTTTGATTGCACATCGCGATCACCCGCGCGGTGCCGCCGCGCGGCGCCGGCCCCGGCTCGGGGATCTCGCGCACGGGGCGCCCGGTGGGTCCGAGCTCCACAGCATCCGAGGCCGCCGCGGCTTCCTTCTTGCGTTCCGGTGACCCGAACAACCCGCCGTCCCCGGCCTCCGCGATTCCGCGATCGGATGCCGGCGGTTGCGCTGCAGTCACAATCGGTACTCCCCTCCGCTCGACGCGGGCCCGTTCCGTCGCGGCCAGTCTATTGTCCGCAGCCGCCATGCGGAGCCTATCCGCACGACGGCCCGTGGCGCACGGCACCTTCCCCCGGCCGCCGGGCACTGCCGCCTCCCGCCGCCCGCATCAACGCGCCCGCGGGTGCGCACCGGCCCAGACCTCCCGCAGCGCGGTGACCGTCACCATGGTGTAGACCTGCGTGGTCGATACCGACGCGTGCCCCAGCAGCTCCTGCACCACCCGCACGTCCGCCCCGCCGTCGAGCAGGTGCGTCGCGAACGAATGCCGCAGCGTGTGCGGGGACACCCCCGCTGCGATCCCCGCCCGTGACGCGGCGTCCTGCAGAACCTGCCATGCGCTCTGCCGCGACAGCCGCCCGCCCCGCGCGTTGAGGAACATCGCCGCTCCCCCACGCTTCGCCAGGGCGGGGCGGCCGCGCACCAGGTAGGCGTCGATGGCGGCGAGCGCCGGCCGGCCCACGGGGACGATGCGCTCCTTTCCGCCCTTGCCCGCGAGGATCACCGAACGCGTCTCCGCGTCGATGTCGTCGACGTCGAGCGCGATCGCCTCGGAGATCCGCGCCCCCGTCGAGTAGAGCGTTTCCAGCAGTGCCCGGTCGCGCAGACCGCGCGGCACTGCGGATTGCCCCCCGCTGCCGCCTTCGGCCGCGTCGCCCGTGCCGCCCGCCGCCTCGAGAAGGCGGAGCACCTCGTCCACCGTCAGCGCCTTCGGCAGCCGTCTGCCCGCGCGGGGCGGGTGCACCTCCCGCGCCACGTCCGCGGGGATGAGCCGTTCGGCCGCCGCGAACTTGTGCAACCCGCGCGCAGCGACGAGCGCGCGTGCGGCCGAACTCGCCGCCAACGGCGGAATGCCGTCCGCGGGGGCGCCGCGCCGCATGTCCGCGAGGAACCCCGCCACCGTCGCCTCCGTCACGTCCGCGAGGTCGTGCACGTCCACTGATCGCAGGTAGGCGCCGTATCTGTTCAGATCGCGCGTGTAGGAGGTGAGCGTGTTGTGCGCCGCTCCGCGCTCCACGGTGAGGTGGTCCAGGTACCCGCGGATCTGGACGCTCAGCGCGTCGGCTCGCGCCGGGGCCGTCACCGCAGGCACGGAATCCGCCTGCGCCGTCTCGGCCTCCTCCGCGGGTTCCATCTCAGCGGCCGCCCCGCGACTCTGCGCGCGCGGCGAAGGCCTCGGCGGTCACCAGCGGAGGGCTGTCCACCTTGCGGGTCCGTCCGTGACCGGCACGCACGGCGGACACCGCCAGAATGCCCGCCACCGCGGCCGCATTGACGATCTCACCGGTGAACACCATGGCCACCGCCTCGCTCAGCGCCACCGCCCGCACCTCGAGGTCGGCCTCCTCGTCCTGCGCCTCGGGCCTGCCCGCGTCGGTGAGCCCCTCCGCCAGGTACACGCGCAGCGTCTCGTCCGTGAATCCGGGCGACGCGGCCAGGTCCACGAGCACCGACCACCGTGCAGCCCGCAGCCCGGCCTCCTCGTGCAGTTCACGTTGCGCGCCCGCCAGGGCCGCCTCGCCGGTGACGTCCATCAGGCCGGCGGGCAGCTCCCAGATCCGTCTTCCCAGAGGATGCCGGTACTGGCGGATGAGCGTGATCCGGTCGTCCTCGTCGACGGCGGCGATGACCACCGCGGCGTGGTGCTCCACCACCTCGCGCCGGGCGGTCGTGCCGCCCGGCATCGCCACCTCGTCCACCCGGAGGGCGACGATCGCGCCGTCGTAGACGGTCTCCGACCCCTCCACGGAGAACTCGTGCCGTTCCCGGTCCTCGGCGCCATCGTCGGCCATCGGGCGATCAGTCCTCCGCACCCGCGCGGACTCCCGGACGCGCGCGTTCCGCGTCATCGCCCGCTGCATCCGCGTCCGCACCGTCCTCTTCCGTGGCCGCCGTGGCCTGTGCTGCGCCATCGCGGCCGGGGATGTCCACCGGCAGCCGCTCCTCCGCCTTGTAGGCGAGGGCGGCGGCGACGAACACGTCGAACAGCGGGTGCGGCCGAGTGGGCCGGCTCTTCAGTTCCGGGTGCGCTTGCGTCGCGACGAAGAACGGATGGAGTTCCCGCGGCAGCTCGACGAACTCGACGAGCCTGCCGTCGGGCGACGTGCCGCTGAATTCCAGGCCCGTCGCCGCGATCCGGTCGCGGTAGGCGTTGTTGACCTCGTAACGGTGGCGGTGCCGCTCGCTGATGGTCTCCGCCCCGTACGCCTCCGCCACCACCGAACCGGGCTGCAGCTGCGCCGGATACGCGCCCAGTCGCATCGTGCCGCCGAGATCGGCCTCACCCGCGACCGCCGCCTCCTGGTCGGCCATCGTCGAGATCACCGGATCGGGCGTGTCCGGGTCGAACTCCGTCGATCCGGCCTGCTCGATCCCCGCCGCGCGCGCCGCCTCGATGACCACGCACTGCAGTCCGAGGCACAGGCCCAGGAGCGGAATCCGGCGCGTGCGCGCGAACCGGATGGCCCCCACTTTGCCCTCGATGCCGCGGATGCCGAACCCGCCCGGAATGAGCACGCCGTCCACCTCGCCCAGCGCGGCCTGCGCACCCGCTTCCGATTCGCAGTCGTCGGAGGGCACCCACACGATCTCCACCCGCGCACGGTGGGCGAACCCCCCGGCGCGCAGCGCTTCGGTGACCGAAAGATATGCGTCCGGCAGGTCGACGTACTTGCCGACGAGCGCCAGGCGGACGGTCTCGGTGGGCTCGTGCACCCGCTTGAGCAGGTCGCCCCAAATGGTCCAGTCGACGTCGCGGAACGGCAGGCCGAGCTTGCGTACCACGTAGGCGTCCAGCTGGGCCCGGTGCAGCACCTTGGGGATGTCGTAGATGGACGGCGCATCCGGGGTGGAGATGACGCCGTCGATGTCGACGTCGCACATCAGCGCGATCTTGGCCCGCAACGGGTCCGGCACGTCCCGGTCCGCGCGCAGGATCAGCGCATCGGGCTGGATGCCGATGTTCCGCAGCGCGGCCACCGAGTGCTGGGTGGGCTTGGTCTTCAGCTCACCGGACGGGGCCAGGTAGGGGATCAGCGACACGTGCATGAAGAAGACGTTGTCGCGGCCCACGTCGTGCCGGATCTGGCGTGCGGCCTCCAGGAACGGTTGCGACTCGATGTCGCCGACCGTGCCGCCGATCTCCGTGATCACGACGTCCGGGACGCTGCCCTCGTCGTCCTCGCCGGCCATGGCGAGGATGCGGCGCTTGATCTCGTCGGTGATGTGCGGGATCACCTGGACGGTATCGCCCAGATACTCCCCGCGGCGCTCCTTGGCGATCACGTCCGAGTACACCTGACCGGTGGTGACGTTCGCGAAGCCGGACAGGTCCCTGTCCAGGAAACGCTCGTAGTGGCCGATGTCCAGGTCGGTTTCCGCGCCGTCCTCGGTGACGAAGACCTCGCCGTGCTGGAACGGGTTCATGGTGCCCGGATCCACGTTGAGATACGGGTCCAGCTTCTGCATCGTCACCCGGAGTCCCCGGGAGGTCAGCAGCTGGCCCAGGCTGGACGCGGTGAGTCCCTTGCCCAGCGACGACGCGACGCCGCCGGTGACGAAGAGGTACTTGGTCGAAATACGCGCTGAACGGCGTGGCAGTTGCAACGAAGCTCCCGTGTGACCTTGCAGGTGGATGGATTGGGCCCGCCGACCCACGGGACCTCACGGTAACACCTCCGGCGTCCCGGTGTGCGGGGACGCACCGTGTCCGTGGGCGCGGGCACAGCATCGGGCGCGAAGTGTCCCGCAGCCGCGGATTCCGGCCCGACGCGGCTACGACACCGTCAGCGCACCGGCCCCCGGGCCCACCCCGAGCTGTCCGGAACGGCCCTCGAGCTCCTCGCGCAGCGCCAGCACCGTGCTGATCCTGCCCGCGCTGCGCTCGACGTTGTCGACGGTGCTCAGGTGGTTGGAGATCGCCGCATCCGAGCGCGCCACCGCCACCGCGCCGTTGCCTTCCGCCGAGCCCGCATCGCCGGCGAGCACGGTCCCGGCGCCCCGGGAGTCCATCGCCGCCGCGAACCGGGCGACGATCGGGCCCTTGTTCCCGTTGTCGGACGTGCCTGTCACGACCAGCGCGAGCTGCCCCGGTGCGACGGTCCCGTCCTGGTAGGAGATGAACCCGCCGGATCGCAGCGTCTGCATCGCCAGATCACGCTCCGCCGGAGTCGACTGGGGCTCCGCCGTCTGCGGATCCAGCATCAGCACCGAACCCAGCAGGTCGCCGCCCATGCTGCCCGGGTCGACGGCGGCGGTGCTCAGCTGCACCCCCGCGGGAACGACGTTGGTCACGGTCGCCCGCAACTGGTCCGCCCCTTGCGCGGTCACGAACGCCTCGGTCAACCCGACCTGCCCGGTGACCTTGCCGCCCGCGGCCGCCACGAGGCCCACCGCCGCGTCCACGCTCTCCGGCGCGGCGCTCGGCGTCGTGAAGACGACCACGGTGCGATCCGTGAGGGATCCTCCGACCACGCGACCCGCGATGGCCGAATCGAACCCGTCGGCCGCCTGGAGCTGCAGATTCTGCGCGTTCGCCTGCGACTGCAGGTCGTGCACCTGGGACTGCAGGTCCTGCTTGTCGTCGGTCAGGCCGGACAGCAGGTTGTCGGAGAGCACCGAAGATCCCAGCACGACCCCGATCGCGAGAGCCAGGAAGATCGCGGCGATGGAGATCGCGTGCTGGCGTAGCGAGATCACGTGAAGAGCTCCTGGAACTTCACGGCGACCGAGTTCCAGGTGTCGACGGCCCAGTCGATGATCTCCTGCCCGGTGCCGGTGACGGCCACCGCGGCCACCACGGCGAGCAGGGCCGCGAGGATCAGCATCGTGACCGCCAGCCCGGACACGCGACTCCGGTACAGGGTTGCGACGGCCTTGCCGTCGACGAGCTTCTGCCCGACCTTGAGCCTGGTGAGGAACGCCGACGGGTTCGAATCACCGCGGCTCCGGTCGAAGAAGTCGTCCAGCGAGGCACTGGCGCCGACCGTGACGATGAGCGCCGCCCCGTGATGGTCGGCGAGCAGCAGCGCCAGGTCGGTGGGCGACCCGGCGGCGGGGAACGTCATCGCCCCGATGCCCAGGTCCTGGATCCGCTCCAGGCCGGCGGCGTGCCCGTCCTGGTCGGCCGGGAGCACGACCTGCGCGCCGCACCGCAGCGTCTCCGAGGTCACGTCTGCCGGGTCGGCCACGATGAGGTCCGGCCGGTAGCCGCCCTTCACCAGCGCATCCGCGCCCTTGCCCACCCCCACGAGGACCGGGGAATACTCCTTGACGAACGACTTGAGCCGCTTGAGGTCCTCCGCGTGATCGGGGCCGTCCGACACGACCACCACGTGGCGGCCGTCGAGATCGATGTCGATGTCCGGCACGCCGACGCCGTCGATCAGCAGGGGGCTCTCGCTCCGGATGAATTCGATCGCGTTGCCGGAGAACGCCTCGAGATGGTTGACCAGGCCGGTCTTGGCCTCGATCATCAGGTCCGCGATCTCGGCCTGCGTCATCTCCGCGCCGCCGGTCAGCCGCCGCTCCCCCGAGTACACCGCCCCCTCGTGGACACGCACCCGCGCGCCGTCCTTGACCTTGCGCAGCGCGTCTTCGCCCGCACGGTCGATGAGCGTGATCCCCGCCGACACCAGGACCTCCGGCCCCAGGTTGGGGTAGCGCCCGGAGACCGACTCCGACGCGTTCACGACAGCGGCCACCTTGGCCTCCACCAGCGCGTCCGCGGTGACCCGGTCGAGGTCCACCTCGTCCAGAACGACGATGTCGCCCTCACCCACCCGGCCGAGCAGCTTGGTCGTGTTGCGGCCAACCCGGGCGAGGCCGACAGTGCCCGGGAGCGCGTCTGTGCTTCGCGAGAGCAACGCAGGCATCTTCATGCCTGAAATGATGGACCGTCCGCGGCCACTCCCTGTGGAGGCGCGCCGGGGCGGTGGCGATTCGACCGCGATCGGGGCGGCAGCGGCCGGCCGGTCAGCGGGCCCTGTCCGCGCTCGCGGTGGCCAGCAACTCCTCCGCGTGCGCGCGGCCGGTCTCGGTGTCGTCGAGCCCGGCGAGCATCCGCGCCAGTTCGCCCACCCGCTCCTGGTCGTCGAGGCCGCGGACCGCGCTGTGCGCTCCCTCGTCGCCGATCTCCTTGCCGATCACGAGGTGCGCGTCGGCGAACGCGGCGACCTGCGGCAGGTGGGTCACCACGATCACCTGATGCGTGCGGGAAAGCCGCGCCAGGCGACGGCCGATCTCCACGGCGGCCCGCCCGCCGACGCCGGAATCGACCTCGTCGAACACCAGGGTGCCGCCGCCGTCCCTCCCCGCGAGCACCACTTCGATGGCCAGCATGACGCGCGACAGCTCGCCCCCGGACGCGGTCTTGCCGATCGGCAACGGGTCGGCGGACGGGTGCGATCCCAGGAGCAGATCCACTGTGTCCGCGCCGTCGGCAGCCGCGTGCGCCTGCGCGCCGTCGACCGTGATCCGCCACGGATCGTCCTCGGCAGCAGGGACGAGTTCCACCTGCGCCGCCAGGCGCGACTTCCCCATCGCGAGGCCTGCCAGCTCCTCGGTGACCGCCTCGCCGAGCTTGGCGGCGGCGGACGCGCGGGCGCGGTGCAGGACGGACGCCGCGTCGGCGAGCTCGCCGCGCAGATCCTCGACCCGCTGCGCCAGCTCCGCCAGCGCGCCTTCGGACATGTCCAGCCCGGACAAGCGCTCCTCCGCGTCGCGCGCCCATTCCAGGACTCCGTCGACGTCCGCCGCGTACTTGCGGGTCAGCCCCTTGAGCGACGCCTGGCGTTGCAGCAGGTCGTCGAGCTCCCGCCCGTCCGAGGGCAGGTCCGCCAGATACCCCGAGACGTCGCCGGCCAGATCCGACGACAGCACCGCCAGTTCGTCGAGGCGGGGGACGAACGCGCGAAGCGCCGGGTCGTCGACGTTGTCGAGCCGGCCGCGCGCGCCTGAGGCCAGATCCGCGATCCCCTCCCCCTCGCCGGCGAAGGACGACGCCCCTGCCAAAGCGGCGTGCACGTACTCCGCGGCCTCGCGGAGCGAATCCAGCTCGCCCAGGCGACGGACCTCGGCCGCGATCGCCACGTCTTCGCCGGGTTGCGGATCCACCGCGGCGATCTCCTCCGCACCCAGCCGCAGCCTGTCCGACTCCTGCGCCAGCTCGCGTGCCCGATCGGTGCGCTCCGCGTACTCGTCGCGCGCGGCGCCGAAGTCGCGTCGGGTCTCGCGGTAATGCTCGAGCAGCGGGCCGATCTCGTCGAAGGCGAACGTGTCCAGGGCATGACGGCGCCGTTCGGGACGCAGCAGGCGCAGCTGGTCGTTCTGGCCGTGCACCGCGAGCAACTGCCCCGTCAGACGGCCCAGCAACCCGATGGGCACGCTGCGCCCGCCGAGATGGGCGCGGGACCGTCCGTCCTTGCCGACCGTGCGCACGGCGATGATGCTGCCGTCCTCATCGACCTCGGAGGCGCCGGCGTCGACGATCTCCTCGACGGCCGCGTGGGCCTCCGCGGACAGGTCGTCGAGGGTGAACCGCCCTTCCACTGCGGCCCGCTGCGCCCCCGTGCGCACCCGCCCGGCGTCCGAGCGCGCCCCGCCGAGCAGATGCAGGCTGGTCACCACCATGGTCTTGCCGGCGCCGGTCTCGCCGGTCAACGCGGTGAACCCGGGGTGGAACCGCGCCGACGCGGCCGAGATCACCCCCAGTCCGTCGATTCGAATCTCCGCAAGCACAACCGAATCCTAACCATGTCCCACGACACCGCCGCAGCACCGCATGCCACGGGAACGGTCGGGCGGCGTCCGGGACGCTCAGGCCCCGCGGCCGCGCCAGCCGCGGACCGGCAGCGCGAACTTGTGCACCATCCGGTCCGCGAACGGTGCCGAGTCCAGCCGCACCCACCGCACCGGGTGGTGTCCGCGCACGATCTCCAGCCGCGCCCCCGCGGGCACATGCACCGCGCGCCGCCCGTCGCAATACATGACAGCGCCGCTGCCCGACGGCTCCACCTCCACCGCGATCACCGACGACGGGCTGGTCACCATGGGCCTTGAGAACAGCGCGTGCGCGTTGTTGGGCACCACCAGGATCGCCTCCAGCTCCGGCCACACCACGGGCCCGCCGGCGGAGAAGGCGTACGCCGTCGAACCGGTGGGCGTGGAGACCAGCAGCCCGTCGCAGCCGAACGACGACACCGGGCGCCCGTCGATCTCCAGCAACAGCTCGAGCACGCCGACGTGCCGGCCGCGCTCGATGCTCACTTCGTTGAGCGCCCACCCGGCCGACTCCGTGGTGTCGCCGGAGCACAGGCGCACATCGAGCGTCATCCGGTGTTCGATCCGGTAGTGGCCGCGGATGACGCTCCCAAGCGCGTCGTCAAGATGGTCCGCCTCGGCCTCCGCCAGGAATCCGATGCGTCCCAGGTTGATCCCCAGCACCGGGGCGCCCGCGTACCAGGCCAGCTCCGCGGCCCGCAGGAAGGTCCCGTCACCACCGAGCACGATCACCATCTCGCATCCGGCGGCGGCGCGGTGGTCGTGCGGTACGACGCGCGCCGGGAAGATATGCGCATCCCGGTCGGATCCGGCGCCCCGTAAGCCCGTACGGTCCGCTTCGTCGTCGAGCACCCGGAGCCCGATGCCGCCGTCCGCGAGGATCCGCGAGACCCGCCGGGCCGTGTCCGCGATCGACGGCCGCCCGGTGTGCGCAACCAGCAGGATCTCGCGGGCGGGCGTCGGCACCCCCGGCCCGGGGCGTCCGCTCATCGGGGCCCCTCCTCGACCGCACGGCGGACGATCCCGTCGATCCCGTCGATTCCGTCCCGATCGACGGCCGCCTCCGCCGACTCCGGATCGACGTCGGTGCGGCGCAGCCAGAGAAAGTACTCGACGTTCCCGGACGGACCGGGGAGCGGGCTTGCCACTGCGCCGAGCGTTTCGAGCCCCAACCGGGCCGCCGTGTACGCGACGCCGCTCACCGCCTCGGCCCGCAGCGCGGGGTCGCGCACCACACCGCCGTGCCCGACTCGGTCCTTGCCCACCTCGAACTGCGGCTTCACCATGGGAAGCAGGTCCGCACCCGGACGGCAGCATTCGCGCAGCGCCGGAAGCACGAGGGCGAGCGAGATGAAGGACAGGTCGGAGACGACCAGGTCGACCGGACCTCCGATGTCGTCGGGGCCGAGGGAGCGGACGTTGGTGCGGTCGTGCACGAACACCCGGGGATCGTTCTGCAACCGCCAGATGAGCTGGCCGTATCCCACATCCGCGGCGACCACTTCGCGCGCGCCGCGCTCGAGGAGGACATCGGTGAACCCGCCGGTGGAGGCTCCCGCGTCCAGGCACCGCTTCCCGTCTGCACCGGGGCCGTCCGGCCCCAGACCGTCCAGCGCACCGATCAGCTTGTGCGCCCCGCGCGAGGCCCAGTCGAACTCGTCGGGCACCTCGGTCACGTGCAGCGGATCGCCGGCGCTGATCCCGGTGGCAGGTTTCGCCACCGGCAACGGGCCCGAGCGCACCCGGCCGTCCGCGATGAGCCGGGCCGCATGGTCGCGCGACCGCGCAAGACCGCGACGCACCAGTTCCGCATCCGCACGTGCACGGCGTGCCATATCAGTTCCTGTCCAGCGTGCCGAGCGCCTCGAGCAGTACCTCATGCGCCTGTTCGTAGAAATCCGCCGCATCCGCGCCGTCCGTCGCAGCGTCGGCATCGTCCGCCGCCCGCGCGAGCAACGCCTGCACCCTCTCCCGCACCGTGTCGGGGTCCGTCATGGGCGCGGCCGCCTCCGCGGGCGTCGGCACGGGGCCTGGCGTCCGAATACCGTGGTGGGGTCCGGGGTCGTTCATCGCTGCCAACGCTAGTCGATGTGCCGCGGGCGGCCCAACGAAGTGCGCCACGGCCTCCGGCCCGAAACAGGGGTCACGCGCCGTGCCACTGCCGCACCAACGCCTGGATCCGCGGATCCGCCCCGACGATGCGGCCCTGGAAATCATGCTTCCAGGCGACGGCTGCCACCGCCCGCAGTCCGCGCATCGACAACTCTGAGGAGGCCGCGACCTGCCCCGGGCCGTCGACGACCCGACCGCCTTGCTCCTCCAGCGTTTCGAGCACCTCGCGGTCGGCCTCGACCCGGATCATGTCGCCGTCGACCTGGGCATGCCATCCCCGCTGCGGGCCCACTGCACATTCCTGCGCCGGCGCGGCCAATGCGTGCAGGGAATCGGCGACGTACGTGGGACGCATCGCGGGCGCCGCCAGGATCGTCTCCGCCGGCGTCGACACGCCGGTGAACACCAGGAGGCTGTCCAGACCCGCGGCACACGCCCCCGCGATGTCGGTGTCGAGACGGTCCCCGACCACGAGCGGGCGCCGCCCGCCGCCCTGGCGCACCGCGTCGTCCATGATCGGTCTGCCGGGCTTCCCCGCCACCGTCGGCGTGGCTCCCGTCGCCGTCGCCAGCGCCGCCACCAGCGAGCCGTTTCCGGGCAGCAGACCCCGCTCGTCCGGGAGTGTCGAATCGACGTTCGTCGCCACCCACCACGCGCCGTTCCGGACCGCGAGGGCCGCCTCCGCCAGGTCCGACCACGCGACCGACCGGGAGAACCCCTGAATGACCGCCGCCACCGACTCGGAGAAGGATCGAACAGGGCGCAGACCCTGCCCGAGCACTTCGTCGGCCAGCGCGGGCGCTCCGACGACGAGGACCTCGGCGCCCGCGCCGAGCCGGGACGCCACCAGACGCGCACCTGCCTGCGCGCTCGTCACGACGTCGTCGAACTCCGCGTGGATTCCCAGCGCGTTCAAGTGTTCCGCGACATCCTCGGGACTCCGGCTCGCATTGTTCGTCACGAACAGGTGACGGGAGGGGGAGGCCGCGAGCGCGGATTCAGCGCCGACGATCGGCTCTGACCCGCGGTATACGGTGCCGTCGAGGTCGAGCAACAGGAGATCGTATGACCCCGAAAGGCCGGTGTCCGCCGGGTGCGGCGCAGCCCGCCCTGCGGAACCCGGTTCCTGCTCCGTGCGCGAACGGCCGTCCGGACGTTGTTCCTCGGACAATGGTGCCTACTCGCCCCCGGTCGTACCCGCGGGGCCATCGGCTCCCGGGCCGTCCGCGCTCAGCTCCGCCACGCGTTCCTCCGCGTCCGTCTCCGCCGAGTCGTCGGCCGCCGCGCAGTTGAGGAACCACTCCAGGGCTTCACGCTCACGCCCGGCGGCGAGGAGCGCCTCCGCGTAGACGTAGAACAAGCGGGCATAGGCCGAACCGGTCTTCGCCGGGTCCAGGTCCTTCCCCTGCAGGGTGACCACCGCGGCGTCGTATTTGCCCATGTCCATCCGAGCGCCCGCGACCACGATGTTCAGCTCGATTGCGGCCTCACCGGTCAGACGCCGCGCCTCTTCGCTGCGCGCGAGATCGAGCGCCCGCTCGGGGCGACCGAGACCGCGTTCGCAGTCCGCCATGACCGCCAGCATCCCCGGTCCCCCCGCCATCCGGCGGGCGGCCCTCAATTCGGAAAGCGCCTCGGCCCATTCGCCGGCGTGGTAGGCGGAGATGCCGGCCGCCTCGCGCACCGCGGCCACCCTCCCCGCCCGGCCCCGGGCTGCGCGGGCGTGGGCCAACGCGGCCGTAGGGTCGGTGTCCACGAGCCGTCCCGCCATCACCAGGTGCCGTGCCACAGTCTCTGCATTGGCCCTGTCCAAGGTGTGCAGATCGCGACGCACCGAGGTGTCCAGCTCGTCGGGGGCGACGTCGTCCGGCAGGTCCGGCTCGGGATCCCTGTGTTGCCGGGCCGGCGCGTTGTCGTTGTCACGGTGCGGCCGGGCGCGCCTGTCCTGCGCCCCGCCGCGGAAGGCAGGACCGCGGCCGCCGCCGTTGCGGTTCCGATCGGCGCGGAATCCTCCGTCGCGCTCGTTCGGGCGTCCGCCCGTACGTGCGGCGTCGCCCCGGCGTCCGCCGCTGCGCGGTCGGTCATCGGCCGAACGGCGGTCCGCCCGATCGCCCTGGTCCCGATACCGGTCACCGCTGGAACCGCCCTGATGCCGGCCTGCACCGGCTCCGGACTGGTTGCGATGGCGGTCACCGGCCTGAGCGCCGCTGCCTGGCGCAGCGCCGCCGGTCCGTTCGCGCGGCGGATTATGCCGACCACGGGAACCGTCGTCTGCGCCGTGACGCCGCTCGCCGGGTGCTTCCCGGGGTTCCTGCGCGTTCATGCATCATCCTTGTGGTCGATATCAGTTTGCGATCGGTGTCGGTCCGGCGTCCGCGTCGTCCGCCGCCCGGAAGACGGCCCAAACACCAATGGAGGGAACCCCATCCTATCGGGGTTCCCTCCACCGGCAATATTTGTGCGGCAGTGACCTACTCTCCCACACCCTGAGGGTGCAGTACCATCGGCGCAGTAAGGCTTAGCTACCGGGTTCGGAATGGGACCGGGCGTGACCCTCACGCTATAACCACCGCAACTCCATGCGACACACACCCACACGCAGTGAACGTGGGTGTTGCCTCAGACACCGGACAGTGGACGCACAAACAACCAGACAACTTCATGGGTAAGCCTACGGCCTATTAGTACCGGTCACCTCACACCCCTCACAGGGCTTCCAGCTCCGGCCTATCAACCCCATCATCTCTAGGGGGCCTTACCCCACAAAAGGGGAAAGAAACCTCATCTTGGAACAGGCTTCCCGCTTAGATGCTTTCAGCGGTTATCCCTCCCGAACGTAGCCAACCAGCAATGCCCCTGGCGGAACAACTGGCACACCAGAGGTTCGTCCGTCCCGGTCCTCTCGTACTAGGGACAGCCTTCCTCAAGTTTCTTACGCGCGCGGCGGATAGAGACCGAACTGTCTCACGACGTTCTAAACCCAGCTCGCGTGCCGCTTTAATGGGCGAACAGCCCAACCCTTGGGACCTACTCCAGCCCCAGGATGCGACGAGCCGACATCGAGGTGCCAAACCATCCCGTCGATATGGACTCTTGGGGAAGATCAGCCTGTTATCCCCGGGGTACCTTTTATCCGTTGAGCGACACCGCTTCCACAAGCCAGTGCCGGATCACTAGTCCCGACTTTCGTCCCTGCTCGACCCGTCAGTCTCACAGTCAAGCCCCCTTGTGCACTTGCACTCAACACCTGATTGCCAACCAGGCTGAGGGAACCTTTGGGCGCCTCCGTTACTCTTTAGGAGGCAACCGCCCCAGTTAAACTACCCACCAGGCACTGTCCCTGAACCAGATCATGGTCCGAGGTTAGAAGTCCGATACGATCAGAGTGGTATTTCAACAACGACTCCACACCGGCTGGCGCCGGCGCATCACAGTCTCCCACCTATCCTACACAAACCGAATCACACACCAATACCAAGCTATAGTAAAGGTCCCGGGGTCTTTTCGTCCTGCCGCGCGTAACGAGCATCTTTACTCGTAATGCAATTTCGCCGAGCCTGTGGTTGAGACAGCAGAGAAGTCGTTACGCCATTCGTGCAGGTCGGAACTTACCCGACAAGGAATTTCGCTACCTTAGGATGGTTATAGTTACCACCGCCGTTTACTGGGGCTTAAATTCTCAGCTTCGCGGCCCCGAAGAGCCACTAACCGGTCCTCTTAACCTTCCAGCACCGGGCAGGCGTCAGTCCGTATACATCGTCTTACGACTTCGCACGGACCTGTGTTTTTAGTAAACAGTCGCTTCTCTCTGGTCTCTGCGACCACACCCAGCTCCCACCGCACGGGTGTTCACCGGACATGGCCCCCCTTCTCCCGAAGTTACGGGGGCAATTTGCCGAGTTCCTTAACCACAGTTCTCTCGATCGCCTCGGTATTCTCTACCAGACCACCTGTGTCGGTTTGGGGTACGGGCCATGACACCACTCGCTAGAGGCTTTTCTCGACAGCATAGGATCACAGAATCCCCCACACCGGGGTCGCATCGCCTCTCAGGCTCATATGAGGCACGGATTTACCTGCACCTCGCCCTACGGGCTTACACCAGTATTACCACTGACTGGCTCTGCTACCTTCCTGCGTCACCCCATCGCTTGGCTACTACCAGATCAGGTCCCACGCATCCACCACACGCCGGCACCCGAAAGTGCACGACACGGGCTTCAGGATGGTTAGTATCACTGATTCACCACGGGCGCGATATCACGGGTACGGGAATATCAACCCGTTGTCCATCGACTACGCCTGACGGCCTCGCCTTAGGTCCCGACTCACCCTGGGCGGATTAACCTGGCCCAGGAACCCTTGGTCATTCGGCGGACGAGTTTCTCACTCGTCTTTCGCTACTCATGCCTGCATTCTCACTCGCGCAGCCTCCACGGCTAGATCACTCTGCCGCTTCCCCGGCTACACGACGCTCCCCTACCCACCCACACGGCTGCACACCCACCCGCAGGCAGATGCGAACCACACATGTGAGTGCCGCGGCTTCGGCGGTGTACTTGAGCCCCGCTACATTATCGGCGCAGGACCACTCGACCAGTGAGCTATTACGCACTCTTTCAAGGATGGCTGCTTCTGAGCCAACCTCCTGGCTGTCTTCGCAATCCCACATCCTTTTCCACTTAGTACACGCTTAGGGGCCTTAGCCGGCGATCTGGGCTGTTTCCCTCTCGACTACGAAGCTTATCCCCCGCAGTCTCACTGCCACGCTCTCACACCACGGCATTCGGAGTTTGGCTGACGTCAGTAACCCGGTAAGGCCCATCAGCCAACCAGTAGCTCTACCTCCATGGTGAAACACGCGACGCTGCACCTAAATGCATTTCGGGGAGAACCAGCTATCACGGAGTTTGATTGGCCTTTCACCCCTACCCACAACTCATCCCCTCAGTTTTCAACCTAAGTGGGTTCGGGCCTCCACGACGTCTTACCGTCGCTTCACCCTGGCCATGGGTAGATCACTCCGCTTCGGGTCTAGAACATGCCACTAACTCGCCCTATTCGGACTCGCTTTCGCTACGACTACCCCACACGGGTTAACCTCGCGACATGCCACTAACTCGCAGGCTCATTCTTCAAAAGGCACGCCATCACCCACCGCAGACCAAACTACGCGCAGGCTTTGACGGATTGTAAGCACACGGTTTCAGGTACTCTTTCACTCCCCTCCCGGGGTACTTTTCACCATTCCCTCACGGTACTATCCGCTATCGGTCACCAGGGAGTATTCAGGCTTACCGGGTGGTCCCGGCAGATTCACAGCAGATTTCACGGGCCCGCTGCTACTCGGGCACCACGACAAGGCAGACACACAGCTTTCACGTACGGGACTCTCACCCACTACGGCAGGCCATCCCAGACCACTTCCGCTAACCATGTGTTTTCTACAACTACCCGCCGGCACGGCAGTACCGGCACGCCGCAGCCCCACAACCCCACACACACAACCCCTGCCGGGTATCACATGCGCATGGTTTAGCCTCATCCGCTTTCGCTCGCCACTACTCACAGAATCACTATTGTTTTCTCTTCCTACGGGTACTGAGATGTTTCACTTCCCCGCGTTCCCTCCACACGCCCTATACATTCAGGCGCGGGTAACAGCGCATCACCGCTGCTGGGTTTCCCCATTCGGACATCCTCGGATCACAGCTCGGTTGACAGCTCCCCGAGGCTTAACGCAGCCTCCCACGTCCTTCATCGGCTCCTGGTGCCAAGGCATCCACCGTGTGCTCTTACACACTTACAACACAAAGATCAAAGATGCTCGCGTCCACTGTCCAGTTCTCAAACAACACACACACCACCACACCCACCACACCCGGCCACCCACCCCACAACAGGGCAAGACCAGCCGAGCGCATCCGGCAGGCACACCGGCGCATCACATCAAGACAACCCACCACACACAAACACGCGGCGTGTTCCCTCAAAGCCCAACAGCATGCCGACTAGCACCCCCGCCCCGCACCGGCCACCACCCATAACGGCGGCGACCACCACGAAACTCCTGCACGAAGTGCCACCAGTGTCCACCCATGAGCAACCCCAGACCACACGCACGGCGGCCTCGAGACACTTGATGCTCCTTAGAAAGGAGGTGATCCAGCCGCACCTTCCGGTACGGCTACCTTGTTACGACTTCGTCCCAATCGCCGATCCCACCTTCGACGGCTCCCTCCCACAAGGGGTTGGGCCACCGGCTTCGGGTGTTACCAACTTTCATGACGTGACGGGCGGTGTGTACAAGGCCCGGGAACGTATTCACCGCAGCGTTGCTGATCTGCGATTACTAGCGACTCCGACTTCATGGGGTCGAGTTGCAGACCCCAATCCGAACTGAGGCCGGCTTTAAGGGATTCGCTGAACCTCACGGTCTCGCAGCCCTCTGTACCGACCATTGTAGCATGTGTGAAGCCCTGGACATAAGGGGCATGATGACTTGACGTCGTCCCCACCTTCCTCCGAGTTGACCCCGGCAGTCTCCTGCGAGTCCCCACCATTACGTGCTGGCAACACAGGATAAGGGTTGCGCTCGTTGCGGGACTTAACCCAACATCTCACGACACGAGCTGACGACAGCCATGCACCACCTGTACACCGGCCACAAGGGAAACCGTGTCTCCACGGCGATCCGGCGTATGTCAAACCCAGGTAAGGTTCTTCGCGTTGCATCGAATTAATCCACATGCTCCGCCGCTTGTGCGGGCCCCCGTCAATTCCTTTGAGTTTTAGCCTTGCGGCCGTACTCCCCAGGCGGGGTACTTAATGCGTTAGCTACGGCACAGAACCCGTGGAAGGGTCCCACACCTAGTACCCACCGTTTACGGCGTGGACTACCAGGGTATCTAATCCTGTTCGCTCCCCACGCTTTCGCTCCTCAGCGTCAGTTACTGCCCAGAGACCCGCCTTCGCCACCGGTGTTCCTCCTGATATCTGCGCATTTCACCGCTACACCAGGAATTCCAGTCTCCCCTGCAGTACTCAAGTCTGCCCGTATCGCCCGCACGCCCACAGTTAAGCTGCGAGTTTTCACGGACGACGCGACAAACCGCCTACGAGCTCTTTACGCCCAGTAATTCCGGACAACGCTCGCACCCTACGTATTACCGCGGCTGCTGGCACGTAGTTGGCCGGTGCTTCTTCTGTACCTACCGTCACTTCCGCTTCGTCGGCACTGAAAGAGGTTTACAACCCGAAGGCCGTCATCCCTCACGCGGCGTCGCTGCATCAGGCTTGCGCCCATTGTGCAATATTCCCCACTGCTGCCTCCCGTAGGAGTCTGGGCCGTGTCTCAGTCCCAGTGTGGCCGGTCGCCCTCTCAGGCCGGCTACCCGTCGTCGCCTTGGTAGGCCATTACCCCACCAACAAGCTGATAGGCCGCGGGCCCATCTCACACCGCTACATAACGCTTTCCACCACACCCCATGCGAGGTACGGTCCTATCCGGTATTAGACCCGGTTTCCCAGGCTTATCCCAGAGTGCAAGGCAGATCACCCACGTGTTACTCACCCGTTCGCCACTCGAGTACCCCCGAAGGGGCCTTTCCGTTCGACTTGCATGTGTTAAGCACGCCGCCAGCGTTCGTCCTGAGCCAGGATCAAACTCTCCGTTGAAAGATTCACAACCCACCATCCCACCGGCACCACCACACACGGCAGCAGCCCCGACGACACGGCGAATCAGTCAAATCACATCGAGAAATCCACTAGCAAAACAAACCTAGCTTCAAAAAACATCGAGCCGCACCTCCCGACAGGGAATGGAAGACACGACCCGCAAACAACCACACCCCACAAACCATGGGATGCGGCATGCCAAATTATTGGCACTGGCATTCATCGACACACTGTTGAGTTCTCAAAGAACACGCACAACCACCACCACCCGGACACTCCCGAGCTTCAGCCGGCCGCACCTGCTGCAAACACCGTAGCACACTCACAAGCGCACCGCCCCCAGCCCCTACTCGGGCTTGGGAGCTGCTCTCGCCGCTCCGGCCCGGATAAAGTTACGCCCACCCCCACCCAAACACAAATCCCCAGGTCGACAGGGCGCTGGAGGCGCGAGGTCGTCGCATTCCACCAGCCATGAACCGCGACAGCAACGCAGGTCACCGCCAGACCGCGGACTTCCCCGACGGACCTGCCCCGGCGCTTCCGGGCGGAGCGTCCCTTGAAGGCACGAAACCCCGTTCGCCGACGAGAGGTCGGCTCACGGGGCTGGTCCGCGGTCGGAGCGCCGGGAATCGGTAGACCGGCAGTCCCCATCTCAGCGGACGCGTTCGATCTTGGCGCCGAGGCGTGCCAGATCTTCGACGAACTCGGGGTAGCCGCGGTCGATGTGATGCACGTCGTGGATCTCCGTCGTGCCTTCCGCCACGAGTCCGGCCAGCACCAGGCCGGCACCCGCCCGGATATCGGAGGACCACACCGGGGCACTCGAGAGACGTTCGATGCCCTGCAGGCCCACGTGATGCCCGTCCACACGGGCCTGCGCCCCCAGACGCACCATCTCCTCGACGAAGCGGAACCGCGCCTCGAAGATGTTCTCCGTGATCATCGAGCTGCCGCGGGCGATGGAGTCGAGGACGATCGCCATCGGCTGCAAGTCGGTCGGGAACCCCGGATACGGCAGCGTCGAGAAGTTCACCGCCGCGGGGCGTGCCTCCTGACGTATGCGAAACCCGTCGACGCTTTCGATCACCTCGGCGCCGGCGGCGCGCAACTTGTCCAACACCAATGTGAGATGTCCGGGGTCGATTCCCTGCACCGACACGTCACCGCACGTCACAGCCGCTGCAATGCCCCACGTGGCAGCGACGATCCGGTCTCCGATCACGCGGTGCGTCGTGGGGTGGAGCCGCTCGACCCCTTCCACCCGCAACACCGGGGAGCCAGCGCCGGTGATCCGCGCGCCCATCTGGTTCAGCATCTCGCAGAGGTCGACGATGTCAGGTTCTCTGGCCGCGTTGACGATCGTCGTCTCCCCTTCCGCCAGCACCGCCGCCATCAGGATGTTCTCCGTAGCGCCGACCGACGGGAACTCCAGGGTCATCTCCGCCCCGGACAGCCTCTCGGCCTCCGCGACCACGCAGCCGTGTTCGATCCGCGACACTGCGCCGAGTGCACGCAGACCGGCCTGATGCATGTCCAACGGCCTCGACCCGATGGCATCTCCCCCGGGGAGCGCGACAACGGCCCGACGGCAGCGGGCCAACAGAGGACCGAGCACGCATACGGACGCCCGGAACTTCTCCACAGCTTCGAAGTCCGCGCGGTACCGCGGCATCGCCGGCACGCTGATCTCGACGACGTCGCCGTCGAGTTCCACATCGCAGCCGAGTCCCTCGAGCACGTCCGCCATCAACGGCACGTCGAGGATCTCCGGGCAGTTCGTGATGCGCGTGGTGCCCTCGGCCAGCAGCGCCGCAGCCATCAGCTTGAGCACACTGTTCTTAGCGCCGGTGACGCGCACCTCGCCGGCGAGGCTCACGCCGCCGGTCACCAGGAATCTCTCAGTCACAGGGTCACAGCCTAGGCGAGTCGGACGGTACCGTGATCACATGGCCGTACATATCACTCGCGTATACACCCGGACCGGCGACGACGGAACGACGGGTCTCAGCGATTTCTCGAGGGTGCACAAGACGGATCCCCGACTGGTCGCCTACGCCGACTGCGACGAAGCGAACGCGGCAATCGGCCTCGCTGTCGCGCTGGGACGGCCGTCGGAGCCTGTGCTGGGCGTCCTGAGGCAGATCCAGAACGACCTTTTCGACGCCGGTGCCGACCTCGCGACGCCCGTCGTGGACGAGCCGAAGTACCCGCCGTTGCGCATCACGACCCGCTACATCGACAGGCTCGAAGCCTGGTGCGACGAATACAACGCGGAACTGCCCAAACTCGATTCGTTCATCCTGCCGGGCGGCACGCCGATCGCGGCTCTGCTGCACTGCGCGCGCACCGTCGCACGTCGGGCCGAACGGTCCGCGTGGGCACAGGTGGAGCGCCAGCCGGAATCCACCAACGTGCTGCCCGCCAAGTACCTCAACCGGCTCTCCGACCTGTTGTTCATTCTCAGCAGGCTGGCCAATCCCGAGGGCGACGTTCTGTGGCAGCCCGGCGGCGGCGATCACGACTGACGGCCGGCACGCCCCGCGGTCGGCTTACTCATGCCGACGCGGGGCCCTCCGGAGTGAACGCGCCGGGGGGCGGGACTCCACCCAGGATTGGAAGGCGGTCATGGATTCGCGTTCCAGCGCGATCTCCACCCGCAGCCCTTCCCCCTCGACGGTCGCGATGGGCATGGATTCGCTCATGATCTCCAGTTCGGTGCCGACGGGGGTGCGCTTCCCGTTCAGCTCGAGTCTGCTGCGGCGGAGATTCAGATCCGCGAACATGCGCAGACTCGACAACCTGAAATAGCGGACCCCGCTGTCGCCGTACACGATGACGCCGTGACGCCACCCGGCCCCCTCGTCAGCAGGCAACCGTCGGAGGATCACGGAGGTCGAACCACGCCGTACCACGTAGTAGCGATAGCAGAAGGCCGCGACAAGCCAGAGGGCGATTGCTCCGACCAGCACGCACACCACCGTGATGACTATCGTCATCGTGGTAGGCACTGGTAGGGACCCCTGACTTGTCGCGGCCTTGAGACGTGCTCGATTCTACTGCGTCACCTCAGGCGCGCTCGACCGCCTTCAGCCGACCGCGAGCGCGCGCGACCTCCACCTCATCGGATCCGGCGTCGTCCAGCACACGACGGGCCTCGTCCGCGTCGATCTCGTCGGACCAATCCGCAGTCTCGGCGAGGACGCTCACCTTCTGCCCGGTGACGGCGAGGAAACCGCCGTGCACCGCCGCCACACGCCGCTCGCCCTCGGAGGTCGTGATCGACACGATCCCGCCCTCCACGAGCTGTCCGAGAACCGGAGCATGACCGGGCATGATCCCGATCTCACCCTCCGTGGTCTGCGCGGAGACGAGGGTGGCCGAGCCCGACCACATCCGCTCCTCCACTGCGACCACTTCCACGGTCATCTCAGCCACGGGCCACCGTCACTTCCCGGCGATCTTCGCCGCGTTCGCTTCGACGTCGTCGAGCCCGCCGCAGCTGTTGAAGGCCTGCTCGGGCAGGTGGTCGTACTCGCCCTTGGTGACCTTGTCGAACGCCTCGATGGTATCCGTCAGCGAAACCACCGAGCCCACCATGCCGGTGAACTTCTCGGCAACGAGGAAGTTCTGGCCGAGGAACTTCTCCAGGCGGCGGGCACGACCGACGAGGACCTTGTCCTCCTCGGAAAGCTCGTCCATACCCAGAATCGCAATGATGTCCTGCAGCTCCTTGTACTTCTGCAGGATCCGGATGACCTCCTGGGCCACGCGGTAGTGCTCATCGCCCACGATCGCCGGCTCCAGGATCCGCGACGTCGACGTCAGCGGGTCCACCGCAGGATAGATGCCCTTCTGCGTAATGGCACGCGAGAGCTCCGTGGTGGCGTCCAGGTGGGCGAACGTGGTGGCAGGCGCGGGGTCCGTGTAGTCGTCGGCCGGCACGTAAATGGCCTGCAGCGAGGTGATCGAACGGCCGCGGGTCGAGGTGATCCGCTCCTGCAGCTGACCCATCTCATCGGCGAGTGTGGGCTGGTAGCCCACCGCGGACGGCATGCGGCCCAGCAGCGTGGAAACCTCCGAGCCGGCCTGCGTGAAGCGGAAGATGTTGTCGATGAACAGCAGAACGTCCTGGTTCTGCACGTCACGGAAATACTCCGCCATCGTCAGGGCCGACAACGCCACGCGCATACGCGTTCCCGGCGGCTCGTCCATCTGACCGAACACCAGGGCGGTGTCGGGGAGAACGCCCATCTCATCCATCTCGAGGATGAGGTCGGTGCCTTCACGCGTACGCTCACCGACGCCCGCGAACACCGAGGTGCCGGAGAACTCGCGGGCGATACGGGTGATCATCTCCTGGATGAGCACCGTCTTGCCCACGCCGGCGCCGCCGAACAGGCCGATCTTGCCGCCCTTGACATAGGGGGTCAGCAGGTCGATGACCTTGATGCCCGTTTCCAGGATCTCGGTCTTGCCCTCGAGCTGGTCGAACGCGGGCGGCTCGCGGTGGATGCCCCACTGCTCGCCGTCACGGCCCGTTCCGGGCGCGTCCAGGCAGTCGCCGAGAGCGTTGAACACGTGCCCCTTGACGACGTCGCCGACGGGCACCGAGATCGGCTTGCCGGTATCGGACACCGGAGTGCCGCGGACGAGCCCGTCCGTCGGCTGCATCGAAATGGTGCGCACCAGGCTGTCGCCCAGATGCTGCGCCACCTCGAGCGTCAGTTCCTTGGCGACCGACTCCAGCGCGATATCGGCGTGCAGTGCGTTGTAGAGGGCCGGCACGGCACCGCGGGGGAACTCGACGTCCACAACGGGGCCGATGACCCGCACGACCCGCCCTGCGGCAGAGGTGCCGGACGCGGAGTCCTGCGTCATTGCTGCGGTCATTGGTTAGTCACTTCCTGCGCTCGCGGCCAGCGCGTTGGCGCCACCGACGATCTCGCTGATTTCCTGGGTGATCTGGGCCTGACGTGCCTGGTTCGCCTCCCGCGAGAGGACATTCACCAGATCGTTTGCGTTGTCGGTCGCCGCCTTCATCGCGGTGCGGCGTGAAGCGGACTCCGACGCCGCGGCATCGAGCAGTGCGGCGTAGATCCGGGTGTTCACGTACTTCGGCAGCAGCGCCGAGAGCAGGGCCTCCGCCTCAGGCTCGAAGTCGTAGTCCGCACCGGGCTCGTCCGAGCTCTGCTGCCTGTCGCTGAGCAGGTCGTCACCGAGCTCGACGATCTCCTCATGCACCTGGACCTCCAGCGGCGCGACCCGGCGCACCTGGGGGGTCTGGGTGAGCATCGACACGAACTGCGTGTACACGATGTGCAGCTCGTCGACGCCCTCGAGAGTGCCTTCGCCACCGGGTGCGTCGACCTGCTCTCCCGATCCGGCCATGAACATGTCGACGAGGTGACGCCCGGCGGATGCGGTGTCCGCGTACCTCGGCTGCTGCGAGAAGCCGGCCCACGAACCCGCGAGCTCGCGCCCGCGGAACGTGTAGAAGCCGATGCCCTTGCCGCCCATGACGTAGAGGACGACGTCCTTGCCCTCGCTGCGCAGCAGCTGCCTCAGTTCCTCCGCCTCTTTGATGACGTTGGAGTTGTATCCGCCGCACATGCCGCTGTCGCTGGTGACGACGAGGACCGCGGCACGCTTCGGCTCCGCCCGCTCGGTGAGCAGAGGGTGATCGAGCGCCGCCGACGCGCTGGCCAGCTGCGAGAGCACCTTGGTGATCTCCACCGAGTACGGCTTCGACGCGGCGACACGGGCCTGGGCCTTCGTGATGCGCGAAGTGGCGATGAGCTCCTGGGCCTTGGTGATCTTCTTCGTCGAGTTGACCGATTTGATCCGCGAACGTAGCTCGCGCAGGTTTGCCATCAGCCGGTCACACTCCCCTCACTCATAGTCGGGACACTCAACACCATGATCACCGGGTGACCGTCTTGCGGTTGACTGTCACAGTCTCCTGATCGACGGCGTCCGGCGCGAGAGAATCGGCTTCGGCCTCGTTGACCACGCGGCTGCCGTCCGAGGCGAGGAAGCCCTGCTTGAACCGGTCGGTGGCCGCGACGAACTCCGCGGCCGCGTCGTCGCCCAGGACGGTGCCGCCCGCGATGGAGCCGAACGCACCGCCGGCGTTGCGGTGCAGGTCGTCCAGCAGATCGGCGACGAACCGCCGGATGTCCTCGACCGGGACGGAGTCGAACTTGCCCTCGCTCGCGAGGAAGATCGTCACGATCTGGTCCTCGACGGTGACGGGGCGGTACTGGTCCTGCTTGAGCAGCTCGACCAGGCGGGCGCCGCGGTCCAGCTGCGCCTTCGAGGCCGCGTCGAGATCCGAGGCGAACGCGGAGAACGCCTCCAGCTCGCGGTACTGTGCCAGGTCCAGACGGAGCGAACCCGCAACCTTCTTCATGCCCTTGGTCTGGGCGGCACCGCCGACACGGGACACCGAGATGCCGACGTCGATCGCCGGCCGGACCCCTCGGTTGAACAGGTCGGAGTCGAGGAACACCTGACCGTCGGTGATCGAGATGACGTTGGTGGGAACGTAGGCCGACACGTCGCCGGCCTTGGTCTCGATGATCGGCAGTCCGGTCATCGACCCGCCGCCCAGCTCGTCGTTGAGCTTCGCGCAGCGCTCGAGCAGACGGGAGTGCAGGTAGAACACGTCGCCGGGGTACGCCTCGCGGCCCGGCGGGCGGCGCAGCAGCAGCGAGATCGCGCGGTACGCCTCGGCCTGCTTGGTGAGGTCGTCGAACACGACGAGCACGTGCTTGCCGCCGTACATCCAGTGCTGGCCGATGGCCGAGCCGGTGTAGGGGGCGAGCCACTTGAAGCCGGCCGAATCCGAGGCGGGCGCCGCCACGATGGTGGTGTATTCCATCGCGCCGTTCTCCTCGAGCGCGGACTTGACGCCGGCGATCGTGGAGCCCTTCTGCCCGACCGCGACGTAGATGCAACGCACCTGCTTCGCGGGGTCCCCGGAGTCCCAGTTGGCCTTCTGGTTCAGGATCGAGTCGATGCAGACCGCGGTCTTTCCGGTCTTGCGGTCACCGATCACGAGCTGACGCTGCCCGCGTCCGATCGGCGTCATCGCGTCGACGGCCATCATGCCCGTCTGCAGCGGCTCCTCCACCGGCTGGCGCTCGAGCACCGATGCGGCCTGCAGCTCGAGCGCGCGGTCGCCCTCGGACGCGATGTCGCCGAGGCCGTCGATCGGCTGACCGAGCGGGTTCACCACGCGGCCCAGGTACCCGTCGCCGACCGGCACGGAAAGGACCTCGCCGGTGCGCCGGACTTCCTGACCCTCGGCGATACCGGCGAACTCGCCCAGGATGACAGCGCCGACCTCGCGCGCCTCCAGGTTGAGCGCGACGCCCTGCACGCCCCCGGGGAATTCCAGCAGCTCATTCGACATCGCCGACGGCAGGCCGCTGATGTGCGCAATGCCGTCGCTGGTGTCCGTGACCACGCCGACCTCCTCGCGGGAGGCCTCCGGGGAGTAGCTCGCGGTGTAGTTCTCGATCGCGCTACGGATCTCGTCGGAGGAGATCGTCAGCTCCGCCATGTTCTTCCTGCTCTCGGGTGTCGATTGTGGGTTTTCACTGTGCCGATGCTCGTGTGACGCTCGGGCCGCCGCCGCGCTCAGCCGATGGACTTGCGGACGCTCGCCAGCCTGCCGGCGCCACTGCCGTCGATGACCTCGTCACCGACCCGGACGACCACGCCCGACAGCAACGTGGGATCTACCTCGACGTGAACCGTGACGCGCCGGTCGTACAGCCGCGACAGGGAGTCGACGAGATTCTGCTGCTGCAACTCCGTCATCGGGGTCGCACTGCGGACGTGTGCGACCGCCTGGTCGCGGCGCTCTGCAGCCATGTTCGACAGCGTGTCGAACAGTGCCGCCGGCGGACCGCTCAGACGGCCGACGCCCTGCGTCGCGAGCGCTTCGGTGACCGACGAGACCTTGCCGTAGAGCAGTCGGGAGATCAGCTGCCGCTTGCGCTCCGGATCCGCGGTGCGGTCCGTCAACGCGATCTCCAGCTCCGGGTTGCCGGCGACGATCCGCCCCAGCCTGAAAAGCTCGTCCTCGACCAGTGCCAGTCGCCCCTGCTGATCCGCCGAGACCAGGAGAGCCTCACGACCGAGCAGTTCGATGGAATCGACCAGGTCACGTGCGGACGACCACTGCTGGTTCACAGCACTGCGCAGCACCTTCTGCGCGCCTGCGCCGACCCGCTCGCCGAACACGGTGTCAGCGAGGCGTTCACGCGCGGACTGCTCCGCGGACGGATCGGAAAGCAGGCCACGCAGGCTCCGCTCCGCAGTCAGTACGTCGACCACCAGGAACAGGTCCGCGCCTATTTGCGCGGCACCTGTCCCGTCCGTCGTCGAGGACAGCTCGGCCTGCAGCGATGCCCGTGCGGCCGACATGGCCTCACGGCTTGCCGCGTACATCTCCGTCACCGGCCCACCTTGTCCGCGGCCCCCGCATCGACGGAATCCAGCTCGTTCAGGAATCGGTCGATGGTGCTGGCACGCTTGACCTCGTCGGACAGCGATTCGCCGATGATCTTCTCGGAGAGGTCCACAGCGGTGCGACCGAGATCCCCGCGCAGTTCGGCGACGATCTGCTGGCGCTGCGCTGCGAGCTGACTGCTGCCGGCGGCGACGATGCGGTCGCTTTCCTCCTGCGCCTTGGTCTTCATCTCCGCGATGATCTGCTTGCCTTGGTCCTGCGCATCCTCGCGGATACGGGACGCCTCGACACGCGCCTCGGTGAGCTGGGCGGTGTACTGCTCGAGCGCGGACTGCGCCTTCGCCTGCGCCTCCTCGGCGCGAGCGATGCCGCCTTCGATCTTCTCGGAGCGCTCATCCATCACCTTGCGGTAGGCCGGAAGCGCGAACTTCCAGAAGAAGAAGCCGATGATGATGAGTACGACGATCGACCAGACGATGTCGTACGCCGTCGGAATGATCGGGTTGTGGTCCGATTCCTCGGCCGCTAGTACGGCCAGATGGGTGCTCAGCATGATCTAGAAGATGAAGCCGGTGACGATGCCGATGAGCGCCAGCGCCTCGGTGAAGGCGATGCCGAGGAACATCGTGGTGCGGATCTGGCCGGACATCTCCGGCTGCCGCGCCATGCCCTCGATGGCCTTGCCGACGACGATGCCGATGCCGATACCGGGGCCGATGGCCGCCAGGCCGTAGCCGACTGCGCCGAGGCCCGTGAACTTCATTTCATCAGCCGCCAGGAACTCGACAGCCTGCTGCGCAACGCTCATTGTCAATCCATTCCTTTTTCGTGTGGCTCAGCGCCGGTTTGTGGTCGCCGAGTCGGTCTGTGGGTTGTCGGTCGGTCCGGATGGTCGGTGACGTGCCCGGTCAATGCTCTTCAGCATGCAGGGCAAGGTCGATGTACACCGCCGTCAGCAACACGAAGATGTACGCCTGCAGGACGATCACCAGCAGTTCGAAGGCCGTGAAAGCGAAGCCCACCAGCAGGGATGCGGCGCCGAAGGGGCGCATCCAGCCCACTGCCTCGCCGAAGAAGAAGAACTGCGTGGCTCCGAAGAACAGCACGAGCAGGATGTGCCCGGAGAGCATGTTCGCCATAAGACGGATCGTCAGCGTGAACGGCCGGAGGATGAACGTCGAGACGAACTCGATCGGCACCAGCAGGAGCAGCAGCGGCCACGGAACGTTGGGGATCACGACCGTCGACTTGAAAAAGCGGAAGAAGCCGTACTTTTTTATGCCGGCGTAGTTGAAGGCGACGTAGGCCACCACGGCGAGCACCAACGGCGGACCGATCAGGCCGTTGGACGAGATGTTGAGGAAGGGGATGATGGAAGACAGGTTCAACGCCAAGACCATGAAGAAGATGGTCATGAGCAGCGGCATGAACCGCTTGGCCTGCTCCTTGCCCAGAATCTCCTCGCCCACGTAGATCCGGACGAAGTCCATCAGATACTCAACGGCGTTCTGCAGTCCGCGGGGGACGATGCGCGCCCGCCGCAAGCCCAGGTAGAAGAAGATCAACAGCGCGGCCGTCATGATCAGACGCACCATGATCAGCCGGTCGATCTCGAACGGGGTGTCACCGAACAACAGCGGCCCGGGGAAGAACTCTTCCTGCAGCTCCGGCGGGTGGAATTCTCCGTAGTCAAAGAAGCTCATTGCTCTCGCGGTCTCTCCCGTTCTCGGTCCGTCGATGAAGCCACAGTGTGAATCTGATCTGAATATTGATCTGATGCTGGTCTATCGGCTGCCGACCGGCACTCCGCCCGGCCCGCCGCAACCCGCACTGAAGCGTGGCCTCGGTGCGTGACCACAGCCACCTTTCGGGGGCCACTTCGCAGGCCTGCCGGGGGCAGCCTATCAATCCCGGCCACCGCATGCCCGCCGGGGTCGCCCTCGGTAAATATACTACATTCTGTAGTAACTGAGGCAACAGGTCCTCGTGATCAGCGGGTCGCCGAGCCCCCTGTCCCCTCCTCCTCCGCGGCGTCCCGATCCGCCCCGGCGCCCGCCCCCTCGCCGTCGCCGTCCGACGACGGCTCCGGGGTCACATAGGTGGAGTTGGTGCGTGCGATCGCCGTCGACTCCGCCGCGAGCATGACCACGAGAACGGCGATGATCGTGACCACGAGCGCCGGCTTGTCGTAGAAGTCCATCTGCCGGACCACGACCATCACCGCGATGGCGATGATGATCTTGAGCAGCCAGCTGCCGAGCAGAATGGCCCCGGTCGTCGTCGGCGCCACGTTCCGGGTGGCGTACATGATGAGGATGGTCGCGAGGATGAACGCCCCGCCCACTGCTGCTCCGACCAGCGCGCCCCAAACTCCTGGCCCGCCCGCGACGAGCCCCCACACGATGAGGCTGACGACGGATACCGCCGCCAGTCCGGCAGCACCGTAGCGGATTGCCGCCAGTAACGGTGCGAACTGATTGGGTTGCTGCGCGCCTGGGTGGTTCACAGGCAACCAGCCTAGCCGGAGCACCGCGCGGTGCGCCCGCCGGTCCTCGGCCGATGCGTCACGATCGCAACCGTGGCACCACCGTGGCCGCGATCGCCACCAGGAACAGCCCGGCCGCCACGGGTATCACCACCGCGATCTCCAGCAGGGCGGGACCGACCGCCAGGAAAGCCAGCGAGATGGTCCACAAGTAGAGCAGGAGCACCACCCGGCGGTGCGAATGCCCGATCTGCAGCAGCCGGTGATGCAGATGCATCTTGTCGGGGCTGAACGGGCTGCGTCCCGCCCGCGTGCGGCGCACGACCGCCAGCAGCAGGTCGAGGAACGGGATGAACATGATCGCCCCCACCACGAGCACCGGCGAGAGCAGGGCCAAAAGGTCTTTGGTCCCGTAGGCGGCCAGGCCGATACGACCCGATGCACTCGTCGACGCGGCCGCGAGCATCAATCCGATGAGCATCGACCCGGAATCCCCCATGAATATCCGCGCGCGATGGAAGTTGTGCGGCAGGAATCCCAGGCAGGCGCCGCCCAAGGCGGCTGCGATCATCGCAGGCGGATAGGCGCTGACGTCTCCGCCCTGGTCCCGCAACAGGCTGACGGAGAACAGACAGACCGCGGCGGCCGCGATCAGCCCGACCCCCGCGGCAAGGCCGTCGAGCCCGTCGATGAAGTTCACCGCATTGATCATCACCACAGTGACGAGGACTGTGAGCGTGCCGGCCTGGAGCTGGTCGAGAACCACGGTCACTCCCCCGCCCCAGGGCAGGAACAACAGGAACCATGTCAAACCGAAGACGACCATGACCCCGGCGGCGGTGACCTGTCCGACGAACTTCGTCAGCGCGTCGAGTCCCCACGTGTCGTCGATGGCGCCGACGATCACGATGACCGCTCCGGCCACGATGACGGCGACGACGTCGGTGCCGAACTCGAAACCGCGCGTCAGCGCAGGCAGCTGACTCGCAAGCCCGAACGAGATGACGATCCCGAGATACATTCCGACGCCACCGAGCCGCGGAACGGGCGTCGCGTGGACGTCGCGTTGCCGCGGGATGGCCATCGCTCCGAACCGTACTGCGAGAACACGGACCACGCCGGTGATCAGGAACGTGATCACGGCGCTCGCCAGGACCAGCAAGCCGAGCTCGCGCACCGGCACGCCCAGACCGCCCGCTGCCTGAGCGACCAGGTGCACTGCCGTGTCCGACGACCCCGGCACAGCGGAGACCGCAGCCCCGTCGACGATTATCCCGCTGATGGCGTCCGCCCCGCCCTCAGGACCGCAGGTCCTCGACGGAGACGCCCACGACGTCCGCCACCGATTCCGCAGTCACCGCCCCTTCACGCAGAATGCGCGGGGCCGCACCGCTGACGTCGACGATCGTCGACGGGACGCCCTGCTCGCAGCGACCGCCGTCCAGGAAGACCTCGACCGCGGAGCCCAGCTGCGCCTTGGCGTCCTCCATGGTGGTGCTGGGCGGGCGGCCGGAGATGTTGGCGCTCGACACGGCAAGCGGGCCCACCGAGCGCAGCAGGTCGATGGCGACCGGATGCAACGGCATCCGGAGCATCACGGTGCCGTGGGCGTCGCCCAGGTCCCACCCGAGCGAGGGGGCCTGCCGGACGACCAGGCTCAGCCCGCCCGGCCAGAACGCGCGGATCAGGCTGCGAGCCTGATCCGAGACGCTGTAGACGAGTCCGTCGATGGTCGACCACGAACCGACCAGCACCGGAACGGGCATGTCACGCCCGCGTCCTTTGGCGCGGAGAAGGGACGCCACCGCATCGCCGTCGAACGCGTCGCAGCCGAGGCCGTAGACCGTGTCCGTCGGCATCACCACCAGCCGGCCGGAACGCAATGCCGATGCGGCCGCATCGATCCCGGCCGCCCGTGACGCAGGATCCGCACAGTCGAAAACAGTGTTCACACCCTCATCCAATCATCCGTCCTATCCACGGTGCTGCGCCCGCCACCCGGCACGGGGATCACCGCCACCATTGCGCCTCGGCCGCCGTTGCGGCGCGCCTCGCCACCACGAAGCGTGGTCTGCCGACGAGGTCCGATTCCTGGGACACGTCGTCGAAGACCCTGCGGGCCCGGAAGAGGTCGGCGGTGGCGTCGCCATTGGTGGCGTCGTGCTCGACCCCCACGATGCCGTCGATCCTCAGCCACCTGGCGATATTGGCGACCATCGGCCGGATCACGTCCAGCCCGTCCGGCCCGGCGAAAACCGCCCGCGCCGGGTCGTGGTCGCGTACTTCCACATCCACCCGCGTCGCGTCCGGAACATAGGGCGGGTTGGCCACGATCACATCGACGCGCCCCTCGAGCCGCGCCAGCAGGTCCCAGTCCGTGACATCCCCCTGATGCAGGTGGATGGGCGTGTCACCCGCCCGCGCCCGGGAATCGGCGTTCCGCCGGGCCCACGCGAGCGCCGCGGTGTCCAACTCCACAGCATGCACCTCGGCATCCTGCCGCTCGTGCGCGATCGCCAGGGCAAGCGCCCCCGAACCCGTGCACAGGTCGAGGACCACAGGATGCGTGCGTGCGGGAGGCTGCCGGCGTCCTTCCGTCGCCCCGTCGCCGGCCTGCGCAGCATCCCAGCGCCGAAGCCCCGCGATCGCCCAGGCGAACAGCAGTTCCGTCTCGAACCGCGGGGTGAAGACGCCCGGCCCCACTGCGACGTCGATCGGGCCGAGGGGTGCGCTGCCCAGGATGTGCTGGAGCGGCACCCGCGTGGCACGCAGGGCGACCAACTCCCGATACCGGACTAGAACTTCCTCGTCGACCAACGGCACCAGCCCGAGACGCGACCGCTGCACCCCGGCCACGTGCGCCGCGAGGATCTCGGCATCGATCCGGGGATCCGGGACGCCTTCGGACGCGAGTTCCTCCGCAGCAGCGATGATCGCGAGGCGGAGCGGTCTGCGGGTCATCGCAGCGCCACCGATGCCGACGCCGTCATTCCGCCTGCACCCGCGCGTCACGGTCCGCCTGGCCCAGCGCGTCGAGCAACGGTCCCAGCTCACCGTCGAGGACCGCGTCGAGGTTGTGGGCCTTGAAACCGATGCGATGGTCTGCGATCCGGTTCTCGGGGAAGTTGTATGTGCGGATCCGCTCGGAACGGTCGACGGTCCGGATCTGGTTGTGCCGGTCCTCCGCCGCCTCGGCCTGCGCGGCCTCCTCCGCGGCGGCCCTGAGACGCGCCGCGAGCACCTGCATCGCGCGCGCCTTGTTCTGCAGCTGGGAGCGTTCGTTCTGGCAGGTGACCACGATCCCGGTCGGGAGGTGCGTGATGCGCACGGCCGAGTCCGTGGTGTTCACCCCCTGGCCGCCTTTCCCCGACGAGCGGTAGACATCGACCCGGATGTCGGAATCGTCGATCACGACATCTTCGACCTCTTCAGGCTCCGGGTAGACCAGAACACCGGCCGCCGAGGTATGAACGCGCCCCTGAGACTCCGTGACCGGCACTCGCTGCACTCGGTGGACGCCCCCCTCGAACTTCAAGCGCGACCAGACACCGTCGGGCCCGTCGCCGCGCGATTTGATCGACAACGTCGCCTCCTTGTATCCGCCCAGATCGGAGACGGAGGCGCCGAGTACTTCGACCTTCCAGCCGCACTGCTCGGCATACCGCAGGTACATCCGCGCCAGGTCGGAGGCGAACAGCGCGGACTCCTCGCCGCCCTCACCGCTCTTGAGCTCCAGCACGACGTCGTCCCCGTCGTGGGGATCGCGGGGTGCGAGCAAGTCCGTCAGTTGCGCGTCGAGCTCTTCGACGCTGGCCTCCAACGCCAGTGCTTCCTGCGCGAACGCCGCATCCTCCGCCGCCAGTTCACGCGCCGCCTCGAGATCGACGCGGGCGGCCACCAGACGGTCATGCACCGCGATCATCGGCGAAAGCTGCGCGAATCGCTTGGCCACTCGGCGGGCGGCCGTCGGATCGTCGTGCAGCGACGGGTCGGACATCTGCTGCTGCAGACCTGCATGTTCGGCAAGGATGTCGTCGATCGCCGACGGCTGCCGCATCGCGCTCATCTCACTCCTCGGTTCAGGTTCTGCCATCCGGCCGGACCCGACGGAAGTCCGATGCCGCTGACCGAAAGACGCCGGCGCCCGGCCTGCGATGGCTGCAGGACGGGCGCCGGCGGCACGGCTACTTGGCGGAAGAACCCTTGGTGCGCTTGCCGTAGCGCGCCTCGAAGCGGGCGACTCGGCCGCCGGTGTCGAGGATCTTCTGCTTGCCGGTGTAGAACGGGTGGCACTTGGAGCAGACCTCGACGTTGATACGCCCGTCTTCCTTGGTGCTCATGGTCTCGAACGTGTTTCCGCAGCCGCACACGACTGTCGTCGCGACGTACTCGGGGTGGATGCCAGTCTTCATGGGGTCCTCTCGTAGTGGTCCCGGGTCGCCGCCGGCAGTCGGGCCGACGACGTGAACCGGTACCGGACACAACCGTACAAGTATGTCAGAGCGGTTTTTGTTCCCGGAATCCGCACCGGGCGCAGGGCGCTCACTCGGGGGCGGCCCCGAGTGCGGTCTTCGAGACCTGCATGAGGAACTCGTAGTTCGTCCTGCTCTTCTTCAGCTGTTCCATCAGGACGTCGATGGCCTGCTGCGAATCGAGCCCGGACATCACGCGGCGCAGCTTGTGCACCACCGCGGCCTCCTCTGGAGCCAGGAGAAGGTCGTCCCTGCGAGTGCCCGAGGGGTTGATGTCGACGGCGGGGAACACGCGTCGCTCCGCGATCTTCCGGTCCAGTTTGAGTTCGGCGTTGCCGGTGCCCTTGAACTCCTCGAAGATCACCGTGTCACCCTGCGACCCGGTCTCGACCATCGCCGTGGCGATGATCGTCAGCGACCCGCCGTGCTCGATGTTGCGCGCCGCGCCGAGGAACCGCTTGGGCGGGTACAGCGCCGTCGAATCGACGCCGCCGGACAGGATGCGGCCCGATGCGGGCGACGAGTTGTTGTAGGCACGTCCGAGCCGCGTGATCGAGTCCAGCAGCACCACGACGTCTTTACCGGATTCGACCAGGCGCTTCGCCCGTTCGATGGCGAGCTCCGCCACGGCCGTGTGATCCGAAGGCGGCCGGTCGAAGGTCGAGGCGATGACCTCGCCGCGCACCGACCGCTGCATGTCGGTGACTTCCTCTGGCCGTTCGTCGACGAGCACCACCATCAGATAGCACTCGGGGTTGTTCGTCGCGATCGCGTTGGCGATGCTCTGAAGGACTGTCGTCTTGCCGGCCTTCGGCGGGCTGACGATCAGGGCGCGCTGCCCCTTGCCGATCGGCATGATCAGGTCGATGACCCGGGTCGTCAGCTGGTTCGGTTCGGTCTCCAGACGCAGCCGTTGATTGGGGTACAGCGGCGTGAGCTTGGAGAACTCCGGACGCGCCTTCGCCGTCTCGACGTCGGAACCGTTGACCGTGTCCAGCCGCACCAGCGGATTGAACTTCTGGCGCTGATTCTGGTGATCGTTGTCGCGCGGGACGCGGACGGCACCGGTGATGGCGTCGCCGCGGCGCAGCCCGTTCTTACGCACCATGTTCATCGACACGTACACGTCGTTGGACCCCGGGAGGTAACCCGACGTGCGCACGAATGCGTAGTTGTCCAGTACGTCGATGATGCCGGCCACGGGCTGCAGCACATCGTCATCGCGCACCTCGACATCACCGCCGCGGTCACCGCGGTCGCGCCCGCGCCTGCGCTCACGGAACCGGCGACCACGACGGCCGCCACCGTCGCCGTCACCCTGGCCACGGTTACGACCCCCGCCTTGGTTACCGGAGTTCCCGCCCTGGTTGCCGGAGTTCCCGCCCTGGTTCTCGGAGTTCTTGTCGCCGCCGCGGTTGTCGTTGCCCTTCTTGTCGCCGCCGCGGTTGTCGCCGCCGCGGTTGTCGCCGCCGCGGTTGTCGCCGCCGCGGTTGTCACGACCGCCGCGACGCGATTGCCCGCCGCGGTCCCGGCGATTGCCGTCGTCGTCGCCGCTGCGGCCGTTTCCCTCGCCACGACCGCCGGACTCGCCGCCGCGGCCGCGTGCAGACTTGTCGCCACCGGTGACGTCGGGCCGATCCCCCTGCCTTTCGCCACGCGCCGACGCCTCGGGCGCCGCCGATTCCGGCTTCTGCCGATCGCCGCCGTCTGCCGCGCCACTGCCGGCCGGAGCCGTCTCCCCGGGCCGGTTGTTCGCCGGGGCCACGATCGCCGACGCCTCCCCGCCTCGAGTCTCGGTGGCAGCGGCTGCGGGTGCCGCCGCCTTGCGTCGGCCGGCCGGTGCGGTGGTCTTGGCGTTCCCGCCTCCGGCCTGGTGTTCCTGGATCGCCGCGAGCAGCTGCCCCTTGCGCATACCCGACGTGCCCTTGATCCCCAGCTGGACGGCCAGCGCCTTCAACTCCGGAAGAAGCATGGACGACACCGCGGACTTGTCGCGGCCACGCGCACGGGAATCGCCTTGCGCGGCGCCTGCGGTGTTGATGAGTTCCGTATCGGTCACGGAGGTCCTTTCTTTACCCGGACGCGGATCGCATCCGGGCCTGGCCGTTGATCGCATTACGCGATATTCACGGGCTGACACCCATCGGCGGGCGGAAGCCGCCTGAACCGATGGAGATGAGTCTTCGGTTACCGCACGTCGTGCAGGCGAGGCAGGTCCGGTGCTCACGCCCGGCGCTGCAGCCCCGCCCCTCGTACCGGGACACAACATGTACCCCGCCACGACGACCGCAGCGATGGGACGGCACACCGCCGAGCGCTCTCCCGTCACGAGTGCAGAGAAGCACCGAGCGCTGACCTTCTGCATGAGCTACGCGGAAGGTACGGGAAACGTCAGCCGACTGACCTGATCCGACGCCGGGATTCGCGCCGCGGAGTCGACCCCACAGGAACATCACCCTCGAAGGGGACCCGGTTGAACCGCGCCACCACCTGAACGACCGCTTGCACGATGATGATCGTCCGGTCGAGATGGAGCAACGGAACAGCATCCGGATCGGCAGCCCTATGAGAGTGAACCCCTCGAGCATCAACCCGTTCGGCTTGAACTCGCCGAGCATGCGAATCTGCACAAAACATGCGGACGCCCCCAAGGATAGCCCGCCCCCACACCCCCTGCAACAACACCCTCCGGCGCGTTTCGATCTGTTCGAGCCCCCTCCCGCCTCCGGCGGACTGAGGATATGGTCGTGATCACTTCCGGCACCCCGCCGGAGTTCCACCACAGGCAGGAGATCCGATGCTCAGCACGATGCAGGAGGCCCCGCTCTCGATCGCGCAACTTCTGCGCTACGGAAGCACCGTCCACAGTGAAGCCCAGGTGGTCACGTGGACGGACGACGGCTCCCGCAGCGCAAGCTACGCCGAGGTCGGTCGCCGCTGTGCTCGGCTCGCGCACGCGCTCCGCGGTCTCGGGGTCACCGGCGACCAGCGCGTCGGCACCTTCATGTGGAACAACCAGGAGCATCTCGAGGCCTACCTGGGCATCCCGGCCATGGGCGCCGTGCTGCACACGCTCAACATCCGCTTGTTTCCGGACCAGTTGGTGCACGTGGTGAACCATGCCGCGGACCACGTCATCCTGGTCGACGCCACCTTGATTCCGTTGCTGGCACCGCGGCTCGCCGAGTTCACGACCGTGCGGCACATCGTCGTCAGCGGTGCGCAGACTCCGGAGATCGATCTCCCCGACGGGATGACGGTGCACAGTTGGGAGCAGCTCATCGCCGACGAGCCGGACGACTTCGACTGGCCCGAACTCGACGAGCGGACGGCTGCAGCCATGTGCTACACCTCCGGGACCACGGGCGACCCCAAGGGCGTCGCATATTCGCACCGGTCCATCTGGCTGCATTCGATGTCGGTCTGCATGACGGACGGCATGGGGCTCAAGCAGGGGGACCTCGCACTCGCGATCGTGCCGCAGTTCCACGCCATGTCCTGGGGAATGCCATATGCAGCGTTCATGATCGGCGCGTCGCTTCTGATGCCGGACCGCTTCCTGCAGCCGGCCCCGCTCGCGCAGATGATCGCCGAAGTCCGCCCGAACTTCGCTGCCGCCGTCCCAGCGATCTGGCAGGGGCTGCTGCATCACCTCGAGGACCACGATGACGACGTCTCGTCGATGAAGCTCGTGGTCGTCGGCGGTTCGGCCGTGCCCCCGTCTCTGATGCATGCCTTCGAGGAGCAGTACGGGATCAAAGTGCTCCACGCCTGGGGGATGACGGAGACGTCCCCGCTCGGATCCGTCGCCAACCCGCCGGCCGCCGCGGAGGGCGAAGACGCGTGGCGGTACCGGTACACGCAGGGCCGCTTCCCGGCCGCAGTGGAGGCGCGCCTGGTCGATGACGACGGCGCCATCGTTCCGAAGGACGGCGAGTCGGTGGGCGAGCTCGAAGTGCGGGGGCCGTGGATCGCGGGCGCGTACTACGGCGTCGACGCGGCGGACAAGTTCGACGACGGCTGGCTGCGGACGGGCGACGTCGGGAAGATCACCGCCGACGGGTACCTCACCCTCACGGACAGGTCCAAGGACATCATCAAGTCCGGAGGCGAGTGGATCTCGTCCGTCGACCTGGAGAACCTCGTCATGGGGCATCCGGATGTCCTGGAGGCCGCCGTGATCGGTGTCCCCGACGAGAAGTGGGACGAGCGGCCGCTGGTGGCCGTGGTGCTTCGAGAGGGATCGGACACCACGCCGAGAACGCTGCAGGACTTCATGGCCGGAAGCATTGCCAAGTGGCAGCTGCCGGAGAACTGGGCCCGGATCACCGAAGTGCCCAAGACCTCGGTGGGCAAGTTCGACAAGAAGCGTCTGCGCGCCGATTTCCAGGCCGGGGACCTCGAGGTGGAGCGCATCTGAGACGTTGCCGGTCAAGCGGCGGCGGCCCCGTTCCCCTCGCGGGGAGCGGGGCCGCCGCGCCGTTCAGCGACGTCAGACGCGGGCGGCACCGCGCGCCACTCCGACCGATCGCATCGCCATCCCGAGGCCGCGCGCCAGCCCGGCCTCCGCCGCCCCCGGTTGCTCGGTGCTCAGCGCCAGCACAGTGGGGCCGGCCCCGGAGATCGCCGCGGCGATGCCACGCTCTCGCAGGGCCGCCACCAGCTGCGCCGACTCCGGCATCGCCTCGGCGCGGTACGGCTGGTGCAGGAGGTCCTCGGTGCCCTCGAGCAGCAGATCCGGCCGCTGCGTCAGGGCCACCACCATGAGTGCCGAACGCCCCGCATTGAACGCGGCGGCGGTGTGCGGGACCTGTTCCGGCAGCAACCCCCGCGCCGCGGATGTCGATGACCGCGTCGTCGGCACGAACACGTGCGCGCGGATATCCGGGTGTACGGCGAGCGGCGCGGTCGAATACCGGCGGTCCGGGCCGCAGTGGTCCGACCAGGACACTGTGGCCCCGCCGAAAATGCAGGCTGCGGCGTTGTCCGGGTGCCCCTCGAACTCGGAGGCCAGTTGCAGCAGCTGCTCGTCCGTCAACCGGTGTTCCGGGAAGGTCCCGGCGACGAGTTCGTTGGCGGCGACGAGCCCCCCGACGACCGCAGCCGCCGACGAGCCCAGGCCCCGCGAGTGCGGAATCGCGTTGCGGCACCCGACACGGAGTCCGGTCGCCCAGATGCCTGCCGCGTCGAGACCGCGCTCGACCGCGCGGACGACGAGGTGTGAGGAGCTGAGGGACACTTCCCCCGCCCCCTCCCCCTCGACATGCACGTCCAGACCGGACGCGGTGGTGGAGACCTCGATCTCGTCGTCGATCCCGAGTGCGAGACCCAGAGAATCGAACCCCGGGCCGAGGTTCGCGCTGGACGCGGGCACCCTCACCCGCGACCGCACACCCTGCGGGAGAACCTCGGTCATCGCATGTCCCTCGATAGTCTGCGCGGTCCGCGACATCAGGCCAGGTCCAACGCCGCGGCCACCGCGACCGGATCGACGCCGATCGGCTTGACCTCGGGCATCCCCAGCAACGCCGTGTCGGGATCCTTGAGACCGTTCCCGGTCACCGTGCACACCAGGGTCTGCCCCGGCTTGAGCCACCCGTCCTCTGCGGCCGCCAGCACGCCGGCGACGCTCGCGGCGGAGGCGGGCTCGACGAACACGCCCTCACGGCCGGCGATGAACCGGTACGCGGCCAGGATCTCGTCGTCCGTGGCCGCACGGAACTGTCCCCCCGACTCCTCCTTCGCCGCCACTGCACCGTTCCATGACGCCGGCGCTCCGATGCGGATGGCCGTGGCGATGGTTTCGGGATTCTTCACAGGAGCGCCCGATACCAGCGGCGCTGCGCCCGCGGCCTGCACCCCGAGCATCCGCGGGCGCTTCCCGGTGACGCCGTCCGCCTGATATTCGCTGTATCCGCGCCAGTACGCGGTGATATTGCCGGCGTTGCCGACCGGCAGTGCGTGGATATCCGGCGCCTCGCCCAACACGTCGCAGATCTCGAACGCGGCTGTCTTCTGCCCCTCGATGCGCACCGGATTGACCGAGTTGACCAGCCCGATGCTCTGATACTCGCTGGTGGTCTTGCGGGCCAGTTCGAGGCAGTCGTCGAAGTTGCCGTCCACCTGGATGATCTTGGCGCCGTGCATGACCGCCTGCGCCAGCTTCCCCATCGCGATCTTGCCGGAGGGCACCAGCACTGCGCAGGTCATCCCCGCCCGGGTCGCGTAGGCGGCCGCGGACGCGGACGTGTTGCCCGTCGAGGCGCACAGCACTGCACGCTGACCGCGAGCGCGCGCATCGGTGACCGCCATGGTCATCCCGCGGTCCTTGAACGACCCGGTGGGGTTGAGGCCCTCGACCTTGAGGTAGGCCTGGCAGCCGGTGGCCTCCGAGAGGTGCGGCGCCGGCACGAGCGGTGTCCCACCCTCGAACAGGGTGACCGGGTCCCACCCCTCCCCGATGGCCAGACGGTCCCGGTAGGCCTCGATCAGTCCGGGCCACGCGCGATGGACTGGGGTGTGCTGGGTGCTCATTCTCCGGTGCCTTCCATTCGCAGCACGCTCGTGACAGCGTTGACATACTCGAGGTTCTCCAGCGCGGCCACGGTGTCACGGAGCGCGGACTCGAGCGCCATGTGGGTGACGACGACGAGCGATGCGCCGACCTCGGTGTCCTCTTGCCGCACCACCGAGATGCTCACATCATGCTTGGAGAATTCTGCCGCCACCGCGGAAAGCACGCCGACCCTGTCGGTGACCTCCATGAACACGTGGTAGCGGGTGGGCGTATCGCCCATCGGGCCGATCCGCAGCCCGGCGTAGGTGGACTCGTCCGGGCCCTTGCCGCCGTGCACCTTGTTGCGCGCGGCGCTGACGAGGTCGCCCAGCACGGAGGACGCGGTGGGTCCGCCGCCCGCCCCCTGCCCGTAGAACATGAGCCGGCCCGCCGCTTCCGCCTCGACGACCACGGCGTTGAACGCGCCGTCCACGTTGGCGAGCGGATGCGTCAATGGCACGAGAGCCGGGTACACGCGCGCGGACACCCAGTCCTCGCCGTCCGCGACGTCGGGCCGACCGGGGACCCGCTCGCACATCGCGAGCAGCTTCACGGTGCACCCCACCGCACGCGCGGAAGCGAGATCAGCTGCGGTGATGGCGGAGATGCCCTCGCGGTAGACGTCTGCAGCGGTGACGCGGGTGTGGAACGCGAGCGACGCCAGGATCGCAGCCTTGGCCGCGGCGTCGTAGCCCTCCACATCGGCCGTGGGATCCGCCTCCGCGTATCCGAGGCTGCGCGCGTCCGCGAGCGAGTCCGCGTAGTCGGCGCCCGTGGCGTCCATGGCCGACAGGATGTAATTGGTTGTGCCGTTGACGATTCCGACGACGCGGTCCACGCGGTCCCCGGCGAGCGACTGCATCAGCGGTCGTACCACCGGGATCGCGCCCGCAACGGCGGCTTCGAAGTACAGGTCGACGTCCGCGTTCTTGGCCGCCGACGCCAGTTCACCCGTGTAATCCGCCAGCAACGCCTTGTTCGCGGTGACGACGGACTTGCCGGACTGCAACGCCGTGAGGATGAGTGTGCGGACCGGCTCGATGCCGCCGATCACTTCGACGACGATATCGACGTCGTCCCTCTCCACGAGTCCCTGCGCATCCGTGGTGAGCAGGTCCTCTGGCACGCCGCGATCCGGCCCGAGGCTGCGCACCGCGACGCCACGTAGCACCAACGGCGCGCCGACACGCGCCTCGAAGTCCGCGGACGCGGAGCGCAGGATGCGGACGACCTCGCTGCCGACGTTGCCGAGACCGAGTACCGCCACGCCGATTTCCCGGTGGGCCATCAGTTAAACCTCCAAGCTGAGCAGGTCGTCCACGGTTTCCCGGCGCAGGATCAGCCGCGCCGCACCGTCGCGCACGGCCACCACCGCGGGACGGGTGATCAAGTTGTACCGACTGGACATCGAATAACAGTAAGCGCCCGTGGCCGCGACGCCGAGCAGATCTCCCGGGGCGAGGTCCTCGGGCAACCAGGCGTTGCGCACCACGATGTCCCCGGACTCGCAGTGCTTGCCCACGACTCGGGATACGGCAGGCTCGGCCGCCGACGCGCGCGAGACGAGGCGTACGTCGTACTCGGCGTCGTACAGCGCAGTGCGGATGTTGTCGCTCATGCCGCCGTCGACGCTGATGTAGCGGCGTTGCGAACCGGACCCGACCGTCACCGGCTTGACCGTGCCGACCTCGTACAGCGTAACCGTACCCGGCCCCGCGATCGCCCGTCCGGGCTCGACGGTGAGCCGGGGCGCCGGCAGCCCGGCCGCGGCAGCCTCCGATGCGACGATCTCCGTCAACTTCGCGGCGAGTTCCGCGACCGGCGGCGGGTTCTCGGCCGGCGTGTAGGAGATGCCCAGGCCGCCACCCAGGTCGACGGTGTCGAGCCGCCGGGTGCGCTCCGCACCGAATTCCTCGACGATTCTGCCGAGCAGCCCGATCACGCGGTGCGCGGCGAGCTCGAAACCGTCGATCTCGAAGATCTGCGAGCCGATATGGCTGTGCAGCCCCACCAGACGCAGATTCTGCGCCGCGAAAACCGCACGCACGGCCTCCATCGCGTCTCCCGACGACAGGGAGAACCCGAACTTCTGATCCTCGTGTGCTGTCGCGATGAACTCGTGGGTATGCGCCTCCACGCCCACTGTCACTCGGACCAGCACGTCCTGGACCACGCCCGCCTGCCCGGCCACATCGTCGAGCCGCACGATCTCCTGCATCGAGTCGACGACGACGTGGCCGACGCCCGCCGCGACCGCTGCGCCGAGCTCCTGCACGGACTTGTTGTTCCCGTGCATGGTGATCCGGCCGGCGGGAAACCCCCCGTGCAGCGCCACCGCCAGTTCGCCGCCGGAGGCGATGTCCAGCGACAGCCCCTCGTCGGCCACCCAGCGTGCGATCTCCGCCGAAAGGAACGCCTTGGACGCGTAATGCACGTTGGCGGCGCCGCCGAAGGCCGCGGCCATCTCCCGGCAGCGGCCCCGGAAGTCGTCCTCGTCGACGACGAACAGCGGGGTGCCGAACTCGGCCGCGAGCGCCGTCACCGGGACGCCCGCGAGACGCACCTCGCCGTCCCGGCCCCGTGCGCAACCGCGCGGCCACACCTTCGCCGGGATCCGCCCGGCCTCCTCCGCATCCGCCGGGCGCTCGGGTAGTCCGTCCGCGTGCGCTGGTTCCACGTGTCCTTCTCCTGCCGGGTGCGCGTTCACATCTTCTCCGGGGCCGTCACTCCGAGCAGACCCAGCCCGTTGGCCACCACCTGCCGGGCCGCGCTGCACAATGCGAGACGCGCGGAGTGCACCGCCGTCGGCTCCTCGTCGCCGCGCGGCAGCACCCGGCACGAGTCGTAGAAGCGGTGATAGGTTCCCGCCAGCTCCTCGAGGTAGCGCGCCACTCGGTGCGGCTCGCGCAATTCCGCGGCGGTGGCGACGACGCGGGGGAACTCCCCGATGGTGCGGATCAGGTCGCCCTCGCGGGGGTGGTCGAGCAGGTCCAGCCTGGCCACGTCGGCGGAGACGCCGAGATCCGCCGCATTGCGCGCGAGCGAGCACAGGCGCGCGTGCGCATACTGCACGTAGTACACCGGGTTCTCATTGCTGCTGCTGGCCCACAGCTCCAGGTCGATATCGAGGGACTGATCGACGGACGACCGGATGAGCGCGTAGCGGGCCGCGTCGACGCCGATGGCCTCGACCAGATCGTCGAGCGTGATCACCGTGCCCGCGCGCTTGCTCATCTTCACTGCGGCACCGTCACGGACCAGGTTGACCATCTGGCCGATCAGCACCTCGACACTCGACGGGTCGTCGCCGAACGCCGCTGCCACCGCCTTCAACCGGCCGATGTATCCGTGATGGTCGGCACCGAGCATGTAGATGCACAGGTCGAATCCGCGGGCCCGCTTGTCCCGCAGGTAGGCGATGTCGCCGGCGATGTAGGCGGCGTGGCCGTCGCTCTTGATGACGACGCGGTCCTTGTCGTCGCCGAAGTCGCTGCTGCGCAGCCACCAGGCGCCCTCCGCCTCGTAGAGGTTTCCGGACTTCTCGAGCTCCTCGACCGCGCGGTCCACGGCGCCCGACTCGAACAGCGAGTTCTCGTGGAAATAGACGTCGAACTCGGTGCCGAACTCCGACAGACTGCTCTTGATGTGCGCGAACATCAGCTCGACGCCGATCGAGCGGAACGCCTCCGCCCGCTCCGCATCGGGGAGCGCCAGCGCGTCGGGGCGACGCTCGAGCACGTCGGCGGCGATCTGGGAGATGTACTCGCCCGCGTAGCCGTTCTCCGGGGTGGGCCCGCCGGTGGCCGCCGCGACGAGGGAATCGGTGAACCGGTCGATCTGCGAGCCGTGGTCGTTGAAGTAGTACTCGCGGGTCACGTCGGCGCCCTGCGACGAAAGCACGCGGCCCAAGGCGTCGCCCACCGCCGCCCACCTGGTTCCGCCGAGATGGATCGGTCCCGTGGGGTTGGCCGAGACGAACTCCAGGTTGATCCGGCGGCCCGACGATGCATCGCCGGCGCCGTAACCGGACCCCTGATCGAGCACGCGCTCCACGATGGCCCCCTGCGCGGCGGCCCCCAGGCGGATGTTGATGAAGCCCGGTCCCGCGATCTCCGCGGCCGCGATCCCGTCCGCCTCGCCAAGCTCCGCGACGATGAGTTCGGCCAGCTGACGCGGCGGGCGGCCGACCTTCTTGGCGATCTGCATGGCGATATTGCTGGCGTAGTCGCCGTGCTCCGGGTTGCGGGGCCGCTCCACCGTCAGGGCCTCCGGGACGACGGAGACGTCGAGGCCTGCGGCGGCCAGGACCTTCAGCGTGGTGGCGCGGACGAGTTCTGCGAGATCGGCGGGAGTCACAGACGCCCATCCTATTGCCTGACGGCAGCGGTACGACATCCGACACCGTTCCCCGTCGCACCGGCGACTCCGCGCGGCCGCACCTCGACGGGACCGGGCGGCCGCACGCCCGGACGAACCGCCGGTTTTCGGATCGGGCGGACGATGCGCTAGTGTCGTTCCTGCCGAACGGCACGCCTGATTTCCCACAGGCGCGCCCCCGTAGCTCAGGGGATAGAGCACCGCCCTCCGGAGGCGGGTGCGCAGGTTCGAATCCTGCCGGGGGCACCGCAGCGGAAGTCCGCGGAGAACACGACACCGAAGGGCCGGCGAGACCACGTCTCGCCGGCCCTTCGGTGTCACCCGGCCGCCATCACGGGGGTGGCGGGCGCGCCGCAGCCGACGCGCACGCGCGCAAACGTGCAGAATCGTCGTGTGCCAGTTGAAACCCGCAGCATCTGCTCCATGCCGAAGATCCGCGCCTGGCCGGCGGTCTCCCTGCCGTTACTGGCCGCCGCGCTCGTCCTCGGCGCGGTCGTCACGGGGACCGATGCGCTCACCGCCCGCGACGACGCCGTATCGGCCGAGCTGCGCGCAGCCGATTCGGGCTGGGTTCACGGGCTGGTGTCCATCGTCACCGTCGGATTCTCGTCCGTCGTGGGCCTGGCGATACTCTGCGTGTGGTGTGCCGCCCTGATTCTGCGCGGCCGCAGGCTCGCAGCTCTCGCAACCGTCCTCACCGTCGGCGTCGGATGGGGGTGCGTGATGGTGCTCAAGTACGTATTCGACCGTCCGCGTCCGCCTTTCGACGTGGCCGACGGCCCCTCGTACCCCAGCGGGCACACCGCGCTGGCGGTTTCGCTCGTCTTCGCCGCATTCTTCCTGGCCCGTCGCACCGATCGACGCGACACCATCGCCACCGCGGGAGTCCTCCTGGTGGTGCTGGTGATGTTCGCGCGTGTCATCGCGGGCGCCCATTACCTCACCGACACGGTGGGCGCGGTACTCGCCGCCTCGGGTGCGATCATCGCGTTCTGCGGCGTATGGAACGCCGCCATCCCCCGCGTACTCCGCCGGTACCCGGCGCTGGCGGGGCCGGGCGAGGTCGTCGCGCCGCGCGCGCCACGCCCGTCCTCCCCGTTCCCGGACGACCCGGTCAAGGAGGTCATCGGACGCCGGGACGACCGCGACGCGGCCGGTTCCCAGGGGCGGACCGCATCCGGCGATACTGCGCAGGAACCTGGTGCCGTGCAGTACGGAGACGCCGTGCAGACCGGCGGTGCGGCGGATACTGCCGCGGTCCAGGAGGCTCCCGCGGCGGGGTGATGAGAAGGCTAGGCCCGCTCGCCGGCGGCGTTCACGAACCGGGCCGGGTCGGAGTCCTCGACCTGCACCACCCGCCCCGTGCCGACGAGATGCCGCAGATGCGCCGCGGCCTCGGACAGCGCCATCTGCTTGCCCATGACCGGGAGCTCGCCCCACGGCCGGTACCACTGCATCCGCGACGCGATCTGCCACAGCGTCAGCGCGCCGCCCTCGAGATCCCGGCACAGGTCGTCGAGTCGGTCCTCGTGATGCGCAAGGAGCTGGGCGGAGCGGCCGGCCAGATCGGCGATCGGGGTCCCGTGCGCCCCGAACGCGCGCGTGATGCCCATAGATGAGATCTTGCGTTGCGACCGCATGAACTCGCCCAACGCATCGCGCTCTTCAAGAGGGAAGACGAAATTTCCCACGTGCGGCGTCGTCTTCTGCAGGACGTGGTCGCCGGTGAACACCATGTCGGCGGAGTCCAGCGCGAAGCACACGTGCCCCGGGGTGTGGCCGGGCGTCCACACGGTGCGCAGCGTCCTGCCCGCCAATTGGATCTTCTCGTCGTCCGCCAGCAGTCGGTCGGGCCGCGATGCGCGCGTCGTGGGCGGTGCCGTCTCGGTGCCCTCCCGGTACGCGGCAAGGTCCTCCTCCGACGCGCCGGCCGCCCGCAGGTTGGCCGTCTGCTCGTCCAGCCAGGCCGCGTCGCGGCCGCCGGTCATCAGGTCGAAGGTATGGAAATCGCTGTCATGCATTGCGATCCACGCGCCCGAGGCCTCCCGTACACGACCGCACAGACCCGTGTGGTCCGGGTGGAAATGGGTGAGCACCACTCCCTCCACGTCGGACATGGCGTGCCCGGTGGCCTCGACGGCCGAGGTCAGGCCCGCCCAGGATTCGTCCCCGTCCCAGCCCGCATCGACCAGAACCAGACCGCCGGGTGACTCCATCGCGTAGACCAGGGTGGCTTTGAGCGGGTTCGGGAACGGGACGGCGAGCTGCCAGACGCCGTCGCCCAGATCCACCGCCCCGGCACCCGGGGCACCGTCCCGCCGGGTGTCCCCATCCGGCCCTGCACCTGCATTCCCACCGCGCCCTGCCTGCATCAACGCCACCTCGTGTCCTCGTCGCCCGGTTCCGGGCCTCCTCGAAGGGCCTCACGCTGCCGGGTTCCCGAAGCCGAGTGCCCGAACACGGGCACTCCGCCCGCATCCGCTCCTGCCATTGTGACCACAGCCGCACCCCCAAGCAGCAGGCAGGGTCCCGCATACTGGAACGCCCGTCCCGACAAGACAACGGCGCCGGGCGGCCGACAGCCGCGCCCCGTCGGCCCCTCGAGGCCGCTCAGTCCGCCATGAACCGCCCGTACAGTGCGCGCAGCTCCCGTTCGGCGTGGGAGGTGTCCGGGCCCCACAGGCGCAGGACGCCACGCAGGCGCGACGTGTCCAGCAGCTCCATCGCCGGCTCGGCGTCCGCCGCCGGTTCGGGCAGCCGGGGCAGGGTCCCGCGCACGGCGAACGCATCAGCACCTTCGGCCGCCGCCGGCACCGAGTCCTCGTCCGGCGTTGCCGCGACCGCCTCGACCAGCGATTCCACCGCCAACCCGCGCAGGGCGAGGATCTGCAGCGGCCGCGATCCGACCTCCTGGGCGGCCAGCAGCAGCAGTGCGGCGCCGTGTTTGCACGGCCAGCTGTAGTCCGGGCAGCTGCACTCGAAATCCAGGTCCGCGGAATCCGCCGGCAGCAGTCGCTCCGCCAGCGACGCCGGCACGACTCCCGACGCCAGCGAGGTGAGGACGCCCGGCTCGGCGCGGACCTGCGCGACGATCTCCGCGCGGTCGTACTTGTCCAGTTCCCGTACCGAACACACCGTCTCGAACGGGTCCGGCTGCGAGCCCTGCACCACGCCGCGCACCGCCCCGGGCGTGATCCGGAGTGAGAGCACGTAGCCGGAACGCGCCACCCTGCGTCCCCGCTGGAGTGCGTCCGCGTCGATGATCCGCTCGAGCGCATGCGTCAGACGTGCGCCCCAGCCGGTGCCGCTTCCCGAGCTCCGCAGCACCAGGCCCGGTCCGCGCGGGGTCGGGTGACGTCGGCTCATTCGCCCTGCGCCTCCTCCCCCAAAGCGACCAGGACGCGCAGCGCCTTGTCGTCGAGCTCGGTGACCCACGATTCCCCGCCCCGCACGCTGAGCTCCGCCAGCTCGCTCTTGCCCGCCAGGAGCTCGTCGATGCGCTCCTCCAGGGTCCCGACGGCCACCAGCTTGCGCACCTGCACGTCACGGGTCTGCCCGATACGGAACGCCCTGTCGGTGGCCTGGTCCTCCACCGCGGGGTTCCACCACCGGTCCAGGTGCACGACGTGGTTGGCCGCAGTGAGATTGAGCCCGGTGCCGCCCGCCTTGAGCGAGAGCACCATCAGTTGCGGCCCCCCGGCGGATTGGAACGCCGCGATCATGCCCTCGCGGGCGCCGCGGGCCACGCCACCGTGCAACACCGGCACCTCGTCGAGACCGAAACGGTCGGCGAGCCACGGGCCCACCATCGTCGCGAACTCACGGAACTGCGTGAACAACAGGGCCTTCTCCCCGTCGCCGAGCACATCGCCGACCACGTCCTCCACCAACGCGAGCTTGCCGCTGCGATGCCGGCCACGACGCATCAGCGACGACCCGTCGCCCAGATAGTGCGCCGGGTGATTGCACACCTGCTTGAGGTGCAGCAGCGCCGTGAGCACCGCACCGCGCCGCGCCATCCCCTGCGCGCCCTGCAGCTTCTCCTCAAGGTCGTCCAGCACGGCCTGGTAGAGCGTCGCCTGCTCCGCCGTCAGGTTCACCCGGACGGTCATCTCCTGCTTGTCCGGCAGGTCGGCGACGACGGATCGATCGGTCTTGACCCGCCGGAGCACGAACGGCGCCGTCACCGCACGCAGACGGGCGAGAGCATGCGGGTCGCGCTCCGTCTCGATGGGGACGGTGAAGGAGGTGCGGAACTTGGCCGCGCTGCCGAGCATGCCGGGATTGACGAAGTCGAGGATTGCCCGCAGTTCCGACAGGCGGTTCTCGACGGGGGTACCCGTCAGCGCCAGCCGGTGACGGGCCTGGAGCTTGCGCGCGGCGCGCGCCTGCCCGGTGCGCTCGTTCTTGATGTGCTGGGCCTCGTCGAGCACCACACGCTCGAATCGCAATCCGCGCAGCTCCTCGACGTCGCGCGCGAGCAGAGCGTAGGTGGTCAGCACCAGGTCCGACGCGCCCACGCGGGCGGCGAGCACTTCTCCGTGCGGCCGCCCCGCCCCGTGGTGCACGTGGACCCGGAGGCCCGGCGCGAACCGCGCCGCCTCGCGTTCCCAGTTGCCGACCACGGACATCGGGCAGACGACCAGTGTGGGCCGGGTGGCGCCGCGCTCGCGCGCGCGGACCTCCAATGCGAGCACCTGGACGGTCTTGCCCAGGCCCATGTCGTCGGCGAGCATCGCACCCAGGCCCAGGTCGGACATGTAGGACAGCCAGGAGAGTCCGCGCAACTGGTAGTCGCGCAGCTCCGCATCGAGGCCACGCGGCGCCTGGACAGCCCGGTCCGCCGCGGATTCCTCACCGAACAGCGCCTTGACCCATCCCGTCGCGGAAACGGAGCCGAGCGGCACCGGCGGCGGGTCCGTGGCGAGGGCGCGCAGCAGCGCGGCGAGCGTCGCGGGATCACCCCGCCGCGCGGACAGGTAACGCGCGGCGTCGCGCAGCGCGACTCCGTCCGCACGCACCCACTCGCCGCGCAGCTTGACCAGGTCGGATTGTCGGCGGGCCAGTTCGTCGAGCTCGCCGGGCCGCAGCACCGTGTCGCCCAGCGCCACCTCCATGTCGAACTCCACCAGGTGGTCCAGGCCGGTTCTCGCCTCGCCAGGCGCGGCGGGCACGTCCGGTGACGAAACCCGCACCCGCACCGTCGGTTCGACGACCCGCCACGCGCGGGGCAGCAGCACCGTGACGGATGCGGCGGAAAGCACCGTCGCACCATGCTGCACCAGGTCCGACACGGCGGCCTCCGGCATGAGCATGTCCAGCGAATCCCTGTCCCGGGGGAGCTCACGCAACAACGGGTAGACGCGCATCGCCTCTTCGAGCGCTCCGAGGCAGAGGCGCACGGACTCACGGTCCGCCTGCGTCAACGACAACGGCACGGGGGCCCGGTCCTCGCTGCGCACGCACACCTGGAGACGCCAGAAGCCGTCGTCGACGGCCGAAACGCCGCCGACGGCCGAAACGCCGCCGACGGCGTCATCGCCCGAGGCCGCATCACCTTCGTATGCCCGCCCGACGCCGGGCGCCGGCGCGTCGGCACCGTAGTCCGCGGCGACGTCCGCGGAATCCGGCGGTTCGAGCAGACGCAGCACCAGCTGCATTCCGCCGGACCGGGCACCGTCGTGCCATGCTGCGATACGCCCTGCCGCTGCGGCCCCGTGCTCCGCCACCGGGTCTCCGGCCACTAGCGCCGACCACAACGGGTGCGTCGGCGGGGCCGACCGCACCCCTCCTCGTGCGATGCGCCTGCGGACCACCGCATCCGTCATCGCTGCGGCGAAGTCGTCGAACGCGGCCGCCGGATCGGCACCCGCGCCATGCACCGACGGCGGCATGGCGGCCGTCCACTCGGCACGCCAAGCCCGTTGCGGCGCGCTCCACACCAACGACCAGCGGGGCCACCATTCGTCGTCGACCCGGCGCAGATCCGGAACCACCTGCCCCGCGGCCGCCCATCGGCCGATCCCCGCCACCACCGAGGCCAGGTACGCGAGATCCTCCCCCGTCTCCTCGGGCCGTACCGGCGCGGATTCCGTCCCCAGCGACGACAGGAGGTCCGCGGCCGCCGAGGGTGCGAAGCCGAGGGCCTCGAACCCGGTGTCGGAATCCTCCTGCCACGGCATCCGCACGCTGTGGCGCGGGGAGCGGCGCCCCAGGGCGCGCGCGAGAAACCGCACCCTGCCCTGCTCAGCGCTCCAGACCAGCAGCCCGGCGTCCTCGTCCCACCGCGCGTGCAGTCCCACGGGGACGGCCGCGGGTGGTAGGGCCGTCACTTGCCGCGCTGTGCGATCGCCTGCGCGAACACCTGCGGGATGTCCGCCGGGTCCCGGGCCAGATAGCTCGATCCTCCGGTGGCGGCGGAGATCTCCTTGAGCACCGCCTCGTCGGCGTCCTCCGTGATGCCGATCGTGATGATGAGAACCGGGCGCGCCGGGTCCGCCTCCTCCTGCAGCTGCTGGAGGAGCTGCTGTTTGGTCAGGCTCACCGGGTCCTCGTTTTCGCCGTCGGTGAGCACGATGACCGAATTGACCGCGTTGGGATCATACGTGGACTGCACCTGCCGGTAGGCGGCACTGATCGTGTCGTAGAGCCCGGTGCCGCCGCCGACGAGCCCGCCCAGCCGGTCGACCGCCGCACCCACGGCCTCGCGCTGCGTCCCCTTGCCGGTCTGCGCGTCCAGCCGTTCGATGGGCACGAGTTCCTTGTAGTCACGTTGCGGCCCGTCCAGGTTCAGCGAGAACGCCCACACGCCGAGCTGGGTGTTGTCCGGGAAAAGGCTCTCGCCGATGCGCGCCGCCTTCTGCGTGAGCTGCATGCGGCTGTTCTGCTCGTCCGCGACATACGACATGGAACCGGACACGTCGAACAGGACCAGGCTGCGCACCGGAACCGCCAGCACGTTCCACTTCTTCAACGCGGCCTCGGCTGCGGCCGGATCGGAGATCGCCAGCGCCGGCACGTCGCCGACTCCGGCCCCGCCCGGCAGCGGCACGCCGTCCACGCGGAAACCGTGGGAGGTCAGGGCCTTCCGGCCCGTATCGGAGGCGAGCACGGAGGCCAGATCGTCGGCCCGCTCGGCCGCATCCGCCCGCGCTTCACTGCTCGCCGTGACCACGAGCGGGTAGTCCATCATCACCGTCCCGGTGTCCGGAACCGCGGCCTGGTAGCCGCCGCCGAGCTGCACGACCTGCTGCTCCGTGACCACCGCCGGCCCCTTGCCGGAGTCAAGAATGTCCTCCGGCCGGGCCGCTCCGTCGGACACCGTCTCCGCATCGGCGCTCAGCTGCATGCTCTGCGCCTGCGCCGCCGCGACCATGGCCTGTTCCGCCGCCGCCGGATCGGTCCCCGCGGCCTGCTGCTCGGCCGCAGCCGCGAGGATCGGAGCCTCCGCGACCGCGCTGGCCTGCGGATTCCCCAGCCGGATACCGGGTGTACGCAGCACGTCGGTCCACGCGCGCGTGTTGGGGACCGCGCCCGCGACCGCCGCGACGACGACCGGCGAGGAGGCCACGGACGGCGTGTCGATATCGACGGGCACATCCGCGGCCTGATTGACCTTGGTGACCCAGCGTGCGGATTCCGGGATCCACAACTGCGGGCCGTCGAGCCCGTGCAGCAGCGCGTTGATCGTGGTGGCCGACTCACGCGCGGTCACCTGGAAGTCCGTGCACCCGCGGTCCTCCTCAGGCACCGCCGAAACGGCCTGCTGCACCGCCGGCGCCAGGGCCGGATCCACGTCCACCGAGACTGCGGTGGTCGAGGAGCAGCCGCTGCCCCGCACGACTTGGAAGACCACGATGCCTGCTACGACAACCACGACGGCGATCACCGCCAGCGCGGCGTAGCGCAGCACACCGCCTGAATTGTTGGCAGCCTGGTGCCGACCCCCGGCCATTGATCGTCCTTCCGCGCACGGCACCGGCCCCGACCCGGCCGGACCGCCGATGTGCTCGCTTCATCGTCGGTCGTGTCCCGGGCGGCCCCGCGACCCCGCAACATACTAGCGACAGGCACCTGGACGCACGTCACCTCGGTCACATGTCGCGCTGGATCACCGCGCCGCCGAGCCGATCACGACCGCGCTCTCGTGCGTGCACGCTGGCGGAACACGCCGGCGAGCACCACGAGGGCGGCCAGGAAGATCAGCAGCCCGGAGACGAGCAGCGCGGTATCGAGACCCGCATGGAAGGCCTCATAGGTGGCCTGGATCACCTTGACGACGATCGAACCGTAGGTCTGCTCGTAACTGTCCGCGCCGCCGGCCCCTTCCGGCACCTTTCCGGTCTCGATGCCGTTGATGATGATCGAGTCGAAGGTGGGCGGGATGCCCAGCTCGCGCAGCCGCGACTTGAGTCCGCTGGTCAGGTTGGCGTTGACCAATCCGCCCAGCGCCGCGACCCCGATCACCGCACCCACCTGGCGCATCGTGTTGGTCGCCGCCGCCGCCATCCCGGAATGCTCGCCGGGCACTCCGGACAGCACTGCGGAGGTCAGCGGTACCACGGCGATGCCGAAGCCCACGCCGGCGACCATCAACGACAGTGCCAGCACCGTGAAATCGGCGTCCTGGTGCAGCAACGGCCGTGTCAGGAGAATTCCGCCGCCCGCGAGCGCGCAGCCCACGATCATCGGAATGCTCGGCATCGAACGCGAGACCCACGCGCCCGCGATCAGTGAACCGACGACGATAGCGACCGCCATCGGCGCGAACACAGCGGCCGTACGCCACGCCGAGTATCCCACCACCTCCTGCAGGTACAACGCGGTGAAGAAGAATATCGAGAAGATGCCGAAATAGATGGTGAACGCCACAGTCAGCGCGCTGCCGACGATGGGGATCCGCAGATAGCGGAAGTCGAACATCGGATTGTCCGCGCGCAGTTCGACAACTATGAAGCCGACGAGTGCCACCGCGCCCACCGCGAATAGCGTCAATACGTTGCCGGCGAAGTAACCGACCTCCTGTCCCGCTATCCCCGCGTAGATCACGCAGGCGAGAAATGTCGAACCCAGCACGAATCCCGGAATGTCGAGCCGGCCCTGCTGCCGGTCCCGGCTCTCCGGCACCCACAGGAGAGCCGCGGCCACCAGGACCACCCCGAGGATCACGTTGAACCAGAAGATGGCCCGCCACGAGAACGCCCCGACCAATACGCCGCCCACCACCGGGCCGAGCGCCAGCGCCACTCCCGACACGGCCGCCCACACCCCGATCGCCTTGGCACGACCGTGTTCCTCCGGGAAAACGTGGCGGATCACCGACAGGGTTCCCGGCTCCGAGCCCGCGGCGCCGATCCCCATCACCGCCCGGCCCACGATGAGCAGGGTCACGGTGGGGGCCACCGCGGCGATCAACGATCCGATGCAGAACACGACCATCCCCGCGACCATGACCCGCTTGCGGCCGAGCCTGTCGCCCAACGTCCCCGCCGTCAGCATGAGGCTGGCGAACACCAGGGTGTAGGCGTTGACCACCCACTGCAGTGAGATCACCCCGGCGTGCAGATCGGACTGCACGTCGCCGAGCGCCACCGAGACGATCGTCGTGTCGATGAACGTCAGGAACAGGACGGCGCAGACCGTGCCCAGTGCCACGCGTTGCGGCCGGGTCGCGCCGGCCGCCGTGGTGCCCGTAGACAACGCCGGCCTTCAGTTCAGCTCGTCGGGGTGGCCGGGGCACCCGTCCCCGCCGGGGCTCCGCCCTGCGCGGCGCACTCCGCAGGCGGCGTGCCGCCGTTCTCCAGCGTGAGCAACCCGCAGAACGACGACGCGGACACCTTCCACTTGCCATCGACCTCGACCGCGTATCCGGTCTGGTCGGGCAGGACGGGCTTGTCGTCCATGAGGATCGTGTAGACGACCGACGCGCGGCCCGGGCTCACGAGGCTCATCTGCCCCACGGTGACCGACGTCGACTCCGCCAGTCCGGACGAGGACTGGGCGTTGATCGTCTTGGCGAAGCGGTCGGGATCCTCGATCACGCCCAGCTTGGTCTGCGCATCCGATTTGCCGGAGAAGAACGTCTCGTACGCCGAGGTGATGTCGCTCTGCTCCTGCGGGGTCAGGCCGCTGGAATCGGCGGCCCCCGCCCCCGTCGTATGCTCCGCCGCCGTGGTGGGCGGCGAGCTTTCGGCAGTGGAGCCGGAGTCGCCGGAACTGCCGCAGCCGGCCGCGGTGAGGACCACGACGGCGCACAGCCCGATGGCCGCTCCCGCGGAGCGGACGGCGGTTCCGCGTGGACGAATGCAGAAATTGCTCATAATGCGCCTTTCCAGCGGGGCAGTCGCACGTCGGCAGTGGATCGACTGGACGGCCCCGCCTGCGAACTCCGGGGTGATCGCCGACATTCGGTGAGCTGAATCTCATCGTAGGACGCCGGCCGATCGGCCGTACCCGAAAACTCCAGGATCCCGTGACATCGGCGAATCGGTGTGCGCCGAGCCGAAAAGGGGGCATCCTGGAGGCAGGACGCGCGCACGGCGCACAGCCCCACCGGGCCTGGCGCCGGCTGCGGTGACGCCGTGTTCCGACCCCGACCGGGCCGGTGCGGTGCCGGAGCGGCGCGGGTCACCAGGAGGCAGTCTCCCGCCCCGGAAGATCTCCGGACGGGCACGAGGAGGCGACGATGACCGCCGAACGCACACCTCTTTCCGGCCCCTTGCCCACATCGGGCGTGATGGGGCCCGCCGCGGACCAGGCCGACTCCCCGGCTCTCAGGGACCGGCTCGGCGACGTCATCGATGACCGCGGCGCGCTGCTGAGGCTTTACCGGGACCTGGCCGTACTTCGCCGCATCGACGAGCAATGCCTCGCCCTGGCACGCCAGGGCACGCTGGCGCTGTGGGCGCCGATCGCCGGCCAGGAGGCGGTGCTGGTGGGCGCCGCGCGGGCGTCGGACAGTCACGACCATCTGTTCATCAGCTACCGCGAGTCGCTCATGGCCTACTTGCGAGGCGTCCCGCCGGAACAGGTGCTGCCCATGTGGCGCGGCAGCGCGCTGGGCGGATGGGACCCCGCGGAGTTCGGAATCACCAACCCCGCGATCATCGTGGGGGCCCACGGGTTGCACGCCACCGGGTACGCGATGGCGGCCGCCCTCGACGGAACCGAGGACGGTGCGATCGCGTTCTTCGGCGACGGGGCGACGAGCCAGGGCGACCTGAACGAAGCACTCAACTTCGCCGCCGTCGCCACGGCCCCCGTGGTGTTCTTCTGCACCAACAATCAGTACGCGATCAGTGTCCCCGTCGCGCAGCAGACGGCCGTGCAACCCGCGCAACGCGCACAGGGTTTCGGCATCCCGTCCCTGCGGGTCGACGGCAACGACGTGCTCGCCGTCCTGGCCGCCACCCGCATTGCGACCGCCCATGTCCACGCCGGCGGCGGACCGTACTTCGTCGAAGCGGTCACCTACCGACTCGGCCCCCACACGACGAACGACGACCCCACGCGCTACCGGTCCGCCGCAGAGATGGAGGCGTGGCGCGCCCGGGACCCCGTCGAGCGCATGCGCGGATTCCTCGCCGACCGCGGCATGCTCGCAGGATCGGACGACGACGCGGTGCGCGCGGCCGCCGACGAGGCGGCACAGCGATTCCGCCGGACGAGCGCGGAGCTGCCCGAGCCCGACGAGGCGGGGATCTTCGCGCACGTCTACGCGGCTCCACACCCTTTGATCGACGAAGAGCGCCGGGCCTACGCCGACTACCTCGCATCGATCGGCCAGGCGGCCGCAGCCGGCCCCGTCGGATCGTCGACAGGTCAGGAGGCCCCACGATGACCGCCACAGACGCCCCCGTCGTCCCGGTCGCGCCACGCGAGGAAGGCGCAGACGTCGCCCCTGCGGACCAGCGCGGCGGCGCCGCACGTCTGGCGTTGGCCCCCGCGATCGGAGCGGGGTTGCGCCGCGCTCTCGAAGACGACGACCGTGTCGTGATCATGGGCGAGGACGTGGGCCGGCTCGGCGGCGTGTTCCGCGTGACCGACGGTCTGCAGAAGGACTTCGGCGAGCGCCGGGTAATCGACACGCCCCTCGCCGAGTCCGGCATCGTCGGTACCGCCTTCGGGATGGCGTTGCGAGGTAAGCGGCCGGTCTGCGAGATCCAGTTCGACGGTTTCGTCTACCCCGCGTTCGACCAGATCGTCACGCAGGTGGCGAAGATACACAATCGCACCGGCGGCGCCGTCGGGATGCCGCTCACGATCCGGATCCCCTTCGGCGGCGGGATCGGCGCGGTGGAGCACCATTCGGAATCCCCGGAGGCGTACTTCGCGCATACCGCGGGGCTCCGGGTGGTCAGCCCGTCGAACCCCTCGGACGGCTATTGGATGACCCGTCAGGCGATCGCCGCACCCGATCCGGTCATCGTCTTCGAGCCCAAACGCCGGTACTGGGAGAAGGGGCCGGTGGATTTCTCCGCGCCGCCCGCCGAGCCGCTCGGCGGCGCGCGCCTGATGACCTTCGGGAACGGCGAAGCCTCCGCGACGATCGTCACGTACGGCGCACTCGTCGCCACTGCCGTCGAGGCCGCGGAGACCGCTGTCGGCGAATGCAGCGTGGACGTGGTGGATCTGCGCTCGCTCTCCCCCATCGACTTCGACACGGTCGAGGAGTCGGTGCGGCGCACGGGGCGACTGGTGGTGGCCCACGAGGCGCCGGTGTTCATGGGGCTCGGGGCAGAGGTGGCCGCGCGTGTCACGGAACGCTGCTTCTACCGACTGGAGGCTCCCGTGATGCGTGTCGGCGGGTTCCACACGCCGTATCCGGCCGCCCGCGCCGAATCGCACTTCGTTCCGGACGTCGACCGCATACTCGACGCCCTCGATCAGGTGCTGGCACAGTGAGTGCGCCCGCGGAGTTCCTGCTTCCCGACCTCGGGGAAGGGCTCACCGAGGCGGAGCTGCTGTCCTGGTCGGTGGCGGTCGGGGACACCGTCGAGCTGGACCAGCCGTTGTGCGAGGTCGAGACGGCCAAGGCGGTGGTCGAGCTGCCCGCGCCGTTCGCCGGCACCGTCGCCGCCCTCCATGCGGAGCCGGGTGCGACCGTCGTCGTCGGCGAAAAGCTGGTCACCATCGACGACGGCGGCGGCTCCGGCACCGCCTCTTCCGACGCCGGCCTGGAAGTCGCCGCCGATGACGCCGCCCGGCCGGACTCGTCCGCGACGGGCGAGCCTCCTGCCGCGGCGCGCGCCGACGACGCCGCTCCACCCACCTTGGTGGGATCAGGCCCACTGCCGCACAGGCCGGGCCGGGCCGGATGGCGCCGCAGGTCGCACGGAACGCCGGCCACCAGCGCCGGTGCCGGTACCGGTGCCGATACCGATGCGGCAGGGGCGATCCGCGCGAAGCCGTCCGCGCGCAAGGCCGCCCGCGAGCGCGGCGTCGACATCACCGCCGTGCGTCCGGCCCGCGCCGACGGCGTCATCACCGAAGCCGACGTCGCCCGACGCGCCGGAGCAGGACGGGACGGCATCCGGACCCCCGCGGACGCGTTCCGCAGGGCCACGGCCGCGGCGGTCTCGGCGAGCGCGCGCTCGGTCCCGCACGCCACGGCCTTCCGCACGGCCGATTTCACCTCCGCGATGTCGCTGCTGCGCAGGCTCCGCGGCGACGGCGCAGACGGCGAGGACCGCACGGAGGTTCGGCTCTCCCCGCTCACCCTCGTCGCCAAGGCCGTTCTCGTCGCCCTCGTCCGCCACCCCCTCGTCAACGCGTCCTGGGCCGAGGACTCCGCAGACATCATCGAGCATTCCCGGGTGAATCTCGGGGTCGCCGTCGCCGGACCGCACGGGCTATCGGTACCGCACATCCGCGCCGCGGAATCCTTAGGGCTGAGCGGACTCGCCTCCGCGCTGGACGAGCTGGTCGACGAGGCACGGGCGGGCCGCACTCCCCCTGCACGCCTCCGCGGCGGGACGTTCACGATCACCAACATCGGCGTGTTCGGCCTGGAAGCGGGCACAGCGGTGATCAACCCCGGCGAGGCCGCCATCCTGTCCCTCGGCGCCGTGGAGCGCAGGCCCTGGGTCCACGACGACCACCTCGTGATCCGTGAGGTGGCGACGCTCGGGTTGTCCTTCGACCACCGGCTCATCGACGGCGAGCTTGCGGGCCGGTTCCTCGCAACCGTGGCGCAGTCCATCGAGAATCCACTGGGCCTGGCGGGCTGACGGTGCCGGGGGGACAATGAGCCACCGGGGGCAAGAGATCCGGCACAAGGACATCCAGGACGGGGGACGATGTCGCGGGGGGACAAGACGTCAGGGCCCGGCACTCTGCCATGGGGAGGCGAACCACGACGCGCCGGTCGGTGCGGCGTGGAGTGGGCGGGGGTCCTGGCACGAACCGCAGGGCTGATCGCGCTGATCGCGGCTGTGCTCCTGGTGCATCGCTGCGCGGCGTTCACGCCGATGGCCGACCGACCGGCCCCCGGCAGTCCCCCGGGATCGCGGATCCGCACCCTCCTCGCCGCCGTCGAGGTGATCCCCGCACGCCCCGACGTCCCGGGGTACGAACGCGACTGCGGCCCCGGCGAGGGCTGCGTGTTCGGCGCCGCGTGGACGGACGCGACCACCGCTCCCCTGTCCCACAACGGATGCGACACCCGCAACGACGTACTCGCCCGGACGATGACCGGGGTGCGGTTCCGGCCAGGCACCGGGCGCTGCGTCGTCGTCGCCGGCGCGCTCGACGATCCCTACACCGGTGACCGCATAGCGTTCCGCAAGGCCGACGCGGGCGAGGTGCAGATCGACCACGTGATCCCGCTCGCCGCCGCATGGGATCTCGGCGCCCACGCGTGGGCGCCCGCGATGCGCAGACGGTTCGCCAACGACGTGGACTTCGAGCTGCTGGCCGTGGACGGCCCGGCGAACATGCGCAAAAGCGACTCCACCCCGCAGGATTGGGTACCGGCCGACGCGGCCTACCGCTGCTTCTACGCGGCGAAGTATCTCACCGTCGCTGTGCGCTATTCCCTGCCCATCACCGCCGGGGACAGAGACGTGCTGTCGGGCATCGCCGAACGGTGCGGTTGAGGCACGTGGCCCCGGTTCTTCGTCGACGGCGCGGTCGCGGGGCCGGCGTCGGCGTGGTCAGCGACGATCGACGCCGGACCCCTCCCCTGGCACGATCTCGTCCGGGCCGCCGCGCCTCGCAGCGCTCAGCGTCTCCGGCGCGCCGAACCACGGTACCGCGGCCAGCAGACAGATGGCCCCTGTCACCGCGAACGCCACCGGGTACGAGAGCTGTTCGGCCAGGAAGCCGGCGGCGATGGGACCCACGATCGCACCGACGTCCGAGAGCATCTGGAAGCCCGCGAGCACGCTGCCGCCGCGGCGGTCGGCGCCGATCAGATCCGCCACCACCGCCTGCTGCGGCGCGTTGAGCAGACCCGCCCCCGCACCGGCGACGAACGAGGTCGCCACCAGCATCGCCGAACCGGCGGACAATCCCAGAGCGGCGGTGCCGACGCCGGTGATGGCCAGTCCTGCCAGGACCATCGGTTTGCGGCCGCGGGTGTCGGCGATCCGGCCCGCCGGGATCACCACCGCCGCGTTTCCGACGGCGAACACCGCCAGCGCGACCCCCGCCATGCTCTCGCCGGCGCCTATCGCGACGGCGAACAGGGGGACGAGCGCCACGCGGACGCCCATCGACGACCATCCGTTGGCGAACTTGGACACCAGTGCCGCGCGGTACGCGCGGTGGGCCAATGCCTCGCGGAGTTCCATGCTCGGTCTCTCCGCCGCCTCCTCACCGTTCGCCGGGTGCACGTCCTTGAGCAGCAGGCCCACCACGAACATCGCGACGATCAGCGCCGCCGCATACACCAGGAACGGCACGCGCAGCCCGAACCCGGCCAGCAGGCCGCCCAACACGGGGCCCAGGATGTTCCCGACCAGGAAGGCCGAGGAGTACAGGCCTGTCACGCGGCCCCGCGCGGCCGGATCCGCCAGGCGCACCAGCAGGCCCATCGCGGAGACGGTGAACATCGTGGACCCGATCCCGCCCAATCCCCGGAACACCAGGAGCTGCCAGTAGTTGGCCGCGAAAGCGCACGCCCCGGTGGACACCGCGACGATGAACAGGCCAGTGAGATAGACCCACCGTTCGCCCAGCAGGTTCACCAGCCGCCCGCCCGCCGGAGCGAAGACCAGGCGGAAGAACGCGAACACGCTGACGATGACCGTCGCCGCGGTGGTGCCCACGTCGAAGCTCTTGGCGAATTGCGGCAGCACAGGCGCGACCAGTCCGAAGCCCAGCGCGATGACGAACGCCGCCGTCACCAGGACCCAGATCGACCGTGGGATCGGAGCCCGCGCGGCGCTGTCGCGTCCGAGCCGCATCATCGAGCACTCGCCTTTCGCACGTTCCGGCCGGACGGGCGGACCCCGCACGCACGCGGGCCCCGCTCCGGCCTGAGCCGGGCGGGACCCGCGGTGAGTCCGTGCAGGACGCCCTTCGGTGTTCTCTGCGTGTCAGAGTCCTTTGAGTTCCTCGATGACGGACTCGACGGACTTCTTCGCGTCGCCGAAGAGCATCGACGTGCCGTCCGCGTAGAACAACGGGTTGTCGATGCCCGCGTAGCCGGTGCTCATCGACCGCTTGAGCACGATCGTCGAGCGGGCCTGATCCACATTCAGGATCGGCATGCCGTGAATCGGCGAGGACGGATCATTGCGCGCCGCCGGGTTGGTGACGTCGTTCGCGCCGATCACGACGGCGACATCGGTACGGCCGAACTCGCCGTTGACATCGTCCATCTCCTTCATCGCGTCGTATTCCACGTCCGCCTCGGCCAGCAGCACGTTCATGTGCCCCGGCATCCGGCCGGCGACCGGGTGGATGGCGTACTTGACCTCGACGCCCTTGTCCTCGAGCAGGCTGGCCATCTCCTTGACCGTGTGCTGCGCCTGCGCCACGGCCAGGCCGTAGCCGGGGACCACGATCACCTGGTTGGCGTAGGCCATCTGGATCGCCGCATCCGCCGCCGAGGTGGACTTGACCGTGCCGCCCGCATCGCCGGCCGGGCCCGCCGCGGCGTCGCCGCCGCCGAACGCGCCGAACAAGATCGCCGGGATCGACCGGTTCATCGCCTTGGCCATCAGGTTGGTCAGGATCGACCCCGACGCGCCGACGATCATGCCCGCCACGATCAGCGCCGTGTTGTCGAGCGCGATGCCCGCCGCCGCCGCGGACAGGCCGGTCATCGCGTTGAGCAGCGAAATCACCACCGGCATGTCCGCGCCGCCGATCGGCAGCACCACGAACAGGCCCATGATCCCGGCGGCGATGAGCAGGCCCACCATCCACCAGATCGACGTGCCGTCGTTGGTCGCCGCGCGCACGCCCATCACCACGGCGAGCGCTATCGAAACGACCAGCAGCACCATGTTCGCCAGCTGGAACCACTTCGCGTTGCCGGTGGCGAACTTCTCGAGCCCCTTGGGCATGATCTCCTGCAGCTTGGAGAACGCCACCAACGAGCCCCAGAACGAGATCGAACCGATGATCGCGGCGATCAGCGATCCGACCACCATCGGCGAGGCCGGCTCGACACCGTGGAAGTTCAAAAAGCCGTTCGTCTCCGAGGCCTCGGCCCAGGCGATCAAGGCGACGGTGCCGCCGCCGACCCCGTTGAACAGGGCGACGAGCTGCGGCATCGCGGTCATCTTGGTCTTGAGCGCCGGCGGGACTCCGAGCACCACGCCCAGGACCAGGCCCACGGCGATGAGGATCCAGTTGATCGCGGGCACGCCGACCCGGCCATGCCCGTCGTCGGAGACGGCGCCGTCGTTGTAAACCTGCAACAGCGTGGCGGCCACCGCGATGAGCATGCCCACCGCGGCGATCCAGTTGCCGCGGACCGCGGTCTTGGGCCCGGTCAGCCCCATCAGGCCGTAGATGAACATGCCGAACGCGACGATGTAGAGAGCGAGGACGGTGTAGTGCAGCCCCTCGCTGGCGGTATGCGCAGCAGCAAGGATCACTTGGCCGCCTCCTTCTTACCCTTGAACATGCCCAGCATGCGGTCGGTGACGGCGAAGCCGCCGATCACGTTGAGCGTGCCGAACACCAGCGCCACGAACGCGATGATCCGTACGCCCCATCCCGCGTCCGCAGGCAGCGAACCGAGCACGACCAGCGCGCCGAGCACGACGATGCCGTGGATGGCGTTGGTGCCCGACATCAGCGGGGTGTGCAGGGTGTTCGGGACTTTCGAGATCACGGCGAACCCGACGAACCCGGCCAGCACCAGGATCGCGATGTTCGCCAACAGTCCGGTGTACATCAGTGGTCCTCCTCGGTCCGGGTCACGCACGCCGCGGCGAGGATCTCATCGGAGAAATCCGGGGCCAGGCGCGCGTCGTCGTCGAGCATCAGCTCGAGCAGCTCCTGGACATTGCGCGAATACAACTCGCTCGCATGCTCGGGCATCGTCGCCGGCAGGTTCAGCGGCGACACGATCGTCACCCCATGCTTGACCACGGTCTGCCCGGGCTCGGTGAGCTCGCAGTTGCCGCCGGTCTCACCGGCCAGATCGACGATCACGCTGCCCGGGCGCATACCCTCGACAGCGGCGGCAGTCACCAGCCGCGGGGCCGGGCGCCCCGGCACCAGCGCGGTGGTGATCACCACGTCGAACCCCTTGATCGCGTCCTCGAGGGCCTGCTGCTGCTGATCACGTTCGGCCTCGGTGAGCTCGCGGGCGTAACCGCCCTCACCGGCGGCGTCGATACCCAGATCCAGCCACTGCGCACCGACGGACCGCACCTGATCGGCCACCTCCGGGCGCACGTCATAGCCGGTGGGGCGTCCGCCCAGGCGCTTGGCCGTGGCCAGCGCCTGCAGCCCGGCCACGCCGACGCCGAGGACCAGCACAGTGGCCGGCTTGACCGTGCCCGCCGCCGTGGTGAGCATCGGGAAGAACCGGGTCGATTCCGAGGCTGCGACGATCACCGCCTTGTAGCCGGACACGTTGCCCTGCGAGGACAACGCGTCCATCGCCTGCGCGCGAGAGATCCGGGGGATCGCCTCGACCGCGAACGCCTGGACGCCCGCCGCCGCGATCTCCTTGATGCCGTCGGCGTTTCCGCGCGGGTTCAGAAACCCGATCAGCGTCTGCTCCGGACGCATGCGGGCAAGCTCGCCCGCATCCGGCGCGGCGACCTTGGCCACCACGTCCGCAGACCAGGGATCACCGATCTGCGCTCCGGCCTCGACATAGGCGTCGTCGGGAATCAACGCCCCCGCGCCGGCGCCCGCCTCGACGACCACCTGCACGCCCTTGCCGGCCAGCTTGCCCACTACCTTCGGCACCAAAGCCACGCGGCGCTCGCCGTCGTTCGTCTCCCGAACCACGCCCACCACGGCACCCTGAGCCTTACCGCTCTGTGCTGAATCCAAGTGTCTGAAACTTTCTGCGTTGTGCTTTCTACCTGCTTTGTGCTTTCGACCTGCGTTGTGCTATCGACCTGCGTCGTGCCCACGATCTGAAGAGTCCCCCGTGGGAGGGCCGTGCCCGCGACGCGAATCGTGTCCGCATCCGTCCCGGGGATCGGGTGACTATAACCAGCGGCGGGTCCGCCGCAAAAACCGATGGGAGGCATCGTCCTCCGCAATCACACCGATGTCAGCCGAGTATGTCAGCAGTCCCTCACCGGCCCTGCTGCGGCCCCATCCACGCGGCCGGCACCCGCGGACGGGGGTGCAATCGGCTGCCGATCCACGCGCCCGCCCATAGGCTGATCCGCGTGACGACGTCGACAGACACCTCCCCGGACCCCGACCTCGCACCGCGGGATCTCTGGCGCGGGGCCTTCGCCTTCGTCATGGCCACGGGGATCGTCTCCACGGCGATCCTGAACAACGGCGCACACATCGTCGCGGCCGTGATGTTCACCGTCGCAAACGTGACGTACTTCACTCTCACGGTACGGGTGCTGTTCCGCTGGGAACATCACCGGGCGGCCGGCGACGGCGGCTTCATGACACTGACCTTCGTGGCCGCGTCGGGAGTTCTCGGAGCGCACTACGCGTTCCTCGATCTTCGGATCGCCGCGCTGGCCTTCGTCGTCATCGCCATCGCCTCGTGGGTGATCCTCGGATACACCGTCACCGCCCGCACCGTCGCCGCGGCCGCCAACGCGAAGCGCGGCTCGTTCACCGACGAGCTGTCGCAGGTCGACGGCACGTGGTTTCTCTGGGTCGTCTCGACGCAGTCCGTCGCCGTGGTCTGCGGCGCGTACGCGACGCATTTCGGCTCCCACGGTCTGGCGACGTTCGCGGCATTGTGCTGGTCGGTGGGAGTCGTCAAGTTCGGTTTGATCGCGTCCCTCGAATTCTCCCGACTCATGTTGCACCGCCTCGCGCCCCGCGAGACCGTGGCCCCCTACTGGATCTTCATGGGCTCGGCGGCGATCACGGTCCTCGCCGGCGCCCAGATCCTGGGGCTGAGCTCGGAGCAGTCCCTCCTCGAGCCGGACGTTGTCGCCACCGTATCCATGGTCCTGTGGTCTTTCTCCACGTGGCTTGTCCCGCTCCTGATCGTGCTGTTCGTCTGGCAGCTGTCACGCCGCCCCGGCGTTCCTCGTTTCCGGACGGCCTGGTGGTCGATGGTGTTCCCGATCGGCATGTACGGCGAGGCCAGCCGGCAACTCGGGACCATCCACGGCACCGGCTGGCTCGCCGACGTGGGCCGATGGGAGGCATGGTTTGCCCTCGTCATATGGGCTCTGACCTGCACGGTACTGCTAACGCAGCTGGCCGCCTCCCACCGTGCGGCACGATCACGCACAATGCATGCGTGACCCGCCACGACCCTGAGCAGCGCTCATCCGCACGTGCCGACCCGACCCCGCGTCGACGCGCACGCGACGCACGCGGGCGCGCGCAGAACGACCGCCCGCGCGACGCCCTGGGGCGGCCGCTCCCGCACGGCGCCACCGGCGTGCCCCGCCAGCCGGAAGGCATTGCGCGCACCCCGGAAGAGACGCTGGACCTCGGCCAGGACCTGCTCGACCACCACCGGCCGTTCCACGCGCACGACGTGTTCGAGGACCACTGGAAGCAGACGGCCGGCGCCGACAAACCCCTATGGCGCGGCCTTGCCCAGTTGGCGGTCGGAATCACCCACGCGGCGCGCGGGAACCCTGCCGGAGCCGCCGCCGTCCTGGACCGCGCCGCCACCACGATCTCACCGTTCGCCGCGGCGCCGCCGTTCGGCGTCGACGTGCCGGGTATCCGCGCCTGGTGCGCCGACCGGTCAGCACGACTCGACAGCGCCCGATCGCAGCCTGAGCCGACCTGGCTCGAACCCCCACGGCTGCAGGCAGGCCGCCAGGACGGCTTCGCCAGCCGCAGCGGCGCACCGGAGACGGGTGGCCCGCAGTGACCGCAGCACCCGTGCCGGTGGTCGTCCTGGCCGGGTTCCTCGGTGCCGGCAAGACGACACTGCTCAACCACCTGCTGTCGAACTCGATCGGCGTGCGCCTCGGCGTCATCGTCAACGACTTCGGGGCCGTCGGGATCGACGCTCTGCTCGTGGCGGGGCAGGTGGATGGGGTGGTCGACCTCGGGAACGGATGCGTGTGCTGCGCCGTGGACGGGGACGAACTCGATGTCGCTCTGGCACGAATCGCCCGCTCACCCCGCGGCGTCGACGCGATCGTGATCGAGGCCAGCGGGCTCGCCGAGCCGCGCAGCCTCATCCGCATGGTCGTCGGCAGCGCCTCCCGTGACATCCGGTACGGCGGGCTGATCGAGGTCGTCGACGCCGCGTCCTTCCCGGAAACCCGCCGGCTGCATCCGGAACTCGACGCGCACGTGCGGCTGGCGGACCTCGTGGTCATCGGAAAGACCGATCAGGTCTCCCCCGCCGATCTCGCCGCGGTCCGTGAGGCCGTCTCGTCGGTGTGCGGTCCGGTCCCCGTGATCGAGACGTCCCACGGCCGCGTCGACCCCTCGTTGCTCTTCGACGAGCAACGGCACGCCGCGGCGCCGGAATCGCCACGCCAGATGACGCTCGATGACATGCTGCGCGACCCGCTGAGCGGCACCGCGGGCGGCGGCGGGGAAGAACCCGACGCCGCGGCACCGCACCTCCATGCCGGGTACGACACCGTCTCCTACATCCACGACGGGCCCTTGCACCCGCGCCGGCTGGCCGCCCTCCTCGAAGACGCGCCTGCGGGCCTGTACCGGACCAAAGGCCTCGTGGCCCTGGCGGATCCGGAGGATTGCGGCACCTTCGAGATCCAGACCGTCGGCCGGTACATCCATGCCCGGCGGCGTTCCAACGGCGTATCCGGGGATCGGCTGTCGGATGCGGCCGGCGCGCCCTCCCCCGGCACCCGGCTGGTCGCCATCGGTACGGGGATCGACGAACCGGCGCTGATCGCAGCGCTCGACGCCTGCCGGATACGTGCGGACGAGCCGCCGGATACGCAGGCGATGCTCTCGATCCTGCGCTACCTCGATTGACGCCGCTACCGGACCGGCATACCGCGGACGGTGGGGCCGCGGCGTTGCGGTCCTACTCGCCGCGCGCCACGCCGCGCGTTGCGCACAGCGCTTTCGCGTCCGCAAACAGCTCGTCGAGCATCCGCTCCGTCAACCTGCCGGTGAAGGTGTTCTGCTGGCTGGGGTGGAAGCAGCCCAGCACGATGATGCGACGTCCGTCGGAGGTCTCGACCTCGGCCCGCGCGCCGTGCCCGAACCGGGGCTTGGGCCTGGGTATCCGCACTCCGGCATCGCGCAACGAGCGCAGTGCCGCGTCCCATCCGTAGCCCCCGAGCGCGACGATGACCCGCACCGTCGGCAGGACGAACGCGAGCTCGGCCGCCATCCACGGCGCGCACGCATCCCGCTCGGCCGTGGCAGGCTTGTTGCCGGGCGGCGCGCACCGCACCGCGGACATGATGCGCACGCGGCGCAGCCGTTGACCGTCCCCCACGTGCGTGCTCGTGGGGATGGCGGCGAAACCCGCCCGGTACAACGCGGCGTAGAGCCAATCGCCTGCGCGGTCGCCGGTGAACATCCGCGAGGTGCGGTTGGAGCCGTTCGCCGCCGGCGCGAGGCCCACGACCAGGATCTCCGGGGCCTCATCGCCGAACCCGGGCACAGGACGCCCCCAGTACGGCTGATCGGCGAACGACTTCCGCTTGGTGACGGCGGCCTCTTCACGCCAGGAGACCAGCCGCGGGCACGCCCGGCACACCGAGATACGAGCGTCGAGCGTGTCGAGATCGACCGCGGCGCCGGCGAGCGATGCGGCCTGGGCGGGGGTGGCCGCCACCGGCGTCGAGGAGTCGGCCGGGTCATCCGGCCACCCGGTGCCGGGCGGTACCGGGGAAGGGAATGCTCCCCCGACGAGCGGGTGCGGCAGCAGTTCCGAACCGTCCACGCCGGCTCCCTTCGCTGCACCGATCGGCCGTGGCCCAGCCTATCCCCGTGCCGTCCGCCGACGGTCGGCGGACGGCACGGGCGCGCATGGTTCGCGTCGTTCCCCTGACAGTCCCGGGCCCCGCGTAGCCTCGGGGTTATGAGGACACCGGCGCGGCACTCGGATTCCGCGGGCTCGGACCCGCGGAAGGTGCCCCGAGCCGCCCGCGAACGTGCGTTCCACCGTGGCCGCGCGCACAGCCCGGTCGCCCCCACAGGCAGCGCGCTCAGGAGACTCGCCCCAGTGGTACTGGCGCTCGCGGCCGCCATCACCGTCGCCGGCTGCGAAAGCGCGATCACCGAACCTTCCGCGCAGGAGACGACCGTTCCGTCGCTGCAGGCCCGTGCGACGCAGCCGAGCCGGGCCGAGCGGACCCCGCAGGCCATACCCACCCCCGTCACCACGCCGTCCGCGCCGCATCCATCCGCGTCGCCCCCGCCTGCGGCGCCTCCACCCGCGGCTCCTGCGACGCCCGCCGCCGGCCCGCCCCCCGGCGCGGACGCTCCGGCCTGTTCCTCCGGCGCGTTGGACGTGGCGTTCGGGCGAGTGGGCGGCGCGGCGGGCTCGACGATTCTCACTCTCGTGTTCACCAACACCTCGGCGACGTCGTGCACCCTGTTCGGGTTCCCCGGCGTCTCCTACGTCGGGGAGGACGGCACGACGCAGGTGGGATCCGCCGCCGTCCGCTCGCCGCGCCCCGAGCAGACCGTGCTGGTCGCCCCGGGGAACAGCGCATCGGCGCAGGTGCGCGCTGCGAACGTACAGAACTATCCGGCCGAGGAATGCCGACCGACAGCCGTATCCGGGCTGCGGGTCTATCCGCCCGGCGATACCGGCTCGGTGGTCCTCCCGCACGCGACCACCGGGTGCGCCACGAAGTCCCCGAACGTGACGCAGCTCGACGTCACGCCGGTCGTGCCCGGCAACGGCTCCTGACCCGGCCGGCCGAGCCCGGCCGGGCGGCACGAATTCACGCTTTTCACAGATTTCACTTGCAACACGCGCGCATAAATAGTTGACTTCTACGCAACAACCATCACTTGCGTCACATCGCAAACCCGGATCGGGTCCAGCTGGAGGTCACCGTGGAACTGTCTCGTCGCGATGCGCTGCGCACGCTCGTCACCGGTGCCACCGCCGCCGCCGGTCTGGCATTCATCGCCGCCCCCGCCGCCCGCGCCGAAGGGCTGGGCACCCTGATCGACTATTCCGCAGGCGTCCCGTCCGCCCGTTCCATCCGGGCGGCCGGATACAAGGGCGCCATTCGATACTGCTCCGACGCGCGAGCCGACTGGATGACGGGCAAACCCATGGCACGCAGCGAAGCCGACGCACTGCAGGACGCGGGCCTCGAAGTCGTTTCGTGCTATCAGTACGGAAAGGGCGACACCTCCGACTGGCTCGGCGGGCACGACGCGGGCGTCCACCACGCGACGCGTGGACTCGAACTGCACCGCGCGGCCGGCGGCGCCGCCCGCGCCCCCATCTACATGTCCATCGACTCGAATCCCACACGCGCACAGTTCGACGCCCAGGTCCTGCCGTTCCTCCAAGGCTGCGAAAGCGTCCTGGGCCACGGCCGGACCGGCGTCTACTGCAACGCCCCGACCATCGACTGGGCGCTCGCCGCAGGTGTGGGCGCCTACTTCTGGCAGCACGACTGGGGAAGCGACGGGCGCATCCACGACGCAGCACACCTGCATCAGCGAGCCATCGACTCCGACAAGGTGGACGGCGTCGGCATCGACCTCAACACGATCCGCAAGAGCGACTACGGCCAATGGTCCGCCCACGGCGGCCCGACCCCCCACCCGGACACCTCCGTGACGCAGACGGCCCCAGGAACCGGAGACGCACCGCCGGAGCAGACCCTAGGCCGACTCTCGCAGTCCGCCGGCGACCCGGGAGCATTGTTCGGCAACGCCGACCACCTGATCGACCGCGCCACCGGACTCGCCGACAGGGCCATCGGACTCGCCGGTCGACTCGCCGCCCGAATCGGCTGACCGCGCCGGGCCCTCAGGGGAAACCCAGCACCCGCCGATCCCCCACCAACTGCAACGCGGCACCGCGCCGGGCCTTCAGGGGAACCCCAGCACCCGCCGATCCCCCACCAACTGCAACGCGGCACCGCGCCGGGCCTTCAGGGGAACCCCAGCACTCTGCTACCCCACAACGACCGCGCCCTCCTATCCGGATCCACCACCACCTGGTCCCGGCGGTCGATCAGCAGCGTCCGGCGCCCGCGCTCGTCGTAGCCCGCCCACGAATCGGCAGCGCCGTCTCCGTCGGGCCTGCCGGTGCGGGCGAACGTCAGCCAACGCGAGCGGGTCCGCGCAGCAACCCGTTCCGCCGCGCGTCTGCCTCCCAACACGAACGTCGGATCCCGACGCATCGCCCCGAACGTTCCGAAAACATACGGAACCTCCGTGGCATGCCCCGCACCCACGCGGGCCGCGCGCAGCATTGGCGAGGCGTGATCGAACCGGTACAGCCACGTCGGCGCGAAACGGCTGTGGGCCTCCGCGATCCACACTGCGGGCATCCGGAACGCGGCGTCCTGCGAGACTGCGACAGCGCCCCTCGTACGCGGCAACTCCCGGTATCCGGACATGATCGCGGCCACCCGCTCGGGCGAAACGTCCGGATTCGCGGCGAGCACACCCGCCAGCATCTGGTACACCGACTGCGGCGTCACCGGCATCATCTGCATACGCAGTAGTCGGAAGATCGACGCCTCGTCACGATTGGTTCCGATGATCAGCGGCACCCGATGCGCCAAACCCTTCTGGAAGGCGGCCACCGGATACCGCGGCACCAAGTCCCCGTCCACCACGGGAGCCATGGCCAGGGTGCCCGGATCGGATCCGGACACGTCCGCGGACAACCGGCCGCTCGCCACGGCGAGCGCGGACACCGGCATCGCCCGCAGCTCATCCACGCGGTCGGCCGCCACGCCCAGAAGTGCCAGCAGTCGACGGGCCAGGGACTCGGCTCGCCGCATGCCGTACACGGAGGTGGCCGGCGAGCTCTGCGCGATCGCCCGGTGGAACAACCCCTCCGCGCGCGGCACCGCCATCAGTGTGGTGACCGCGCCGCCGCCTGACGATTCTCCGAAGACCGTCACGTTGTCCGGGTCGCCGCCGAAGGCGGTGATGTTGTCCCGCACCCACTCCAGCACCGCGAGCTGGTCACGCAACCCGACGTTGGAGTCGAAGGCGCCTGCATCGGTGGACATCGAGTCCAGAGAGACGAACCCCAGGACTCCCAGCCGGTAGTTGAAGGTCACCACCACCGCGTCCCCCTCCGCGGCCAGCCGTTGCCCCCGGTAGATCCCCTGCGAACCCGCCCCCAGGAAGTACGCTCCCCCGTGGATCCACACGAGCACGGGCCGTAGGCCACGGTCCGGCCGCGGAGCCCACACGTTCAGGTTGAGGCAGTCCTCGTCACGGACGAGTTCGGCCTCGATGGGCATACCCTCCGCCTGCGGGCAGACGGGCCCGAACTCTGCGCAATCGCGCACCCCGTTCCACCCGGCGGCCGGCTCCGGCGCCCGGAACCGCCGCATCCCCACCGGCGGGGCGGCGTAGGGGATGCCCCGCCACGCGAAGACCTCCCGCATCCCTTCTTCCGTCGTGCCCGCCCACCGGTCGAGGTGCCCGCGCACCGCACCGCAGGGCGGCTCGACCACCAGTGAAGGGGTGTCCCCCGCCTCCCGCCGCGCCGCCGTTCCGGCCCCGCGGCCCTCGGAACCGTCGCTCATCACGCGGCGGTGCGCCGTCTCTGCGCGGCCTGCACCACGGGGGCGTTCCAGCACATCAGCGACACTCTCCTTCATTCGCGCCGATCCGGCCCGCGCGGCGGGCCGACCGCACTCCCGCTGTCAGCGACACGGTCCCCGGCGACCGGCATGTTCCCCGTACCCGGCGCCCGGTCGGCGCGGACGGAGCCTGTTCCACTGCACCCGCGACGCTAGCGCAGCGATACGTCCGTAGCGCGGGGCCCGCGTGGCGGGAGCGTCTCTCCGCGCGCTCTCGACGCCGCGAAGTGACAGTTGTCACCGCGGGCGCCCCGGTCCCCGGCGGATCGCGGACGGCGCACGCCGGCAGCGGGTCGCCGCGTGGTCATACGCGCAGGCCACGGTCCCGCATCCGAATCCCGCTCGGCGCCCGAGGGGCAACACGAAGCGACTGGACGCTTGTTATAGAAGCGCCTCGTTCGTCACGTCAGCCACAAGAAGACCGTTTTATAACGCTTGCATAACGACATGATCACGATTTGACGGTACTGTCGCCGACGGCCCGGGGCCGGGCCGACCCGCACACGCCACCGACACGCGGAAGTACGGCGCACCCGACCCACCACCGATACCACCAGGAGCCACGTGCACAGCACCTCAGACCGCGCCCCGTTCCGGCGTACCGCCCGCGCACTCGTTCCCACCGCAGTCCTCGCGATGTCGATGACCACAGCCGTGATTCCGGCCTCCGCGGCGCCGCTGCACGCGTCCGAGCCCGCAGGCTCCGATGTCTCCGCGGCGCCCGTCGAGGCGCCCGCAGCACTCACGCAGCAATCCCCGGCCGGCGGTGCTGCGGCACCCGCGGGGTCCACGGGATCGCTCACCCCGCACGCTCCCCCCGGGCTGCCACGCCCTGCCGGCCTGCCCGGCGACGTCACACGAGGCGGCATGCCGGACATCAACTTCGCGGCATACTCGCACGCCGCCGAGGTCCTGGCCGACGAGATGCCACAGTGCGGCATCGACTGGACCCTCATCGCGGGCATCGGACGGGTCGAATCGACACACGCGGACCACGGCGCCACCGATCCGCAAGGCACCCTCCTCGATCCGATCTACGGGCCGCGCCTGGACGGCAGCCTCGGCGGCAACCAGACGATCACCGACACCGACGGGGGACGCCTCGACGGCGATGCCGCCTACGATCGCGCCGTAGGCCCCACACAGTTCATCCCGTCCACCTGGACGCAGTACGCGGCCGACGGCAACGGTGACGGAGAAGCCGACCCGCAGAACCTCTACGACTCCGCCTTGACCACCGGCAAGTACCTGTGCGACGGGGGGCTCGACCTGCGCGATCCCGGTAACGTCCTCACCGCGGTGCTGCGGTACAACCAGTCGACCGTCTACGCCGACAAGGTCCTCGGATTCGCGCACGATTACAGCAGGATGTAGCGGCACCCGGCCCTTCCTGCTGCACCGGGCTTGCGGACGTGCAGTTCCCTCCCCGTTCCCGCCGGAACGCGCTAACCTGGAGATACGGTCGTCGCGCGGCAACCGCCTATGGTCTGTCGGCCCCTCGGGCCAAACAGGACAGCGCACCCGCGAACAGCAGCCGTGACAATGCAGATCCTCGGATGAGAGGGGCAGACTCCGGTGGCACACACAATCCTGCACAACACGGACCTTGAGCGTTTCGAGATCTATGTGGGCGAGGAGGTGGGCGCGTACGCCGACTACGTCGACTTCGGCGACACCCGCAATTTCGATCACACCGTCACCAAGAACCGTTTCGAAGGTCAAGGACTCGCGTCCGCGCTGATCGAGCGTGCCCTCGACACGACGAGGTCGGAGGGCAAACGGGTGGTCACCTCCTGCAGCTTCGTACTCGGTTTCATCGAGGCGCATCCGCAGTACAACGACCTCGTGGCCTGACGCTCGGCCACATCCTCAGGCACGTCGTTCGTGCAGCGTGACGACGCAGACGGCCCGGCGGCACACTGTGCCGCCGGGCCGTCTGCGCCTGCAGTCGCGCCCGTCGACGACTTCGGCTCGACCACGCCTCTCTACAGCTCGACCACGTCGTAGGCACGCACACCGTCGATCAGGACGCGGAGGTGCTCCTCTCGTCCGCCGAGAGTGTGCTCGATCGCCAGGAGCCGACTCGCGTAGTGGCTCACCGGGTACTCGTCGGTGACACCGATCCCGCCGTGCATCTGGATCGCCTCCTGGCCCACCGCGCGCGCGGATTCGCAGATCTGGAACTGCACCCTCGACGCGACCGTCGTGTCGGTGTTGCCGTCCGCCAGCGACATCGATGCGTACATGCTCATGCTGCGCGCCAACTCGACGAGCACATAGACGTCCGCCGCCCGCTGCGTAAGCGTCTGGAACGTCGCCAGCGGCACACCGAACTGCCGCCGCGTCTTCAGGTAGTCGGTGGTGAGGCGCAGCGCCTCGTCCATCGCGCCCACCGCCTCCGCGGCGAGGCCTGCCTGCGCCCGCACCTCCGCGTCGCGGATCACCCCGGTGCAGTCGGCGGACTCGCCGAGCGGCTCCGCCTCCGCGGAGTCCAGGCGCCACTGACCGCCGCGCAGACCGTCGTGCGTGGCGTAGCCGGTACGCTCCACCCCCTGCGCGTCGGCACTCACAAGAAACAGTCCCGTACCGCCGTCCGGCAAAGCGGCGCTGACGATCGCGGTGTCTGCACAATCTCCGTGGGAGACGGGATTCTTCACGCCGGAGATCAGCCATCGGCCGTCTTCCCGGCGCGCCGCGGTCGTGACGCTCCGCACCGGCCACCGTCTGCCCGGCTCGTGATGCGCCAGCACCACCAGCCGCTCACCGGCGGTAATCGCCGGCAGCCACTCCGCCCGTTGCTCGGCCGTACCCTGCTGCGCGATCACGCCGCCCGCCACGACCACCACGTCGAGGATCGGCTCCGGCACGAGACGGCGGCCGACTTCGGTCATCACCGCCATCACCTCGATGGGCCCCGCCCCCATGCCGCCGTCCGCCTCGGAGAACGGCAGGCCGAGCAGACCCATCTCGGCGCATTGCGCCCACACGTCCTTGCTCCAGCCGAGGGCCGTCGATACGGTCTCGCGGCGCGACTCGGGGTCGTAGGCCTTGTCGAACAGATCTGCTGCTGCCGAGACCAGCATCTTCTGTTCATCGGTGTACGAAAAATCCACGGCGGTTCCTCACAATCCCAGAATCGACTTGGCGATGATCGTGCGCTGGACCTCGTTCGATCCGCTGTAGATCGACACCTTGCGGAAGTTCAGGTACGACGGCGTGGCCGATTGCGCCCACTGCGGGCTCGACACGTCCTCGGTGGCCCGGAACGGCAGCGAATCGAACCCCGCCACGTCCATCAGCAGTTCGGTGGCAGCCTGCTGCAACTCGGACCCGCGCAGCTTCAGCAGCGACGAGGCCGGATTGGGCCGGCCGTCCGCCGAGTCCGCGACCACACGCATCTGAGTCAGCTCCAATGCCAGCAACTCGTTCTCCAGGCGCGCGATCCGCGCGGCGTACAGCGGATCATCGAGGAGCGTGCCGTCGCCCACGCGGATCGCGGCCGCATGCTCCTTCGCCAACGCGATGCGCACCTTGGAGAACCCCAGGCGTGTCACATTGACGCGTTCATTGCCCAACAGGAACTTCGCATAGCCCCAGCCGGCGTTCTCCTCGCCCACGAGATTCTCCGCGGAAACGCGCACGTCCTCGAAGAAGATCTCGTTGACCTCGTGGCCGCCGTCGATCAGCTTGATCGGCCTGATCGTGACCCCGGGCGTGGCCATGTCGATCAGCAGGAACGAGATCCCCGCCTGCTTCTTCGGCGCGTCCGGGTCCGTGCGCACCAGGCAGAAGATCCAGTCGGCATGCTGCCCGAGCGTGGTCCAGGTCTTCTGACCGTTGACGATGTAGGAGTCGCCGTCCCGCACCGCGCGAGTCTTCAGCGAGGCGAGGTCCGACCCCGCCTCCGGCTCCGAGAATCCCTGGCACCACCAGATATCGAGGTTCGCCGTACCCGGAAGGAAGCGCTTTTTCTGCTCCTCGGAACCGAAGGCCGCGATCACCGGGCCCACCATGGCGCAGTTGAAAGCAAGCGGCTCCGCCACGGACGCCAGTTGCATCTCGGTGAGCCAGACGTGCTTCTGCACGTCGGTCCATCCACGGCCGCCCCACTCGACCGGCCACCCCGGTACCGCAAGCCCCGCCTCATTCAGCAGGCGCTGCGTGCGGCGCAGGACCTCGGGGTCCGCCTCCCCGCCCGCATCCAGGCGCGAGCGCAGTTCCGCAGGGATCCTCGTGGTGAAGAACGTGCGCATCTCCTGCTGGAACGCGCGATCCTCCTCCGACAATGCCAACTGCATGAAGGTCCTTTCGACGATTCGCGGAAGCCGCAGACCCGGCCGGGCCGGTTGTGTGCGTCGTCTCAACAGAATCATAAGTTGAACTTGACGTCAAGTACAAGAGAGGCGAACCGCGGCGCCCCCGACCTGCCCGCCGCCCGACGCCGCACGTAGAAAACCGGGCGCGGCCCGTGGAATCACCACGGGCCGCGCCCGGTCCCGGTCGGCACCGCTCCGGTGCCGACCTGTGCTCAACGCTGGATCGATTTGATCTCGAGGAACTCCTCGAGACCGTATACGCCGCCCTCGCGTCCGATCCCCGACTGCTTGTACCCGCCGAAGGGCGCGGCCGTGTTGAACGAGCCGCCGTTGACCTCGATCTGTCCCGTGCGGATACGCCGCGCTACGGCGATGGCGGCGTCGGGGTCGGCACCCCACACGCCGCCGGACAGCCCGTACTCGGAGTCGTTGGCGATGCGCACGGCGTCGTCCTCGTCCTCGTAGGCCATGATCGACAACACCGGACCGAAGATCTCCTCCCGGGCGATCGTCATGTCGGGAGTCACTCCGCTGAACACAGTGGGGCCCACGAAGTATCCGGAGTCGAGCCCCGTCTCCCTGCCATCGAGTACCAGCTCCCCGCCCTGGGCCACCCCGGATTCTATGTAGCCGCGCACCCGCTCGAGTTGACGCGCGTTCACCAGCGGACCGAGCCTGGCCGCGTCGTCGAACGGCGAACCGGGCGCGAACTGCCGCGCCGCGCCCACGGCCAGTTCCGTCACCTCGGCCAGTCGTTCACGCGGCACCAGCATCCGGGTGAGCGCGGTGCAGGTCTGCCCGGAGTTCAAGAAGCACTTGAACACCCCGTCCGAAACGGCCTTCGTCAGATCGGCGCCCTCGAGGATGACGTTCGCCGACTTGCCGCCCAGCTCGAGCGCGACCCGCTTGACGGTCTCCGCCGCCACCGCGGCCACACGCCTGCCCGCGCCGGTGGATCCCGTGAACGACACCATGTCGACGCCCGGATGCCGGGCGATCGCCTCCCCCACTGTGGGGCCGGTACCGCTGACCAGGTTGAACACACCCGCCGGCAGCCCCGCTTCGTCCATGATCTCGGCGAGCGCATGGCTGACCAGGGGCGCCACCTCCGTCGGCTTGAGTACGACGGTGCACCCCGCGGCCAGCGCGGCACCCACCTTGAGCACCACCTGGTGCAGGGGGTAGTTCCATGGCGTGATCGCGCCGACCACGCCGACCGGCTCACGCACGATCAGCGAGTTGCCGATCTCCTCCGCATCGAAGCCGTACGAGCCGGCCAGCTGCGCGAACACACCCATATTGGCCGTCGGCATCCCGATCTGGATCGGCGCCGCCAGCCGCACCGGCATACCCATATCCCGCGCGATGAGCTCTGCGAGCTCCTCGGAACGGGCGGCCAAGCCGTCGGCCACCCTCTGCAGATGAGTGGACCGCTCCGCCCCCGACAGAGCGGACCACCCGTCGAACGCTCTGCGCGCCGCGTCGACGGCGAGGTCAACGTCCGCCGCGCTGCCATCGGCCACCCGCGCGATGACCTGTTCGGTCGTCGGGTCGACCACGTCGATCACATCGGGCGAGGCGGACGCCGTCCACCGACCGTCGACGTAGATCCGAGTCCGGTCCAGGATCCCCCCGTCGTGCCCGCTCACCTGTCCTCGTCCGTGTACAGGATGACCCCACGGATGTTCTTGCCATCCAGCATGTCCTGGTATCCCTGGTTGATCTCCTCGAGGGAGTAGGTCTTGGTGACCAGGTCGTCCAGGTTGAGCTTGCCCGCCTTGTACATCGACAGCAGATCCGGGATCTCCGCCTTGGGGTTCGCGCCGCCGAAGATCGCTCCGCGCAGCTCCTTCTGCAGCATGGTGAACAAGAACAGGTTGAGCTTGACGTCCATGTCGCCCATGCCGCCCATGCCGACGACCGTCACCCGGCCGCCCTTCCTCGTCAGCGTCAGCGCCGGATCGATGTCCTCGCCGTTGATCCGCCCGACGGTGATGATCGTCTTGTCGGCCATCTTGCCCCAGGTCATCTCCATGACGGGCGCGATCGCCTCGGCCATGGACGGGTAGGCGTGGGTGGCCCCGAACTTCTTCGCCTCCTCGCGGTGGAACTCGGACGGGTCGATGACGATCACGCGCTTGGCTCCGGAGACCGCCGCCCCCTGGACGGAGTTCATGCCGACGCCGCCGGCGCCGACGACGATCACCGTCTCGCCCGGCTCGACCTCCGCGACGTTGGTCGCCGAGCCCCAGCCCGTCGTCACGCCGCAGCCCACGAGGCAGGCCACCTCGAACGGGATGTCCTCGTCGATCTTGACCACCGAGGACATGTGCACGGTGGCGTACGGCGAGAACGTGCCCAGCAGGCACATGGGGATCACGTCTTCGCCGGCCGCAGTCTGGATGCGCCGCGTGCCGTCACTGATCGACTCGCCGGTGAGCAGGTACATCCCCAGGTCGCACAGGTTCGAATGGCCTGTCACACACGGTTCACACTTGCCACACGACGGGATGAAGGAGAAGACCACGTGGTCTCCGACCTTCACGTCCGTGACGCCCTCGCCCACCTGGACGACCTTGCCCGCGCCCTCGTGCCCGCCCATCACCGGGAACGCCGGCATCGGCGTGTCACCGGTGACCAGGTGATGATCCGAGTGGCACATGCCGGACGCGTGCAGTTCCACCATCACCTCGCCGGCGTGCGGATCGCCGACCTCGATCTCCTCCACGCTCCACGGCTGGTTGAGTCCGCGCAGGATCGCACCCTTGGTCTTCATGCCCGTCTGGCCTTTCGTCGAACCTCGGAGACGCCCGGAAGGGCGCACCGTCACTGTTCGAAGATAAACAATCGGGCAGCAGTTGTGAAGAGCGATACAGGAACATGTTCCACAGAGCGGTTGCACCACCGGTCACCGCGCTGCGCAGAAACTCTGCGGCGCGTCGGCGGCGAACGCACCGGCCGAACTGAAACGCGTTCTATCGGCGTGGAGGCTATCCCCGCGGGCCGTCCCACTTACGCCGGCCGCCGCCGGAGCGCTTGCCTCCGTGGTCCCCGTCACGCGGACCGCGGCCGCCCTTGCGGTGCCCGCCGCCTCGGCCCTTACCTCCGAAGGACCCCGGAGCCCCGGACGGCGGACCGCTGTCCGGCTTGAGGTCGATCAATTCACCGCACACCCGGGTGTGACGCAACGCGGCCACCGTCTCACGCGACAGGTCCGCGGGCAGCTCCACCAGTGAATATTCGCCGCGGATGCTGATATGACCGAAGTCCGCGCGGCCCAGGCCGCCTTCGTTGGCGAGCGCACCGACGATCGCGCCCGGCTGCACACCGTGACGACGGCCGACCTGGATCTTGTAGGTGGAGAAGCCCCCGCCGTGGTGCCCCCGCGGCCGATCGCGCCCGCCGCGGTCCCGGTCGTTCTTGCGCCCCTTGCCGTGATCGCGCCGCTCGGGCTCCGGCGCCAGCAGGAACGACTCGCCGTCGCGGGACTGGGTGGCCAACGCCGCCGCGATGTCGACCATCGGCACGTCGTGTTCACGCTGGTACTCCTCGACCAGCTGGCGGAACAGTTCGACCATCGGCGCCTCGAGGCTCGCGGTGATCGAATCGGCGAACTTCGCCACACGCTGGGCGTTGACGTCGTCGACCGTCGGCAGACTCATCTCCTCGAGCGGCTGGCGTGTGGCGCGCTCGATGGACTTGAGCAGGCGGGTCTCTCGCGGCGACACGAACAGCAGCGCCTGCCCCGCACGGCCCGCACGCCCGGTGCGGCCGATACGGTGCACGTACGCCTCGGTGTCGTGCGGGATGTCGTAGTTGACGACGTGTGAGATCCGGTCGACGTCGAGCCCGCGCGCCGCCACGTCCGTCGCCACGAGGACGTCGATCCGGCCGTCCTTGAGCTGGCCGATGGTGCGCTCGCGCTGCGCCTGGACGATGTCGCCGTTGATGGCCGCGGCGGCGAGCCCCCGTGCGCGCAGCTTCTCCGCGAGGTCTTCAGTCGCCTGCTTGGTGCGCACGAAGATGATCATCGCGTCGAAGTCCTCGACCTCGAGAATGCGCGTGAGCGCGTCCAGCTTGCGCTGATTCGACACGGACACCCACCGCTGGGTGATGTTGCGGGCGGTGGCCGTCTTGCCCTTGATCGTGACCTCGGCGGGGTTGTCCAAATACCTCTTGGACAGTTTGCGGATGCCCGCCGGCATCGTCGCGGAGAAGAGCGCGACCTGCTTGGAGGCCGGAGTGTCGGCGAGGATGCGCTCGACGTCCTCCTGGAAGCCCATCTTGAGCATCTCGTCGGCCTCGTCGAGCACCAGGAACTCGAGCTCGCTCAGATCCAGAGTGCCCTTGTCGAGGTGGTCGATGATGCGGCCGGGCGTACCGACCACCACCTGCACTCCGCGCCGCAGGCCGGAAAGCTGGATGCCGTAGCTCTGGCCGCCGTAGATCGGCAGCACGTGCACACCCGGCTGATGGACCGAGTAACTGCCGAACGCCTCCGACACCTGCAAGGCCAGCTCACGGGTGGGGGCCAGCACCAGCGCCTGCGGCTTCTTGCCGCCGGGCACGATCCGGCTCAGGACCGGCACCGCGAACGCGGCGGTCTTGCCCGTCCCGGTCTGCGCCAGCCCCACCACATCGCGACCGGCGAGCAGCAGCGGGATGGTCTCGGCCTGGATGGGCGACGGCGTCTCGTAGCCCACGTCGCCGAGCGCACGCAGCACCTCCGGCGCGATGCCGAGCTCGGAGAACGAGAGCTCGGCCGACGGCGCTGCGCCGGTGGCGGACGCTTCAGCCGACCCTCCGCCGGCGTCACGGCCGCCGGCGGACTGCCCGCCCTCCGATCGCGCGTCCGGGCGCCGCCCGGCGGGATCGCCGTCTGCAGCGGAGGCCCCTGCAGTGGAAGTGTCTTCAGTGGGAGTGGGCTCGTCGGCGGAAAGAGGCTCGGCGGAAAGAGGCTTGCCGGAAAGAGGCTCGCCCGCGCGGGGGCCGACGCTGTCATCATCAGTCATTTGCCCAGCATTTTATACCATTCCGGCGCCGGTCTCCGCGTCGCATCACCCCTCCGCCCGGCCCTGCCCCCGCCTCGTCGCTCCGCGCCCCCGGCACACCGCACCGGGGCAGGCGCACAACACGAATAGGTAACGGCCGGGTCACGGTGGTCGATGAACACGCCAGAGGATCGACCGATGCGCGCCCCGTCCCGCCGGGCGGCACCGCAGAACCCCGGCCGAGCGCGGCCGGCACCGATGAGCACCGCAGCCGACACGTGAGGGGCGACCGTGACGAACTCCGCCGACAACACCGACAGCCTGGACGCATTCGTCAAAGCGGTACGCGTCCGGCTCGGCGATCCGCACACCTGGACGCGTCATGACCGATTCCACGGCAGCCTCGCGCTCTGCATCATCGACGCCGTGCAGTCCACCGCCGCCGAATACGACAAGTCGGTGCTCACGGTGGACCGGTATCGGGCGTACCGGCGCGCCCAGGGCGTCGACGATGTCGTCGACGGCGCACGAGATCTCCTGCGCACCTTCGAGCAGGTGGGGGGATCGCTGGTGTGGAGCGGGAAGGTCGGCCGCTACAAGATGCCCTATGGAGATGCGAACGCCGTCCGCGCCATGGCGATTCAGGACACGGCCGAACGCCTGCGCGCCCTCGGCGTCGACACCGTGGAAGACCTGCGGGCCGCCACCGCCGACCCCGGCCGTCATCACGCCATCCGCGACGCCTGGCTGGCCGCCTCGAGCACCACGGACGAGGTCAACTGGACCTATCTGCTGATGCTCGCGGGCGCCCCCGGCATCCTCCCCGGTTCGCTTACAAGCGCCTTCGCCGCCGATGCGCTCGGTGTCGCGCACGCCTCCGACGCTCCCGGCCCCCGGCAGGTGCACGCGCTGGTCGCAGCGGCCGCCGACGCCGTCGAGACCACCCCCGTGGAGCTCGAGCATGCGGTCTGGCGGTGGGAGCTCAACCGCGCGGCGCCCGCCGCCATCCCCCTCGCGTCCACCGCGCCGCTGGCCGCCGCCTGATCATCGCGCACCCCCGAGCCCGGCGGTGAACTCCGCGATCGCGTCGGCGACAGCGACGCGGACGTGTTCATGCGGCAGATCGTGTCCCGCACCGTCGTAGACGACGATCCTGGTGTCGCCGCCGCGGCCGTGCAGCGCGCGCACCACCCCTTCCGCCGGCACGATGCGGTCATCGGCCCCGTGCAGAACCAGGGCCGGAACGCGCGCATCGCGCACGAAGCGGCGGCGCACGTCGTCGATCTCAGCACGCCGTTCCACCACGTCCGGAGCGTCGTCGCCCGGCCGCGGCGAACGCCCCGGAACCGGCGGCGCGAAGGGCACCCCGGACAGCACGAGCCCGGCGCACGGCTCCGGGATACGCATCGCCTGGTCGGTGGCCACGACGGCGCCGAGCGAGTGTCCGACCAGCACCGGACGTCGCCCGCCGCCCCGCCCGGCGAGATCGGTCAGTCTGCGCGCGTTCTCCACGAGGCCGTCCATCGACCCGATCCGCCCCGGCTCGCCCTCCGTCATCCCATGCCCCACGTGGTCCAGCGCCCACACCTCCATGCCGCGCCCGGTGAGCAGCCGTGCGAACCGGCCGTAGTCGCCACTGTGCTGCCCGAGACCGTGCAGCAGCACGACGACCGCCGGCCTGTCGACCGATCCCGCGCATCGCCATCTGCGGTAGAACACCTGCCCCGAGGCCCCGGCGAAGAACGGCATTCCGTGATCATCGCACCGCTACGCCCCCGGCCCGGACCGCCCCGGCCGCACCGCGGATCGCTACCGGCCGGTAACCGTTCTCGCTGCCGCAGGAACCATCGGCTATGGTTTGACTCACAGCGACCAGGTGAGGGCGGTCACCGTCCCACCGGCCAACGAAGGGGGTTCTCATGACCGAGCTGGCGGTTCAGGCGTCCTACACGATCGCCGACGATGATTCGCTCTCAGCCACCGTCTACCGATATGCCCAGGAGTCCCCGCACGTCGTACCGTTCCGGCGCATGGTCGCCGGCGCGTGGACGGATGTGACCGCGGCGCAGTTCGCGGACGAAGTCACGGCGTTGGCCAAGGGACTGATCGCGTCCGGTGTCGGCCACGGCGATCGCGTCGCTCTGATGTCCCCCACCCGGTACGAGTGGGTGGCGTTGGACTTCGCCATCTGGACCGTCGGCGCGTGCACTGTCGCGATCTACGAGACCTCCTCGGCGGACCAGGCGGAGTGGATCCTGTCCGACTCGGGCAGCCGGATGCTCATCGTCGCATCGGACGAACACGCCGACGTCACCCGCGCGGTCGTCGACCGACTCGACAACGTCGAAGAGATGCTGATGTTCGACGGCGACCGTGGCGCGGTCGACGAGCTGGTCGAGCGCGGGGCGCGGATCGGCGACGACGAGGTCACCGCCCGCCGCACCGCCGTGCGCGCCGCCGACGCGGCCACCCTGGTGTACACCTCGGGAACGACCGGCCGCCCCAAGGGCGCGCAGCTCACGCATTTCAACCTGCTCTCCGAGGGCGCCGCGGCGAGCGCTTCGCTGGGCGACATGATGACGGAGGGCAAGAGCACGCTGCTGTTCCTGCCTCTCGCCCACATTTTCGCCCGCGCCATTTCGGTCGGCGCGTTCATGTCCAAGATCACTGTGGGCCACACAGCCGACATCGCGAACCTCGTCGACCACTTCGCCGTGTTCCAGCCCACCTTCGTCCTGTCGGTCCCCCGCGTGTTCGAGAAGGTGTACAACACCGCCAAGCAGAAGGCCGAGGACGGCGGCAAGGGCAAGATCTTCGCCGCCGCCGAGTCCACCGCCATCGAGTGGAGCAAGTCCCTCGACACCGGCGGCCCGGGACTCGTCCTCAACCTCAAGCACACGCTCTTCGACAAGCTCGTCTACAGCAAGCTCAAGGCGGCGCTCGGCGGCAGGTGCGAGGCCGCGGTGTCCGGCGGCGGACCCCTCGGAGCGCGACTGGGCCACTTTTACCGGGGCGTCGGCGTCACCATCTACGAGGGCTACGGACTCACCGAGACCACCGCGGCCGTCACCGTCAACACCCCGAACGCCCAGCGCATCGGATCGGTGGGCAGGCCGGTGGAGGGCTGCGCGGTCAAGATCGCCGACGACGGGGAGGTGCTGCTCCAGGGAAACGTCGTCTTCGACGGCTACTGGAAGAACGAGGCCGCCACCACGGACTCCATCCGCGACGGCTGGTTCCACACCGGAGACCTGGGCAGGCTCGACGCGGAGGGCTACCTGTTCATCACCGGCCGCAAGAAGGAGATCATCGTCACCGCAGCCGGCAAGAACGTGGCGCCGAGCGGACTCGAGGACAGCCTGCGGGCGCACCCGCTCATCAGTCAGGCGATGGTGGTCGGCGACGCCAAGCCGTTCATCGCCGCCCTCATCACGCTCGACCCGGAGGCGGTCCCGGGTTGGCTCGAGCGCAACGGAAAACCCGCCGACACGTCGATGACCGCGCTGGCCACCGACCCGGACCTGGTGGCGGAGATCGACTCCGCAGTGCAGACGGCCAACGCGGCCGTGTCACGGGCAGAGCAGGTCAAGAAGTTCTCCGTGCTCACCACCGATTTCACCGTGGAAGGGGGCGAGCTCACCCCCACGCTCAAGCTCAAGCGCAACGTCGTCAGCTCCACCTACGCGGGCGACATCGAGGCTCTCTACGCCAAGTGAATCCCGAGCATCCGGCGTCGAAGCCCGTCGCATGATCGACGCCGCAGGCCGGGCGGTGCCCGGCCTGCGGTCATGCCGTCGACGACGCACCTGCGTCAGTCGGCGCCGGTACCAGTCGGCAGAAGTCGGCGTCAGTCGGCGTCGGCGAGCTCGACCACGAAATCCGTGAAGTCGCCCAACTGCAAGCGCGCCGTTTCCGACTCGCGGTCGACGAGCCAGCGCAGCACGAGGCCGTCGATGAACGTCAACGACACGCGTGCCACGTATTCCACCGGCCGAGCCCACTGGACTCCCGACGCCCGCGCGGCCTCCTCGAGGAACTCGACCGCCACCGAGTCGGTGACGATGTACTGCCGTGCGGCCAGCGCGTGCGCGGCGGCGTCCCGGTCGGACCCCTCCTGCCCGGCGCCCCGCCTCAAGGCGTAGGTGGTGATCTCATAGGTGAGCAGCTGCACGTTCGGGGTGGCCTCGATCAGGCCCCACATGTTCTCGACCCCGCGGCGCAGGTATTCGCGCAGACCCTCACGCCCCTGCGGAACCTGCTCCGCGCCTTCGTCCGGGGCGTATGCCTCCGCCATCGCCTCGCCGAGCATGGCGACGATGTTGCTGATGGCCGCCGCCATCAGCTCCTCTTTGCTCTCGAAGCAGTAGTGCACCACCCCGAGCGACACCCCCGCCTCGTCCGCCACGCGACGGATCGTGACCGACCCGAAGCCCTCCGCCTCCGCCAGGGTCAACGCAGCGTGGACCAACTGCGCGCGGCGTTCTTCAGCGGGCAACCGAGTGTTGACCATTCGACCTGTCACCTGTCCACCGTCCTGACTGCCAGACCGGGGCCCGCGCCCCGGATCCATTTGCCGCGCCGCCCTTCGCGGCCCGAACCTCCACTGGATCACATTCCACTGCCCGTGATCTTTTCACCACACCGGGCGCTGCGGGCGGCATACCCCGCACCAGAGCGGTTCCACCGCCCCAAATTGCCTTGGACCATCGTCCAGTCCATACTGGTGATGTGACCGGTACTACATGGAGGAACTGGGCGGACTGCGCCCGAGCCGAACCGCAGGTCGTCGCACACCCCGCAGACGCGGACGAGGTCGCACGCCTGGTGCGGCAGGCGTCCTCCTCCGGGGTACCGGTCAAGGCGGTGGGCGCGGGCCACTCCTTCACGCCGGTCGCGGTCACCGACGGAATGCACATCCACCTCGATCGCCTGACCGGGATCGAATCGGTGGTGCCCACTGCCACCGGTGCGCACGTCACCGTACGTGCGGGCACGCGCTTGGACCGCCTGAACGAGTTGCTGTGGTCACTGGGCCTGTCGATGATCAACCTGGGCGATATCGACGTGCAGACGCTCGCCGGCGCCATCGCGACCGGCACGCATGGCACCGGCGCAGCCTTCGGCGGCCTGGCCACGCAGGTCGTGGGCCTCGAAATCATCACCGCCGCGGGCGACACGGTGGCGTGTTCCGCCGAGCACAACCCCACGCTGTTCCAGGCCGCAAGGCTCAGCCTCGGCGCACTCGGCGTCCTCACCAAGATGACCATCGACTGCCGGAACGCGTACGTCATGCACGCGGAGGAGCGGCCGGAGCCGCTCGACGACGTGCTGTCCGACCTGGACCGCATCCGCGCCGCCATCGACCATTTCGAGTTCTACTGGTGGCCCCACACGCGCCGCGTCCTCACCAAGCGCAACACCCGGCTACCGGGTTCGACGCCGCTGCGCCCCGTAGGGCGGGTCCGCGGATACATCGACGACGAACTGCTGTCCAACACCGTCTTCGGCGCGATCAACGCCGTCTCCACGCACGTGCCGGCGGTCATCCCGCACGCCAACGCCGCCGCGGCGCGCCTGCTCTCGGCCCGCGAGTACACCGACGCCGCCCACCATGTCTTCGCCTCGTCGCGGCGCGTGCGATTCCGGGAGATGGAGTACGCGATCCCGGTCGCAGAGCTGCCCGGGGTGCTCGAGAGGATCGACCGGTTGCTGACCGACGGTGGCCATCGGATCGGATTCCCCATCGAGGTCCGCTTCGCCGCGGCCGACGACGTGTGGCTGTCCACCGCGCACGGACGCGACACCGCCTACGTGGCCGTTCACGTGTACTGGAAGCAGGATCACCGGCAGTACTTCCGCGCGGTGGAGGAGATCGCACGGTCGGTCGACGGCCGGCCGCACTGGGGCAAACTCCACCGCCGGGCCGCGCCGGACCTGCGTCCCGCATATCCGCGCTTCGACGACTTCGTCGCGGCCCGCGACGAGTACGACCCGGACCGGGTGTTCGGCAACGACTACCTCACCCGCGTTCTGGGCTGAGGATCCTGCCGGGTTCCGTCGTCCGATCCGCGAGGGGGCGCATGCCCGCGTGGCTCGGTCGTTCGAAGCACAGTGCGGCGACGACTCCGATCAACAGCACCGCGGCCGGAACCAGCATCGACTGCCCCATCGCCAGCGCGTAGGCGTCCCGCATGAATTCGGGCAATCGCTGCGTTCCGCCGGCGGCGGCCTGCTCACCACCACCGGCCCCGGAAAGCCCGCCCGCCACCAGCCGCGCCGACATCGCCGCCGTGATCGCGGCGCTGCCCAGCACCGCCCCGACCTGACGCGTGGTGTTGTACACCCCCGAGCCGGCCCCGGCGACGTCCATCGCCAGGTTACGAGTGGCCGTCGCGGACAGCGGCGACCAGATCGTGGCGTTGGCGACCCCCATCAGCGCCACGGGCAGCAGCAACTCCCAGACCGGCACGCCCGGTTCCATGATCAGGCTGAACCACAGCACCGACACCGCCAGCAGAAGCAGGCCGGGGCCCGCGATGTAGCGCGGGTGCACCCGGTCCACGAGCCTGCCGACCGACGGCGCGAGCACGCCGGTCAGCACCGCCATCGGCGTCATCACCAACGCCGATTCGGTGGGCGAGTATCCCAATACCAGCTGCGTGAACAGCATGAGCGGCAGCACCAACGCGGTGATCGCGAACCCCATGGATGCGATGGCGATGTTCGCCAGCGTGAAGTTCCGATCCCGGAACAACCGCAGCGGCACCAGTGGCTCCGCGCGGGTGCGCGACTGCCACCATACGAAGACCGCGAGCAGCACCACGCCGAGGCCGATCAGCAGCGGAATGGAGAGGAAGCCGGTCATGGTCCCCCAGCGGTACTTCTGACCCTCCTGGATCCCGAACACCAGCAGGAAGACGCCGGCCCCGCTGAGCACCACGCCGGGGATGTCGAAAGTGTGCGAACGGCGTGGAAGGTCCGGGACGAGCGCCCAGGCCAGCGCGAACCCGATCACGCCGACCGGGATGTTCACGAAGAAGATCCACTCCCAGCCCAGCGAGTCCGTGAGCACGCCGCCCAGCAGCGGCCCCACCAGCGTGGCGGCGCCCGCGACCGCACCCCATGCCCCCATCGCGCGGCCACGCCGGTCCGGCGGGAACACCCGGGTGATCACCGCCATGGTCTGCGGGGTCATGATCGCTGCGCCGATCCCCTGGAACACCCGCGCCACGATCAGCATCGTGACGCCCCCGGAGAATCCGCACCACGCCGACGACGCAGTGAACACCACGAGCCCGGCCAGGTACATCTGCCGTTGCCCGAACCTGTCGCCCAGGCGGCCGGTGATGAGCAGCGGCACCGCAAAGGCGACCAGGTAGGCGCTCGTTACCCACATGACCGCGTTGAGGTCGGCGTCCAAGCCCTCCATGATCGCCGGCATGGCCACCGACACGATGGTGCTGTCCACGAGGATCATGAAGAAGCCGAGGCACAGCGCCCACAGCGCCGGCCACGGTCGTACGCTGTCGTTCACAGGACGAACCCTTCACCTCCACGCTGCACCGGACCGCGGCCGGCCCGGCTGGAAGAATACCCCCCGGCCATCGCATCGAGACCCGAGGAGGCACGTGGACTCACACACCATCGACGTCGTCGGACTCGCCTGGTCGCGTGGCCTTCGACTGCCGGATGACGCCGCCTTCACCCGGACGGGCGAGCGCGCACTGGTCCGCGACGACGCGTTGCCCGGCCTCGAGTTCGTCGAGCTCTTCGGCGCCTCCGCGCTGCGCGGCCCGGACCATCTCGTCGACGCCGTCGCGGAGCTGCCGTCCGGCGCGTTCCTCGACGGCACCGCGGTGGCCGCCGTCGCCGCGCGGAATCCCGGCGCCGGGATGCGCACCGCGGCGCGTGAACGACTCGCGTTCCGCGACCACTACGAGCCCTCCACGCCACCGGGAACGGCAGTGCCGGTGGTGTCCCGCAGTCCCCTCGACGCCGCGCGGGTCCTCGACGCCGCGCCCGCCGACGACTCGGCGGACATCGTGTGCGCACTGCACCCGGCGCCGGGGCCGGAACGCGCCGAACCTGCGGGGCGGCAGCCCGACCAGGCCGCGCCGGTGTACACCCTCGTGCTCGACGACTCGTCGCGGGTGGCACTGGCCCGATACACCACCGCACATCACCTTCTCGCAGATCTGCGCGTGGTCACGGCACCGGAGTCCCGGCGGCGCGGACACGCCCGGACCGTCGCCGGCATCGCCGTGGGCGACGCCCTCGACAGCGGCCTCATCTGCCAGTCCAGGGTGCGCATGGAATCGACGTCCGCCGCCGCCCTGGCGGACAGCCTGGAGTTCACTGAAGCGGGAAGCCGGGTCGTCATCGTCCCGGGCCAGGCATACGATCGCTGATATGGGATCGATCGGGCCGGTGCGCCCCTTTCATGCACGCCGCTGTCACGTGCGTTCCCGTCACGTACGTTTCTGTCAGGCGCGCTCCGGCGGCGCGGGTATGGGCGCCGCCGTGTGACGGAAGCCGACCGGTGAGGAAGCCGGCGCGGTGAACGCCGCCCGTCCGAAAGCCATCGTTACCTCCCGCGCATCCGCACCACCCGGATGGCTGCGCCGGCTGTGGGCCACATGCATGGCGCGCCGCGGCGTGCTTTTCGGCGCGCTGGCCATGTCGGCGGGCGCCACCATCATGGAGCTCACGTTCCCGCTGCTGACCCGCAGCGCGCTCGACGACGCCACCGCCGGTCGCACCGCGACCATCGCCGGCATCGCGGCGGCCATCGCGGCGCTGGCGTGCGTCCGCTGGGCCTGCATGTTCGGTCGCCGCGTGCTGGCCGGGCGACTCTCACTCGACGTCCAACACGACCTGCGATTGCGGCTCCTGTCCACCGTGCAGAAGCTCGACGGCCGCGCGCAGGACCGAATCCGGACCGGCCAGGTGGTCTCGCGGTCCATCACCGACCTGCAATTGACCCAAGGACTGCTGGCGATGTTCCCGATGGTCGTCGGGTCGGCGTTGCAGTTCGTGCTGGCTTTCGCCGTCATGGCCTACCTGTCGCCGCTGCTGACCGTCGTCGCGCTCGCGGTGGCTCCGTGCATCACGGCGGTGGCCTACGTGAGCCGCAAGTCCATGCACGCTGCCACCTGGTCCGCCCAGCAGGGGGCCGCGGATCTCGCTCAGCACGTCGAAGAGACGGTCACCGGCGTCCGCGTGGTCAAGGGGTTCGGGCAGGAATCGCGCATGACCGCGCGCATCGAGGGGCTGGGCCGCACGCTCTACGCCCGCCGGATGCGCGCCGCCCGGGTCAACGCGCGTTTCGCCCCCGCCCTGGCCGCACTCCCCCAGCTCGGGCTCGTCGCCGTCATCGCCCTCGGCGGGTGGCTGGCGCTGCAGGGATCGCTCAGCATCGGCACGTTCCTGGCGTTCGCCACTTACATCACGCGACTGTCGGCGATCGCCCGGATCATGGCGGGGATGCTCGTCATGGTGCAGCTCTCGCGTGCCGCCGCGGAGCGGGTGTTCGGGGTGATCGACGCCCGCCCGACGATCAGCGAGCCCGACGCCCCCGCGGATCTGCCGGACGGGCCGGTGGGCGTCGAGGTGCGGGGGGTCGATTTCGCGTACACGCCGGGCCGTCCGGTGTTCGACGGCCTCGATCTGACCGTGCAGCCCGGCCAGACCCTCGTCCTCGTCGGCCCCACCGGGTCGGGGAAGTCCGCGCTCGCCCAGCTGCTCGACCGCTTCTACGACCCCGATTCGGGCACGGTCGCGTTCACCTCCGGTACCGCCCGGGCGGACCTGCGCAACCTCGCCCTGCATCGGGTGCGCGAAACCGCGGCGGTCGTCTTCGATGAGCCCTTCCTGTTCTCCGATTCGATCGCGGCGAACATCGCGCTGGGCCGGCCCGCCGCCTCCGACGAGGAGATCCGGGCGGCCGCGGTCGCCGCGGACGCCGACGAGTTCATCGCCGCGCTCCCCGACGGCTACGCCACGACGGTGGGCGAACGCGGCCTCACCCTGTCCGGCGGCCAGCGTCAGCGGATCGCGCTCGCCCGGGCGATCCTGCAGGACCCTCGCCTGCTGGTGCTCGATGACGCGACGTCCGCCGTGGACGCCGAGACCGAGGCGCGTATCTTCGCGGCGCTGCGCGCGGGGCGGGCCGACCGCACCACGATCGTCATCGCGCACCGCCGGTCCACCCTCGCCTTGGCCGACCGCATAGCGGTGCTCGACGGCGGCCGCATCGTCGACGCCGGAACCGAGGCCGAGCTGTTGGCGCGGAGCGGCCTGTTCCGCGAGCTCATCCGCCCGGAACTGGTCCACCGCGCTTTGGACGACGGCACCGCCGCGGAACCACGCGACGCGGTCGACGGCGCCGCGGACAGCCCACCCGATTCCGCCCGGCTGTGGCCCCGGGAACGCGAATCCGCCGCCGGGGAGCCCCTGGCGGAGGAGCCCGGCGACGACGCGCTGGGAACCATGGCCGTCACGCCGGAGCTGCGTGCGGCGCTCGCTGCGCTTCCCCCTGCCACAGAGGATCCGCGCATGGACGACCGCGACCTGCGCGCGCCGGACCTCCGCTTCCGCCTGCGGCGCATGCTCGCCCCCGTGGCGCCGTTGCTGGCATTGGTGGCGCTGCTGGTCGCCCTCGACACTGCGGTCGGGTTGTCCTTCCCGATCATCGTCCGATACGCCATCGATCATGGCGTGGTCCCGCACCGACCACACGTGCTCTATCTGACCGCCGCCGGCGCCGCCGCCATCGTCGCCGTCAACTGGGTGATCGTCTCCCGGATGACGGTGCTCACCGCCCGTGCCGGCGAACGCCTCCTCTACGAGCTGCGGGTGCGCAGCTACAGCCACCTGCAGCGCCTGGGACTCGACTACTACGAGAAGACGCTCTCGGGCCGGATCATGACCAGGATGACCACCGACGTCGACGCGCTCTCGTCGTTCCTGCAGACCGGGCTGTCGACGGCGATCGTCGCAGTGCTGACGATCATCGGCGTGCTCTCAGCGCTGCTGGCGACGGATCTGACGCTGGGGCTCGTCGCACTGTGCGCACTCCCCCCGCTCATCGCCGCCACTGTGGTGTTCCGGCGCATCTCCTCGGCCGCCTACACCACCTCGCGCGAGCGGGTCTCCGCCGTCAACGCCGACTTCCAGGAGAACATCACCGGGCTGCGCACCACACAGTCCCACCGGCGCGAGCAGGCGGCCGCGGCGCGGTTCACCGGCCTGGCCGAGTCGTACCGGAGCTCGCGCATGCGCGCCCAGGTGGCGATCTCGGTGTACTTCCCGTTGATCACGCTGATCTCCGACCTCGTGCTGGCGGCCATCGTGTTCGTAGGCGCCAAGCAGGTGGCCGCCGGCACCACGTCGGCCGGCACGCTCGCCGCCTTCGTGCTGTATCTGGGGCTGCTGTTCGGCCCCGTCCAACAACTCTCGCAGGTGTTCGACGGATACCAGCAGGCGCGGGTGGGGCTGCGCCGGATCGGCGAGCTGCTGCGGACGCCCACCTCCATCCTCGACCCCACCGGCACCCCGGAGGCCGTTCCCGTGCACCGGCTCGACGGGGCCGTCGCGCTCGACGGAGTGGACTTCCGGTACGCGCCGGAATCTCCGCCGGCCCTGACAGGAGTCGATCTGACCATCACCCCGGGATCGACGGTGGCGCTCGTGGGTCGTACGGGGGCGGGCAAGTCGACCATCGTCAAGCTCATCGCGCGCTTCTACGACGCCACGTCCGGCACGGTGCGCGTCGGCGGCACCGATATCCGCCGTTTCCCCCTGCACGAATACCGCGGTCGACTCGGCGTCGTCCCCCAGGAAGCGCACCTGTTCACCGGGACTGTGGCCGACAACATCGCGTTCGGCATGCCGGACGCCACCCGGGACCGGATCGAGGAGGCCGCGCGGGCCGTGGGCGCCCTGCATGTCATCGCCGGTCTCGACGGCGGAATGCTCCATCCCGTCGGCGAGCGCGGGCAGGGGTTGTCCGCCGGGCAGCGGCAGCTCGTCGCGCTCGCCCGGGCGGAGCTCGTCGACCCCGACGTCCTACTGCTCGACGAGGCGACCGCCACACTGGACCCCGTGACTGAATTCACAGTGCTGGCCGCGGGGCGCAAAGTGCGCCGCGATCGCACCGCCGTGCTCGTCGCCCACCGGCTGGCCACCGCCGAACAGGCCGACGAGATCCTGGTCATCGACGACGGCAGGATCGTGGAACGCGGCGCCCCGCAGCACCTTCGCACCTCAGGTGGGCACTACGCACGCCTGCTCGCCGCCTCGGGGACCGCCGTGCCCGCCCGGACATGAGCCACCCCTGTCCGAGGGGCCTTTGCGCCCGCACCTGGGCGACGGCGCCAGGCGCAACCGCGAAACGGGATCACGGCAGCACCCCGCGGGCGCGGACACGATAGCCTGTACGGGCATGCACGCTGATCGATGAGCAAAGAACGAAACGAGGCGAATTTCTGCCGTGACCAGCAGCTCGACGTCGCAGTTCGGCCAAAACCAGTGGTTGGTCGAGGAGATGTACCAGCGCTTCCAGGAGGACCCGTCCTCCGTGGACGCGAGTTGGCACGATTTCCTCGCCGATTACCAGCCCGGCACGGGTGAGAACGGCCGATCCGCGGACAAGCCGCCCTCCGTGACGACGTCCACCACCGCGCCCCCCGCCGACCGGAGCGCGGCGAAACCCGCCGCAGCCACCCCGGCACCCGCCAAGGCAGCGCCCGCGAAGTCGCCGTCCGCGAAGCCGGCGCCGGCCCGGACGGCTCCTGCCGCGCAGAATGCGGCCCCCGCGAAGCCGGCACCGGCCAAGTCGGCCCCCGCGAAGGGCGCTCCGGCAAAGTCGGCCCCCGCGAAGCCGGCACCGGCCAAGTCGGCCCCCGCGAAGGGCGAGGCAGGCGACGGACCCGAAAGCAAGGTACTGCGCGGGCCCGCCGCCGCAGTCGCCCGGAACATGGCCGCCTCGCTGTCGATCCCCACGGCCACATCGGTCCGCGCGGTCCCCGCGAAGCTGATGATCGACAACCGCACGGTGGCGAACAACCACCTGCAGCGCACCCGCGGCGGCAAGGTTTCGTTCACCCACATCCTCGGCTACGCGCTGGTGCGCGCGATCGCGGACTTCCCGGGAATGAACCGCCACTTCGCCGAGGTGGACGGCAAGCCCCACATCGTCACCCCCGAGCACGTGAACCTGGGCCTGGCAATCGATCTGCCCGGCAAGGACGGCAACCGTTCGCTCGTGGTGGCGGCGATCAAGAACTGCGAGACGATGAGCTTCTCGCGCTTCTGGAACGCCTACGAGGACATCGTCCGCCGCGCGCGCGACGGCAAGCTCACCATCGCGGACTTCAGCGGCGTCACGATCTCGCTCACCAACCCGGGCACCATCGGCACCGTCCACTCCGTCCCCCGGCTCATGCAGGGGCAGGGCGCCATCATCGGTGTCGGCGCCATGGAATACCCCGCCGAGTTCCAGGGCTCCAGCGACGAACGCCTCGCCGAGGTGGGCGTGGGCAAACTGCTCACGCTGACCTCCACCTACGACCACCGCATCATCCAGGGCGCCGAGTCCGGCGACTTCCTGCGGCGCATCCACAACCTGCTGCTCTCCGACGAGTTCTGGGACGAGCTGTTCACGGACATGCGGGTCCCCTACGAGCCGGTGCGCTGGCGGCAGGACATCGCCGAAGGCGTCATCGACAAGAACACCCGGGTGCTCGAGCTCATCGCCGCCTACCGCAACCGCGGCCACCTCATGGCCGACACCGATCCGCTGCGCCTGGACCCGGCACGGTTCCACAGCCACCCCGACCTCGACGTCCTCAGCCACCATCTGACGCTGTGGGACCTCGACCGCGAGTTCAACGTGGGCGGGTTCGCCGGCCACGACAGGATGAAGCTGCGCGACGTGCTGGGCGTCCTCCGCAACGCCTACTGCCGCACGATGGGCATCGAGTACACGCACATCCTCGACCCCGAACAGCGCGAATGGCTGCAACACCTGATCGAGGTGCCGCACACCAAGCCCGCCGTGGCCGAGCAGAAGTACATCCTGAGCAAGCTCAACGCCGCCGAGGCGTTCGAGACGTTCCTGCAGACCAAGTACGTCGGCCAGAAGCGGTTTTCGCTCGAGGGCGCGGAGACCGTCATCCCCATGATGGACGCCGTCATCGACCAGGCCGCCGAGTTCGCACTCGACGAGGTCGTCATCGGCATGCCGCACCGTGGGCGCCTCAACGTGCTCGCGAACATCGTCGGCAAGCCCTACAAGCAGATCTTCACCGAGTTCGAAGGCAACATGAACCCGAAGGCCTCCCACGGCTCGGGTGACGTGAAGTACCACCTCGGCTCTTCGGGCACGTACATCCAGATGTTCGGCGACAACGACATCACCGTGTCGCTGACCGCCAACCCCTCCCACCTCGAGGCCGTCGACCCGGTCCTGGAAGGGCTGGTGCGCGCCAAGCAGGACCTGCTCGACAAGGGGCAGGACGGGTTCACCGTGCTGCCGATGCTCCTGCACGGCGACGCGGCCTTCGCGGGCCAGGGCGTCGTGGCGGAGACCCTCAACCTGGCGCAGCTGCGCGGGTACCGCACCGGCGGCACCGTGCACATCATCGTCAACAACCAGGTGGGATTCACCACCGCGCCCGAGTACTCGCGCTCGTCCGAGTACTGCACCGACGTGGCGAAGATGATCGACGCACCGATCTTCCACGTCAACGGCGACGACCCGGAGGCGTGCGTGCGCGTCGCCAAGCTCGCGGTCGACTTCCGGCAGCAGTTCGGCAAGGACGTCGTCATCGACATGATCTGCTACCGCCGCCGCGGACACAACGAGGGCGACGACCCGTCGATGACCCAGCCGCAGATGTACGACGTCATCGACAGCAAGCGCAGCGTCCGCAAGAGCTACACCGAGGCTCTCATCGGCCGCGGCGACATCTCGCTGGACGAGGCCGAAGCCGCCTTGCGCGACTACCAGGGCCAGTTGGAGCGCGTCTTCAACGAGGTGCGCGAACTCGAGAAGTACACCGCCGAGCCCAGCCCCTCGGTCCTGGAGGACCAGACGCTGCGCACCAGCCTGGTGACCGCCGTCGATCCCGCCCTGGTCGAGCGCATCGGCGACGCCCACCTGAACTTCCCCGAGTCGTTCACCGTGCACCCGCGCGTCAAGCCGGTGCTCGAGCGCCGGCGCAAGATGACCCGTGAAGGCAAGATCGACTGGGCCTTCGCCGAGCTCCTCGCCTTCGGCTCGCTGGTCTACGAGGGCCGCTTCGTGCGGCTGTCCGGCCAGGACTCCCGGCGCGGCACCTTCAGCCAGCGGCATTCGGTGCTCATCGACCGGCAGGACGAGACCGAGTACACCCCGCTGTCCAACCTCGGCGGGGACAAGGGCGGCAAGTTCCTGGCCTACGACTCCGCGCTCACGGAGTTCGCCGGTCTGGGCTTCGAGTACGGCTATTCCGTCGGCAACCCCGACGCCCTGGTGCTGTGGGAGGCGCAGTTCGGCGACTTCGTCAACGGCGCCCAGTCGATCATCGACGAGTTCATCTCGTCCGGCGAGGCCAAGTGGGGGCAGCGCTCCAACCTGATCATGCTGCTGCCGCACGGGCACGAGGGCCAGGGACCCGATCACACCTCCGGGCGGATCGAACGGTTCCTGCAGCTGTGCGCCGAGGGCTCGATGACCGTGGCCGTGCCGTCGACTCCGGCGAACTACTTCCACCTGCTGCGGCGGCACGCGTACGACGGCATCCACCGCCCGCTGGTGGTGTTCACGCCCAAGTCGATGCTGCGCAACAAGGCCGCGGTCAGCCCGGTTTCCGACTTCACCGACAACAAGTTCCGTTCGGTGATGCAGGATCCGCACTTCGCCGCCGGCGGCGGCGATCGCGACGCGGTGACCAAGGTGATCATGGTCAGCGGCAAGCTCTACTACGAGCTCGCGGCCAAGCGCGACAAGGAGAACATCACCGACACCGCGATCGTCCGGCTCGAGCAGCTCTACCCGCTGCCGCGGCGGCGGATCCGGCAGGCGCTGGAAGCCTTCCCCAACGCCACCGTCTTCCGGTGGGTTCAGGAGGAGCCGGGCAACCAGGGCGCATGGCCGACGATCGGCCTGACGCTGCCGGACATGCTGCCGGACCTGCTCGGCAACCTGGAGCGGATCTCGCGGCGGCCCATGTCGGCGCCGTCCTCCGGGTCCAACAAGGTGCACGCCGTGGAGCAGCACGAGGTAATCGAGGCGGCGTTCGCCTGAGCCGCACCCGCCACCCGGCGGTGCACAGACTCGAGGGCCCCGCTCCGGAATCCATCCGGGGCGGGGCCCTCGCCGTGCTCCGGCCGGCGCTCGCACGCCGGACTCGCCGCGCGTCACACGTCGGCGGCCGCGAGCAACGCCAGCGCCTGCTCAGGGCGCATCGCCACCGCCGGCAGCGCCTGATTGAGCAGCTCCAGCAGCTCCTCGCGGGAAACTCCCGGCTCGCGCAGCCAGCTGATCACCGTCTCTTCGACGAACGCGACCCACCCGCGCGCGGCCAACTCCACGCGCGGCGTCACCTCGACCCCGATCAACGGCACGCGCTCGAGGACCCGTTGCGCGAGCACCCCGCGGGTGTAGTCGAACACCGCGCGCATCTCCGGATCGCTGCTCGTCGTCCCGCGCAGCAGCGACACGTACCCGTCGCGGTTCTCGGTGACGTAGTCCAGGTACGCGGACAAAGACCCGCTGAGCTGCTCGAGCGGGGGAAGCGACGGGTCCGGGTCGGTGAACGCGATCATCTCCTCGCTCAGGTGCTTCACCACCGCCAGCAGGTAGCCCTGCTTGGAGCCGAAGTAGTGGAAGATCAGCCCGCGTGACACGCCCGCCCTCTCCGCCAGTTCCTCGACGGACACTGCGTCGATGGAACGGCCGCTGAGCATCTCGACGCCGAGTGTGACGAGCTGCCGTCGGCGGGCCTGCGGGCTGAGCCTGGTGCGCTTCTCTTCCACGGAGGTCATTCTACTGACTGACAGTCAATTGCAAGCGCACATCTATTGACTCACGTTCAATAGCGTTCTACATTCGAGGCATGACCACAGCGACCAAGGACGAGGCGGACCGGTCCGCCGCGCCCCGGCATGTCCGCACGCTCATCATCGGCAGCGGGTTCGCCGGGCTCGGCGCCGCCATCAAACTCGACGAGGCGGGCCAGGGCGACTTCCTCGTCCTCGAGCGCGGCGCCGATGTGGGCGGCACCTGGCGGGACAACACCTATCCCGGCGCCGCCTGCGATGTGCCGTCGCAGCTGTACTCGTACTCCTTCGCGCTCAACCCGGACTGGTCGCGGTCGTTCTCGCGGCAAGGCGAGATCCAGGACTACATCCGCACCATCGCGGAACGCTCCGGCGTGCTCGGCCGGCACCGGTTCGGCGTCGAGGTGCTCGGCGCAGACTGGGACGGCGACGCCGCGCACTGGCGTGTGCAGACCACCGACGGCGACTACACGGCGGACGCGGTGATCGCCGCGGTCGGCGCGCTGTGCGAGCCCGCACTGCCGGACATCAAGGGGATCTCCGGCTTCCAGGGCGAGCTGTTCCATTCCTCGCAGTGGAACCACGACGCGGATCTCACCGGCAAGCGGGTGGCCATCATCGGCACCGGCGCCTCCGCCATCCAGATAGTCCCCTCCATCGCCGCCGACGTCGCGCACCTGGACGTCTACCAGCGCACCGCGCCCTGGGTCATGCCGCGCGCAGACCGCCGCTACTCCCCCGCCGAGAGGTTCGCCTTCCGGCACGTCCCCGGCTTCCAGCGGCTGGCCCGCGCGGGCGTCTACGCGATGCGCGAGACGCAGGTGGTGGGCCTTGCCCGCGTGCCCGCACTGCTCAAGCCGCTGCAACTCGCCGCGCGATTGCATCTGCGGCGCGGCATCAAAAGCCGCGCCCTCCGCACCAAGGTCACGCCGGACTTCACGATCGGCTGCAAGCGGATGCTGATCTCCAACGATTACTATCCCGCCCTCGACCGGGACGACGTCGACGTGGTCACCGACCGGATCCGCGAGGTCACCGCGCACTCGATCATCACCGAGGACGGCTCGGAGCGCGCCGTCGACGCACTGATCGTGGCCACCGGTTTCCACGTGACCGACTCGCCCACCTTCGAGGTGATCCGCGGCCGTTCCGGGGACTCGCTCGCCGAGACCTGGCGACGCATCGGCATGCAAGCCTACAAGGGCACGACCGTGGCGGGCTTCCCCAACATGTTCTTCATGGTGGGACCCAACACCGGCCTCGGGCACAGCTCGATGGTCTACATGATCGAATCGCAGATCAACTACGTCGTCGACGCGGTCTCCACGATGCACCGGCGTGGCCTCGCGACGGTGGAGGTGCGCGGCGACGTCCAGGACGGCTACAACCGCGACCTCCAGCACCAACTGGGCCCGTCGGTGTGGATGACCGGCGGCTGCGCCAGCTGGTATCTGGACAGCCACGGCAACAACACGACCCTGTGGCCCGGCTTCACCTTCGACTTCCGTCGCCGCACCAGGCGGTTCGACTTGGACGCCTATCACCTGACCACCCGCCGGACCGGCCACGACCGCGCCGGGGCGACCCTCGAGGAGAACGCATCATGACCGATATCGCAGGCAAAGTGGCAGTGGTCACCGGAGCGGGCTCCGGCATCGGACGGGCACTCGCACTTCAGCTGGCGAAAGGCGGCGCACGGCTGGCGCTGTCCGACATGGACACCCTGGGCCTGACCGAGACGGTCCGGCAAGCCGAGCAACTCGGCGCGGACGTCCACTCGTCGCCCCTCGACGTCACCCAGCGCGAGTCCGTCATCGACTACGCCGCCGCGGTCAACGCACATTTCGGCACCGTCAACCTGGTCTTCAACAATGCGGGCATCGCCTTCACCGGCGAGGTGGAGATCTCCGAGTTCAAAGACATCGAGCGCGTCATGGACGTGGACTTCTGGGGCGTCGTCAACGGCACCAAGGCGTTCCTGCCGTACCTCATCGAATCCGGCGACGGACACATCATCAACACCTCGAGCCTGTTCGGACTGCTCGCCGTGCCCGGCCAGAGCGCCTACAACGCGGCCAAGTTCGCGGTGCGCGGCTTCACCGAGTCGCTGCGCCAGGAGATGCTCGCGGCCGGACGCCCGGTCAGGGTCACCTGTGTGCATCCCGGCGGCATCAAGACCGCGATCGCCCGCAACAGCACTACCGCGGAGGGCTACCAGCAGCGCGACTTCTCGCAGTTCTTCGACCGCTACCTGGCCCACACCAGCCCCGAGGCCGCCGCGCGCCGCATCCTCAAGGGCGTCGACGCGGACCGGGGACGCGTCCTCATCGGACTCGATGCCCGCGCCCTGGATCTGTTCGTCCGACTCACGGGGTCCGGCTACCAGCGCGTCGTCTCCACGGTCACGGGGATGCTGATGCCCAAACCCCAGGCCCCCGCCTCCTCGTCCAAGGCCGGCTGAGGCCGGCCGGAACGGAACGATCGACCGCCGTGCCTACCTTCACGCTGCCGCCGCGTCTCGTCGAGAGCGCGCTGCGGCCCGTCTACCGGACGATCCTCAACGACCGCATGCCCGTGGCCGGGCAACGCCGCCTCCTCGACTTCGCGTCCGTCGTGCAGCCGGTGGTCCGCGGCGTCCGCCGCGACTCCGTCGTCCTCGGCGGCCGTCCGGCGGAACGGTTCGTCGCGGTCCCGCCTGCCGCCGCCCGCGCGACGGCCGGCCGCTCCGCCGCAGCGAGGCCGCCCCGCACGGTGCTGTACCTGCACGGCGGCGGCTTCGTCACCGGATCGCCGCGGACCCACCGTCCCCTCACCGCCCGGCTGGCACGGGACACCGGCGCGGAGGTCTATTCGCTCGACTACCGCCTCGCACCGGAGAATCCGTATCCGGCGGCCGTCGACGACGCCGAGGCCGCGTTCACCGACCTGGCCCGCCGGCACGGGGACCACGCGGCTTCCATTGCGGTGGCCGGCGATTCCGCCGGCGGTGGCATAGCCGCGGCGCTGACCCGCAGGCTGCTGGACCATGGCCACCGCCCCGCCGCGCTCGTGCTCATCGCGCCCGCAGTCGACCCCGGAGCCGACGCGGGGACGATGACGGAGGACGCCGTGCTGCGGCGCGGCTGGATCCGGTTCGCCTGCGCGGCCTACCGGGGCGCAACGCCGGCGGACGATCCGGGCTTCGCTCCCCTGCACGCCGACACTCGCGGCTTCCCTCCCACGTACGTGCAGGTGGGATCCCGGGAGATGCTGCACGAGCACGCCGCCCGGTACGTCCGGCTGCTGCGGGACGACGGCGTGGACGTCACCTTCGACGTCTCGCCCACGCTATGGCATGTGGCCCAGCTGCAGTCCGGCCTGGTCCGCGAGGCCGCCGAGTCGGTGGACGCGATCGCCGCGTTCCTCCGCGAACGGCTTCCGCGCTGACGGAGCTTGCGGACGGTCAGACGCCGTGCTGGGCGCGCCAGTCGCCCACCACGTCCGCCACCGGCCGACCGTCGACCTCGACCCGGCGCACCATGGCGGCCAGGTCGTCGGTGGTCAGCTCGCCGGCCACATTGTTGAGCGCTTCGACCTGACGGTCGCCTATGCTCCCCGCGCGGTACAGCGGCACGATATTGCCGGTAGGCAGCGTCTCGCGGTCGTCCTCCAGGGTGGTGAAACCGTCCATCGACGCCGCGGGCGACAGGGTTGTCACACCGCCGACCGCCGACCGGCCCTGCGACACCGCGTCCGCCGCATCCGCGGGATCGCCGACGACGTCGACCGCTGCGAAGGTGCATCGATACGAATCGGCCAGCGCCGCGCGTACCTGCGCGTCAGATACGAGCCCGGCCACCAGGCTCGCGTCGGTGTCCGCACAGTGTGCGGCCAGGTCGGACACGCTGTGCAGACCCCATTTCGAAGCCGTGGAGTCGTCGACGATCAACCGCTGGCCGCGTTCGGCCAGCGCCGCGTCCGAGACCCGGAGGTACTGCGGCAGCGCGCGGCTCAGCGCCTCCTCGACAGCGCCGACCGCGCCCGGCTCGTCCGATGTGGCCGCGGTGTCGCCACCGGACTTCTCCGCGTCGGGCGCCGCATTGCGGACGTTCTCCGCGTTCGACCGCTCGAAGAAGGCGAGGAGCGAAGCGGTGTCGTCCGGCACGACGCTGACCCGCCCGGATTCCAGCGCCCGCACATAGTCGAAGCGGTCACCGACCCCGAGATCGGTCGAAACCTCGATGCCGGTGCCCCGCAGGGCCTCCGCATAAATGGTGGCGACGATCCGGCTCTCCGCCGATGCACCGGAGCCCACCACCAATTGCGTGGAGGAGTATTCCTGTTCCAGTGCCGTGGTGGATTCGCATCCCGTCAGCGCCACCGCGACCGTCAACACCGCCGCTGCTGCCGCGGCGGACCTGCGATACCTCACCCCGCAGCGCCGCCCTTCCGCACGGAGCCGACCGCCGGGTCCTCGGCGGCCCGCGTCGCCACACCGTCGGACACCGCCGCGGCCGCCACGGCCTGTGCGACGGCCGGGGCCACCCGCGGATCTAGCGCAGACGGGACTATGTGCCCCGGCGCCAGGTCGTCGCCGACAAGGTCCACCAGCGCGTGCGCGGCGGCCACCTTCATGTTCTCGGTGATCTCTGTGGCGCCCACATCCAGTGCGCCTCGGAACACGCCCGGGAACGCCAGCACGTTGTTGATCTGGTTGGGGAAGTCGCTGCGGCCCGTGGCGACGACCGCCGCGTACTTGTGCGCGACGTCCGGGTGCACTTCCGGGTCGGGGTTGGACAGCGCGAAGATGATCGCCTCCGGCGCCATCGTGGCCACGATCTCCTCCGGGACTGTGCCGGTGGACACGCCGAGATAGACGTCGGCACCGTCGAGCGCGTCGGCGACTCCGCCGGTGCGCCCCACGGCGTTGGTCCGAGCGGCGAGATCCGCCTTGCTCGCAGTCAGGTCGGTGCGATCCGCGGAGATGATGCCGCGCGAGTCGAGCACGGTGAGGTCGCGCACCCCGACGGCGAGCAGGATGTTGGCACACGCCACTCCCGCCGCCCCCGCTCCCGAGATGACCACGCGCAGCCCGGTCAGATCACGCCGCACGGCCCTGGCCGCCGCTGTGAGTGCGGCGAGCACCACGATGGCGGTGCCGTGCTGGTCGTCGTGCATCACCGGGCAGTCGAGGGCCTCGACGACGCGCCGCTCGATCTCGAAGCAGCGTGGGGCCGAGATGTCCTCCAGGTTGACGGCGCCGAAGCTCATCCGCATCCGCACCAGGGTCTCGACGATCTCGTCCGGATCCTGCGTATCCAGCACGATCGGGATGGCGTCCAGCCCGGCGAACGACTTGAACAACGCGGCCTTGCCCTCCATGACGGGCAGCGACGCGCGCGGGCCGATGTCCCCCAATCCCAGGACTGCGGTGCCGTCCGAGACGACGGCCACCAGCCGGTCCGTCCAGGTGAATCGCCGAGCCAGCGAATCGTCCTCCGCGATGGCCCGGCTGACCTGGGCGACGCCCGGCGTGTAGGCGATCGACAGCGCCCGCTGATTGTCCAGCGACGTGGTGGTCTCCACCGAGAGCTTCCCGCCGATGTGGCCGTCGAAGATCTCCTCGGAGGTCAACGCGGAGAGCGTCTGCTGGTTCGCGTGGACGGCATCGAAATCAGTGGACACGGACTCTCCTGCGTGTTCGCTGCAGGCCGGCTCACCCGGCCCACCCGGGCCTGTTACCCGCACAACACTACAGCCAGCGTCTCCGCGTATTACCCCCACCACTGGGTCCACAGGACGGCCCCCGCCGCGCAGAACACCACCAGCGCACAGGCGGCGGCCGCAAAGCCGCGCGTGCGGTCCGCGTACCGCTGGGCGACCAGGGCGACGCCGCTCCCCAGCAGGTGCACGATCAGCGATTCCCCGCCCGGCCCCGGGATGCCCCGCCTGCCGCCGAGGATGGACACCACGATGATCCCGATCGTCAGCAGCACCAGCCCCGCCACGACGGAACCGCCGAGCGCCCGCAGCGCCCGCACAGGACGGCCGGGTTCCTCCGGCGCGGTCATCGCCGCATCCGCGCCGTAGCCGGAGGCCTCCGCATATCCGCCGTGGGCATATCCGCCGTGGGCGTATCCGCCGTCGGCGTAGTCGTCGGCAGGTGCCCCGTCGTCCGATCCGCGGTAGTCCTGATAGTCGTTCCCGGGACGCTGCATCGCGCCGCCCCGTCCGCCGGTGCCCCAGTCCGCACTCCCCCGCACCACCTACGCCCCCTCGCCGGATGTCGTCGCCTGCGCGGCCGCACTCCCGCCGCCCACCACGTCGACCCCGAACGCCCGTTCCACCAACGCAGCATACTGATCGGGCGCGGTCAGCTCCGCGCCCAGCCGGACCGTTTTGTTCCCGCCGTGGAAGTCCGACGAACCGGTCACCACCAGGCCCGCGCCTGTGGCGAGGTCCCGCAGGTAGGCCCGGTCGTCCGCGTCATGGTCGAGGTGGTCGGCCTCGACGCCTGCCAGGCCGGACTCCGCCAGTTCCACGATCTGGGCCATGTCCATGAGCGCCCCGCGGCTGCGCGCACGCGGGTGGGCGATGACGGTGACGCCGCCGGCGGCTGTCACCGCGCGCACCGCGTCCTCCACGGGCGTGTCACGTTTGCGCTCGTAGTACGGCGAATCCTTGCTCAGCGGACCGGCGAACGCGGCCTGCATCGACTCCGCGACCCCGTGATCGACCAGCACTCGCGCCAGGTGCGGGCGCCCCGGCACCTGCTCCGTATCCGAGAACAGTTCGTCCGCGTCCACGGGGAGGCCGTCCGCCGCCATCCGCTCGGCCATCACGCGAAGCCGGCGTCCACGCTCGCCCCGGAGGCGCGCTGTTTCCGCGAGGATCGCCGGATCATCCGGATCGAACAGATAGCACAGCAGGTGCACCGAGACCCGCCCGTCCTTTTCGGTCCCGGCCGGCTCGGCCCGCGCCACGCACGACCACTCCATCCCCCGCACCAGCGACAACGGCCGCGGTGCGGCCAGCGCCGCCTCCGCCTCCGTCGCCGCCGCCCACCCGGCCGTGGTGTCGTGATCCGTGATCGCGACCACGTCCAGCCCGGCGGTCACGGCCTCGGCGACGAGGGCGCGCGGCTCCGTGGTGCCGTCGGAGGCGGTGGTGTGGGCATGCAGGTCGATTCGCACGGACTCCAGTCTGTCAGCGCCGCAGCGTTCGCGCCGCACGCGCCCGCGTTCCGGGATCCGCACACGACCGCACCTCGGAGAATCGCCGCCGGTCAGAGCGCTACTGCTCGGCGCGCCGGATCGCGGGGATCGACCTGCGCCTCGGCCCACGCCGCGCGCAGCTCATCAGCACCGCGAACACGGACCCAGGCGGCCTCGGTGGCGGTGAGGGGGACGGCCTCGAGGAACCGCACCGGATCACGCGGCGGCGCCAGATCGAGATCGGGCACGGCCGACCCGCCGAGGAGCACGGCGGTGAAGGCGGACCCCTGCCACATCGGCTCGGCCAGGTCGATGATCCCGTCCGCGGCCAACACGACGCCCTCCACCGCGGGCGCCGCCGCCAGGACCGCCACCGAGCGGTGCAGTCCTGCGGGAACGCCGCCGCCCGTGGGGCGCAACGCGACGACGATCTCGGCGCGCGGGCCGCGCTGCGGATCGGCGACCATCTCCGTCGGGTCTGCCATAGGCGCGCGTGAACACCCGACCGAGACGAGGTGCAGCAGCGTGTCACCGCCCCCCGCCGCGGCCGGCTCACGCGGGCCGGGAGGAGCCGCCACGAACGCCTGCACGACGATCGGCTCGAGCCCCAGGAATGTCACCGACGCGGCCCCCGCAGGAGGCCCGCCGAACTGCTTCACGAGATGCGCTTCGACTTGTTCCACCACGTTGTCCGCCACACCCGCCATCTAACCGGACGGACCGCAGTCCGTGATGGCACAGTGGTCGAAGACGGCGTCCACCGTCCATTGCGCGGCCGCGTACTTCACCGAGGGGAACCACACCATGGCAGAGTCGGCATCCGCAGTCACCGAGGAGTTGAGCGAGCGCGTACGCCGGCTCATGGCTCGGGCACGCGCCGACCTGGCCGAGCTGGTCGCGATCCCCACCCTGGCCGACGCACGCCAGGTCGACCCGCAGGAGTGCCTGCGCGGCGCGCAGTGGGCACGGGACGCGTTCGCCGCCGCAGGGATCCCCCGAACGGACCTCGTCGAGACCGCCGACGGCTCAGTCGCCGTCGTGGGCCACCGCCCGCCGGCGCCGGGCATGCCGACGGTGCTCCTCTACAGCCACTACGACATACAGCCGGCCGGCGACCATGCCGCGTGGGGCTCGGACCCGTTCACCCTTACCGAGCGCGACGGCCGCTGGTACGGGCGCGGCGCCGCCGACTGCAAGGGCAACCTCGTCATGCACCTCACGGCGCTGCGGGCGCTCGGCGACGACGGCCTCGGGGGCGTCGGCGTGCGGGTGATCGCCGAGGGCTCTGAAGAGATGGGGACCGGCGGCCTGGAGCAACTCGTGGTCGAGCGCCCTGAGCTGTTCGCGGCCGACCTGATCATCATCGCCGATTCCGGCAACGTGGCGGCGGGACGGCCCACGCTGACGACCAGCCTTCGCGGCAACGCCAACGTGGACGTGGAGGCGGAAACGCTCGCCGGCGAGGTGCACTCGGGCATGTTCGGCGGGCCTGCACCCGACGCGCTGGCCGCGCTTATCGCGATGCTGGCGAGCCTCCGTTCCGACAATGGCGACACGACGGTCGACGGCCTCGACGCCTCCGGCGTGTGGCAGGGCGCCGAATACCCGGAGGAGCGGTTCCGCGGCGATGCCGGCGTTCTCGAGGGCGTCGACCTCGTTGGCAGCGGGGCCATCGCCGATTCCGTCTGGGCGCGGCCCACGGCAACCGTGCTCGGTATCGACTGTCCTCCTGTCGTCGGCTCGGCCGCGGCGATGCAGCCCCGCGCGTCGGCCCGCATCAATCTGCGCGTGCCGCCCGGCACCGACCCCGTCGCCGCCCAGGATGCGCTGGTGGCACACCTGCACACGCACGCCCCATGGGGAGCGCGGGTGCGGGTCGAGCGGGAGGCCGTGGGGCGGCCCTTTCTCGCGCGCACGGACGGCCCCGGCTATGCGGCGCTGTCCGACGCGCTGCGCGAGGCCTTCGGCGCGGAGGTCGAGTACAGCGGGCAGGGCGGCGCCATCCCGCTGTGCACCGCGCTTGCCGAGCAGCACCCGGAGGCGGAGATCGCCCTGTTCGGCGTGGAGGAGCCGCAGTGCAACATCCACGCTCCGAACGAGAGCGTCGACCCCGGCGAGATCGAACGGTGCGCGCTGGCGGAGGCCATGCTGCTCCGGAGATTGGGGCGGGGCTGACGCAGGCCGCCCCGGCTCCGCGCGGGAGCCGAGCGGGTTCACCGGGCGGAGCCGTGGTTCTGCATGCGCGGTCCAATGGGCGGCGCGATCCATCGTGCGGTTTTCGGGATTTGGCGCGCGTTTCGGGAATTGGCGCGCAGATCATAGAACACCCTTGCGAACGAATATTTGTGCGCTTACCGTGGAAGCCGCAGATGGGGGAAATCGGCAGGGGGGACGATGTCCAGGGAGATCACGAGGACCGCGGAGACGAAGGGGACCACCCGCGACGACAGCGCGGCGCGCGCATACGACTTCGTCGCGTCCATTGGTGAACTCCTCGACGCCCCTCTTTCCGACGGACTCTGGCAGCACGCCGACTGCCAGCTGACCGGCTGGCTGGACCACGTCAGCACCCTGATGTTCCGATGCGAGATCGCCGGCATGCGCATCATCGGCGAGCTCGCGCGCCGCCGCGCCGACACCCGCGGCTCCCGCGGGGCAATCGTCGACCACCTCGCCGCCACCAGTACCGCCACGCCCGGTCGTGCCCGGGCGGTCACCACGCTCGCAATCGCGCTCGACGACGAACCCGACGTCCTCGCCGCCTACGCGGCAGGCGAGATGACCACCGCACAAGCCAAGCTCATCGTCGGCTTCCTCGCCCACCCGCCCGCCGGAATGCCCGCTGCCGCGGCGCCGTCCTGCCGTGACCTGCTCCTCAAGGCGGCCACGAGCGGCGACCTGCGCTGCCTCCAGGACGCTCGCGAAGGACTCCGGCAGATGTTCGCCCCGGACGACACACCGCCCGGCGAGGACACCGACCGCAACGAATTCCACGCTTCCAAGACCCTCGCCGGCCGCGTCGTCGTCAAAGGCGACCTCGACGCAGTCACCGGAGAACATCTCCTTTCCGCGCTGTCGCCGCTCTCCGCGCCCAGGCCCGAAGCCGACGGCTCCCCCGACCGCCGCCGCGCCTCCCAGCGCCGCGCCGACGCGCTCACGGAGATCCTCCGCCGCTACCAGGCGGCCGCGACCGATACTGGCGACGGCCGGCCGCACATTCATATCCACATCGGCGCTGCAGACCTCGCCGCCCCGGAAGAACGCCGGCTCCGCATGCGCAAGTACCTCGACCAGGGCCGCTACGGCGACATGTTCGCAGCCCTGCGCACCGGCTGGGCGGACCACACCGGCACTCTCTCCGCGCACACCGTGCGCCGCCTCGCCTGCGACGCGACCATCACTCCCATCATCACCGGCCCCGGCGACGTCCCCCTGCACCTCGGCCGCACCACCCGCCTTGCCGGCAGGGCCCAACGCCGCGCCCTCGCCGCCCGCGACCGAGGTTGCGCCTTTCCTGCCTGCGACCGCCCTCCCGCCTGGACCCAGGCCCACCACATCGTCCATTGGGCTGATGGAGGCCCCACCGACCTGGACAACCTCGTCCTGCTCTGCGCGGCCTACCACCGGGCCGTCCACCACGACGGCTGGACCGCCGCCATGAGCGCTGCCGGCATCCCCGTATTCCGGCCGCCCGCCACCATCGACCCCCACGGCCGCTGGCTCAACGGCCACGGACTCCACACCGACGCGCCCCGCGCAGCCCCTTCGTCGGCTCCGGACCGCCCGGCGGCCTGCCGCACGAACGCGACTGACGGCCCCGGCCCGCCCTGACACCGGCCGTACAGCGCCGCACGAACCGCCAAACACCGCCACGACCACAGCCACCATCGCCCCGTGACACCCCCGCGCCGCACTGCGACGCGGGGGTGGAGGTGCGTGCTCCTACCGGTCCACGCTGGACGCGGGATTCCACGGGTATGCGTCTTCCCCACTTGAGACTTCGGCGGCCGGCCCACGCTGGCGGCAGGCAGCCATGGCACGGGACTCCACCCGAGGACGGCCTCTCCGAACGGTCGCCGTCGTCAGCGGTGCGAATTCTGCCCGACGAAGTCGCGGATGCCGATGTACCCGGTCCTGCATTCGCCGGGCATGCTGATCGGCAGTCGGCCGACGTTCTCCCTCATCTCGTTCACAGAGAGCACGTATTTTCCGAATTGCGCCAGAACCTGCACGTCGGGGAACTTCGCGCGGAGCTGCGAGACTATCCGCCGTCCTTCGTCGTACCAGTCGAAAGCGCTGATGTCCGGGGCCCAGCGTGGTCTTCTATCGAAATCCTCGTACTCCTCGACCAAGTACTTCTGAAAGATGTCCGTCCACGCGAGTATCTCGTCCCCGAGCGCATCGTCGATCCCGATGTCGCCGGGGAGGACATACGGCCGGTCCGATTGCAGGAGCTCTAGCTCCTTCGAGGGCCAGAGCGAACTGGGATTCCCGTATTCAGGAAAGACCCGGATCACGCGTCCTGAAGGCGGATCGCCACCGCCGAGTCCATAGCCGTACTCACAGCCCCAGCCGTGCGAGGATGTCGCGGCCCTCCTCGGCGCGGCTGGGGTCGCAAAGCACGTCATACCGGCCGGCGACGAGCTGCATCGTGGAGGCGAAGTCCCGCTGGCCGCGCGAGGCCGCGTACGGCACCGACGTCGAGATCAGGCCGAATATGACGCCGCCGACGAGGCCGAGCAGCAGCGGTCCCAGGAATCCGCCGGTGACGATCCCCAGCAGAAGTCCGAAGAACACGCCGAGCCACGCCCCGGAGACGAGCCCGCCCGCGAGCACCTTCGCCCACGTGAGCCGGCCAAGCACGCGTTCGACCTGCATGAGGTCGACGCCGACGATCGTGACCTTCTCCACCGGGAATTGGCTGTCTGCGAGGTGGTCGACGGCACGCTGGGCGTCCGCATAGGTGCCGTACGAGGCGATGGGCCACCCTGTGGGCGGCGTGGGCAGTCCGCGACCGCGCTGCGGTCCCCCCGGAACGGACCCGCCCGGCATGGAATTGGTCATACCGGCAAGCCTTACAGCCCCGGCCGGTGTGGGCAAGCGACGCAACCGACCCGCACGCTTTAGCCTTGCCCCATGGCTCCGGTGAACAAGTTGTACGCCGCCCGGCTCACGGGACTTCTGGTCCTGGGCCCGGATGGCGAGTCGATAGGCAGAGTCCGCGACCTTGTCATCGCCCTGCGGCTCGGGCGGCAACCCCCGCGTGTGCTCGGGCTCGTGGTGGAGCTCGCCACCCGCCGCCGCATCTTCGTCCCGATGCTCCGCGTCACCTCCGTCGAGCCCACCTCGATCACGCTGACCACCGGTACTGTCTCTCTGCGCAGGTTCACGCGGAGGCCCACTGAGACCTTGGTTTTCGGCGAAGTCCTGGATTCCCGAGTGCGGGTGACGGATCCGGAGCTCGAGGACCTCGCCGACGGCGATTCCGTGGTGGTGGATCTGGGACTCGAGCGCACCCGTTCACGAGACTGGGTGGTGAACCGCGTCGCGGTGCGCAAGCGTCGACCCCGGCTCGGCCGCCGTTCCGGGATCCGCGTGACCGACTGGAAGTACGTCGACGGCCTCGATCAGTACGCGCTGACGCTGCCCGGGCAAGGCGCCACCGAACTGCTCACCCAGTTCGAGGGAATGCGCCCCGCGGACCTGGCGATCGCGATGCGCGAGCTTCCGGACAAGCGGCGCCACGAACTGGCAGCGGCGCTCGACGACGAACGCCTTGCGGACGTCGTCCAGGAGCTGCCCACCGACGACCAGACCGACCTGCTCACCCACCTGGGCGAGAGCCGCGCGGTCGACGTTCTCGAGGCCATGGACCCCGACGACGCGGCAGACCTGCTGGGTGAACTCGCCGAGCCGGAGGCCGAGTCGTTCCTGCAGTTGATGGACCCGGAGGATTCCGCCCCGGTGCGACGCCTGCTGGAACATTCGCCGGACACCGCAGGCGGGTTGATGACCCCGAAGCCGGTCGTGTTGACGCCGGACACCACGGTCGCCGAGGCGTTGGCGCGCCTGCGCCACCCCGACCTCACCCCGGCCCTCTCCAGCATGGTGCTGGTCACCCGCCCGCCCACCGTGACGCCCACGGGCCGGTACATGGGCTGCGTGCACATGCAGGCGCTGCTGCGCGAGCCACCGGCGGCGATGGTCGGCGGGGTGGTCGACAACGACCTGCCGCGCCTGGACCCCGCCGACAGCCTGGCCCGCGTCACCCGCTACTTCGCCACCTACAACCTCGTCTGTGGTCCGGTCGTGGACGACGAGGGCCACCTGCTGGGCGCGGTGAGCGTCGACGATCTGCTCGACCACCTGCTGCCCGACGACTGGCGGGAACGCGACGGTGATCTGGTCGATTCCGAGATCGTGGTCGACCACCCGATTCCGCCGCACGCGCGGCTCCGGGTCGGGGCCACCCGCACGGCGACGGGCGGCGCCGCACAGCAGGGAGGGGCCGACGATGTCTGATTCCCGCACACGCCGAGCAACGGGATCGCAGCGGCTCGACACGCCCCGCGACCGCCGCCGGCTCCACCTGCACGTCGACCCGGAGGCCGCGGGGCGGATCAGTGAGCAGATCGCCCGGTTCTTCGGCACGGTCCGCTATCTGGCCATCCAGACTGTCGTAGTGATCGTGTGGATCATCCTCAACGTCGCCGCCGTCAAGTTGCGCTGGGACCCCTACCCGTTCATCCTGCTCAATCTCGCGTTCTCCACGCAGGCCGCTTACGCCGCACCGCTGATCCTGCTGGCGCAGAACAGGCAGGAGAACCGGGACCGGATCTCGATGGAGGAGGACAGGGCCCGCGCGACGCAGACGAAGGCCGACACCGAGTTTCTGGCACGGGAGCTGGCGTCGCTGCGGATCGCGGTCGGCGAGGTCGCCACACGCGACTACCTGCGACGCGAACTCGACGATATCCGTGAACTCCTCGAACAGACCCCGGAGGACGGGCACACGGACGACGGGTCCGACTCCGCACGCGGACCGCGCGGTTCCGGCGCGGACGTCGACTCGCAGTCCGCGCGCCGGCCGCTGGACCGCCCTCGGGACGGGTAACGCCTGCTCCCCTCCCCGGCGATGACCTCAATGTGACCATCGGCACTTGCGCGGCCTACCCGTGCTCCCGCAACGCGGCGCCACGCGTTCACGATTCGCGCTGCGCGAGGATCCGGCGTTCTGTAGCCTTGGTCACATTCGGGTTTCGGTCTGGATGGGGGTCGTTCAGTTGAGCGGTTCGTGGAGGACGGCGTCGATTCGCCGCAGGCGCACATCATCGTCACGGTCGGTGGCGTCGCATGGCCGGCGCGCACGGGTCGCGCTCATCGCACTGCTCCCCCTGGGATTCGCAGCGCTTGCCGCCGCCGGGCCCGGCGGCGTTCTGCCCGGGTCGCATGCGGCCCCCGCAGAACGCTCCATGCAGGTCCGCATCGCCGCGCAGGAGACAGTCCAGCCCACGCCCGTAGGCGTGGTCGCCTCCGCTATGCGGCCGATTCCGGGCTACCACACCGCCCCGGAGCCCGACGCCTCGTCATCCGCCGCGGGCTCCGGCAACGCGCCCGTGAACCCGGCGGCACTGGTGGGCGACGTGGTGCAGTTCGCCCCGGGTCCGCTGGGGATCCCCGGGATCATGCTCAACGCCTACAAGCACGCAGCCGACCTCATGGCGCAGATCCAGCCGTCATGCGGGCTGCCCTGGAACCTGTTGGCAGGCATCGGCAAGATCGAGTCGGGCCACGCCTCCGGAGGTGCGGCGGATTCCCGGGGCAACACCACGACAAAGATTCTCGGTCCGGTGCTCGACGGCCACCTCGCCGGCAACGCGGTCATCACCGACACGGACGGAGGCGCCGTCGACGGCCACGCCTCATATGACCGCGCCGTCGGCCCGATGCAGTTCATGCCGGGGACGTGGAGCCACTACGGCGCGGACGGCAACAACGACGGCGTGGCGGACCCCAACAACGTCTACGACGCCACCTTCGCCGCCGGGCGTCTACTGTGTGCGTCCGGCGGCAACCTGTCCGACCCCGCCGCAACGACCGGCGCCATCCTCACGTACAACCACTCGATGGCATACGTGAAGAACGTGCAGGCCTGGGCGCATGCCTACGCCACGGGCGCCTACCCCACGCCCAGCGAGCTCCCGCCGATCTCGCCGGACGAAACGGCCATCGACGCGCCCGACGGCGCGGATCCGGCGCCCACACCGGAGGTCCTCCCGGATCCGCCGGCGCCGCCGAAGGCACCGGCCCCGGAAACCCTCCCCGGCACCGACATCCCCGCGACCACCGTCGAGGTGCCCGGACTGCCTCCGGTGCAGTTGCCCAAGATCGAGCTGCCGAAGATCGAGCTGCCGTGCCTGTTCAACTGTCCGCCGCCTCCGCCTCCGGAACCCGCACCGGCAGCGGAGGGAACGCAGAGTCCGGCGCCGCAACCCGCCCCGGAGACGCCGGCGCCGTGAGTCCGACCCGGCCGGGCACCGCCGCGGCATCTGCCACTCCCGTTTTCACCGTGTATGTTCGTTTAAAAGGAACATTCGTTCAAGTGACGGCGAACGCACCCCCGCCGCGCCCTGGCAGGTGACCTGGATTGCAACCGGACGGCGGGATTGTCCGTCGCGCCGCCACGCGTCCTATGATCGGAAGCGATGACCGAGCTCACCGAATCCGCAGTCCGCGCGGCACTGGCGCGCGTCGACGACCCGGAGATCCGTAAACCCATCACCGAGCTGGGGATGGTCCGCAACATCACCATCGCCGACGACGGCACCGTAGACATCGGCATCTACTTGACGGTCGCCGGCTGCCCCATGCGCAGCGAGATCAGCGATCGAGTCACCCGCGCCGCCGCCGACGTGCCAGGGGTGGCGGCCGTGCGCGTGGAACTCGACGTGATGAGCGACGAGCAACGCACCGAGCTCCGCCGGAGCCTGCGCGGCGACTCCGCCGACCCGGTGATCCCGTTCGCGCAGCCCGGCTCGATGACCCGCGTCTACGCCGTGGCCTCGGGCAAGGGCGGCGTCGGAAAGTCCAGCGTCACCGTCAACCTCGCCGCCTCCATGGCCGCACGCGGGCTGTCGGTCGGCGTGCTCGACGCGGACATCTACGGCCATTCGGTGCCGCGCATGATGGGCACCGACGCGCGTCCCACCCAGGTGGAGAAGATGATCATGCCCCCCATCTCCCACGATGTGCGGCTGATCTCGATCGCGATGTTCACCAACAACAACGCGCCTGTGGTATGGCGCGGCCCCATGCTGCACCGCGCGCTCCAGCAGTTCCTGGCAGACGTGTTCTGGGGCGACCTCGACGTGCTCTTGCTCGACCTGCCCCCTGGCACCGGTGACATCGCCATCTCGGTCGCCCAGCTGATTCCGGGTGCGGAGATCCTGGTGGTCACCACGCCCCAACAGGCGGCCGCCGAGGTTGCCGAGCGCGCGGGGGCCATCGCCCTGCAGACGCGGCAGCGCATCACCGGCGTCATCGAGAACATGTCGTGGCTGGAGCTGCCGGACGGCACCCGGATGGAGATCTTCGGCGCCGGGGGCGGCGAGGCCGTCGCGGCCAACCTCACCCGCGCGATGGGCGCCGACGTCCCCCTGCTGGGGCAGGTGCCGCTGGACACCGCTGTACGCGAGGCGGGCGACGAGGGCACGCCGATCGTTCTCTCGGGGCCGGACACACCGGCAGGGACGGCGCTGAACGCCATCGCCGAGAAGCTGAGCATCCGTAAACGCGGACTCGCCGGAATGTCGTTGAGCATCGACCCCGCCGGACGCTGATCCACCGCCCATCCGGGCGCCGGACTATCGGCCCGACCACGCCCGTAGCGCGAGGGTCCCGGCGCTCGGATGCGGTCTAGGTGGCGTCCACGTCGTAGGCCGATCCCCCGCCCGAGGCCGTCGGCGGCAGTGCCGCCCCGTCCTGGGCGGGAGTCCGCGGTGCAGGCGGTGCGGCAGGTGCAGGCGGTGCTGCATTCTCGGCACCAGGATCGGAGGCGGCGCCGTGCGCAGCGCCACCTCGCGCAGACGCACCGTTTCGCGGCCTCCCCGTGCCGCCGTCGGTATCGAACTCGCCGGTGAACAGCGAATCATCTCCGTCGAGGAGGTGCTTGGTGATGGCGGCGCGCGGGGTCATGCCCCGCAGTTGCTGCAGCTCCGAGAGCGGCTTACGCAAGTCTTCGAACTCGGGGCCCAGCTCCTCGCGCAACTGTGACTGCGCACCGGTGGCGTAGGAGCGGACCTGCTTGACCGTGCGCGCCAGCCAGGACATGGCGCCGGGCAGTCGCTCCGGTCCCAGGATGACGAGACCGGCGATCACGATGATCACCATCTCAGCCCAACCGATATTGCCGAACACATGCTCAGAGTACGTGGTCGCCTGCGGGCGCGCCGCTCCGACACCGGAAATGCCCTGCCGGTACTTGCGGCCCGGCCGCCGACGGCGACGCCCCGCCGGTCAATCGCTTTGCGGAGTGACGTCGACGGTGACCGAATGCCCGTCGCGCACCAGTGTGACGGTCTCGGGTTCACCGATGGCCAGCTCGTGCACGGCCACGGTCAACTCGTCGGAACCGGCGATCGTCCGGTCCCCTACTTTGACGATCACATCGCCCTCGAGGATCCCCGCCTTCTGCGCGGGACTGTCGGCCTGCACGTTGGCCACCTCGGCGCCGGTGACCCGGTCGTTGGACACGGTGCGGGCGTTGACGCCGATCTCGGGATGGTGCATGACGCCGTTGTGGATCAGTTCCTGGGCCACGGCGGCCACAGTGTTCACCGGGATGGCGAATCCGAGCCCGATCGACCCGCTGCTGTCCGCTCCGAGCGTGCGGATCGCCGTGTTGAGGCCGATGACCCTCCCCTGTGCATCCACCAGCGGCCCGCCGGAATTGCCCGGGTTGATCGCAGCGTCCGTCTGGATCGCGTCGATGACCGCGTCCGTGTCGGTGCCGTCGCCGGCGAGCGGCACGGGACGGTCCAGCGCGCTCACGATTCCCTCGGTGACGGTCCTGTTGAGGCCCAGCGGCGAGCCGACCGCCACCACGTCCGAACCCACTTGGATCCTGTCCGAATCGCCCAGTCGGGCGACGGTGAGATCGTCGACGTCGTCGACTTTGACGACGGCGAGGTCGGTCTTGGTGTCGCGGCCGACGATACGGCCCGGAACGGACTGCCCGTCGGAGAAGACCACCTTCAGTTCGGTGGTGTCCGGCTCGGTGGCCGCCTTCGAGATCACGTGGTTGTTGGTGACGATGTAGCCCCCGCCGTCGATCACCACGCCCGAGCCCGAACCGACCGCCTGAGGCGATGTGACCTGGATCGACACGACGGACGGTACGACCGCCGACGCGATCGCCACCGTCCGGTTGGCGGGCGGTTCCGCGCTCTCGTCCTCCGGCTGCACCAGTTGCACCGATGAGCTGGTGAGTGAACTCGACACCTCGGCCGTGTAGCGGCCGATCAGTCCGCCGAGAACTCCGATCGCGAGCGCGAGAACCCCGATGACTGCCAGTGCGCGCGGCGCCACCCGCTTGCCGAAAAGCACGTCACGAACGCCCAGTCGTCCGGCCGGTGCACGCGGGGCACTGCCGTCGCCGGCCTGCGGGTCCTCCGCGGACGCCGCGGAAGCGGGGTCGCGCCAGGGGTCCTGGCGCCGGCGAGCGCGTGGGGCGTCCACCCGCTCCGCGTCCGCGGGGTCACGCTGGACTCCGGCCAACTCGCCCGGCGGGCGCCCGTACGCCTCGGACAGGACCGGATCGACCGGGCGCCCGATCGGTCGTCGCCCGCTGCCGGGACGCGACGGTGTCCCCAGGGCGGCGGCACCGTCCGGCCGGCTGAACGCCCGTTGTTGTTCAGGCCCCACATCGGGCTTGCGCAGAGGCGACGGCTGCAGCCTCTCGGGCCCAGGCACGTCGAACCCCGTCGAACCGGCACCGTCGGCGCCCCGTGTGCGCTGCGGGTCCACTGCGTCCCCGGCCGGCGCCGCATCGTCCGCGCGCGCGTCGTCGTTCCGCCCCGGAACGGAGTTGCCTTCCGATTCGCTTTTCACCTACGTCCCCTCCGGCACTCCGGCCGTCGATGTCCACGTCGCTTCGAACCCGCGGCCCACAGTATTGGCCATCGCCCGGGGACGCACCGCACCGGGAGCCGTCACGCCCGGCCGGAGGCCACCGCCGGGGGCGGCTCAGAAGAAACGACGCTTGCGCTGCGGCGGCCCGCTCTGATGCAGGTGCCGCGCGTCGTCGAAGCCGGGCATCGCCTTGTCCGGAATGGATCGCAGGTCTCCCAGGAGGTTCTCCGGAAGCCGCGGCACCGCGGACGACTGCAGCATCGAACGGGCATGCATCTGTGCGTCCACCTCCGCCGCGCACAGCGGGCAGTCCGCGATGTGCCCCGACGCGCGCAGATGGGCGCTCATCCGCAGTTCCCCGTCGACGTAGGCCGCCACCGCCTCCGTCGCCAGATGACCGGTGTCCCCGGTACCCGTACCCAGGGAGAACTGCGAACCGGAAGGGCGACCACGTCGCGCCGATTCGAACATCCGCCGTCCTTTCCCGTCATCGTTCACCGGACCTCCGCCGGTCCGCGTCCGGGCCCCGCGCACCCGAGGGCTCACCGCACAGCACCGCCGTCCGTGGCCGGCACCGTGGCGGCGCCGGGTGCGGCGAGGTGGTCGCGGATGGCCTGACGCCCGCGATGGATCCTGCTTCGCACCGTACCCAATTTCACGCCGAGCGTGGCCGCGATCTCTTCGTAGGACAGGCCCTCCACGTCGCAGAGCACCACCGCCGCGCGGAACTCCGGGGCCAACGAGGCCAGCGCCTGCTGGAGATCGGGGGCCAGGCGGGAGTCGTGGTAGATCTGCTCCGGGTCCGGCCGGTCCGACGGCACCCGGTCGTAGTCCTCGGGCAACGCCTCCATCCGGATCCGGTTGCGTCGCCGCACCATGTCCAGGAAGAGGTTGGTCGTGATCCGGTGCAGCCACCCCTCGAAGGTGCCTGCCCGGTAACTCGACAGCGAGCGGAAGACGCGGATGAACGTCTCCTGGGTGAGGTCCTCGGCGTCATGCACGTTTCCGGAGAGCCGGTAGGCAAGCCGATAGACCCGGTCGGCATGCTGGCGGACCAGTTCATCCCAACTCGGCATGGCCGCCGGGTCGCCGGTCGCGTCGAACACCGCAGTGCCCTGATCGGCCTCGTCCTCCGCCGCTTCCGGCGTCGCCGCGATCGAGGCGGCCGCGGCCCCATCACGGCCGGTCATCGTGGCTCGGTGCACGCTGTCGCCTCCTGTCGCCGTGGCGTCCCGCGATTGCGCCCCGTGTGCGAGCGCTGTCTCCGCATCCGTCACAACACCCCTGCCCATCATTTTGTTCCGGCGTCCCCGCCCCGTCGCGTGGCCGGTTCCGCGTCTGGGACAACCCTCTCGCCCCGGCGTGTGCCGACGCTGGGAACAACCTGAGGGTCGCCTGAGAATCGCGGCACGCCCGATGCGCGTGCACCGCCCCTACGCCCCGGGCGCCGCGATACGCTCACTGGCGTGACCGATGACGACCGCACTGTGGACTCCGCCGCAATCTCCGCCGCCGAAACGTTCGCCGGCGACCGCATGGCCGCCCGCGCCGCCGGCGCCGCCGCGCCGGTTCCGGATCCTGCGGCGCTGGCCGACGCGCGGGAGCGCGCGGCCGATCTGGGAGTGGGGGCGGTATCCGACGCCGTCGGCGCAGCGCTGTCGATGCTCTCGCGCATGGTCGACGCCCGCACCGCGGTCGAGGTGGGCACCGGAGCCGGTGTCAGCGCGCAATGGCTGCTCAGCGGCATGCGCCACGACGGGGTGCTCACTACCATCGACATCGAGCCGGAACACCAGCGCACCGCCCGCACGGCCCTGTCCGGCGCGGGCGTCGCCTCGGCCCGCACCCGGTTGATCGGAGGCCGCGGAGTGGAGGTGCTGCCGCGGCTGGCCGACGACGCCTACGAGATGATGTTCGTGGACTGCGGCGGCGCCGACCATGCGCGCTACTTGTCCGAGGCCGTCCGTCTCCTCCGCCCCGGCGGTGTCGTCGTCATGCACGGTCTGAGCGCGGCCGGCAACCCGGGAGACGCTGCGCGCCGGGACCCGGCCGCGGTCGACGCCCGCGAGGCGCTGCGCACCGCCGCCGAGAACGACCTGCTGCTGCCATCGTTGCTGCCGCTGGGCGGCGGACTCCTGTGCGCGGCCCGCGTGTGACGGACCGTGCCGTGTGCGGCCGCACCGGACGCCTGGGCGCCGGCACCCGCCACCTCGACCGTGGCGCCGCCGCCGCTATGGGGGCGGGGCGGACCGGACGGCCGGAGCGCCGCGCCGGAACACGCGTACGGTGACCGCGCCGGTGACCGCCTGATCCGCGGGCAGCCGCGCGATCCGCGCCTGCACCTCGGCGGCGTCGAGGTGCCGCGCGGACGGACCCATCCCGACGATGGCGGCGAGCTGCTCCCGTGTCGTCCGCATCGACCAGCGGACGGTCTCCGCCCGGACCTCGCCGAAGCCGTCCAGCGCGGCGGCCAGCCGCTCCTGCTTGCGCTCGTCCACCCGGAGAAGCCCCACACCCTCGACCAGTTCCGCCAGGTGTCCGGGCTCCGGAGCCACGACCATGACCGCGCCGCCCGGCGCGAGCACCCGCCGATATGCGGCGCTGTTCCGGGGGGCGAACACCGACATGATCAGCCCTGCGGAGGAGTCCGCCAGGGGCAGCTCCGCCCACGCGTCGCCGAGCAGCGCCGCGGCACGCGGATGTGCACGAGCTGCGGCGCGCACCGCTGCTTTCGACGCATCGATCCCGATGCCGCGCGCCTCGCCGGCCAGCTCCAGGACCCCTGCGAGGTATCGCCCTGTCCCGCAGCCCAAATCCACTGCGAGGGGTGCGCCCGGGGCCGGTCCGGCGTCGACGTCCACAGCCGCCAGCGCCTCCGCCCCCGCCGCCGCGACGGCCCGAAGCAGCGGGTCGTACAGCCCGGAGTCCAGCACGGCGCCCCGCGCGCCGACCATCACCGCATCGTCCCCGTGGAACTTCAGGGGCCGGGACAGCATGCTCACGTAGCCCTGCCGCGCACGGTCGAACACGTGCCCCGACCCGCACCGCACCGCCCGCCGATCCGCCTCCACTGCGCCGCCGCACACCGGGCACCGGAGGATGTCCGCCACGCCGACGAGCGCGTCCGCGCTCAGGTCCCGCGCAGCATCAGCACCGGACATCCGCTCCGTCACCTCCGCTCATGCCACACGAGTCCTCATCGCCCATCCGCAACCGACGGCCCCCGCTCATGCGACAACCCCGCCGGACACGGCCCGACGGGGTTGTCTGCACAGCATCACGCCGTGGCTCCGCTGTCAGCCGGTGACGCCGCGGAGCTCCTCACCCAGCGCGGCGGCCTCGTCCGGGGTCAGCTCGACGACCAGGCGGCCTCCGCCCTCGAGCGGGACCCGCATGACTATTCCGCGTCCCTCTTTGGCCGCTTCGAGGGGACCGTCCCCGGTCCGGGGCTTCATGGCCGCCATCGTGTGCTCCCTCCAGATGTGCTCGGGCCGATGTGCCGACCCGTGACCGCATGAGTGTTGCGCGGCAGGTGAGTGCCGACGACGACTATTCTTCCCTACCGTCGTCCGCAGCCCCACACCGCCCCGGACCGCCGTCCGGGTCCGCCGGAACCTCCCCGACCGCCGATGTATCGGCGTGTCCGCCGCCCGCGCCGGGGCCCTCCACGTCGCCGGCGTGCACGCCCAGGGCGCCGTCCTGCGCCGCGACGACGGCCCGCAACCGCTCGACCTCGTTGGCCAGCCGTTGCAGGGCCCAATCGACTTCGGACGCTTTATATCCGCGGAAGGCCTGCTGGAATCGCAGCGCGCGTACGTCGTCGCCGTCGATCGCGTGGTCGGGGAGCCAGGCCGGCGAGACGCCGGGAGGCAGCGGCGCCATTTCCTCGCCGCGGCCGAACACCAACGCCGCCACGACGAACAGCAGACCCGCCACCAGAGCGATCAGCACCACGTACAGGATCGCGGTCAGCATCGGCCCGCCCCTTCCCCCGGGGTGCCGGCAGCAGAAAAGCCTGCCGCGGTCAGGCTTCCCAGCGGCGGCCGGTCTTCCAGCTCGAGATCCGCGGTGCGCGGCACGAAGGAGTCGCCGTGCGCGAAGTACTGCGTGAGCGGGACGCCGGAATCAGCGATACCGCAGCGCCGGAGCATCGTTCCGATTATCTGGCGACTCATCACTCCCAGTTCCATCAGGTCGCGGTTGCGGTGTTTGCGCACGGCCAGATTCACCTGTGCCAGGCCGGAGGTGCCGTAGCGGCTGTAGGTGTCCAGCAGCAGGCCGATCTCCACGCCGTACCCGGGCGCGAACGGGACGGACTCGAGCAGCTCGCGGGTGGCCGCGTACTCCCCGCCGAGCGGCTGCAGGATCGCGGCGAGATCCGGGCGCAGCGCGGCCAGCATCGGGCGCGCCACGAGCTCGGTCACGCGGCCGCCTCCGCGCGGGTCCTCACTCTCGTTGATCCGCAACGGCCGCCGGTAGAAGCCCTTCACATGGTGGACACCGTCGGCGGTGAGGATGGGACCGACGAGATTCGGCACGTAACGCGGGTCGGGCTCGATCAGGTCCGAGTCGATGAAGACGACCACGTCGCCGCGGGTGGCGGCCACGCCGCGCCACAGGGCCTCGCCCTTGCCCGGGACGGGCGGCACCCGCGGAATCGCCTCCTCCCGGGTGACCACGCGGGCACCCGCCGCCCGCGCCCGTTGCGCGGTCCCGTCCCGCGAGCCGGAGTCCAGCACCACCAGGTCGTCGACCAGGCCGCCCACCAGAGGCAGGATCGACCCCACCACGCTGGCCACCGTGGCCTCCTCGTCGAGCGCGGGCAGCACCACCGACACCGTCCGGCCCTTTTTCGCCGCGATGAGCTCCGCGACCGTCCACGCCGGATCGTGCCAGGTGCGCACCCCGGCGCCGACCGCGCTCACGCGAGCCCCCGCACTGTGCGTGCGGGCGGCCGGGTTCCGGCGATGGAGGCGACCATCTCGAGTGCGCGGCGGGTCGCCGCCACTTCGTGCACCCGGAACACCCGGGCCCCGGCCGCGGCCGCGAGGGCCGTGGCTGCGAGCGTCCCCTCGATCCTCTCGCCGAGCGCGGCGCCGAGCGTCTCGCCCACGAAATCCTTGTTGCTCAATGCCATCAGCACCGGGAACCCGGTCTCCACGAGGGTGTCGACGTGACGCAGCAGCGTCAGCCCGTGGTAGGTGTTCTTGCCGAAGTCGTGCGTCGGGTCGATGAGTATGCCGTCACGGCGTACCCCGGCGTCCACAGCGCGCTGCGCCGCAGACGTCACCTCCGCCACCACGTCGGCGACGACGTCCTCGTACCGCACCCGGTGCGGGCGCGTACGCGGGATCGCACCGCCTGTGTGCGAGCAGACCAGACCGGCGCCCGTGTCCGCTGCGACCCCGGCGAGGGCGGGGTCCGCACCGGCCCAGGTGTCGTTGATCAGGTCGGCCCCGGCCTCGCGTGCGTGCCGCGCGACGGTTCCGCGCCAGGTGTCGACGCTGATCAGGTGCTCGGGGTAGTGCCGGCGGACCCACGCGACGAACGGAACCACACGCAGGGTCTCCTCCGCTTCGTCGACCTCGTCCCCGGGGCCCGCCTTCACACCGCCGATATCGATGATGTCGGCGCCCTCGTCCACCGCGCGCGACACCGCCGCCTGCGCGTCGCCGTCCGCGAATGCCGCACCCTTGTCGTAGAAGGAGTCCGGCGTCCGGTTGACGATCGCCATGATCAATGCGCGATCGGTCCGCACAGTGCGCCCGCACAGCGTGCCGGGCACGGCGGCGGTCGCCGCAGCGGCGATCACGGCCGCCCTCCCGCGCGCCCGGCACCGGGCCCGTGCCCGGCTGCGCCAGCCACCGCGGAACGGCCGACCTGCCGGACCGCAGTGCCGCTGGTGTGGGCGGCGCCCGCGCACAGGTCGAGCGCCTCGGCGATCGTCGCCGCGACCGGCAGCCTGTCGAGCGCCTCGTGCCGCACGAAGCCTTCGCCGGCGATCTCCCGCAGCCACGCCATCAGGCCCGCGTAATGACCGTCCGGATCCAGTACCACGACCGGCTTGTCGTGCATGCCCAGAGTCGACGCCGTCCACACCTCGCTGAGCTCCTCGACGGTTCCCAGGCCGCCCGGCAGCGCCAGGAAAGCGTCGGCGTGCGCGTCCATCAGCGTCTTGCGCTCCCGCATCGTCTCGGTCACCAGAAGCTCGTCGGCGTCGGAATCCATCACCTCCATGTCGACGAGTCCGCGGGGGATCACGCCGACGGTCCGGGCGCCGCCGGCCCTGGCCGACCGCGCCACCGCGCCCATCATCGACACCCGTCCCCCTCCCGAGACGAGGGTCCAGCCGCGCGCGGCGAGCGCCGTTCCCACATCCGCCGCCAACTCCTCGTACCGCGCGGGAACCGGGCCCGACGCGCAGAAGACGCACACCGAGACCGCGCCGGCCGGGGCGCTGCCGGCCCCGCCGTCCGCCGTCCCCGTCACTGCGGCCCCACCTCGCCGGCCGGACCGGTGGGCCCGTCGACCGCCTGCACATCCCCGTCGAGCTCCTGGTGCGCCTCGACGACGAAGCGCACCGCGTCGTCGAGGGAATCCGTGACATGGATCAGGTCCACGTCGGCCGCGTCGATCATGCCCTCGGCGACGAGGGTGTCGCGCAGCCAGCGCACCAGCCCGTCCCAGAACGCCGAGCCGACGAGGACGATGGGGAACCGCGTGATCTTGCCGGTCTGCACCAGCGTGAGCGCCTCGGAGAGCTCGTCGAGCGTGCCGAAGCCCCCCGGCATGCACACGAAGGCCTGCGAATACTTGACGAACATGGTCTTGCGGGTGAAGAAGTACCGGAAGTTCAGTCCCGTCTCCACCCAGCGGTTCATGCCCTGCTCATGCGGAAGTTCGATACCGAGCCCCACCGAGAGCCCGTCGGCGTCCACGGCGCCGCGGTTGCCCGCCTCCATCACGCCGGGGCCGCCGCCCGTGATCACCGCGTACCCGGCGTCGACGAACTTGCCGGCCAGCCGCCGCGTGTCCCGGTAGGTGTCCGACGTCTCCCCCACGCGCGCCGATCCGAAGATCGACACCGCCCGCGGAAGCTCGGCGAGCGCCCCGAAACCCTCGATGAACTCGCTGTGGATCCGCAGCACCCGCCACGGGTCGGTGTGCACCCAGTCTCCGGGGCCCCGATGGTCCAGCAGACGCTGCTCGGGCGTCGACGTGGAATCGCGACGGTCGCGCGGGCCGAATACGCCCCGCGGGCGTGCGGATACGTCGGAGTCTCTGTCGGGGCTCATGGGTCCGAGGTTATCCGCACCGCCACGTCACTCCGGAACGCCGGTGGTCAGGTAGGAGCGCAGCACCCGCTCGACCTGGTGGATCTGCGCGGTGTCGACGAACTCGCCGCGCGTGTGCGCGAGGTTGGGATCCCCGGGCCCGTAGTTGACGGCGGGGACGCCCGCCGCGGCGAAGCGCGAGACATCCGTCCAGCCGTACTTCGCGCGGAACCGGCCGCCGGCCGCCGCGACGAGTTCGACGGCCGCGGGGGCGCCGAGGCCGGGAAGGGCGCCCGGCGACAGGTCGGTGACCTCCATGTCCGCGTCCACCCCGGCGAACACCTCCCGCACGTGCTCGAGCGCCTCGTCCGCGGTGCGGTCGGGTGCGAACCTGAAGTTCACGTCCACCGATGCCGCATCCGGGACCACGTTGCCCGCCACGCCTCCGCTGATCCGCACGGCCTGCAGGCCCTCCCGATAGACGCAGCCGTCGATGTCCACCTGCCGCGGCGCGTAGCCCGCCAGCCGCTGCAGGACGGGCGCGAGCCCGTGCACGGCGTTGACCCCCAGCCACGACCGCGCCGAATGCGACCGGACCCCTGCCGTGGTCAGGCGCACCCGCAGCGTGCCCTGGCATCCCGCCTCGATGACCCCGTCGGACGGCTCGCCCAGGACGGCGACGTCGGCACGCAGCCACTCGGGCAGGTCGCGTTCGATGCGGCCGAGGCCGTTGAACTCGGCGGCGATCTCCTCGCAGTCGTAGAGGACCACGGTGATGTCGTGCGCAGGCTCCGTCAGCGTGGCGGCGAGGTGGAGGAAGACCGCGTCCCCCGATTTCATGTCCACCGTGCCGCAGCCGTAGAGCAGGTCCGCTTCAGGCGCCTCCCCCGGCGCCCCCGCGGCGTCCCCCGCTCCCACCACCCGCCGCGACGGCACGTTGCCGGCGATGGGGACCGTGTCGAGATGTCCTGCCAGCATCACCCGGCGCGCCCGGCCGAGCGTGGTGCGCGCGAGCACCGCGTTGCCCGAGCGCACCACCTCCAGGTGCGGGGCCTGTGCACGGAGAGCCGCCTCCACGGTGTCCGCGATCAGCGCCTCGTCACGCGAGACGCTGGGTATGTCCACCAGCGCCGCCGCGAGTTCCGCGACATCCCCGGCCAGGTCGAGCACGGGCCGTTCCGCGGCGCCGGCTCCCGGGCTGTCCGTGTGTGTTGCGTCTCGGCTCGTCATCAGCCCAGCGTATCGATGGTCGCCGCCGACGACGCCCGCGACCCGGCGACCCCGGCGGACCGGTTGTAGGCTGATCCCCCGTGATACCCGCAGCGAAGACGCGCCGAGACGGCGCCACCGGAACCGGAGTCGCCACCATCACCCGGGACGGCACCGTCCTGGACACCTGGTATCCGGATCCGCGGCTCGACGCGGAGTCGTCCGGCACCGCGGCGGGCACGACCCGCCTGGAGGCCGACGCCGTCCCCGCCGGCCTTGCGCGGCTCACCGGGGCGGACGACCGCCGCGGCACGCAGCGCGTCGCCGTCCGGACCACCATCGCCTCGCTGGACGCCCCGCCCGTCGACACCCATGACGCCTTCCTGCGCCTGCACCTGCTCTCCCACCGGCTGGTCGCCCCGCACCGGCTCAACCTGGACGGGCTGTTCGGGCTGCTCGCCAACGTGGTGTGGACCAACCACGGGCCGTGCTCGCCGCAGGGATTCGAATCGGTCCGCGCCGCGCTCGCGGCGGACGGGCCCGTCACCGTCTATTCGGTGGACAAGTTCCCGCGGATGGTCGACTACGTCGTGCCCGCCGGGGTCCGCATCGCCGACGCCGACCGCGTACGCCTGGGAGCCCACCTGGCCGAGGGCACGACGGTGATGCACGAGGGCTTCGTGAACTTCAACGCGGGCACGCTCGGCGCCTCGATGGTCGAGGGCCGCATCTCCGCCGGCGTGGTCGTGGGCGACGGCAGCGACGTCGGCGGCGGCGCGTCGATCATGGGCACGCTCTCCGGCGGCGGCAAGGAGGTCATCACCGTCGGCCGCAGCTGCCTGCTGGGGGCCAACGCCGGCGTCGGCATTTCGCTGGGCGACGACTGCGTGGTGGAGGCGGGGCTGTACCTGACCGCCGGAACCAAGGTCACCCTCCTCGACGCCGCGGACGCGACCGATGCGGACGCGAATCCCAGCGGCGCCGTCGTCAAGGCCGCCGCCCTGTCCGGGACCTCCGGTCTGCTCTACCGCCGCAACTCCCAGACGGGCAGCGTCGAAGCCGTCTCGCGCACGGGGTCCGGCATCGAGCTCAACAGCGCCCTGCACAAGAACTGAGCGGGCGGAGGATCACCCCACGATGAGCACCCACGACACCACGCCCGCCGCCGGCACCGGCGCGCTGGGCCACGGGCTGAAGACCCGGCACATCACGATGATGGGGCTGGGTTCGGCGATCGGCGCCGGCCTGTTCCTCGGCAGCGGAGAGGGCATCGCCAAGGCCGGACCGGCGGTCCTGCTGTCGTACGTGTTCGCCGGGGTGATCGTCGTCCTGGTGATGCGCATGCTCGGCGAGATGGGCGCGGCCAGGCCCTCCAGCGGTTCGTTCGCCGAGTACGCCCGTCTGGGCATCGGCCAGTGGGCCGGGTTCTCCATGGGCTGGCTGTACTGGGCGATGCTGATCATGGTGCTCGGCGCCGAGATCACCGGCGCCTCCGAGATCGTGCACACCTGGATACCAGGGGTCTCCCAGTGGGTGATCGCGCTGGTGTTCGTGATCTTCTTCGCCGTCGTCAACCTCAGCAAGGTGAGCAACTTCGGCGAGTTCGAGTTCTGGTTCGCGGCCCTCAAGGTCGGCGTGATCATCGCATTCCTGGTGCTGGGCGTACTGCTGGTGTTCGGCCTGCTGCCCGGCACCGATCCGGTGGGCTTCACGCACTTCCTCGGGGACGGCGGCTTCATGCCCAACGGCTGGTCCGGCGTGGCCAGCGGGCTCCTGGTGGTGGCGTTCGCCTTCGGCGGCATCGAACTGGTGGCCATTGCCTCCGCCGAGTCGGAGGATCCGGAGCGTTCCATCGGCATCGCCGTACGCAACGTCGTCTGGCGGATCGGGGCGTTCTACCTCGGTTCGATCGCCATCATGGTGCTGGTGCTGCCGTGGACCGACGGCGCACTGGCCTCCAGCCCGTTCGTCGCCGTGCTCGACGTGGCGCAGATCCCGCTGGCCTCCGGTTTCATGGAGCTCGTCGTGGTGGTGGCGCTGCTGTCCTCGTTCAACGCGCAGATCTACGGCACCGCGCGCATGGTGTTCTCGCTCGCCCGCAACGGCGAGGCCCCGCGGGTGTTCGGGTCCGTGGCCGGCAACGGTGCGCCCCGGGCCGCAGTGCTGCTGTCGGTGTTCTTCTCGTTCGTCACGGTGGTACTGAACTGGCTGCTGCCGGACAAGCTGTTGGAGATCCTGTTCAACGCCGTCGGCGCCGTGCTGCTCGTGATGTGGGCGATGATCGCGATCTCGCAGCTGCGGCTGCGGTCCCGCTTCGAGCGGGAAGGCACGCTGCGGCTGCGCATGTGGCTGCACCCGTATCTGAGCTGGTTCACCCTCGCAGGACTCGTCGCACTGGTGGTGCTGATGTGCACCGACACCACGGCCCGCAACCAGCTCATCGCCACCGCGGTGTTCTTCGCGGTGCTCGTGGCGCTTTCAGTGCTGAACTCGCGGTGGTGGCGCAAACACCCCGACGCCGTCGCCTTCCCGGACGCCGGTCCGACCGGGCCGGGCGGCGAAGCGCAACCCGACCCCGCCGTCGACGCCTACGCTGGGGAACGGTCATCCGACGCGACCTCCAGGCCCACGGAGGTCACCGTCGAGCGGCCCGATGAGACGGATCGGCTCGCCGACGGCACGGATCGGCATTGAAGCTGCACGGTTCGGCGTGGAAACCGCATGAATCGGCGTGGAAACCGCGTGGATCGACGTTGAGGCAGACGTTCCACGTCGAAACGGGACAGGAAGGGTCTGGCATGGCACACGGCATTGACGGCGACTCCCCCACCGGCGGAACCCCCGAGTACGCACCCAGCCCCGCCCGGTGGGTCCGCGATCAGGTGGAGCTCTACGAGGGGTCCGGGGGGACCGAGGGCACCGAGATGGCCGGAATGCCGGTCGTCATCGTGGACAACATCGGCGCCAGATCCGGCAAGCTCCGCAAGACCCCGGTGATGCGGGTGGAGCACGACGGGGACTACGCGGCCGTGGCGTCCAAGGGCGGCGCCCCCGAGAACCCCGTCTGGTACCGGAACCTCACCGAGAATCCGCGCGTACAGGTCCGCGACGGCCGGACCAAGGGCGCATTCGTCGCCCGCGAGGTGCACGGTGACGAGCGCGCGGCGTGGTGGGAACGCGCCGTCGCCGCCTACCCCCCTTACGCGGAGTACCAGGAGAAGACGACGCGGCTCATCCCCGTCTTCGTGCTGGAATCGGCGACAGACTGACCGGACCGCCGTACGGCGTTCAGCAGTCGGCCGGACAGTCGGCGGGCCGACGGTCGGCGGGCGGGGCACCGATCGCACTTCCGGCGTCCTGCCCGCAATCGTCGTCGTCTTCCGCTGCGCGCGCGTCGACTATGCGCGCACCGCTCATCATGCCGGACAGGCCGCGCCGGTCCCGGGTGCAGACGACCGCGACCACGGCGGCGGCTCCGATCAACACAGCGGCGATCGAGGCCCGGTCGGACCATCCCTCCGAGACCGGCGGAGCCGCCTGCACGCACTGCAGCGCGGCCCAGAGCCCGCCGACGATCCACGCGCGCCCGAAGCGCTGCACCGGGCCCAGGCCACGGCCGTCCCGACGCACGGGAACCAGCCACACCGCGCGCTGTCCCCACGACGCGCCGCCGCCCATCGCCGGCGGCAGCGCGAAGACCACCGACAAAGGCACCGCGAACTGCAACGCCCACTCGGTCCACTCGTGCGTCTCGCCAAGGTCGCGGCCCAGGCCCAGCATCACCATCCGCCAGCCGATGACGAGGACCGCGCCGGATACCAGGAAGCCGAACGCGTCGATGAGCATCCCGGCCCAGCGGCGCCGCGCCGTCACCGGCCGCGGTGTGAGCCGCCTGCGCGCGAGGTCACGACTCTGCGGCATCCACGCCAGCACCAGCGGGGCGATGAGCGCGCCCAGCAGGCCGCCGAGCGTGTTCGCGATGAGGTCGTCGACGTCCGCCACGCGGTAAGAGCAGCCGATCAGGCCCCAGATGCCCGTGTACTGCGTCGCTTCGATCGCCGCCGATACGGCGAACGCGGCCACCGTGGCGAAGACGACCCCGCGCCCGACGAAACGGCGCGTGAACAGGCCGAACGGAATGAAGAGGAGGACGTTGAAGACCACTTGCAGCACCACCCGGCTGGCCGCGGCGGCGGTGATGCCCATGCCGGCGGTCTGCGACCGGATGTCGTCGATGAACTGCAGGGGATTCAGCTGTGCCCCGGACACCCCGTGCTCCACGCACCACACGGAGAGGTCGCCGGTGGGCAGCGGCAGGAGCGTGTAGGCGACGAGCGCCACCGCGTACACGGCGAGCGCGGCGGTGCCGAGCAGGCGGGCCAGGCTCAGGGAGCCGTAGCGCCGCACCTGGACGATCAACGCCGGCACGAAGACGAGCGCGAACAGTACGACGCCGCCGATCACCCCGATGTACGCCGGCCACACCCATTGATCCACGCGGACAGTGTGCCAGGGCCCGGACGGCCGTAAACGTGCGCCGCCGAGGTGCAGACCCACAGGACGAGCGTGGCCACGGCGCGGCGGTCCGGTACCACCCGTGCACCGCCGCGCCGTGCGCCAGTCTGTCCGCCTGCCCCAGACCCAGGGCGTAGACGCCCGTCGAGAACGTCGGCGGCCACGGCGCCCGCGCGGAAACCGCCCGGCGGCGCGCCAGGTACGCGGCGGACAAGGCGATGATCGGCACCAGCAGGATGCTCGCCGCGGCGACGAGCATCCACACGGACCACTGCACCGCCCACGTTCCGTCCACCGCGGCCGCGATCACCGGGGCTGCCGCCGCCCGTCCCACCGCGGCCGCGGCCAGCCCTGCGCATCCGGCGGCGATCCACCATGCCACCGCGGGACGGAAGGCCGCTTTGCGCGTCGTCATGGACGCCACCGCTGCGACGGCGACCACCACGTACGCGGCGGTTCCTGCTGCGGCGGCGCCCAGCGCGAACCAGTCGAGCGCAGCACGCAGCCCGTCCGGAACCGCGGCGGCGACGTCGACGGCGGCGACCGCCCCGGCCAGCGGCGCCGCGGGCAGCAGGAACCAGGTCCCGTCGACGCGGCCCGGCTCCGGGAGGTGCCTGGACGCCGCCACGGCGGACCATGGCGCGAGAACGGCCATCGTCACCCAGGACAGAACGGCCACCGCCGCCGCGGGGTAGACCGCGATGCCGCCGACGCCTGCCAGGCCGCCGGCGATGACCGCGAGCCCTATCGGTATCGACAGCGCACCGAACCGCACGGCCCGCATGCCGTCACGCGGGGCGAGACGGCCGGTGAGGATCCGGGCGGCCCCCGCGACGGCGATGACGACCGCCAGGGCGACGGCAATCCACAGAAGCGGGAGCCGCAGCCAGGGAAGGCCGGCGGCGTCGGCCACGTGCGAGCCGGCGCCGGTGGCCATGACCACGCCGTACGGAAGCGCCGGGTCTGCACCCGGATCCCGACCGCGTCCCGCCTGCGGTGCCGGCGCTGCGCGCACGCGTACCGCGCGGCGTCCGGAGGTCCGCATCGTCGTCGCCTTGCTCGGCTCCGACGAACGATCAGTCCCGGGTGACCCCGTACACGCGTTCCACGTGGATGGTCAGAAGCAGACGGCGCTCGTGGATCATCGCCATGCGGAACTCGTCCCAGTCCGGATGCTCGCCCTGCAGCTTCTCGTACAGCAACGCCAGGCCGGTGACCGTCGCATCGTGCGGATCCGACGCCGGGGGGCTCAGCTCGGCGCGGCCCTCCGCGACCGCGTACGACCAGCCGTCGGACGAGCTGACGTGAAGGCTCACCCTCGGGTCGCGGCGCAGATTGGTGGTCTTGGCGCGGGTGTCCGTCACCGAGACCTCGAACATCTGCCGACCGCGTTCGAAGGAGTACATCACGTTGGAGATCTGCGGGCGGCCGTCCGTCTTGAGGGTGACGAGCGCCCCCACTCCGTGATCGGAGAACAAGGCTTCTAGATGCTGCTGGGCTCCCTCACTCATTCCACAAGGATACCGCCGAGTGTCGCGGGTCACAGCGAGTCCGGGCACCCGGCCCCGAAGACCGGGGCGCCACCGCTACCGGAGCAGCTGCTTCTTCTGAATCTTGCCCATCGCGTTGCGGGGCAGCGCATCGACCACCCGCACCTCGCGGGGGCGCTTGTGCGCCGACAACGCAGCGGAAACGGTTTCGACCACCGATGCGCCGCCGTCCGCGCGCAGCCGCTGTGCCCCCGCCCGGTCGCGCGCCACGACGAACGCGACGATCCGCTGGCCCAGGTCGTCGTCGGCCACGCCGACCACCGCGACCTCCGCGACGTCCGGGTGGGCCGCCACGGCCGTCTCCACCTCGCCCGCCCCCACCCGGTATCCGCCGGACTTGATCAGGTCTGTCGACTCCCGGCCGACGATGCGGTGGAATCCGCCGTCATCGATGCAGGCGACGTCGCCGGTGCGGAACCACCCGTCGGCAGTGAACTCCGCCGCCGTGACGTCCGGCTTGTTCAGGTAGCCGTCGAACAGCGTCGCGCCCCGCACCTGCAGCCCGCCGATCGACTCGCCGTCGTGCGGCACCGGCTCTCCGTGCTCGTCGCGCAGCCGGGTCTCGACGCCCTCGACCGGCATCCCCACCCAGCCCGGCCGCCGTTCGCCGTCAGCGCGGGTGGAGAGCGTGATGAGCGTCTCCGACATCCCGTAGCGTTCGATCGGCGCGAGGCCGGTGAGCGTGCGCAGCCGGTCGAACACAGGCACGGGCAGCGGCGCGCTTCCGGAGATCAGCAGGCGCGCATGCGCCAGTGCACGAGCCGCATCCGGCTCGGCGGCCACGCGACTCCACACCGTCGGCACTCCGAAGTACATGGTCCCGCGGTGCGCCGCGTAGCGCTCCGGCGTGGGACGCACCGTGTGGATGACGCGCCCGCCCCGGCGCAGAGGGCCGAGGATGCCGAGCACCAGTCCGTGCACGTGGAACAACGGCAGCCCGTGCACCAGGACGTCGCCGGAGGTCCACTGCCACGCCCGGGCAAGCCCGTCGAGATCGGCCGCGATGGCGCAATGGCTCAGCACGACGCCTTTGGGCGCGCCGGTGGTGCCCGACGTGTAGATGACGAGAGCGGCCGATTCCGGGGCCGGCTGCGGCAGCGAATGCCACGACCGTGCGTGCAGACGGACCGGTATGCGCGGAAGAGTCGGCGCCCCCGTCGCGACCGCCGGATCAGGGCCGTCGCCCAGCCACGCCTGCGCGCCGGAATCCCGCAGGATGTGCGCGATCTCCCCCGGCCCGAAGTCCGGCGGCACCGGCACGACGGTGACTCCGGCGATCAGGCCGCCGAGCACGGCCAGCACCGTCTGCGCGGTCGGCCGCGCGAACACTGCCACCCGCCCGGCGCCCGCGATCCGTTCGGCCGCCGCCGTCGCCGCCGCGTAGAGGTCGTGTCTGGACATCCGGACGTCGCCGATGACGAGGGTGTCGGGATCGTCTCCCCCCACGGCGGTGCCGAGGGGAAGCCAGGCGCGACGAGCCGCCCCCGATGCCCCCGGCCCGGATGCGTTCCTCCCGGGACTCCCCGCTCCGATCCCTGCCGTTGCAGCGCCGTCCCCTATCGCGTCCACAGTCGCACCGATCCTCTCGCCTCCGCGCCCGACAGCACCACGCTATCCCGTGCCCGAATACCGGGACGCGGGCATGCGCGGCCCGACTGAGACGCACGACACTCACCCGTGTCGACGATCGGCACGGGTTGCTGAACGGCATACCGCTTCACACCCGGACACGACAACGGAGCGCACCGGTGCGCGGGCTGGAGGAAATTGATGCGGCGAGTACCCGGCGAGATCCGACGGCGTTCGGAGGCCGCGATCTTCGCGTACGGCGAAGCGCGGCGGGCGTGGGGCAGGTGGGGGGACGACGACGAGAAGGGCACTCTCAACCACCTGACGCCCGAGCGCCGCGTCGCCGCCGCGGCGATGATCCGCACCGGCCAGGTGTTCCCCCTGGGGCTGCCCCTCAAGTCGGGAGTCGGCCCGCAGAACGGAATGATGGGCAGGTTCAACCCGATTCACGTCATGACGCACACGGGCAACGAATCGGCCGGCCTGCCACTCGGCGGCGGCGCGGAGCCCACCGACGACATGCTGATCATGCCGACCCAGGGGTCGACGCAGTGGGACGCGCTCTGCCACATGTACTACGGCGACATGCTCTACAACGGTGTCCCCGCGGCTTCGGTGAGCGTGCACGGTGCCGCGAAGAACGGAATCGACAAAGTGCACGGCGACTTCGTCGGGCGCGGGATCCTCCTGGATGTGGCCCGTTGGCACGGATTGGAGATTCTTCCGGCGGATCGTTCCATCAGCGCCGACGACCTCGATGCCGTCGCCGCCGCCGAAGGTGTCGAGGTGCGGCCGGGCGACATCGTCCTGATCCGCACCGGCGCGATGACCGTCGTCGACGGGGACGATTGGTCGCGGTTCGGTACGACGGCCGCGGGCCTCGACTATCGCACCGCCGAATGGTTCGAGCGCCATCGCGTGGCCGCCGTCGCCGCGGACACCCTCGCGGTCGAGGGGCCGAGCCCCCTTCCGGGTGTCGCCAGCCCGCTGCACATGGTCATGATCCGCGACATGGGCATGCATCTGGGCGAACTCTGGTGGCTCGAGGACCTCGCCGACGATTGCGCGGACGACGGCGTGTACGAGTTCTTCCTGGCAGCGCAGGCCCTGCGGATCGTGGGGGGCGCAGGCTCTCCGGTGAACCCGGTGGCCGTCAAGTGACCCTCAGATCACCGAGGCGCGGTCCAGGTCCGACACGTCCGCCCCGGCACGCTCGAGCCGGTCGAACAGCGACTGCGCGCCGTGATCGGTGGCGTACCGGAACTCGTCGTCCGAGATCGGCACCGCCTGCAGCCACGTGGTGACCTGGGCCGGCAGCCCGGCGTCGGCGTCCTCGTCCTCTTCCACCACGATCTGCAGGTCGGGCCAGATGAACGGCGGCACCAGAAGGACATGCCGCGTGGCGTGCCCGGGCGCGGAGGCCGCCACCGCGTCCGGGATCATCGCCAGCGGAGTCACGTGCAGGGAACCGCCGGCCACGGCGAATGCGCACGCGGCCAGCACGTCGGAGAATTCCCGCTGACCACTGCGTCCGACGGTGATGAGTTCACTGGCCACCCGCCTGCCCGCGTCGTCGGCGACGTTGGTCGGGAACCGCGCCATGTCGACCGTGCTGTACGAGGTGAATCCGGTACCCGGCGAGCCGTCGGCGACGAGCACCGACACCTCCTCGGGCGGCGTCCCCTCCGGCTGGTCGTCGCGAACGCCATCGCGGAACCGCACGACCTTCGCCCCGGCGGCGACCCCCTCCTGGACCCGCCGCGTGGTCTCCTGAACATCCATGGCCGCCAGCCTATGCTGCGTCGGCGAGCCGATCGGCGGCGGCGGCGATGCGGTCGTCCGACGCGGTGAGCGCCATCCGGACGTGCCGCGCGCCCCGGGGGCCGTAGAAGTCCCCGGGAGCGACGAGGATGCCCAGCGCCGCCAGCCGGTCGACGGTGTCGCGGCACGGCTCGTCCCGCGTGGCCCACAGGTACAGCCCGCCGTCGGAGTCATCGATCCGGAAGCCCGCCTTCAGCACCGCCGGACGCAGGACCGCACGGCGGCGCCGGTAACGCTCACGCTGCTCGGCCTCGTGCGCGTCGTCGGTGAGCGCGGCCACCATCGCCGCCTGCACCGGCAGCGGCAGCATGAGCCCCGCATGCTTGCGCACCTCGAGGAGCTCGCCCAGCAACGCCGGATCGCCCGCCGCGAACCCCGCGCGGTAACTGGCCAGGCTCGACGTCTTCGACAGCGAGTGGATCGCGATCAGCCCCGTCACGTCGCCGCCGTGCACCCGCTCGTCGAGGATCGACACCGCCTCCGCGTCCCAGGCCAGGCCCAGGTAGCACTCGTCGGATACGACGATGGCGCCGCGCTGACGCGCCCAGTCGACCACCTTGCGCAGGTGGTCCACGCCGAGGATCCTCCCACTGGGGTTCGCGGGCGAATTGATGAAGATCATCGTCACGGGGGCCGGGCCCAGCTGCGCGGTGCCGTCCGCGCGGACGGGGCGCGCCCCGGCAAGAAGCGCACCCACCTCGTATGTCGGGTAGGCCAACTCGGGGATGACGACCGTGTCCTGCGCCCCCAGGCCGAGGTGCGACGGCAGCGACGCGATCATCTCCTTGGTGCCGATGGCCGGGACCATGCCGAGTCGCGGCGCCCCGTGCCCGGACCCGATCCCGAAGCGCCGGCCCAGCGCCGCGAGCGCGGCCTCCTGCAGCGCGGGAGTGCCCGCCGTCGTCGGGTAGCCGGGTGCGTCCGCGACCGACGCGAGCGCCTCGCGGATCACCGGGGCGACGGGATCCACCGGGGTGCCCACGGACAGGTCCGCGATGCCGTCCGGGTGCGCCCCGGCCTCCGCCTTGGCGGCGGCGAGCGTATCCCACGGGAACCCGGGCAGCGTGCCCGTCAGCGGTGTGCGCACAGAAGAATTCCTCACATCGTGGGTGTTGACGGCACACGCGCGCCCCGCCGGCCGGCGGGGCGCGCGTGTGCCGTCAACACTCTGTCATCAGTGGAAACGGGTCATCATCGTGGACGGGTCATTCCTCGCCCATGGGCGGAAGCTTCATGATCCACTCCGGGTCGTGGTCGGTCACGCCCACCTTCGATGCGCCCCCCGGGGACCCCAACGTGTCGAAGAAGTCGACGTTGGCCGCCGTGTAGCGCTCCCACTCGTCGGGGACGTCGTCCTCGTAGAAGATCGCCTCCACCGGACACACCGGCTCACACGCTCCGCAGTCGACGCATTCATCGGGCTGGATGTACAGCATGCGTTTGCCCTCGTAGATACAGTCCACGGGGCATTCCTCGACGCACGCACGATCCAACACATCGACACATGGTTCTGCGATCACGTAGGTCACTGCCGTGAGCCCTCCCTTTCATCGAGCGGCCGCCGCAGAAGCGTGGGCGACCACCGTCGATTATGACGCCGTCGCGTCCGGCGCCGCCGCTCAGGGTGCACTCACGGTCACCGGGGAGTCCACGGGCGCGTACAGCGTGGTCCGCTGCCGCGCCGGCCTGCCGATGCCCGCAGCCATGTCATGCAACTCGGCCACGGATTTCTCCGACCCGTTCGTGGAGCCCGCCATGCGCGAGATCGTCTCTTCCATCAGCGTGCCGCCCAGGTCGTTGGCCCCGCCCTGCAGCATCGCCTGCGTGCCCTCGACGCCGAGCTTGACCCAGCTGGTCTGGATGTTGGCGATCCGGCCGTGCAGCATGATCCGGGCCAACGCGTGCGCCGCCCTGTTCTCACGCATGGTGGGCCCCGGCCGCGACGCGCCCGCCAGGTAGAGCGGCGACGACTGGTGCACGAACGGCAGCAGCACGAACTCGGTGAAACCGCCGGTGCGGTCCTGGATCCCCCGGATCACCTCCAGGTGCCCCACCCAATGGTGCGGGGCGTCCACGTGGCCGTACATCATCGTCGAGCTCGACGGCAGACCCACCTCGTGCGCGGTCGTGATCACGTCCACCCACTCCGCGGTGGGCAGCTTGCCCTTGGTCAGCACCCAGCGCACCTCGTCGTCGAGGATCTCCGCGGCGGTGCCCGGGATGGTGTCGAGCCCCGCCTCCTTGAGCGCGGTCAGCCATTCGCGCACGCTCTCGCCCCCGCGTGACGCGCCGTTGACGATCTCCATCGGGCTGAACGCGTGCACGTGCATCGACGGGACGCGTGCCTTGACCGCGCGCACCAGGTCGGCGTAGCCGGTGACGGGCAGCTCCGGGTCGATGCCGCCCTGCATGCACACCTCGGTGGCGCCCGCGACGTGCGCCTCCCACGCGCGGTCCGCCACCTCCCGCGCCGACAACGTGAACGCGTCCGCGTCCCCCTTGCGCTGCGCGAAGGCGCAGAAGCGGCAGCCCGTGTAGCAGATGTTGGTGAAGTTGATGTTCCGGTTGACGATGTAGGTGACGTCGTCGCCGACCACGTCGCGGCGCAGCGAATCCGCCAGCGACACCACGGCTTCCAGGCCGGCGCCATCCGCCTCCGCGAGCGCCACGTACTCCTCGCGGCTGCATCCCGCCGGGTCCGCCTCAGCGTGCCGCAGCGCCGCGAGGACCTCCGAATCCAGCCGCTCAGGCGCGCCGTCGCGCTGATGTTCGATGGCCAGGACCTGCTCGCGCACGGTGTCCCAGTCGCCGAACGCGCTGCCGAGGTCGCTGCGCGTCTCACTACGCCGGCCCTCGACGTCGATAGCGGTCTCCAGGTCCACCCGGCCGCTCGATTCCCACTGCGGGTCCGGCTCCTGCCAGGGCAGCCCCCGCGGCGACGCGTCCGTACTGGCGAGGCCCGTCGCCGGATCCGCAAGCGCGGCCACGTGCGCGGCGATCCGCGGGTCGATCCACGGCTGGCCGGCGGCGATGTACTTCGGCTGCGCGGCCAGCCGCTCCCCCAATTCGAAGCCCCCCGCCGCGGTGATCCCGGCGAGCGATGCGATCTCCGGCCACGGCCGCTCCGGATTGACGTGGTCGGGCGTGAGCGGCGAGACCCCTCCCCAGTCGTCCACGCCCGCCTCGAGGAGCATGGCGCATTCCTCCGGCGAGACGAGGTTCGGCGGCGCCTGGATCCGCATGGACGGCCCCATCACGAGCCGGGTGACGGCGATGGCGGCACGGTAGGTCTCGATGTCCGCGTCGGCGGCCAGCCGCATGGCGGTGTCGCCCTTGGCCCGGAAATTCTGGACGATCACCTCCTGGATGTGCCCGAAAGCCTTGTGCAGGCGGCGGAGTTCGTGGACTGACTCCGCGCGTTCGCGTACGTCCTCGCCGATCCCGACGAGGATGCCCGTGGTGAACGGGATCGTCAGCCGCCCCGCGTCGGTGAGCGTCCGGACCCGCACTGCCGGATCCTTGTCCGGGCTGCCGTAATGCGCCTCGCCCTGGTCGGTGAACAACCGCTCGGAGGTGGTCTCGAGCATCATGCCCATCGAGGGCGCGACCGGCTTGAGCCGCGACAGTTCCGCCCAGGACATCACCCCGGGATTCAGGTGCGGAAGCAGCCCGGTCTCCTCCAGCACCCGGATCGACATGGCACGGACGTAGTCCAGCGTGGATTCGTAGCCGCGCTCCTCCAGCCAGGTGCGCGCCTCGGGCCAGCGGTCCTCGGGCCTGTCGCCCAGCGTGAACAGCGCCTCCTTGCAGCCGAGCGCCGCGCCCTCGCGCGCGATCTGCAGCACCTCGTCCGGCTCCAGGAACGCGCCCTGGCCCGCCGCGCGCAGCTTTCCCGGCACGGTGACGAAGGTGCAGTAGTGGCAGCGGTCCCGGCACAACCGGGTGAGCGGGATGAACACCTTGCGGGAGTAGGTGATGATGCCGCGCCCGTCGGCCCCGATGCGGCCCTCGGCGCGCAGGCCTGCGTCGCGCACCCGCGCCGCCGCCGCGCAGAGCCGGTCGAGATCCGCGCCGCGCGCACCCAGAAGAACGGCGGATTCCGCGACGTTCAGCGCCACGCCGTCGTCGGCGCGCCGCAGCGCCCGTCTCATCGCCGCCGGCGACGGCGGGGCCGCGGGAGTCGTCGGATGGGAAAGCGGTGTGCTCGTTCGATCGCCGGAACCGGTGGAAGTCACTCCCCGATGATGCTCCATCGGCCGCGGCACACGCCAACGCCCTCCCACCATGCCGTCCCGCCACGGCTTCCCCGCACGCGCGCCGTGCGCGGTATCGCCGGCGGGCACATGATGGAGGTATGCCTGACGAGAACGCACGTCCCGACTACGACGAGGATCTCGGCGGCGACCCCGCCTGCTGGCTCAACCGGGTCTGCCCCGAATGCGGGCTGTTCATCGAGGACCGTTCAGCCGTGGCCTGCCCGCGCTGTGAGAGCGCCCTCCCCTCGGATTGATCCCCCGCGCCCCGCGCAGGTCACCCCGCGCAGCTCACCCCGCGCAGCTCACCGGCCCGCGGCACCCTTTGCGAAGGACCGCGCGAGCGCGCGGTTGCCCAGATGGATGCCGGCCGGGACGAGGCCGACGAACAGCAGCAGCAACGCGCGCCAGTCCGACGGCAGCACGCCGTCACCGCCCGGACCACCCGCCGCGGCCAGCAGGTACACCACCAGCCACCCGATCAGCGGCGTCGCGATAAGCAAGGTCCGGTCGGTGAACCGCGCGGCGAGCATGACCAGCCCCAGGTTCGCGAATGCGGCACCGAGGATCACCAACGGCACCGGCACGCTCCCCACCCACAGCGGGAGGAAGAACACCGAGATCAGGCCCACCGCCAGCCCGTCGGCCAACAGCAGGACGGCCAGCGCCGCGCGGCCCCACGACGAATCGATCGGGTCCTCCGGGCGCACCGGAACGGCGGCCGGAGCGCTCATACGCCGACGATCCCCGCGAGGATCGACATGACGCGCTCGAGCATCGGCAGCTCGTGCGCCTGGCTCTGCGCCAGATTGAGGATGGACCCCGTGTACGACCCGTGCAGTTGCTCGGGCGATATGAAGGGCGGCACCAGGTCCAGCGACGTGGCCGTGTGCATCGGATACCTCCGGTTCTCGACTGTTCCCATCGTCCGTGAAGGCCCCGAACCCCCGTACCGGCCCCGACCGGCCCGAAACGCCTCCCCGACCCACGTGACCTCACATGCTAGCGGCTTCGGCCGGCGCGCGCCTCAAGCGGACTCCGCGCCGCCCGCACCCGGCCCGGCCCGCCGGCAACGGGTTCAGGAGCCGGCGTCGACACCCGCCAGCAGGTCGGTTTCGCGCCCCGCCCGCCCCGACCGGCCCGCGCCGCCGCGCGCCAGGATGAAGAACTCGCGTGCGACGACGGGCTGCGCGATGTCGTTGGACAGCGCGTACGCCCGCCCGCCGTCCGCCACCTGCACCTGGGTCGCATGGGCGGACAGCGCCGCCCGCTTGGCTTCGAGGTACCCCGAAATGTCCACCTCGGCGGTGACCGAAGACGCCGGGACCGCGGGCAGCGCGCCCGCCTGCGGCACCGACCAGGTTCCGGGCACCGGGCCCAGGTCCGCGAGCCCGGCTGCGACGGCCTCGTCCTCGGACACCGTCCAATACACCTTGGCGGTGTCCCAGCTTTCGCGTGCACGTTCCACCGCCGCCATCGTGACCGTGTGCGCGCGGATGTGGTCCGGGTGCCCGTAGCCGCCGTCCGGGCCGTAGGTGATCACCACGTGCGGACGCAGTTCGGCGATCACGGCGGCCAGCTCCCCCACCGTCTCCGACTCGTCTGCGCGGACGAAGGCCCGCGGATGCTCCGCCGCCGGCGTGCCGGCCATGCCGGAGTCACGCCACCGGCCCGCACCGCCGAGGAACCGGTGGCCCGGGCCGCCCAACGCCGCCAGCGCCGCGGAGAGCTCCATGATCCGGTAGCCGCCCAGCTGATCCGACTCCTCCGCCACGAGCTGCGCCCACTCGTCGCCGATCACCTCGCCCTGCTCGCCCAGCGTGCAGGTGACGATGGTGACCTCGGCTCCCTCCTCGAGGTAGCGGGCGATCGTGCCGCCGGTGGTGATCGTCTCGTCGTCGGGATGCGCATGCACCAGCAGCATCCGCTGGCCGGCGTGCACACCTGCCGCGGACCCGCCGTCTTCGCCGTCGGTCATCGCGTCCTCCCATCGCACTTCGCGGTCGCCGACCGGGGCCGTGGCACTTCGCACCGCTCCTCTTCGGGCCGCCTCACTTCGGGGGCGTCGTCGTCGTGGGGTGCTCCGGCTCTGCCCGCCCCGGCGTGCGATGCCAGCCGGCGGCGTTGACGAACAGCGCCGAGGCCAGCAGCCCATCCCCCAGCATGGTGCCCTCGATCGCGCTCGTCGAGCCCACCACGCCGGTGTCCTGCATGATCGGCAGTACCGTGGCCAACGACCACGCGGCCGGGTCGACCTCCTCGACGAGCCGGTCATCGTCGATCTCGCCTTGCAGTGCGCGGGCGATCACCGGCTGCAGCTCCTCGTCGCAGACCCCGCCGATATTGCTCGGCGCCGCCTGCGGCTGCGCGAAGTTCTTGCGCGCCGGGTCGCCGGGTGCGAGCGGCGGCACCGGTCGGGGAGCCGGCGTGGCGGTCCCGGTGGGCGCCGCAGGCGAAGCGGTGGGTGCAGCCGAGGCGGAGGCCGCGGGGGGTGCGGTGGGCTCCACCGTCTTCGGGGCGGCCGGCGCTTCCGCGGGCGGCACGGGGGCGTGGACGGACACCGCCGACCCGTCGCAGCCGTACCGCGCGGCGACCCGCGCCGCCAGGTCGACGTCCACGTCCTCCCACCCGACGACGGCGTCGACGGCGCCGGTGGTCAGCGCGTCGCCGTACAGCGTCTCCGGGTCGATCTCCGCGACCGACGCGTCCACCCCGGCGGCGGTCCACACGTCGGCGACCGTGCTGGCGACCTCCGATGCCTTGGTGTCGCCGCGGGGAACGCCGATCTTGATCTGCAGCACAGGATCGTCCGAGGTTTCGCCGTCGGGCGCGGCGAGCCCGTAACCGGCGGCCCGCAGGATGTCCTGGGCGGCCTCGCGCGGCATCCGCGGCGGTGCCGTGACGCGGTACGCGGGGTCCGAAGGCACCGCCGTGGCGGAACCGACCCACCGGGCCCCGGCCTCGCTGTCCGCCCCGATCAACGCCAGCCGCTGCGGGTCCAGCAGGTCCAGCAACGCCCGACGCAGCTGCACGTCCCGCAGGTGCGGCGCGCGGGCGTTGAGCGTCAGCGACAGCGAGCGGGCACGGTCCGCGCGCCGTGCCTGCACGCCGCCGACGGCCGACAACTGGCTCAGCGCGGCCTCACCGGCCCGTACGTCGAACACCTGCACGTCGCCGCCGCGGAGCGCCTCGGACAACTGCGCGGTGCTGCCGGCCCGGCGGATCACCACGCGGTCGGGCGTGGCAGGGGGCCCCCAGAAGCGGTCGTTGCGCTCCAGCAGGATCTGGCCGCGGCCCCTGTCCACCGTGGAGACCTTGAAGCGCGAACCGGACACGGGTACGCCGTCGTCGAGCCCCGTCTCGAAACCGCCCGGCATGTCCTTGAGCAGGTGTGCCGGGACGAGTGCGCGGAACAGGTCGCGCCAGGAATCGTAGGGCCGCGCGAACACCACCTGCACCGTCTTGCCGCCGCCGCCGACGGCGCGGATGTCGGTGATCTGCCGGTAACCCGACGGCGCGACCGCCCCCGGCGCGGTCACCATCTGCTGCCACAGGTACTGGAAGTCTTCGACCGCGATGGGCGCGCTGTCGGACCATTGCGCCTCGGTGCTCAGCCGGTACTCCACGGTGAACGGATCCTGGTTCACCACCACGGCCGCATCGAGCACCGAGGAATCCGGCTGCAACGTCAGCCTGGCGGGGTCCTCGGGGTCCGGCGCAAGTCGGAACATGCTCGGCAGCACCAGGTCCGCGACAGCATCGGTGGCCGGCGACTGGTCCGCCAGCAGGTGCGGATTGAATCCGTGACCGATCCCGTCCATGGCGACGGTGACGGAAAGCTCCGTGGTCTGGATGGGGGCGGGCACGGTCTCGCTGGGGCTCTCCACCGCCGGGTCCGGCGACGCGGTGCAGCCCGCCAGCAGCGATACCGAAGCGGCCAGCGCCACGGCGCCCACCGTGCCGCGACGCCTGACCCCGGCGCCGTCCACAGCGCGCCGCCGTGGCGCACGTGACGACCCGTCGCGGTGCGTTCCGCCACCTACCGACAACTCCACTCCCCTCGGTCCGCTCCGCCCGCCGCCCGACGGGGGACCGCTCAGCCGGCCGCCTTGTCCCGCGCCTTGTTGCGCGAACGCTGCCGGGCGCGGTCGGTGCCGCTCAGGACGACCTTACGCACCCGGGTGATCTCGGGCGTGACCTCGACGCACTCGTCCGTGGCGCAGAACTCCATCGCAGCCTCGAGATCGAGGGTGATGGGGCGCGCCAGCGTCTCCGTCGAATCCGCGCTGGCCGCGCGCATGTTGGTCAGCTTCTTCTCTTTGGTGACGTTGATGTCGAGATCCTCGGCGCGCGGGTTGATGCCGACGACCATGCCCTCGTAGGCGTCGGTCCCCGGCTCGACGAAGAACGTGCCGCGGTCCGCCAGCTGGATCATCGCGTACGGGGTGACCTGTCCCGCGCGATCCGAGACCAGCGAGCCGGTGTGCCGGGCGCGGATCTCGCCCGCCCACGGCCCGTACCCCGCGAACACCGCGTTGGCGATGCCCGCTCCGCGGGTCTCGGTGAGGAAGTCGTTGCGGAATCCGATCAGGCCGCGCGACGGCACATGGAACTGGATGCGGATCCACCCGGAGCCGTTGTTGCTCATCTCCTCCATGCGGCCCTTGCGCGCCGCGAGCAGCTGCGTGATGGCGCCCATGTGCTCCTCGGGGCTGTCCACGGTGAGATCCTCGAACGGCTCGTGCAGCTTGCCGTCGACCTGCTTGGTGACCACCTGCGGCTTGCCCACGGTCAGTTCGAAGCCCTCGCGGCGCATCTGCTCCACCAGCACCGCCAGCGCGAGCTCGCCGCGGCCCTGCACCTCCCAGGCGTCCGGACGTCCGATGTCGAGGACACGCAGCGAGACGTTGCCGATCAGCTCCTGGTCCAGGCGCGACTTGACCATGCGCGCGGTGAGCTTGTGGCCCTGCACGCGGCCGGCCAGCGGCGAGGTATTGGTGCCGATCGTCACCGAGATGGCCGGCTCGTCGATCTCGATGCGGGGCAGCGCCACCGGCTCGTCCACGTCGGCGAGGGTGTCGCCGATCATGATCTCCGCGATGCCCGCCACCGCGCAGATGTCGCCGGCCTCCACGTACTCGGCGGGCTCGCGCTCGACGCCCACCGTCCGCAGCAGCTCGGTGATCTTCACGGTCTTCACGCCGCCGTCGTGCATCCAGGCCACCTGCTGACCCTTGCGCAGCGTGCCCTGGTGGACGCGCACCAGCGCCAGCCGGCCCAGGAAGGCCGACGCGTCGAGGTTGGTCACGTGCGCCTGCAGCGTGCCCTCCGGGTCGCCCTTGGGCGCGGGCACCTGGTTCAGCAGCAGATCGAAGAGCTCGTCGAGGTTCTCGGCATCCGGCGCGTGGCCGTCGGCGGGGCGCACGGACGACGCCCTGCCCTCCCTGCCGGACGCGTAGAGCACCGGCATCTCCAGCGCCAGCTCGGCCGCCGCGGCCGACTCGTCGGGAAGGTCCGCGGCAAGATCCAGCAGCAGGTCGTGCGACTGCTCGACCACCTCGGCGATGCGCGCATCCGGCCGGTCGGTCTTGTTGACGACGAGGATCACCGGCAGTTCCGCGGCCAGGGCCTTGCGCAGGACGAAGCGCGTCTGCGGCAGCGGCCCCTCGGCGGCGTCGACCAGCAGGACCACTGCGTCGACCATCGACAGGCCGCGCTCGACCTCGCCGCCGAAGTCGGCGTGCCCGGGGGTGTCGATGACGTTGATGATCGTCATCGTGCCGTCCTCGTGGTGACGGTGGACGGCCGTGTTCTTGGCGAGAATGGTGATGCCCTTCTCGCGCTCGAGGTCGCCCGAGTCCATGACCCGGTCTATCGGCTCCGCGCGCTCCGCGAACGCCCCGGACTGACGCAGCATCGCGTCGACGAGGGTGGTCTTGCCGTGGTCGACGTGCGCGACGATGGCGACATTGCGGAAATCGGTGCGGGGCGTGCTCACGCGGGGCGTACTCCTGGCTTATCGGTCGGGCCGGATGTGCTGAACGGTCCGGGATGGGTGTGCGTTTCGGCGGCGGCGCCGCCTGCCCGCCGCCGGGGGTCCGGCGGCAAGGGCCGCTGCGTTGTCGGAGGCGTGTCGAGGCATCTTTCGGCGCCTGCGGAGCCACACAACCTGAGTCAGAGTACTCGGCCGACGGTTGATTTCCGAGACGGCTGCTGGTAATGCGCGCCACCTGTGGGGGATATCACCCGCGCCTGCCACCGCCCGCCGACCACTGCGGCCCCGCCCTCACTCCCGCAGCAGCGCCTGCAGCGCCGGTATCCACAGGCGGTCATTGTCCACGAGCGGCATCCGCGCCAGGTCCTCGGCGCTCGCCCAGTGGAGCGCGCGGTGTTCGGTGGCCCGCGGCTCGCCGGCTTCGATCGTCGCCGGATACGCACGCAACAACGTCGGCCCCGCACCCTGGGCCCGGCCGGGCGGATCCAGCTCCACCTCGCCGTCCAGCCTGTCGCCCACGCGCACCGTCACGCCGAGCTCCTCGTGCAACTCGCGGCGCAACGCCACCGGACCGGACTCCCCCGCCTCGGCCTTCCCGCCCGGGAACTCCCACAGCCCGTCCAGCGACGGCGGATGCGCGCGCTGGGCGATCAGCACCCGGCCGCCGCGGATGACGACGCCCGCCGCCACCTCGCGCACCGATCCCTCCACGATCACCGCGACCATCCCCGGTACCGGGCGCAGCGCCACCGACTCGCCGATCACCGGGTCCCGCCCCGGCGAGCCCCCGTCCGGCACCGGCTGATCCGGCACCGCATTTCGGGCCGGATCCGGGCCCCCGGACCCGGCATCGCCTCGCCAGGTGGCGACGACGGCACCGGCGCCGTCCGCCCCGGTGCCGGGGCCGCCGGTGGCCACGGACACGAGCGTGCGGGACGGCAGCACCGTCACCGACTCGACGGTCCCGGTCACGGCATGCGGTCCGACACCGCTCCCGGCGCATGCCGCGGGGCGGGCGTGCACCGATTCCGCGCGCAGGCCCAGACGCACCGGCCCGTCGGGGTATGCGACCGGCACTCCGCCCAGCGCGCACGTCGCGACACCGTCGCGTACCAGCCCGTCCACCACCAGCGGATACCCCAGGAAGCGGGCCGTCGCGTCGTCCCGCGGGTGACGCCACAGCAGCCGGGGCGCCGCCTCCTGGACCAGCTTTCCGTCGCGCATCACCGCGATCGTCTCCGCCAGCGTCGATGCCTCGCCATGGTCGTGCGTGACCACCAGCGCGGGCGTCCCGGTGGCGGCGAGGATCCGCGAGATGTCCACCGCGAGCCTGTCGCGCAGCTCCCTGTCGAGGGCGGAGAGCGGCTCGTCCAGCAGCAGCAGCCGCGGCCGCGGCGCCAGCGCCCTGGCGAGCGCCACCCGCTGCGCCTGTCCGCCGGACAGCTCGCCCACACGCCTGCCGCCGTAGCCCTCGAGCCCCACCAGCTCCAGCAACTCCTCGATCCGCTCGGCACGGGCGGCACGCGTTCCCCGCGGCCGCCCCCAGGCGCCGCGCAGCCCGTAGCCGATGTTCCCGGCCACGCTGCGGTGCGGGAACAGCTGTCCGTCCTGGAAGAGCAGCCCGAAGCCGCGCCGGTGCGCCGGCAGCCGGGTCACGTCCTCGCCGTCGAACACCACGGAGCCGCCGGTGAGCGGCTCGATGCCTGCCACCGCGCGCAGCAGAGTCGACTTGCCGCACCCTGAGGGCCCCAGCAGCGCCACCACGCTGCGGCCGGGTCCGCCCACGCCCAGGTCCACCGTGTCGACGGCGCGCACGTCCCCGTAATCCACTGTCAGCCCGCGAACCTGCAGGCGTGCATCAGAACTCGCCGACATCCGCCACCCTCACCGCCTCGATCACCGCTACGATCACTCCCGTCACCACGGCCAGCAGCACGGAGCTCGCCAACGCCGCCGCGAGGTTGTCCGCGCCCGGCCGCGAAATCAGCTTGCCGATGAGCACCGGCAGCGTGGGCTGGTCGGCGCGGGCCAGGAACGACGTGGCCCCGAACTCGCCCAGCGCCACCACGAACGCGAAGCCCACAGCCGCGGCCAGCGACCGTGCCACCAACGGCAGATCCACGCTCCACCAGACGCGCGGCGGCGCCGCCCCCAGCACGCCCGCAGCGTGCCGAAGCCGATCGTCGATCCCCTGCATCGCGGGCAGGAGCGTGCGCACCACCAGCGGCATGGCGATCATCGCCTGCGCGATCGCCACCAGCAATTGCGAGCGGCGCAAGTCGCCGGGCAACGCCCCCATGGTGATGAGCAGGCCGAAGCCGACGGTCACCGCGCTCACGCCCAGGGGCAGCATCATGAAACCGTCCGCCAGTTCCTTGCCCCGTCCGCGGCCCCGGTTCAGCGCCACCGCGGCGAGCAGGCCCAGCGCGAGCGCCAGCAGCGCCGCGTCGAAGGCCGTGCGCAGCGAGGTGGCGACCGCGTCGAGGGGACGGATGCCGGCGACCTCGGTGCCGAGGATCCGGTAGGCGTGCAGGCTCCACCCGCCGTCGACGCGCAGCGACCGCACCACCAGGCTCGCGGGCGGGATGACCAGCACGACCAACACGATCGCCAGCGCCGCCGCGGCCGCGAGGCGCCGCAGCCCCCGTGCGGGACGCGCCACGGGCGACGCCGCGGGCGCGGACGTGGTGCCGCGCGCTCCCCGGCGGGCGAGTGCCGCCACGGCGAGCGCCGCTGTCACCGCCAGAAGCTGCAGGATGGACAACGCCGCCGCCATCCTGAGGTCGAACACCTGCACGGTCTGCAGGTAGATCTCCGTCTCCAAGGTGCGGAACCGCGTTCCGCCCAGCACCAGGACCACCCCGAAGCTGGTGGCGCAGAACAGGAACACCACCGCCGATGCGGAGGCCACGGCGGGCAGCAGCCGCGGCGCGGTCACCGTCGCGAAGGCGCGGACCGGTCCCGCCCCGAGAGCCCGCGCGGCCTGCTCGGGGCGCGGGTCCATCCGCGCCCACACGCCGCCGACCGTGCGCGCCACGATCGCGATGTTGAAGAACGCGTGCGCCAGGATGATCGCCCATACGGTGCCGTCGAGCCCCGTCCACCCCAGCAGGTGCCCTTCGCCCAGCAGCATCCGGAATGCGACGCCGACGACGACCGTCGGCAGGACGAATGGCACCGTCACGACCACGCGCACCAGCATCTTGCCGGGCAGGCGCACGCGGGCCAGAAGCCATGCCACCGGCAGGCCCAGTGCCAGAGTGAGCGCTGTCGACGCCGCCGCCTGACCCAGCGTGAACGCCACGAGCCGGCCCACCTCTGGCGTCCACCACAGCCCCAGGATCGCGGCCGGGTCGAAACGGCCGGCGTCGTCGACGAGGCCGCGGTGCACGATGGCCACGACCGGCCACGCGAAGAACACGGCGGTGAACCCGACGGGGACCGCGCCGAGGACCAGCGGCCAGGACACGCGCCACCGGGCACCGCCGGACCCCGCCGGACGGCTCATGCCGCGGCGCCGCTCGGCCCCTGGATCCGCACTCACCCCAGGACTATGTCCCGCCACTGCCGGATCCAGGCGTCACGGTTCTCGCCGATCCGGGCCGGATCCATCGACAGGGGGTGGGCGGGCTGGGCGGCGTACTCGGCGAACACCTGCGGAAGCGGCGTGTCGCGCTGCACGGGGAACACGTACATCTGGCCGGGAAGGTCCTGCTGGACCGCCGGAGACAGCAGGAAGTCGACCAGCTCACGGGCCGCATCCGGGCGGTCGGTGCCACTGAGCACGCCCGCGTACTCGACCTGCCGGAAGCAACTGTCCACCACCGCCCGCGTGTCCGGCGCCGACCCGTCGGCCCCGGCCTCCACCGGCGGCGAGGACGCGTAGGAGACGACGATGGGCCGCGGCCCATGGCCGCTCGACCCCGAGAACTCGACGGTGTATGCCTGGGTCCAGCCGTCGACGACTTTGACGCCGTTGTCGCGCAGCGCGCGCCAGTAGTCCTGCCAGCCCTCGGCCTGCGCCGGAGCATCGGGCCGCCCCGGGCCGCCGTTCTGCGTGACGATCGTGGCCAGCAGGAACGCCAGGCCGGGCGACGAGGTCGCCGGGTTCTCCACCACGGTCAGGTCCCGGTATTCCGGCCTGGTCAGGTCCGTGATCGTCGCAGGCGGGGCGACCCCGTGCCGATCGAACCAGCCCGTGTCGATGTTGAGGCACACGTCGCCGTAGTCGACGGCGGTGAGTTCGTCCGAGCCGGGCACGGCGTAGTCCTGCGCACCGCCCTGCGCCGCCGGCGACACGTACGGCGCGAACACACCCTGACCGATCACCCGGGAGGCGAAGGTGTTGTCGATCCCGAAGGCGACGTCGCCCAGCGGGTCGTCCTTGGTGAGGACGAGCTCGCTGGCGAGTTTGCCCGCGTCGCCGCTGCTGCGTACCTCCACCGCCACGCCGGTCTGCTCGGTGAAGCCGTCGAGCACGCCGTCCGAGAGGGAGAAGGAATCGTGGGTGACCAGCACCAGCGGAACGTCGGCGCCGTCCGACCCGCCGCCGGAGAGCGAACACCCCGCCGCCGCGGCCAGCGTCACCACCATCGCCAACGCCGCCAGCGGCCGGCCCGCCCGCCGGGCCGACCGGCCCACCCGGGACTTCGTGATCGCATGAATATCCATCTGGCTCCCTCGCGCCGGCATGATCCGGATCAGGTTCTTCGGGTGTGTTCTCAGCCCTGCGGTCTCCTGGCCCCGCAGCGGGCACCCCGGCCTTGCACCGTGCATCCTATCGGCCGTCCGCAGGGCGGCGGGGTGGCGGCATCGGCTGGACGCGCGGAGCATCGATGGCATGAGTACCGCAATGACCGCGGACGCCGTCGCGTCCGCGTTGCAGGACCTGCCCGGCTGGACCTACGACCCGGGCCCGCCAGCACTCGTCCTGGAGAAGAAGGCCCCGACCTTCCCGGACGGGATCGAGTGGGTGCGCCGGGTCGCGGAACACGCGGAGAGCGTCGATCACCACCCGGACATCGATATCCGATGGCGGACGATCACGTTCCGTTGCTCCACGCATTCCGACGGCGCCGTCACGGACAAGGACGTGGCGCTGGCGGGCGAGATCAGTCGGCTGGCGCCGGGCTGACCCGCCTGCGCCGAGCAGCCCAGGCGGCCCAGGCGACGGTGACGACGGTCAGGGCCACGTCGACGGTTCCCAGCACCACCTCCGCGGCCGACCCGCCGATCACCTCGCCCGCCGCCGTCCGCGGATTGAGCAGGACCGACGACACCCCCACGAGCATCACCGCCGTCCATACGACCGCGAGGACACGGGCGCCCGGGAGACTGGAGACGGATCCGTGGACCAGCCAGATGATCAGCGGCAGCACCCAGACCCAGTGGTGGTTCCAGGAGATGGGCGAGGCCAGCAGTCCCAGCAGCTGTACGAGGATCAGCGTGCCCAGGCGGTCGTCCCGGCCGAGCGCCCGCCAGGCCACGAAGCACAACACCGCGAACACCACGATCGCGCCGACGACGATCCAATGGTCGCCGAGGTCGTGGCCCGCGATGCGGCTCAGCGCGCCGCGCAGCGACTGGTTGATGGGAGCGCCCACCGGGCCGATCCTGTCGGCGTCGCCCAGCAGGTCCTCGAAGTACCGGCGCGTCTCGTCGCCGATCAGCGCGAAGCTGACCGCCACCGTCGCCGCGAACGCCACCGCCGACCAGGCCGCCGCGGCCCAGCGTCGCCGCGCGAGAAAGTACAGGCCCGTCACGGCCGGCGTGAGCTTGATCCCCGCCGCGATGCCGACCAGCAGGCCCGCGCACCACGACCTGCGCGACTGCACCGCCACCATCACCAGCAGCACCAGGAAGATGTTGATCTGACCGAAGTTGATGGTCACCCGCATCGGCTCGAGCCACATGCCGATCAGCGTCCACAGCACCGCCGCCGTGCGGATGTGCGGAGCGTCCGCACCGTCGCCCAGCGCCATCCGCAGCGCGATGCGGACCACGGCGTACAACGCGGCTACGGACAGCACCTGCCAGGCCACGCCGAGCACTGTGAACGGGATCAGGTGCAGCGGATAGAACAGCACTGCCGCGAACGGCGGATAGGTGAACGGCAGTGCCGCGCCGTCGGCGCCGTCCTGGAGGACGAAGCCGTACAGGTTGCCGGAGAAGGTGGTCGCCGCGCCGTCGACGTAGACATGCAGGTCCAGAAGCCGCCCCAGCGAGCCGCCCGAGAGCGTGGCCCCCACGCGGACCAGGACCGACAGCGCCAGCAGCGGCCACGCCCACGGGGCCGCCGCCGCCAGCGCACGGCGGATGCGGCCGGTTTCCGGCCCCGCCGTCCCGCAACCGCGGGACGCAGACTGCGCCATCCGACCCATGCCCCCGATTCTCTCGATGCCGACTCGGCTGCGCATGGCGCCGTCGACACATGCGCCTGCCCCGTCCGAAGGACCCGGAGGAGACTATCAGGGTGGCCGCTCCGCACCGCGCCGACGAGCCCGGCGGGCCGGTTGCGCCACCGGCGCCCTCGCATCGCCTCCCCTGATGTCGCCCTCGGCGCCGGCCGGGTTTTCCCGTTTCGATTGACCACGGGACTCCCCTTTGGTAACACTTGCAACAATAAGAACATCAATCACAACTGTTACAGTGCGTCGTCACACCGGGTCGCGCCCGGACGGCCCCCATCGCGCACGGACCGGTACCCCGACCGCGCACGGTTGGCCAGGACGGCGGACTGTCGAGTAACTTGCAGACGAGCAGACCGACTTGCGGCGCAAGCGGCACGATGCGGCGGACCACCCCGCCACGGCGCACGAAGATGCCACCCGAGAGAACGGATGTGACGGTGCTACTGATTCGTCGAACGCGAAGGCCTTTCGCAGTGCTGGCGGCCGTCGCCGCGGCTGCGCTCGTCCTGCCGACCGGCGCAGCCGCCGAGGACGCGTCCCCGGTGGCACCGATCAGCGATCCGCAGGCCCTCTCCGACATCGCCGCGATGTTCCCCGAGGACGCCCGGATGCCCACGGCGGACGAGCTCGCCGCCGTGCAGGCCCTGTTCCCCGCGTTCATCGGCACACTCCTCGAGCCCGCTTCCGGCACGCCGAACAACGCGATGCTGGCGCAGGCCAAGGCCCTTGTGGACCAGTCCCCGCTGCCGCAGGACGTGAAGGACAAGCTCGCCTCCGCCATCGCCTTCCTCGACGGCAGCAAGGGCGGCGGCCCGGACATCCCCACCGACGGCGACAAGCCCGTCATCCAGCAGTTCCTCTTCCCCACCGTGGGCCAGGGCTGCATCGCCGGCGGCCAGGACTCCGTCGGCATGGCGCTGATGACGGCGGGGCCGCAGCCCGCTCCCGCCCCCGGCCCGGGCCCGGGCCAGGCCGGCTTCGTGTTCACCGCCCTGGGCACCTCGGGCGCGCAGCCGGCCCCGGCGCAGCAGCTCATGGTGTCGTGGATCAACGTCGACACCGGCAAGCAGGGCACCCAGCCGCTGACCAACGAGTCCGGCATCAACCAGGACGGCCCCACCACGCTCACCACCATCGCGGACACGGGCACCGGGCGTGTCGTCTCCACCATCTACGGCTCGGTGGTCAGCAAGGGCGAGGACGGCGCGCCGCCGATCCAGTGCACGGTGTTGCCGACGATAGGCCTCGGCGTCGTCTGATGCGTTCACGGAGACTCCGCGGCGCAACGGCCGCCGCGGGGCCTCCTCCCGTCGGCGCGCCGGTCTCTGATGCGGCGCTGCGGCATACCCGCGGGTCGTCGTCGATGCGGCAGAGAGCCCTGACCCTCGCCGTCGGCGCGGCGATGCTGGCGACCGGCTGCGCACCGGCCGTGGGCACCGGGCCCTCGGACGTCCCCGCGACCAACGCCGCGGAGTCCGCCGGTCCGGACGCGACGACGCCGGCGGGAACCCCCGCCGTCCCGTCCCCCGCGCCGAACCCGTCCACCGCTCCCGCCACCGACGTCGGCACCACCCCGGACGTGGCCGAAGTCCGCGCGCTGCTCGCCGGCCTTCCGGTCAAGGGCCGCGCGCCGAAGACCGGATACAGCCGCGACCTGTTCGGGCAGGCGTGGACGGACGACGTGACCGTCGACGGCGGCCACAACGGCTGCGACACCCGCAACGACATCCTCCGCCGCGACCTCGCCTCGGTGACCTACCGGCCGGGGTCCCACGGCTGCACCGTGCTCACCGGCGTGCTCGACGACGCGTACACGGGCAAGAGCATCGAGTTCACGCGCGGGCGGGGCACCTCACGCGACGTGCAGATCGACCACGTGGTCGCGCTGTCCGACGCGTGGCAGAAGGGGGCACAGCAGCTGTCCCCCGAACGCCGCCGGAACCTGGCCAACGATCCGCTCAACCTGCAGGCGGTGGACGGCCCGGCCAACCAGCGGAAGGGCGCGGGCGACGCGGCGACATGGTTGCCGCCCGCGAAGCCGTACCGCTGCACATACGTCAGCCGCCAGGTACGGGTGAAGGACCGCTACGACCTGTGGGTGACCGCGGCCGAACGGGACGCGATCAGCCGGGTCCTCGACGGCTGCGGGGGCGGCACCGCGCCACCGCCCGCCGTCCCTCCCCCCGCCGATGCCGCCGGCACCGCGCCCGCCGCCGGGACGGCGGCGCCGAAGTCCGAGGCGGACCCCGGAACGGGGGTGCCCTTCCGCAGCTGCGCCCGGGCGCGGGAGGCAGGCGCCGCCCCCCTCCACGCCGGGGACCCCGGCTACCGGCCCGGCCTCGACGGGGACGGGGACGGCATCGCGTGTGAATGACGCCGCCGTTCGCGCGCAATGTGACATAGGACTCACCCGCGAACCCCTACCTACGGCGCCGTAACTTACGGTAACGTAGCCGTATGGCAATCACGGACGTACTCGAGTACGCACACCTCACCGATGAGGACGTCGAAGCGCTGGGGCGCGAGTTCGACGCGATCCGGCGGGATGTGGAGGAGTCCCGCGGCGAGAGCGATGCGCGCTACATCCGCACCACCATCCGGGCCCAGCGCGCCCTCGACTTCGCGGGCAGGCTGACGCTCGCACTCGGCAGCGACCGCAAAGCCGGGTGGCTCGCCGGCACCGCCATCCTGGGCACGGCCAAGATCATCGAGAACATGGAGATCGGCCACAACGTCATGCACGGCCAGTGGGACTGGATGAACGATCCCGAGATCCACTCGTCCACGTGGGAATGGGACATAGTCGGCACCTCCGACAACTGGAAGTACACCCACAATCACATCCACCACAAGTACACCAACGTGCTCGGCATCGACGACGACATCGGCTACGGCCTGCTGCGCGTGACCCGCGACCAGCGCTGGTCCCCCTTCTACGCGGGCAACGTCGCCTACAACGCGATCCTGCAGCTGCTGTTCGAGTACGGCGTGGCCATCCAGGCCCTGGAGCTGGGCAAGGTGGCCAAGGGCCGGGTGCCCAAGGAGAAGTTCCGCGCCCAGTTGACGCCCGCGCTGCGCAAGATCGGCAAGCAGGTCCTCAAGGACTACGTCCTTTTCCCGGCCCTGTCCGGGCGCCGGTGGAAGAGCACCCTCACCGCCAACCTCACCGCCAACGCGATCCGCAACGTCTGGACCAACGCGGTGATCTTCTGCGGGCACTTCCCCGACGGAGCCGAGAAGTTCACCAAGCGCGACGTCGACACCGAGACCCACGCGGAGTGGTACCTGCGCCAGATGCTCGGCAGCGCGAACATCTCCGGCGGTCGCGCCATGGACTTCATGACCGGCAACCTGAGCTACCAGATCGAGCACCACCTGTTCCCCGACCTTCCCAGCAACCGCTACGCCGAGGTCGCGGTGCGCGTGCGCGAGCTGGCGGACAAGTACGACCTGCCCTACACCACCGGGCCCCTGCTGGTGCAGTACGGACAGTCCTGGCGCACCATCGCCAAGCTGTCGCTGCCGAACAAGTACCTGCGCGACACCGTGGACGCGGCGCCGGAGACCAACTCCGAGCACCGCTTCGACGGTCGCACCACGTCGCTCATCGACCCCGCCACCGGGCGTCGGCGGGGCCTGGCCTCGGCGCTGAAGGGTTCCCGGCGCGGGATCGTGCGCCGGATCACGCGCGGTCGCAGTCGGCGGGATCACGGACTCGCCGCGGCCTGATGTTTCCTTAGACTGCGGGCGAAGCGGCCCGTCCCGGCACCGCCGGGACGGGCCGCGCCCTTTCGCGCAGCGCGACGCCGACGACGGAATGAGACCGCCCCGATGCACCCGCAGAGCCGCCCCGCAGTGGTGGTGACGGTCTTGTGCACCACGGGCATCCTCGCTTCCCTGGTGCAGACCATTATCATCCCGCTCGTGCCGCGCCTGCCGGAGCTGCTGGATGCGGGCCCCGCCGACGCCTCCTGGGCGGTCACCGCCACGCTCCTCGTCGGCGCCATCATGACGCCCATCGCCGGGCGCCTGGGAGACATGTACGGCAAGCGCCGGGTGCTGGCGCTGTGCCTGCTCTCTCTGATCGTCGGCTCGGTGCTGTGCGCATCGACCTCCTCGCTCGTCACGGTGACCATCGGCCGCGGGCTGCAGGGGGTGTCGATGGGCGTGATCGCCCTGGGCATCAGCATCATGCGCGACGAGCTGCCCGAGGAGCGGGTGGGCGGCGGCATCGCGATGATGAGCGCGACGATCGGCATCGGCGGGGCCATCGGCATGCCGGCCGCGGCGGTCGTCGCCGAACGCGCCGATTGGCACGTGGTCTTCGCCGCCACCGGTCTGCTCGCGGCGGCCGCGCTGGTGGCCGTACTGCGCCTGGTCCCCGAATCGCCGGTGCGCAGCGGCGGCCGATTCGACGCGGTCGGGGCCGCCGGGCTCGCGGCGGGCCTGGCCGCGTTCCTGCTCGCCGTCACCGAGGGCTCCGTGTGGGGCTGGTCGTCGGCCCGCACGCTGGGGGCCTTCGGGGCCTCTGCCGTGGTCTTCGCTCTGTGGTCGGTGCACCAGTTGCGAGTGCGGGGTCCGCTCGTGGACCTGCGCGTGAGCTCCCGCCCGCAAGTGCTGTTCACCAACCTCGCCTCCGTCGCGGTCGGCTTCGCCATGTTCGGCATGGCGCTCATTCCGCCGCAGCTGCTCATGGCGCCCGAGGAGACGGGCTACGGCCTGGGCCTGACGATGACGCAGACAGCGCTGTTGATCGCACCCAGCGGCATCGTGATGTTCTTCTGCTCGCCGCTGTCGGCGCGGATCAGCAATCGATTCGGGCCCCGCGTCACCCTCATGAGCGGCACCGTCGTCATCGCTGTGGGATATCTCGTGGTGCTCGCGACCCCCTTCGGCGCAGTGCAGATCCTCATCGCCAGCATCATCGTCAACGGCGGGATCGGCATCGCCTATGCCGCCATGCCCGCGCTGATCATCGCCGCGGTGCCCGTCGGCGAGACCGCAGCCGCCAACGGGCTCAACGCGCTCATGCGATCGATCGGCACCTCGTCGTCGTCGGCCGTGATCAGCGCCGTACTGGCCACGATGACGGTGACGGTGGCGGTGGCGGACTCCCCCGCCGGTGCGCAGCAGCTCGCCGCGCCGACGGCCGGCGCGTTCACGATCGCCGCCGCCGTCTGCCTCGCCGCCGCCCTCGCATCGACCGCACTGACCGCGTGCGTGCCGCGGACGCCCCGGCCCCGCGCCGCACGCCGCTCCGCCGCCGAGAGCGCGTGAGCGGACCCCGTCCGCACCCCTCCGCACGCCGTCGCTTGCACGCGATGATGAAGTCCGTCTCATTTCACGGCGCATGATGCGTGAAAATATTCTGCGGCATACGATTTCTGCGTGACCACCACTGATGCGCCGGAGGGCCGCACACGGCGTCCTCGCAGTTGGCACCAGCGCGCGGGCATGCCGGTGCGGGTCTGGATGATCCTGCTGGTGCTCGCGGGCATCCTCCACCGGTTCCTGCCGGAGTCCCGCTGGCTGCTCGTGCACATGTTCACCCTGGGCGTCGTCACCAACTCCATCCTCGTGTGGTCGCAGCACTTCACCGAGCGCTTCCTGCGCGGCGAGGCCCCGGAGCGCACCCGCAGGTTCCAGCTGGGGCGCATCTACGCGCTCAACATCGCCGTCGTGATCACCGTGGTGGGGGTGGCCGGCGGCGTGTGGCCGGCCACCCTCGTCGGCGCCGTGATCATCGGCGCGGTAGTCGCCTGGCACGCCGTCGGGCTCCTCTGGCAGCTGCGCGCGGCCCGCGCCGGCCGCACCGCCTGGCACGCGGACGGGGTCTGGTACTACATCTGCTCGGCGCTGCTGCTGCCCGCCGGCGCGGGGTTCGGCGCCGCCCTCGCACACGGACTCTCCGACGCCTGGCACGCGCGGTTCGTGCTCGCCCACGAGGCGACGAACCTGCTCGGGTTCCTGGGCCTCGCCGCGGCCGGCACGCTCATCGTCGTCTATCCGCGGATGCTGGGGATCGACGACGACGCGAACTCCGGCGGCACGCTCCGCCGCACGGTCCCCACACTCGCGGCCCTGCTCTGCGGGCTGGCGGCGATCGTCGCCGGGGCGCTGGCGGGGATCGCGCCGCTCGCAACCGCGGGCACGGTGCTCTACCTGGCCGGTTGGGTGGCGGTGGCCGCGCCGACCGTGCTTCGCGCGATCCGCTCCCCCGGCGTGCGGCTGCAGCCGTGGTACGACGCGCTGTCGGTGTCCGCGGCCCTGCTCTGGCTGTGCGGTTCGCTGATCGCGCTCGCCGTGATCGTCGCGACCGGTCCGCTGGATCCGGACCGGCTGGCGCCGCTGACGATCCCGATGGTCGCGGGGTTCGCCGCCCAGCTTCTGCTGGGCGTGATGAGCCGGCTGTTGCCGAGCCTCATGGGTTCCGGCGGGGTCGTCACCGACATCGGCGTGCAGGCGATGAACCGCTGGGCCGTATGGCGCATCGTCGTCATCAACGGCGGGTTGCTGTTGTGGCTGCTGCCGTTGCCCAGCTGGGCCCGGGTCGCACTGTCCGCCCTGGTCATGCTCGCGTTCGTGCTGTTCCTGCCCATCATGATCGTCAGTGCGCGGCGTGCGATGTCCGCACGCCGGACGATGGCCGCGGGGAGCAGGCCCACCGCGCCCATGGCGTCCGGCCCCATGGCGCGACACTCCAGCGGGTCGCAGATCACCGCGGCACTCGCCTGCCTGGGGCTGGTCGTCGCCGTCGGCACAGCGATCACCGGGACCACAGGGAGCGCCCCGGCCACCTCCGCGGCGGCCGGGGTCACGCCCACCGGGAACGTCACGCGGGTCGACGTCTCCGCGCAGGACATGCGATTCACCCCGTCGAACATCGCGGTCCCCGCGGGCGACTCGCTGGTCATCACGCTCACCAACACCGACGATGTGGTGCACGACCTGGTCCTGAGCACCGGCGCCTCGTCCGGGAGACTCGGCCCGGGCGAGACCGCCACCATCGACGCGGGCGTCGTGGGCAGCACCGTCGACGGCTGGTGTTCGATAGTGGGCCACCGGCAGCAGGGCATGACGCTCACCATCACGCCCACCGGCGGATCCGACACCGGGGATTCCGGCGCCGCCGAGCACTCCGCCATGGGTCACGGGGGCGGCGGCTCGCTGACCCCCGGCGACGCCGCCCGATCCCTCCACACGCCCGTGTCGGCCGACTTCCGCGCCGCTGACCCCGCGGTGGCCCCCGCGCCGCCCGGCACCGTGCACCGCTACACCTTCGACATCACGGAACAGCCGGGCGGGGTCGCCCCGGGCATCTCCCAGATGCTGTGGACCTACAACGGGACCGTCGGCGGGCCGACGCTGCGCGGACGGCTGGGCGACACGTTCGAGATCACCCTGGTCAACCACGGCACGATGGGGCATTCGATCGACTTCCACGCCGGAATGGTCTCCCCCGACGCCGCCATGCGCACGATCAACCCGGGCGAATCCCTGGTCTACCGGTTCACCGCCGAGCACACCGGGGCATGGCTGTACCACTGCTCGACGGCGCCGATGTCCGACCACATCGCCGCCGGCATGTTCGGCGCCGTCATCGTCGACCCGCCGGGCCTAGCCCCCGTCGACGCCGAGTACCTGCTGGAACAGTCCGAGGTCTATCTGGGACCCGAGGGCGGCGAGGTGGACCACGGCAAGGTCGCGGCCAAGACCCCGGATCTCGTGGTGTTCAACGGCTTCGCCGACCAGTACCTGGCCCGCCCCCTGCACGCGCGGGTGGGCGACCGCATCCGCATCTGGGTGGTGGACGCCGGCCCCAACCTGCCGTCCGCGTTCCACGTGGTGGGCACCCAGTTCGACACCGTCTACAAGGAAGGCTCCTACCTTCTGCGTCCGGACAATGCGCTGCACGGCGGCGCGCAGGTGCTCGACCTGAGCCCGGCGCAGGGCGGATTCGTCGAGATGACGTTCGCCGAACCCGGCACCTACAGCTTCATCGACCACGTCATGAGCGATGCGGAGAAGGGCGCGCGAGGCCGCATCGTCGTATCGGAGTGACGGCGCGCGGCGGTGTGCCTGCGCCGCATCGACGTGGTGACGCCCCGGCGCGCCTCCGCGTGCCCGGACGTGCCGGGGCGCATGATCGGCTCATGCGTCCGGTTCGTTTCCGTTCCGGGATTGCCGGGACCATCGCCGTTGTCATCCTGTTCGCACTCGTGGCGGTGGCACCCGCGGCCGCCACCGGAGCGCCTGCCGGCGCGGGGTCGGTCGCGGAGAACACCGGATTCGGTGCCGGCGGATCGGCGGAGGCCGGATTAGCGTCCACAGGTGCGCAGCCCGGCGACACCCCGCCGTTGTGGGCGGACGACGTGATGCCCACGCCCATCCGCGATGACCCGTTCTTCGCCTACCCCGATGATCCCGACCGGCTGGCAGCACGCGCCGACGGTGAACTGATCCGCCACCGTCGCGCCGGGACAGTCCAGATCGGCCTGCCGGGCAACCGACTGCACCAGTTCATGTTCCGCTCCGAGAACTCGCACGGCGACCCGATCGCGGCGACGGCCAGCCTCCTGGTCCCCGACCGCCCCTGGCACGGCCCCGGCCCGCGTCCCGTCATCGTCAACGCCGCTGCCATAGACAGCCTCGGCGCCACGTGCACACCGAGCTACGCCCTGGTGCACAAGCCGTTCGAGTTCGAGATCCCCCCGTTCACCGCGACAGTCCTCGACCGCGGGTACGCGGTGCTCGTCCCCGACCACGAAGGTCCGGACATGGCCTACGCCGCCGGGATCCTGGCGGGACGGATCATCCTCGACTCCGTCCGCGCGATGCGGCGGTTGCCGGCGCTGCCGCACACCGGCGTCGGCGCGGATTCACGGTTGGCCCTCACCGGGTACAGCGGCGGCGCCATCGCCGCCGGGTGGGCCGCCCAGCTGCAGCCGGTGTATGCGCCCGACGTGGAGTTCGCCGGCGCAGCCATCGGCGGAGTGCCCGCAGATTTCGCTTTGCTGCCGGAGACGATGAACGGCACCCTGGGCAGCGGGCTGTTCATCGCCGCCTCCTTCGGCCTGGCCCGCGAGTACCCGCGGCTGCTCACCAGCCTCAACGACTTCGGCCAGTCCATGGCGCGCTCCCCCGCCAAGGACCTGTGCGCGAAGCCCCTGATGGCGTCGGGTATCGCGATGCAGAAGATCGAGACGTTCACCTACCCGGGCGTGCTGGACTCGCCCGACGCACGTGCGGTGATGGCGGAGAACAGGCTCGGCGGCATGCCGCCGAAGGCTCCCGTGATGCTCTTCCAGGCCTCCGACTCGGTATTCCTCGGCGACGAATGGATCCCCGAATCCGGGGTCACCCAGCTCTTCGACGAATGGTGCGGCCAGGGCGCGGACGTCATCTACGCGCCGATTCCGGGCGAGCACCTCTCGGGCGGATTCACGTCCTTCCCGATGGTGGTCCAGTACCTTTCCGACCGACTGGAGGGCGTTCCGCAGGCGCCGGGCTGCAGCACGCAGCAGTGGACCGGGAGCTGACCGCGCCGGGGCCCCGCACGACGCGTCAGGCCACGAGATGCCACGCCAGCGCGGCCGCGAGCGCACCGGCCCCGTTGAGCGACCAGTGCAGCGCGATCGGCGCCAGGAGGCTCCCGCTGCGACGGCGCAGCCACGTGAACACCGCGCCGGCCGCCGCAGTGGCCACCACGGCCCCCGCGATGCCGAGAACCTGCCCCAGCACGCCGGAACCGAAGATCGCGGACAGTCCTTCGTTGCCCGCTGTGAGCCCCAGAGAGGAGGCCACATGCCATAGGCCGAAGAGCATCGACCCGAAAACGAATACGCCCCGCACCCCGGATGCCCTGCTGAGCGTGCCGTGCAGGACACCTCGGAACGCGAGCTCCTCCGGGATGGCCGTCTGCAACGGGATCACCACCATCGCCGCGATCAACGCGCCCGACACGGTGGCATAACGGTCCACCATGAAGAACTCGCGCGTCACGGGCAGCACGGCGCCGACGACCACCACGGTGGCGACCGTGATCACGCAGGCCAACGCGTAGACGGTGCTGCGTTTCCAGTGCCGCGGAGAAAGCCCGAGTTCCGACCACGCCATGCCCCGCGCGCGCATCATGCCCAACAGGACGACCGCCGCCACCGGTACGGCGGCGATCGACGCCCACACGGTGGTGAAATGCGCGACGAGATTCGTGGCCACCAGCACGACGACGACGATCGCGACGTCCACCCATGCCCGGATGGCCCGCACGCCACTCACGACCGGCGGCTCCTCGATCGTCCTCGCGTCCGGACCTTGCTGTTCTCCGACGCCCTGCCGCGGGCCGGTGCCATGCGCGGCAGAAGCCGGCACAGCAAATCCCCGGCCCGCGAGACCCTGGGCCGCAAGACCCTGGGAACCCGCGTCCGTCGCTGTCACCTGTTCCAGGGTAGCGGGGCCGCACCGCCCGCGCCGTGGTCCGTGCGGTGCATCACGGGTTCCCGCGGGAGGACCGTGGATCGGCGGCCGTTAACCTGGAGTCGAAAACATAGACTTCTTCGGACCTGGAGTGATAATGGCCGATTTCCGCTACGAGGACCTGCTGCCGACCGGTGAGGACCGCACCGAGTACCGGCTGCTGACCAAGGAAGGGGTCGCCACCGCCACCGGCCCCGACGGCCGCACTTTCCTCACCGTCAGCCCCGAGGCGCTGCGCCTGCTCACCGAGACCGCGCTGCACGACATCTCGCACTACCTGCGCGCCGATCACCTGGCCCAGCTCACCAAGATCCTCGACGACCCCGAGGCATCGAACAACGACAAGTTCGTGGCTCTGGACCTGCTCAAGAACGCCAACATCGCCGCGGCCGGGGTGCTGCCGATGTGCCAGGACACCGGCACCGCGATCGTCATGGGCAAGCGCGGTCAGCATGTGCTCACAGAGGGGGACGATGAGCGTCATATCTCCCGCGGCGTGTTCGACGCCTACACCAAGCTGAACCTGCGGTACTCGCAGAACGCTCCGCTGACGATGTGGGAGGAGAAGAACACCGGCTCCAACCTGCCGGCGCAGATCGAGCTGTACGCGGACACGGCCGTCGGCCACGAGGACGCCTACAAGTTCCTGTTCATGGCCAAGGGCGGCGGCAGTGCCAACAAGTCCTTCCTGTACCAGCAGACCAAGGCGATCCTCAATCCGGACAAGATGATGCAGTTCCTGGAGGAGAAGATCCGCTCCATCGGGACCGCCGCCTGCCCCCCGTACCACCTGGCGATCGTGATCGGCGGCACGTCGGCCGAGTTCGCGCTCAAGACCGCCAAGTACGCCTCGGCCCACTACCTCGACGAGATGCCCACCGAAGGCGCCATCACCGGGCGCGGGTTCCGCGACACCGAGCTGGAGAAGGACGTCTTCGAGCTCACCCAGAAGATCGGGATCGGCGCACAGTTCGGCGGCAAGTACTTCTGCCACGACGTGCGCGTGGTGCGCCTGCCCCGCCACGGCGCGTCGCTGCCCGTGGCCATCGCGGTGTCGTGCTCGGCCGACCGTCAGGCCAAGGCCAAGATCACCTCGGAGGGCGTGTTCCTCGAGCAGCTCGTCACCGACCCCGGCCGGTTCCTGCCCGAGGTCACCGACGAGCAGCTCGATGCCGACACCGACGGGGTCGCCAGCACCGGCAAGAACGCCGCCGTCCAGATCGACCTGACCCGCCCGATGCCGGAGATCCTCGCCGAGCTGAGCAAGCACAAGGTGAGCACCCGGCTGTCGTTGACCGGGCCGCTGGTGGTGGCACGCGACATCGCGCACGCCAAGATCCAGGAGCGCCTGGACGCCGGCGAGGAGATGCCCGGGTACCTCAAGGACCACCCGGTCTACTACGCGGGCCCGGCCAAGACGCCGGACGGGATGGCCTCCGGCTCCTTCGGCCCCACCACCGCGGGCCGCATGGACTCGTACGTCGGATCGTTCCAGGGCGCCGGCGGGTCGATGGTGATGCTCGCCAAGGGCAACCGGTCCAAGCAGGTCACCGACGCCTGCGAGCAGCACGGCGGCTTCTACCTGGGTTCCATCGGCGGCCCCGCGGCACGCCTGGCCCAGGACTGCATCAAGAAGGTCGAGGTGCTCGAGTACCCGGAGCTCGGCATGGAGGCCATCTGGAAGATCGACGTGGAGAACTTCCCCGCGTTCATCGTTGTGGACGACAAGGGCAACGACTTTTTCGCGCACAGCGGCGAGGTCACGCTGACCATTGGCAAGCGGCCGGGGCTGTAGGGACCCTCACCCCGGTCCCCGCGCCGCCATGGCTGCTGCCGCCGAGGGGTGGCGGCAGCACTGCGCGGTTCGGGGGTGCGCTGGCCGTCTCTGCCGCGCGCCCATCCCCGTGCCGCGGGCCTGGCCATGTCAACCCAACTCGGCCCAACCGCGACGGAGAAATTCGGACCCAGCCGTCCCTAACCTCTCACTCGCCAGGACAGCTCTCAGCAACATGAATCCCCCCGACATTCCGGAGGGGATTCAGCCCTAATGGGATGCGCTGTGCCGACTAGGGCGTTCCATGTAGGTGGGGCCGTAGGAGATGAAGCCAAAGCGGGAGTATAGGGGTTGCGCGTCAGCCGTGTGGAGCATCCAACGGAAGTCTGCTGCCTCCGGGTCCGCTAGCAGTACCTCAAGTACGGTGCTGCCTACGCCGTCTCCGCGGTGTCCAGGGAAGACGAAGCCGTCCGCGATATAACCGTAGCTGACGCCGTCGGAGGACACGCGTACCGTACCGAGGAGTTCTCCGGTCTCAGAAGAGCGCACCGCGTATACCTTCCAAGCGGTCTCGAACTGCTGTCGGATCTGGTCGCGACTGCGCCACCTGTTCCAGTAGGCGTCCTCCATTAGGAAGTCTAGGGTGCGGTTCAACTCGTCTACGGACAACTGATAGTCGATGACAACACTCACGATTCGACTGCCTCCTCCTGATTGGCCTTGACACTTTCGACGGCTCGGTGGGTGGCGAGGTATAGAACCACGATGGTGACAATGCCCAGCGCCCCGATCAACGCCAACGCCATGTTCGGAGCCATCGTCGAGCCCAACACGCCCCACAGAAGCGCTGCTACACCCTGGATTCCGAGGAAGATCAGGAACTGAACGCTCAGAACGGTCCCACGCACCGACTTCGGTGTGAGCCTGATCGTCGCGGAGTCAAGTCCGGGCAGGCACATGATCCCCAGTCCCGCGATGAACACAATGCCCAGAGTGATTTCGAGGTTCGGTTCGGCCAGGAACACGACTGAGCTGCCGACGAACAGCACTGCGGCCGGGAGGATCAGCCGCGTACGCGCACTTGCGGAGAGCATGCGGGAAGCGATCACATCGCCTACAACCATGCCGGCGCCGCTCGCGGCGAGTATCAGCGAGAGAAGCGCAGGATCGCGTCCGATCGACGAAACGTATGGGGCTGCAAGCGTTTCTACGCTGATAGCGAAACAGGGAGCGAGCCATCCGATCAGCAGAACACCAACCAGTCCTGGAGTGCGTAACACCGTGGCGGCCACCGCTCGCATCCCCGGCTTTGCAGCCTCCGGCTCGTCGTGCTCAGAGAACGAAAGCGCTCGCGGGATCCCGATGAAGACCAGCGCAGCAAGCAGCAGGAATGAGGCAGCGTTGAACCACAGCGCGCCGCTCGCCCCCAAGGTGAGTACGAAGGCGCCACCGGAGATCGATCCGATGACCTGTGTGGCCTGGGAGGACACGCGTAGCAGGGCTCGACCGGCGATGTACATGTCTTCCTGTGGAAGGACTTCCGGAAGTATCGCCGCTCGCAGCCCGAAATAGATGGCTCCGCCGACTCCCACCACCAGCATGGTCGCCAGCGCGACCCACAAGTTTGACAGATTCAGTGCCAGGGCGACAGTAAGGAGAGCGGGGACGACAGCCGTGAACAGCAAACGGCGGTGTCATAGCGTCGAAGCAATTATGCTGGTGACACGGTAGGAGTGGCGGGTTGGGCCGGCCACCCCAAACACTGACAGACGGTTCATCGTCCACCACGCCGACGTTCTCACGCTCAGGTAGTGCCCCATACAGTGGTGTAACTCGGTGGCCGAGTTCGTCTGTGACACCGCGTCATTGACGGATGCAGTGTGAACCGCCCCGGACCCCAATCGCTGTCGGGCGGCTTGTCGCGCTCATCGTCCCGCCCTCCCCGGCAACCGCCGGGCAGGCACGCCGCCCACAATCACCCCGCAACCTCGAGGCGACCTGAAGTCAAGCGGTCACGGACACCTCGAGGTTAGGGTCGGCTGAGTCCGACTTTCTCCGTCCCGGTGGAGCCACTCCAGGCTGTCATAGCCGCGGGTCAAACTGCAGAATGAGAGCCGGTCGCGCAGGGACTTCCGACAGACCGGCCTGCGGACCCCGTCAAAGCGGACTCGCACGTGGTGTAACCGCCCGCGATTCCGCCCCGAGCCGGCCCTCAGTTCCCCCGCCGCAGGTCCTGGGCCACGTGCGCCACCATGGCCTGGGGACGGTACTTGGTGAAGTACCCGACGCTCCACGACGCGACAGCGCCCACCCGCTGCCACACCCCGGAGAGCAGCGCCGCGTGAACGCCGAGCCATGCGACGAACGCGGCCGGACCCCTGAACTTCCAGCGGCGCGGACCGACCTCGGCCACCGCGGCCCCGCGGCCGATCATCGCCATGATCCCCTTGTCGCGGTAGGCGAAAGGCTCGCGATGCCGGCCGGAGAAGTCGGCCAGGATGTTCCGGGCGGCCCACTTGCCCGATTGTTGCGCCACGGACCCGAGCTGCGGTAGCGCGCGCCCCTTGGCGTCGGTGATGTTCGCAGAGTCGCCCAGCGCGTACACGCCGTCGAGGCCGTCGACGGTCAGGTCGGCGGCGACGTCCACGCGGCCTCCCCGGCCCAGGGGCAGGCCGGCGCCCGCGAGCACGTCGCGTCCCTTGAGCCCGCCGGCCCACACCACCATCCGCGCAGGCACGCGCGTGCCGTCCTCCAGGGTGACGCCGTCCCCGCGCACCGCCGTGACGCCCTTGCCCAGATGCAACCGCACGCCCGCGCGCTCCAGCACACTACGGGCGTACTTCTGGGACTTCTCCGAGAACGGGCCCAACACCGTGGGCACCATGTCGACCAGATGCACCGTCGTGCGCGCCGCCAAATCGCCGGGGAAGACCGCCGCGACGGCGGAGGCGAGGCTCTCCGCCGCCGCCCCCGCGAACTCGACTCCCGTGGCGCCGCCGCCCACCACCACCAGGTCGATGGGGTCGCGCGGCGCGGAGAGCCTGTCCGCCTCGTCGAGCGCGCTGAGCATGCCCCCTGCCAGCCGCACCGCGTCGTCGAGCGAGTACAGCGGGTACGAATACTCGGCGGCGCCGTCGATGCCGAAGAAGTTCGCCTGGGCGCCCGTCGCGATCACCAGCGCCCGCCCGGCGCACACGGTGCCGTCGTCGAGCGTCACCGTGCGGCCCCCGGCATCGATGCCGGTGACCGCCGAGATGGCCACGCGCACCGTCTCCTGACGCCGGAACATCGACCGCAATGGGCGCGCCACCTCGGAGATGCCGATCTGTGATGTGGCCACCTGGTAGAGCAGCGGCTGGAACTGGTGGTAGTCGTTGGCGTCGATCAGCAATACGTCCACGCCAGCCTGGCCGAGTCGCGTCGCCGCGGCGACGCCCGCGAACCCGCCGCCCACCACCACCACGTCCCAGCGCGACACCCGCGCGGTGCCGCTACCGTCCGAGGAGCCGTCATCGGTCTGCACGTCGTCCACCACGAATCCGACCGTAATGGATACGCCGACGCTCAGCCTGCTGAATCGCCTACTCCACCGTCGCGGCCAGCCAGTCGACCGTCTGCATGCCGAACAGATCCGTGCCCCAGCCGTAGGGATCGCTGAGCAGCTTCTCCATCGAGCAGTCGCTGGGCGCATAGGTCACGTCGGTCCCGCCGGCCCGGTACTTTTCCGCGAGCTCGCGGGAGTCCTTCGCCGGCACCAGCGACATCGGCGAATCGTCGGCGCCGCACGAGGTGATGAGCACCTTCGCGTCCGGCGCCGAGCGCCCGAGGACGTTGTCGTCGTAGGCGTGCTGGAAGTCGGGGATGTCCGCCGGGTCAAGACCCGACGTGAACAGCAGGTGCAGCGGCACGAACGGCATCGAGAAGTAGGAAAGCTGGCACTGCGTGCGGTAGAAATCGGCGATCTGCCTGCCGAGCGGCGTGAGCTTCTCGTCGATCTTCATCTCCGGGTACCAGGGCTCGAGTCCCAGCAGGTTGGCGAAGGCGAATCCCGATCCCACCGAGCCGTCGGCGACGCGCATGAAGTTGCGCTGGTCCACGACCATCCCCTCGAGCACTGCGGCGCGCACGTCGAGCTCGGGCGCGTACCGGGGCTGGATCTCGGCCGCCGTGGCCGCGCCGACGCCGCCGCCGGCGATGCCGAACAAACCGATCGGGATGTCGGCCGGCAGGTCGGCGTCGGGCACCTGCAGCGCCGCCCGGATGCCGTCGAGGTTCGCCCGGCCGCTGAACTGCCCGGCGAACACGCCGTGCGGCGACGGATCGGCGTCGTTTCCGACGTCGCTGATCACCACCGCCATCGATTTGCTGAACATCTGGGCGAGCGGTCCCAGCGCCGAATGGGCGGCCGGATCAATCTGGTCGCCCCCCGTCCACTGCGTGCTCGGGTGGCATCCGGCGCCGACGCTGTCGTTGGCCTCCTGGTAGCCGATGAGCGCACTCGGGTCCGCCGCGCCGGACTCCCCCGCGGGGATCATGACGATGCCGGTGCTGATCACCGGCTGCTCCTGCACGCCGCGGGTGACGTACATGATCTTGTAGGCGTCGAGGTTGCCCGGGCGCACGCCGCCGAACTGCACCTGCACCGGTTTCCACTTGAGCAGCGTGCCCGGCGCCTCGGTGCCGGTGAGGGGCGGCTCGGCGTAAAAAGCATCAGTTGCGCGCAGACCGTCGATCACCTCACCGGGCGTGGCCATCCGGCCGTCGGTGAAAGTGCTCTGCACGTACGGCGTCAAGACCTCGTCGAGCCCCGGGGTGCGCACCTCGGGTTCGGCGGCGGCGGTGGCGCCCACCCCCATCGCCGCGCCGCCGAGCGCGGCGGTTCCTGCCAGCACCAGCCCGGATCCCGCGACGGCCAGCCACCGGCGCGCACGTGCCGCGCCCGGGGCGGCACCGTGCCGGGTCCGCATGATCTTTCCAGGTGTCGTCATGAGACCGTCACTTTCGTCGCCGCGGCCGCGGAGAACAGCAGCTCGGGGATGTGTTGGAGAGGGCGTCCGCGCTGCAACTGCTCAGCGTACGGCCGGCTCAACTGGGCTGCGAGCCCCGGCCAGTCGTCGACGACCATCGCCTTGTACTTGGGCAGCAGCTGAGCGTTGATGTACTCCCAGCGCTCGTCGAACACCGACCAGTTCCAGTCGGGCAACGGCGTGGTGATCGTGGCGGTGCGCCCGTCCGGCAGCGGCCGGGTGATCTCGATGGGGTGGAACTCGCGCGGCGGCACGACCCCGGCCACCGACGGCGTCGCCGCGATCGTGGTCGCGTACGTGATCGCCGCGCCGACCGCGCCCTTGTACCCGCGCACCTGGTCCCACTGGTCGCCGATCACGGTGTACTGCTCGCGTCGCAGCAGCACCCCGTTGCCGTCGGAGACGCGATCGGGGTCGCCGGAGGCGATGTCCCGCCACGCCTGCATGATGTCCGCGCCGAACAGCCCGGCGCGTTCCATCTCCTCGAGCGCCGGCAGCCCCTCGGTGACGTACGCCTGGTGCATCGGCATGAGGTCGGAGAAGATGTTCTTCTGCATCACCAGGATCATGCCCAGCACCCAGTGCAGGTCCTCGGGCGTCACGGTGGCGCCCACCTCCGCCAGGGCACGCAGCCCCTCCGGAAGCTGCGCCGCGGCCTCGCGTCCGCCGGCCTCCAGCACGCGGGAGACCACCGTGTTGGCCGCCTGCGAGAGGCCGGGATACTGGTAGACGTCGGTGAGCAGTTCGAAGTCCAGCAGGCCGCCGCCGAAGTCGCCGCCGACCAGGCCGCCCATGCCGGCCCACTGCAGCTCCCGATGCTGCAGCTGCAGGTCCTCGTAGTACTTGTAGGAATCGATGAGGTTCTGGCGGTTCGCCTGCGCGCCGGCGCGCGGATCCCACTGCGCCAGGTCGATCCCGGCGGCGTTGCTCACGTCGACCAGCCGGTACTGGTAGAGCAGCGCCGCGTACCGGGTGGGTGCGATGCCCGCGCTGCGGGCCTGGTCGAGCAGCGCGCCCAGCTCGGCCTCGTCGTAGGGCAGGGCCGGGTTGACCCCGCCCGGACCGTGCGCGGCGTCCCGATTCACCAGCGGCAGGTCCAGGTACTGCTGCAGATCCTGGGACACCGCCCCGGCGGCGGGGTCCGCCGACGCCACTCCGGGCAGGCCCACTGCCACCGCCGCGGACGTCGAAACCCCCGTCACCAGCAGAAGCGCCGCCGACGGCGCTGCCAATGCACGCGCCGTTCGCCCCATCGCCATACGCGCGCCCACCACAGACGTCGCCCCTGTAATCGAGTTCACCCTCGCCCCTCCAGTCATCGCGCGCCCCTGCACCGGCCTCCGGTGGCGCGGTCACCGTGGACCGCTCTGCTCCTGCCGCGGCGGCACGCGCAGCAATACCGTAACGCGCCGTCGCAGGAACACCGTAACCCCGCATACCGACGGCGACGGCGATCGCGACGAAGACCGCCCGCCTCCCGACGCCGTCAGCCGAAGAACGGCGCCGCCCTGTCCGCGAGGTCCAGAAGCGGCTGCGGCGCCACTCCGAGCACGATCGTCACGACGACGCTGACCGATACTGCGGCCGCGGTGAGCGCGCCGGGCGTTGCCACGACCGGGGTGTCGCCGTCGGGCTCGCCGAAGAACATCAGGACGATGACCCGGACGTAGAAGAACGCCGCGATGGCGCTGCAGACCACGCCCACGATCACGAGGGCCGTCGCGCCACCGCTGAGTGCCGCGGCGAACACGTCGAACTTCGCCACGAAACCGCTGGTGAGCGGTATGCCGGCGAAGGCCAGCAGCAGCAGCGCGAAGGCCGAGCCGAACACCGGGTGGCGCCTTCCCAGGCCGGCCCACTTCGCGGTGTCCGGCGCTTCGGGCGCGAGTCCGTCCCCGGAACCGTCCGGCGCAGGACCCCGCACCAACCCCGCCAACGCGAAGGCCCCGACCGCGCTCACACCGTAGGCGGCCAGATAGAACAGCACCGCCGAGAGCCCCGCGTCGGAAGCGGGCACCACCGCCGTGAGCATGAACCCGATGTGCGACACCGACGAGTACGCCAGCATCCGCTTGATGTCGGTCTGCGTGAGCGCCACGACGGAACCGAAGATCATCGTCGCGATCGCCACCGCCCACAGGACCGGACGCCACTGGTCGTGGAGCGCGGGCAACGCCACCAGGAACACCCGCAGCAGCGCGCCGAAGGCCGCGATCTTCGTCGCCGACGCCATGAATGCGGTCACCGGGGTGGGCGCCCCTTGGTACACGTCCGGAATCCACGAGTGGAACGGCACCGCGCCCACCTTGAACAGCAACCCCATGCCGAGCAGTCCCGCGCCGACGAGCGCCAGCACCGTCGCGCCGCCCGGGCCGCCGGTGCCGACGCCCACCCGCGCGGCTTCGGCGATGCCGTCGAGCGACACGGTGCCGGCGTAGCCGTAGAGAAGCGCCGCCCCGAAGATGAAGAACGCCGAGGAATACGCGCCCAGCAGGAAGTACTTGAGCGCCGCCTCCTGCGAGATCAGGCGCCGGTGCCGCGCGAGCCCGCAGAGCAGGTACAGCGGCAGCGAAAGCACCTCGAGGGCGATGAACATCGTGATCAGGTCGGCCGATGCGGGAAACAGCATCATGCCGCCGACGGAGAACATCGCGAGCGGGAAGATCTCCGATTGGACGATCCCCGCCCGCCGCGCGAGCGCCTCGTCCGCGCCCCCGGGGATCGCGGACGCCTGCGGAGCGAAGAACGGTGCTCCCGCCCCCGCCGCGGCGGGTTCCCGCGACCGGCCACGCACCGCCAGGCGCCTGTCGGCGAAGAGCATGAGAGACAGGAACCCGACGACCAGGATCGTTCCCTGGAGGTACAAGGCGGCACCGTCGATCGTCACCGAACCGGCCATGACGGTGCGCTCGGTCCCCGCCAGGGCGATCACCGCTGCGAACGCGCCGATCAGCCCCGCGCCGCTGAGTACGACCTGGGCCGTGAACCTTCCGCGACGCGGCGCGAATGCCTCGACCAGCACACCGACGACCGCGGCGGCGAACACCACGATCATCGGCGAGAGCGCCGCATAGTCGATGTCCGGCGCCGGCGCTGCCGCCGCGAGCATTCGCACTGGGTTCACGGGTGCGCACCTTCCCGGTCGGCGGGACCGTCGCCCGGCCCCTCGGCCACCGCGGGAACTCCTCCGGGCACCGTCGGCGGCGGATCGGACGAGTGCACCGACGTCAGCGTGGATTCGACCGCCGGATCGATCACGTCGAGGATCGGCTTGGGGTAGAGCCCCAGCACCAGCAGCAGCACGATCAGCGGCGCGACCACGACGATCTCCCTGGGCCGCAGGTCACGGATGTGCCTGTTGCCCTCGTCCGTCCTGCCGCCCATGACTCGCTGATAGAGCCACAGTATGTAGACGGCGGACAGGACCAGTGCCGCCGTCGCGATGATCGCCGCGGCGCCGTAGCGCGTGTACGTGCCGATGAGCACCAGGAACTCGCTGATGAACGGCGCCAGTCCCGGCAGCGACAGCGTCGCCATCCCGGCCACGAGGAAGGTCCCCGCGAGTACCGGCGCCACCCGCTGAATGCCGCCGTACGCTGCTATGGCGCGCGTGCCGCGCCGCGTGACCAGGAACCCGGCGATCAGGAACAGCGCGGCCGTCGAGATTCCGTGGTTGACCATGTAGAGCGTGGAACCGGACTGCCCCTGGCTGGTGAGTGCGAAGATGCCCAGGATGATGAACCCGAAGTGGGAGATCGACGTGTATGCGATCAAGCGCATCACGTCGCGCTGCCCGATGGCGAGCATGGCGCCGTAGACCACCGCCACCACCGAGAGTCCGACGATCCACGGCGCGAAGGTCCGCGCCGCGTCCGGGAACAGCTCGATGGCGAAGCGGAGCATCGCGAAGGTGCCGACCTTGTCGACCACCGCCATCATGAGCACCGCGACCGTGGGCGTGGTGTACACGGCCGCGTCCGGCAGCCAGGTGTGCAACGGCCACAACGGCGCCTTGACCGCGAAGGCGAACATGAAGCCCAGGAACAGCGCGTTGGCGACGGGCGCGGAGATCGCCAGTTCCCCCGAGGAGACTGCCTGCGCGATGGCGGGCAGGTCGAAGGTCCCGCTGCTGAACGGGCTGTCCTCGCCCGCCGTGGCCACGTACAGCCCGATCACGGCGGCGAGCATGATCAGCCCGCCGAGCAGGTTGTACAGCAGGAACTTCACCGCGGCCCGCGACCGTGCACCGGCCTCGCGCGCGTCCTGGCCGTAGCCGCCGATCAGGAAGTACAGCGGCACGAGCATCGCCTCGAACACCACGTAGAACAGGAACACGTCCAGGGCGGTGAACGAGATCATCACCATGGCCATGGTCGCCAGTACCAGCGCCACATACGTGTGCGCCCGCCGGCCGTCGTCGCCCGGGTCGTGCCAGCCGGCCAGCAGCACTAGCGGCACCAGCACCGCGGTGAGCAGCACCAACGCCAGGCCGATGCCGTCGAGACCCAGGTGGTAGCCCACGCCGAGCGAACGGATCCATTGGTGCTGTTCGACGAACTGGTATCGGGCGCCCCCGGTGTCGAAGCCCACCGCCAGGCCCACCGCCACGGCGAGTGTCACCACCGCGACGCCCAGTGCGACCGCCTTGGCGACAGCCGGCCGCCCGCGGGGCACCGCGAACACGCCGAACGCGCCGGCCGCGGGCAGCGCCCACAGCACCGTGAGCCAGGGGAATCCGTTCACCACGCCCTCCCCAGAACGACGATGGCCAGCACTATCGCCACCCCCGCGAACATCGTCAGCGCGTAGCTGCGCACGAACCCCGTCTGCACCCGCCGGGCCGCACGGGACAACGCCATCGCGGCAGCCGCGGCGCCGTCGACGATCCTGTCGATACCGCCGCGCTCGACCACGGTGAGCGATCCGGTCAGCGCCGCGCCGGGACGCATGAACACGCCCTCGTTGAACGCGTCGCCGTAGAGGTCCTTGCGCGCTGCCGTCGTCAGCACGGAGACGTCGCCGGGCGCCGTCGCGGGGACCGGCCTCAGCGCGTAGGCGCGGTAGGCGGCGCCGACGCCGACGAGCACCACGGCCAGCGTGATGACCGTGATCGCCCAGACGGGGATCGGCGGCTCGCTGTGCGCCGTGCCCACCACCGGCTCGAGCCAGTGCTCCAGCCGGTCGCCGATGGTGAGCAGCCCGCCCGCGAAGATCGACCCGAGCGCCAGCACGATCATCGGCACGGTCATCGACGACGGCGCCTCCTCCGGCTCCGGCATGCTCACCTCGCCGGTCGACTCCTTGAGCGTGGGCTGCCAGCGCCGCTCGCCGAAGAACGTCATGAGCATCGCGCGCGTCATGTAGAAGGCGGTGAGCCCGGCGCCGACGATGGCCGCGGCGCCGAGAGCCGTGCCCGCCGCACCGCCGTGTGCGAAGGCGGCCTCGATGATCTTGTCCTTCGAGAAGAACCCGGACAGCGGGGGTATCCCGATGATCGCCAGGTACCCGAGGCCGAAGGTGATGAACGTGATCGGCATGACCGTGCGCAGCCCGCCGAGCCGGCGCATGTCCACCTCGTCGTGCATCCCGTGCATCACCGAGCCGGCGCCCATGAACAGTCCCGCCTTGAAGAAGCCGTGGGTGAGCAGGTGCAGGATGGCGAACGCGTAACCGGCCGGCCCCAGCCCCGCGGCCAGCACCATGTATCCGATCTGGCTCATCGTCGACGCGGCGAGCGCCTTCTTGATGTCGTCCTTGGCGCAGCCGATGATCGCGCCGAACAGCACCGTCACCGTCCCCACGACGAGCACCGCGGTACGCGCACCCTCTGCGAGGTCGAAGACGGGCCCGGAGCGCACGATGAGGTAGACGCCGGCCGTGACCATCGTCGCCGCGTGGATCAGCGCCGAGACGGGCGTGGGGCCCTCCATCGCGTCGCCCAGCCAGGACTGCAGCGGCACCTGGGCCGACTTCGCGCAGGCCGCGAGCACGAGCATCAGGCCGATCGCGTTGAGCGTGCCCTCCCCCATGGCGCCGGCCGCCCCGAACACGTCGCCGAAGCCGACCGATCCGACGGTGGCGAACATGATCATCATGGCGATGACCATCCCCATGTCGCCGACGCGGTTGACCACGAACGCCTTCTTGGCCGCGGTGGCCGCGGTGGGCCGGTACTGCCAGAACCCGATGAGCAGGTAGGAGGCCAGGCCCACGCCCTCCCAGCCCAGGTACAGCCCGAGGTAGTTGTCGGAGAGCACGAGCACGAGCATCGCGGCCAGGAACAGGTTGAGATAGGCGAAGAACAGCCGCCGGCCGGGCGCGTTCCCGGCGAACCGTCCGGCCGGGTCGGGGCCGTGCGCCATGTAGCCGATCGAGTAGATGTGGATCAGCGAGCCGACCCCGGTGATCAGCAGGACGAAGCACAGCGACAGCGGGTCAAGAAGCAGGCCGAAGTCGACGTGGAAGGACGCCACCGGAACCCAGCTGAACAGATCCTGGTCCGCCCCGCGGGACGACTGGTCCTGGCCCAGCATCTGCGCCCACAACGCGAGGCCGAGCCCGAACGACGCCAGCGCCGTGACGCACCCGAGCACATGCCCCCAACGGTCGCTGCGCCGCCCGACCACCAACAGCAGCAGCGCGCCCGCCGCCGGCAGCGCGGGCACGAGCCACAGCACCGACGCGGCGCCGCCGGTCATCCCCCCCGCCATCGCCGCGCCGCCGGCCGCGGAGTCCATCACCGTCATCGCGCCGTCACCCCCTCAGCTCGTCGGTCTCGTCGACGGACGTGCTGCGGCGCGTCCGGAACACGGTCATGATGATCGCCAGCCCCACCACCACCTCGGCCGCCGCGACGACCATGGTGAAGAAGGCGAGCACTTGCCCGTCGAGGTTCCCCAGCCTGCGCGAGAACGTCACGAACGCGAGGTTCGCGGAGTTGAGCATGAGCTCGACGCACATGAACACCACCAGCGCGTTGCGCCGCACCAGCACTCCCACCGCGCCGATCGTGAACAGGATGGCGGCCAGATACAGGTAGTTGTCGGGGTTCATGACGCCGGCACCTCCCCTCCGCCGGCCGCGGAACCGGGGCCGTGGCCGGGGCCGATGGCGCCGTGCGCCGTGTCGCCCACGGCCTGCGGCTCGTCGGTGGACCCGCCGGAATCCACCGCGTCACCGGTCCGGCCGCCGCGGCGCGGGCCGACGATCGTGTGCCCGGCGCGCAGGACGGAGCTGACCGAGAGCTCCGAGTAGGTCCCGTCGGGGAGCCGCGCCGGCGAGTCGACGGCGTTGTCGCGCGCGTAGACGCCCGGCGGCGGCAGCGGGGTCATGTGCCGCCCGGTGCGGAACCGCTCGCGTGAACGCTCGCGCTGCGTGCGCACGGGCCCCAGCTGCTCGCGGTGCGCCAGGATCATCGCGCCCACCGTCGCGGTGATCAGCAGCGCCCCGGTGAGTTCGAACGCCCACAGGTAGCGGTCGAAGATCAGGTCGGCGAGGGCGTCGATGTGCCGCTCGCCGCCGGGCCCCGGCGCACCCGTGCCCCCGGGGCCCATGGCCGCGACCGCGTGGCCGATGCCGCCGACCAGCAGCGCCCCGAAGCCGATCCCCACCAGGATCGACGCCGCCCGCTGGCCTCTGATCGTCTCCACCAGCGACTCCTCGGAGGAGATGCCGACGAGCATGAGTACGAACAGGAACAGCATCATGACCGCGCCCGTGTACACGACCACCTGGACGACGCCCAGGAACAGCGCACCCTGCGCGATGTAGAAGACGGCCATGATGATCATCGTCAGCGCCAGGAACAGCGCCGAGTAGACGGCGCGCGCGGATGCCACCACGCCCAGGGCCGCGATCACCGCGACGGTGGCGAGGATCCAGAACAGAACAGCCTCGCCCGTCGAGGTGGTGCCCGAAACGTCGACCGCGGAAGAGTCGGCGCCCCCCGCACCGGCGGCGAACACCGCGGCCTGCACGGGCGTCACCGCGCCGCCTCCGGCCCGTCGACGGGACCGATCGCCCCCCGGTAGTAGTCCTCGTCCGTCGACCCGGGGGCCATCGGGTGCGGCGGCGGCTCCATGCCCTCCTCGAGCGGCGCCAGCAGACGGTCCTTGCCGTAGATGAGCGCGCCGCGGTCGGTATCGGCCATCTCGTAGTCGGGGATCATCGTCAGCGCGCGGGTGGGGCACGCCTCCACGCACAGGCCGCACCCGATGCAGCGCAGGTAGTTGATCTGGTAGACGCTGCCGTACCGCTCACCCGGCGAGTAGCGCTCGTCGTCGGTGTTGTCGGAGCCTTCGACGTAGATCGCGTCGGCCGGGCACGCCCACGCGCACAGCTCGCACCCGATGCACTTCTCCAGGCCGTCGGCGTACCTGTTGAGCTGGTGGCGGCCGTGGTATCCGGCCGCCAGGGTGCGCTTCTCCTCCGGATAGAACTCGGTGTTCGGCTCCGCGAACATCGTCGCGAAGGTGACTCCGAGGCCCTCGAACATCCCACCCAGGTCAGACATCGCTGCTCTCCTTCCGGCTCTCCGATCCCGGGCCGCCGCCGGGCGCGTCCCCGCCCGGCGCGCGACCCTGCAGTGCCCGGTCCGCCCGCCTTTCGGGCAGCGGCGGCACCGGGAACCCGCCCGCCGCCGGCTCGACGCCCGTCGGCGCCGGCCCGCCTGCCCGCACCACCGCGCGCGCGGCCGAAAAATGCCGATGCACGGCGACGGCGACGGCGATCGCGATGACGATCCCGCACACGATCAGCACGATCGCCGCCCCGTCCCTGCCGTCCTCGCGCAGTGCGCGGTAGGCGGCGACGAGCATCACCCACAGCAGCGCGGCCGGGATGAGCACCTTCCAGCCCAGGTTCATGAACTGGTCGTAGCGGAACCGCGGGAGCGTCGACCGCAGCCAGATGAACAGGAACAGCAGCAGCCAGATCTTGATGACGAACCAGAGCACCGGCCACCAGCCGCTGTTGGCTCCGGCCCACAGGCTCAGCGGCCACGGCGCCTGCCAGCCGCCCAGGAACATCGTGACCGCCAGCGCGGAGACGGTGGTCATGTTGACGTACTCGGCCAGCATGAACATGGCGAAACGCAGCGACGAGTACTCGGTGTGGAATCCGCCCACCAGCTCGCCCTCGGCCTCGGGCAGGTCGAACGGGGCACGGTTGGTCTCCCCCACCATGGACACCAGGTAGATGACGAACGACGGGAACAGCAGGAGGATGTACCAGAACCGGCCCTGCGCGGCGATGATCCCGGACGTCGACAGCGTCCCCGCCGCGAGGAAGACGGCCGCGAAGGTGAGGCCCATCGCGATCTCGTAGGAGATGACCTGCGCTGTCGACCGCAGCCCGCCCAGCAGCGGGTAGGTGGACCCCGACGACCACCCGGCCAGGACGATCCCGTACACGCCCACCGAGGTGACGGCGAGGATGTAGAGGACCGCCACCGGAAGGTCGGTGAGCTGCAGCGGGGTGTGGTGGCCGAACACCGAGACCTCGGGCCCGAAGGGGATCACCGCGAAGGCCATGATGGCCGGCACCACCGCGATGACCGGCGCCAGGAAGTACACCGGCCGGTCGACCATGGCGGGGACGATGCCCTCCTTGAGCGCCAGCTTGATACCGTCCGCCAGGCTCTGCAACGACCCCCACGGCCCCCACCGGTTGGGGCCCACCCGGTTCTGCATGTAGGCCATGATCTTGCGCTCGATCAGGATGGCCACCAGCACGGTGAGCACCAGGAACGCGAAGATGATGATCGCCTTGGCGAGGATCAGCCACCAGGGGTCACGGCCGAAGTCGGACAGGTCGGTGAACTTGTCCGCCGCGTGCACGCGCACGGAATCCGGTGCCTTCCCCACGACCATCACGACGCACCTCCGCCACGGATCCCGACCATGCTGCCGGGCGCCGCCCCCAGCACCGGGTAGACGGCGCTGCCGGGCGAGTTCATCGGCAGCCACACCGTCCCGTCCGGCATCGCGGTGATCGCCAACGGCAGCGTCACCGCGCCGCGCGACGTCGACACGGTGACCTGGTCTCCCTCGGACGCGTCGATCTGCCGGGCCGTGCCGGCCGAAAGCCGGACCACCGGACGGCGCGCGGTCGCGGCCAGGTTCGGCCGCCCGTCCTGCATGCGCCCCTGGTCGAGCAGCATCCGCCAGGTGGACAGCACCGCCTGCCCCGGCTCCGGGGCGCCGCCTCCCCCGCCCGAGCCCCCGGTCGCACGAGTCCCGAGGTCCGGCGCCGCAGCGCGGGCACTGGCAACGCCCGCCCCTGAGCGCGGCTCCGCAGCGCCCGGTGCCGCGGTGCCCAGCGCAGCGAGCTCGGCGCGCGCGGCCCCCACATGCGGCAGTCCCAGGTCCGCGCCCATCCGGCCGGCAAGGATGTGCAGGATCCGCAAATCGGGCAGCAGGCCGGGCTCCGTTAGCGACACGTCGAAGAGCCGGCCCCGGCCCTCCCAGTCGAGGAACGTCCCCGCCTTGTTCTGCGCGGGCGCGACGGGCAGGACCACGTCGGCCGCATCGGTCACCGCGCTGCGCCGCATCTCCAGGCTGACCACGAATCCGCACCGCTCCAGCGCCTCGCGCGCGCCGTGGGCGTCGGGCAGGTCGTCGGGGTCCACGCCGCCCACCAGCAGCGCGTCGACCTCGCCGTCGCGCGCGGCAGCGAGGATTCCCGCCGTGTCGCGGCCGGGCCCGGTGGGCAGTGCGTCGATCCCCCAGTACGCGGCCACCTGTCGGCGGTGGTCCGGCTCGGCCAGCCGGCGGCCGCCGGGGAGGAGACCCGGCAGGGTGCCCGCCTCGACGGCGCCGCGTTCGCCCGCGCGCCGCGGAATCCACGCGAGACGTGCGCCGGTGGCGTCGGCCAGGCGGCACGCGGCGGTGAGCGCACCCGGCGCCGACGCCAGCCGCTCGCCGCCGAGGATCACCGCTCCGGGGCTGCGCAGCAGCGTGCCGACGTCGTCGTAGGCGCCCGCGGCGATGCCGTCGAGCACGATGTGCTCGCGTCCGGGGGCCGTCTCGAGCAGGCGCCCGTTCATCCGCCGCAGCCCCGCCGAGGCGAACGGGGCGAGCGAGTAGACGGGCATGCGCCGCGTGCGGGCGGCCTTACGCAGCCGCAGGTAGACGATGGGCGATTCCTCTTCAGGTTCGAAGCCCGCGAGCACCACCACGGGCGCGGACTCCAGGTCTGCGTAGGTGACCTGGAGGCGCCGCCCGGCGACGCGCTGCGCCAGGAAATCCAGTTCCTCGTCGCTGTGCGCACGCACCCTGTGGTCGATGTCGTCGGTGCCCAGGACCACCCGCGCGAACTTGGCGTAGGCGTAGGCGTCCTCCCACGTGCTGCGCCCGCCGACGAGCACGCCCGCGGCCGCCGCATCGGCGAGGCCCTTCGCCGCGGCGCGTACCGCCGCCGGCCACGAGGCAGGGGCCAGTTCGCCGTCGTCGCCACGCACCAGCGGGCCGGTGATCCTGTCGGGTTCCGACGTGTAGGCGAACGCGAACCGGCCCTTGTCGCAGTTCCACTCCTCGTTGACCTCCGGGTCCTCGCCCGCATACCTGCGCAGGACCGTGCCGCGCCGGTGGTCGGTGCGCTGCGCGCAGCCCGAGGCGCAGTGTTCGCACACCGACGGCGTGGAGACCAGGTCGAACGGGCGCGACCGGAAGCGGTAATCCACGTCGGTGAGCGCCCCCACGGGGCAGATCTGCACGGTGTTCCCGGAGAAGTACGAGTCCAGCGGCTGTTTGCCATAGACCCCCACCTGCTGCAGGGCGCCCCGCTCGAGCATGTCGATGAACGGGTCGCCCGCGATCTGCTCGGAGAACCGCGTGCACCGCGCACACAGCACGCAGCGTTCGCGGTCCAGGAGGATCTGTGCGGACAGGTTGATCGGCTTCGGGTACTCGCGCTTGAGCAGGCCGAAACGCGTCTCCGGATCGCCGTGTTCCAGCGCCTGGTTCTGCAGCGGGCACTCGCCGCCCTTGTCGCACACCGGGCAGTCCAGCGGGTGGTTGATCAGCAGGAACTCGATCACCCCGCGCTGCGCCTTGTCCGCCACCGGCGACGTCTCCTGCGTGCGCACCACCATGCCGTCGGCGGCGACGGTGGTGCACGACGCGAGCGGCTTACGCTGTCCCTCGACGTCGACGAGGCACTGGCGGCACGCCCCCACCGGATCGAGCAGCGGGTGGTCGCAGAACCGCGGGATCTCGATGCCGATGCTCTCGGCCGCCCGGATCACCAGCGTGCCCTTCGGCACCGTCAGCTCGCGGCCGTCGATGGTGAAGGTCACCGTGGGCTGCGGGGCGGCGCCCTGTGGTGCCGTCATGCGCGATCGCCTCCCCTGAACACCGTCGCGTCGGCCGGGTCGAACGGGCACCCGCCGTGCGTGAGGTGGGCGATGTACTCGTCCCGGAAGTACTGGATGGACGAGGTGATGGGACTGGTGGCGCCGTCGCCGAGCGCGCAGAACGCACGGCCGAGGATGTTGTCGGACAGGTCCAGCAGCTTGTCCAGATCATCCTCGGTGCCGCGCCCGTCCTCGAGCCGCTCCATCAGCTGCACCAGCCAATAGGTGCCCTCCCGGCACGGCGTGCACTTGCCGCAGGACTCGTGCTTGTAGAACTCGGACCAGCGCAGAACGGTCCGCAGAACGCAGGTGGTGTCGTCGAAGATCTGCAGCGCCTTGGTGCCCAGCATCGAGCCGGCCTCCGCCATGCCCTCGTAGTCCAGCGGCAGGTCCAGGTGCTCGGCGGTGAGGATGGGCGTGGAGGAGCCGCCGGGGGTGAAGAACTTGAGCCGGTGCCCCGCGCGGACGCCGCCCGCGTAGTCGAGCAGCTCGCGCAGCGTGATCCCCATCGGCGCCTCGTACTGGCCGGGGCGCACCACGTGGCCGGACAGCGAGTACAGCGTGAAGCCGGGCGACTTCTCACTGCCCATGGAGCGGAACCAGTCGACGCCGCGGCGCAGGATCGAGGGCACCGACGCGATGGACTCGGCGTTGTTGACCACGGTGGGGCACGCGTACAGCCCCTCCACCGCGGGGAACGGCGGGCGCAGCCGCGGCTGGCCGCGCTTGCCCTCGAGCGAGTCGAGCAGGGCCGTCTCCTCGCCGCAGATGTAGGCGCCCGCGCCGGCATGCACCATCAGTTCCAGGTCGAAACCGCTGCCGAGGATGTCCCGGCCCAGATACCCGGCCGCGTAGGCCTCGTCCACGGCCGCGCGCAGGCGGCGCAGCACCGGCACCACCTCGCCGCGCAGGTAGATGATCGCGCGCTGTGCCCGGAACGCGTAGCAGGAGATGACGGCGCCCTCCACCAGCGCATGCGGGTTGGCGAGCATCATCGGGATGTCCTTGCACGTGCCCGGCTCGGACTCGTCGGCGTTGACCACCAGGTAGTGCGGCTTGGTCCGGCCGTCGGGACCGGGCCCCTGCGGGATGAACGACCACTTGCGGCCGGTGGGGAATCCCGCGCCGCCGCGCCCCCGGAGGCCCGAGTCGCTCACGGCGGTGACGACCTCGTCCGGCGTCATGGCCAGCGCGGCGCGCAGGCCCTCGTACCCTCCGCGCTCCCGGTAGCCGTCCAGAGTCCAGGGGGCGTCGTCGTCCCACCCCTCGCTGAGCACGGGGACCAGTCCCGTCGTAACCGGCTCTGCTCCGTCGCGGGTCAGCCTGAGTCCCGCAACGGACGCGTGCCCCGCGGCGCCGCCCGCCTCGAGCGCGCCGGGACGTTCGTCGGCGAACCCCGCGAGCGTGCGGCAGGTGGCGCGGAACCCGCTCAACGGGGCCCCGCGCGACGGCGTCACCGTCTCGCCCGCACGCAGCCGGTCGACCAGGTCCACGGCCGACCGGGGCGTCTGATCGTCGAAGAACTCCCAATCGACCATCACCACCGGGGCGAAGTCGCAGGCGGCGTTGCATTCGATGGGTTCCACGGTGACGGCGCCGTCGTCCGTGGTGTCACCGGGGCCCGCGCCCACGCCGAGGTGCCGCCGCAGCGCCGCGAGGATCTCGTCGCCGCCGAGCGTGGCGCACAGCGCGTTGGTGCACACACCCACGAGGTGGGTGCCGGTGGGATTGCGGCGGTACATCGAGTAGAAGCTGGCCACGGCGGTGACCTCCGCGGTGGCGAGGTCCAGGTGCCGGGCGCAGAACTCGATGCCCGCCGGGGTGAGGTGACCGTCCTCGGACTGGACCAGGTGCAGCAGCGGGATCAGCGCCGACCGCTCGGGCACGATGCCGCCGTCCGGATCCGCGGCGGCCGGGTCGGCGTAGCGGGCGATGATCGTCGCGGCGTCCGCGTCCAGGCGTCGCAGCGTCTCCGCGTCGTAGCTCGCGCGCGCGCCCGGCTTGACCAACCGGCCGTCCTCGGTGGCGGCACGCCCGATGCGGACGGGCACCGGCCCCCCGATCGGCGCGGAGCCGCTGGCGTAGGAGCTCCGCCCCGGGGGTGCGCCGCGGGCGGAACCCGCGGCCCCGGAACGGTCCACGTAGGACCGGTGCTGGATCGTCATCGGTCCACTCCCCCCATCACCGGGTCGATGCTGGCGACGGACGCGATGACGTCGGAGACCATGCCGCCCTCGCACATCGCCGCCACCGCTTGCAGATTGGTGAACGACGGGTCGCGGAAGTGCACCCGGTACGGGCGGGTGCCACCGTCGGAGACCATGTGCACGCCCAGCTCGCCGCGCGGCGATTCCACCGCCGTGTACACCTGCCCCGCGGGGACCCGGAACCCCTCCGTCACCAGCTTGAAGTGGTGGATCAAGCCTTCCATCGACGACTCCATGATGTGCCGCACGTGCTCGCGGGACTGGCCGATGCCGTCGTCGCCCACCTGCAGGTCGGCGGGCCAGGCCAGCTTCCTGTCCTCGATCATCACCGGCCCCGGCCGCAGCCTGTCCAGGCACTGCTCGATGATCCTGAGCGACTCGCGCATCTCGCCGATGCGGATCAGGTACCGGCCGAAGCAGTCGCAGCCGCGGTCGGTGACCGTCTCGAACTCGTAGTCCTGGTACCCGCAATACGGCTCGCTACGGCGGAGATCGTGCGGCAGCCCCGTGGCCCGCAGCACCGGCCCGGTGATACCGAGCGCCATGCACCCGGACAGGTCCAGGTATCCGATGCCTTCGTTGCGGCCCCGCCAGATGGGGTTGTCGGTGAGCAGCTTCTCCAGCTGGTCGATCCTCCCGGGCAGGATCTCGATAAGCCGGCGGATCAGCGGAACGGCGGACTCCGGCATGTCGCGGCTGACGCCGCCGGGACGGATGTAGTTGTGGTTCATCCGCAGCCCGGTGATCTCCTCGAAGACGTCCATGACCAGCTCGCGTTCGCGGAAGCCGAAGATCATCACCGTCACCGCGCCCATCTCCATGCCCGCGGTGCCCAGCGCCACCATGTGCGAGGAGATCCGGTTGAGCTCCATGAGCAGCACCCGCAGCACGTTCGCGCGCTCCGGGATGTCGCCGGTGACGCCGAGGAGCTTCTCCACCCCCAGGCAGTAGGCGGCCTCGTTGAACAACGGCGCCAGGTAGTCCATGCGGGTGACGAAGGTGACGCCCTGCGTCCAGTTCCGGAACTCGAGGTTCTTCTCGATCCCGGTATGCAGATATCCGACGCCGCACCGGGCCTCCACGACCGTCTCCCCGTCGAGCTCGAGGATCAGCCGCAGCACGCCGTGCGTGGACGGGTGCTGCGGGCCCATGTTCACCACGATGTGCTCGTCGCCGGAATCGCGGATCGCGTCCGCCACCTCGTCCCAGTCCCCGCCCGCGGAGGTGAAGGAACCGGACCTGTGCGTGGTCGCCCCGTCGGCCATCAGTTGTAGGACCTCCTCGACTCGGGCGGCGGAATCTGCGCGCCGTGGTACTCGACGGGGATCCCGCCCAGGGGGTAGTCCTTGCGCTGCGGGTGCCCCTCCCAGTCGTCGGGCATCTCGATCCGGGTGAGAGCAGGATGCCCGTCGAAGATCAGACCGAAGAAGTCGTAGGTCTCGCGTTCGTGCCAGTCGGTGGTCGGGTACACGCCCGTCAGCGTGGGGATGTGCGGGTCGGCGTCCGGCGCCTCCACCTCCAGGCGCACCCGCCGGCCCAGCGTGATCGACTGGAGGTGGTAGACCGCGTGCAGCTCGCGCCCCGCCTGCTCCGGGTGATGCACGCCCGACACCCCCAGGCACAGCTCGAAGCGCAGGGCCGTGTCGTCGCGCAGCAGTTGCGCCACCAGGGGCAGGTGGTCGCGGCGCACATACAGCGTCAGTTCGCCGAACTCCGTCGTCACGGCCTCCACCGCGTCGTCGAACGCGCCGCCCAGTCGCTCCAGCCCCTCCGCCAGCGCGCCGGCCGCGTCGTCGAACCACCGGCCGTACGGACGCTCCGCCGCAGGCGGGGCCGGCACCCTGCGCACCAGCCGCCCGTAGCCGGAGGTGTCGCCGGAGCCGCGCACGCCGAACAGGCCGCGCCGCTCCGCCCCGATCCCCCCGCCGGTGGCGCCGCCCGGCAGCCGGCCGCCGGTCAACGCAGCATCCCCTTGAGCTCGAGCGTGGTGGGTGAGGCGAGCGCCGCCTCCTCCGCGGCCCGCACCGCCTGCTCGCGGTTGACGCCCAAGGGCATCCGGCCGATCTGCTCGTGCAGCGTGATGATGGCGTTGAGCAGCATCTCGGGGCGCGGCGGGCAACCCGGCAGGTAGATGTCGACGGGAACCACGTGGTCGACGCCCTGCACGATCGCATAGTTGTTGAACATCCCGCCCGACGAGGCGCACACGCCCATCGACAGCACCCACTTGGGCTCGGGCATCTGGTCGTACACCTGCCGGAGCACCGGGGCCATCTTCTGGCTGACCCGCCCGGCGACGATCATCAGGTCCGCCTGCCGGGGCGACGCGCGGAACGGCTCCATTCCGAAGCGTGCGATGTCGAAACGGCCGGCGGCGGTGCCCATCATCTCGATGGCGCAGCACGCAAGCCCGAACGTCGCCGGCCACAGCGAACCCTTGCGCGCATAGCCCGCCACCGCCTCGACGGTCGACAGCAGGATCCCGCTGGGCACCTGTTCCTCGAGTCCCATCAGCCGACGCCTCCGTCCGTGCCCGATCCGATACCATTCCGCGACCGCGGGATGCTGCGCGACGTCCCCGCCGCTCCGATCACGCCCATCTCAGACCCCCGCGTCGCCACTCGTACGCGTACGCCACCGAGACGTTGACGATGAACAACGCCATCGCGGCAAGCCCGAAGTACCCGAGCGCGTCGAAGTGCACAGCCCACGGGTAGAGGAACACGATCTCGATATCGAAGATGATGAAGAGCATCGCCGTGAGGTAGAACTTCACCGACACGCGCTGGCCGGCCGCCGCGCCCGGCTCGCCCGACTGGTGCGAGATGGGGTCGATGCCGCACTCGTAGGCCTCGAGCTTGGCCCGGTTGTAGCGCCGCGGGCCGATGAAGGACGCGACCCCCACCGAGAACACGGCGAAGGCGAGCGCGATGGCCCCGATCACGAGGATCGGCACGTATGCGTTCATCGCACGGCACCTCCTCTCGCTCCGCCGCGGCGCACCGGAAAACCCTGGGCCGCAACCCGATCCGCATCATCGCCGGATCCGCATCCGCATGCATCGGGTTGCGCGGAGGGCGGATCGGCCGAGTGATCCAGGACTCATGTGTGACCTGGGACTCACCCTACTCACGAACTCCGCCGAGGTGTTTCGTTTTCCACGGCACGGCGTGTGAGGAGGTCGGACGAGCGCGACCGCGGAACTCAACCGGCGGCGGAACCGACCATCGAGCGCAGCAGACGCACCGCTGCATCGGCGACGTCGAACGGGTCCAGCGGGTGCACCACCGCGGCCTCGGCGTGCGACCATTCCGCCAGCCACGCGTCCGCGCGCCGGCCGAGGAGGACCAGCACCGGCGGACACTCGTCGATCTCGTCCTTGAGCTGACGCGCGAGCCCCAGTCCGCCCGCCGGCGACGCCTCGCCGTCGAGGACCACCACGTCGATGCCCCCCGCGTCCATGTGCCGGAGCACCATCGGCGCCGTGGCCACCTCGAGGAACGAGACCTCGGGCAGATCGGGCGACGGCCGGGTGCCGATGGCGTCCACGACCGCGGCGCGCGTCGTGTGGTCGCTGCTGTAGACCAGCACGCGGGCGCGGCGCGCGGTGCCCGCCCCATCGGCTCCGGCCCCCGGGCCCGGCCGCGGTCCACCGCCGGCAGAGGACCTCGCGGCGCGCTTCCACTTCACGCCGCCGATGCTACCCACGGCGCACGCCCGGCCGGCCCGATTGCCGAAAACCGCCGAGGCCCTCGCCATTCCCCGCTATTCGACCGTGGTGACGTCGGGCGTCGGGGTGTCCACGCTGGGGCTCGTGTAATAGGCAGGCACGCGCAGCGCCTCCTCGCCGACGATCCCGGCGAGCGAATCCACCACGCGCAGCCGCCGCCCGTCGCCGATCACCGGGTCCGCGATCACCCCGTCCGGATCGATCAGCACGACGGTGCGGCCGTCGTCCTCGAGCCCGCGCGCGATCTCCAGCAGCAGCCTGCGCGCCACCTTGTTGACGGAGTAGGTGCGCGAGAGGTCCCAGGCCACGGTGGGCGACTCCGGCGGGAACTGCTCGAGGTGCCGCGCGATCCATTCGGCGCCCGCGAACTGGATGGCGCCCTGGAGCGCGTAGATGCCCACCCTGCCGCCGTCGGCCGTCGTGATCTCGCCGTCGTCGCGGAGCACCGAGCGCGCAGGCGGCGGGACCGACATCAGGTGCAGGCCCATGTCCTCCGTCATCCGCTCGAACACGCCGACCCCGCGCACGCTGTTGCCGTGCGTGTCCAGCGGCGGCGAGAACGTCGCGATCCCCGCCTGGCCGGGCAGCACGCCGATGATGCCGCCGCCCACGCCGCTCTTCGCCGGGATGCCCACGGTGGAGAGCCAGTCGCCCGCCGAGTCGTACATGCCGCAAGTGGTCATGACGGTGAGCACCTGGCGCACCACGCGCGCCGAGAACACCCGCTCGCCCGTCCAGGGCTGCACCCCGCCGTTGGACAGCGTGGCGGCCATGATGGCGAGGTCGCGGGTGGTCACGCGCACCGCGCACTGCCGGGTGTAGCCGCGAACCAGCTGCAGCGGCTCCAGGTCCACGTTGCCCGCGCTGCGCAGCATGTTCGCCAGCGCCCGATTGCGGTACGCGGTCTCCATCTCGGAGTGGTAGACCTGCTCGTCGATCTCGAGCTCGCGCCCCGCCAGCGCCGACAATCCGGAACGGATCCGCTCCACGCGCGCGTCCACCCCGCCCCCGGGGAGCAGCAGCGCGTGGGTGGCCAGCGCGCCGGCATTGATCATCGGGTTCATCGGACGGCCGGTCTCCGGTTCCAGCGACAGCTCGTTGAACGCGTCCCCCGAGGGCTCCACGTCCACCGCGTCCCATACCTTCTCCGGGCCGAGGTCCTCGAGCGCGAACCCGTAGACGAACGGCTTGGAGATCGACTGGATGGTGAACTCCACCTCCGCGTCGCCGGCGCAGTACACGGCGCCGTCCACCGCCGACAGGCCGATCGCGAACTGCGACGGGTCCGCCTCGGCGAGCTCCGGGATGTAGGACGCGGGCGCGCCGCCCTGGACGACCTCGCACGATTGCAGCAATTCGGTGAGGTACTCGTGGATCGGCGATCGCATGTGCCGAGCCTATCGCCCTGCGCCCCGTTGCAGCGGCGTCACGATCACATTCACCCCCGCCCCTCGGTGGCCCCCGGATACGCGCCGTCATCGGCGCCGCATCACCGCCGGCTCCTGCCTGCGCAGCAACCAATACACCACGCCCCCGGCCGTCACCGACAACGCGGCGAGGATGCCGAGGTCCATCACCCACGAACCCACGTCGGACGCGAACAGCGGGTCGTCGCCGAACTTTCCGGGCAGCAGTTCCTGCAGGTGCAGCGTGCCGGCCATGGCGCCCAGCGCCCACCGTGCCGGGACGAACCAGGAGATCTCCGCCAGCCCGGGTATCGAGTACAGCGGCAGCAGCGCGCCGCAGAAGATCACCTGCACGATGGCGATGAGCACCAGCAGCGGCATCGTCACCTCCTCGCGGCCCACGAGCGCCGACACCACGAGCCCGCCCATCATCGCGGTGAACGCCAACGCCGCCGCGATGATCAGCAACTCCAGGTGCACCTGCCCCCACACGCCGCCGAACCCCAGCGGATCCACGTGCACTCCGGCCACCGCCACCGCGGTGAGCACCAGAGCCTGGACCACGCTGATCGTCCCCAGCACCAGCACCTTGGAGGTCAGATAGGCGGACCGCGGCAGCCCCACTGCGCGTTCGCGGCGGTAGATCGGTCTCTCCTTGACCAGCTCGCGCACCGAATTGGCCGTCCCGGTCAGCACCGCGCCGACGCAGATGATCAGCACCGTGTTCACCGTGTGCTCGGCGTCGAGCGCCTGTCCCGCCAGCGCCCGCGCCATCGCGCCGAGCACTATCGGCAGTGCCGCCATGATCGCGAGGAACATCCGATCCGAGGCGATCGCCGCCACGTACCTGGCCACCAGGGTGCGCGCCAGCCCGATCCACCGACGCACCGTGAGCCTGCGCGCCGGCGCGCTCATCGCGTCCCCCTCGCCACGCCCCCCGGGGCCGCTCACATAGCCGGCGTGCAGCTCCGAGGCGCGGTACTCCCCCGCCCAATCGCGCACGCCGTCGTTCTGGAACGCGTCGAACGCCTCCGGCCACGAGTCGAAGCCGAGGAAACGCAGGGTCTGCTCGGGCGGCCCGTAGTACGCCACCCTGCCGCCCGGCGCCATCACCAGAAGCCTGTCGCAGAACTGCAGGTTCAGCACGCTGTGCGTCACCACGATGACCGTGCGCCCCTCGTGCGCCAGACCGGCCAGCAGCATCATCATCGAGCGGTCCATGCCCGGGTCCAGCCCCGAGGTGGGCTCGTCCAGCAGCAGCAGCGACGGCTTGGTGAGCAGCTCCAACGCGACGCTGACGCGCTTGCGCTGGCCGCCGGAGAGCGTGACGATGCGCTGATCCTCCCGTCCGGCAATGCCCAGCGCGGCGATCACCGCATCCACCCGGGCGTCACGCTCGTCGGCGGTGGTGTCCCGGGAGAATCGCAGGCGCGCGGCGAAACCCAGCGCCCGGCGCAACGGCAGGTGCACGTGCAGAATGTCCTGCTGCGGCACCACACCGATCCGCTGGCGCAGCTCCGCATAGTCGCGGTGCAGGTCGCGGCCGTCGTACAGCACGCGCCCCTCGTCCGCGTCCAACTGCCCGGTGAGGGCGCTGAGCAGCGTCGACTTGCCCGCGCCGCTGGGCCCGATCACCCCCACGAGGCAGCGTTCGGGAACGGGGAACGACACGGAGTCCAGCAGGCGGTGACCGTCATCGGCGGCGGTGACCACCAGGCCCTCGACCTCCAGCCACACCCCGGCCGCGTCGTCGAACTCCGTCAGACGTGTGCCGTCGAGTACGAACGTGGCATGCCCGATGCCGATGACGTCGCCGTCGCGGACGTCGGCCCTCTCCACCGGACCCCCGTTGAGGTAGGTGCCGCCGTCGGTGTGCAGGTCGACGATCTCGTAGCGGATTCGCGACCCGCCCCCGGGGCGCGGCCGCAGCTCGGCGTGCCGGTGGGAGACGGTCAGATCGTCCATCACCACGTCGTTGTCCGCACCGCGGCCGATCCGCACCCGATCCCCGCCGAGCACGATCACCCGCTCGGGACCGGACGGCCCGTCGCCCGAGCCAGGTTCCATGGTCGAACCTTACGCCCGGCCGCACTGCACCCGGGGTGGATGCGCAGGACGCGCAGCAAAGCGCCCGGCCGTGCGCCCGCGACAGCCGCCTGCGGGCACAATGGCGGCGATGGCACGGAATCCGATCTGGTACGTCGGCTACGGCTCGAACATGAGCGCCGCACGGCTGCGGTGCTACCTCGAGGGCGGCCGGCCCGTCGGCGGCCAGGTGCACCACGTGGGCGCCCGCGACCGCACCCCACCGGCACGCGACACCGCCGTCACGCTCCCGGGCCGCATCTACTTCGCCGGCGAATCGCAGACCTGGGGCGGCGGCATGGCCTTCTACGACCACGAGACCGCGGGCCCCACGCCCGCCCGGGCCTACCTGGTCACCGTCGGTCAGTTCGTCGACATCGCGGCCCAGGAGATGCACCGGGTGCCGCAGCCGGACGATCCACTCGAGGCGGTCGTGCTCGCCGGCCTGCACGGGGGACGCCACGTCATCGGGACCGGACACTACGAGACCATCGTCGACGTCGGCCGCCTCGATGGCCTGCGGATGCTCACCATCACCGCACCGCATGCCGCCGCGGCGGTTCCGCACTCACCACCCGGCGAGCCGTACCTGGCCATGCTCGCCGAAGGCCTGCGCGAGTCGCGCGGCTGGGACCGTGCGCGCTGCGACGAGTACTTCCAGCGAGTCTGCAGGCAGGGCCGCTGATCGTCGTCGCGTCCGCGGCGCCGCCGGTAGGTTGATGCCATGACTGCACCCCACGCGCCCCTGGAGATCTTCGACGACACCGGCATCCACCGCGTCCTGTGCGTCGTCGCCCACCCTGACGACATGGAATACGGAGGCTCCGCCGCCGTCGCGGAGTGGACGTCCCGAGGAGTGGAGGTCGCCTACCTGCTGCTCACCGCGGGCGAGGCCGGAATCCGCGACCGCGCGCCGGAAGAGGTCGGCCCCCTGCGCGCCGAGGAGCAGCGCGATGCCTGCGCCATCGTGGGCGTGGACCAGCTGACCATCCTGGACTTCCCGGACGGACTCGTACCGGCGGACATCTCCGTACGCGAAGCCATCGCCCGCCGCATCCGCGAGTTCCGGCCGGATGCCGTCGTCGCCCAGACATGGGAGCTGGAGGCCCGCTGGGGACTCAACCACGTGGACCACCGGCACACCGGCATCGCCACCGTCGACGCGCTGCGCGACGCCGACAACCCCTGGGTGTTCCGTGAGCAGACCACCGAGGACGGACTCGAGGCATGGGCCACCAAGTGGCTGCTCGTCACCGGGCCCGCCGGCACCCACGCGGTTCCGCTCAGCGAGGCCTCGGTGAAGAAGGGGATCGCCTCGCTGGAGGCGCACAAGGTTTACCTGGCCGCGTTGCCCGACCACATGGCGCCTGGCGAGATGATCAATCAGATCACCGCCGACGGCGGTGCCGCGGCCGGCGTCGAGCGTGCCCTGCCGGTGCGCGCGATCCGGATGGGGTGATCCGGGCGGGATGACACGAACTTCACATTCTGAGGCCCTCGGATGGTGGTTTTCCCGCATTCACCCCGGGTGGAGTCAAGTCGTGCGGGCAACAGTGTCGTAATCAAGCCATGAGCGCCGCCATCCGCTGCGCGGGGGTGTCGTAGTCGAGCGTCGGGCGCGGTCGAGTGTTGAGCAGGGGCGGTGTCATAGCGTCGTAGCAATGATGCTGGTGACACGGTAGGAGTGGTGGGTTGGGGCGGCGGCAGCTGACGCTGGACGACAGAGTGCAGATCGCGGTCGGGATCAAGGCCGGTCTGTCCGACGCGGAGATCGGTGAGGACATCGGCCGGAACCCGACGGTGATCTGGCGCGAACGCAAACGCAACGCCAGCGCGGCCGGCGGCTACCGGCCAGTGGCCGCCGACCGCGCAGCACGAGGGCGCCGTAGCAGACCACAGACCCGCAAGATCGACGCGGACCCGCAGCTTGAGCTGCGGGTCCGCACCGATCTGCGCCACTCACGCACGCCCCGCCAGATCGCCGGCAGGTTGCACCGTGAAGCTACCGACGACAGCGTGGACACCATGGTGCATTCCCCTGACGCCGGAGGCCGAACCATCTCACACGAGGCCATCTACCAGTGGATCTACGCGCTGCCCAAGGGCGAGCTCGCCAAGTCCGGGATCCTGTTGCGCTCCAAGCGCACCCGCCGCAAGCCCCGTAAGGCGCTCGGCGAGCGCACCGGCGCGAAGATCGTCGGCATGGTCTCGATCGACGACCGGCCCGAGCAGGCCTCCGACCGCAGGGTTCCTGGATCGTGGGAAGGCGATCTGATCATCGGGAAGGGCGGCAAGTCCGCGGCCGCCACCTTGGTCGAGCGCACCAGCAGGTTCACCCTGATCTGCGGTCTTCCCGCAGGTAAGAACGCCGACGGCCTCGCAGATGTGCTCATCGATACGGTCAGCGGCATGCCCCGGCACATCCTCGGTTCCCTGACCTGGGATCAGGGGACCGAGATGGCCCGGCATGCCGCGCTGACCACGGCCACGGACCTGAAGGTGTACTTCGCTCATCCGCACTCGCCGTGGGAGCGCGGCACCAACGAGAACACGAACGGGCTGATCCGCGAGTACCTGCCGAAGGGCATCGAGATCACCGACCACCAGCCCTACCTGGACACGATCGCCGACGAGCTCAACGACCGGCCACGCGCGGTACTCGGCTTCCTCACCCCGCGGGAGGTGTTCACGAAGCTACTGGCCGAGCCGATTGCTTCCACGAGTTGACACTGCCAGGTCTTGGACGCGCTTGAGCTCGGCCGCGTCATGCACGCTCAGATCGGTGCCCTTTTCGAACCAGTGCCGTAGCAGCCGGTTGGTGTTCTCGTTGGTGCCTCGCTGCCAAGGCTTATGCGGGTCGCAGAAGTACACAGGCGAACCGAGTGCCATCCTGATCCGCTCGTGCGAGGCCATCTCAACCCCGCGGTCCCAGGTGACCGTGCGCCGCAGATGCTCGGGCAGCTCACTCATCGCCGTGATCATCGCTGATGCGACCGCATCGGCACCGTGGTCGTCAGGAAGGTGCAGCAAGATCGTGAACCGTGTCGCGCGCTCGACCAGCGTGCCGATTGCGCTGCCGCATTTGGCGCCCACGATGAGGTCTCCCTCCCAGTAACCGGGCACCGCACGATCGGCGGCCTCAGCCGGCCTCTCGCTGATTTTGAAGGCGTCCTCGTACGGCTTACCGCGACGCTCGACCCGGTTGCGCGGCTTTCGCTTCGTGCGTCGCGTCGACAAACGGCGAGCCAGGTCAGCGCGCAGACTTCCACGTGTCTGAACGTAAAGACACTGGTAGATCGTCTCGTGTGAGACCTGTCTACTCGGATCGTCGGGGTACATGAACTTGAGCATCCGCGAGATCAGCTTCGGAGACCAGCCATCTTCGATCCAGTCCGAGATCTGCCGGCACAAGGGATGGTCTTTCAATTTGAATGTCCTCGGCCGGCGAGCCCGGTGCGCCGCCCATGCATGCGCGATGTCTGCGTTGTAGTCGCCGTTCGGGCCTGTGTTGCGTGCCAGCTCACGGGTGATGATCGAGCGGTGCCGGCCGATCCTGCGGGCCATCTCGGCTTTGGATACCCCGAAATCCAAGCCGATCATGATCCGCACCCTCTCGGTGTACGACAGCCCCCGATGGGGTCCGGCCGGACGCGTGAAGTCCGGCGTGGTTGCCAGGCTGCCGCGGCTCCGGCCGACCTGCAACGGCGGACCCCCGTAGCGCCGGTACACGTGCCTGACGCCGTTCCATGACATTCCGGTCTCGTGCGCCGCATGATTCAGGAACATCCCGGAACAGATCAGCCGCAACACTTTCCGATGCTTCCTCAACGACGAAGCCATCCGATGGGTCCTTCCAGTCAGGCAAATGTTGCTCTGACCGTATGACTCCGCCCCGCACAGAATGGTGATCGTGTGTCACACGGACACTCATGGGGCCGTGGGCCGAGTATTCATCCCAGCAGCCGCTCGACCCTCTCCACCTTACCGTCGAGCTCGCCGGTGCGGCCGGGGCGCAGGTCCGCCTTGAGCACGAGGCTCACCCGCGGACTGTGCTCGCCCACCACCTCGCACGCCCGCTTGACCACGGCCATGCACTCGTCCCATTCGCCCTCGAGCGTGGTGAACATGGAATCGGTGCGGTGCGGGATGCCGGAGGCGCGGACCACCTGTATCGCGGCGGCCACCGCTTCGCTCACCGAGCCGTCCTCGGCGGCGCTGACGGTGGGGGCCACGGAGAATGCGAACAACATGGGCCCAGCGTAGGCCGCGGGGCGCCGCCCCTGCCGCCGGCTCCGGCGGTCCCCGTCCGATCGGGCTGGACCGCCGCACCGCGCGGACGCGATGATGTGGAACGTGTCGATTCCCCCGCCCCTCCCCGTCGTCGACGGCGTCGGGCCCACGCGGCTGCGCCTCCCCGGCTCCGGGCCGTGTGCTTCGGCGACGGTCGGCGATTACGTGGCTCGGCGATTCGCCCACCTCGATCCCCGCGAGGTGCGCCGCCGGTTCGCCGACGGCGGATTCGTGGACGACGACGGCGTCCCCGTGCCGCACCACGCACCACTGACCGCGCACCGGTGCGTCTGGTACCGGCGTGAGCTGCCCGACGAGGCGCCGCTGCCGTTCCGCGAGGAGATCCTGCACGCCGACGACGACCTCGTCGTGGTGGACAAACCCCACTTCCTGCCCACCACCCCGTCCGGCCGGTTCCTGCGCGAAACCGCGCTCGTGCGCCTGCGGGTGCGCCTGGGCAACCCGCACCTCACGCCCATCCACCGCCTCGACCGCCCCACCGCGGGCCTGGTGCTGTTCTCCGCGCGGCCCACCACTCGCGGCGCATACCAGTCGATGTTCGAGCAGCGGGCGGTGCGCAAGGTCTACGAAGCCGTGTCGGCGCTGCCGCCGGGGTGGGACCCGGCCGCCCCCGTCCTCGCGGGGCACCCGTTGCCGCACGTGCACCGCAGCCGCATCGTCTCGCGCCGCGGAGAACTGCGGGTGCGCACCGACCGGTCCGGCGCGCCGAACGCCGAGACCACCATCACGCTGCTCGGCAGCGGCGTCAGCGCCGCGGGACGCCCGGTGCTGCACACGCTGCTGAGACCGCGCACGGGGCGCCAGCATCAATTGCGAGTGCACCTGGCGGTGCTGGGCGCCGGGATCCTGGGCGACCGCCGCTACCCCGAACTGCTGCCCGACGCACCCGACGACCACGCCTTGCCGTTGCAGCTGCTCGCCCGCAGCCTGGAGTTCACCGACCCGCTGTCGGGGCGGGCGCGGCGGTTCGTCACCCGCCGGACGCTCGCCGAAGCGCCGGTCCGCCGGGGACGGGCCGGCTGAACCGTCCACGCGCCGATGAGTTCGGGGGCGCACGCCGGTCAGCATCCGACAGGAGAACAGTTCTATTCGGACGTCTTGACGAAGGGCATGCCATGTCGCTTTCCAGCAGCACCTACATCAGCTTCCCCGGCAACGCGGCGGAGGCCTTCCCCTACTACCGCGAACTCTTCGGTGGCGAGCTCGAACTGCTCACCTACGGGGACGCCGATCTCGACGGCCTGCCGTTCACGCCGCCGCCGGATGCCGTCGCCCACGCCAAGCTCACGGCCCCGGGCATCGCGATCAGCGGCGGGGACGCGATGGGCTCGGACGATCCTCCCCCGCGTTCGGATGTGTACTCGTTCCTGCTGGAGATGGATTCCGCCTCCGACGGTCGGGCGTTCATCGACAAGGTGACGGCGGCGGGCGGAGAGGTCGCGATGCCGTTCGAGATCGCGCCGTGGGGCGACACCTACGGCCAGGTGGTCGACCGGTTCGGCGTCAAGTGGGCCGTGGTGGCACCGGCGTAGCCGCAGCTCCACGAGTCGGTGGTTGTTCGGTGGTCGAAGCGGCGCGGAGCACCGAACAACCACCCACCCGGCGCGCCGTGCATACTCGACCAGGTCACGGCGGAAGGAGCCACCATGCCAGGGCGGATCACGGTCAGCGCAGTCGTCATCAGAAACGACGCCGGCGAGGTGCTCACGGTGCGCAAGCGTGGGACCACGCGGCTAATGCTCCCCGGCGGCAAGCCTGAGCCGGGCGAATCACCGGAGCAGACCGCGGTGCGCGAGGCAGCGGAGGAACTCGGGGTCGCGCTGCGCCAGAACGCGTTACGAGAGATCGGCACCTTCACGGCACCGGCCGCCAACGAGCCCGGCTGCACCGTCCTCGCCACCGTGTTCGAGCACCCCCTCGTCGCCGCCTCCTCTCCGCGGGCCGAGATCGCGCAGATCGAATGGCTCGATCCGTGCGTGCCGGACGGGCGTCTCGCACCGCTCCTACGCGACACGGTGTTCCCGGCACTGGACCTCCCAACCGGTCGCCACTGCTGATACGCCCCTGGAATCGCGTAGTCCCAGCCCTTACGGTGAGAATATGACCGCTCCCCGCGTGCTGCAGATCGGGATGGACCCCGAGGTGATCGACTTCTCGCCCTGGCCGGGTCAGGATGCCGCCGCGCTGCGCGCCCGCATCGGCGAGGCAGAGGCAGCACTCCGTGACGCCGGTGTCGATGTGACGCAATGCCTGCTCACCGACGACGCCGACGCCGCTGAATCGACTGTGCGGGAGGTCTTCACCTCCGGGCAATTCGACGTGGTCGAGATCGGATCCGGTTTGCGGACCTCGCACGAGTACACGCTCGTTTTCGAACGGGCCGTCAACACCGTGGCCGCGCTCCAACCGGGCGTCCCGTTCTGTTTCAACGACTCGCCGGAGACGACGCTCGACGCGGTGCGCCGCGGACTCGCTCAGCAGTCGTGATCGACCTGTGAGCGGGCCCGGGCCGGCTCAGCGGCGCCTGTACCGCGAGTACGTGATGCCGCCGTCGAATACCCAGTGCTCGGCGAGCGTCAGATCGAGTCGCACGCCGGCGGGCAGGGCGCGCAAACCGCCACCGACGATCTTGGGCACCACGAAAAGGTGGAAGTCGTCGACGAGGCCCGCGCGGATCGCTTCCGCCGCTGTGGTGGGCCCGAAGATCTCGACCGCACCCTGCGCCCTTTCCACGATCCGCTGCAGATCGACCAGGCTCAGTTCCGCGGCGACGCGTGCCCGGTCCGAAGTGAGCCCCTCGGGCGTCATGGTCGACGACACCACGACCTTGTCGATCGCACGCCATCGCCGGGCGAACTCCAGTTCAGCCGCGGGGCGGTCCGCAGAATCCGGGTAGGTGTCCCAGTAGCCCATCAACTCGTAGGTCTTCCGCCCGAGCACCTCGGTGGACACGCCTGCCATACGATCGAGATGGGCGTCGAAAACTGCGTCGTCCGGGGCGGTCCACTGGAAGTCACCGTCGGAGTCCGCGACGTAGCCGTCGATGGACACCGTCGTCGCGTAGCTGAGGGTTCCCATGACGGATCCGACCTCCTCGCCCGGGCCGCCCGTCGGCAGAGACTCGGGCAGCGCCCTCACACCCGGGTGCGGGGCGCTCCAGCATCCACGGTAGCAGCGGCGCCGGGCACCGCCATGTGTACCAGCGGGTACGGGCGCCCCTGGTCGTCGAGCTCGCTCCGGCAGGTCACGCGGAACCCGCGGCTGCGATAGAAGCCGACCGCCTGCGCGTTCTGCTCGTTGACGTCGACGGTACGCACACCGTGCCCGGCGATGACGAACGACAGGAGCGCGCTCCCGACCCCTGTGCCACGGGCTGCCGCGTCGACGAACAGCATCTCCAGGTTCCCCTCCGCGACACCCGCGAACCCGACGGGCACTCCCCCGCGCACCGCCACGAACAGCGCGACCTGCGGAAAATAGTCCGAGGCCAGGTGGGATTCGATCTCCTCGCGGTGCTCCGCTGCGAGAAAGTCGTGTGTGGCGTCCACCGCGCTGCGCCACACCGCCACGAGGCGCGGATACTCCTCCGGACCGAGCGCGCTGCGGATGCTGATGCCGAACGCGCCATGGCGCGGCTTCGAATCCGGTACGGATGCACGTTCGATGCTCACGCGGGCCGACTCTATCGAATCCTGCCGCCCCACCGGCGAAATGCTGGATCCTTGACCGGGAGCATTCGGCATGCTCCTGTTGCGTACATGAAGCTCGAACGGATCGCACCCATCCTCACCGTCGACGACGTCGACGCCGCAATCGTCGAGCACTCATCTGTCCTCGGGATGCGGGTGGTGATGAACATGGGGTGGATCGCGTTCCTCGCCGATGACGACGGCAAGCAGCTCGGTCTGATGACCACCGATGCGACCGCCCCCGTCAACCCTGACGTCTCCGTCTTCGTCGACGACGTCGAGGCTGCCCATGCGGCCGCCGTGGCAGCCGAACTGCAGATCGTCCATCCCCTGTCCACAGAGCCGTGGGGCGTGCGCCGGTTCTTCTACCGCGATGCGTCGGGGCGCGTGGTCAACGTCGGGACCCACGTCTGAACGGTTCCGAACCGCGCTGCCGTCGGCCCGCTGCGTTACCGTCGACGTTGCCATCGCGCTCATCCCGCCGACGTGCGAGCAAGGAGACCGATTCCGGTGCAAACCGATCCCCTTTCCGGCGAGCGGGCCGTTGCGGCCGATGACCAGCGCGCGCGGGTGCACAAGCGGACGCTCACCGTCGTCGTCATCAGCCAGATCCTCGGCGGAGCCGGCCTGGCCGCGGGCATCTCGGTGGGCGCGCTGCTGGCGGAGAACATGCTCGGCTCGGACGCGCTCTCGGGGCTGCCGACGGGGCTGTTCACCCTCGGGTCCGCCCTGGCCGCGTTCCTTGTCGGGCGTTCCACGCAACGCTTCGGCCGCCGCCTCGGCCTGGCATTCGGGTTCATAGCCGGCGGTCTCGGCGCGGTGGGCGTGGTGATCGCCGCACTGGCCGGAAGCGTGCCGCTGCTGTTCGTCGCACTGTTCGTCTACGGCGCGGGAACGGCGACGAACCTGCAGGCGCGCTACGCGGGTGCGGATCTCGCCCCCGCCGACAGGCGCGGTTTCGGCAGCAGCGTGGCCATGGTCGCCACCACCGTCGGCGCCGTCGCGGGGCCGAACCTCATCGACCCGCTCGGCAGCCTCGCCGACACCTTGGGCGTGCCGACGCTCGCCGGGCCGTTCATCCTGGCCGCCATCGCCTACGTCGCCGCCGGGCTGGTGCTCTTCGCATTCCTGCGCCCCGACCCGTACCTGCTCGCGCGGCGCATAGCCGAAATCACCGAGGTCGGCGACGACGCGGGCGCACCATCCACGGTGTCGACGCCCCGGGTCGGTTCCGGGGCGTATGTGGGCGCGACGGTGATGGTGCTGACCCAGCTCGTCATGGTCGCAATCATGACGATGACGCCCGTGCACATGCGCGCACACGACTTCGACCTGGCGGCCGTCGGGCTCGTCATCGGCATGCACATCGGGGCGATGTGGCTGCCCTCGCTCGTCACCGGCATCCTCGTCGACAAGCTCGGCCGCACACCGATCGTCGTCGCCTCCGGGGTCACGCTGCTGCTGGCCGGGATCGTCGCGGCCGCCGCCCCGGGCGATTCGCTGGGCCTGTTGATCCTCGCGCTCATACTGCTGGGCCTCGGTTGGAACTTCGGCCTGGTCTCGGGGACCGCGCTCGTGGTCGACGCCACGGTTCCGCAGAACCGCCCCAGGACCCAGGGCACGATCGACGTCCTGATCGCACTGGCCGGGGCGGGCGGCGGCACCATGTCCGGGATCGTCATGTCCTCGTCCAGTTACCAGGCCCTATCGCTGGGCGGAGGCTTACTCGCACTACTACTCATCCCCGTCTTGCTGGTGCGCAGGCCGGGGCCTGACCGGTCGATCAGCCGCGCAGCACAGCGGTGATGGCCGCGTGCGGTCGCACGCCGGGACCCTCCCGGGTCTGCACGCCCACCACGTCGAATCCGGTACGGCGCAGCAGCCGGACCATTTCATCGACCGGCCAGAAGTACGCGGTGGCCACCGCGTGATCAAACGCCTCGAGCCGCCGGCCAGCGAAGAACCCGAGGAGCAAGGATCCTCCTGGCTCGAGGCACCGGGCGAACTCGGTGAGGATCGCCTGGACACTTCCTGGCGGGCTGTGGATCACCGAATACCACGCGAGCACCCCGGACAGCGCCCCGGCGTGAACCGGCAACGCGTCGAGCCGGCCGACGCTGAACGGCACCCCGGAGAATCTCGCTCCCGCGGTGTCGACGAACTCCGCGACCATGTCCACGCCGGCGACTTCGGCGCCCAGATCCTGCAGGTGCTTCGTCCAGTGCCCGGGGCCGCATCCGGCATCGAGGATCGGGCCGTCGACGCGGCGGGCCCAGCCGCCGATCGCCGCCACGTCGCTAGGCGACATCGACTCCACCGAACCGAGCAGGTCCGTGTATTCCTGCGCCCGTGCCCCGTAGGCGGTGCGCACCGCATCGTCGTCCTTCGCCACTCCGGTCCCCTCACGTGCGGCGACCGCGGTGCGCAGTACCGACTACTGCTCCACCGCTCGGTCCTTCCGCCGCCGCAGCTCAGCCTGACACGTGACTACCGCAACTCGGGGGTGGGACGGCCGGATCCGGCCATCCCACCCCCGAGTTGCGGTCGCATTGTGTCATCGCGGGCACTCGCGTGCCCCGGCAGAAGCCGAACGTGACCCGCGCGCCCGCACGGATGGGGTCCCTACGGCGAGAGCGCCTATGCCTCGACCGCCTCGGCGATGAGTTCACCGCGCCTCAGCGGTCAGCACTGACGACCGAATGCGCGAACTGGAGGACGACGTCATGGCAAAGCTGATCGTATGGAACATCATTTCCCTCGACGGCTTCTTCGAGGGACCGCAGAAGTGGGATCTCCGGCTGCACGAACACATCTGGGGCGACGACCTCCGACGGCTCAGCCTGAGTTTCGGTGACGATCTCTGCCTTCTCGTCTTCGGCCGCGTCACCTACGAAGGGATGGCTGCGCACTGGACCTCCACCTCCGAAGAGCCCGCGATCGCCGCCTACATGAACGCCGCACCGAAACTGGTCGCGTCCCGGACACTCGCCGAAGCGACCTGGAACAACACGGAGGTCACCGCCGATCCGGTCGGGGAGATCGCCGGGCGCAAGGAGGCGCTCGACCGGCCGATCTACGTGTTCGGCAGCGCAATGCTCACAGAAACCCTGTTGCGCGCAGGTCTTGTCGACGAGCTCCTCATCGGCGTGGCCCCCGTGCTCCTCGGCGAGGGCACGCCGCTGTTCAAGAACGGTTCCGCACCGCGGCCGCTCACACTCGTGCAGTCACGCGCGACCGACACCGGCGGCGAGCTGCTCAGGTACTCCGTGCAGCGGGCCTGATGCGCCGGGAAGCTCGCACGAGACGTCGGTGAGCGCCCGGACTCGTTGCGCACCCCACGCTGCGACAGGCTCTCGAGCAGCGGCTCCCCCATGCTCATGACACGGGAGTAGCGCCCGCGCTGCACCTGGAATCGAGATTCCACACCCGCCCTCGGTGGCGGACGAGGACACCCGCATGTCCGACACTTCCGCATCGAACCCCTCCGCCGCTCTCGCCGGCAGCATGGGCGATAACCACACGCCCGAAGATGCGGTGGCCCAGGTCGCCGGCGAGGTGCGCAGCAACGCGGACCGAGCGGGGACGGCGCAGAGGCTCTTCAGGATCGAGAGCCCACGGCTTGCTCCTCGCCTGCCGTGGCGTCGGGACCGAGGATGGATCCGAGGACGGGTCCGCTGTCAGGTGTTCGACCACATCGCCTGGCGGGGCCAACGATCCAGGCCCACGGCGCGCTCGTCGTCGCGCACGCGTGCCAGGCCGGGTGAAAGCGCGTGTTCCGGGATCACCCGCCACCCGAGTGCGGCATAGAAGGGGCCATTGAACGGGACATCGCGAAACGTCGTCAAGGTCATCGTGGCCGCACCACTGTCTCGGGCGAGGTCCGCGGCCGCCGACATCAAGCCCCGCCCGATGCCCTGTCGTCCCCATTCCGGCGCCACCGCGAGTTGTTCGATGTGCATCGCGCCGTCGAGGTCGCGTAGCAGGACGAACCCGACGACCACCCCGCCATCGGCCGCAGCAACGAGCAATCGCTTCCGGCGCCTGGCGTCCGCGAACACGGTGGAGGCCAGAGGATCGTCGTCGGCCACAGCGTCCATGCCGAGCACTCGAAAAAGTTCGCCGGCCGCGACTTCGAGAGCCGGCAAGGCGGCCACATCGGCCTCGAGTGCGTGGCGGATCGCCACGCCCGCAGGAAGGGAGCGGCCGCCTACGCCGTCTCGTCGGCTCACGCCGAGCGCCCCGGCCGGATCGTCGCGATCTTGGCGCGCAACACCCGACGTTCGAGCCCCAGTTCGTAGTTCGACTGCAGGTACATCCAGAACACCTCGGTCCTCCCTAAGCGCGGAAGCACTCGCTCAGCGCATGACAGCGCCCAGCGCGCCAGCACCCGCCGGTCCGAATCGCTCAAGGTCTGGATCGACGCCATGCAGTGAGCATATTCGGCATGATCACACCACGACCGTGACGATGAGCGGACATGGGCGGGAGCGCGCTCAGAATCTGCGTGAGTCGCCGGTCACGTTCCGCATCTCGGGCCCCCTGCTCAGGAACCGACCGCGTCGCCCCACGGATTGATGACGGCGACGTCGAGGGGCTCGAAATCCTTGGCATTGCGAGTGACGACGGCAAGCCCGTGGACGGATGCCGTGGCCGCGATCAGGGCATCACGCTCTGGCCGGGGGTCGGGGACGTGCAACCGGGCAGCGCGACGGGCGACGGGCACGTCCACGGACAGGATCCGGCCCGCGAAGGCGTCGAGAAGTTCCTCGTCGAGCCAAGCCTGCATACGAGCCCCCTGCGCCGGGCCGCGCCGGGCGATCCGCCCGATACCGACCTCGATCTCCAGCACGGTGACAGCCGAGAGGTAGAGATCCGAGGGAGCCCGTGCGGCGACCCAGGCGCGGACGCCGACATCGGCCCTGCGTTCGGGCTTGCGTAGACTGCGCGATGGCCGCAACGGCAAGCATGCGCGGGACCGAACGGCCACTGGACCCGCATGACGGGATGCCCCGCTCGACGCCGCAGATAACCCCCGGGATCAAACGTTGAACCGGAACTCCATCGAATCTCGATGGATAGAGCCATCATGCGCCGAGCTTGAGCAGGCCACGCCCCAGAGCGGTGCCGCACCTTGCCTCCAGCCAGAAGCCTGAATACACTGTATTCAGAACCGCAAGGAGGAACCATGAGCACGATGACCGTGCGCATGAACGAACAGGACGCCGAGCTCGTCCGCAAGTTCGCTCAGTTCGAGGGCGTCACCATCTCCGACTTCGCTCGCACCGCCATTCTGGAGAAGATCGAGGACTCCTACGATCTTCAGGAGCTGCGCGAGGCGATCGCGCAGGACTCCGGCGAGCGCTTCAGCATCGACGAAGTCCTCACCGAACTCGACTGATGCCCGCACAGGCCAGGCTGTATAGCGTCGAGCTGACCGCACGAGCTCGCAAGCAGCTGAAGAAGACGGACCGGTTCGACGCCAGGATCCTCGCCACCTGGATCAAGAACAATCTGGACGGATGTAGGCTCTCCTGAGGTAGTCGTGGGTTAGTTTCGTCCGGGGAGCGGCGGGCATGCGCCGCCGCGGGTGAGGGTGGCCATGGCGATCAGCGCTTCGGGGCTGTGGAAGCCGTAGGCCCGTTTGGTCAGGGCCCGCAGGTGCGTGTTCGTTGCTTCGACCCGGGCGTTGGTGGTCTTCTCGGTGACGGCGTTGATGATCAGCGGCCGGTAGTGCTCGACGGTGTCCGCGAGACGCGCCATCTCGGGGACACCGGCCCCGCGCGCCCAGTGGAGCCATCCGGCCAGCAGGGCCTTGACCTTCCCGGGTTCGGCGTGGATGACGGCGCGGAGCTGCTCCTTGAGCAGGTACGCCCGGTACAGCTCCCGGTTGGACTCCTCGAGCCCGGCGAGGGTGCCGCGCTGATCAGGTGAGAGGTGTTCGGGGTTCTTCCGGACCGCCCACATCACGTGCCGCCCGGCCCGCGGGGCCAGGCCCTGCTGTCGGGCCAGGGTGCGCCGGCGCACCTTGTCGACCGCACCCAGACACCATTGGGCCAGGTGGAACGGGTCGAGGCACCGGATGGCCTGCGGGGCCCGGGCGGCGACGGCCGTGTGGATCCACACGGCCCCGTCCGCGCTGACATGGGTGAGCTGCGCTGAGCGCTGCGGTCCGAGGTCGTCGAAGAACGCGTCGAGCGTGGCGGTGTCGCGTCCCTCGCGAGCCCAGACGAGCCGGCCGGTGTCGTGATCGACGATGACGGTCAGGTACCGGTGGCCTTTGCGGTAGGCGATCTCATCGATCCCGATCCGCCGCAGCCCGGCAAGCCGGTCGACCCCGTCGGTACGGTCGGTGACGACGCGCGCCACGATGTCGGCGACGGTGCGCCACGCCACGCGCAGCAACCCCGTGAGCACGGTGAACGCGGTGTGGGCGGCGAGCCAGGCGCAGGTGTCCTCGAACGCGTGGGTGTGTTTCGCGCCGGGCCGGGCCCAGGGAACCGCGGCGACGACGACCCCGTGCTCGGCGCACCGCACGCGTGGGGCGCGGGCCTGCAGGTAACAGCGGGTCTGGCCCATGTCGGTGTGTCGCCACCGGCGCAGCCCGCCGCCCTGGTCGTAGCCCGGACACGCGGCGTGGCACCGCGAGCACCGGCCGGCGGCACGGGCGTAGGGGCGCACGTCGATGACCAGCAGCGGGCCCCGGCTGTCCTGGTCGAACGCGACGTCTTCGACGACCACCTCGTCGACGGCGAGCAGGCGAGTGAATATGCTGGCAGAGCGCAAGGCCGTGCCCCTCCCGTGAGTTCTGAACCTAGACAGTCCAAAACCTATGGGAGCCACGGCCTTGCGCTCTCTCCGGGGCCTCAACCACCCACGACTACCTCAGGAGAGCCCAAGTCTGGGCCTCGGTGAGCTCATTGATCGCGTTCGAGCGGCGAAATGCCGGTAGTTAGGCGACCGGCGAAGCGAGCACCTGCAACGAGCGATCCCCGTCGGGTTCCGAGTTTTGAGTCAGCCTGATTTTTGAGTCAGCCCTCGCGCCGAGAAATCGCCCGCCGAACGACTCGAACTCGCCCCAGAACTGACCATCCGAGGATGCTTGCCCGCGACGCTCCCGCACCGCGGAGACGAGTGTCAACCCCTGTGGAAGCTCCGCAGGGTCAGTCAAAAGCGCAGGTCAACGGGACTAACGTCTAGTAGCTGTTGGTCGACCGGAACTTGTCCATCGAGCCCACCCAGAGGCTGAGAATACAAAACCCCTGGTCAGAAGCCTTTTTTAGACATTGAATCGGAATTCCACCACGTCGCCGCAGATAACAACCTCTGGCGTGTCTTCACGATAAATGAGCAGACATCCGGCGGCGGAAAGAACCCTACGGCCGGACAGCGAATCCTCGAAGGAACAGCCCCGCCGCGAGGTCCTCCGGCGCAAAGTTGACGACGGTCCGCGACAACACGACTCCGGAATCACGGTGGTATCGAACGATCTCATACGGATTGGATCCGTCGCTGTCGACCATCACGACGACTTCATCGCCTTGAAAGGATGCCTGCGATGAGAGCACTTCGTCCGTGACCCCAGCTACGTCGAACTGCTTCTCCGTCCGACCTGTCGCCAGATCGGTGGACATGATGGAGTTGCTCACACCGAACCATTGGAGCCGTCCGTCTCGAATCGAATCCGCACTCACCTGCGGGTATCCGATGCCGTCGCTGCGCATGAGTCGCTCTGTTAACGGGCCAGCATCCATCGCAACCTCGCGATACTCCCCGGAAGCGATATCCCACATCGAGATGACCGGCCTGACCGGAGAATCGAGCCCTCCGCTGATGGAATCGGAGATGTAGAAGATCGTCCCGCCCTGGCACGGCGCGCTAGCGGGGAGCGCGTTGTCGCGGGCCTGCGCGCTCAGCCCCACGTTCTCCTCGTCACCGTCAGCGGTGTCTGTGAGCTGGTTGAGCATCACCGGCTCGGTGTCAGGGTCGCCCGTCGACGAGTACGGCCCAGTTGCCAAACCGATGCCATAGACCGTGCCTTCACAGTTCGCAGTGGTGTAGTAGCCGCCTTCGACCTCGCTGAGCGTACTGGTGTCGCCAGTTGTGACGACCACTTGGCTCGTGTAGCCACCTGCATCTGAGAACCCCAGATTATAGAGGCCCAACACAGTCGACGGCGAGGTCGCGAGCATCGCGTACTGGCTGTCCGTCTTCGGGCTCGCGATGGTGGTCAGCCGGGTCTCATCAAGGCGATAGTCGTTCTTCAAATCACTAAAGAACAGGCCTTCGTCGGTCCAGACGGGTCGACCATGATCCATCCCCCATGTGGGCAACACAGACACTGAGCCATCTGCATCGACAAGGACCAGCCTCCCGCGGTGATGCGCTCCATCGATGTCTGCGCTCTGCGCGCTGAAGTACAGCGCATACGACGCGCCGCCCAGTTGCTGCGGAATCGGGCCTAGGTCTGCCGAGCTCCCGCATCCAGTGAGGAGGGCGAGCGACGAGAGGAGTACTACCGAGGCCCCTGCGACGCGCTTCATTGTGGTCGGACCATTCTCTCGCGACGACGGCCTCCGCCGCCGGCGGAACCCGTCCTTAGTGTACGGGTCTCCAGGTCGACGCGCGATGCGAAGATGAGTCAGAAGTCCACGTGATGCTTCACTGCTGACACGCCAAAGGTTTAGTTCGAGAACCGGAACTCGACCGAGTTGCGGCACGGCGAACCATCAGCGACGACGTGGCCTCATCTCGCGCTGAGGCGCGCGGTAAGAGCGTCTGCGACCTCATCCGCAGTCCGCGCTGCCGTGTCGAACTCCAAGACCTCATCGGACCACGCGGCGTAGCCAACTCGACGGCGCTGCACTTCCGCCCAGGTCGGCTCGCCGACATAGGCGAGACCGCGATCCCTGCCGCTCAGCCTCCGTTCATGCTCTTGCGAATCCGCGACTACCAGGTGTACGAAGTCGATGCGAGAACTGGTGCGCGCGGCCGCAGCACGCCAGGTCTGCCTGGCATCCTCGCTGTCGTTCACCGCATCGATGATGACGCTGCGACCGAGGCGAAGGTTCAGTTCCGCCATCGCGCGAGCCGCTTCGTACGCGGCGACACCGACTTGCCATCCTGGCGGCAAACCGCAGGCGAGGATTGACTCCTCGACGGCATCGATGGACAGGTGCACCGAGCCTGTGCGCGCGGCGACGATCTCAGCAAGGCTTGTCTTTCCGACGCCGGGAAGGCCGGAGATCAAGATGAGATGCCCGGTCATGCGACATGCAACGGCTTGATCGCGGCAACCTTATCGCGCAGTGCACGGCGCTCGAGCCTGAGCTCGTAGTTCGACTGCAGATTCATCCAGAGCTCATCGGACGTTCCAAAGTAGCGCGCCAGACGGATCGCCGTATCAGCGGTGATCCCACGCTTTCCGTGCACGATCTCGTTGATCCGCCGCGGCGGCACACCGATGGACACGGCAAGCTTGTTCTGCGTGATCCCGAAGCCCTCGATGAAGTCCTCCATCAGGATCTCTCCCGGATGGATTGGCTCGATCAGGTCGGTCTCAGTGGTAGTCGACGAGTTCGACATCTTCCGCACCTTCCTCTCTCCAGACGAAGCAGAGACGCCATTGCGCGTTTACGCGGATGCTGTGCTGTCCGCGTCGGTCGCCGACCAGACGCTCGAGTCGGTTGCCTGGCGGGACCCGGAGGTCCTCGACATCCTTAGCCGCATGGATCAGCTCGAGCTTCCGCAGGGTCGCCCGCTGCACCGTCCGGTCGTCACGCTTGACGTACTGCTCATGCCAGATGCGCTCGGTATCCTTGCTGCCGAACGACCTGATCACGAGACCAGCATATAACGCGGACCGTCATTAACGCTAGACGTTAAACCGGAACTCCACCACGTCGCCGCGCATACCAACCTCTGGGTTCGACAGGCCGATCGCCGTCATCCGCGGCGCAACCTGGCCGAACGGCAACCACCTCTGATCATCCCTCGGTTGCTACCGTGCCGGCGAAGACCTTGAACGCGCACTCTGACCGGCAGGGGTCGTCGCTGTCGGGGCAACCGTCAACATGGACTTGCGCAGAGTGCAGCTGCTCCTGAAGCCGGACCAGGATACTGAGCTGCTGCTCGACGGCGGCAACCTGCTCGGCCAACAGCGGCTGGAGTGCGGCCTTCACTCCGGTGCAGGTGCCGTCGTCGGCGAGGTCGAGGAGTCGGCGGATCTCGGGCAGCTCGAGGCCGAGGCGCTTGGCCGAGGCGATGAAGTCGAGGCGTTCGAGATGGTCATTGTCGAAGTCCCGGTATCCGTTGGGGCTGCGGTGGGCTGCGAGAATTCCGAGGCGCTCGTAGTAGCGCAGCGTGCTCGCCGGCACCCCACTGCGCTCCGCGACCTCGGAGATCTTCATGCTCCGATCTTAAGGTCCGCCGACTTGACCTTCAACCCGGGTTCAAGGTCTAACGTTTTGGAGATGGCGTCGGTCGTCCTTGAGCATGAGGTTGGAGAACAGTGCGGAAGAGCATCGAATGGATGGAGCGGCACCAGGTCGCGCTCTACGTCGCGGGGCTGGCACTCGGGGCCGTCGTCGGGCTGGCGTGGCCCGCGGTCGCCCACCCCGCCGAGCTTGCGATCCACCCCGTGCTGGCGCTACTGCTCTACGCCACGTTCCTCGGCATCCCCTTCGCCAGGATCGGGCACGCTTTCCGTGACTGGCGGTTCCTCTCCACCATCCTCATCGTCAACTTCGTCCTGGTGCCCGCCATCGTGTGGCTACTGTCGCGGATCGTCGCCCACGACCAAGTGCTCCTCGTCGGCGTGCTGTTCGTGCTGCTGACCCCATGCATCGACTACGTCATCGTCTTTGCCGGGCTCGCTGGCGGCGACGAGGAGAAGCTCCTGGCGGCCACCCCGTTGCTGATGCTCGCCCAGATGCTCCTGCTTCCGGTGTACCTCTGGCTGTTCGTCGGGGCGGAGTTCGTCGACTCGGTCGAGTTCGGGCCCTTCGTCGAGGCGTTCGTCCTCATCATCGCGCTGCCGCTGGTCGCCGCGGCGCTGACGCAGCTCGCCGCCGTCCGGTCTCGTGCCGGGCAGAGGATCGAACGGACCGTCATGGGGGCCATGGTGCCGCTGATGGTCACGACGCTCGCGGTCGTCGTCGCCTCGCAGGTCGCGGGAGTCGGGGCGAGGATCGACTCACTGCTTCTGGCGCTGCCGGTCTACGTCCTCTTCGCCGCCGTTATGGTGCCGGTCGGCATGTTGGCCGGCAGGGCCGCCGGGCTGGACGTACCTGGGAGGCGTGCAGTCGTGTTCAGCGGTGCGACTCGGAACTCCCTCGTTGTGCTGCCGCTGGTCCTCGCCCTTCCCGCGGCGTTCGACCTGGCCCCGCTCGTCGTGGTCACGCAGACCCTGGTCGAGCTTGTCGCCATGGTGGTGTTCGTACGGCTCGTGCCACGAATGGTGCCTGCATCAGCAGTTCGAGCTCGCAGAGGTTAAAGCGCAAAACGAAACTCGACCACGTCGCCACACTCAGGAACGTGCCAGCGAGGTCATCGAGGACACATGGCCTAGGAGCGCCGCCACTCGCACACGTCGCCGACACGAAGGACTATCTGGCATTCAATCCCGGCCAGCACGCGCTTGCAGGATCGTCGCCCTCATGCCCGGACCCCCATGGCATCGGTCAAGCGCCCGATCGATCGCAGCAACAGCCAAACCCGGTTAGCTCCATAGAACATCGCGTGCACGGCCATCCCTACCAGCTCTGGCGTACTGGCGAAGTGCGTTCAATCAGTACGGTGTCGCGCCATTGCCCGGCCATCGGCCCGCACGGCATCAGACCGATGCGCTCGCGGCATCCGACAACCCTAAAACCCGCGCGCCGGTGAAGCCTCAGGCTGGCGGCGTTCTCGGGGAAGATCGAGGACTGGACGGTCCAGACGCCTGAGCGGTCAGCGAGTTCGAGGAGGTTAGAGAGGAGCCGCGATCCGACTCCGCGACGGGCGGCATCAGGGCCGACGTAGACCGAGTGCTCGACCACGCCGCAGTAGACGGCGCGCATGGAGACGGGACCGGCGGCGGCCCAGCCGAGCACGCGGTCGTCGCCATCGACGGCGACGATCATGAGGTCCGGGCGCTTGCCGGCGGCGAACGCTTCCCAGTCTGGCGGTGGCTCCGCTTCGAAGGTGGCGTGCCCGGTCGCGATGCCTGCGCGGTAGATGGCCTCGACGGCGGGCCAGTCGGCCGGCGTCATCGGCCTAGTGGCTGGCGGCTCCATCAGGCGATGAGTGCCCTGGCGGCGGCGGCGAGGGTGTCGATGGTGGGTCGGTAGTAGGCCCAGCGGCCGCGCTGCTCGCGGGCGACGAGCCCGGCCTCGACGAGCAGTTTCATGTGGTGGGAGACGGTGGGCTGGGAGAGGCCGACGGGCTCGGTGAGGTCGCATACGCACATCTCGCCGTCGCTGCTGCCGGCGATGAGGGACATGAGCTTGACCCGGGTGGGGTCGCCGAGGGCCTTGAACACCTTGGCCAGGTCGTGGGCGACCGCGTCGTCGATCGTTTCGCCGAGGACGCAGCAGGGCGCGATGTCGGCGGTGGCCTCGATGGCGGGAGTGGCGCTCATGCCTCCATTCTGCCTCACGTATTGACATCTGTCGATACGTGAGGCAGGCTCGACTCATCGAAGAACGTCAATACGTGGAGGTTGCAGTGAATCCCGTCATCGTCATCGGAGCCGGTCCGCAGGGCCTGGCCGCCGCCGCCCACCTGCTCGAGCGCGGACTGGAGCCGCTCGTCCTGGAATCGGGCGACACCCCGGCGTCGGCCGTCACGGAGTGGGGCCACGTGCGCCTCTTCTCGCCGTGGCCCGAGCTCACGGACCCCGCGGCCCGCCGACTGCTCGAGCCGACCGGCTGGAGCACGCCGGAGAAGGGCTACCCGACGGGCGCGCAGTGGGTCGAGGGCTACCTCGCGCCGCTCGCCGAGGCGCTGGGCGACCGCGTCCGGTACGGCTCGCGCGTGGTCGGCGTCGGCCGCAAGGGGCGCGATCTCTCGGTCGACGCCGGTCGAGCCGAGCAGCCCTTCGTGGTCCACGTCCGGCGCGCCGACGGGTGCGAGGAGCGGTTCGAGGCGCGTGCGGTGATCGATGCCTCGGGCACCTGGCGGGCCCCGAGCCCGGCGGGCGCGGACGGGCTGCCTGCCTTGGGCGAGCTCGCCGCGGTCGAGGCCGGTCTGCTCGGACACCGCACGCCGAGCCGCGAAGAGGCGGCAGCGCTGACGGGCAAGCACGTCGTGGTCGTCGGCAGCGGCCACTCGGCGGCGACCGCCATCGGCGACCTCGCGACGTTCGTGCGCCGTGTACCAGCCACCCGGGTGACCTGGGCGCTGCGCCGCGGCTCCGTCGGCAACGCCTTCGGCGGCGGAGTCGCCGACGAGCTGCCCGAGCGTGGAGCCCTGGGGCAGCGGGCGAAGAAGGCCGTCGAGGACGGCCTCGTCGACCTGGTCACCGGCTTCCGCACCGAAGAAGTCGTCGTCGAGGACGGCCGGGCGGTCCTGGTCGCCGAGGATGGCCGTCGGCTCGCTCCCGCGGACCGGGTGGTCGTCGCGACCGGGTTCCGCCCGGACCTGTCGTTCCTGTCCGAGGTGCGCCTGGACCTGGACGTGCGGCTGCAGGCCCCGGCGAAGCTCGCCGCCGAGGTCGACCCGAACGTCCACTCCTGCGGCTCGGTGCGCGCCACGGGCGCGGCCGACCTCGCCCACCCGGAGCCCGGCTTCTACATCGTCGGGGCGAAGTCCTACGGCCGCGCTCCGACGTTCCTGGCGATGACCGGGTACGAGCAGGTCCGCAGCGTGGTCGCCGAGCTCGCCGGTGACCACGAGGCCGCGTCGCGGGTCGAGCTGGAGCTGCCCGACACCGGTGTGTGCGGCGGGTCAGGGCTGTTCGACGCACCGGAAGAGGCGTCGTCGGGCGGCTGCTGCACGCCCGCGCCGCAGCTGATCCAGCTCGGCACGAGGACGGCGGGATGAGCCGCGGCCGCCTGATCGTCGTCGGCGGCGGCCAGTCCGGGCTCGCCGCTGCCCGTGCCGGGCGGGAGAAGGGCTGGGAGCCGGTGGTCCTTGAGGTCGGTCCGGAGCCGGTCGGGTCCTGGCCGCGCTACTACGACAGCCTGCGTCTGTTCTCCCCGCGCCGCTACAGCGCATTCCCGGGCCACCCGTTCCCCGGCGACCCCGACGGATACCCGGGCCGCGACGAGGTCGTCGACTACCTCCGCGGCTATGCCCGCAGTCTTGATGTCGAGATCCGAATCGGGGCTCGGGTCGTCGGCGTGGCCGCGGATGGTCCGTCGTTCGCGGTCGAGCTCGCCGACGGCTCCGGCCTGGTCGGGGATGCGCTGGTCGCTGCCTCGGGCTCGTTCGGCAACCCGCACGTGCCGACGATCCCCGGGCGAGAGGCCTTCGGCGGCCGGGTCCTGCACGTGGCCGACTACCGGTCCCCGGAGGAGTTCTCGGGCCGGCGGGTCGTGGTCGTCGGCGCGGGCAACTCCGCCGTCCAGGTCGCCCACGAGCTCGCCGACCACGCCAAGACGTCGCTGGCGGTCCGGGACCGGGTCCGGTTCGCGCCGCAGGTCATCGCCGGGAAGGATCTGCACTGGTGGCTGAAGGTCACCCGCGCCGACCTCCTGCCACCGTCTGTCCTCGCCCGGATCGTCACCGGCACCCCGGTGATCGGGACGGACAAGTACCGGAAGGCGCTGGAGGCGGGACGTCCCGACCAGCGGCCCATGTTCGCCGAGTTCACCTCCGACGGTGTGGTGTGGCCGGATGGCTCGCGGGAGCAGGTCGACGCGGTGGTCTTCGCGACCGGTTACCGGCCGCATCTGCCGTACCTGCGCTCCGTCGGCGTCCTCGACGAAGCCGGCATGCCGAGACATGACCGTGGGGTCGCGACCGGGCTGCCGGGTGTGGGTTTCCTCGGTCTGGAGTTCCAGCGCTCGTTCTCCTCCAACACGCTGCGCGGGGTCCACCGCGACGCCGACTACGTGGTCACGGCTCTCGCTCGGCAGCCGCGGGGTGCCGCCGTTGCCTGAGCCGGCGACACGCCCAGCGCTGGGGACGGTGCTGGTGGCGCTGTGCGTGACCGAGATCGTCTCCTGGGGCCTGCTCTACTACGCCTTCCCCGTCCTAGCCCCGCGGATCAGCGCCGACACCGGCTGGTCGCCGATCGTCGTCGCCTCGGCGTTCTCGGCCGCGCTGGTCGTCTCCGCGCTGGCCGGGGTGCCGGTCGGCCGGATCATCGACCAGCGCGGGCCGCGTCTGGTCATGACCGCCGGCTCGATCCTCGGCGTCCTCGCCCTCGTCGTGATCGCCGTCTCGCCGGAACTGCCGGTCTTCGTCGGTGGCTGGGTGCTCGCCGGGGTCGCGATGGCCGGGGTGCTCTACCCGCCGGCTTTCGCCGCGATCACCGGCTGGTTCGCTCCTCGTCAGCTGGGTGCGCTGGCGACGCTCACCCTGGTCGCCGGACTGGCCAGCACGGTGTTCGCTCCGCTGACCGCGACCGTCGGCGCGCACGCGGGCTGGCGGGCGACCTACCTGTGGGCGGCGGTAGTCCTCGCCGTCCTCACGGTCCCGGCGCATTGGTTCCTCCTGCGTCGGCCCTGGCCCGCGAAGCAGCGGCCCGAGGAACCCGCCGTCGACCGCGCCTACGCATCGGAGGTCCTGCGCAGCGCCCAGTTCCGGCTGCTCGCGGCCGGGCTGACCGCGGTGTCGCTGGCGATGTACGCAGGTCTGCTCGCCCTGGTCCCGCTCATGCTCGAGCGCGGTCTCGACGCCCAGGCCGCGGCGTGGGTGCTCGGCCTCGGCGGCATCGGGCAGGTCGCCGGCCGCCTCGTCTACACCGGTCTGGCGCGCCGCGTCCCGCTGACCGCGCGCACCGCGACGGTGTTCGTGCTGGTGTCGGCGAGCACGCTCGCCCTGGCCGTCGTGCCGGGTCCGGTCGGCCTGCTGGTCGCGGCGTCAATGACTGCCGGGATCGGGCGCGGGATCGCGACCCTGCTGCAGGCGACCGCGATCACCGACCGCTGGGGCCCGCGCGCATACGGCCACCTCTCCGGCGTCCTGGGCCTGCCGGTGCTGCTGGCCACTGCCCTCGCCCCGTTCGCCGGCGCGGTGCTGGCCGAGACGACCGGCGGCTACGCGCACGCGTTCGTCGTCCTCGCGGCCCTGGCGGCGGTCGGGACGGTGCTCATGATCGCCAGTGCACGCACCCAGGCTCCCCGCCGGGCGGCGGCCACGGCCGAGCGGACGGCGTGACCCGGGTTCAGGCCTTCGACGAGACGACCAGCTCTGAGAGGAGGCCGCGGGCCTTCTCGGCGAGTTCGTCGCGAATCAGCCGCATCCGCTCCTCGCCCTCGATCCCGCGGTCTGACGGCTCGTCGATGTTCCAGGTCTCGATGGTCCCGGCCATCCCCGGCGTGGGCTCGACGACGGCCTCGTCGCCGATGACGACGACGCGGTCCACGGTGCGCAGCAGGGCCGGGTCGATCGGCTTGGGGTGCTCGCCGGCCATGCTCGCCCCGACCTCCGCGACCGAGGCAACAGACTGCGCATTGAGCGACGACCCCGGGGCCGTGCCCGCGGAGTAGACCTCGACGGAGTCACCGGCGATCTGCCGCATGAGGGCGGCGGCCATCTGCGACTTCCCTCCGTTCTTGACACAGACGAACAGCACCGACGGCGCATGGTCGGACGCCAGTTCGGCGTCGGCGGGCGCGAGCAGTTCGTCGACCAGCCTCTCGATGCGGTCGCGGATCTCGTCGCGGATGGGGCGTACGGCGTCGATTCCCTGGCCGGCGGGGTCGTCGAGGGTCCAGTCCTCGTAGCGCTTGCCGGGGTAGAAGGGGCAGGTGTCGCCGCATCCCATGGTGATCACGACGTCGGAGTCCTGCACCGCTTCGGTCGTGAGGATCTTGGGCTGCTCGGCGGCGATGTCGATGCCCTCCTCGAGCATCGCTTGGACGGCGACCGGATTGATCTGGTCGGCGGGCGTCGAGCCCGCGGAACGGACGTCGATGCGGTCACCGGCCAGATGGCGCAGGAAACCTGCCGCCATCTGGGAGCGGCCGGCGTTGTGGACGCACACGAAGAGCACGGAAGGCTTCGGTGCGGAGGGAGTCTGTTCAGGCATGAGGGTTCTGTTCCTTCAGTCGGTGAGGGCAGCGATGAGTGTGCGGACGCGGCGCTCGATGTCGTCGCGGATCGCATCGACGCCTTCGCGCGAGGCCAGCGCCGGGTCTCCGACGGACCAGTCCTCGTAGCGGACGCCGGGGATGATCGGACACACGTCGCCACAGCCCATCGTGACCACCACATCGGCGGCGCGAACCGCGTCATCGGTGAGCGGCTTCGGGAACGCAGTCGCGGCCTCGTCCTCGCCCTCGATCCCGGCGAGCAGGGAACGCACGTGCGGCTGGACGTCGGCCGCCGGCATCGACCCGGCCGAGCGCGCGATCACGCGGCCGTCGGCGAGCTGGTTGACGAGTGCGGCGGCGAGCTGGGACCGGCCGGCGTTCTGGATGCACACGAACAGCACCTGCGGCACTCCGGTCTCCCGGTCCCGGGCGAGGTCGGCGAGGCGCTGCCTGGCGAAGCGCTCGGTGAGCGGGATCATGTGCTGGGTCAGCTTGGCCGAGCGCGCGAGGCCCGCGTAGGACTCGCGCACGATCGCGATCACGAGGTCGCGATTGAGGCCGTTGACCTCGGCGGCCAGCTCCTCGCCGAGGCGGGTGACCCGGCCGTCCAGGTCCGGCAGCGCCTGGGCGCGGGGGTCGGCCTGCTCGGGTGCGTCGGCGACTGCGGCGGGGGCGAACGCGTCGAGCAGTGCGGAGACGGCGCGCTGCCTCGCCGGGGCGATCCGATACCAGACCCAGGTGCCGCGGCGTTCGGACAGCAGCAGCCCGGTCTCCTTGAGAACCTTCAGGTGATGGGAGACTGTGGGCTGGGACACATCGGCGAGCTCGGCGAGGTCGCACACGCACGACTCGCCGCGGGGGTCGGTCGCGATCGCCGAGAGCATCCGCAGCCGGAGCGGCTCCGCGAGCGCCTTCAGCGCGGCCGCCACCGTCACGGCGGCGTCCTGGCCGATCGCGTGCGTGACGGACGGCGCGCAGGCCTCGGTATCGGTGAGGATCTCGGCAGTGGTCATGATGCACTCGATTCGGCGTAGGGGTCGGTGCGGAACCAGGCGCGGGCGGCCCAGAGGGAGACGTAGACGAGGCCGACGAGCACCGGCACCTCGATGAGCGGGCCGACGACGCCCGCCAGCGCCTGACCGGACGCGGCACCGAAGGTGCCGATGGCGACGGCGATGGCGAGCTCGAAGTTGTTGCCCGCCGCGGTGAACGCGAGCGTTGTCGACCGGGCGTAGCCGAGTCCGAGGCCTCGGCCGAGCAGTATCCCGGCCAGCCACATGATCGCGAAATAGACCAGCAGCGGCAGCGCGATCCTGGCGACGTCGAGCGGGTTCGAGGTGATCGCTTCGCCCTGGAGGGCGAAGAGCAGCACGATCGTGAACAGCAGCCCGTACAGCGCCCACGGCCCGATCCGGGGCAGGAACGTGTCCTCGTACCATTCCCGGCCCCTGCGCTTCTCGCCGATCCACCGGGACGCGAAGCCGGCGACGAGCGGGACGCCGAGGAAGACCAGGACGTTGAGCGCGATCTGCCAGACCGACACGTCCAGGCCCTGGGTGTCCAGGCCCAGCCATCCCGGCAGCACGGTGAGGTAGAACCAGCCCAGCACCGAGAACATCACGACCTGGAACACCGAGTTGATCGCGACCAGCACCGCGGTCGCCTCGCGGTCTCCGCAGGCCAGGTCGTTCCAGATCACGACCATCGCGATGCACCGGGCGAGGCCGACGATGATCAGGCCCGTGCGGTACTCGGGCAGGTCGGGCAGGAAGATCCAGGCGAGTGCGAACATCACCGCCGGGCCGGCGAGCCAGTTCAGCACCAGCGAGGAGATCAGCAGCTTCTTGTCGCCGGCGACCGCGGCGACCCGGTTGTAGCGGACCTTCGCGAGCACCGGGTACATCATCACCAGCAGTCCCAGCGCGATCGGCACCGAGATCCCACCGACCTCCAGCTGGGACAGCAGGCCGGACAGGCCGGGGACGATGCGGCCGAGGAGCAGGCCGGCGACCATCGCCAGGCCGATCCAGGCGGGCAGCCACCGGTCCAAGGTCGAGAGCCGTCGGGTCGCCGGAGGCGCAACGTTCGCCGCTTGATTAGACATGCCTCTATATTGACACTATTCGATACAAAGGCACAACAGGCGAGGATGCTCCGCTGGTGCAGGACGAGCTTTGGATGCCGCAGCGAGGACTATCCGATGCTGAGCGCTGCGAGCTGATCCGCGGTACCGGTGACGATGAGGCGCAGGCCGGTGGGTCCGTCGTCGATCTCCCACTCCACGAACGAGCAGCAGTCGTTCTCGATCGCGACGAGATCGCGCAGCCGCTGCGCGGAGTCGTCGGTCTTGGCGTAGTGCACGACCAGCCGGGCGTCTGCGCGCTCGACCTCGAGGAGGTGCTCGTCGTCGAAGGACCGCCACCTCGCGAGCTGCTCCTTGCCCGCGCCCGGCGTGAGCGCGCAGGCGATCGGCACCCGGTCCAGTGGACCGACCTGTGACTCGACTGGCATCGCCACTGACGTTGCCACTCCACCGATGGCGGCGCGTAGCTGGTCGACGGTCGGCGACCCCGCGACGCCATCCGGGGTTCGGAACACCCTGCACGCGAGCCCGACAGGCGCATGATCGCCAGCGAAGGGATCCACGCCGTCGATGAGCAGCGACGGAGACCCGTGGAATCCGAGGCGCTGGGCGTCTTCGGCGGTCTCGACCCGCTGATGGATGACGCGGACGCTCGATCGGCCACCGACGGCCTCCGCGAGCCGCCGGTCGAGCACCTCCCAGTTCGGGCACCCGTCGAAGTACTGCAACGTGATCTCCATTATCAAGTCCTCTCCATCTCTGACCCGCGGACCGCGGCCAGTGACGTCGTCTCAGGCGATACAGCCGTCGCAGGGCGCTTGGCATGGGCGGCGCGCAGTCCGTTGGCGATGACGACGACCTCGGCGACCTCGTGGACGAGGACGACCGCGGCCAGGCCGAGCACGCCGGTGACCGCCAGCGGCAGCAGCACCGCGATGATCGCCAGCGACAGCACGATGTTCTGGTTGATGATCCCCCCTCCTCGCCGTGCGTGCCGCAGCGCCTGGGGGATGAGGGCGAAGTCGTGGCCGGTGAAGGCGACGTCGGCGGACTCGATCGCGGCGTCGGATCCGGTCGCGCCCATCGCGATGCCCACGGTGGCCCCCGCCAGGGCGGGGGCGTCATTGATGCCGTCGCCGATCATGGCGGTCGGTGTCCGGGCGGAGAGCTGGGCGACGATGCGAGCCTTGTCCTCGGGCCTCAGCTCGGCATGAACGTCACTGATCCCGGCCAGCTGCGCCAGTGCGTGGGCGGTGCGGGCGTTGTCGCCGGTGAGCATGCTCACCTCGATTCCCTGTCCCCGCAACGCGCGCACGACCTCGGGGACCTCGGGGCGGAGCTCGTCGCGGACGCCGATCGCCCCGGCCAGATGGCCGTCGACCGTGACGAGCACGCAGGTCTGGCCCTCGGCCTCCAGGCCCTCGACCCGGACCTTGAGCGGGCCCGCGTCGATCCAGCGGGGGCTGCCCACCGTCACCCGACGGCCATCCACCATGCCGCCGATGCCGTGCCCGGCTGCCTCGGCGACGTCCTGCGCGGCCGGGGCTCCCTGGCCCGCGGCGGCGATGGCGGCAGCGAGAGGGTGCGTCGAGTGCTGCTCCACGGCTGCGGCCCATGCGAGCACCTGGGCGTCGTCGAACCCGTCGGCGGCGACGACGGCGGTGACCTCGGGCTGGTTGCGGGTCAGGGTGCCGGTCTTGTCCACGGCCAGGTGGCGGATGCCGCCGAGGCGCTCGAACGCGGCACCACTCTTGATGACGACGCCGAACTTCGTCGCCGCCCCGATCGCGGAGACCACGGTGACGGGCACCGCGATCGCCAGCGCGCACGGGCTGGCGGCGACGAGGACGACCAGGGCGCGGGTGATCCATGTCTCCGGGTCGCCGAACAGCGACCCGAGCACGCCGACCAGGACAGCGAGGACCATCACCCCGGGCACCAGCGGGCGGGCGATCCGGTCGGCGATGCGGGCCCGGTCGCCTTTCTCAGCCTGGGCCTGCTCGACCAGCTCCACGATGGTGGTCAGCGAGTTGTCGGTTCCCGCCGCGGTCGCCTCGACCTCCAGCACACCCGCGGTGTTGATCGCACCGGCCGACACTGCGTCATCGGGGGCGACCTCGACCGGGATCGACTCGCCGGTGATCGCCGAGGTGTCCAGACTGGAGCGGCCAACGCGGACCAGGCCGTCGGTCGCGACCCGCTCGCCCGGGCGGACCAGCAGCACGTCGCCGACGGCGATCTCCTTGGCCGGGACCTCGGCGGAGGTCCCGTCGCGCAGGACGGTCGCGGTCTCCGGCACGAGCTTGAGCAGCGCGCGCAGGCCGCCGCGGGCGCGGTCCATCGCCTTGTCCTCCAGGGCCTCGGCGATGGAGTAGAGGAAGGCCAGCGCGGCGGCCTCCTCGACGTAGCCGAGGATGACCGCGCCGACGGCGCTGATCGTCATCAGCAGCGCGATCCCCAGCTTCCGCTTCGTGACGAGGTTCCGGATCGCGCCGGGCACAAACGTGTACGCGCCCAGCAGCAGGCCCGCCCAGAACGCGACCAGCGCCGCGATGTGCAGTCCCGACCACTCCAGGACCAGGCCGGTGCCGAACGCCACGCCGGAAGCGATGGGAATCAGCAGGGCGGGATCCCGCCACCAAGGACGCTCCATCTCCACGGCCTCATCGCCCAAGCTCGTGGTCGGCCCGTCGCAGTCGCACGCCGCGCTCACGAGGCGTCCCCCGAGCCGCTCGCGCCGCAGCACCCGGGCACCGAGCACTGCGGATCGATGCACGGCGCGCTCTCGTCCACGGCAAGCGTCACGTCGACCAACGCCGTCAGCGCCGCCGCAAGATGCGGATCGGCGATCTCGTAGCGGGTCTGGCGGCCCTCGGGTTCGGCGACGACGATCCCGCAGTCGCGCAAGCAGGTCAGGTGGTTCGAGACGTTCGAGCGCGTGAGTTCCAGCTCGCGCGAGAGCACGGCGGGATAACTCGGGCCGTCGAGCAGGGTCATCAGGATCCGGGAGCGTGTCGGGTCCGCCATGGCCCGGCCAAGCCTGTTCATGACGTCGAGGCGTGAAGCAATGGTCAGCATGCACTGAACCATACAGCAGTGACTGACCTATCTGCACCCGCAGATGTTAAAGCGAAAATCTCCATTCCACCACGTCGCCGTCGGCCATCACGTAGTCTTTGCCCTCCATGCGTACCTTGCCGGCGGCCTTCGCGGCGGCCATCGAACCGGCTGCGTCCAGGTCGGAGAACGAGACGATCTCGGCCTTGATGAAGCCCTTCTCGAAATCCGTGTGGATGACGCCGGCGGCCTTGGGTGCGGTATCGCCCTTGCGGATGGTCCACGCCCGCGATTCCTTGGGCCCCGCGGTGAGGTAGGTCTGCAAGCCCAGGGTGTGGAAGCCGGCGCGCGCCAGCGAGTCCAGGCCCGGCTCGGTCTGCCCCACCGATTCGAGCAGTTCCATCGCGTCCTCTCGGTCGAGCTCGAGCAGCTCGGCCTCCACCTTGGCGTCGAGGAACACCGCGTCGGCGGGGGCGACCGCCTTGCGCAACTCGGCCTTACGGTCCTCGTCGGTGAGCACGCCCTCGTCCGCGTTGAAAACGTACAGGAACGGCTTCGTCGTCATCAGGTGCAGTTCGCGCAGTGCAGGCCCGTCGATCTCGTCCTGCGCCGAGAACAGGGTGCGCCCCGCGTCGAGGATCTCCTGCGCCTGTTTGGCCGCGGCGACGGTCTCGGCGACGTCCTTGTTCTTGCGCGCCTCCTTCTCCAGACGCGGCAGGGCCTTCTCGATGGTCTGGATGTCGGCCAGGATCAGCTCGGTCTCGATCACCTGGACGTCGGCGAGCGGGTCGATGCGCCCGTCCACGTGCACCACGTCGCCGTCGTCGAACACGCGCACCACCTGGCAGATGGCGTCGGCCTCGCGGATGTTGGCCAGGAACTGGTTGCCCATCCCCTCCCCTTCAGAGGCGCCCTTGACGATGCCGGCGATGTCGACGAACGACACGGTGGCAGGCAGGATCCGCTCGGACGAGAAGATCTCCGCGAGCCGGAGCAGCCGCGCATCCGGAAGCTCGACGACGCCGACGTTGGGCTCGATGGTGGCGAACGGGTAGTTCGCAGCGAGCACGTCGTTACGGGTAAGGGCGTTGAACAGCGTGGACTTGCCGACGTTGGGCAGGCCGACGATACCGAGGGTCAGACTCACGGTCTCCAGAGTCTACGTTGTGGCCGTTCGCACCTCGTCGGCGCCGAAGGCACGGTCACGGAACTCGGCCAGCCTGCGCGGAGGCCCGAGCGCGGTCACTACGTCCTCCTCCTGGAAGACGACCCCGTCCGTGCCCTGAAGGATCGCCCCGCCACGCAGGACGGACAGCACGATCACCTCGTCCGGTACGGCCGGACCGGCCACACCGGCTCCCACCATCGTCGAGCCCGCGGCTATCGGGACGTCCACCACATCGGCGTTCCTGGAGACGCCATGAAAGCGCGTGGCGTCCATGTGCAGCGCAGCCTGGTAGCCGCGCACGATGCCGTGCACGGTGACGACTCCGCATAGCACCCGGTCGCCGTCCACCACCGCCACCCACCGCCGATCCGCTTCGCCCCCCGGCGGCAGCACGGCGAGCGCGTCGTCGAGACTGTCGTCTATCCGCACGGCCGCAGCGGCGCGGTCGATGGCAGACCCGATGGCGGAGCCTTCCGCGATGCCGGCTCCCCGGTCGGCGCTGAGCACGCCGACGAACCGTCCGTCGGAGTCGGCGACAGGCGCACTGCGAACGCCGGCCGACCGCAGCGCCTGTCCTGCCTCGCCCCAGGTATCGCGCGTCGTCAACGCGACAGGCGCGGCGGATACGACGCTGCTCACCGGCACCCGGCCCAGCAGCGGCAACGCGGAGCCGACGCGCGCGGCGTACTCGGTCTCGCGACTGGCCACCTGCTCGCTGTAGATGGTGTCGCCCGCCTGCCGCACGATGAGATACGCGATCGCAACAGCGAGCATCGCGGGCACGAGCACCGTGTAGCCGCCGGTCATCTCCCCCACCATCAGCATCACTGCGAGCGGCACCCTGGCGACGCTGCCGAAGCACGCCATCATGCCGACGATGACGAACACCGCGGGGGTGTCCGGCACGGATGGACCGTCCAGCGCCTCCAACACCCGCCACACCGCGCCGCCGACGAATGCGCCGATCACCATGCCGGGACCGAAGATGCCACCGGACCCGCCCGACCCGATCGACAGCGCAGTGGCCAGGATCTTCGCGAGCGGGAGGACGAGCACCAACCACAGCGGCAGGGACATCAGCCCGGAGCGGTCCAGGGCCATCTGCGCCCACCCGTACCCGCTGCCAAGCACCTGTGGAACGGCAAGCGCGAGCAGACCCACCAGGAGGCCGCCGACGGTCGCCTTGGCGATGCGCGCCGGGCGGCCGGCGCCCGGCAGCCGCTTCGTCAGCCGGGCAGTCGCATAGAAGGTGCGGCTGTAGGCGATTCCGATCGCGCCCGCCAGGACGCCGATGATGGCGAACCACACCAGGTGCGTCGGATTGTCGAAAACGTACCCGCTGACCGCATCCCCGAACAGCGGCGTGTAGCCCTCGACGCTGCCGAACACCGCGTACGCCGTGATCGACGTGATGAAACCGGGGATGAGCACGCGGGCGTCGAAATCGTTCTTGTAGGCGATCGACGCGGACAGTACGGCTCCGCCCAGCGGCGCCCCGAAGATGGCGCCGATGCCGGAGCCGATCCCCACGCCCACCGCGATCCTGCCATCCGCCGGCCGCAGGTCCAGAAATCGCGTGAGCACCGAGGCGAACCCCGCCGATATCTGCGCCGTCGGACCCTCGCGCCCGCCGGAACCGCCCGATCCGATGGTGAGCGCCGAGGCGATGATCTTGACGACCACTGTGCGCACCTTGATCTGCCGCGGATTCTTGTGGATCGCCGCGATCGCCGCATCCGTGCCGTGCCCCTCGGCCTCCGGCGCGAACGTGAAGACGAGCAGCGCCGATGCCAACGCGCCGCCCCCGACGACCAGCGGAATCGCCCATGGCCGCGAGAAATCGGAGAACCCGATCCCGCCGGCCGCCCCGCCGCCCTCCCCGACCGGCTTCGGCGGCGTGTATCCACCGAGGTCGACGAGCAGCAAGCCGGTGGCCCGGCTGAGGAGCCAATAGAACACGATGGCGCCGAGCCCCGCGACGACCCCGATCAGGACGCCGAGGATGATCCACTTCTGCAGATAGGTCGCCGCACCCAGCGCGCGGGTCACGCTGCGGCGGGCATTCCCTGCCGCAGCAGACAGGCGGCCGCCGCCTCCCGGAACGGTCATTGGCCCACCGTAACCGGAGTTCATGGACTTGGAACGGACGTCGGCGAACTCGGAATCGATCGTGTGGGCGCCGGTCGACGGGATGTGCGCCGGGCCCCGCGCACCATTGAGTTCCAAGACACGCGCGTCGGATCGCGCCTCCACGGCTGGTCGTCGGCGATGATGGGAGTCGAACGGCGGCGCACGCTCCGCCGGGGTGCGGTGTCGCCCGCAGGACCCCGATAGTGAAGTGAGGATCGATGTCCCAGCACACCCCTGCACGCACGCGCGGCGAGGTGATCGGACGAGGCGGCCGTTGGCTCGCCGAGTGGAGCCTGCGCATCATCCTCATCTTCGGGGCGCTGTGGCTGATCGACTACCTGCTCGGCAAGATCTGGGTGGTCGTACTCCCGGTGCTCATCGCAACCATCATGGCCACAGTGCTGTGGCCGATCAGCGGATGGATGCAGCGGCACAAGGTTCCTCCCGCAGTGGCCGCGTTGACGACGATGGTGGGCGGTGTGGTCGTGCTGGCCGGCGTGATCGCCGGAATCGTGCCGTCGGTCATGGACCAGATCGGCCCCCTCGCCGACAGGACCGTCGAAGGCGTCACCAAGGTTCAGGAATGGTTGACGGGTTCACCGTTCAACGTCCGCCCCGAGCAGATGAACGAGGCGGTCCACGCCATCACCAGCAAGGTGCAGTCCAGTGCGGCGACGATCGCACAGGGCGTGTTCTCCGGTGTCAGCACCGCAGGCTCTGTGGTGGTGACGTTGCTGTTGATCGTGGTGCTGGTGTTCTTCTTCATCAAGGACGGGCCCAAGTTCCTTCCCTGGATGCACCGGTCCACCGGCGGCCCCGCCTCGCATCATGTGGAAGAAGTGCTCCAGCGGATGTGGTCGACGCTGGGCGGGTTCATCCGTACCCAGGCCGTGGTCGCGTTCATCGACGCGCTGTTCATCGGGGTCGGGCTGGTGATCATCGGAGTGCCGTTGGCCGGCGTGCTCGCGGTGATCACGTTCTTCGGCGGTTTCATTCCGATCGTCGGCGCCTTCGTCGCGGGCGCACTGGCTGTGCTGGTGGCATTGGTGGCCAACGGCTGGACCACCGCGCTGATCGTGCTGGCGCTCATCGTCGCCGTGCAGCAGCTCGAGGGCAACGTGCTCAGCCCCATGCTGCAGAGCAGGTCTATGGATCTGCACCCGGTGGTAGTGCTGCTGGCGGTGACCGCCGGCGGCAGCCTCTGGGGGATCGTGGGCGCCTTCCTCGCGGTGCCCGTCGCCGCCGTCGTGGCAGTATTCGTCCGGTACATAAGCGAGCATGTCGACGCACAGGTGACGCCGATTCCGGCCGGGAGCGGCGTGAGCCTCCCGGATGCGTCCGGGACGGGAGACGCCGGGAATCCTGCCGCCGAGCTCCCCTCCGGCGAATCCGATGTCGCAGAGCCGTCGGATGCCGGTTCACCGCTCACACGCTGGTTCCGCCGCCGGCGCCGCTGATCCGGATCGCACCCCGTCCGCAGCCGATCTCAGCCGGCCCGCGTACTCGACGCCTGCAACGATGAGCCGGCCTCTCCCTTGATGACATGCAGCCTGCTCGGAATGCGGTGCCGCATCTCAGCCACGTGGCTGACGATGCCCACCGCCCGGCCGCCGTCCCGCAGCTCGTCGAGCACGCCCATCACCACGTCGAGGGTCTCAGCGTCGAGCGTCCCGAAGCCCTCGTCGATGAACAAGGTTTCCAGGTGGATTCCGCCGGATTCTTCGGAGACCACGTCGGCAAGCCCGAGTGCGAGCGACAGTGACGCCATGAAGGTCTCCCCGCCGGAGAGGGTGGACGTGGGGCGTACGGCACCTGTGTTGGCGTCGAGGATATCGAGCCCCAGCCCCCCGCGGCGTTCACGCTTGACGGTCGCCTCCGTGTGCACGAATTCGTAGCGCCCGCCGGACATCACACGCAGTCGTTGCGATGCCACCATGGCGACCTCTTCGAGCCTCGCAGCGAGGACGTAGGACCGCAGGGACATTCGGCGCGAGTTCTCGCCGTCGCCCTTCATGACATCAGCCAGCGCGGAAAGCCACTCGTGCTCCTCCCGCAACGGGTCGAGCGCGGCCACTGACTTGCCGACGCGCTCCGCCTGCTCCGTCACCGTCGTCAATCGCGTGCGCGCCTGGTCCTGGGCTCGCACGGCGGCCTCGAGGCGGCTGTCGGCGTCTGCCGACGCCGCGGCGGCCGACTCGACATCGGCGGGTGGTAACCCGGCGACCGCGACGATGTCCGGTTCTGCGAGCACCGATCGCGCGCTGGCGACCGCTTCCTGAGCTGCCGCGAGCTCGGCTTCGATCTCGGCGCATCGGGAGGCAGGACGCACCGCGGCGAGAGCAACGTCGACACTGTCGAAGCCTGCGGCGTGCGCCGCGTCGGCAACGATCTTCTCCGCTTTGCTCAGGGCCGAGGCGGCGGCATCGGTTTCCACGACGGAAATGCGCAGTTCTTCCGCCCTGGTGCGGATCCCGCGAACCTGCGCGGCGCGCTCGCGCACACCGCTGTACTGCCCCACCGCGGATTGCAGACGGATCTGGATCCCGTCGATCCGCGCCCGCAATCCGGTTGCGCGCGTGTCCAGCTCGTTCTTCTTCTGCTGTGTGTGCTCCAGTTCCGCCTGCATCCCGTCGCGCTGCTTCTCCAGCGATTCGAGCAAGTCTGTCGCTGCCGCGAGTCCGTCGGCGAGGCGTGCGCACTCCGAGTGCGCCTCTCCGGCCGCCTCACGACACCGCGCGGCCTCGTCGGCGTCGACGCCGTTCGCCTTCTGCACCTGAACTGCGAGTTCCGTGTCGGCATCCTGCAGCAGGCGCCGCACTTCATCCAATCGCGTTGCGAGCGCGTCGACTTCGCGCGTCGCGGAGTCCTCGTCCTGCTGGGTCACCGGCCCGTCTGCCGCCGTCGCAGGGCGGGGGTGCGTTTCGGCGCCGCACACTGAGCATGGCTCACCGTCCCGGAGTTCGCCGGCGAGCTCCGCCGCCATTCCATTGAGCCTGCGCTCGCGCAAATCCAGTGCACGCTCCCGGGCACCGTTGTACCGGGACCGCGCCTCGGTGACGGCGACCGCCCTGTCTTCGCGGTCAGCCTGTGTGCCCGGGATCGCCAGCGCCGCCGCCTCGATCGATTTCGCGGCGTCCAACGCCGCCGACTGTGCCGGCAGCACTGTCGCCGCCTGCGACGCCTGTTCGCGGTCCTCGCGCGCACGCTTGATCGCCTCGGGCAATGCCTCTGCCCGCTCAGAAACACCACGCAATTTCGACTCGGCCCGGTCGATCCGCTCCGCGAGCTCCGACTGCTCCGAGACGAGCCGCGCCAATTCGTCCTCATCCTCAGCGGCGGCGTCGAGGCGGACGAGCTCGTCGTCCAGCCGCCGCACACGCGACTCCAACGCTGCCGAGTCGATATCGCCGTTCTCGGCCGTCGCGGCGTCCAGGATCTCGGCGGAGTCCGAACCATGCGCAGCGAAACCGGCGGACAGCGAATCGCGACGCGCAACGGCCGCAACCCGGTCCGATTCGGCCTCGACCCGTGACCGCTCCGCCCACCCCGCCTGCTCTGCGCGGCGGGCTGCATCGAGTTCGGCCGCCGCGCGCGTCCTGGCTTCACGTCCCTGGTCGAACACCTCGACCGCGGCGCACGCGTCAGCACGTCGACGCTGGGCGTTCGCGCGTTCCCTTTGACGATCCGCCAGCGAACGGGCCTCCACCGCGACGGCACGTCGGCTGTGCAGCTCGTCTGCCGTGCGCGCGGCCTCGCGCGCGGCCTCGCGCGCGGCCGTTTCCCGAAGGGACTCCGCCCATGCGACGGGGTGCTCTTCCCTCGTCACGGCACTCGACTCATCGGCCTCCACACCGTTGCCGCCGTCGTCGTCTGACACGTCGGCCTCTTCCGCCGCGGGCTGCGGAATCGCCTCCACCAGCTCGCCGGCCGCAGTCGTAAGACCGTCGACGGCGACGGCGACCGCCTGCCGGCCGTACTCGAACGCCGCGGACGCTTCACGCCGGCGCTCTGCGAACCAATGCTCGACGTCGCTGAACCGAGCGGTGTCGAAGAGACGTTCCAGCAGCGACGCGCGGGTGTTGGTCTCCGCCTTGAGGAACTTCGCGAACTCGCCCTGGGGCAGCAGCACCACTTGGAAGAACTGCTCGGCGCTCATGCCGAGCAGCGCGGCGACCACCCGCCCGATCTCATCGATGCGACTGAGGTTCTCACCGCTGCCGTCGAGCCATTCCAGAGTCGCCTTCGCGTTCTCCTTGGTCGTGCCCTCGCCCCGCTTCTTCGGCCGCATGTACTCGGGGCTGCGCCGGATCCGCAGATGCCGGCCACCGATCGTCGCCTGGAGAACGACCTCGGTGGAGAGGCCGGGGGCGGCGTGATCCGAGCGCAGTCGCCGCCCGTCCTGGCGCGCGCCCGGCACGGTGCCGTACAGGGCGAAGGCGACGGCGTCGAGCACAGTGGTCTTACCCGCACCAGTCTGTCCGTGCAGCAGGAACAAGCCGTCCGCGCCGAGGCTGTCGAAGTCCACGCACTGTGTATCCGCGAAAGGCCCGAACCCGGTCATTTCGAGCGAATGCAGTCTCAACGCTCCCCCTCGGCTTCTGCGGTGGCCGCGGACAGTGCCTGCGCGACCAGCGCCATCTCGTCGTCCGTCGGCTCGCCGCGCACATCGTCGATGAACGAGCGGATGATCTGTGCGTCGTCGCGGCCGCGGACACGCTCGCGGTAGCGCAGTTCCGGGTTGCCGCCGGGCCGCTCCCATTCCAAGTGCACCGTGTGCGGGAAACGCTCACGCAGCCTGCGCATCGGGTCCTGCGGTCGCCTCTCATCGACCAGGATCGCCGAAACATAGTCCTGCTCAGCCTCCGCGTACTGCTCACCTTCGAGCAGCTCCTGCAGCGTCCCGGTGAGGCGGCTCAATCCCCGCACCGATGTCAGCGGGACCTGACGCACCGACTCCAGACCGTCCGCACCGAGGTCCACGATCCAGACGCCCTTCGCGTCGCTGCGCTCGCCGAACGAGTACGGCAGTGGGCTTCCCGAATAGCGCAGCCAAGGGCGGATCGCCTGCGGTGAGTGCAAATGACCGAGCGCCGCATAGTCCACCCCCTCGAAAGCCGCCGCCGGCACGGTCTCCACTCCCCCCACTGAGATGGTGCGCTCCGAGCCGGTGGGATCGCCGCCGACGACGAAGGCATGCGCGAGGACCACGGATCTGGTTCCGCCGTCGCCGGCCGCCGCGGCGAGGTCGGCACGCACCAACTCCATCGCGGCCGCCAGCACTTCTTCATGCGTACGGGCGGCGGGGACGCCGAGTTCCCTGCGGCACACGTCCGGCTCCAGGTACGGGACGCCGTAGAAGCGGACCGGACCGTGCGCATCCTCCAATACGACGGGGTGCCCGACGCCGGCGACCGTGGTGAACAGATGCAGTCCTCCGGCGGCCGCGAAATCCGCACCCGCCCCCAGTCGCGCCGGCGAATCATGGTTGCCCGAGGTCGCGATGATCCTCGCGCCCGCCTCCCGCAAGGCGACCAGCGCGCGATTGCACGCCCGGACGGCCTCCGCGCCAGGCACCGAACGGTCGTAGACGTCCCCGGCCAGGACCACTGCGTCGACCTGTTCCCGGCTGACGATGCCGGCGATCTCCGCAAGGACGCTCTCCTGGTCCGCCAGCAGGTCCACGCCGTGGAAGGTCCGGCCGATGTGCCAGTCTGAAGTGTGCAGGATCCTCATGACGCCGACGGTAGAGCACCGCACCGACAAGACCGCGTCCGGCGATCACGATCGCCCGAGCCGCGCGGGCCGCACGGGCTCCACGATTCTGTCGGACCCGTGGTGCAGGATCGTGGCCATGGATGGGATCACGGCCGTCATGCTGGTCGCGGCACTGGTGCTCGGCGCCGTCGTCGGTTGGCTGGCGCATGCGGCACGCGTCGGGGACCGGCTCGCCCGCGCCGAGGCCACGATGGACGCCCGGGAGGAGGGCCGGCAGACCTGGGAGGCTTCGCTCGGCTCTGTCAATGACGCGGCGGCGCGCCGCAATGCCGGTGAGGTCGGCGAGCGCATGGGGCAGGTGGTGGCTCCCCTGAGGGATGCTCTCGGCGCGCTCAGCGAGCAGTTGCGGTTACTCGAACACGATCGCGTCGGCGCATACGCGGGCATCAGCGAGCAGGTGGCCGCCATGCACCATTCCAACCGCGAGCTCTCCACTCAAACCACGCAACTGGTCTCCGCGCTGCGTGCCCCGCAGGTCCGCGGCCGATGGGGCGAGCTCCAGCTCGAGCGGGTGGTGGAACTCGCCGGAATGGCCCGGCACTGTGATTTCGACACGCAGGTCACCGCCGAGTCCGCGACGGACGGCCCCGCCGCGCGCGTGCGTCCGGACATGATCATCCGGCTCTCCGGCGGCCGCCGCATCGTCGTGGACGCGAAGGTTCCACTGTCGGCCTATCTCGACGCCCTTTCCGCCACCCGCGAGCAGGAACGCCAGAAGCTGATGTTCTCGCACGCCTCGCAGCTTCGCGCGCACGTGGACAAGCTCGCGGCCAAGGCATACTGGCGCGCGTTCGACCCCACCCCGGAGTTCGTCGTACTGTTCGTCCCCGGCGACCCGTTCCTCGACGCCGCCGTATCCACCGACAAAGGGCTGTTCGAGTACGCGATGGCGAAGAACGTCGTCCTCGCGACCCCCACCACGCTCGTCGCGCTGCTGCGCACGGTGGCACTGGGCTGGCGGCACGAGGCTCTGTCCCAGGAGGCGCAGACCATCCATACCCTCGGTACCGAACTGGCGCGCAGACTCGAGACGATGTCGCAGCACTTCGACCGCGTCGGCGACCGACTCGGCAAGGCCGTCGAATCCTTCAACGCCACTGCCGCGTCCTACGAGTCACGAGTGATGGTCACCGCACGGCGCCTCAGCGAACTGCAGATGACCGACGCGAATCTGCCGCCGATTCGCCAGGTCGAGTCGGTTCCGCGGGTCGTCGCGTGGACAGACACGCCCACGCGTGGAGGTGCGGCCGACGGCGCCGTGGGCGGATGAACGGTTAACCTCGGTAGGTGACCGATTCACCGCGCACCTCGCCGCGACGCCGCGGCCGGGTACCCCTGGACCAACGCTCAGTCCTGGCCACGACGCCAGGCGTGCCCTGGTGGGGCGCGCTGGCCTGCGCCGTCGCGGCGACGCTCGTCGGGTTCCTCATCGACTCGGCACGCGGAGACCAACTGACATGGGTCTTCACCGTCCTCTACTTTCTCGGGTGCATCGCCGCGGTGCTGATGGTGCGCAACCGATCGCTTTTCACCGCGATGGCGCAACCACCGCTGATCCTGCTCATCGCGGTCCCCTTGGCATACCGGAGCTTCGCCGAAAACCCCGCCGCCGGACTCAAAGGCATCCTGTTCGACATTGCGTTACCGCTGGTGGACAGGTTTCCGACGATGGTCGTGACCACAGTCATAGTCGTCGTCATCGGAGCTTTCCGGCTGACGCTCTTCGTACAGGAACGGCGGGTCGCCACCCACGGGTCTGCCAAGAACCCGACGCGAAGAACAACGGATGGCACGGCCGCCACGGCCGCGGCAGGCGCCGGAGCGCCGAACCGGGGCAACGCCGACGCTCGTGCCCGGAGCCGCTCGGGTTCCACGCGGGGCGCACGCCGTGCGGGTCGGGGCCGGCCCGCACGCGCGGCATCAGCAGCATCCGACAGCCGTCAGACCCGGTCACGCAACCAGGACAGCGGCCGCGCCGTGCCGGCGGATGCGCCCGCCCGCCCCGGCCGCCGTAGGGCAGCGGGACCGGGTTCCACGTTCGACTCCGACGCGCCGCGCAACCCCGGCCGCGCGCAACAATCGAGTCACCCACCGCATATGAACGGCACGACGCCCCGCCGGAAAACCGCAGCCGAGGCCGCCGCGGCGGCGCAGGTGGAGTTCCGCCACACGCCGAGAACCGCGCCCGAGGACGACGGACGGAGAACGGCCCGCAGGCTCGCCGTCGGATACGCCGCCGACGGCGGCGGCCGGGGAAGCGAACCAATGCACGGCGATCCCGCGCACCCCATCCCCAACGTCCGCTACCGCGGCGATTGACCTCACCTGCACCGCGAAAGCGGACTCGACATGAGAGCGGCCCACGCGTTCCCCGCGTGGGCCGCTTGACTCTCAGTTCAGCACTCGGTGAAACCGACCGGGATCGGTGCTAGCTGACGTCCGCAACCTTCAGCACCCGGCTCGGCCGGAGCTCCCGCGGAAGCGAGAACACCAACGACTCCTGCGCGGTGCGGACGGACTCGACATCGCCGAAGCCGTGCTCGTCCAGGAGGTCCAGCACGCCGCGAACGAGCACCTCGGGAACGGAGGCGCCGGAGGTGACCCCCACCGTCGTCACGCCCTCAAGCCAGGACGGGTCCACCTCGCGCGCGTAGTCGACCAGGTGCGCCGACTTGGCGCCCGCCTGCAGAGCGACCTCCACGAGCCGTACCGAGTTGGACGAGTTGCGCGAACCGACGACGATCACCAAGTCGCAGCGCGGCGCCATCTCCTTCACCGCCACCTGCCGGTTCTGCGTCGCGTAGCAGATGTCGTCCGACGGCGGATCCTGCAGCTTGGGGAAACGCTCACGCAGCTTGCGGACGGTCTCCATCGTCTCGTCCACGCTGAGCGTCGTCTGCGAGACCCAGATGACCTTGTCCTCGTCGCGCACGGTGACCGAATCCACGGCCTCCGGCCCGCTGACCAGTTGCACGTGCTCCGGCGCCTCGCCCGCAGTGCCTTCGACCTCTTCGTGGCCGTCATGACCGATCAGGAGGATGTCGTAGTCGCCGCGCGCAAAGCGCTTCGCTTCCTGGTGCACCTTGGTGACCAGCGGGCAGGTGGCGTCGATGGTGTGCAGCTTGCGCTGGTCCGCGGAATCCCGCACCGCCGGGGATACACCGTGCGCGGAGAACACGAGGATGGCGCCCTCGGGCACTTCGTCCGTCTCATCGACGAACACCACGCCGCGTTCGGTCAGCGTGTCCACGACGTGGCGGTTGTGCACGATCTGCTTGCGCACGTACACGGGGGCACCGTGCTTTTCCAGTGCCCGCTCGACCGTCTCCACGGCCCGATCAACCCCGGCGCAGTACCCGCGCGGCTCAGCAAGGAGCACGCGCCTGCCACCGGGAACGTCAACAGAACTCCCACCAGCAGCATCAACAGAAGCAGACATGCCCCCAGGGTACGTATCGACACCGCAGAACACACCTTGCGCTTTCCGGTGCGGCGCGCATAGTGCACCCTGGAGGCATGATCCGTCCCCCGTTCATGGCGCGAGTCGCCGCCGGAGTCGCGCTCACCGTGGCCGATGAGGTCCGTCAGTTGCCGACGACCGCCATTGCACTGCCGATGACCTCGGTGAGCCTGCTGCTGCAGACCAGCATGCGCCTGCAGCAGACCATGACCAGCCTGGCGATCAGGGGCGACGAGGCGTTCGCGTTCCTGTATCCGGCCACGGAGAAGCCTTCGTGGGCGGTGTTCGACGAGGACGAGGCCGGCGACGGCGGCCCCGAGTCCGGGACCGGCCCCGGCACGGCCCGCGACGGGTCGGCCCCCGCGGCCGCTCCGGGACAGCGCGGCCCGTCTGCCGACGGCCACGGTTCACTGGGCAGGTTCGCGCTCTATTCCACCCCGAACGCGGCGACGCGCGGCCGCGCCCTGGAGAACGCGGCCACGGACGTCGCCACCGCGGAGGCGCCGGCGGTCGCGGAGGAAATCGGTTACGACGACCTGACACTGGCGCAGCTGCGTACGCGTCTGCGCGCCATGGGAGCCGAAGACTTGTCGGCGCTGCTGGATTACGAACGCGCCGGAACGGCCCGTGCGCCCTACCTGACGATGCTGGAGAACCGGCTCGCCAGCGTCGCGGGCAAGTGACCGGCACGGACCGGCGATCCGCACCGGTGGGCGGAGCCGGCGGCCGGCAGGGTTCCGCACAGTCGAGCAGCGCGGAGCAGCCGTGGCCGGTGCGCGTCGTCGCGACGAAGATCTCCGAGTGGATCAACCGACTGGGTTCGATCTGGGTGGAGGGCGAGATCACCCAGATCAACGCCCGGCCGGGCACGCGGATGGCGTTCGTCGTCCTGCGCGACCCGTCCGCCAACATGTCCCTGCAGGTCACCTGCTCCCCCGCTTTGCTGCGTGACGCGCCCGTCCCGCTCACCGAGGGCAGTCGCGTGGTCGTCTACGGCAAGCCCACCTTCTACACCGGCCGGGGGACGCTGTCGCTGCGTGTCACGGAGATCCGGGCGGTGGGCATCGGCGAGCTGCTCGCGCGCATCGAGCGGCTGCGCAAGCTGCTCGCCGCCGAGGGCATGTTCGATCCGCGGCTCAAGCGACCCCTGCCGTTCCTCCCCGGGGGGATCGGGTTGATCACCGGCCGGGCCAGCGCCGCCGAACGGGACGTCCTCTCCGTCGCGCAGCAGCGCTGGGCCGACGTGCAATTCACCGTGCGCAACACCGCCGTCCAGGGCACCTCCGCCGTGCCCCAGGTGGTCGAGGCGCTCCGCGAACTCGACGCCGACCCCGCCGTCGAGGTCATCATCATCGCCCGCGGCGGCGGCAGCGTGGAGGACCTGCTGCCGTTCTCCGACGAGGCGCTGTGCCGCGCGGTGGCCGCCGTCACCACGCCGGTGGTCAGCGCGATCGGACACGAGCCAGACAACCCGCTGCTCGATCTCGTCGCCGACCTCCGCGCCGCCACGCCCACCGACGCCGCGAAACGGGTGGTGCCCGACGTCGCGGCCGAACGCGCACTGCTGGCCGAGCTCCGCGCCCGCAGCGCGGGGGCCCTGCGCGGCTGGGTGGACAGGGAGGTCCGCGGACTCGAGCAGATCCGCAGCCGCCCCGTCCTGGCCGACCCGCTCGGGGCGATAGCACGGATGGACGACGAGGTGCTGCGACTGCGCGAGGCCGTACGCCGGGACGTGCGGCGCGCGGTCCAAGCGGAGCAGCAGTCGGTGGACCATCTGCGCGCCCGCCTGACCACGCTGGGCCCGTCGGCCACCCTCGACCGCGGGTACGCCGTGGTCCAGCACATCCGCACCGATGGCACGGCCGAGGTCCTGCGCACCGTCGAGGACGCACCGCCGGGTGCCCAGCTGCGGGTGCGGGTGGCCGACGGTGCGGTGCGCGCCGCGGTGATCAACCGTGACACCTGACGGCGGGACACGCCCGCCGCGACCGGGACCGCACCGGCCCGCAGATTCCGAACAGTCCGATGACAGGGGAACCGGCAAGTGAACGCATCTGAGACGCCCGTGGAAGATCTCGGCTACGAACAGGCACGCGACGAGCTGGTCGACGTGGTGCGCGTGCTGGAACAGGGCGGCCTGGACCTCGACGCCTCGCTCGCTTTGTGGGAGCGGGGCGAAAAACTGGCGAAGCGCTGCGAGTTCCATCTCGACGGCGCACGGCGGCGCATCGAGACGGCGCTGCAGGGGGACGCCCCGGACGAACCCGGCCAGGACTCGGAGTAGGAAGCCGCCGGGTGTTCGCCGATCCGGTGGACGCGGCGACCGGTGCCATCGCCTACGAGCGGCTCCCGGGATTCTTCGGCCGCGCCCCGCGCCGACCCTGAGCCGCGGCGTTGCCGGGCCGAGGCTGCAGCGACGCGATCATTCGGACGGCAGCGGCGGCGCCTGCGCGAGTGCAGTCGCCATCCGGCGCAGGTCGGCCTCGCCTGCCCGGCCCGTCATCGCCCAGCGGACGTCGCCGCGGTCCGCCACCCAGACGGTCTCGGCATCCTCCCGGGCGTACACGGTCCAGTCGACGCCGGCGACCTGTTCGCTTCCGGTCGCCGGGCGGTTCTCGTCCACCATGAAGCGGACGACCGCCGCGGGTCGGGCGTTGGTCTGCACCATCTCGAGGTAGTCGCCGGTGCCGGTGATGTACCCCACCCGGATGGCGATGCCGCCGTCGTTGCCGTCGATCGGGTCGTTTCCGCCGGAGTTCGTGTGCCACCCCTCCGGGGTGTCCGGCAACCGGATGGGGAACTGGTAGGTCGTCGCGTCGGTCCGCAGTACCGGACCCGCGTCGTACTGGGGAATCTGCCCCTGGGACGGCCCGCCGGGGCTGAACGAGCACTGCCCCGCCAGCCCCGCGACCACCAGACAGATGATGACCAGGGGGATGAGCGACAGCGCCAGGTCGCGGTTGCTATGGAAGAGTCTCGGCTTGTCGGCTGCCACATCCCCAGTATCGCAGCCCCGGTTCCGCACACCGAGTCCGGTGCCGCACCTCGTGGCACACTCTGCGAGAATCCATCCCACACGCTTCCAGGAGGTATCGCCCGATGACGACCAGCGCGCAGCCCACCCACCGTGAGGCCCCGGACCGCAACCTCGCCATGGAACTGGTCCGGGTGACGGAGTCCGCGGCGATGGCCGCAGGTCGCTGGGTGGGACGCGGCGACAAGGAGGGCGGCGACGGCGCCGCGGTCGACGCGATGCGGCACATGATCAGCTCCGTGTCCATGCACGGCGTGGTCGTCATCGGCGAGGGCGAGAAGGACGAAGCCCCCATGCTGTTCAACGGCGAAGAGGTCGGCAACGGCGACGGACCGGACTGCGACGTGGCGGTGGACCCCATCGACGGGACCACCCTCATGGCCAAGGGCATGCCGAACTCCATCGCCGTCCTGGCGTGCGCCGAGCGCGGCGCGATGTTCGACCCGTCCGCCGTGTTCTACATGGAGAAGATCGCCGTGGGGCCCGACGCCGCTGATGTCATCGACATCACCGCGCCGACCGCCGAGAACATTCGCCGGGTGGCCAAGACCAAGCATTCGGATGTCTCGGATGTCACGGTGTGCATCCTGGATCGGCCCCGGCACGCGCAGCTCATCCAGGACGTCCGCGACACGGGTGCGCGCATCCGCCTGATCTCCGACGGCGACGTGGCCGGCGCCATCGCCGCCGCGCGCCCGGACTCCGGGGTGGACATGCTGGTGGGCATCGGTGGCACGCCTGAGGGCATCATCGCCGCGGCGGCGCTGCGCTGCATGGGCGGCGCGCTGCACGGCCGCCTGGCACCCACCGACGACGCCGAGCGCCAGAAGGCAATCGACGCCGGGCACGACGTGTCGCGGGTCCTCACCACCGAAGAGCTGGTGACGGGCGAGAACATCTTCTTCTGCGCCACCGGCGTCACCGACGGCGATCTGCTGCGCGGGGTGCGCTACCGCGCGGGCGGGGCCACCACGCAGTCCATCGTCATGCGGTCCAAGTCCGGCACGGTGCGGATGATCGACGCGCAGCACCGGCTCGCCAAGCTGCGCGAGTACACCACCCCGGACTTCCAGCACTGACGCGACCTAGCGCCTGCGCAGCGATCCCCGAGGGCCGGGTCACCGGCCCTCGGGGATCGCCGTCTGCAGGTCGGTCAACCGGAGCGGTTCACGGCGTGCACGTGCGCGTAGTGCCGTCGGGGAAGTCCATGGTGAGTGTCCCCGTGTACTGCTGGAGGATCATCTGGGCGCCCTGGCAGACGCCGTCCATCCCCTCGATGTCCGCCGAGCCCCAGCTCATCGTGACGCGCAGGGTGTCGCCTTCCCATTGCGCATCCTTCGGGTCGCCCAGCAGCCGCTTGAGCTGCTCGGTGGCCTGATCGCGCGTGAGCTCCGCACCGCCGTCCTGTCCCCCGTCGCCCTGTTCGCCGCCGCCCGGGGCACCCCCGGCCTGTCCTCCGCCTCCCGGTGCGGGCGCCGGCGCCGGCGGACCGGACGGAACCGTGGCCGGGGTCCAGGTGGCCGGGGGCTCCGGCGTACCGGACTCCGACGGCGCGGCGGGTGCAGACGTGACGCTCGCGGCAGCGGCGTCGCCCCCGTCGCCCGACGAACATCCCGTCACCGTCAGCGCCACGGCCGCCACCGCCCCGGCGATGAGCCCGGCATTCCTGTTCCAGCTCGAGACGTGCACTCGTCCCCTCTTTCCGGCCGCTGCGGGCCACCGTCCGTCCACCGCACAGGCACGATCACCCGGCCGGCGCGAGGATAATCGCCGGCGGCGCGCCGCGCACCGTCGACCCCGCCGTACGGCCCCGCCGTCACGCCCCGTCGAGTCCGGTGGCGGGCAGATGGACCCAGCCGCGGGTGAAGGCCGAGCGCAGGCGTTCCGAGCGGTCCAGGTCCACTCCCACGTGGGGGTGCCGGGCCAGCAGTTCCTCGAAGGCGATGCGCGCCTGCAATCTCGCCAGGTGCGACCCGATGCAGAAGTGCACGCCGCTGCTGAACCCCAGATGCCGCGAGATCGTCCTGGTCACGTCGAGCAGGTCCGCGTCGGGCCCGAACTCCCGCTCGTCGCGGTTGGCCGACCCGTAGAGCATCATCACCTTCTGCCCCTCCGGGATCTCGACGCCGTGGATGCGGACGGGCTTGAGGGTGGTGCGGGCGAGCCCCTGCACCGAGCCCTCCAAGCGCAGGAACTCCAGCAACGCCCCGGGGATGAGGTCCTTGTCCGCCGCGACCATCTCGCGCTGGCGGTGGTCCGAGTCGAGCAGCATCACCCCGTGGCTGATGAGATTGCCCGTGGTGTCGTTGCCGCCGGCCACCAGCACGAAGCAGAAGCCCAGGATGTCCCAGTCGGTGAGTCTCTCGCCGTCCAGCTCCGCCTGCGTGAGCACGCTGATCATGTCGTCGCCCGGGTTCGCACGCCGCGCCGTGATCAGCTCGGAGAAGTACCCGAACATCTCCGCCACCGCGTCCTTGGCGTCCATCGCCTCCAGATCGAAGCCCCCGTCCTGGATGGCGGTGAGCGCGCGCACCCACGGGTCGAACCGCCCGCGGTCGCCGCCGGGCAGGTCGAACAGCTCCGCGAGCACGAACGTCGGTATGGGCGAGGAGAACTCGCGGTGCAGGTCCACCGGCTCGCCCCCCGCCGCACGTTCGGTGATCGCGTCCAGCCGCGCGCGAACGAAGGCGCGGATGTCCGGCTCCATGGACATGACCCGGTGCGGCGTGAACCCCTTGGCGATGAGACTGCGCAGGCGCGTGTGCCGGGGCGGATCGAGCATGACGATGGTCGGGGCCAGACCCAGAGTGCCGATCTCGTCCGGATAGAACGTCAGCCCCTGCTCCGACGAGAACGACGCGTTGTCGCGGACCGCGCGCCAGATGTCCTCGAAGCGCGAGAGCGCCCAGAACGGAGGGTCGTCGTGCCGGTGCACGGGATCGTCGTCCCGCAGCACGCGGTAGGCGGGATACGGGTCCGCTTGGAAGCCCGCGTCGAACGGATCGTAGATGCGGGGGCGGGCGGCTGCTGTCATGGCGGCTCCTCTAACAGGTTCTGTTACTAACAGTGACTGTTAGACTACGCCCATGACGTCTCGCCCCGAAAGCACGCGCGACAGACTGCTCACGGCCGGCGAGCACCTCTTCGCACGCCACGGCATCGACGGCACGTTGACCCGGCAGATCGTCGCGGCCGCCGGGCAGGGCAACGATTCCGCGGTCAATTACCACTTCGGTTCCCGGCACGGACTGCTGCAGGCGATCATCGCCCGGCACATGGATGCCATCGAGGCCCGCCAGCCGCCCGGCGCCCTGCCGCGCGACTCCGGCGGCCTGGTGGACGTCATCGTCCGCCCGGTCTCCGGCGAGCTGCAGTCGCCGTCCGGCAGGGACTTCCTCCGCATCACCGCGCAGCTTGCCGGCGATTCCGGGGTCGCGACCCGGCGGATGCCGCAGCCGCTGCGGTACAGCTCCGTCGGCACCCAGCTCGATGCGCTCGCCGACGTCCTTCTCCGCGCACTTCCCGAGCCGATGGTGCGCGAGCGGCTGGCCATGCTCATCGGCATGCTCACCGCGGTGCTGGCCGACCGCGCGCGCCGCATCGACGAGGATGCGGCGGTACTGCTCCCGCACGAGGACTTCGTCGACACCGCAGTGGCGATGCTCGCCGCCGCCGTCCAGGCGCCGCTGCGACCGGACGTCGCCACTGTGCCGCAGGTCAGCAGCTGACCTGCGCCTCCTCCGGAAGCGGCCGCGTCATGCGGACGCCGTCGCCGGTCCAGACGTAACTCGTGGTCGCTTCGCCGGACGGATCCGCCGAGGCCTCGTCGCCCCGGAGCCACCGGTATCGGACGTCGACCTCATCGTCGGCCGTTCCGATCACCGACGTGTATGGCATCGCGCACAGCGTCCCGGTCCCCACGTACGCGCCCTGGTGGAACAGCATCAGCTGCATCGGCGAGGACGCGGTGGCCCCGGGGGTTTCGGCCATCGCATAGCTGAGGTCGACGCACGGGTCGTAGTTCGACTCCCCCACATAGGTCCAGCCGTAGCGCGACGGCTGATTCTGCGAGAGCGTCTGGACGGCCTGCGCGATCGCCGGCGCCGAGGGGTCCACGCCGCACTGCGGCCCGCCGCCGGATCCGCCGCCCGCCGGCGCGGCGGACGGGCCCGCAACGGGTGCCGGCGCCGCCTCGCCCGGCGAGGAACCTGCGTGCGCTCCACTCCCGTCCGTGACTGCCGGCGTCGGGGACGACTGCAGCGTCGTCCCCGCCGCGGTCTCGGTGGCCTGCACGCCCGAGGCGACCGGGGATGCCGTCCCCTCCGCCGGGCCGCCACCGCCCGAACCGCAGCCCGCCAGCAGCCCGGCCAGCGCCAGCGCCGACGCGACGGCAACCGGGTGCCGGACCGCGGCGGCCGCCGCCGATGGCCCGCGGCGCTCCCGCACCGCGGGCCGGTGATCGTCCGAAGTACGCATACCCGCCACCTCGCAATCCATACTCGTGTTCTACATCACAAACACCACCATTCCCGTTACGCGGGTTTCCACCGCCCTCACCGCATCCCGTACACGCCCCCCGACGGTCGGTGGCATGGTGGAGGCCATGAGCGACGACGCGGCCGGGTTCCGGATCGAGCACGACACCATGGGCGAGGTGCAGGTGCCCATCGACGCATTGTGGCGGGCGCAGACCCAGCGCGCAGTCGAGAACTTCCCCATCAGCGGGCGCGGCCTCGAGCGCTCGCAGATCCGTGCCCTGGGCCTGCTCAAAGCGGCCTGCGCCCGGGTCAACAAAGAGCTGGGCCTGCTGGACCCGCCCCAGGCGGACGCCATCATCGCGGCCGCCGAGGAGATCGCGGCGGGGCGCCATGACGACCAGTTCCCCATCGACGTGTTCCAGACCGGCTCCGGCACCAGTTCCAACATGAATACCAACGAGGTCATCGCCTCCCTCGCCGCCGCAGCCGGGGTGACCGTGCACCCCAACGACCACGTCAACATGTCGCAGTCGTCCAACGACACCTTCCCCACCGCCGTCCACGTCGCTGCGGCGGAGACGGCCGTGCACACCCTCATCCCCGCTCTCGAGCACCTCGAGGGGGCGCTCGCCGACAAGGCCACCGAGTGGTGGACCGTCGTCAAGTCCGGCCGCACGCACCTGATGGACGCCGTGCCGGTCACGCTGGGCCAGGAGTTCAGCGGCTACGCACGCCAGGTGCAGGCGGGCATCGAGCGGGTCCGCGCCGCGCTCCCCCGCCTCGGTGAACTCCCCATCGGCGGCACTGCGGTGGGCACCGGGCTCAATGCGCCCGACGATTTCGGCGTCCGCGTCGTCGAGGATCTCCGCCGCACCGCTGAGCTCGACGTCCTGTCCACCGCGGTCAACTCGTTCGAGGCGCAGGCCGCCCGTGACGGCCTGGTGGAGGTGTCCGGCGCGCTGCGCGCCGTCGCGGTGTCGTTGACCAAGATCGCCAACGACGTCCGGTGGATGGGGTCTGGGCCTCTGACCGGGCTCGCGGAGATCCGCCTGCCGGATCTGCAGCCCGGCAGCTCGATCATGCCCGGCAAGGTCAACCCGGTCCTGCCGGAGGCGGTCACGCAGGTGGCGGCGCAGGTGGTCGGCAACGACGCCGCCGTCGCATGGGCCGGCGCGGGCGGGGCCTTCGAGATCAACGTGTACATCCCCGTGATGGCCCGCAACGTCCTCGAATCTCTCCGGCTGCTCTCGAACGTGTCACGGCTGTTCGCCGACAGGTGCATTGCAGGACTCGAGGCCGACGAGGAGCACCTGCGCGAACAGGCGGAGAGCTCCCCGTCCATCGTCACCCCGCTGAACTCCGCCATCGGCTACGAGAGCGCCGCCAAGGTCGCCAAGAAGGCGCTCGCCGACAAGACGACGATCCGGCAGGCCGTCATCGACAGCGGCCTGGTCCCGGATCGGATCAGCGAGGAGGAACTCGACCGCCGGCTGGACGTGCTCGCGATGACCCGCGCCGAGCTGGGCGAGTCCGCCCACGGCGAATGACGGGGGGCGAGCGGGCATCCGCGCCGGGTCCTGCACGGAGCGAGACGGTCCTGGCGGCGGCCGTGCAATTGGACGCGCGCATCGCGGACGTGGACCACAATCTGCGTCGCTGCGAGGAACTCGCCGACGACGCGGGCGCCCGGGGCGCACGCATCATCGCGCTGCCCGAGTTCTTCACCACCGGCATCGCGTTCGAACCCGCGCTCTCGCATGCCGCGCTGCCGCCCGGCGGGTCCGCCACCGCGCTGCTGCAACGGCTCGCGGTCCGGCATCACGCGCTGGTGGGCGGCTCCTTCTTGTGCCGCGACGACGACGGCGAGGTGCGCAACGCGTATTTCCTCGCAGGCCCGGACGGCGCGCTGCTCGGCCGGCACGACAAGGACCTGCCCACGATGTGGGAGAACTCCTTCTACATCGGCGGCGGCGACCCGGGGCTCATCGGCCTTCCGCCGGATGCCTTCGGCGGCATGTCCGCCGCTCCGACGGCAGGGGCGGCGGTGTGCTGGGAGTTGATGCGCACCGGCACCGCCCGGCGGCTGCGCGGGCGGGTGGACCTGATGATGACGGGCTCGGGATGGTGGACGGTGCCGCAGTGGCGTCCCCGCGGCCTGTTCGAGCGTTGGGAGGCGCGCAACGAGGCCACGGCCCGCCGCGCCGCCGCCGACTTCTCCCGCTACGTCGGCGCGCCGTTGGTGCATGCGGCCCACTGCGGACCCGTCGACTGCCGAATGCCGTGGACCCCGCTGCGGTACCGCGGGCGGCTCGAGGGGGCAACGCTCATCGCCGACTCCCACGGGCACGTACTGGCCGAGCGCACTCGCGACGAGGGCCCGGGCGTGGTGACCGCCCCGATCACGGTGGGGCGGACCCGCCCGGGCGAGTCGCTTCCCCGGCGCTACTGGCTGCACCGGCGCGGGCCCCTGCCCACGGCCGCCTGGCACTATCAACGTGCGCACGGCCGCGGGTACTACGCCGCGCACACCAGAACGCCGGCGGAGGAGGATCGCGAATGGCCGCGCACCGCCGTGCGCTGACGACGGTCGCGGTGCTGGCCGCGGTCGCCGCGGCGGCGGGCGCGTGCACCACCACCCCCCAGCCGATCCCCGGGGCCGCGCCCACCGTCACCGGGCCGTCGTCCACGCCGGAGCCGGCACCCGGGCAGGTCGCGGGCGTGCCGATCCCCGACGGCCGCATCGACCACGCCGTGGGCAGGCTCGACGCCATCGCCGCCGACGCCATGGCAGCGCCGGATGTGACGGGGATGGCGATCGCCGTGGTGCACGACGGTGCAGTCGTGTTCGAGCGGGGTTACGGCACGACCACCGCGCCCGCGGGCGCGCCTGCGCCGGACGCCGGATCGTCGGGCGCGGGCGGGTCGGAGGTGGACAAGGACACGGTGTTCCCGGTGGGCGCCCTGTCCGCTCCGGTGTCCGCCACCGTCGTCGCCACCCAGTTGACCGGGGGCCGGTCCTGGTCGACCCCCGTCCGCGAGCTGATGCCGCAGTTCGCGGTAGCCGATCCGTACGTGTCCGAGCACGCCACCGTGGGCGACATGTTCGCGGGGACGTCCGGGCTGCCCGAGGACGCCGGCACCGGGGCGGCGCGCATCGGTGTGGACCGGCAGTCGTTCCTGGGCCGCCTGGATGCGCTGCCGCTGGCCGGATTCCGCACGTCGGCCCGGCCCGGAGCCCTGGGCCCGACGATCGCGGGCGAGGCCGCGGCGCGCGCTGCCGGCACGGACTGGGCGACGCTCTCCGATAGGAGCCTGTTCCACCGGCTCGGCATGGAGTCGACCAGCTACCGGTCACGCGACTTCGCCGCCGACACCGACAGTTCCGCATCTGCCCTCGTCGCCGCGGACGGCACCGTCACCCCGGTGGACCGCGCCTGGGCGGACGCCGTCGCACCCGCGCGGGGCCTGACGTCATCGGTGCACGACATGGCGGCCTGGATGAGGGTCGTCCTCGCCGGCGGAATGAGCCAGGGCCTCCCCGTCATCCCCGCGGAGCCGCTGTCCGCCGCGCTCTCGCCGCAGGCGGTAGCACCGGACACGGAACCCGCGAACGCCGTGGACGCGCGCGGCGTCGCGCGCGGATTCGGATTCAACGTGACCGACTCGGCCGCCGGCAGGGTCGTCATCACCGGCGGCGGAGCCGCGGGCCCCGACGCGGCGGGCGGCCCGGATTCCGCCATGACCCTGATCCCGTCGGCCGGCATCGGCATCGTCACGCTGACCGACGCCGTGTCGACTCCCGCCCGGCCCGTCGCGGCGGCGCAGGTGGTCAACGCCGAGTTCACGGACCTGGTCCAGTTCGGCGACGTGCAACGCGACTGGAAGGCATGGTTCACCGGGACCCCGTCCGCGGGTGCAGGAGCCCCGTCGACCAGCACTGCGGGGCCCTCCGGCGGCAGTCCGGCGCCGGGGAGAATCAGCGGGTCCCAGGAAAATGCACCGCTGCCCGCGTTCGACGGCGTCTACACCAACCCCTTCTACGGCGAGGCCACCGTCCGCACGAGCAACGACACCACGACGCTCACCGTGGGTACGGCACCGGAGACGTACCGATTGACGCGCACCGGCGACACCGCATTCGCCGTCACCCCGGCCGACCCTGCAGCACCCAGGGCCGAGGTCTTCCTCCGCGCGCACCCGGATGCGGCGGTGTCGTTCGACGGGGACGCGCTGACGATCGGCTTCTTGGACCAGGCGGGCGCCTTCCGCCGCTGACCCGGCCAAAGCAATTCCGTCCTGATCGGCCGTCCTGTTCCGCTAGTGTCGATCAGCGGTAGGCCGACACGCGGGAGGGCCGAGTCGATGGGGCACGGACGGAATGCGGCACTGTCCTGGCACACGGCAGGCGCCGGGCACGGGGCAGGGTCCCGTGCGGCACGCGTGATGCTCCCGCCTGGCACTCGCCCGCGGGCCCGATGGACGGCGGCCGCCGCGGCGGCGATGCTGCTGGCCGCCCTCGCGGCAGTGCCGGCCGTCGCGGACGACGCCTACACCGGCGCCGGCTCGTTGGGCGTGCTCGCCCCCGGCGCGGCTCCCGGCGCGGGCCCATCCGGCCCGTCGGGCTCCGGGCCCGCGGGCTGCGTGCCGGTGGGCACCGCGCAGCTCTCGCCCGGTCCGCCGCCGAATCCGTCGCACCTGGGCATCGACGCGTTCGCCGTGGCGCCGAATCAGGACGCGCTGCCCGCACGCGTCGACCTGCGCACGGCCACCACGAGCTTCAGCCGGTTCTGGGAGTTCGCCCTGGTGGACCGCGTGCTGTTCACCCGTCCGCACGGTTCCGCGGAACCCTGGCGCACCGTGCCGCTGCCCGGGTGCCTGGTGGGACGCCTCGTCGGAATCTCGGTGGACGACGACGAGCTCACCGCCATCGACGACAACGGGTGGCTGTATACGATGGACAACGCGGCGCACCCGCCGATCCTGTGGAACTGGACGTCGTCGTTCGGCGCGCCGCTGTGGATGGACCGCGGGCAGCGGATGCCGGGCGGCCACGGCGATTGGGCGCTCAGCGTCCACGCGCCGCAGGTCCAGCGCACGTACACCGACACCGCGGGCCACCAGCAGTTCGTCGGCAGCGCCAAGTGCACGATGGTCACCGTGCTCGTGGGCGACGGCAGCCGGATCGTCTACCTGGACCCGTGGCTGCCGAACGACTACAGCTATGAGATCGGCTCGCCGCTGGGCGGACGCTTCCAGGCGGAGTCGATGTCCACGGCCGCGTCGGTGACGTTCGTGATGAACCGGTACGGCGACATGTACACCCGGCTGTTCGACTTCGACATCTCCGGCGCCGACACCGTGTTCTTCAAGTACTCGTGGCAGGACCAGTCGGGCAAGCTCCCGCCCGCCGACCAGTTCGCCGCGGCGCTCGACCCGCGCGTCGCCCGCATCCAGCTGCCCGCACCGGAGTGGGTGCAGCAGCCGAAGGTCCCCGGGACCATCACGTCGACGATCTCTATCCACGCCACCGGCGCACCCGGATCGGACGCGCGGGAGCTGCGAGTGGAGGGCGTCGACGCGCACGGCCGCACCGGCTTCTGGCACAAGATGCTCGCCGATGACGCGTGGGCGTTCACCCCCACCGGCGCGGCGCTGACAGGGGATCCGGTGGAGAACTCCCCGCAGGACCGGTCACTGGACACGCTCGCGCCGCCCGCACCGTACGACTACACGGTGCCGCTGCCGGACCGCGGCGCGGCCCGCGGCTACCGGCTGGAGGTCGCGGAGTTCGCGTGGGCGACCTCCGAACGCACCGCCACAGTGATCGCCCCGGACGGCACCCGCTTCCCCGTGGAGCTGCACACCGTCGACGGCATGCGCATGACGCCCCGAGGGCCGGGGCTGGACTCCGTGCCCCGCGCGATGTCCGGCGCGATCGGCCTGACCCAGGACCTGTGGGACACCCGGGACGCGCAGTCGCCGGCCGTGCGCACGTTCGCCGACGCGTGGCTGGGCGGGCAGCGCCGGGCGCCCATCGACCTCACCGTCACCGACACGACGATGGCGATCACGCGGTCCGAGGGCCCGGGCCTGCTCGCCGGGCTCCCCGGAAGCTGACCGCGGCCGCCCGCCGTCGCCCGGTTTACCGGCGGATCGGCGCCTGCCCGGACCCGCGTGCCGTTAGGGTCGATTCTGACGACACGGCACCGGGCGAGGGAGCAGACGATGAGCGCGCACACCAACGATCCGGTCGCCGACGCGGCGCTCGCCGCGGATATCGCGGAGAGCACCGGAAAGCTGCTGCTGGAACTGCGCTCCGACTCGTCGGCCATCGACCCCTACGTGCTGCGCGACAGCGGCGACCGCGAAGCGCACGAGTACATCATGGGGCGTCTGGCAGAGCACTTCCCCGATGACGCAGTCCTGTCCGAGGAGGGCACGGACTCCGGCGCGCGGCTGACGGCCGAACGCACGTGGATCGTCGACCCGCTCGACGGCACCAACGAGTACGGGCTGCTCGATCACAACGACTGGGCGGTGCACATCGCGCTCGTCGTGGGCCACCGTGCCGTACTCGGCGCCGTCGCCGTGCCCGCGCTGGGGGTGACGTACAGCAGCGGCACCGTATCGCCCGTGCCGCCCATGCTGGGCGACAAGCCGCGCATGATCATCAGCCGGAATCGGCGCAACGACCGGGTCACACGGATAGCCGACGCGCTCGGCGCCGAGGTGCTGAGGAAGGGCTCGGCCGGCGCCAAGGCGATGGCGGTGGTGCGCGGCGACGCCGACATCTACGCGCACGCCGGCGGGATGTACGAGTGGGACTCGTGCGCACCGGTGGCCGTGGCGCAAGCGGCGGGGCTGCACACCTCGCGCATCGACGGCTCCCCCATCCGGTACAACGCCGAGGACCCGTGGCTGCCGGACCTGCTCATCTGCCGGCCGGAACTCGCGGAGAAGGCGATCGCGGCAGCGAGGGTCTGACGGGCTGCGCCCCGCCGCCGCACCTCCGGCTTGTCCGCCTCAGATCCGTGTGTCGAGCATGGGTGCGAGTGCGCCGGCGTGCATTACGCGGTCGCTCGTGGCGATCGTCCAGCCGCGCCGTGCGGCCTGCGCCACGATCATCCGGTCGAATGGATCACGGTGCTCCCATGGCAATCGCCCAGCCATGGCGCCGTCGGCCCACTCCACCGCGATGTCGTCGATACCCATGGCGCTCATCGTCTCCGCCCACGACGCCAGCAGCCGGTCACCGTTGAGCCGCCCCGACGCTGTCCTGATGGAGATCTCCCACCCGGACACGGCCGAGACGAACACCTCGTGGCGGCAGTCGGACAGCACGGCGTGCGCCACCGGCCCCAGGCGATCGGGCGCGGCGGCGAGCCACAGTAGCGCGTTCGTGTCGAGCAGGATCGACGTCACCCGGCAGCGCCCTCCCACTGTGCCAGCTCGGCGTCGGTGAGCGGGTCGTCGAACCTGGCAGGAATCTTCATGCCGCTCAGCGCACCGAACGTGCGGGACCGCTCCGCCGCCGGCGACAACACCGCCACGGGCCGACCGCGGCTGGTGATCATCACCGGGCGGCCGGTCATCTCCACCTCCGCGAGCAGCGCGTTGAGCCGCGCCTTGGCCTTGGTGCTGCTGATCGCCTTCATACCGCCAGGTTAGCCCCATCGGACCAGTCCTACTGGTCCGATGGGCCATGGGCGCCGGCCGCTACGCGCTTCCGATCTGGCACCACCCCGCTGCACTGCAACACGGAGAATCCCTGGCCGTCCGACCTTCTCATCTGCCGGCCGCAGCTGGCCCGGGAGGCCATAGCGGCGGCGGCACGATGACCGGAAGTATTCCATTTGGGGGACAGACACCATATTAACTGCATTGTACAATCGGGCAACCTGGCGGGTTCCCAACCTGAATCATGCCACGCACGAGTTGGAGGATGCATGGAGCCGCACTTTCGCACGGGCCGTCCAATATTGTCAGCCGTCATGCGACGCTGCGCGAGTCTCATCGCAGCGATAGCATCGACACTCGCTTTCATCGTGGCAATTCCCGGATTCACGTCCGAGGCCGCTCCGGCCGTATCCGCCCAAGCCGCCACAGGAATGGGCTCCTTGACAGCATCCGGCTGGCACGCATGCCAGATCGTCCGAGGCGGTGAGGTTCAGTGCTGGGGCGAGCAATTGCCAGCCGTGTCGAACGACGACTCGTCAACCCCATCAAAAGCGGCCCGATCCATTCCCGGCATCACCGATGCGACGCAACTCGCGTCCGGCCTAACATTCACATGCGCACTCTTGTCCGACTTCACCGTCAAATGCTGGGGCGAGATCGCAAGGGATAACGCTGGTACAGTAGTTTCGTATTCCACACCTACAGTTATTCCAGGGCTATTCAATATAACACAGATTTCAGCTGCAGGCACCAGCCTCTGCGGAGTCAAAACCGACGGAAAGGTGCTCTGCATTGGCGCATTCCCATACGGGGGCATGAGCGGTGGATCCCCTGAGAGCATCGGTTGGTTCAGCAGCACCGCCGTCGAAATCGGACTCGGAGATGGCATCTACGCGGCCGTCGGCATCAACGGCCTTTGCGTCGAGGCACGCGATGGCGATGTTCAGTGCAGGATCTGGACGATCTACCCAGACGGACCAAAAATGCCACCGGGGAATCCGCGGGTGATGACGTACACCGCGCCGGTGAAGAATATCCGTTCGATGTATGTCGACAATTGGGTGTGTGCTGCCCTCAATTCGTCCGGAGTTCAATGTTGGAGCGATACCAATTCAGCGGAACGCTGGGTGCCAACCGCCCTGCCAGCCGAGGCCGTCGCTCTGATCAATCTAGGCGGCCCTTGCGTGCTGCTCGAATCAGACCAAGTGACGTGCATTATCCCGTTCGGCCGGCAACGCGGAGACGGAACCACCGACGTTCGGTACGACGACCCCACGCTCGATACCACGCGAGTGCTTGGCGTAACTGATGCGTACGCGATCGCCGGGGGCATTGATTTCGCATGCGCGGCGATGCCGAACATGGTGACGAAGTGCTGGGGCGATAATGCGCACGGCCAATTGGGAGATGGCACGACTGAATCCCGAAATGCGCCGGTTGATGTGCAATTCGACATGTCCTCTGAGTGGGACTCGTACTTCCCTGCAGATGAGGCAATTGATTGCCGCAAGCCGTTCTTCGTCGGAGTTCGCGGGTCCGGCGAGCTTCCGCAGGGCGAAGTCGGCTCGAGCACGTACTCCTACCCGTATGCATATCCGGATCACGGTATGGGCCCGAAGGTAGGTTCCGTTTTCCACTCCTTGGACCGCGACTACCCTGGTGCGATGAACGTGGTGGGTGTCGCTTACCCTGGAGTCCCCGTAGATCTTATGGATCCCGAATACCACTTCTCCGGGTACGCAGAATCCGTGATCGCCGGGGTGGACAAGATCGATGGAGTGTACCGGGCGATCGAGATGAAGTGTGCCGGTGCCGATCCGGCGGTGGTCCTTGCTGGCTACTCGCAAGGTGCCAACGTCATCAATAAGTGGTTGGCCCGCACTCAGAACGATGCTCCACAACGCCTTGCGAACCTGGCATCCGTGTATCTCGTCGGCAACCCCAATAGGCAGACGGACGTGCCTGGAAATATCGGAAGCGCCGGCGATGAACCGCTCGGCGGCTCTGTGAACGGGAATGCGGCCATGTCTGTGGCCCACGTCGACATCACGGATTTCGTGAATGCTCATCCCGCTGTTCTGCAGTCAGAGTGCCTCAGTAGCGACATCGTCTGCAATCCCACGCCGATGAGCCTCTACACCGGAGCAGTCCTCGACGAGTCGCTAGGAATTAAGGTCGTGAACCTCGGCACCCTCTTCCACACGTCGTACGACTCCGCGATCGACTACTGCCCGGTCACGCGATCGCGCATCGCCGTCCGTGACTGCGGGGCAATGCTGATCGAAAGGAGTCTCGGGTGGTCGACAAGCAGCGGTGCGGACACAGGCTGGTCCGTTTCGCGTGGCCGTCCGATTGTGCTCACCATGACCGGTCTCGAACCGGGTGTCGCCGGCACCGCACGACTCGCCTCCACCCCAGTACATGTGGGCGACTTCATCGTCGGTGACGAAGGCGATGCTCAGGTCGCTTTCGCAATCCCGCAGGACGTTGCCGATGGCACACACCACATCCTCATCGACACCGAGGACGGCTACTCGGCATCCATCAAGCTGACCGTCGCTGGTGACGGTGAGACTGCCCCCCTCGTCATCGGCCTGTCCACAGACCAGACCGCGGATTCCGGCGGGGAGGATCCTGGCGACGAGAACCCTGACGACCCCGGAGACCCGGGCGACACCCCCGGTGACGACGGAGACGACGCCGGCGATGACAGCCCCGCCGGCGGGGGCAGCCTGGGGAGCCTGTTTGGCAGCGTCGGCAGCTGACCGTTGCACCGCCTGACAGCACGTCCGCTGCCCTGACGCCACCTTCGGCGTCAGGGCAGCGGACTGCGTGCGCACTTTCCATCTGGATGTCGAGTCCCGCCCCGTCGCTCATGCCCCCGGCGTGAACTCCTCGAGCATCTCGGTGACCAGCTCTGCGATCTCGGAGCGTTCGCTGCGGTGCAGGGTGATGTGCGCGAACAGAGGATGCCCCTTGAGCTTCTCGATCACCGCGGACACCCCGTCGTGCCGGCCCACCCGCAGGTTGTCGCGCTGCGCGACGTCGTGCGTGAGCACCACGCGCGAGCCGGTGCCCAGCCGCGAGAGCACCGTGAGCAGCACGTTGCGCTCGAGCGACTGCGCCTCGTCGACGATGACGAACGCGTCGTGCAGCGACCGGCCGCGGATGTGCGTCAGCGGCAGCACCTCGAGCATTCCGCGCGCCACGATCTCCTCGATGGTGTGCGGCTCGGCCAGGCCCTCGAGGGTGTCGAACACGGCCTGCGCCCAGGGCCCCATCTTCTCCGACTCGCTGCCCGGCAGGTAGCCGAGGTTCTGGCCGCCCACCGCGTACAGCGGCCGGAAGACCACCACCTTGCGGTGCCGCCGCCGCTCCAGCACGGCCTCCAGGCCCGCGCACAGCGCCAGCGCCGACTTGCCCGTGCCGGCGCGCCCGCCGAGCGACACGATCCCCACCGACTCGTCCATGAGCAGGTCCAGGGCGATGCGCTGCTCCGCGGACCGGCCCCGGATACCGAAGGCCTCGCGGTCGCCGCGCACCAACCGCAGCTGCTTATCCGCTGTCACCCGCCCGAGGGCGCTCGACGACTCCCCCACGAGCCGCACCCCGGTGTGGCAGGGCAGGTCGCGAAACTCGTCGGCGTCGAGCATCCCCTCGGCGAAGAGGGTGTCGATCTCCGCCGACGGCACCTCCGCGTCGACCATTCCCGTCCATCCGCTCGCGGCGACGTCGTGCGCGTGGAACTCGTCCGCGGCCAACCCCACCGCCCCGGCCTTGACGCGCAGCGGCGTGTCCTTGGTGACCAGAGTGACCCTGCACCCCTCCGCCTGCAGGTTCAGCGCGCACGCGAGGATGCGGGCGTCGTTGGTATCGGCGCGGAAACCCGAGGGCAGCACACTCTGATCGCTGTGGTTGAGCTCCACGCGCAGCGTGCCGCCGTCCTCCCCGATGAGGATGGGGACGTCGAGCCGACCGTGCTCCATGCGGAGGTCGTCGAGCAGCCGCAGCGCCTCGCGGGCGAACCAGCCGAGCTCGTGGTGGTGCCGCTTGCCTTCGAGCTCGCCGATCACCACCAGCGGCAAGACCACCTCATGCTCGGCGAACCGCGTCACCGCCCACGGGTCGGACAACAGCACAGACGTGTCGAGGACGTAGGTGCAGCGGACGTTTGTACCGGTCACGTCGGACTCCTACACCCACCCGGCAGCCGGATGGGCATCGGTTGCAGGACCGGGGCGACCGTTCCGCAGCGGACAGGGTGCTCGCCGCGAGGCCGGGTCCCGGCCCTCTCCCGGCGTGCGCGTCAGCCACGGTTCGGACCTCCCGGACGGACAGCTTCCCCGCTGCCCGATGCCCCGAACGCTACGTGACCTGCACCACTTTCCGGTGAACCGACACGCACAGCCCGGGCAACGACGGGTGAACGCCGCACCGACCGGTCTTGTCACCCACCGCCGGTACCGTGTGGCCCATGCAGATCGACCACCGGATCGCCGAGTTCGAGGACTCCATCATCGACATGGTCGGCGCGCCGGTGTTCGGTCGTGGGCGGCGCTACGCCAAGGGCGGCAACGTCGCCGAGCTGGAGTGGTCCCCCGAGGACCAGATCCTCATCGGCACGGTGCGCGGCAGCGGCGGCCGGGTGTACTCCACGAACACCTACATCGCGCTCGACGCGACCGGCGTCTGCTATGAGGGCGGGGATTGCTCCTGCCCGGTCGGGTTCGACTGCAAGCACACGGTGGCCCTCGCCGTGCAGGCGACCTCCTACCTTCTCACGCAGAGCGGCGCCTCCTCGACGTCCGCACAGCCCCGCTGGGATCATGTCCTCGACGCCCTCCTGGACGCAGTGCCCGCCTCTGCCACCGTCCCACTGGGGCTGCTGATCAAGAGCGGGGCGCAGAACGGGTACGGCACGATGACCCCCGGGCTCTACGCCCGGCTGGTGCGCCCGGGAAAGAAGGGCGGCTGGATCAACGGCTCGCTCAGCTGGCACAACTTCGCGTATCAGGATGCGTCGTTCGCGCTCGGCCAGGTGCAGGCGCTGACACGGCTTCACCAGCTGTATGCGGCCGCATCCCGCTTCGGCAGGCCCGCCGGCGAGAAGGACCTTCCTCTCGCGGAGATCGATTCGCCCGCGCTGTGGTCGACGCTGGACGCGATCGTCGACAGCGGCGTCCGGATCATCCACGACGGCGCCCGCACGATGCAGTTCGCGCGCCCCGAGGCGGGCCGTATCGTCCTCGACGTCACCACGGACGACGACGGAACGCAGCACGTGGCGCCCGTGCTGTCGATCGACGAGGACATCGTGCCGCTCGACGGGTTCGGCCACATCGGCAGCCCCGCGCACGGGCTGTACATGTTCACCCCCGCGTCCGTCCCGGCCGACACCCCGCTGTCCCGGGCGTACCGGCTCGATGAGGGCACGACGCGCGGGGTCGCCCGGCTGGTGCGGCTGGACGCGCCGATGCCTGGCGGGTTGCAGTCGCTCGCGGCGGACTCGGGCGGCCTGGTGGTGCCCGCCGAGGACGCCGCGCGATTCGCCGCCGAGTTCGCGCCGCGGCTCGAGCGCCTGGCACCGGTGGTCTCCACCGACGACAGCTTCACCGTCGACCCCGTCGAACCGCCCGCGCTCGAGTTGCATGCGCGGATGGAGGACGCGCATGTCCTGCACCTGTCGTGGATGTGGTGCTACCGCGTCGGCCCGCGCGAACAGCGCGTGAGCATCTCCGACCTCGACGGCCGGGGATTCCGCGACGCCGACGCCGAGCTGGCCACGCTGGTCCGCATGCGGGGCATCCCGTTCGAGCGGTACGGGCTGCGGGACGGCCCCACGGAATCACTGCATCCGCGGGCGACGCTGCGCGGCACCGACACGCTGCGCGCCATGACCGAGCTGCTTCCCCTGCTCGACGCCGGCGACGACGTCACGGTGGTCTTCGAGGGCGAAGTGATCGACTACCGCGAAGTCAACGACGCGCTGTCCATCGGTGTCTCCGCCGACCAGTCCGACGAGGATCGCACCGACTGGTTCGACCTCACGGTGCGGGTGACCGTCGAAGGGTCGGAGGTGCCACTGGCCACCCTGATCTCCGCGCTCGCGCGGGGCGACTCCCACCTCATGCTCGACGACGGCCGGTACATCACCCTGGACAAGCCGGAGTTGCAGAGCCTCAAGGAGCTCATCACCGAGGCCCGCTCGCTGCAGGAGAGGCCGTCCGACACGCTCACCATCAGCCGGTTCCAGGCGGGACTGTGGGAGGACCTCGCCGCGCTGGGCGTGGTGGAACGGCAGGCCGACGCGTGGAAGCGCCAGGTGCAGGGGCTCCTGGACCTGGACGACGTGCAGGCGGAGGCCCCGCCGGCGCTGCTGGCCGACCTGCGCCCGTACCAGCTCGACGGCTACCGCTGGCTGGAGTTCCTGTGGCGCAATCGGCTGGGCGGAATCCTCGCCGACGACATGGGCCTGGGCAAGACCGTCCAGTCGCTGGCGCTGCTCTGCCATGCCCGCGAGGCCGAGCCGGACTCGCCGCCCGCCCTCATCCTCGCGCCGTCGAGCGTCGTGCCGGGCTGGGCGGCCGAGGCCGCGCGGTTCACCCCGCACCTGTCCGTCGCCGTAGTGGACCGGACCAGCCGCAAGCGCGGCACGTCACTGGCCGACGCCGTCGCGGGGGCCGACGTCGTCGTCACCTCGCACACGCTGTTCCGGCTCGACTTCGACGAGTACGACACCCTCGACTGGTCGATCGTGCTCATGGACGAGGCCCAGTTCGCGAAGAACCACCAGTCCAAGCTCTACCACTGCGCGCGGCGGCTCGGCGCCCCCGTCAAGATCGCCGTCACGGGCACGCCGATGGAGAACAACCTCATGGAACTGTGGTCGCTGCTGTCGATCAGCGCGCCGGGACTGTTCCCCAGCCCCACCCGGTTCACCGAGGTCTACCGCAACCCGATCGAGCGCGGCGGCGACGCGGAGCTGCTGGCCCGCCTGCGCCGCCGCGTCCGACCGCTCATGCTCCGCCGCACCAAGGACCAGGTGGTCCGGGACCTGCCGGAGAAGCAGGAACAGGTGCTGCAGGTTCCCCTGTCGCCCAAGCACCGGCGACTCTACGACACGCACCTCAAGCGCGAGCAGCAGAAGGTGCTGGGACTGCTCGGCGACGTGGGCAAGAACCGGTTCGAGATATTCCGCTCGCTGACCATGCTGCGCCGGCTCAGCCTCGACGCGGCCCTGGTGGAGCCGGAGTCCACCGCGCCGTCCGCCAAGATCGACCTGCTCCTGGAGCACCTCGAAGAACTGGTGGCCGGCGGGCACAAGGCCCTGGTGTTCAGCCAGTTCACCTCGTTCCTCGGCCGGGTGCGCGAGCGGCTCGACGCCGCCGGCATCGAGTCCGTCTATCTCGACGGCAGGACCCGCAACCGCGGCGCCGTGATCGAACAGTTCACCTCGGGCTCCACGCCGGTGTTCCTCATCAGCCTCAAGGCCGGCGGCTTCGGCCTCAACCTCACCGAGGCCGACTACTGCTTCATCCTCGACCCGTGGTGGAACCCGGCCACCGAACAGCAGGCGGTGGACCGGGCGCACCGGATCGGCCAGACCCGCAACGTCATGGTCTACCGGCTGATCTCCAGCGACACCATCGAAGAGAAGGTGATGGCGCTCAAGGAGCGCAAGGCAGCACTGGTATCCGGCGTGCTCGACGAGGGCGCCGGGATGGCGAAGGCCCTCGACGCAGAGGACATCCGCGCGCTGCTTGAGTGACCGGGCTCCCGCACCTTGAGCGTGCGCCAGGACTCCCCGGCACGTCCCGGCGCCGGCCCGCGCGAACGCTCACGCCGCGAGCCGCTCCGCTGCACGCCACCACCGCACCGTCTCCGCAGCCCCGTCGGCGAGCGGCGTCGGGGCGAGCCCCAGCAGCCGTTCTGTGGCCGCCGAGTCGACGACGAACTCCGCGGTCAGCTGCGGCATCGTCTCCGCCAGCTCGCGCACGGACGGCATCACGACGCCGACCGCCTGCAGCGCCCAGGCGGGCAGCACCGCGACCTTGGGGGCCGGCACCCCGGCGGCCGCGGCGAATTCCTCGACCATCCGGCGCTGGGTCACGGCCGGGGCGGTCGGCGCGTGCAGCACCCGGTTCCAGGCGGAGCGCTCGCCGGCGGCCGCGATCATCGCCGCCGCCAGGTCGGGTACGTAGGTGAACGAGTGCGGCACGTCGGCCGACCCCATCACCGTGATCTTCTTGCCCTCCAGCACCAGCGGGACCATCCGATCGCCGGCGTGGGCCATGCGCACATGCGGCCCGTAGAAGTCGGAGGCGACGACGCTGACGGTCGCGGCCTCGTGCTCCGCCCGGGCGCGCAGCAGCCGGGCGCGGACCCCGCCCTTCCCGCGCACCGCGTCGCGCCGGTTCTCCTCGGTCATCGGCATCGCCGACAGGTCGTAGGAGTACAGGCTCTCCGGGAACACGACGGGCACCGATGCCGTGGCCGCGGCGTCCATGGCGACCTGGTCTGCCTGCGGGAGCTCGCGCGCCCACGCCTTGGCGCTGTAGGCGCTGCCGTGGATGCAGTGGAAGAGCGCGTCGGCGCCCTCCAGATGCCGGGCCAGCTCCCCGGGCTTGGAGACGTCTGCGCGGAGCCGCTCGATCAACGGGTGCTCGGGGCCGCTTCCGGAACGAGTCAGCAGGCGGACCGGCCTACCCTGTTCGGCCAGCTGCAGCGCGATGTTCGTGCCGACGGGACCGGCGCCGGTGACGACGGCATGCGTTTCGGTCATGACGATTCCTCTCCTGACGGGTGGCGGCCCGGCGGATCCGGCCCCGCCACATTCGAGAGCACTGCTCTCTCATTCAGGATGCACCCGAATCGGATACGCGTCAAGAGCACTGCTCTCTTCAGTTGACGGTGCTCTTGAAATCGGGGATCCTGGGCGCATGACGTCGACACCACGCACCCGGGCGCGCGAGCAGACGATGCGCGACATCGTCCGGATCGGGCGAGAACACCTCGTCGCCACCGGCCCGACGGCGCTGTCGCTGCGCGCGGTGGCACGCGACCTGGGCGTCGTCTCCTCGGCGGTGTACCGCTACGTGCGCAACCGCGACGAGCTGCTGACGCTGCTGGTGGTCGACGCCTACGACGAGCTCGGCGACGCGGTGGATGCCGCAGTGGACGGGGCCGCGGAGCCGCTCGCGCAGTTCCGGCAGCTCGGACGCGCAGTGCGGGAGTGGGCGCTGCGCGAACCCGCCCGCTATGCGCTGCTGTACGGCACGCCCGTCCCCGGCTACGAGGCGCCCGGCGAACAGACCACCGCGCCCGGCACCCGCGTGATCGTCGCGCTCACGACGATCCTCGAACGGGCCCACTCCACGGGCGCGGGCGGATCGACTCCCATCGCGGCGCCGGCGGATTCCGGCTCTGCACGCGCGGGCGCCCTCGCCGCCGACTTCGCCCGGATCCGGGACGAGTTCGGCCTCACGCTCACCGACGACGCACTCGCGCGAGGAGTACTCACGTGGGCGGCGCTGTTCGGGGCCGTCAGCTTCGAGGTGTTCGACCAGTACGGCTCCGACACGTTCACGGACCCCGGGGCACTCTTCGAGCGGCACCTGGCGCACCTGGCGCAGATGGCCGGGCTCTGAGGGGCGGCGGCCCGCCACCCCCACAACACCCCTGCGACGCACCGCGGCCCGCACCCTGGAAACGGGTGCGGGCCGCGGGTTCGAACGCGGTTGCCGACTCCATGCGGCCGCCGCTTCGGTTACACGATCGTCCAGTCCTCGAGCCCCTCGTAGAGCGGGTAGTCCTGGGCCAGCTTGCTCACCCGGGCGCGCAGGGCCGCCACGTCGGCGCCCTTACCGGCGGCGAGGGCCGTGCCGATGATGTCGGCGACCTCGGTGAAGGCGGCCTCGTCGAAACCGCGCGAGGCGAGCGCGGGCGTGCCGATGCGCAGGCCCGAGGGGTTCATCGGCGGGCGCGGGTCGAACGGCACGGCATTGCGGTTGACGGTGATGCCGACCTCGTGCAGCAGGTCCTCGCCCTGCTGCCCGTCGAGCTCGGAGTTGCGCAGGTCCACCAGGACCAGGTGCACGTCGGTGCCGCCGGTGAGCACCGAGATGCCGTTGCCGGCCACGTCGGCGGCGCCCAGGCGCTCGGCCAGGATCTTCGAGCCGGCGAGCACCCGCTGCTGACGCTCGGCGAACTCCTCGGTGGCGGCGATTTTCAGCGCCACGGCCTTGGCGGCGATCGCGTGCATCAGCGGCCCGCCCTGCTGGCCGGGGAACACGGCCGAGTTGAGCTTCTTCGCCCACTCCTTCTTGGCCACGATCAGGCCGGACCGCGGACCGCCGAGCGTCTTGTGCACTGTGCTGGAGACGACGTCGGCGTGCGGCACCGGCGACGGGTGCAGCCCCGTGGCGACGAGGCCCGCGAAGTGCGCCATGTCCACCCACAGCTTGGCACCCACCTCGTTCGCGATCTCGCGGAACGCGGCGAAATCGAGCTGGCGCGGGTACGCGGACCAGCCGGCCACGATGACCTGCGGACGCTCCTCCAGGGCCACCTTGCGCACCTGGTCCATGTCCACCCGGTGCGTCGCCTCGTCCACCCCGTAGGCGGCGACCTGGTAGAGCTTGCCGGAGAAGTTGAGCTTCATCCCGTGGGTGAGGTGGCCGCCGTGGGCCAGGTTCATGCCCAGCAGCTTCTCGCCCGGGTTCATCAGCGCCATGAGCACGGCCGCGTTGGCCTGCGCGCCGGCGTGCGGCTGCACGTTCGCGAACTCGGCGCCGAACAGCTCCTTTGCCCGCTCGCGCGCGAGGTTCTCGACGATGTCGACGTTCTCGCAGCCGCCGTAGTACCGGCGCCCCGGGTAGCCCTCCGCGTACTTGTTGGTGAGCACGGAGCCCTGCGCCTGCAGCACCGCGCGGGGCACGAAGTTCTCCGACGCGATCATCTCGAGCGTGTCGCGCTGGCGGGCCAGCTCACCGCCCATCGCCTGCGCCACCTCGGGATCGAGCTCGGCGAGCGGGGCTGTCATGCTCGAGGCGGTGGCGGGCGAAGCTGAGCTGGACGCAGCAGTCGTCATCGAATGTGCTCCCTGATGTGGGTCATGCGGCATGGGTCGACGATCATTCTACGAGGTTGCCCTCGTCACACGGCGGCGAGCTCGGCGCGCAGGTGCGAGGGCAGCAACGGCTCGTCCAGCAGGCGGCCGAACCGCTCAGCCCCGCCGACCCCCTCGGGGCGGTCCGCCAGCCACTCGCCCAGCAGTCGGTAGCCCTCCACATAGGTGCTGATGTAGGCGCGCCACAGCGGCGAGGTGAGGAATCGCAACTGCTGTCGCGCCCGGTCGGGGGTCACCAGGGTCCACCGCTGCAGGAACGCCGCCACATCGTCCTCGGAGCGGCCGCGGTCGTGCAGCATCAGCGCCGCGTCCTGGCGCACCCCGATCAGCTGCGCGGAGGCGTCGGCGATCCTCTCGGCCTGTTCACCGGCGAAGCGCAGCCCCAGGTCAGCGAAGATCTCACGGGCCCACGCACCCCAGCCGGGACCGACGATCGCCTCCAAGGCCAGGTCTGCGAGCCCCTCCGCCATGAGGCATTGGGGGGTGTTGACCAGGAACAGCGTCTGCTCGTCCTCGCCCGCCGCCACCAGTCCGCCCTCCTTGCGGCAGTGCTCGGTGTGGTGGCCCGGGTAGGCCTCGTGGGCGATGAGATGCGGCAGGTTGGCCATGCGCTGCTTGAGGTCCGCGTTGATGGCGACTGTGGACTTGAATTCACCCAGGTAGTAGTTGAACCCGGACCAGGGCTTGTCGGTGACGATCCGGTAGTCGACGGTCTCCTGCTCCGGCAGCGGATACACCTTGCGCACCCTGTCGCGCAGCGCGGACGAGAACGCCTGGACGCACTCGTCCAGGCGCTCCGGCGGGATCTCGTCGGCCGCGCGGAACGCCTGCAAACGCTGTTCGACGCTGCCGTGCCCGTCGAGCACCTCGTCGAGCGTGCGGTGCGCCTCCCGGTAGCGGTCCTGGTCGCCCAGCCCGATCCGAACGTCGAAGTACGCCTCGACCTCGTCGACGAACCCGATCTCCTCGCCCGCGAACTTGCGCGCCGAGCATTCGAGCGCCCGCAGGTGCGCGGCGATGAAGTCGCGGCGGCGCTCCGCCAGGTCGGTGGCCGCGAGCACCTCGGCGCGCAACGCCGCCGCGGTACGCGCCAGTTCGGCGGGGTGCGGCGCCGGCTCGTCGTCCACCGCCGCCCGCAGTGCGGGGTCGCCGGTGAAGGCGTCGACGAAGCCCTCTTCGATGCGGTCGAAGCGCAGGCCCAGCAGTTGATACCGGCGGATCAGGTCGAAGGTGTCCACAGTCGCTGGAGCCTAGTCGCACCCGCCGCGGGCGCGACCCGGATCGCGCACGCCCCGCCGAAGGGTGTTGACTTACCCGCATGTACGGCGACTCGACTAGCCACCGTCTGCCATCGCCCCGGGCCCCCTACCGTGGCGGGCCCGCGCCGGAACCGCGCGCGGATGCCGCGGCCGCGTGCGCCCTGGGGGTGCTCCCGTGTCGCGGATGACCGAGCCCAGCCCGTACATCGAGTTCGACCGCCGCAGCTGGCGCGCGCTGCGAATGTCGACGCCCCAGGTGCTCACCGAGGACGACCTCTACAAGCTGCGCGGCCTGGGCGAGCAGATCGACCTCAAGGAGGTCGCGGAGGTCTATCTGCCGCTGTCGCGTCTGATCCACCTGCAGGTGGCGGCGCGCCAGCGACTGTTCGCCGCGACGGCGACGTTCCTCGGCGAGAAACACCCGGAGCGCCAGGTGCCGTTCATCATCGGCGTCGCCGGCAGCGTCGCCGTCGGCAAGTCCACCACCGCCCGCGTGCTGCAGGCGCTGCTGGCACGCTGGGACACCCATCCGCGCGTGGACCTGGTGACCACGGACGGGTTCCTGCACTCCACAAGGGAGCTGGTGCGGCGGGGCATCATGCACCGCAAGGGCTTTCCCGAAAGCTACGACCGCAGGGCGCTGCTGCGGTTCGTCACCGAGGTCAAGTCGGGTGCGCGCGAGGTTGCGGCGCCCGTGTACTCGCACATCTCCTACGACATCGTCCCCGGCGAGAAGCAGGTGGTCCGCCAGCCGGACATCCTGATCCTCGAGGGCCTCAACGTGCTCCAGACCGGGCCGCGGCTGATGGTCTCCGACCTGTTCGACTTCTCGATCTACGTGGACGCGCGCATCGAGAACATCGAGAACTGGTACGTCAAGCGCTTCCTGGCACTGCGCGGCACCGCCTTCGCCGACCCGGAGGCGCACTTCCACCACTACTCGCAGCTGTCCGACGAGCACGCGACGATCGCCGCCCAGGAGATCTGGCACACCACCAACCGGCCGAACCTGGTGGAGAACATCCTGCCGACCCGCCCACGCGCCACGCTGGTGCTGCGCAAGGACGCCGACCACTCGATCAACAGGGTGCGCCTGCGCAAGCTCTGACGCTCAGCCGGGGGCCCGAAGTGCGGGAAACCAGATGTCCGCGAGGATCTCCGCGGCGGCGTGCCCGGTGAACTCGATGGTCCCCTGCACCGCGGAGCGGGTGAAGTACCGCTCGAGCTGGGTCACCAGCAGCTCCACGCGGAACCGCGCCTCGTCCCGCCTGCCCTCCGGCCACCGGGCGAGGTAGCGCGGCATGGCGGCGGTGAGTTCCACGATGGACCGGCGCCCGATGGCCTGGAACCCGGGCTCCGCGGCCAGCGCCTCGTCCCAGGCGGGCAAGATCTCACGGTTGCGGTCGAACCAGTCGAGCGCCCGCACCACCCACCCGACGAATTCGGCGCGCGAGCCGGTCTCGAGCACCGCGTCGAGCTCGCGGTAGACGCCGGCCGCGCGCTCCTGCATGGTCTCCGCGCTGATCCTGGCGAGCACGTCCATCTTGTTGGTGAAGTGCAGGTAGAAGGTGGCACGGCTGCACCCGACCGCGCGGGTGATGTCGTCCACCGTGACGGTGGTGTAGCCGCGCGCCACGAACAGCTCCCGCGCCGCCGCGAGCAGGGCCATGCGGGTGCGCAGCTTCTGCTCCTCACGCAGCGTGCGCGGCCTGCCGCCCTCGTTCCCGTGTTGTCGTACGGCGCCCGCCTGTTCCGGCACGCCACCACCTCCGCTCGCCTGTCGTTGTTCTTGCGCCGCGTTGGGTGGACATTTGGTCGATTTTCCGCCGAGTTCCAGCCAAAAGTCCACCAAACGCCGGGGGCGCACCGCCGCACGATCCCGACCCGCACGGCACCGAGCACCCGTGCGCCGACTCTACAAACCGACCAGTCACTAGACACGGCGTCAGTGAAGCAGTATATGTGAACTGGGTCATAGACGCTCGGCGCGCACTTCCGCGGGAGCGACGAGAGAGGACGGATCAGTGACGACGGACTTCCGGCCGGCATTCCCCGGCAACGCGGCATCGGATCGCACCGTGTGCATCATCGGAGCGGGGTGCTCCGGGTTCACCACGGCCAAGCGGCTCAAGGACTACGGCATCGCCTACGACTGCTTCGAGATGTCCGACGACGTGGGCGGCAACTGGTACTACAACAACCCCAACGGCAAGTCGGCCTGCTACCAGTCGCTGCACATCGACACCTCCACCACCCGGCTGGAGTTCGAGGAGTTCCCCGCCGACCCGGACTGGCCGGACTTCCCGCACCACTCCTTGATGCACCAGTACTTCCGCGACTACGTCGACCACTTCGGGCTTCGCGAGACCATCACGTTCAACACGGCCGTCGAACATGCCGCGCGCCGCCCCGGCGGCGGCTGGGACGTCCGCCTGAGCACCGGAGAGACGCGCACCTACGACTCGCTCGTGGTCGCCAACGGCCACCACTGGAACCCCCGGTTCCCCGACTACCCCGGCACCTTCGACGGCACCATCATCCACAGCCACGACTACCGCAGCCCGTTCGAACCGGTGGACATGCACGGCAAGCGCGTCATCGTGGTGGGCATGGGCAACTCCGGGCTGGACGTGGCCTCCGAGCTGTCCAACCGCACCGTCGCGGAGCACGTGTGGGTCTCCGCGCGGCGCGGCGTGTGGGTGCTGTCGAAGTACCGCGCCGGCAAGCCGGCCGACAAGATGATGATGCCGCCGTGGATGCCGAAAAAGCTGGGGCTCAAAATCTCCCGGCGCGCCATTCGCAAGATCGTCGGCAACATGGAGGACTACGGGCTGCCCGCCCCCGACCACGAACCGCTTTCCGCGCACCCGTCCGTGAGCATCGACTTCCTGGAGAAGTCCGGCTCGGGCGACCTCACCTGCGTAACCGCCATCGAGCGACTCGACGGCGATGCGGTGGTCCTCACCGATGGTCAGCGCATCGAGGCCGACGTCATCGTCTGCGCCACCGGCTATCAGATGACGTTCCCGTTCTTCGACACGCCGGACCTGCAGCCGGATTCCGAACACCGGTATCCGCTGTTCAAGCGCATCATGAAGCCGGGCGTGGACGACCTGTACTACGCGGGCCTGGCCCAGTCGTCGCCCACGATCGTCAACCTGGCCGAACAGCAGAGCAAGCTCATCGCCAAACACCTCAAGGGCATGTACCGGCTGCCGTCCGAGGCGAAGATGCACGAGCTGATCGTCCACGACGAGCACAAGCACCTGGGCCAGTACTACGACGCGCCCCGGCACACCATCCAGATCGACTTCGCGCGGTACGCGCGCGACCTGCACGCCGAGATCGAGTCCGGCGAGCAGCGGGCCGGCGCACTGGCGGAGGCACGGTGAGCGGCGCCGCGCGGACCGCCCGGCAGCCCGGGAGCCCGGTGCTGGCGGGGACGTGCGCCCGGGGGTTCGAGGGCGTGCGCGAGCTGCTGGGGCACAACCTGGCGACGGGCGTGGAGCTGGGCGCCTCGCTCTGCGTGATGCGCGGCGAGGAGGTGGTCGTCGACCTGTGGGGCGGCACCGCCGACGCCGCGACCGGCAGGCCCTGGACGCGGGACACCGTCGTCAACACCTACTCGCTGACGAAGACAGCGACGGCGCTGTGCGCGCTGCTGCTGGTCGATCGCGGCCTGCTCGACCCGGACGCTCCGGTGGCCGATTACTGGCCGGAGTTCGCCGCCGCCGGCAAAGGCCCGTCCGGGCCGGACACCGTGCTGGTCCGCCACGTCCTGGGGCATACCAGCGGCATGTCCGGCTGGGACCGGGCGATGGCGGTGGACGATCTCTACGACGGCCCGTCCGCCGCCGATCTGCTGGCCAGGCAGGAGCCGTGGTGGACGCCGGGCGACGGGTCGGGATACCACGCCATGTCGTTCGGCACTCTCGTCGGAGAGCTGGTCCGCCGCATCACCGGCCGGTCGCTCGGCGAGTTCCTCGCCGCCGAGGTCGCCGGCCCTCTCGGCGCCGACTACTGGATCGGCGCGCCCCGCGAGCTCCGCGACGACCCCGCACGCGTCGCGTCGATGGTGGCGCCCCCGCCGAGCGGGTTCGACTACGCCTCCTTCCCTGCGGACAGCATCCTGCGGCGCACCCTGACGAACCCCGCTTTCAGTCCGGCACTGACCACCGACGACGCCTTCCTGGCCGCCGAGCTCGGCGGCGCAAACGGTCAGGGCAACGCGCGGTCGGTGGCGCTCCTGCAGTCGGTCGTGGCCTGCGGCGGAACGACGCGCGGGCGCCGGTTCCTCGCGCCGGAGACCCTCGACCGGATCTTCGAGGTCCAGGCAGACGGGCCCGACAGGGTCCTGGGCGTCCCCGTGCGCTTCGGCCTGGGCTGGGGGCTGCCGAGCCCGTCGATGCCCGGCGTGCGTCCCGGGCGGGTGTGCTGGTGGACCGGCTTCGGCGGTTCGGTCGTCTCCGCCGACGCCGACCGCGGCATCACCGTCGCCTACGTCATGAACCGGATGGGCCCCGGCCTCATCGGCGCGCCGCGCCCCAACGCCTACCTCGACGCCGTCTACGAGTCGCTGTGAACGGCACCCCTGTGAACGGAGAACCCATGACGAACAACGCCACGGCGCCCGGCCCGACGATGCGCGCATTGCAGGTGACGGCGCCGGGCACGCTCGAGCTGCGCGAGGTCCCGCTGCCGGCCCCCGGCCCGGGCGAACTGCTGGTGCGGGTCTCGGCCGCAGGCATCTGCCACTCGGATCTGCACGTGCTGCACGCGGATTGGCAACGACCGGAGCCGATGACCCTCGGCCACGAGATCGCCGGCACCGTCGCCGCCGTGGGCACGGATACCGAGGCCGGTTCCGCGGCGCCCGGCACCGCACCGGTCGGCACTGCGGGGGTCGTGTACCTGTGTTGGTCGTGCGGGACGTGCCGCGAGTGCACCGCCGGCCGGCAGAACCTGTGCCTGGCCGCCGGCCGCTTCGCCATGCCGCCGTGCCCGGGGCTGATGGGACACGACGGCGGTATGGCCGAGTACGTGGTGGTGCCGACGGCGGCGTTCGTCCCCACGGACATCGAGCCCGCGCAGGCCGCTCCGCTGGCCGACGCGGCCCTGACGAGCTACCACGCCATCGACGGCGCCCGCGAGCACCTGCGCCCGGGCGGCACCGCGGTGGTGATCGGCGTCGGCGGCCTCGGACACATCGCAGTGCAGATCCTGCGCGCGGTCAGCCCGGTGCGCGTGATCGCCGTCGACGTCGCCCGGGACAAGCTCGACGCCGCGGCGCGGCTCGGCGCGGAGGTCGTGCTCACGGCCGACGACGCCGCGGCGGAGAAGATCCTGCGGCTCACCGGCGGCCGCGGCGCGGACGCGGTGTTCGACTTCGTCGGCGTCGACGCGACCGCGCAGCTGTCGGTGCGTGCGGTGGCGCCGGGCGGCGCCTACCGGATGGTGGGGCTCGGCGGCGGCGTCCCCGGCATCGCCGCCGACGGCGCGATCGGTGACGCCTGGCCATGGGGCGCGAGCATCAAGAAGTCCTACGCCGGGACCCGCAATGATCTCGTCGACTCGCTGGCGCTCGCCGCGGCGGGCACCATCCACGCGGAGGTCGAGACGTTCCCGCTCGCCGAGGGTCCCGCGGTGTTCGAGCGCCTGGAACGCGGCGGGATCCTGGGCCGGGCGGTACTGATCCCGTGAGGACGCACCGCCCGCCCGGCGGCCGTCGTCAGACCCCGTACCGGCGGTGGCGCGCGGAATAGTCGCGCAGGGCGCGCAGGAAGTCGACGCGGCGGAACTCCGGCCAGTACACCTCGGTGAACCAGATCTCCGAATACGCGCTCTGCCACAGCAGGAAACCGGATAGGCGCTGCTCCCCCGAGGTGCGGATCAGCAGGTCGGGGTCCGGCTGGCCGGAGGTGTAGAGGTGGGCGCCGATGGCGTCCGGGGTGATCGAATCCACCAGCTGCTCGCCGCTCGCGCCGTCCGCGAGCTCCTTGCGCAGCAACGACTTCACGGCATAGCAGATCTCCTGCCGGCCGCCGTATCCCACGGCGATGTTCACCTGCGTGCCCGTTCGGCCCTCCGTGCGCTCCGACGCCGCCCGCAGCTGCTTGGCGCGGTCGTCCGGCAGCAGCTCGAGGGCCCCGACGATGCACACCCGCCAGTTGCGATCCGGACCGGAGAGCTCGTCCACCACGTCGGTGATGATCTCGAAGAGCACCTCGAGCTCGGCCGGGTCACGGTTGAGGTTCTCGGTGGAGAGCAGGTAGATGGTGGCCATGTCGATGCCCGCCAGGTCGCACCAGCCGAGCATCTCGGCGATCTTGCGCGCCCCCATGCGGTGCCCGTGGCTGATGTCGTCGAAGCCGTTCTCGCGGGCCCACCGGCGATTGCCGTCGCACACCACTCCGACATGCCGCGGCCGTGGCCTGCCCTCGAGCCCTCGGCGCAGATGCTGCTCATAGAGCCGGTACAGCGGGTTGCGCACGTTCACCGCCTATTCGTCGATGCACCGGCCGGGCTGTCCGCGGGCCCGGTCCGCCCGCGCTGAGCCTACGCCCCGCCGTGCGTGACGCCGTACCTGGACACGGGGCGGCGTACGCGGGTTCTCCGCGCGGCGGCACCACGGGCCGACGCCGCGATCTGCGCTTCTGGTACCGTCGTCGGCGTGATCAGTCGACTCAGCGCACGCGCCTATTGGCGCTTTACCACGGCTCCGGATGGGGCCGTTGGTCGCGCACGCTGATCAACTTCCGCATCCGGAGCCCAAGGCAGAGACCTCGAGGTCTCTGCCTTTCGTCGTGAAAGACGGGCTTCCGGACCGGATCGCGGACGGGGCCCGCTCCGCAGAGCAGTTCCCTCACCACACCGAAAGGCCCTGACCGTGACCACGATCCTCGACACCCCCGCCGGCGCCGCGAGCACCACCGACCGCAACGTGGCCGGCTTCGACCACCTGCCCACGCCGCGCGAGCTCGTGGGCGCGCAGCCCCTGGGCGCGGACCGGGCCCGCCTGGTGGAGCGCAGCCGCGACGAGATCGCCCGCGTGCTCGACGGCACCGACGACCGCGTCCTGCTCGTCGTCGGTCCGTGCTCCGTGCACGACCCCGACGCGGCCCGCGACTACGCCGCCCGGCTCGCCGCGGTGGCCCGCGAGGTCCGCGACGACGTCCTCGTGGTGATGCGCGTGTACTTCGAGAAGCCGCGCACCACCACCGGGTGGAAGGGTCTGATCAACGACCCCGGCCTGGACGAGACGTTCGACGTGCCGCGCGGCCTGCGCGTGGCACGCGATCTGCTTCTGGACGTGCTCGACGAGGGGCTGCCGGTGGGCTGCGAGTTCCTCGAGCCCATCAGCCCCCAGTACATCGCCGACGCCGTCTCGTGGGGCGCCATCGGCGCCCGGACCACCGAGAGCCAGGTGCACCGCCAGCTCGCGTCGGGGTTGTCGATGCCCATCGGGTTCAAGAACGCCACCGACGGCAACGTGCAGGTGGCCGTCGACGGCTGCGGCGCCGCCCGCGCGCCGCACGTGTTCTTCGGCAGCACCGAGGAGGGCCGCACCGCGATCGTCCGCACCCGCGGCAACGCCGAGGGCCACGTGATCCTGCGCGGCGGGCGCGGCGGCAGCAACTTCGCTCCGGCCGACGTGTCGGGGGCGGTCGAGCGGTTGCGGGCCGCCGGGCTCGCCGAGCGGGTCATGATCGACGCGAGCCACGCCAACAGCGGCAAGGACGACGTGCGCCAGGTGGCGGTGGCCCGCGAGATCGCCGGCCGGATCGCGGCCGGCGAGGACGCGATCGCCGCCGTCATGCTCGAGAGTTTCATCGAGGCCGGCAACCAGGGCCTCGACGCCGATCCGCTCGTCTACGGCAAGTCGGTCACCGACAAGTGCATGGCGTGGGGCGACACGGCCGACCTGCTCCGCGAGTTCGCCGCAGCAGTGCGCGCCGCGCGGGAGCTCCGCGGTGCCACCGCCGACGGCGCCCCGTCCGCCGGTCAGATGAACGTCTGACCGGGGTCGGTGCCCGGCGGCGGGAACAGCATGCGGTCCACCCCCGCGTCGGCCCGGTGTGCGGCGGCGTCGCGGTCGAGGGCCGGGCCGCGCAGCGATGACTCGAGCAGGCCCCGCAGCTCCGCCTCCGACGTGGACGGCCTGTCGCACACGAAGTGACGGCACACGTACGCCGTCGCCTGGTCGCGCAGCAGCGGGCGGTCGGCCAGAAGGGGCGTGGAGTCACGCGGGCCGCCCACCACCACGGCGCCGCCGGGGGCGAGACGCCGGGCCAGCCGCACCAGCGCGCCGTCTCCCGGCGCGTGCGCGATGGCCACCTGCAGCGGCCCGTGCTCGGCGGCTTCGGCCACGGCCAACCAGTTCCCCGCCGACCGCGGCGCCCGTTCGAGCAGCACACCGGCCCTGTTGATCGATGCCTCCGCGGCCGTCCGGTACCCCGCGGCGGAGCCCGCATCGGCCAGGGCGGAGGCCGTCAGCAGCGCGTCGGTGATGGCCGAGGCGCCCGACGGGGTGGCGCCGTCCACCGGGTCGCGCGGCCGGTGCACCAGCGTCTCCGCGTCGGCGGCGGTGTCGAACCAGCTGCCCGGCGATTCCGAGTCGACGAACAGGTCCACGGCGGTGTCGATGAGGTCCTGCGCCTCGGTGAGCCATTCTTGCGCGCCCGTGGCGCAGTGCAGCGCCAACAGCCCCGACGCCAGGTACGCATAGTCCTCCAGCACCGCGTCGGCCTCCCCCACACGGCCGCCCAGCGACGACCGGCGCAACCGGCCGTCCACCTTGTGCGTGCCCAACAGCAGCCGGGCGCAGTCCTCCGCCGCCGTCAACCACGCGTCCTCCGCGGAGTCCCCGGCCGAAGCCACCGGGTCCGCCTCGACGCCGTCGATGCCCGGCACCTCGTTTGCGCGCCACATCCATGCTTCGACGAGCGCCAGGATCGCCATGCCGTTCCACGCCGTGACCACCTTGTCGTCGCGGCCCGGCTGCGGCCGGCCGTCGCGGGCGCGCAGCAGAGCTTCGCGCACGCCGGCCCAACGCGCCGCGTCGTCCGGGTCGTCGCGCAGCTGCAGCACCGAGGCGCCCGCGTCGAAGGTTCCGGACTCGGTGACGCCCAGCAGCTTGGCCGCCCACGCCCCGTCGTCGTCCCCCACTGCGGCCGCAAGCTCGTCGGGCGTCCAGACGTAGGTGGCGCCCTCGACCCCGTCGGTGTCGGCGTCCAGCGCCGAGGCGAACCCGCCGTTCTCCGTACGTAGGTCGCGTAGCAGGAACTCCGCGCACTGGACCGCCACGCGCCCGGCCGCCGCCGACGCCGTCCGCCGGGCAAGGTGCGCGTACACGCGCAGCAGCAGCGCGTTGTCGTAGAGCATCTTCTCGAAGTGCGGCACCACCCATGCCGGGTCCACCGAGTACCGCGCGAAGCCGCCGGCGAGCTGGTCGTGGATGCCGCCGCGCGCCATGGCGTCGGCCGCGCGGCGCACCGCGTGCAGCGCCTGCGCCGCGCCCGTGCGCTCGTGGTGGCGCAGCAACCCCTCCATCAGGGCGCTGGGCGGGAACTTGGGCGCGCCGCCGAACGCCCCGTGCACGGTGTCCTCGTCCTCCAGGACCGCGGCCACCGCGTCGTCGAGCAGCGCCGCGTCCACCGGCCTGGTGCCGTCGGGCAGCACCTGCGCCGCCGCCTGCAGGTGCTCCACCACCGAGGCGGCCGCGGTGCGCACGTCGTCGCGGCGGGTGGCCCACGTGTCGCTGATGGCGGTGAGAAGCTGCACGAAACCGGGCATGCCGCCGCGCGGCGCCGGCGGGTAGTAGGTGCCCGCGTAGAACGGCGCAGCGTCGTCGGGGGTGAGGAAGCACGTCATGGGCCAGCCGCCCTGCCCCGTCAGGGCGACGGTGGCGTTCATGTACACCGCGTCCAGGTCGGGGCGCTCCTCGCGGTCCACCTTGATGCACACAAAGTTCTCGTTCATCACCTGCGCCACCGCCGGGTCCTCGAAGGACTCATGCGCCATCACATGGCACCAGTGACACGACGAGTACCCGATGGACAGCAGTACGGGGACGTCGCGTTCGCGGGCCTCGGCGAACGGGGCGTCACCCCACTGCCGCCAGTGCACCGGGTTGCCGGCGTGCTGACGCAGATACGGGGAGGTGGCGTCGGCCAGTTCGTTGGTCATGCCTCCACGCTAGGCCGCGTGGCCAGACGCGGGGGCGGGATCGGACCGCCGCCGGGCTACGACCCCTGTTTTCCGGGGCCGTCGGTCGGCACGGACCCGTCGCCGGCCGGCTTCCCGTCCGGTCCCACCGAGCCGTCGTCGTCGGGACCGCCTGCAGCGGAGTCGCCGCCGTCGCTGTTCCCCGCGTCGCCCCCGTCGTCGGTGTCGAACGACTCCGGCACCTTCTTGAGGTGACGGTTCATCGACCGGACGAGAAAGACGATGCCCACCAGCAGCGCCAGGATGAGCAGCAGGCCCAGCGGCGACGCCTTGCCGAACTCCGCGCCCCGGCCACCGGTCAGATCCTTGTTTCCCCAGTCCGCCAGAATGACGGCGCCCTGCGCCGCGGCCAGGGAGACCACGCCGGTCACAGCTCGACCTCCCCGTCCAGCCCGGCGAACAGGTCGCTCTCGGGGATTTTCGTCCGCACGGTGGTCTTGGCCAGCTCGAACTCCTCGGTGGGCCACACCCGCTGCTGCATCTCCAGCGGCACAGCGAAGAAGTTGCCGTTGGGGTCGATCTGGGTGGCGTGCGCGATCAGTGCCTTGTCGCGGTGCGGGAAGTACTCGGCGCACTCGACCTGCGTGGTGACGCGGGCCATCAGATCGCCCTGCTCGGTCTTCCACCGGTCCAGCCACGCCGCGAACGGGTTGGTCTTGCCGGCCGCTTCCATGGCCTCGCTGAACAGCTCCAGGCGTTTGCGGATGAACCCGTGGGTGTAATAGACCTTGCTGATCTGCCAGGGCTCACCGGCGTCCGGGAACGCCTCGGGGTCGGCGGCCGCCTCGAAGGCCGCCATCGACACCTCGTGGCACCGGATGTGATCCGGATGCGGGTAGCCCCCGTTCTCGTCGTAGGTGATCATCACGTGCGGCCGGAAGGCGCGGATCTCCCGGACCAGGGCCTCGGTGGGGACCTCGAGCGGTTCGACCGCGAAGCACCCCTCCGGCAGCGGCGGGAGCGGGTCGCCCTGCGGCAGCCCCGAGTCGACGAAGCCCAGCCACGTCTGCCGCACGCCCAGGGTTGCGGCTGCAGCGGCCATCTCCTCGCGCCGTACCTCCGGCATCCGGTCGCGGACCCCCTCCACGTCCATGGCGGGGTTGAGGATGTCGCCGCGTTCACCGCCGGTCAGGGTGACCACCAGGACGTCGTTGCCCTCGGCGGCGTACTTCGCCATGGTCGCCGCGCCTTTGCTCGACTCGTCGTCGGGGTGGGCATGCACCGCCATGAGCCGGTAGGAGCTCACTGGAATCTTCACCTCGAAATCTGTGCGGACCGGAACGTTGGTCGGACGGAATGCACGCACGCGCCCGGGGGCCGTTTCCGGTGGCGGCCCCGCGGCATCGGCATCCACTCCCGCGAATACCACATGCACCCTCTCCATGGTCCCATCCCCACCGGGGCGCCCGCCACCGGCCCACCCCCTGTGACCCGCGTCTACCTCGGCCGCCCTGCGGCGGCTCCCCCATCCGGGATCATGGTAAGAACGGTCTGACATGAATGCTGAGGACGGGGCCATGAACTCGACCGATGGGAACTCGACCCACGGGAACTCGACCCACGGGAACGCGACCGGCGAGAACGCGACCCACGGGAACGCGACCGGCGAGAACGCGACCGGCGCTGCGCCGGGTTCCGCCCGCTATGAGACCAACCGGCTTTCCCCCAAGGGGCGCAAGGCCGTACTAGTCATACTCGTGGCGATCGTGGTCCTGCTGGGCGCGGGTGCCGCGTACTCCTATTACAAGTCGCTCGGCAGCACCGACCTGGAAGGTCAGGCCATCCGGTACGAGGCGTTGGACGACACGGAGATGGCCGCCGACATCTCGCTGACCCGCGACGACCCCTCCGAAGCTGCCATGTGCGTGATCCGCGCGCGCGACCGGGAGGGCTTCGAGGTGGCGCGCCGCGAGGTCTACTTCCCTCCCACCGGGTTCGACTCGACCGTCGTCACCACCAAGCTGCGCACCTCCTCGCTGGGAGGCGTGGTGGACGTGTACGGCTGCACCTACGAAGTGCCCGCCTACCTGGGCACGGACACGCCGCCGGGGAGTTGATGCGCAGGCGATGACGTGGCCGTCCGCGCCGGTGCGGACGCCAGGCCCCTATCCGGACCGCCCGTACGACGACGCGGCGGCCCGGCGTACCGGCGGATTCGTTTACGCCGCCTGTTTCGGTGGTACATTGATTGCGTACACGGCTCCAGGCGAGTCGTGTACTGCTGCATTGGCAGCTGCACGCGATGCGGCTGCCGGGGCGGCGCCGTACGAGACGGCGCCTTCCCCGACACCGAACCGATCCCCGTGGCGGACTCCGGCCGCCACGGGTCGAGGCCGTTCGGGCGACCGGCGATACGGCCGCCCCGTCCACGGCCACGAACGACCATGGAGCGACCGACATGACTGATACGCAGGAGACCTGGCTCACCCAGGAGTCGTACGACCGGCTCAAGGCGGAACTGGATGGCCTCGTCGCGAATCGTCCCGTGATCGCCGCCGAGATCAACGAACGCCGTGAAGAAGGCGACCTCAAGGAGAACGGCGGCTACCACGCGGCCCGCGAGGAGCAGGGCCAGCAGGAGGCGCGCATCCGCCAGCTGCAGGAGCTGCTCGGCAACGCCAACGTGGGGGTGGCCCCCACCAAGTCGGGTGTCGCGCTCCCCGGCTCCGTCGTCGAGGTCTACTACGGCGACGACGATTCCGATACGGAGAAGTTCCTCATCGCCACCCGCGAGGAGGCCTCCGCAGAGGACGAGATGCAGATCTACTCCCCCAGCTCCCCGCTGGGCGGCGCCCTCATCGACGCCAAGGTCGGCGAGACCCGCGAGTACCTCGTACCCAGCGGGAAGACGATGAAGGTCACGCTGGTGAGCGCGGAGCCCTACAGGGGCTGACCCGAGTTTCCGACGGCCGCCCGCACCACGTGGTGCGGGCGGCCGTCGTTTCGGCGATCCTCAAGCGTTCCGGCGCGAGTGCGGCACTCGCGCCGGAATGACGGGACCGGTCATTCGAGCATGCGGAAGTCCGCGAAATCGAAGCCCGGCACGACCACGCAGCCGACGAGGCCGGCCTCGTCGGCGAGCGGCGCCGCGCGCTGCCAGCACCACTCGGGCACGACGACCTGCGGCGACTCGCCGCATTCCACGTCCGTACCGACGATGCGGACGACGGAATCGCGCGGCGCGTCCCCCGTACCCCCGAGCTCCAGGGCGATGGCTCCGCCCCGGTGGTGCAGCCACAGCTCCGCTCCCGGCACGCGGTGCCACGTCGACCGCTGCCCGGGCGCCAGCAGGAAAAGGATGGACGTGCCCGCCGAGCGTGATCCGGGGTATCCGGGCGGGAGCGACTCGACGGGCAGCGTCGTCCCGCTGCGCCAGGTTTCGCGGAACCATCCGCCCTCCGGGTGCTGCTCCAGCCCGAGCCCGCCGGCCCAGTCCGGCAGCGGGATCGATGTCGCGTCGTTTCGGCCGTCCATACATCCGATCACACAGCATCCGGGGCACGGATGCACAAGCGGGTCGGATCCCCGCCTCCACCCCTGCGCCCGCCCCGCCCGATGGAGTCCCAGCGCCGCGGCTGCCGTCGCGCCACGGCGGCAATCACGTCACAGCTCTGTGACGGCCCTCACCTGCCGGCGTCGACGGCGTTACAATCGTGGTGAGCCCAACACTCGGCAGGGCCCCGGTGTGCAAATCCGCTCCCGGAAGCGCCCAGCGCGAACAGCGGCTTCACATGGAAAGGGTGGTATCGACATGGATTCGACAGTGCGGGAAGACGAGTTCGACGCCCGTTCAGGCAACCGGGTGCGTACGCGGACCATGGCGGAGTACCTGACGGATCACCCGATGAAGGGGATGTTCCCTCCCACCAGTGAGCTCGCCACCAGGGTGGTCATGGTGATCAGCTACCTGCTGATCCTGGCCGCCATCATCTACATCGTGGTGCGGGCGGTGTAGGCGGCCCACCGCGCCTCTGAGGCGGTGTCCGGATCCCGGCGATCCGCACCGGCCGTATCGAACTCGATAACGGCCACGCTCGTCATCGCGAAGATCGCGATGGCCAGGACCGTCGGGATCACGACGCCGCCCCGGAGATACCGCATCAATTTCTCTCCCCCCGCCCCCGGTCAGTCGCGCGGCCGCGCCCCGAGTGACCGCGGTGCCGCCTCTTCGCGCGGCAGCTCGGTGATGAGCTGGCGGCTCAGTTCCACCTCGACGGCGCCCCACGCCGTGTCGTCGGCGGTCTCCCGCGAGCGCAGCGTCACCGCCACGGCGGCGTCCGGCATGAGCATCTCCGGCGGCACGCGCAGCACGCGTGCCAGGCTATAGACCGTGGACAGGTGCGGGTCGGCCGACCCGCCGTCGCGGCTGGTGTTGCGCTCCAGATTGGACACCTGGTTGCGGTGCATTCCGCTCAGGTGCGCCAGCTGCTCCTGGGTGAGATTGCGGTGGCGGCGGATGTAGCGGAGCCGACGGCTGAACGAGAAGCCGTAACTCGGCCACTCCAGCTCATCATCGGTTCTCGCCACGCGATTACGGTGTCGCAGCCCACCCGTAAAGTCTGCACAGTACGTTGTGCATCGAGTGTGACGTTTGCGGTCGCAGCGACGAGGGGAGCACTGTTGGACGACGAGCGGCCGGGCACCGCCTTGAACGCCGGTACGACCGACGCGAATACCGTTGGCACCGTGAGCGCCGCGGGCACCGCGGGACCCGACGCATGGCCGTTCGACGCCGACCCGGCCCGGTTCCGGCTGGCCGCAGAGGCGCTGCGCATCCGCATGGCGGGGCTGCACGACCCTATGGTGGCGGTGACCTCCAGTGAGGTGCGCCCACTGCCCCACCAGATCCGCGCCGTCTACGGCGAGCTGCTCCCCCGCACCCCGCTGCGGTTCCTGCTGGCGGACGACCCGGGCGCGGGTAAAACGATCATGGCCGGGCTGTACGCCAAGGAGCTGATGCTGCGCGGCGACCTCACCCGGATGCTCGTGATCGCGCCGGGTTCGCTGGTGGAGCAGTGGCGCGAGGAGTTGGCCGTGCGCTTCGACATCCACGCCCGCACGCTGGACCGTCCGCTCATCGAGCGCTCGCCGGGCGGCGACCCGTTCCCCGCCCATCCGCTGATGATCGCGCGCATGGACCAGCTGGCCCGCGACGAACAGTTGCAGGAGCACCTGGCCGCCACCGAATGGGACCTCATCGTGGTGGACGAGGCGCACCGCATGTCCGCGCGCTGGTGGGGCGGCGAACTCAAGACCACCCGCCGCTACGAGCTGGGCCGCTCGCTCGACGCCGTCACCCGCCACCTGCTGCTCATGACCGCCACCCCGCACAGCGGCAGCGAGGAGGACTACCAGGCGTTCCTGGCGCTGCTGGACCCCGACCGCTTCGCCGGCCGGTACCGCGAGGGCGCGCACACCCTCGACACCACCGGAATCATGCGGCGGATGGTCAAGGAGGAGCTGCTCACCTTCGAGGGCACGCCGCTGTTCCCCGAGCGCGTCGCCGAGACCGTGCCCTACAGCCTCTCCCCCGCCGAGCGTGAACTCTACGAGGCGGTCACAGACTACGTGCGCACGGAGATGAACCGGGCCGAGGCGCTCGACGGTTCCCGCACGCGCACCGTGGGTTTCGCGCTCACCGTGCTGCAGCGGCGGCTCGCCTCCAGCGCGCACGCCATCGCGCGGTCGCTGACCCGCCGCCGCGACCGGCTCCGCACCCGGCTGGACGACATGGAGGCCGGGCGCACCGCCGCCGCACAGCCGCCCGCGCACCTGCCGCACCGCATCCCAGAGCTCGACGACCTCGACGCCGCGGAGGCGGAGCTGCTCGAGGAGCAGGTGGCCGACGCCGCCACCGCCGCGGAGACGGCCGCCGAGCTGCGCGTGGAGATCGCGCGCCTCGACCAGCTCGTCGAGCTGGCCACCTGGGTGCGCGACGGCGGCCAGGACCGAAAGTGGGCCGAGCTGCGCACGCTGCTGCTGGACCGGGCGCTGCTGCGGACCGCGGACGGCGCGCCGCGCAAGCTCATCGTGTTCACCGAGCACCGCGACACGCTCGACCACCTGGCCACCCAGATCGAGGGGCTGCTGGGGCGGCCCGACGCGGTGCTCACCATTCACGGCGGCACCCCGCGCGCCCGGCGGCACGCGATCCGTGAGCGGTTCACCCACGACCCCACCGCGCAGGTGCTCGTCGCCACCGACGCCGCAGGCGAGGGCCTCAACCTGCAGGCCGCACACCTGATGATCAACTACGACCTGCCGTGGAACCCCAACCGCATCGAGCAGCGGTTCGGGCGTATCCACCGTATCGGCCAGGAGCACGTGTGCCGGTTGTGGAACCTGGTGGCCGACGACACCCGCGAGGGCCAGGTGTTCAACCGGCTGCTGGAGAAGATGGACGCCCAGCGCAAGGCCTACGGCGGGCGGCTGTTCGACGTGCTCGGCGAGGCGTTCTCCGAACAGCCGCTGCGCGACCTGCTGGTGCGCGCCGTCCGTTACGGCGACGACCCGGCGCGGATGCGCGAGCTGCAATCTGTGGTCGATTCGGAGGTGTCCGACGGGCTCACGTCGCTGGTGCACGAGCGGGCCCTGGCGCGCGAGACCATCGGCCCCGTCGAGCTCGAGCGCATGCGCCGCACCATGGACGAGGCGCGGGCGCGGCGCCTGCAGCCGCACTACGTGGAGTCGCTGTTCACCGAGGCGTTCCGGCGGCTCGGCGGCGCCATGTCGCCGCGCGAGGGCACGCGCCGCGAGATCACGCACGTCCCCGCGGCGCTGCGCCGCGCCGGGGCCGACGATCCGGGGGCTCGCCCGGTGACCACCCGCTATCACCGGGTGACGTTCGATCCGGAGGACATCGACCGGGCGGGCGCGCCGCGTGCCGAGCTGCTCGCCCCCGGTCATCCGCTGGTGGACGCGGTGCTCGACGCGACGATCGAGCACAACGCCGACGCGCTGCGCCGGGGCGCGGTGCTGTGCGTCGCCGGGGATGCCGAGCACGGTGACGGTGGCACCGACGTCGACGGCGGCGTGCGCCTGCTGGTGGCGCTGACCAGCGAAGTGGTCGACGGGGACGGGTCCGTGGTGGACAAGCGCTTCGCGTTCGTCGCTCTGGATTCCCAGGGCCACGGGCACGACCTGGGCATGGCTCCGTACCTGGACGCGGGGCCGCCGCCTGCCGGGTTGGACGTGGATGCGGCGGCGGCGCGGCTCGGTGGCGCGTCCGCGGCCCGATCGATGGCGCTGCACTGGGCGGCGAGCGAGTTCCAGCCGGGCCAGCTCGACGAGGCGCGCGGGCGGGTGGAGCCGATCGTGGAGCGCACGCGCACGGCGGTGACGAAGCGGCTCACCCAGCAGATCAACTTCCTGCACGCCGAGGCGACACGGGTCAAGCAAGCGGAGGAGGCCGGATCGACGCGGACGGTGCGGACGCCGCCGGCGCGGCTGCGTTCGCGGGCCGAGGCGCTGGAACAGCGGATGCAGGCCCGACGCGCACAGTTGGACGCGCGCGGGCGGCTGACGGCCCGGCCGCCGGAGATCATCGGGGCGGCGATCCTGGCGCCGGCATCGACGGCGGCATCCGCGAGTTCTGCTCCGACGGCAGGGGCGCTGCCCTCACCGACTGATACGCCACCTGACGGTTCCGCGGAACCGGGCTCGCCCGCAGTCCCGGACGGTTCCGCGGAACCGCGCCGGGTTCCGGAGTCCGCTGCACCGCCGCCGCGTCATGCCGTCGACACGGTCACCTCGGACCGCCGTGCGGTGGCCATGGTGCTGGCCGCCGAGCGCGCGCTGGGCCGGACGCCGGAGGAGATGCCGCACAACAATCCGGGCTTCGACATCCGCTCCACCACCGCCGACGGCCGGACGCTTCTCATCGAGGTGAAGGGCCGGGTGATGGGTGCGGACACGTTCTTCGTCACGCGCAACGAGGTGACGATCGGGCGGAACACAGGTTTGCAGCACCGGCTGGCGCTGGTGGCGGTGAGCCCGGATGGGCCCGAGCACGATCAGCTCCGATACGTGGTGGACGCGTTCCGGCACTGGAACTTCGGCTCATTCGCCGCCACCGGCATCGAGGCCAAGTGGCGCGACGTGTGGGAGGCCGGCGGCGCGCCGGTGTGAAGCGCGGACGTGCGTGACGGGGCCGGACGCTGTGACGGCGGCAGGCTGGAGTCGAGCGACCCCGGCCTGCGCTACGCGGACACGGCGGGAACGATCGACTCTGAAGCCAGACCCGATCAGCACCCGAACGGAGACACCCATGCCCGCAACACCGCGTGAACCTGCCGGTATGGAATCCGGGCCGGGCCCCGTCATCATTCACATGGGCCCGGAAGAGCTGGTGATCCGCCACCGGTACGAGGTCCTCAGCATCGCCAACGACATCCTGATCGGCATCTGGTTCGTCATCGGCAGCTTTTTCTTCTTCTCCGAGACCCTCACCTTCGCCGGCACGTGCCTGTTCGTGATCGGCAGCGTCGAAATGCTCATCCGCCCGGTCATCCGCCTGGCCCGCAGCGTGCACTTGCGTCGCTACCAGGCGACCGGCTCAGGCGGTGCCACAGAGACGGGATACGACTTTTGACCGCCGGCAGGCAAGGGCGAAACGGCGGATGGTGGCGCCGGCGGGGTACGGCGCGCTCTGACCGCGCCGTGTGGGTGACCAGTGTGCGCCAAACTACGGTCTGAGGCGCAAAACCGTAGCTTTGCGCACACCGGTCACCCCGCCGGGCGGTAGGGCGCAACCACACCTTCCGGCAGCGGTTCAGCGCGGCAGCATCTGCGCGAACATCAACCGCATGCACTCGGCGAGACTCGTCTCCGGCCGCGTCAGCCAGAGTTCGTGCGCCGCGGTCGACGCCGCGATCACCGCGTGCGCCACGGCGATCGGATACGACCCGTCCCGTTGTGCGCCGCACCGCGCCGTGACGTAGTCGCGGACGACGGCCCGCCATTGCCCGTACACCTCGGTGGCGTGCGCCTGCACGGCCGGCGCGGCGAGGATGAGTTGTGCGCGATGCCGGGCCCACTCATCCTCACCGCTGCCGTGGTCAAGTGCGGCGACGAAGGCCTCGGCGATGGCGTCGACCGGGTCCTTCTCGCCCGCCGCCGCGAGTCCCGCCCGGAAAGCCGCCAGCTCGGCGTCCGACTCCACCCACACCACGTCCGCTTTCGACCCGAAGTAGCGGAAGAACGTGCGACGGCTGATCCCCGCGGACGCGGCGATGTCGTCCACGCCCACGTGATCGAATCCGCGCTCGACGAACAGCCGCTGGGCGTGCGCGGCAAGTGCGTGCGCGGTGGTGCTGGCCGGCCGCCCCACGCGCACCGGCCGTTGTGAATCCGTCACGGCGAACGTCACCTCGTCGGTATCCGAGCCGGGTGTCCGTCTGCGCACCCTGGAATTTTGTCACACAATGCCATATTCTCGGCGTCAGAGACACGCATCACATTTTGTGGAGACAGCGGGCACCCGGTGCCCCACGGTACGGCCGCGCGCCGGGCCCGCGGAAAGCAGCGGACATGGGCACGCTTGAGGGCAAGGTCGCGTTCATCACCGGGGCTGCGCGCGGGCAGGGCCGCAGCCACGCGGTGCGTCTGGCGCAGGAGGGAGCGGACATCATCGCCGTCGACACCTCCACGCAGGTGGAGACGGTCCCCTACGACACGGCGCGTGCGGATGACCTGACGGAGACGGTCCGGCAGGTCGAGGCGCTCGACCGCCGGATCCTGGCCGCCGACGTGGACGTGCGGGACCTCGCCGGCCTGACCAAGATCGCCGAGGAGGGCGCCACCGAGCTGGGTCGCCTCGACATCGTCCTGGCCAACGCGGGCATCAGCACCATGGCGCCGACGCTCGAGATGAGCGAGGACACCTGGCAGACGATGATCGACATCAACCTCACCGGCGTGTGGAAAACGGTGCGCGCCGCGGTGCCGCACATCGTCGCAGGCGGCCGGGGCGGCTCGGTGGTGCTCACCAGTTCGTTGGCCGCGCTGTCGGTCAACGAGAACATCGCGCACTACAGCGCGGCCAAGACGGGGCTGATCGGCCTGATGAAGGTGCTGGCCAAGGAGCTCGCGCCGCAGAGCATCCGCGTCAACTCGGTGCACCCCACCACCGTGGCCACAGAGATGATCCTCAACGACGCCACCTACCGGCTCTTCCGGCCCGACCTCGAGAACCCCGGGCGGGAGGATTTCGAGGAGGCAGCCCGCGAACTCAACAAGCTTCCGGTGTCCATGGTCGAGGCGTCGGACGTCACCGAGGCCATCGTCTACCTGGTGTCCGACTCCGGGCGTTACATCACCGGCACCACCCACGTGATCGACGCGGGCGGGCGACTCTAGCGGGGCGCTCTCCGGGGGCAACAACAGCCAGCCAACGCTATCGTTGAATCCCCGGCGTCTTCCACCCCGACCAGTGAGCGCCAATCTACGGTCCGCAGTGCAAAGCCGTAGGCATGCGTTCACTGGTCACGAAGCGAGAACCTGCACAGCTACAGCCCCAGCAACTCCCGGAGCCGGGCGGGGCTCATGGCGCCGGGCTGCGTGGCCTCCGGGAACGTGTCGATCAGGCGGATCACATCGTCCCTCGTCGCGGGGTCCTCGGCCGCCTCGCGCGGGGTGCGGCCCTGCAACGCGGGCACCGGCTCGTCGATCCACTTGCGTTCGTAGTCGCGGATGAACTCCTCCAGCGCTGTCGCCGCTTCGGGTGGCATCTCAGGTGCGGGCGCCGGGGCACCGCCGCCTTACATTGCGTGGTCCACCAGCTCGGCGGCGGTGCTGCGGGATTCGACGACCAGTTCGGCGCCCGGGGCGATGGACAGCAGGTGGTCGGTCATCGCCTCGTAGCGTTCCTCGCTCATCGCGTCGACGGTCAGCGCCATCTCCCCGTCGTCCGAGAAGATCTGCCCGATCGTGCCGAGGACGCGCGTCCCGTCCAGCCAGGTCCACTCGTCGCCGTCGCGTTTGCCGTAGCGACGGCTGAGCTTGCGGGCGACGCCGGTCGCGTCGGGGATAACGAACGTGCCCGTGCAGACGACCATCTCCTCGGCCGGTGGCAGTGCGCATCCGCAACGGGGCGAGGCGGCGGCTGAGCAGCTCGATGAGCGCGAACGGGTCCACCGGCTCGTCGAGGATGTCGATCAGCTCGCCGCGCAGTGCCGGGTCGACGGGTTCTATGCCCCCGTAGATGATGTTCTCGCCGCCCTCGGGGACGATGCGCAGGCACAGGAACCCGCCGGTGTCGATCTCCCGCGACCCTATCCGTTCCGTCACCTCCACCCGGTCGCCGGTGCGCGCGTCACGGAGCGTGAAGCCCTCGCCGGGACGCGATTCGAGCACCTCGTACACCGACCGTTCGAGCAGCATCCACTGCGCCGCGAGCATCTTGTCCTCGTCGGTCAGCAGCGGCCCGCAGTAGTCGAGGAACGCCTCCAGCAGCCGGCCCTCGACCAGGGCGACATCGGCGGCAAGCGGATCGTCGGCCAACTGGGGCACGACTTCCTCGGCCACGCTCGTCGCCCGCGCCTCGTCGAGCGCGTCGAGGACGAGGCCGAACTGGCTCATCCGGGCGAATGGTCGCGAGCAAATCGGCGACCTCGTCGTAATCGCCGAGGGCGTCGAAGGCGTGCGGGTTGCGCGACAACGCGGCCCGCAGCGCCTCCTCCCGCTTCGCGGGGTCGATACGGCCGAACATGATCAGCCGCAGACCCACCCCACCATCCGAACACACGCCTGCAAGCATGCTCTCACGCAGCTTGCGGCGGGAAGTTTCGAGATCCGCGTGCGAGCGGGCGACATGTCCGTTGTCCAGTCCGTATCCCGCATTCTCAACCAGCTCGGACACCGGCAGCCTGGGCGTGCACAGCAGCCCGTGGTCCCACGCCTCCTGGTGCAGGATGTCGTCCACGTACACCGACTCTCCCGCAGCAATGGCGACAGTGAGGACCACGCCCAGATCCGCCTCCACTGGCGTCTGCACCGGCTCCACCGACACCGCGCCGCCCTCGCCGATGCGCACTCCGACGAGGTCTCCCGGCCGGTACCGGGCGAGCGTTCCCCGTTTGAGGATCAGGCCGGCCTCGATCGACTCGGCGAGCTCCTCCGCGCCGCGCTCCTCGAACACCGCGTAATCGCCTAGCACCGGCAGTTCGACAGACGCGTTCGGACGCAGGATCGTGAGGACCGCCAGGTCCGGGCCGTCTGCCAGAATGTCGGCCGCGATCTCCGCGGCGGTGACGCGGCGGGTGACGACCGTGGCGTCCGCGATCCGGTCCATCACGACCGTGCGACCGTCGGGGAACTCGACGATGTACGGCTCCGGCCCGTTGCGGACGAAAGCCTGCGCGTCGGCGCGCCCCCAACCTGCGTTCACGAGGAGCTCGGTCCACTCTTCGCCGGTGATGGGCTCGTGCGCGCGCAGCAGGTCGACGGCGTCATCTGCATCCGGGCGGCCCTGGAATTCCGTCACGCCGCGACGGTACCGGGCGAGCGCGGCAGGTCGCGAACATGCGCCTTCGCGTCCCCGACCGCCGCCCAGGCCTTAAGGTTGGCCGCATAACGCGTTGTGCATTCCGTCAACGCGGAGCCCCGCATGCCCAAGGAGCCGCCCAGCCATGTCCAGCGATGCACAACGCGTTGTCCCCACGCGCAAGCTGATCGAGGTGGCGCTGCCGCTGGAGAAGATCAACGAGGCGTCGGCGCGGGAGAAGTCGATCCGGCACGGGCACCCGTCGACGCTGCACCTGTGGTGGTCGCGCAAGCCGCTGGCCACTGCGCGCGCAGTGCTCTTCGCACAGCTGGTGGACGACCCGTCGTCACACCCCGATCGCTTCCCCACCGAGGAGGCCGTCGCGGCCGAGCGCCGGCGGCTGCACGAGCTGATCGAGCAGCTGGTGTTGTGGGAGAACTCGAACAACGAGGACCTGCTGCAGCGCGCGCACCAGGAGATCCTCGACTCCACCGACGGCAATCCGCCGCCGATCCTCGACCCGTTCGCCGGCGGCGGTTCGATCCCCCTCGAGGCGCAGCGGCTGGGGCTCGAGGCGCACGCGTCGGACCTCAACCCGGTGGCGGTGCTCATCAACAAGGCGCTGATCGAGATCCCGCCGAAGTTCGCCGGCCGCAAGCCCGTGTTCCCCGGCGCCGCCGACGAGCAGATCTCGACCTGGCCGCGGGCGACCGGCCTGGCCGAGGACGTGCGCCGCTACGGGCAGCGGATGCGCGACGAGGCCGAGAAGCGCATCGGGCACCTGTACCCGAAGGCGAAGCTCGACGACGGCACCGAGGCGACCGTCATAGCGTGGATCTGGGCGCGCATCGTCGCCTGCCCGAACCCGGCGTGCGGGATCGCGATGCCGCTGACCAGCAAGTGGTGGTTGGGCAAGAAGAAGGGCAAGGAGGCGTACGTCGTCCCGTCGGTGGTGGACGGGAAGGTGAGGTATGAGATCGGGCGCGACCCGGCGCTCGCGCCGGCGAAGGAGACCGACGGGACGGTCAACCGTCAGGGAGCCACGTGCATCGGGTGCGGAACTCCGGTGGAGTTCAAGTACATCCGCGCAGAGGGGCAGGCCGGACGGATGGGCGCGCAGCTCATGGCGACGGTGGCCGAGGGCAAGCGGACGCGGATCTATCTCGCACCAACTCCAGAGCACGAGGCAGCGGCGGAGGTTCCGAGACCTGGCCATGCGCCCGCAGGCGATCTGCCTGCCGAGGCTCTCGGTTTCCGAGTTCAGGCCTACGGAATGACGGCGTACTCAGACCTCTTCACCGCGCGCCAGCTCACCGCACTCACCACGTTCAGCGACCTCGTCGGTGAGGCTCGCGAGCGCGTACTTGCCGACGCGATCGCCTCCGGCATGCCCGAGGAGAACCGTCTCGAGCAGGGCGGGACCGACGCTGCCGCCTACGCCGATGCTGTGGCGACGTACCTCTCACTTGGGCTTAGCAAAATCGCAAACATAAATAATTCTCTAAACGCATGGCAGCCATCAATGAACAAGGCCGGCCACTTATTTACCGGTCAAGCCATACCAATGATCTGGGATTACTGCGAGACACCCCCACTCGCCACTCACGCGGGATCGCTCACCACTAGCCTACACGGAATAACAACATCTCTGGACAAATCACCAGCATCTACCTTGGGATTCGCTAGTTGCGTCGATGCAAAATCCGTACAATATGGTAGTCACACGCTATCTACAGACCCGCCTTACTATGACAATATTGGCTATTCAGACCTTTCTGACTTTTTCTATGTTTGGCTTCGCAGTTCACTCCGGCCAGTGCACCCACGTTTGTTTGGAACAATGTTGGTTCCAAAATCGGATGAGCTCGTCGCAAATCCTTACCGCCATGATGGTAAGGAAGGAGCTCACAGATTTTTTGAAGAAGGATTCCGCGAAGTATTTCGCAACGCACGCAAGCTAGTTAACGTCGATCTTCCATACACCGTCTATTATGCATTCAAACAACAAAATGCGAAAGAAGGTGGTGAAGCGTCAACGGGTTGGGAGTCCCTGCTTGAAGGCATGATTCGCGCCGGGTGGTCGATTACTGCAACCTGGCCGGTTAGGAGCGAGCGAGTCACACGACTTCATTCGCAGGGGACAAACTCACTCGCCTCCTCCATCGTCCTGTCGCTCCGGCCCCGCCCGGATACCGCGCCGTCTATCGACCGCCGCGGCTTCCTCGCCGTTCTCAAGGACGAGCTGCCGTCCAAGCTCAAGGAACTCCAGCAGGGCGCCATTGCCCCGGTCGACCTGCCGCAGGCGGCGATCGGCCCGGGCATGGCGGTGTTCTCGCGGTACTCGGGCGTGCTCAACGACGACGGCTCGAAGATGACGGTGCGCGCCGCGCTCGCCCGCATCAACGAGATCCTCGACGAGGTACTCGCTGAGCAAGAGGGCGACTTCGACTCGGAAACCCGCTTCTCCCTCGCCTGGTTCCGCCAGCACGGGTTCGATGCGGGCGCGTTCGGCGACGCCGACAACCTCGCCCGCGCGCGCAACGCCTCCATCGAGCACCTCGACCGCTCCGGCATCCTCACCAGCCGCGCCGGCAAGGTCACTCTGCTCTCCCCCATCGCACTCGCCAAAATCTACGCCGACAAGACCTACGACCCGAGCGCGGACGAACTCATCAGCGAGTGGGAAGTGGTCATGCACCTCACCCGCGCGCTCGCCGCCGACGGCATCCGCGGCGCTGGCGCGCTGCTCGCCGCCGTGCCCGACCACATCGACCGCGACCTGTGCAAGGAGCTCGCCTTCCTGCTGTTCGCCATCGCCGAGGACCGCAAGACCAGCCAGGTGGCACAGGAGTTCAACGCGCTCGGCACCGCGTGGAATGACATCGTCACCGAGGCCAAGAACGGGCCCGGCCAGCTCGCCATGGAGATGTAATTCCAACTTTCCGAAGAATCTACAGCTTGAGTTACAGCTGAAACGAGAAAACGACACCGAAAGGCCCAAGATGGAACCGACTTCAGCCTTCACGAAAGAAAAGCGGGAATCTTTCGCAAAAGTTTGCACGAACACTCGGGCGGGATTCGGTGAAATCGTCGACTTGATAATTATCCATAACGAGAAACCCGTAAGCGGTAATCAACCCCGAAGAACACTGAACCCGCTAATCGCAAACCTTAGCGTCGTGACGTGGGAGAGGCTGGTTGCAGATCTTGAGTCCCTCGCAGAACGTGATTCTGCTTCACCGATAGTCCCAGGGAAAGCCCACAGCAGGGGGCACGCTTCTCTTTCACGATATAAAACGAGCGAATATTCAACCGACGAATCAACACTCGCGAAGTGCAGCAACGGTCAGCTTCCTGGCGATTGGCGAATACGAATCGCTACGTCAGGCAGTGGAAAGTCGCTTAGATTCGGACAACCGGAAAATGGGTTGACTGACGAGTTGGTCAACCTGGTCAGTTTTTGGATAAAGGTCCGCAATTCTGTTTCTCACCAGGCATTTCCTCAACTCCGGGACTGGAAAGTGCAGACCGACGCGAGCGACGGCAAGACCATCAACACCACGACCGCGAGGATGGCGTTCACCCTGTTCCTGCAACTCGCCGACCAGACGATCCAGGCAGTGTGCCGGACGGCTGGATTCGAGAATCCAGAGGAACTTTGGCTACCGCAGGACTGGCTGTCCGGCACCGTGTCACCCGGACGCGGCGTGACGGACCCCGACGAACGTGTGCTGTGGCGCGGACGCAGCCTCGCCCTCCCGAGTTGAGAAGGCGGGCGCAAGCCGACCGAATCTCATGCGCCCTCGTGCAAACTCGCACAACCCACCTCCGTCCACAGCCGCGCCCACTGTTGAGGCGAGAGGTCCCGCGGCAGACTGCGGTCCCGGATGCCGGCTGCCGCGATTGTCCGATGCGCGCGGCGCTGTCCCAGACCGGCTGCGCGGCCGACGATCTGCGCGAGTCCTCGCCCCCGTCCGGTGAACACCGCACGGACGAAGCGCTCGTACTCGCGCCGCTGCCTCGGTGGCACGAGCGGCGTCGGCCGTCGCTCGATGACGAGCAGCCCCGCATCGACACTGGGCATCGGCGCGAACGCCGTGGCGGGCACGCGCGTCTCCAGCTGGAATCGGAACCACGGCGCGGCCTGGGCGGTCATCATGGTCGCGCCGCCCACGCCCGCACGCTTGCGCGCCACCTCCCACTGGGTAAGCAGCACCGCAGTGCTCCAGGCGGGCCGCTCCAGCAGCCGCCGCATTATCGGCGTGGTGACGTGGAAGGGGATGTTGCCCACCACTACCGGGCCGTCGAGCCGGTGGCGCAGTGCGTCGGCGTTCTCGACGCACACCTCTGGCAGCCTGCGGGCCAGGCGCGCGGCGCGGTGCTCGTCGATCTCCACCGCGGTCAGCGGCCTGCCCAGCCGCGAGAGCGGCCGGGTCAGCGCGCCGTCACCGGCCCCGATCTCCAGGATCGGGCCGGAGGTGGCGTCGACGAGCCCGACGATGCGGGACACGGTGGGCTTGTGGATGAGGAAGTTCTGGCCGAGTTCGTGCCGGCCGCCGGAAAGGGAACGAGGCATGGTGGCGCTCCGTGAAGAGAAGGGAGCACCTGGGCGCGCCGGACCGTCATGACGACTACGTCAGGAGTGAGGATCCGCGAATCCGCCCGAGGTGCAGGGCATCCCGGGTATGACGGCGCGCTCGATCACGCTGTGCAGCGCTCAGCGGAGTATCGCTCGGTGAAGAGGGGAACCGCGCCGCCTCAGCGGCGGCGATCCCGGAAGAAAACGGAGCACCCCGCCAGGGATGCCTGTGTCAATGTGCCCATGCGGCTGAGGATACCGGTCAGCAGCACGGAAGGTCCAGCGCACGCTGCCGAGCGGCTCCCGGAATGCTTCGCAATCTCGCGGCAGCGGCCGATCGATCAGCTCGTGTTCCAAGCCGCAGCCGATCTACGGAGCCTACGAGGCTTCCCGTCCCCTACCCGCCGGATTGCACCGTCCGGGACGTCACCCCACCGGCCGGCGCGAACCGCCGCCGCAGCCGCAGCGACAGGTACGCCAGCCCCACGAGGATCGGCACCTCGATGAGTGGCCCCACCACGCCGGCCAGCGCCTGGCCGGAGGCGACGCCGTAGGTGCCGATCGCCACGGCGATGGCGAGCTCGAAGTTGTTCCCCGCCGCCGTCATCGCCATCGCCACGGTGCGCCGGTACCCGAGCCCGGCGGCCGCGCCCGTGCCGAAGCCGACGGCCCACATGATCGCGAAGTACAGCAGCAGCGGCAACGCGATGCGGACTACGTCGACCGGGTGCGAGGTGATCTGCTCGCCCTGCATCGCGAACAGCACCACCACGGTGAACAGCAGCCCGTACAGCGCCCACGGGCCGATCTTCGGCAGGAACCGCTGCTCGTACCAGTCGCGGCCCTTGGCACGCTCGCCCCAGCGGCGCGTGGCGAACCCCGCGACCAGAGGGATGCCGAGGAAGATCAGCACCGACTTCGCGATCTGCCACGGCGAGACGTCGATAGTCGTCTGCTCCAGCCCCAGCCACCCGGGCAGGACCGACAGGTAGAACCAGCCGAGGCCGGCGAACATGAGCACCTGGAAGACCGAATTGATCGTCACCAGCACGGCCGTGGCCTCGCGGTCCCCGCAGGCCAGGTCGTTCCACACCACCACCATGGCGATGCAGCGCGCGAGACCGACGATGATGAGCCCGGTGCGGTACTCCGGCAGGTCCGGCAGGAACGTCCACGCGAGGGTGAACATGAGCGCGGGGCCCACCACCCAGTTGAGCACCAGGGAGATCGCCATCAGCCGGCGGTCGCGGGTGACGGCGCCCATGCGGTCGTAGCGCACCTTTGCCAGCACCGGGTACATCATCACCAAAAGGCCGAGCGCGATCGGCACTGAGACCCCGTCGACCTGGATCCGGTCGAGGGCGACGTCCAGGTCCGGGATGGCACGCCCCAGGCCGAGCCCCACCGCCATGGCGAGCAGGATCCATACCGCCAGGAACCGGTCGAGGAAGGACAGCCGCGCAGGTTCGGCCGCCCGTCCGGTCTCCCCCGTGTCCACGCGCGCGGTCATGCAGTGGCGGCCGGGGCGGTCTCGGCGAGATCCGCCGGGCGGGTGAGGATCGCGGCCAGTCGGTCGGTGGTCTCCGGCAGCAGCCAGTAGTACACCCAGGTGCCGCGCCGCTCCGAGCCGATGAGCCCGGCCTCGCGCAGCAGCTTGAGGTGGTGCGAGATCGTCGGCTGGGACAGCGCGAACGCCGGGGTGAGGTCGCAGACGCACACCTCTCCCCCGTCGCGCGAGGCGATCAGCGACAGCAGCCGCAGGCGGACCGGATCGCCGAGCGCCTTGAACACCCGCGCCAACTCCCCCGCGTCCTGCTCATTCAGGGGCGCGGAGAGCAGCCCCGGGCAGCAGTCCGCCAACGTTTGCTTCGACATGCATCTATATTGACATCTCTCAATTCAGCGCGCAACACTGGATAGACATTCATCGATCCAAAACGACAGGAGGCTCTCCATGTCACGTGCCCAGCTCGCCCTCAACGTCACCGACCTCGAGGCGTCGATCCGCTTCTACTCCGAGTTGTTCGGCGTGGAGCCGGCCAAGAGACGCCCGGGCTACGCCAACTTCGCCATCGCCGATCCCCCGCTCAAGCTCGTACTTATCGAGGGCGAGCCCGGGCAGGTCACGCGACTCGACCACCTGGGCGTGGAGGTCGAATCCGGCGACGAGGTCCGCGCCGCGGCCGACCGACTCGCCGCCGCAGGGCTGGCGACCGTCGACGAGAACGACACCACCTGCTGCTACGCACTCCAGGACAAGGTGTGGGTGCACGGCCCCGGCGACGAACCGTGGGAGGTGTACGTGGTGAAGGGCGACGCCCCGGCAGTTGACACCGCCTGAGCCACCCGCGCCCCCGCGCCGATCCCGCCACGCCGGTGAATCCTGTCGCAGCGCCCGACTAGAGTGCTATGCACAACACGTTGGTATTCGTTCAGTGCGCCGGTGACGCGCGCATGCGGGAACAGGGGGCGCACCCATGGCCTTGAGCAATCGCGACCGAGTGGGGCGCGCCTTCGAGCAATTGGGCACGGGCCTGGACTCGTTCCTCACCCGCGTGTTCGCCGGCGAGATCACCGGCGACGCCGACTGGACTGCGCTGCTGCAGCTGCGGGACAAGCAGAACGGCATCTCCGGCAAGACTTACCAGCGCACCGATCCCCAGTGCAGCCTGCGGATCATCGCCACCAACGTCACCGGTCAGATCCAAAAGGGCTGGTTCCCGCTCAACGACTTCCTCTCCCGCTCTCAGATGTCGCTGGCCAGCGAGCTCATCGACACCCGCAACACGTGGGCGCACAACGGCTCGTTCACCGGCGACGACGCCTACCGGGCGCTGGACACGATGGAGCGTCTGCTCACCGCCGCCGTTCAGCCCGATCAGGCCGGCGAGGTGCGCAAGTGGCGCGTGGAGATCATGCGCATCTCGGCCGACCAGGCGGACCGCAAGGTGGTCTCCTCCGGCACCGCGGAGGTCGGCTCGTCGGGCGTCACCCCGTGGCGGGAAGTGCTGCGCCCGCATGCGGACGTGGCCAGCGGCAACTTCCACGCCGCCGAGTTCGCGGCCGACCTGGCGATGGTCGCCCGCGGCGACGGCGACCCGGAATACACCGATCCCGTCCCGTTCTTCCAGCGCACCTACCTCACCGAGGGCCTGCGCGACCTCATCGTGCGCGCGGTGCGCCGCCTCGGCGGGGACGACAACGCGTCCCCGGTCATCAACCTGCAGACCAACTTTGGCGGCGGCAAGACGCACTCGATGCTCGCGGTGTGGCACCTGGCCTCCGGCACCCCCGCCATCGACTACCCGCAGGACGTACAGGACGTGCTCTCGGGGCTCTCCCTGCCGGAGTCGGTGCGCCGTGTCGCATTGGTGGGCACGCAGATCCAGGCCGGGGCGGTCAAGCCCATGCCCGACGGCACCGGCGTGCACACTATCTGGGGACTGCTCGCCTGGCACCTGGGAGGCGCCGAGGGGTACGCCATCGTCGAGGAGTCCGACCGCGCCGGCACCAACCCCGGCGAGGCGCTGCGCACCCTGTTCGAGCGGTTCGGCCCCGCGGTGATCCTCATCGACGAGTGGGTGGCCTACGCCCGCATGCTCCACGGCCGGGACGACCTGGTGGACGGCACGTTCGACGCCCAGTTCACCTTCGCCCAGACCCTCACCGAGGCCGCCAAGGCGGTCCCCGGCGTGCTCGTGCTCATCTCCATCCCCGCGTCCGCGGAGATGAAGGACGGCGAATACGTGGGCGACGAGGAGGAGGTCGGCGGCGAGAACGGCCGCGCCGCACTGCGCATGCTGCGCAACGCGATCGGCCGCGTCGCGGACCAGTGGCGGGCCGCAGGCTCCGAGGAGGCGTTCGAGATCGTGCGCCGGCGCCTGTTCGAGACGCCCGACGCCCAGGCCCTCGCCCAGATCCGGGCCACCGCCAACGCAATGGTGGAGTTTTACCGCAAGAACAGCGCCGACTTCCCCCGTGAGGTGCGCGAGAACGACTACGAGGAGCGCATCCGCCGCAGCTACCCGGTGCACCCGGAACTGTTCGACCGGCTCTACCAGGACTGGTCCACCCTCGAGCGGTTCCAGCGCACCCGCGGCGTGCTGCGGCTGATGAACACTATCGTGGGGCACCTGTGGCGAAGCGACGACGCGGCGCCGCTCATCATGCCCGGCTCGGTGCCCCTGCGCGCCGACGCCGTGCTCACCGAGCTCACCCAGTACCTGGGCGACGAGTGGAAGGCGCTCATCGACACCGACGTGGACGGCGAGCACGCCGCGCCCGCCCGCGTGGACGCCGCCAACAAGGCACTGGGGCAACGGCGGGTCACCCAGCGCCTCGCCCGCACCGTGTTCATGGGCGCCGCCCCCACCCTTACTTCGGCACACAAGGGCATCGACCAGCAGCGCGTGTTCCTGGGCACGGCACTGCCCGGTGACCAGCCCGGCAACTTCCACTCGGCGCTCAACCGCCTGGCCAACACGGCCACGTACTTCTACAGCTCCGGCGCGATGTACTGGTACGACACCCAGGCCAACACCACCCGCACTGCCCGCGACTACGCCGAACGCCTGCACCCCGAGGACGTGTGGGCCGAGGTGACGGCGCGCCTCGAGAAGCACCGGAAGATCGCGGCGGACGGGTTCGCCGCCGTGCACGTGGCGCCCGAGTCCACTGCCGACATCCCCGACTCGGCCGAGGTGCGTCTGATCATCGTGCCGCCCGCGCACACGCACTCCAAGACTGCCTCCACCGCCAAGGACTGGGCCCTGGACGCCACCGAACACCGCGGCAGCGCGGCCCGCCAGTGCCGCAACATGATCGCGTTCCTCGCCGCCGACGAAGCACGCTACAGCGAGCTGTCCGACGTGGTGCGCGAATACCTCGCCTGGACCTACGTGCATGTCAATGCCGACAAGGAGCTCAACCTCACCGCCGCCCAACGCGAGCAGGCCGGCGAGCGCCGCGAGAAGCTCGACACCACGGTGGACGCGCGCCTGCTGGAGACCTACATCCACGTGCTCTACCCGGAGCAGCCGCTGGCCGACCGTCCCCTCGCCATCGTGAGCGAGAAGGACACCACCGGCCAGAATCTCGTCGACCGGGCGGCCGCGCGCATGCGCAACCAGAGCGCCCTGTCCACACAGCGCAACGGCAGCCTGGTGCGCATGGACATCGACCGGTTCCTGCGCACCGTCTGGGATCGCGACGGCCACATGAGCGTCGGCGACCTGTGGAACTATTACACCCGCTACCCCTACATGCCGCGGCTGCGCGACCGCACGGTGCTGGAGGCCGGGGTGCTCAGCGCGCTCGACGAGATGGTGTGGACGCAATCGGGCTTCGCCGTGGCGCAGGAATGGGACGGCCAGCGCTACGTCGGCCTGGTCATCCCCGGCGACCCCACGCCTCCCCAGGTGACCGATGCGCTGCTCATCGTCGAGCCGGGCCGCGCAGAGAAACAGCGCGCCCAGGAGATCATCGAGCGCGACAAGGAACGCAAGCGCATCGAGGGAGGAGCAGGCGATAAGGACTGGACCGACGGCGGCTCCGGCGGCGTAACGGACCAGGGAAGCGGAGGAGCCGCCGGCGGCCTGTCCGGCGGTTCGAGCGCCGGGGCGACCACGCCGCCCGGACCCTGCCCGAAGACCCGCTTCTTCGGCTCCGCCACGCTCGGCGCGCTCTACGGCAAGGACTTCTCCACCATCACCGACGAGGTGATCCAGAACCTCGCCGCCGTCGACGGCGTGCACCTGGAGGTGCGCCTGGAGATCACCGCCACCGCCCCCGGCGGGTTCGACGAGTCCACCGTGCGCACCGTCGGCGAGAACGCGAACACGCTCAAGTTCGACCAGTCCGGGTTCGAGGAGGACTGAGCGTGCTCGGATACCGTTCGTTCTTCCGGTTCCGCGACGAGCCGAACGCCCAGGAGATACTGCACGGCAAGCTGTTCCAATGGCTCAGCAGCAAGTCGTGGGACGCGACGAAGCTCGTCGAGGGCAGCGCACAACAGATCGCGGCAAACGTCACCGGCACCCTCGTCCACGTCGGCGGCGACAGCGGCGACGATGGTGGCGGCGACCGCGATGGTGTCGGTGGCGGAGACGGCGCGCGGAGCTCGCGGTTCGTCTTCGATCAGCACCAGCACAGCGGCACCTGGACCACCACGGTCACGCTGCACCTGGACGCCGGCGGCGAATCCGGCTGGGTGTGGTTCGACATCGACAGTCCCGAGGGCGGACCACAACCCAAGCCGCCGCGCATCGCCGGGGAATTGCTGCGCTCGGTCACCGGGCGCGACGGCGACCACGTTCTCACCGGACAGGCACGCATCGCACGGCGCACCCGGGCCACCGAGATCCTCCAGGCGATCGAGGACCCGCGGCGGCGCGGCCTACTGTTCCTCGCGGGGACGAACGACAATTTGCCGCTGGACAAGTGGGCCAACTACGTCCGCGGCATCCTGCGCGACACCGTCGGTCTGGCCTCCGCCCACGTCCTCGACGCCGAGACCACCGAACTCGTCAACTCGTGGCTCCCCGCCACGCACCGCATCGCCCCCGGCACCGTGCGCACGTTCCGCCCCGGCGTGGACCTCGACGATCCCCTCGACGGGGTCCGGCACCGCTACCTCACCACCGACCGCATCATCCGCGCCAACCGTCACGCTCTCCGCGGCCTGCTCGCGCACCAGGCGCGGGCGCTGTCCACCAGCGCGCCCCTGCCCCGGGATGCGGCGGACGTCGATACGCGCCTGCGCTCGCGACTGGACACGGCCCTGCTCGAGGACGCGACACCGCCACAGAACCTCACCGCGGCTACGACCGGCGAGGGCAGCCTGGAGGCTGCCGTCGAGGTGCAGGTACCTCCGGTATCCACGGACGCGCCCTACCCGGCCGGCCTTGCGGACGGGCCGGCATTGTCCGCGCTCTCCGCACTCACCGACGTGCTGCGCGACCTTTTCGGCACCACCACCGTCGACGCGGCCACCGTCCGGTCGCTCGGCGCACTCGCCGGCCGGGCGCGAACCACCGCCAAGGCACGCGAGGATCTCCAGGAACGCATGCTGCGGATCGAGGCGGAACGCGCGGAAGCGCACGACGAGGCCGAGTTGCACCGATTGCTGCTCGAGGACGAACAGCTCGAACGCGTCCAAGCGGAGAACGAACGCGCCGAAGCGGAACGCCAGCTCCGGCACGTGCGGACCGAGCTCGCGAGAATCGGCGAGGCCGAGGCCGCATGGTCGCAGCCTGACGACGACCCGCTGGACGTCCGCCCCGAAAGCCACGACGACCTTCTGCGGCGATTCGACGAACTCGAGTACGTCGAGTTCACCGGTGACGAGGACAAGACGCACGACCTCGACAAGCACGATCCCCTGGGCACCTGGGCAGGCAAATCCTGGGACGCTCTGCTGGCTCTGAACGACTACTGCCGGCTGACCCGCAACGGCGAACCGACCGGCGGCGTCCACCACTATCTGATGGACACTCCGGGCACCTGTCACGGGTTCCCCGCAGGAGCTCATGTGCCCGTCGAAAGCGGAACCATTCAGAACGACAGCAAATACAGCGCGCCGCGCACGCTTCCGGTACCGACAGGCGTCGCCCCGTCTGGAACGGTGTTCATGGGCGCTCACTTCCGGATCAGCCGCTACGGCACCATCAGCCCGCGGATGCACTACTACGACGACGCGGCCGGCACCGGGAAGATCTACGTCGGCTACATCGGACCCCACCTGCCGAACACCCGGACCAACTGACGTTCTTCGGTATCACTCGCACAGTCGATGTCGATACTGCTGGCAGTATTTTACAAACCATCGAACTGTCGTAGGGGTAGAGTGAGGGCATGAAGACCACCTTCGACCTGCCGGAGCCAGTCTTGAGGAGAGTCCAGGAGATCGCCCGTCTGCGGGGAACGACCACCAAGTCCCTCGTGGAGGAAGCACTACGGGACCTGATCGACAGGCAAACTTCTGCCGATATGTACACACTTCCGGACTGCAGTGTTTCCGGACGCGGTCTGCAGCCTGAGTTCTCACGGGGCTGGGACTCGATCCGGGATGCGGCGTACGGGCAGTCGGCCTGAGAATGCGCGCTGTCGATACAAATGTCCTCGTATATGCGCATCGTCGCGACTCCCCGTTTCATGATGCGGCACACGCATTGATGCGCAAGCTCACCGAAGGACCGGCCCAATGGGCGATCCCCTGGCCGTGCGTGTTTGAGTTCTACTCGGTAGTCACGCATCCCCGCATCTACTCACCCCCGAGTACCACTGCCGAGGCCCTCGACCAGCTTCAGGCATGGATCGACTCGCCAAAGGCTGTACTGCTCGGCGAGCCAATCGGCGGATGGCGCGTAACAGCCGACGTGATCAGCAGATCGTCAGTCACCGGCCCCGCGGTGCACGACGCACGCATTGCCGCCATATGCATTGCACAAGGCGTCGACGCTCTCATCACGCTCGACCGGGACTTCTCTCGATTCCCAGACCTCCGCGTCCACAACCTCGAAATCGGCTGAGTTCTGCGGACCCTCAGCCCCGCAGGTCCTCCTCCCAGAATTCGTCGACGCCGCGCCGCGGCGCGTCGCGTTCGGCCGCGCGCAGCTCCACGCGCCGGATCTTGCCCGAGATCGTCTTCGGCAGCTCCGCGAACTGGATGCGGCGGATCCTCTTGTATGGCGACAGGTGCTCGCGACAGTGCGCGAACAACGCTGCGGCGGTGTCCTCGTCCGCCGCCCAGCCGCCGGCGAGCACCACGTACGCCTTCGGCACCGCGAGCCGCACCGGGTCGGCCGCCGGGATCACCGCGGCCTCCGCCACCGCCTCGTGCTCGATGAGCACGCTCTCCAGCTCGAACGGCGAGATCCGGTAGTCGGAGGACTTGAACACGTCGTCGGTGCGGCCCACGTAGGTGATGTAGCCGTTCTCGTCACGCGAACCGACGTCGCCGGTGTGGTAGACCCCGCCCGCCATCGCCGCCGCGGTGCGCTCCTCGTCGCCGTGATAGCCGGCCATGAGCCCCACTGGCCGTTCGGCGAGGTCGATGCAGATCTCCCCGTCGTCGCCGTGCTCGCCCGTCGCGGGGTCGACGAGCACGATCCGGAACCCGGGCGACGGCCTGCCCATCGACCCGGCCTTCACCGGCTGGCCGGGCGTGTTCGCCACCTGCACCGTCGTCTCGGTCTGCCCGTACCCGTCACGGATCTGCACGCCCCACGCCTGCTGCACCCGCGCGATGACCTCGGGGTTGAGCGGCTCGCCGGCGCCGACGACGGTGCGGGGCGGGGTGCGCAGCTGTCCCAGGTCGGCCTGGATGAGCATCCGCCACACCGTCGGCGGCGCGCAGAAGCTCGTCACCCCGCAACGGTCCATCTGTCGCATCAGCCGCACGGCGTCGAACCGTTCGTAGTTGAACAGGAACACGGTGGCCTCGGCATTCCACGGGGCGAAGACGTTGCTCCAGGCGTGCTTGGCCCAGCCAGGTGAGGAGATGTTGAGGTGCACGTCCCCCGGCCGCATGCCGATCCAGTACATCGTCGACAGGTGGCCGACGGGGTACGAGATGTGCGTGTGCTCGACCAGCTTGGGCCGGGAGGTGGTGCCGGAGGTGAAATACAGCAGCAGCGTGTCGTCGGCGCGGGTGGGCCCGTCCGGTGCGAAGTCGTCCGGCGCTGCCGCCGAGTCGGCGTAGTCGCTCCAGCCGTCCGGCGCGGGCGTGGCCCCGACGGCGATGCGGGTGACCCCGGCGAGTTCGGCGAACTTGTCCGCGTCGCCCGCGCGGGCGACGACGAACCCGGCGCCGCCCCGCTCGATCCGGTCCCGCAGATCCGCCTCCACCAGCAGCGTGGTCGCCGGAATGATGACCGCCCCCAGCTTCATCGCGGCGAGCATCGTCTCCCACAGCTCCACCTGATTGGCGAGCATCAGCAGGATCCGGTCGCCGCGGCCCACGCCGAGCCCGCGCAACCAGACGGCCACCTGGTCGGAGCGCCGCTTCATCTCCGCGAACGACCATCTGCCCTCGCTGCCGTCCTCCTCGACGATCCACAGCGCCGGCCGCTCGTTGCCGTCGGCGATCCGGTCGAACCAGTCGAGCGCCCAGTTGAACTCCGCCGGCCGGGGCCACTCGAACTCCGCGCAGGCGGCCGCGTAGTCGTCGCCGTGGTCCAGCAGGAAGTCCCGCGCGACGCGGAACTGCTCCGTCGACTCGGTTGGCATGGGCCCTCCTCGTGTTCCGCGGTATGGAGACCGGCCGGACCCGGACCGCCCGCATGGCGCCGGCCGGGGTCACAGAGGCGATGTTCGCAGACTTGCCCGGCGTGCACCGATGATCGCCCGACCTTGCAGCCAACGGGTGTGCGGAATCTGGACATCACCCACTTGCATGCATTGATGCATGCAAGACTATCGTCGTGCGGGTGACCTTCCCCCAGCACGCCGCGGCGGCACTCTCGAAGCCGCCGGCGCAATCCGCCGCCGACCGCGCCTACCAGCACACCAAGGACGCGATCATCCGCGGCGACCTGCCCGGCGGCACCGCCCTCAGCGAGGTCACGGTGTGCACGGAACTCGGCCTCAGCCGCACCCCGGTGCACGAGGCGTTCCTGCGCCTGGCCGCCGAGGACCTGCTCACGCTCGCCTCCCGCAAGGGCGCCCTGGTCCGCCCCATGCCGCCCAGCGAGGCCGCGGACGTCCTCGAGATGCGCGAGGCCGTCGAGGCGTCCGCCGCCCGCCGCGCCATCGCCGACGGCCGGGCCGCCGAGGCCGCGCCCGCGCTCGAAGAGGCCCTACGGCGCCAGGAACAGGCACTGGCCGCCGAACTCTCCCACTCTGCGGGTCTACCAGATGCCGCCGCGATCGCGCGGTTCATCGCCGCCGACGACGACTTCCACACGGCCGTCGTCGCCGCGTCGCACAACCCGATCGCGCTGCACTTCGCCGGGCTGCTGCGCGACCGCCAGCAGCGCCTGCGTCACCAGCTCCTGCGCGTGCACCCCGACCAGCTGCGGCCCGCGCTGGACCAGCACCGGCGCCTGGCCTCCGCCCTCGCCGCGGGCGACGCCGAAGTGTACGCCGCCGTTCTGTCCGAGCACATCGCCATGCACCAAGGGATCCTGTGACCACAGCGCTCACCGACGACCGCACCGCGCCCTCCCGGCGTTCCTCCCCGCGCGGCGCCGTCCCGCACTGGCTGGCGATCTGGGGCGTGGTGTTCGTCGCCTCGTGGGCGGGCAACCAGTTCAGCCCTCTGCTCGTGATGTACGAGGACCGGCAGGACTATTCGTCGTTCCTGGTGAACCTGTTGCTCGGCGTCTACGTCCTGGGCCTCGCGCCCGCTCTGCTGGTGGCCGGGCCGCTGTCCGACCGGCACGGGCGCAGGCCGCTCATGCTCGCCGGGGTGGGCACCGCGGTGCTCGGCAGCGCACTGCTGGCGCTGGGCCATTACGGCCCCGGGTTCATCGCCGCGGGACGACTGTTCTCCGGGTTCACCATCGGCATCGCCATGGCGGTGGGCAACAGCTGGATCAAGGAGCTCTCGCAGGCCCCGCACGACCCGCGCGCGGGACTCACCGCAGGTGCCCGCCGCGCCTCGCTGGCGTTCACGCTGGGCTCCGCGGGCGGGGCGCTGGTTGCAGGGGTGCTGGCCCAGTGGGGGCCGCTCCCCGACGTCCTGCCGTTCCTGGTGCACATCGTCGTCGCGGTCCCGTTCGCCGTCGTCGTGCTGCGCACCCCCGAGACCCACGCGCCCGACACCTCGTCGTCGCTGCGGCGCCGACTGCGCATCGACAGCGCGCGGCATCCGCGGTTCCTGCGCGTGGTGCTGGTGGCGGCGCCGTGGATCTTCGGCTCGGCCGCCATCGCCTACGGCTATCTGCCGACGAAGCTGCGCGACGCCACTGGCGACCAGGGCCTGGTGTTCGCCACCGCGGCCACCGTCATCGCCCTCGGGGTGTCCTCGGCGATCCAGCCCGTCGCCAAGCGCGTGCACTCGATGTCGTCGGCCCGCGGGCTGTCGGCAGCCCTGGCGATCATGGCCGCCGGCATCGGGCTGGTGTGGCTGGCGATCGACCTGCAGTCGGTGACCGTTGGCCTCGCATCCAACGTGGTGGTCGGCGCCGGCATCGGCATCGGCCTGGTCTCCGGGCTCATCGAGGTGCAGTGCATCGCGGGCGACAAAGACCTGGCGGGGCTCACCGGCGTCTTCTACGCCGCCGCCTACGTTGGTTTCCTCACCCCGGCGCTGATCTCTGCGGTGGCGGGCCCGGTCCCGCTGGGCATGATCTTCCTGGTGCTCACCGCCCTGGCCGCGGTGAGCTGGGCGGCGCTGACGGTCTCGTCGCGCAAGCACATCCCCGAGGGCCGCACGTTCGCAGTGGACGGACAGGCGGCCGCGCCACCTCCACGCGGGCGGGGTCACGACGAGGAGCCGACCAGCCCCTCCGCGGACCCCAGGTAGCCGCCGATGTTGTCGAGCGACCCGGCCGACCCCAGGCTTCCCGTCGCACCCCAGGAGGCCGGCGGGATCTGGTCGATCCGCGTGATCACCACCTCGCGGCTCTGGCTGGGGATCACCAGGTAGGTGTCGTCGACGATCACGGGACCGGCCGGCGCGAGGACCCCGTCGAGGCTGAGCCGACCGGTGAGCTCGCCGGTACCGGCGTCCATCGCGAGGACCTCGCCGGCGGTCGTGGTGAAGAAGACCGTGCCGCCGCTCGCCGCCGGGGCCGCCTTGACCGGCCCGGTGTACTTGTTCCACAGCCGCTGGCCGGAGTGCAGGTCGTAAGCGTAGGAGGTGCCGGTGGTGGGGCTGCCCACGAAGACCTTGCCGTCGTGGATCATCGGCGCCCCGGAGCGGTTGTTCACCGGCGCCGGGCCCGCACCGAGCCGGTCGCGCCACAGGACCTCGCCGGTGGCGGCGTCCATCGCGACGATGGTGTGCTCCTCCATCGGGGTACCGAAGACGTCCGGCGGCAGCGCGGTGTTGGCGGTGGTGACGACGATGCCCTCGGCCACGGCGGGCGGCACGTCGTCGAGGCCGCGGTTGAACTCGCCGAAGTGCCGCGTCCAGGCGAAATCGTCTGCCGCGGTGTCGTAGGCGAAGAACGTGTACGGCTCCGGCGTCCCGCTGCCGAAGTAGAGGATCCCGGATTCCTCAGCGGGCGAGGACATGCTGACCACGTGCCCCAGCGGCACCTTCTTCCCCTCGGTACCGGTTGCCGGGTCGAGCTTGTACAGGTGCTTGTCCCCCGTCACCGCATACAGCGCGCCGCCCACCAGCACCGGCGTGGGCATGACCTCGCCGGGGGTGTCGAAGCGCCACAGGGTCTCCCCCGTGTCCGCGTCCAGGGCGAGCACGCCGCTCTCGCCGGTGCCGCGGTTTCCGTCCTCGCCGGCGAACCGATTGCCGAAGCCCACGAACACCCGCCCTCCGGAGTGGATCATCTCCGAATGCACCCAGTTGGGGGCCTGCGACTGCCAGCGCAGCTCACCGGTGGCGAGGTCGAACGCCTGCAGTTCCCCGGAGCCATGGCTGCCGACGAAGATCGTTCCGTCGGCCACCACCGGCGTCGCGCGCACCTCACCGGCCGTGGGAATCGCCCCGGTGAAGACCGCCTGCCCCGCTTGCACGTTCGCGTTCTTGGTGGGCGCGTAACGGTACTGGGTCCACTCACCCTGCCCGGCCGCCGAGGCCGGGGCGTGGGACAGGGTGACGGCGATGGCGGCGGCCGTCACGAGACTCGCCGCGGGGCGGATCAGACGCATGGGACGCGAGCTTAGCGGATCGGGCTCCCCGGCCCACAACCGGAGAGAATCGCCGGTTCGTCACTGCGCCTGCAGGTCCCGTCGGCGCAGCCCTTCGACGCCGCCCCACGCCAACGCGGCGCCGACGGCGAGGGTGACCAGCCACGCGCTCCATCCCATAGTCTCGGCGGGGGCCTGCGCGGCCCACGAGAACGGCGACAGATCGACAGCCCAGCCCGGCAGCCCCAGCAGGTCGCCGAACCAGCCGGCGATGTACGCCCAGGCCACCACCACCCACGTAACGTGCTGCACCCGCGGTGCGAGGCCCACGAGCGCGGCGGCGAGACCGCCGACCACCGCGACGGCGGCGAGCGGCACGAGCATCGCGCCGAAGATCCGGGCCAGCTGCGACGCGTCGCCGGTGGCCAGCGCGTCGGCCACTGCGGCGCCGGCCGCGCCGCACACCGCCAGGACCACCGCGGCGGCGGCCGTCACGGCGAGCCAGCCGCCGATCCAGCGTCGCCGCGACACCCCCGCGACCACGAGCAGCTCCGCCCGCCCGGACGTCTCCTCGCCGCGCAGCCGCAGGACCGTCGACGCGGCGAAGCCCGCCGTGAGCAGCCCCAGCAGCAGCGCCACCATGGCGAAGTACTGGTCGACGATCCCGCCTGCCCCGCCGAACACCTTCTCCATCTGCTCGTTGCCGCGCACCATGTCCGCGACCTGGCTGCCCACCGAACCGAGCGCCGCGCCCGCGAGCACCATGCCGGCGGCCCAGCCGGCGATGGCCGCGCGTTGAATCCGGAAGGCCCACGCAGGTGCGCTCGCCAGGCTGTGCGGTGCGGCCGCCGGGCCCAGGCGCGGTGCTACGAGGGATCCGCCGACGTCGCGGATGCCGTCCAGTCGCCACGCCGTGCCCGCCGCCGCCACCGCGAGGATCAGCGGAAGGGCGAGGGGCCACCAGCGGTCGCCGCCGAACGGGTGGGCGGCCTGCGCCCAGCCGATGGGCGAGAACCACGACAGCGTGCCACCGCCGACGTCGCCGACCGCGCGCACGGCGAACGCCGCCCCGACCAGCGCCGCGCCCAGCCCCGTCGCGGCGCGGGCGTGCGAGAGCACCTGCGCGCACACCAGCGACACCGCGGTGAACGCGATGCCGGTGACAGCCACCTCCGCGCCGAACAGCACCGAGCCTGCCGCCGGAAGTCCCAGCGCCAGGAACACCGCCGCGATACCCGCGCCCACCAGCACCGACGCCGCCGCGGCCAGCAGACCTGCCGCCGTCAGCGGCGCCCGCGGCCCCAGCACCCCGGCCCGCAGCAGTTCCGTACGGCCGGTCTCCTCCTCGCCGCGCGTGTAGCGCACAGTCAGAAACACGACCATGAGCGCGACGCCGACGAGCGATATCGAGTTGGTCTCGAACACAGTGATGCCGCCCGCCGTTTCCAGCGCCACGGGCGGGCCGCCCATCGCGATGGTGGCCGGGCTGGAATCCATCGTCGCCGCGTAGGTGGCACGCTCGGCGGCGTCCCCGTAGACGCCCTGGACCGCATTGGCCGACGCACCCGTCACCGCGATGAGCCCCGCGATCCACACCCCCAGGCGGAGGCGGTCGCGCCGCAGGTGCAGCCGCACCAACGCGGCGGTGCCGGTCACGGCGGCGGCCGCGGCTCCCCCGGCAGGGCGGGCGGCCCGCATCCCGCCGGGAGCGCGCGGCATGCGGGCGGCGGGTGCGGTGCTCATGACCGCACCGCGCTGCCGGCCGCTGCCCGGCCGGTTCCCGCCGACCGGCCGTCCGCCTGATCGTCGGCTCGATCGTCGGCTTGATCGTTGTAATGCCGCAGGAACAGTTCCTCCAGCGTGGGCGGGTGGCTGACCAGCGAGCGGATACCGGCCTCGGCGACGGTGCGCATCACCACGTCGAGCCGATCCGACTCGACCTCGAACGCGGCGCGCAGCCCGTCGGTCTTCAGGCCCACCACCGCCGGATGGCCGGCCAGCGCGCCGAGCGGACGCGCGGTCTCCACCGTCACCGTGGTGCGGGTGAGGTGCCGCAGGTCCGCCAACGTGCCGCTCTCCACGGTGCGGCCGGCCCGGATGATGCTCACCGTGTCGCACAGAGATTCCACCTCGGCGAGGATGTGGCTGGACAGCAGCACGGTGCGCCCGGCCGCGCGCGCCTCGCGGATGCAGTCCTGGAACACCTCCTCCATCAGGGGGTCCAGGCCGGATGTGGGCTCGTCGAGAATGAGCAACTCCACGTCCGCAGCCAGCGCGGCGACCAGCGCCACCTTCTGCCGGTTGCCCTTGGAGTAGGTGCGGGCCTTCTTGCGCGGGTCCAGGTCGAACCGCGCCAGCAGCTCCGCCCGCCGCCCCGGGTCCACACCGCCGCGCAGCCGCCCGAGCAGGTCGATGACCTCGCCGCCGCTGAGGTTGGGCCACAGGGCCACATCCCCGGGCACGTAGGCCAGCCGCCGGTGCAGCGCGGTGGCGTCCGCCCACGGGTCGCCGCCGAGCAGCCGGACGGTGCCGCCCGGGTCCGCACGCAGCAGTCCCAGCAGCACCCGGATGGTGGTGGACTTCCCGGCGCCGTTGGGCCCGAGGAATCCGTGCACCTCCCCCGGCCGTACCCGCAGTTCCAGCCCGTCCAGGGCCCGCACCGCTCCGAACGTCTTGCGGAGCTCCCGGACCTCGATCACCGCGTCCATGCCCTCAGCGTACATATAATTCAGTATTTAGTGAACACTAAGAATGCTATGAAATACTGGAGGCCGGTGGGGCCGCGAGATCCCCTCCCCGACGACCAGATCCGACTGCCCGACCCTGGAGCCACCCATGCTGGACGGAGGAACCGCCGCGGAGCCGGCCGTCGCCGAGTTCGTCGAGCGCTTCGCATCGTCGATGGCCGCGTCCGGGCTGCCGCGGATGGCCTCGCGGGTCTTCGCCACTCTCATGGCGGCGCCGTCACGGGGTCTGACGGCGGCGCAGCTCAAAGACACGTTGGGCGTGAGTGCGGGCGCGGTCTCCGGCGCGGTCCGCTGGCTGGCGCAGGTCGGCTTCATCACGCGCAGCACGGTCGCCGGCACCCGGCAGGACCTCTACATCGCCGAATCGGACTCGTTCGTCAACCTCATGGTGCAGGACATTCGCGCGCTGCGGTCGTGGCGCAACGATCTGCGCGACGGCGTCGCCGCGCTCGGTGCCGACTCGCCGGCCGGGCGGCGCATGGCGGAGGCGCTGGAGTTCTTCGAGTTCCTCGAGGGCGAGCTGCCGGGGATGCTCGATCGGTGGCAGGAGCTCCGGCGGCGCCGCCGCGAAGGTCGGGACGGGGCCGGCCGGGACGGGACGGGCTAGGACGCGGCGGGCACCGGCGACGCGCGGAACGCGTAGTCCTGCAACGGGAACCGCCCCGCCTCCCACAGTGCGTTGGCCGTCGAGGTGGGCCGCAGGATCGCCGCCTCCCCATGCTGGTTGAAGTAGTAACTGCGCGACCCGTCGCAGGAGCCGCGGTAGAACACCGAATCGCCGAGCAGCCGGGTGACCTGGTCCAGGAACTCGGCGTTGGCCCGCTCGGTGACCTCGAACGTGTCGGCCCCAGCGTCGCGCATGCCTCGGAACAGGCGGGTGAGGTGCTTCATCTGCGCCTCGATGGTGGTGAAGTACGACAGGCCGCTGTACGAGTAGGGGCTCGAGAGCGTGAGGAAGTTCGGGAAACGCGGCACCGACACGCCCTCGTATGCCTGGAACCGGTTGTCCCGCCACCATGCGCCCAGGTTCCTGCCGCCGCGGCCGATCACCTCGATGGCGGGGAAGTTCACGTCCCACAGGTTGAACCCTGTGGCCAGCACGAGGGTGTCGATGTCGGTGCGGCGCCCGTCCGCGGTGACGATGCCGTCTGCGTCGATGCGCGCGATCGACTCGGTCTCCAACTCCACGTTCGGACGGGTAAACGCACGGAAGTAGTGGTTGGAGAACGTCGGCCTCTTGCAGCCGAAGTCGTAGGCGGGGGTGAGTTTGCGGCGCAGATCGCTGTCGCGCACCTGACGGCGCAGGTGCCCCTTGGCCAGCAGCGCCGCTCCGGCGTTGAGGAAGCGGCTCTGCCGGTAGTGCAGCACCGCGCTGACCATCATCGCCTCGAGCAGCGCGGTGTTGGCCAGCCGCGCCGCCTTCTGCGTCAGCGGCACGCGCGCGAACAGGCGCTGCACGGGGCGCGGGATGGGGAAATCGACCTTGGGCACCACCCAGATGGGCGTGCGCTGGTAGACGGTGAGTGCGGATGCGGTGTCGGCGAGCTCGGGGACGAGCTGCACGGCGGTGGCGCCGGTCCCGATGATCCCGACGCGCCGGCCGCGCAGATCCACGTCGTCGTCCCACGCGGTGGTGTGCAGCACTGTCCCGGCGAACTCCTCGATGCCGTCGATGGCGGGCATTTGCGGCTGCGAGAGGAACCCGGTGGCGGTGAGCAGGTAACGCGCGGTGACGGCCTGGCCACCGCGGATCGCCACCGACCAGCAGCGCCCGTCCTCGTCCCATCGCGCGCCCTCGACGACCTGCCCGAAGCGCATCTGACTGCGCAGGTGGTACTTGTCGGCCACGTGCTCGGCGTACTTCTTCAGCTCGGCCCCGGGGGCGAACAGGCGCGACCAGTACGGATTGGGCTCGAACGAGAACGAGTACGTGACCGAGGCGATGTCCACCGCCAGGCCCGGGTAGTGGTTGACGTGCCAGGTGCCGCCCAGGTCGTCCTCGCGCTCGAGGATGAGCACGTCGTCGATCCCGAGGCGCTGCAGCGCGATGGCCGCGCCCATGCCCCCGAAGCCGGCGCCGACGATCACGGCCTCGTATTGCGGCCGATCGGCCCTTCCCGGCGTGTCCGCATCCGTCATCAGGCCGCTCCCCTCGCCTTCGGCACCCCGCCGCCGTGCCGCCTGCGTGCGGGAGCCGCGGCCGGCGCGCGGTGTTTTAACTGTAACCTCGCGTTCACCGTTAAGTGTGTCACAGAGCTCCGCCCCCGTCACCCCCGTGGACTTTCACCTGCTTCACCTGCGCACGAGTCGCTCCGCCACCGATCACAATCGGACCACGGAGGTCCGCACCCGGGCTCGCGGGCAGCGGCCTCGTGTGACAATGCGTGTCGGCAGAGAATCTGTGACGACCGAAAACCGCGACGTCCGAGAACCGAGGAGCTGACCCGTGCACCAGTGCCCGATCTTCTTCCGCTTCGACGTCCCCGGCGCCCTCGCCGTCGTCGACCGGACCATCGGCGCCTGGTTCACGGAGCTCGGCTGGGGAGACCGCGTTCCGGCGCCGGGCGAACGCATCACCCTCGACGCATCCACGCACGCTGTGCATGTTGCACGCGTCGATCGCGGCACCGGCCGCCGCAGCAGGCGGTTTACGCTCGCTTGCCGCGGCGGCGACCGGCAAGCCGACCGCAAGCCCGGCCCCGCCCCCGGCGGCGGGCCGCGTACCGGCAACACCGACAGCGGCCCCCGTACGACGACGATCACCCTCGACGTCGACCGCTTCGGCCGCCGCGGCTGGGTGCTGGTGCGCGAGGAGACAGAGGCGCCGCCCACCCGCACGCCCCGCATCGCGGCCGCGCTGGCCTCGGCGCTCGGCGCCCGCGACGGTGCGCACCCGCTGACGCAGGGCGCCCCCATCGTGCAGACGCCGGACGTCCCGGACCTCATCGGATTGCTGTGCGATCCCGGCCGTACGCGGCCCCTGCTGGTCGTCGGCACCGATCACGGGTTCCCGGTGCGCAAGCTCGCCGACCTGGTCGCGGCACTCGCGGCCGACGCGGAGGCCCTCCTCGTCGCACGGGTCCTCGACGCGCCGGCCACCGCGCAGTTCAATCAGGCGGTGCCGGACGCGCTGCGGGTCGGACCTGGCACTGGTGCGGTGTTCCCCCCGCCCGAATCCCTTGCGTCTGAAGGCCATGCCGCGCCGGAGGCCGTCGAGGGCGGGTTCCCGGCGCGCCACAGCGTCATCGGCGCGGACAGGATGGTGTCCGACGAATACGGCTTGCGCCGCGAACTGTGGCACCTCGCACTCCACTACGCCCGAGCCAATCCCCTGCCCACCGCCGTCGAGGAGGCCGACGCGCGTCTGGGCAGGCTCACCGACCGCTGCCGGGAGGCGCAGCCCGCGCCCGAACCCGCCACCCCCGCCCCTCCGAAACCCGGCGCCCACGTGGCGCCCGCCGAAAAGACCCCGCACGCCCCGGCCGGCGCACAGCCCGGCGGACCGCTCGGACCGCTCGGGTCGCTTCTCGGCGACATCCTCGAGGACGTGCTCGGGGATCGCACCATCGACACGGACTCGCTGGAGAACCTGCGCGTCGTGGCCCGGCGCGGCAACCGCCGGACACGCGAGCACCGCCGCGATCGCGGCGAGATCCGGCGGCTGCGCCACGAGCTCGCCGCCGCGCACCGCACCATCGATTCCTTGCGCACAGAGCAGGATCCGGCAGCACCCGATCCTGCACCGATCCGGCGGAACTCCCCTGCTCAGGACACCCGGCCCGCGCAGGCGCACCGGCCTCAGCGTGGACACGACCACGCGCCGGACACCTTCGCCGAACTCCTGGACCGCCTCGCAGAGGTCCCGCGCGTGCAGTTCACCGGCGACCCGCAGCCCGCACTGCGCCTGGACCGGCAGTCGAACTCACGCGGATACGTGCACAAAACGTGGAAGGCGCTGCTCGCGCTATCCGACTACGCGGAGGCACGCAGCTCCGACTGCGGGCCGCCGGGAGTGCACAACTACCTCACGCACACGCCGCCAGGCTGTCGCGGATTCTCCGTCCACGACCATGCCGCAGTGGAAAGCGACACGACAACGCGCGCAGCGGCGTTCCGGGAACCGCGTGTGCTGCCGGTGCCGGAGTCCGTGCACCCCGACGGCGCGGTGTTCATGGGCGGGCATTTCCGCGTCGGAGGCGGGAGCACCGTCAGCCCGCGCCTGCATTACTACGACGACACCGGGAGCTCCGGCGACATCTACGTCGGCTACATCGGCGCGCATCTGCCGAACCAGTCGACCAACTGACCGGTCCACCAGCCGACCGGCCCATGCCTGGGCCGGCCGGGAAGGTCAGAGCCCTTCGAGCGCCTGCTCGACGTCGCCGAGCAGGTCGCCGCCGTCCTCGATGCCCACGGACAGGCGCACCAGGTTCTCCGGCACCTCCAGCAGCGACCCGGCCGTGGAGGCGTGGGTCATCGCGCCAGGGTGCTCGATGAGCGACTCGACGCCGCCCAGCGACTCGGCCAGCGTGAAGATCTCGGTGCGCGAGCAGAAGTCGAGCGCCGCCTGCTTACCGCCCGCCAGCTGCACGGAGACCATTCCGCCGAAACGCCGCATCTGCGTGGCGGCCACCTGGTGCCCGGGGTGCTCGGCGAGCCCCGGGTAGAGGACCTTCTCCACGGCCGGATGCCCTGTGAAGAACTGGACGAGCTTTTCCGCGTTGTCGCAGTGCCGCTCCATCCGCACCTCGAGCGTCTTGATACCGCGCAGCGTGAGGAACGCGTCGAACGGTCCGGGCACCGCACCGGCGCCGTTCTGCAGGAACGCGAACGCCGCGTCGAGCTCCTCGTCGTCGGTCACCAGCGCGCCGCCGACCACGTCCGAGTGGCCGCCGATGTACTTGGTGGTGGAGTGCAGGACGACGTCGGCCCCCAGCGTCAGCGGGTTCTGCAGGTACGGCGACGCGAAGGTGTTGTCCACCACCAGCTTCGCCCCACCCTCGTGCGCCACCTGCGCGAGTGCGGCGATGTCGCCCACGTTGAGCAGCGGGTTCGTGGGCGTCTCCAGCCACACCAGCTTGGTATTGGGGCGCATGGCCGCGCGGATGGCGTCGACGTCGTTGACCGCCGCGGGGGTGTACTCGATCCCCCACTGCGTGAAGACCTTGTCGATCAGCCGGAACGTGCCGCCGTAGGCGTCGTTGGGGATGACGAGGTGATCGCCCGGGCGCAGCGCCGCCCGGATCATCGTGTCCGTCGCGGCCATGCCCGAGCCGAACGCCCGGCCGAAGGCGCCCGCCTCGATGGCGGCGAGGTTCGCTTCCAGCGGCCGACGGGTGGGATTGCCGGTGCGCGCGTACTCGAAACCGTCGCGCATCCCGCCCACGCCGTCCTGCGCGAAAGTGGACGAGGCGTAAATGGGGACGTTCACCGCGCCGGTCTGCGGATCCGGCTCGTAACCCGCGTGGATGGCCCGGGTGGAGAACCCCTGCCACGATGCTGCATCGGCCTGGCTGCGCTGCTCGCTCATGCGGCACACACTACCGATCGGGACCGCCGCCTCCCATTCCGGGCGGCGGGCCCGGGGCCGGCGCCCCTCACGCCTTGCTGATGAATCCGAGCACGTCGTGGCGGGTGATGACGCCCACCGGCTTTCCGCCCTCGATCACCATGAGCGCGTCCGTCTCGCCGAGCGCCTTGGTGGCCGCGTCCACCGGCTCGCCCGAGCCGATCAGCGGAAGCGCCTGCTCCATGTGCTTGGCCACCGAGTCGGCGAGCTGGGCGCGGCCCTCGAACACGGCGCTGAGCAGTTCGCGCTCCGACACGCTGCCCGCCACCTCGCCGGCCATGATCGGCGGCTCGGCACCTACGACGGGCATCTGCGAGACCCCGTACTCGCGCAGGATCTCGACGGCGTCGCGCACGGTCTCCGAGGGGTGCGTGTGCACCAGGTCGGGCAGCTCGCCGGACTTGCCGCGGAGCACATCGCCCACGGTGGACTGCTTCTCCTTGCCGTCGAGCGGGGTGCGCAGGAAACCGTAGGAGGCCATCCACTTGTCGTTGAAGATCTTCGACAGATAGCCGCGGCCCCCGTCGGGAAGCAGGGCGACGATGACGGCGTCGGGCCCCTCGCGCTCGGCCACCTCGAGCGCCGCGACGATCACCATGCCGCAGCTGCCGCCGACCAGCAGGCCCTCCTCGCGGGCCAGGCGGCGCGTCATCTCGAACGAGTCCGCGTCGGACACCGCGATGATCTCGTCCGGGATCGCCGGGTCGTACGCCTTGGGCCAGAAGTCCTCGCCCACGCCCTCCACCAGGTAGGGGCGCCCGGATCCGCCCGAGTAGACCGACCCCTCCGGGTCCACCCCGACGACCTTCACCGCGCCGTCGGAGACCTCTTTGAGGTACCGGCCGGTTCCGGTGATGGTGCCGCCGGTGCCGACGCCGGCGACGAAGTGCGTGACCTTGCCGTCGGTGTCACGCCAGATCTCCGGGCCGGTGGTCTCGTAGTGGCTGGCCGGCCCGGCCATGTTCGAGTACTGGTCCGGCTTCCACCCGCCGGGGATCTCCTCGGCCAGCCGGTCGGAGACGTTGTAGTAGCTGTCCGGGTGCTCCGGCGGGACCGACGTGGGGCACACCACGACCTCGGCGCCGTACGCCTTGAGCACGTCACGCTTGTCCTCGCTGACCTTGTCCGGGCAGACGAAGACGCACCGGTAGCCGCGCTGCTGCGCCACCAGAGCCAGGCCCACGCCGGTGTTTCCTGAGGTGGGCTCGACGATGGTGCCGCCGGGCTTCAGCAGCCCCGCCTTCTCCGCCTCGTCGATCATCTTCACCGCGATCCGGTCCTTGGAGCTGGCACCGGGGTTGAAGTACTCCACCTTCGCGGCGACGATGCCCGGCGTCCCCTCGGTCACCTTGTTGAGACGGACCAGCGGGGTGTCGCCGATGAGATCGACCACGTGATCAGCAATGCGCATGCCCCCATGGTCCCAGATCGCGCCGCGCGCCGTGATGCCGCTCCCCCGGCCGTGCCCGGACCGGTCGGGCGGCAGGTCCGCGGCGCGTCCGGCGCGCCCCCGCCCGCAGGGGCACGGCCGCCGCACGACGCTACGCACGAGTAGCCGGAGGGCGACCCCGGAGGATTCGGGTAGTCGACTACTCGCTCCCTGCCGTCGGGCCGGTCCGACGATGGCTGTGCCAGCATCCAGCGCAACGAGGAGCCGATGATCATGAACTCGCCCCGGAAGACCCGCACCAGCACCCGCGCCCACGGCGCCCCGCCTACACACCGCGTCCGGCGCGGGCTGCAGGTCGGCATCACGGCCCTCGGCGCCACGGCGACGGCGCTGGTGCTCGCCGCGCCCAATGCGTCGGCGCACGTCCAATCGCTCTCCGTCGCCCCCGGTATGGGTTTCGGCAGCCTCGGCGCCGGACCGTACGGGACCGGCTGCGCGTACGACGTGACCGCCCAGGCCGAACACGGCAACGAGGTGGACTTCTACGACAACGGCGTCTACATCGGGTCCGCATGGGCGCCGGGTTCCCTCGGTCCGATCACGATCTCCTGGACGCCCGCCAGCGCCGGCACGCACGTTCTCGTGGCCGACGACGGCTTCCAGAGCGCCTCGCAGACGGTCGAAGTGGGCAACGGCATCAACCTGGGGAGCGTCTGCCTCGTGTTGCCGTGACGGCGCGCAAGTGAGCGCCCGGTCGGGCGGGGCCGCCGATCACTCGGCGGCGCCGCCCAGAACCGCCGCGAGCCCGTCCCTGCTGTCCACGTCCGCGGCAAGGCAGGCCCGGTACAGGTGGCCCTCCACGGTGCGCACCGACAGGTGCAGGCGGTCGGCCACCTCGCGGTTGCTCAGACCCCGCGCCACGAGCCCCGCGATCTCCCGCTGCCGCGGGGTGAGCCCCGACGGCGCCGCCATCGCCCGCAGCGCGGGCGTGTCCGCCCCGGGGCAGTCGGCCGTCACACGGTCGGCCACGGCCCGCGCCGTCAGGGCGGAGCCGCGCCTGCCCTGCGCACGGAACACGACCGCCGCCTGCGCCGCCGCGTCGGCCGCGGCGATCACGTCGCCGTACGCCTCGTACGCGGCGGACGCCGACAGCAGTGCGTCGCCGTCGGAGCCCGCCAAAGCGGTCGCATGCGAGAGCGCCGCGGCCGCGCGCGGTCCGTGGACCCGGCCCGCCACCGGTGCGAGGTCCGCGGCCGCCGTCGCGTCGCCGAACTGCACCGCGGCCTGCAGGCAGAACACCTGGTCCGCGATCTGGCCGCGGTCCGCCGCGCGCGCCGCGGCAGCGCGCGCGGCCGCCACGGCCTCGGTCGCCGCGCCCTCCGCGGCGAACACCCACGCCCGGGCGACCGACAGCTGGCTGTCCGCCCACACGAAGCCCGCCGGGCGCGCCGCGTCGATGCGCTGCAGCGCCACCCGGCCGTCGCCGGCCGCTCCCGATCTGCCCAGCGCTTCGGCGAGGAGCATCGAGCAGTAGCGGTGCATCGTCGTGCACTCCGCCGACACCGCAGTCTGGGCCACCGCCTCCCGCAGCAGCCGCACCGCGTCGGCCACCGCGCCGGCGTCGAGCCGGATCACCCCGCGCAGCGCCGTCTCCGCGGCGAACCGCCACCCGCGCAACGGCCGCGCGGCGTCGTGGGGGAAGAACTCCCCCGCGATCTCCGGGACCGCACCGAGCTCGCCGGCGAGCCGCAGCGCGATCGCGAGGTTCACGCCCAGGCTGCACCGGAGCCCCGCGGCCTCACCGGTCCGCGGCCGGGCATCGCCCAGGCTCCGTGCCGCGCGCACGGCCCCGTCGCCCAGCCCAAGGCTGCCGAGTGCGCTGACCTGCGCGCTGGCCGCGATCTGCGCGTGGATCCGCGCCAGCCGGGGCGCCGCCATCGCCGTCGCCGCCTCCGCTGCGGCCTCGCGCGGGTGGCCCAGCACGGCGAGCAGCGCCGCAGAGACCGCGTGATGCTCCGCGATCCGCCCGGTCCGCCGACACAGCGCCCGCGCGTCGTCGAGCACCCGTCGCGCCCGGTCGGGCCGGGCGAGGATCCACACCAGGATCGACGCGTGGATGGTGCGCACCACCGCCTGCCGGTCCCCCGCGCCGCCGGAGCGCTCGAACCGTTCGCACACGGCGACCGCCTCCTCGGCTCGGCCGAGCGCCACCAGGCAGGCGATGCGAGGCAATAGGACGTCGACCTCCGCGTCGCGGGCCTCGACCTCCGCGAGCATCCTGTCGGCCAGCTCGAAATCGCCCAGATGCATGGCGCAGCGGGCCGCCACCGCGAGCAGCCCCGGCGACGCCTCGCCGTCCGAGGCCAGCATCAGCTCGGCGCGCCGCACCACCGTGCGCGCGTCCCGCCGCCCCTTGGCCGCGAGCTCGCGCGCCACCACACCGCTCATCCTCCGCATCCGGAGCGTGCCGCAGTGGGCACGGCGCACCTCGCCGAACAGCGGGTGCGCCAGCCGCGCCGCGGGATGCGCCCCGCCGTCGACGGCGACGAGCCCCGACTCCTCCGCCGACTCGACGGCCTCGGGCGTCGCGATGCGCGCCAGCGCCGAGACGGGCAGCGGGCCGCCCACCGCGAGCAGGTCCACCACGTCGGCGACGTCGTCGGGGACACGGCCCATCTTCGCCGCGATCAGGTCGTACAGCCTGGGCGTGAACGTCGGCGCGCCGCTCCACACCCACACGCCCGCGTACTTCACCATCCGGCCGCACGCCACCTCGTCGTCCAGGAGCTGACGCAGGTAGAGCACGTTCCCGCGGGTCAACGTGTGCAGTCGCCGCGCGCTGCCGGCCTCCAGCGGAGCGTGCAGCACCACCTCCAGCAATGCGCGCGTCTGCTCGAACGACAGTGGGGTGACGTCGATGCGCCGCAGACGGTCGTCGGCCCAGAGCGAGGTGATCGAGTTCGGTGTGCGCGCGCCGGTGCGCACCGTGATGAGCACGGGGGCGACGCGGCGGGCCACGATCTGCTGCACCACGAAGGCCGATGCCTCGTCGAGGTCGTGCGCGTCGTCGATCCCGACGACGGCGGGCGGCGCGCCGGGCCGCGCGAGCCAGTCGAAGATCCGGTGCATGCGCTGCGTCGGGTCGCCGCCGGCGTCCCCCGCGATCTGGTCGAGCACTCCGAGCGGCACGGCCCTGGACGCCGGCGATGCGACGAGCCGGCAGGTGCGCAGGCCGTCGCGCTCGGCGCGGTCCAGGGCTTCGGCGGCCAGCCGCGTCTTGCCCGCGCCGACCTCACCCACCAGAACCGCGCCGCCATTGCCGCCACGGACCGTCCGCGCGATCCGGCGCATCTCCGCCCCGCGGCCCGTCAGCGGCCACGCGCTATCCATCTTGAAATAGTACTGCCCTGTCCCGGCGGATTCCATCCCCCGGCGACGCGCGGCGCCCGCGTACAGCGCCGCGCCGCCGAGGCGCAGGATAGATTTGAAGCCGTCGTTCCGGAACGCCGCGCAGTCCGAGGGAGGTGGTCCCCATCGACATCCCCCTGCCGCACCTGCGCCTCGCCGGGCCGGCCGTCGTGGCCGCGCGGATCCCGACGCCCGCCGCACGGCGTCACGGCACGCTCATCACCGGCGCCAAGGTCGGGGCCGCGGCCCTCGGCTCCGGCGCCGGCGTCGGAGCCGCCACCTGGGTGAGCTACAACTACCTGCAAGGCCAGGCGCAGGAGGCGCGCACCGTGATCGGGCGCCCCCGGGGGCGCCCGCCGCGCGCCGACGGCGTCTACCCGCCGGCCGACACCGACGGGGAACTCCAGCCTCCGGAGCGCTTCGGCCCGTCCGATCTGAGCCTGATGATCTTCGGCGACTCCACGGCCGCCGGCCTGGGGTGCACGGTGCCGGACGAGGTTCCGGGGGTGCTGCTCGCCCGCGGGCTCGCGGACGAGACCGGCAAGCGCGTACGACTGAGCACGAAGGCCATCGTCGGCGCCACCTCGCGGGGGCTCGCCAGCCAGGTCGACGCCATGTTCATCGCCGGCCCGCCGCCGGACGCCGCGGTGATCCTGGTCGGAGCGAACGACGTCACCACGGCGCAGGCCCCCTACAAGGCGGCCGCGCGGCTCGGCGATGCGGTGCAGCGTCTGCATGACAGCGGAGCGGCCGTGGTCGTCGGCACCTGCCCCGACCTGGGGGTGATCACCGCCATCCCCCAGCCATTGCGTGCCGTCACCCGCCGATGGGGGCTGCGGCTGGCGCACCTGCAGGCCTCCGCCACCCGCACCGCCGGGGGCCGGCCGGTGCCGCTGGCCGACCTGCTCGCCCCCGAGTTCCTGGCGACGCCCGAGAAGCTGTTGTCCCCGGACCGATTCCACCCGTCCGCCGCCGGCTACACGCTCGCCGCCGAGCAGCTCCTGCCGGCGCTGTGCTCGGAGCTGGGCGAATGGCACGGCGGACCGCTCGCGGAGTTGCCCACCGTGTCCGCGGCCGTCGAATCGCGGCGGCCGGTGGCCCGGATCCGCCGCGGCCTCGACCGTCTCGGGCGCCGCACCGCGGCGTTATGAGCGCGGAATGAGCTCCGATTTCCGGCCACGTAATGTAGGAGCCGAGTCGCGTCGCCGCCGGCCGGCTACGCGGTTGCACCTCGACGGCACCTAGGCGTCGATCACACACCGGCCCCGGTCTGATCGGGGTCCGTCACCTGCAAAGGAGTCCTCATGCCTGAGGCTGTCATCGTCTCCGCGACCCGTTCGCCCATCGGCCGCGCCGGCAAGGGTTCACTCAAGGACGTGCGCCCGGACGACCTCGCCACCCAGATGGTGCGCGCCGCCCTGGACAAGATCCCCGAGCTGGATCCCGCCGACATCGAAGACCTGCACATGGGCTGCGGCCAGCCCGGCGGCCAGTCGGGCTTCAACATCGCCCGCGTGGTGGCCACCGAGCTCGGGTTCGACCACCTGCCCGGCGTCACCGTCAACCGCTACTGCTCCTCGTCGCTGCAGACCACCCGCATGGCCATGCACGCGATCCGCGCGGGAGAGGGCGACGTGTTCATCTCGGCCGGCGTCGAGTCGGTCTCCAGCTTCGCCACCGGCAACGCCGACGGCTGGCCGAACACCCACAACCCGCTGTTCGCCGACGCCGAAGCCCGCACCGCGAAGCTCGCCGAGGGCGGCATCGCATGGTCGGATCCCCGCGAGCAGGGCCAGCTGCCCGACATCTACGTCTCCATGGGCCAGACCGCCGAGAACGTCGCGTCGCTGACCGGCATCTCCCGCGAGGACCAGGACCGCTGGGGCGTGCGCAGCCAGAACCGCGCCGAGGAGGCCATCAACCGCGGCTTCTTCGCGCGTGAGATCACCCCGGTGACCCTGCCCGACGGCACCGTGGTCTCCACCGACGACGGCCCGCGCCCCGGCACCAGCTACGAGAAGGTCTCCCAGCTCAAGCCGGTGTTCCGCCCCGACGGCACCGTCACCGCCGGCAACGCCTGCCCGCTCAACGACGGCGCGTCGGCGCTGGTGATCATGTCCGACACCAAGGCCAAGGCGCTGGGCCTCACCCCGCTCGCCCGCGTCGTGGGCACCGCAGCCACCGGCCTGTCGCCGGAGATCATGGGCCTGGGCCCCATCGAGGCGACCCGCAAGGTTCTCAAGACCACGGGCATGTCCGTCTCCGACATCGACCTGTTCGAGATCAACGAGGCCTTCGCGGTGCAGGTGATCGGCTCGCAGCGTGAGCTCGGCATCGACGAGGACAAGCTCAACATCTCCGGCGGCGCGATCGCGCTGGGCCACCCGTTCGGCATGACCGGCGCCCGCATCACGAACACGCTGCTGAACAACCTGCGCGAGCAGGACAAGACGTTCGGCGTCGAGACGATGTGCGTCGGCGGCGGCCAGGGCATGGCCATGGTGCTCGAGCGCCTCAGCTGATTGCCGGCCCGGGCGGCCATGTGCTGCCGGGCATCGGAGCTCGATGGGCGGGCGCCGCGCGATGGGATCACCTGTCGCGCGGCGCCCGCCTTTTCGTGGCCCGGCGGAGGGTTCGGCGCGGCTGTTTGCGCGCTGCGCGCCTGTTGCCGGGCCGCGCCACATGCCGCGCGCTTGTTGCCGGGCCGCGCCACATGCCGCGCGCTTGTTGCCGGGCCGCGCGCCGGTTGCCGCGACACGCCGGGGAGCAGGCGCGCGAGAGGACGATGCGCGCGCGGCGCGAGAACCGGCGCGCGGCGCGCGGACTTGCGCGGACGTATCCCGTGACCGCCCCGACGCAGCAAAGGCCCCGCCCGCGGTATCCGCGGGCGGGGCCCATGCTTGCACGCACTCGGCTCACGCATCCGGCCCCACCGGGACCCGACGCGGCCGGCGCGGGTACTAGTCGCTGCTGAAGTAGCTGAGCAGACGCAGGATCTCCAGATACAGCCACACCAGCGTGACCGTGAGCCCGAAGGACACCGACCAGGCGGTCTTCTCCGGCGCGCCCATGCGGATGAGCTTGTCGGCCTCGTCGAAGTCGATGAGGAAGCTCATGGCCGCCAGCCCGATGCACACCAGGCTGAAGATGATGGCGATGGGGCCGCCGTCGCGCAGGCCCAGGCCGCCGTCGATGAAGAAGCTCGCGATGAGGTTGACGACCATCAGCGCGAGGACGCCGAACAGTGCGCCCACGATCATCTTGGTGAACTTGGGCGTGACGCGGATGGCGCCGGTCTTGTAGACGACGAGCATGCCGAAAAAGACGCCGAACGTGCCGACGACCGCCTGGACGATGATCGTGTTCCCGGGCGGGCCGCCCTCACCGATGGCGATGTTGGCGAACAGATAGGAGATCGCGCCGAGGAACACGCCCTCGGCCGCCGCATAGGCCAGCACCAATGCCGGCTTGTCCGTGCGACGGGTGAAGATCGCGAACAGCGACAAGCCCAGGCCCACGATCATGCCGCCGAACGTGAGCGGCATCGCGAGCGATTCGTTGCCATTGACCAGCACGAACGAGATGACCGCCGCGATGGTGAGCACGCCCAGGGTCATCGCGGTCTTGGTGACGATGTCGTCGATGGTCATCGCGCGGCCGCTGGGCTCCGCACGGTACTGCTCGGGGGCGGGCTGGCCCGGGTACTGACCGGCCTGCGGGTGCTGCCCCTGCGGGTACTGGCCCGTTGCCGCGCGGCCTACCTGGGGCGCACCGCCGGCCGCGTTGCCTCCGAACGTGGCGTAGCGGCCGTACTCCTTGTTCAGGTCCTTGAACACGGGGTTGCTGCTTTGACGCACCGCGTTGGTCCCTCCTGTGGTGGTTCACCGCGCTGCACGCGGCGCCGTGCCGGGGATTTCCGGCCTCTCACCTGCTCAACGAGCGCGGTCTGCGGACAGTTCCCGGATGTCGGGCAGGTGTGGTGTGAGCCTACCTACCCGGACGTCCGGATCAACCCGCACTCTCGCGCTCGCCCGCGCCGCAGGCGGTTGCGCGGTGGTGAATCCCCCGCAGGCGCCGATGTGCTGTTCAATTGAGGTGACCGTCAAGATCGAAAACCGCGGGAGGGCACGATGTGCGGACGGTTCGCCACCACGATCACGGACCGGGAGATGCGGTCGATGTTCGACGTGGACGAGGCGGAGGTCGTGGGCGAGGAGCTGCCCGCCTCGTACAACGTCGCGCCCACCCAGCCAATGCGGATGGTCCTCGAGCGGCCGCCCGCCGACGAGGAGGGCGAGCCGGTCCGGCAGGTTCGCACCGCACGCTGGGGGCTGGTGCCCTCGTGGGCCAAGGACCGCTCCATCGGCAACAAGCTCATCAATGCGCGTTCGGAGACCGTCACGACCAAGCCGTCGTTCCGGTCGGCGGCGCGCTCGCGTCGTGCGGTCATACCCGCCGACGGCTACTACGAGTGGGAGAAGCGCGACGGGAGAAAAGTGCCGCACTTCCTGCACCCCGGCGACGGTGCGCTGGCGATGGCGGGGCTCTACGAGATGTGGCGCGACCCGGACAAGTCGGACGACGACCCGGACCGCTGGCTGTGGACGGCGACGATCCTCACCCGGCCGGCCACCGACGAGCTGGGCCGCATCCACGACCGGTGCCCGCTGGTGCTGCCGCCGGAGTTCCACGGGCCGTGGCTCGATCGCGGGCTGGACGTGCGTGAGGACGTCGAGGCGCTGATCCGCTCGGTGCCCGACCCGCGCCTCGACGCCTACGAGGTCTCCACCGCAGTGAACAGCCCCCGCAACAACAGCCCGGACCTGCTCTCACCGGTGTGACGCGACGCCGAACCGTCCTGGAGCCGGCTTCCAGGACGATCTCGGTGCCCCCAGTCGGACTCGAACCGACACTGTGCCGATTTTAAGTCGGCTGCCTCTGCCAATTGGGCTATGGGGGCGCGGCCGCAGCGGACATCGATCGTCCCCGAGGCCTTGGCATCTGCACACTATCGCGCGCCGATGCGGTCTCGATCCATACAGCCCGACGTCGGCCGCTATAGCGCTCATCCGAATGCATGTTCTATCATTGGGTCGGTCCCGGTCGAGGGAAGCGGCCGGGACCGCACAACCCATCGTGGCGCTCCGACTCCCCGCCGCACGCCGGCGAACCCGACGGAGTGCTCTATCCGATCGACAGCGCGATCCCGTCGAGGATGTCGTGCTCGCTCACCACGAGTTCGCCGATGCCGGCCCGCTCTTCGAAGACCCTCGCCAGCGCGCGCGTGATCAGCGCGCCCCCGCCGATCACGTCCACGCGGCCCGGGTGCATCACCGGGAGCGCGGCACGCTCCTCGCGGGTCATCGCGACGAGCCGGTCGCACACGTCCCGCAACCGGTCGAACGGGATCCGAGCCAGGTGGATTCGCTCGGGGTCGTAGCGGTCCAGGCCCAGCGCGATGGCGGCGATGGTGGTCATCGTGCCCGCGACCCCCACCCACGTCCGCGCCCGCTCCACCGGCACCACGTCGAGCGCGGCGGCGAACCGTTCGGCGATGAATTCCTCGGCGTCGGCCACCTCGCCGGCGCCGGGCGGATCGCCGGGCAGGCACCGCTCCGTGAGCCGGACGCAGCCGATGTCCGACGACCGGGCCGCGTGGACCCCCGCGTCATCGCCGAGCACGATCTCCGTGGAGCCGCCGCCCAGGTCCACCACCGCGAACGGCCCGCCGTCCGCGCCGAGCTCGCCGACGGCGCCCGCGAACGACAGTTCGGCCTCCTCGTCCCCGCTGATGACCTCGGCGACCGCGCCGGGGATCACCGCACCCAGCACCTCGGCGGTCATGTCGAAGAACTCGTCGCGGTTCGCGGCGTCGCGGGTGGCGGACGTCGCCACCATCCGCACGGAGGTCGCCCCCGTGTCCGCGATGATCCCCGCGTACTCCTCGAGGGCCACGCGGGTACGGGCGATCGCCTCCGGGACGAAAGCGCCGGTGGCGTCGACGCCCTGGCCGAGCCGCACCACCCGCATCTCCCGGGCGACGTCCGCGAGCGGGCCCGCCGCGCCGCCGGAGTCGCCGCCGACGTCCGCCACGAGGAGCCGGATCGAGTTCGTGCCGCAGTCCACCGCCGCTACCCTGCTCATTCCCGCCCCTCTTCCGCGCCTTCGGCGCCCGCGCTTCCCTGGAAGGGAAGCTCGTCCAGCCGTGGCCAGTCTGCAGGGACCGCGGCGCCGCGCAGCGCCGCTCCCCCGTCCGGTCCGTCGGCGATCATCGCGACCGCCTCGTCGCCCAGCGGATTGGTGCCGGGACCACGCACCAGCGCATGCGCGGCGAGCACGTGCAGGCACTTGACCCGCTCGGGCATGCCGCCGCCGGTGAAGTCGGTGCCGAGGTCCTCGAGCGCGTTCCGCTCGGCCAAGTAGTCCTGGTGCGCGACCCGGTACGCGGCGGCCAGCGCGGGATCACGCGTGAGCCTGTCGCTCATCTCCCGCATGAGCCCGCCGGATTCGAGCCTGCCCACGGCCGCTGTGAGCCGCGGCTCGGTCAGGTAGTACAGCGTGGGGAACGGCGTGCCGTCCGGGAGTCGCGGCGCGGTGCGGACCACAGCGGGGACGCCGTCCGGGCAGCGGTACGCGACCGCCAGCACGCCGCGCGGAATGCGGCCGAGCTGCTCGGCGACAACGGCGAGGTCCGCCGCGAGGGCAGGGTCGTCGTCTGGTTCGATCACCGGTGTATCACCTCTCCGGGAGCGGGTTGTCTGAGCTGCGGGCGCCCGGCCTGCGGCGCCGCACCGGGCGCCGGTCGATGATCCGTCATCCGCCGGGCGGGGGCGCGGGCGCGGGGATCACATTGGGCACCGGCACATCGGAGTCATCGGCGGCATGAGAGACGGAATCCCACACCGACCCGTACCACGGGCGGGCCTGCGCCACGGCCTTGTCGTGCTGCTCCTGCGCCTCGACCGGGTCGCCGGGAAGCTCGACGATGTACGGGGTGCGGCCGGCCTCGACGAAGCCCAGCCTGTCGCGCGCCTGTGCGCGGAGGTAGTCGGGGTCTTCGAGAAGCTTTTCCTTCTTTTCGAGCTCGGCGATCTGCGCCACCAGCTCGTCGTGGTGGGCCGCCGCTTCCGCCACGTCCTGACGCTGCGTGAAGTACGTCCGCACCGGATTGGCGAGCGCCAGCGCCAAGAAGCACACCATGACGATGACGACGACGACCCGGCGCGGCGACATGCCCGTGCCCGTGCCTTCGGTCCGCTCCGACAGCCGCTGCCATGAGCGTGTGGCCCGCGTGATCAGCGACCCCGATCCGGCGCGCGCCGACGACCCCGACCGTGCGGCCGCGCCCGTCCGGGACGCGGCCGACGCCGAGCCCCTGCGCGCCTGCGCAGCTGTGGCGGCGCGCCTGGCGGATGACGACTGCGGGGCCTGCGCGCGGCCGGACGAGCGCGAGCGCGGGTCCCGGGTGCGCGCGCTGCGCCCCGGTTCCCTGCCGCCCGGGCTGCCCTCCGGCCGCCGCCTGCCCCGCTCCGCCATCAGTTTCCGCTGCCCTCCGCGCTGAAGCGCGGGAACGCGCCGGCGCCGGCGTAGCGGCCGGCGTCGCCCAGCGACTCCTCGATGCGCAGCAGCTGGTTGTACTTGGCGACACGCTCACTGCGCGCGGGCGCGCCCGTCTTGATCTGCCCGCAGTTGAGGGCCACGGCGAGGTCGGCGATGGTCGTGTCCTCGGTTTCGCCGGAGCGGTGGCTCATCATCGTGCGGAAGCCGCTGCGGTGCGCCAGGTCCACGGCATCGTTGGTCTCGGTGAGCGTGCCGATCTGGTTGACCTTCACGAGCAGCGCGTTGGCGGCGCCCTTGTCGATGCCGGTGCGCAGTCGCGCCGGGTTGGTGACGAACAGGTCGTCGCCCACGATCTGGATCTTGTCGCCGATCGCGGCGGTCAGTTCGGCCCAACCGTCCCAGTCGTCCTCGCTGAGCGGGTCCTCGATCGACACCAGCGGGTACTCGCCCAGCAGTTCGCGGTAGAACCCGGCCATCTCGCCGGCCGTCTTCACCGCACCCTCGAACGCGTAGCCCTTGCCTTCGGTGTGGAACTCGGTGGCCGCGACGTCGAGCGCCAGCGCCACGTCGCCGCCCAGCGACAGGCCGGTCGCGGCGACCGCCTCGGCGATGACGTCGAGCGCCTCGCGGGTGCCGGCGACGTTCGGTGCGAAGCCGCCCTCGTCGCCCAGGCCGGTCGACAGGCCCTTCTTCTTCAGCACCGCCTTGAGCGAGTGGTACACCTCGGCACCCCAGCGCAGCGATTCCTTGAAGCTGGGCGCGCCGATGGGCGCCACCATGAACTCCTGGACGTCGACTCCAGTGTCCGCGTGCGCGCCGCCGTTGAGGATGTTCATCATCGGCACCGGCAGCACGTGGCCATTGGGGCCGCCCAGGTAACGGAACAGCTCGAGGTCGGACGACTCGGCGCCCGCCTTGGCCACCGCCAGCGAGACCCCCAGCAGCGCGTTGGCGCCCAGGCGGGACTTGTCCGGCGTGCCGTCGGCGTCCAGCAGCGCCTGGTCCACCAGCCGCTGCTCCTCCGCCGGCAGGCCGATGACCGCGGGGGCGAGCTCGCCCAGCACGCTCTCGACCGCCTGCGTGACGCCCTTGCCGCCGTAGCGTTCGCCACCGTCGCGCAGCTCCACGGCCTCGTGCTCGCCGGTGGAGGCGCCCGACGGTACGGCGGCGCGCGCGAAGGTCCCGTCGTCGAGGGCCACCTCGACCTCGACCGTGGGGTTGCCACGGGAGTCCAGGATCTCGCGTGCTCCGACCTGTTCGATGACGGCCACGTGCGTACTCCTCAGTCTGTCGGTGTCGTTGGTTGTCGAAAGTCGCGTGTCGACGGGGCGGTTACAGCGCGGGCCCGCGCAACTCGGGTCAGCTTATCCGCACCGCCCCGCCGCGTCCCGCAGGCACGCGGCGGCCGCGGGATCCGGAGGTTGCCAGATTAAGGCCAACTCCTTAATATGTGAGGTGTGACACCGACGAACGCCCCCACGCGGCGCGGCTCCCCTGCCCGCACCGCCATGATCGACGCCGCCGAACGCATCGTCGCCGAGCAGGGCATGCCGGCTCTGACGCTGCGCGCGGTGCAGGAGGCGGCGGGGCAATCGAACAAATCGGCCGTCAACTACCACTTCGGCTCGCGCGACGGCCTGATCGCCGCGATCCTCGACGATCGGATGCGGCCGATCGCCGAGCAGAGGCGTGCCCTGCTGGATGCGATCGACGTCCGGTACGGGTTCCGCTCCGCCGTCGCCGACGGGGCCGTCGCGTCCGCCGCCGCGGCCCCCCTGCTCCGCGAGCTGACGGTGGCACTGGTGGACCCGCTGGCCCGGCGCGTCTTCGAGACACCCCGGTCTGCATATGCCCGGTTCCTTGCACAGTCGATGGTGTCCCCGGAGCTGGCGGAGATCATCGCGCGCCAGGCGACGATGTTCACGGTCAACGAGACGCAGCAGTACATGGTCCGCGTGCTCGTCGCGGGACGCGCCGCCCCGGGGCTCGACGGCGACACCGCCGTCTGGCGCGCGAACGGGCTGCTGGGGCACGTGATCACCGCCCTGGCCGCGGCCGAGCCGCACATCACCGGCCCCCGGGGCCGCGTCATCACCGCCCGCATCATCGACACCTGCCACGGGCTGCTGACGGCGCCCGTGGGCCACCCCGATCCGATCCCGACCGCCCCCACCGACCACCGACCAGAGGAGTCCCTCCCATGACCACCGCCACCGAGAACGCTTCCGCCGCCTCGCCGGTCCCCACCACAACCATCTACGGGGAATCGCCCACCGATCCGCTGTTGATGTACGGGCCGATCACGGCCGCGCGTCTGCCGGAAGGCTTCGAGCGCCGCCCGTACCAGCGGATCACCGTCACCCCAGCAGGCACCACCATCGGAGCGGAGATCGCCGGGGTGCGCCTCGACGGCGACGTCGACGACGACACCATGACGGAACTGCGGCAGGCGCTGCTGGAGTGGAAGGTGCTCTTCTTCCGCGACCAGGACATCTCGCGGGCCGACCACCGGGCGTTCGCCTCGCTGTGGGGCGGACTGGAGCAGCACCCGTTCTTCAAGTACACCCAGCCGGGGCAGACCGACGTGGATGTGGCGACGCTCGCCAAGGGAATGGACAGCGCGGGAGTGGAGAACTCCTGGCACAACGACGTCACCTGGAGCGCCACCCCGTCGTTCGGCGCCGTCCTGCGCGCGGTCGAGCTTCCCGAGTCCGGCGGCGACACCCTGTGGGCGGACACGGCGGCGGCCTACGACACGCTGCCGCAGGAGATCCGGGACCGCATCGACGGGCTCGTCGCCGAACACGACTGGTTGCACGCCTTCGGCAAGTCGATGCCGCAGCAGAGCGTGGACATGCTGCGGCCGCACCTGCCCGCAGTGCAGCATCCGCTGGTGCGGGTAATCCCGGAGACCGGGCGCAAGGTGCTGTTCGCCTGCCAGGTGTTCACCACGCGCATCCTGGGCATCAGCGAGGAGGAGTCGACCGAGCTGCTGTCGATCCTCTACCGGCACATCCAGCGCCCCGAGTTCCAGGTGCGCCTGCGCTGGCGCCCGGACACGGTCGCCTTCTGGGACAACCGCGCATGCCAGCACTACGCGGCCAGCGACTATTTCCCGCAGAAGCGCGTGATGGACCGGATCTCGATTGTCGGTGATGTTCCGGTGGGCGTGCACGGCTGACGTACGCCGCACTGCGCAGTAGGAACCGGGCCGGCCGCACCATCAGCGTGATGGTGCGGCCGGCCCGGTCTCTTCTTGGCGCGCCGTCAGCTGCGCGACGCCCTCAGTGCGTGTGCGTCACGACTCGCTGAGGCCCAGGCTCCCGAACAGGCCGGCCAGCGAACCGAACGGGCCGGGTGCGGTCGCCTCGAAGTCGGTGGTCTGGCAGCCGAGGGTGAACGTGTCCACCGCGACGGCGGTGGAGTCGTTGTCCCGCGTCTGCTGCACACCGATGCCGAGGATCGTGGCGTCGGGGTTCAGCTCTACGATCTTAGCCAGCGTCGCCGGCGATCCCTTGGCGAGCTCAGTTTCTTCATCTGCGTTGACGATGTTCTTGGTGACCCAGAAGGTGCCGTCATCGGCCTTGGGCGCCGCCGTCCCCCACTTGCCGTCGGCGGGCTGCGGCGACCAGACGATGGTGGCGAATCCGTTGCCATTGTCAATGGTGCTCGCACCCAGGACCCGAATCTGCAACGCAGGGGTGTTGCTGTCCGAGCTCGCGCCATCGGTGGCCGTGTAGGTGTACTCGATCGGAAGCGGAGCGCCATCGACAACCAGGTCGCTCAGCTTCAGGTCCGACGCCTGGTAGAGCGAGGTGCCTTTGTCGCTCTGCTTGAAGTTGAGGACGCCGGTCCCGTGGGCATCGTCCGTCGACTCGCCGATCGTCGCGGGGTTCTCGTCACCGGGGGTGTACCAGGTGCCTACAGAGACCTTCCGCTCGTCCTCATCCTGATTAAGGTCGACGAGATCCTCCGGCGTCACCACGGTGGTGGTCCCGCACTGGTCGCCACCACCGATCGAACCGGACAGCGAACCGAGGCTGCCGGCACCCGGGAGGGCACCCGCCACGCCCGTGCCCCCGAGGACCAATGCCACCGATGCGATACCGGCCGCCGAGGCGCCGGCGAACTTCTTCGCGCGCATTTTCATCTCCCACTCATCTCAAAAAGACCGGGCGGGGTAGTGCCCCATACAGTGGTGTAACTCGGTGGCCGAGTTCGTCTGTGACACCGCGTCAATGACGGACGCAGTGCGGCCACCGTGTGATCCTTCGAGTGAACCTCTCACAGCACCCTCGAACGGAGTCATCACGATGACCGCACCCCACATTGTCGACCCTGCCGGCCTGCTTGGCCAAGCACTGTCCGAAGCATCACCGGATCTGATGCGTGAGCTGCTGCAGACCATGATCAACGCGCTGCTCTCAGCGGACGCCGACGCCGTGTGCGGCGCCGAATGGAACGCTCGCACCGCTGAGCGGACCAACCGCCGCAACGGCTACCGTCACCGCCCGCTGGATACCCGGGTCGGCACCGTCGACGTCGCCGTCCCCAAACTGCGGTCGGGCAGCTACTTCCCCGAGTGGCTGCTCGAACGCCGCAAGCGGGCAGAGTCGGCACTGATCACCGTCGTCGCCGACTGCTACCTCGCCGGGGTCTCCACACGCCGCATGGACAAGCTGGTCAAGACGCTCGGCATCGACTCGCTGTCGAAATCGCAGGTCAGCCGCATGGCTGAGGACCTCGACGAGCAGGTCGCCGCCTTCCGGCACCGGCGTCTGGACGAAGCCGGCCCTTTCACCTTCGTCACCGCCGATGCGCTGACGATCAAGGTCCGCGAGAACAAGCAGGTCGTCAAGGCCGTCGTACTGCTCGCCACCGGCGTCAACGGCGACGGGCACCGCGAAGTGCTCGGCATGCAGGTCGCCACCAGCGAGACCAAGGCCTCGTGGAACACCTTCTTCGCCGACCTCGTAGCACGCGGACTCGGCGGGGTGCGGCTGGTGACCTCTGACGCCCACGCGGGGCTGGTCGAGGCGATCGCGGCGAACCTGCCCGGCGCCGTCTGGCAACGCTGCCGCACCCACTACGCGGCCAACCTGATGGCGGTGTGCCCGAAATCGATGTGGCCGGCTGTCAAAGCGATGCTCCACAGCGTTTACGACCAGCCCACCGCCGCCGCGGTGCATGACCAGTTCGACCGGCTCCTCGAGTACACCGAAGACCGCCTGCCCAAGGTCGCCGAGCACCTCGGCGATGCCCGCGAAGACCTGCTCGCGTTCGCCGGGTTCCCCGACGATGTGTGGCGTCAGATCTGGTCGAACAACCCCACCGAACGGCTCAACAGGGAAATCCGTCGCCGTACCGATGTCGTGGGGATCTTCCCGAACCGGGACGCCATCGTCCGCCTCATCGGCGCCGTGCTCGCTGAGCAGACCGACGAATGGGCCGAAGGTCGCCGCTACCTCGGGCTCGAGGTCCTCAGCCGCTGCCGGCTGACCGTCGCTACCGAGACCGACACGACCACGGAGGTAGGCACAGACCCGTACCTGCAACTACCCGCCTGAACCCGAACGAAGGATCAGAAACCAGTTACACCACTGCCCGGGACTTGACCCCGGGCGGTCCACTCTGTTCCGACGCCCGTATCTCTCACCGGTTACTGCTGATCATGGCACCGAACCGATTGAAGTGGTTCGGTACACATCGGATATTAGGACCCCGCACCGACAATTCCTAATGCCGTTACCGGGGTGCATAGATACTCGACCTTTTCTTGTCATCCGAACGAACGACATAAACGTTGCCCCGAAACCCAAGAAGTGCGCCCGGATTCGTGTCCATTCGGAAGAACCTTCGCTCAACGAGCAGATCGGCCACGCCAGCGCAGCCGGCGACCACGGGCGGCCCCACCGTGAAGCCCTGAGACAAGCGGACCCGGGCCCGGCCTGCGCCGTTGGCGGACGGCTGCGGGCCGGGCCCGGAATGCGGGTGCGGACGATCACCCGCGGACGTGATCGGGACCGGGGCGCCGCTCGGGCGGGAGCAGCAGCCGGCGCGATCCTTCCCACGTCGTCTCACCCGGCGGCATCCCGCCGGAGGTTCACGGCAGCGCATTCATCGGCTTCACCCCTCGGAAGCCGGGGAGCGATGCATCCGAACAACATTGCGCCACCGCAGTTCGAGTCCACGCGTATCGCGCCGCCCGTCGCGACGCCGCAGCGACCTCGAAGACCTGCTGAAACGCTAACACCGATTGACCAGTTCACTCGATCGCGAACTCGCACCGGAGCCGAGTTGGACGTTCGATCACTAACGGCTTCGGCGACCAAGATCCGCCTGCCGCCGCCGGACGACGGTTCCGATCGAACCATGACCAGCACCGTCGCGATCACCACTCCGGCATGACCACCAGGACGTGACCGCCCCGAGTAGAACATGTTGTGCAACCGTTACAACGAAAATCGCGCGTTTAAATGTCAGCCGAACGGTCTAGTGTCACCGTCAGTTCAGGGCCGGACGCCAATCGAGTAGGCGTTGGCCCTGAACTGCACTTCACGCGCATACGCTTCCGACATGTTGTATGACGCGAGCGCGGCCGTCCATCCCGACGCGGTGGACAGGTCGCGCCCGAAGCCGCACAGATAGCGCCCCGCGGTGAGCGCCGCGTCGTCCAGATTGTCGGGGTCCGCGATCCCGTCGCCGTTCGCATCCACTCCCCAGCGCTCCCACGTCTCCGGGATGAACTGCATAGGACCCATCGCCCGGTCATGCACCGGGTCCCCGTCCATGTCCCCGCCGTCGGTGTCGTCGATCTTCGCCACGCCGGGGCTTCCGTCCAAAGGCACGCCCCGGATGGGAGGACTCACCTGGCCGACCGCCGAAACCGACGCGCCGCCGTGCGTGCCGTGCTTGCTTTCCACCGACCCGATCCCCGCGACGGTGGTCCAACCCAGGTGGCAGCCGGGCCGAGCCTTCGCCATCACCGCCTGCGCATAGCCGTACGCTTCGAGTGCTGCGGGTGAGATGCCCAGCTGCTCGCTCAGGCCGGACGCCCACCCGGCGAGCTGGTCGGCGCTGCGCCCCGGCGCCTCCACATCGATCGGCGGCAACGGCGCACCTGCGCCCGGCGGGTTGAGGTCGGGGATGCTCGGGCGGTCGACCAGGGAACAGGACACGACGGCGGCACCGACGACGCCGCCGATCACCAGAGCGGGCATCACTGCTGCGATCACCGCAGCCCCACGCCTGCGCACGCGCCCGGCACCACCCACCGTCGACCTCCTGGAACGTCCGAACACGCTGCATCGCCGCCGAGTGTGCCGTCGGCGAGCCCATGCTACGGACCCGGGACTGCGCCGTCCGCGCACACGGCCCGCCGACTGCACCCGTTTGGTGGACATTTGGCTGGAAATCCGCCGAAAAGCGACCAAATGTCCACCAAACGCGGCGGCGTAGGGGCAGCGGCGGCGTAGGGGCAGCGGCAGGGTCAGCGCAGCGCGGCGCGCCACTGCTCGGGGCCGAACCGCATGCGCCCACCGTCACTCTGCTCATCGGGGCCCGCACCACTCCCCTGCGCCGCCCGCATCGAGCGCTCCGCAGCCCGGATCCGCCGCGCGAAGTCCAGTGCTTCCGCACGCAGCCGCTGTTCCGCGCCGCCATCCGGCCCCACCGTCACCGTGGTGAGCCCGGCCGGGATCGCGTCACTCGGCACCCCGGCGTCGCGCGCCCTGGCGAGGATCTTCGCGGTGAGCGCCAGCGCGGGCTGAGCCGGGGGGATGCCGTCCATGGCCGATGCGTCCGGCCGCTCCCGGGACTTGGCGCGTTCCCAGTCGTCGACCTGGGTGGCCAGGTCCACGCCGCCGGCCAGCACGCCGGCCGAGCGCGCCGACACCTTGCGGATGAATGACTCCGCCACGTCGTCGATGGTGAATCCTGCGCCGATGCGGGCGTGGAAGAGCACCTGAAGCAGTACGTCGCCCAGCTCGGCCACCATCTCTTCGCGGTCGCCGGATGCGATGGCGTCGAGCAGCTCGTAGGTTTCCTCCACGAGGTATCCGGTGAGGCTGGAGTGCGTCTGTTGCGACTCCCACGCGCCCTCGGTGCACAGTCTGTCCATCAGCGCCACGGCGTCGAGCAGCCTGGCGCCCTCCCGCGGCGCACCGTCCGGCCCCGTCACGCCGGCGCCGCCGCCGCAGCAATGGCCAGGCCCGCCGACAGGTCGACCATCCCGGCCGGCTTGCCGTCGAGAGCCAGGAGGAAGTCGACGACGAACTGCAGCAGCTCGGTGTCACGCAGCCGGGCCGACCCCAGGCCGCCCGTGCGCGGAAGCGGGATCTGCACGGTCGAGGTGGTCGCCCGGAACGTCGCACCCTTGTAGAGCCGCTTGAGCCGCATTTGCTTGGAATCGGCGAGGGGCATCGGCGAGAGCCGGACCTGCGTGCCGCTGACGCCCACGTCCGTGACGCCGTACTGCCGGCACAGCAGGCGCAGCCGTGCCACCGCGACGAGGCGTTGCACCTCCTCCGGCACGGGCCCGTAGCGGTCCACCAGCTCGTCGACCACCGCGGCGATCCCCGCCTCGTCGGCCGCCGCGGCGATCTTTCGGTAGGCCTCGAGGCGCAGGCGGTCGCCGTCGATGTAGTCGGGCGGGATGTGCGCGTCGACCGGCAGGTCCACGTGCACCTCCTTGGTCTCCTCCACGGCGGTTACGGGGGCGCCGTCGGCCACCGCGCGGTAGGCCTCCACCGCCTCCCCCACCAGGCGCACGTAGAGATCGAATCCGACGCCCGCGACGTGCCCGGACTGCTCGGCGCCCAGCACGTTGCCGGCGCCGCGCAGCTCGAGGTCCTTCATGGCCACCGCCATCCCCGCACCCAGCTCGTTGTTGCGGGCGATGGTGGTGAGCCGGTCGTAGGCGGTCTCCGTCAGCGGCTTCTCCGGCGGATACAGGAAGTAGGCGTAGCCCCGCTCGCGCCCGCGCCCCACGCGCCCGCGCAGCTGATGCAGCTGCGCCAGGCCCAGCGCGTCGGCCCGCTCCACGACCAGGGTGTTCGCATTGGAGATGTCCAGGCCCGTCTCGATGATCGTCGTACACACCAGGACGTCGAACTCGCGGTTCCAGAACCCCTGCACCGTCTGCTCGAGCATCTCCTCGTTCATCTGGCCGTGCGCGGTGACCACTCGCGCCTCGGGCACCAGCTCCCGCAGCCGCGCCGCCGCCTTGTCGATGGAGCTGACCCGGTTGTGCACGTAGAACACCTGGCCGTCGCGCAGCAGCTCGCGCCGGATCGCGGCCGCCACCTGCTTGTCCGCATACGCGCCCACGTAGGTGAGGATGGGGTGGCGCTCCTCCGGCGGGGTGAGGATGGTCGACATCTCGCGGATACCGGCCAGGCTCATCTCCAAGGTGCGCGGGATGGGCGTGGCGGACATGGTGAGCACGTCCACGTGGCTACGCAGCGCCTTGATGTGCTCCTTGTGTTCGACGCCGAAGCGCTGCTCCTCGTCGACGATGACCAGTCCCAGGTCCTTCCACCGCACGCCCGTCTGCAGCAGCCGGTGCGTGCCGATGACCACGTCGACCTCCCCCGTGGCCATCTGGTCGACGGTGGCGCGCGACTCGGCCGGGTCGGTGAAGCGCGACAGTCCCTTGATGGTGACGGGGAAACCGGCCATGCGGTCTTCGAACGTCTGCTGGTGCTGCTGCGCCAGCAGCGTCGTGGGCACCAGCACCGCCACCTGCTTGCCGTCCTGCACCGCCTTGAACGCGGCGCGGACGGCGATCTCGGTCTTGCCATAGCCGACGTCGCCGCAGATGACGCGGTCCATCGGCACGGCCTTCTCCATGTCGGACTTGACCTCGTCGATGGCGGTGAGCTGATCGCCGGTCTCGGTGAACGCGAACGTGTCCTCCATCTCCCGCTGCCACGGGGTGTCCTGCGCGAACGGGTGCCCGGGGGCCGCCTGCCGTTTGGCGTAGAGCTGCACCAGCTCGCCTGCGATCTCGCGGACGGCCTTGCGCGCCTTGCGCTTGGTGTTCTTCCAGTCCGAACCGCCGAGCTTGCTCAACGAAGGCAACTCGCCGCCGACGTAGCGGGAGAGCTGGTCGAGCGATTCCATGGGCACGAAGAGCCTGTCGCCCGGCTGGCCGCGTTTGCCCGCGTACTCGAGCACCAGGTATTCGCGGCGGGCGCCGGAGATCGTGCGTGAGGTCATCTCGACGAACCTGCCGATGCCGTGCTGGTCGTGCACCACCAGGTCGCCGGCGGCGAGGGCCAGCGGGTCCACCTGATTGCGGCGCTTCGGCGGCATCCGCTTGCCGTCGCCCACCGCGGCGACCCGGTTGCCGGTGAGGTCGGCCTCGGTGATGAGCACCAGCTCCGCGTCGGGCAGCACCAACCCGTCCTGCATGGCCCCGCGCAGTACCGCGACGCGCCCCGGGGCCACGTCGTCCGCCGTCTCCGCGCGCACCGCCGGCACCTCGGCGTCCGAGAGGCGCTGCAGCAGGCGGGTGACCGTGCCGGCACCGCCGACGATCAGCGCCGCGCGGCCGCCGCCGGTCACGTGGGCACGCAGGGTCGCGAAGATCGTCGCGATCTGCTCCTCCGACCCGCGCGCCGTGGGCGACGCGGACAGCTCCGGCACGTACTCGTCCTCATCCCCCGAGGCCAACGGGCTCACCGTCCACCACGGCACCCCCGCCTCGACGGCCGCCTCGTGCACCTGCCGCAACGACCGGTACGCGGTATCACCCAGATCCAGCCGGGACGTGTCCAGCGGCGCGTCGCCGCCCGTCGAGGCGGCGCTCCACGACGCCTCGAGGAACTCCTTGCCCGTCTTGACCAGGTCGGTGGCGCGGGTGCGCACGCGCTCAGGGTCGGCGATCAGCACGTGGGCGCCGTCCGGGAGGACGTCGGTGAGCAGCGCGGTGCCGCCCGGGACAAGCGCGGGGATCAGCGCCTCCATGCCCTCGGCGGGGATCCCCTGGGCCAGCGATTCGAGCAGTTCGACCAGCGCCGCGTCCTCCGGGTGCCCCGCCGCGAGCTCGGCCGCCCGCCCGCGCACGTCCTCGGTGAGGAGCAGCTCACGGCACGGCGGCGCGATGAGCACCGGCACGTCGACCTCGGCGATGGAGCGCTGGTCCGCCACCGAGAACGGGCGCAGCTCGGAGACTTCGTCGCCCCAGAACTCGACGCGCACCGCGTGGTCGGAGGTGGGCGGGAAGACGTCGAGGATGCCGCCGCGCACCGCGAACTCGCCGCGCTTGCCCACCATGTCCACGCGCGTGTACGCCAGCTCGACAAGCCGGCCGACGAGCCCTTCCAGGTCGTGTTCCTCGCCCTCGCGCACGATCACCGGGTCGATCTCGCCGAGCCCCGGGGCCATCGGCTGCACCAGCGAACGCACGGTGGCCACGATCACCTGCAACGGCGGCCCGTAGACGGCGTCGTCCGGGCGCGCCAGCCGGCGCAGCACCGACAACCGGCGCCCCACGGTGTCCGCGCCCGGAGACAGCCGCTCATGGGGCAGCGTCTCCCACGACGGGAACTGGGCGACCGCCTCCCCGAGGATCTCCTGCAGCTCGCGGGTGCGATCGTCCGCCTCGCGTCCACTGGCCGTCACCAGCAGCACCGGGGCGCGCCGTCCCAGCGTCGCCGCCAGCAGCGAGCGTGCCGCGGACGGGGCGACGACGGACAGTTCCGGCCGACCCGTCATGTCCGCGAACTCGCGCAGCGCATGGTCTGTGAGCGCTGTCTGCGCCAGCGCGCCCATCGGTGAGGCGGAGGTGGACGTGGGTGCGATGGTGGACAACGCGAAGGCTCCTCGCGGGCCGCCCGGGCCGCCGTACGGCGGACTCGGGCCGCCCGATTCTTGATTGTGCGGCACGGCGTCGGACCGGCCGGCTGCGACGATACGGCCGGGATCGGAATGGGCGCAGTGTGCGCTGTGGGGGCGGGTCGATGGTGCGGCGGCGGTGCCCTGCCTGCCATGCGGCAGGACCCTCATGGTGCGGAACGCGGCCGCAGACGATTCTAGTCCCCGGCGGCCGCGCGCCCGCCGCGCGTACTACACGGCGGCCACCCGCCGGCCGTCGATCAAGCAACTGGTGCACGTTTTCGCCGCCGATTGTGCATTTTCCGCTTGGTCGACGGGAGCCGTGCCCGGCCGACCGTGATCAGTCACGTTCCTCAGCCGGGGCGAGCCCTGCGCCGCGCGCACCGAACTCGAGGGTGCGCGGGTCCAGGGTGGGCTCGGCGGACAGATGCGCCAGTCCGCTCCAGCACAGGTTGACCAGGTGGGTGGCCATGGCCTCCTTGGAGGGCCGGCGCACGTCCAGCCACCACGTGGCCGACGACGACACCACGCCCACCAGCGCCTGCGCATAGAGCGCCGCCAGGTCCGGGTCCAGCGACCGGCGCGCGAAATCCGCGGCCAGCAGGTACTCCACCTGGCCGATGGCCTCGTTGAGCAGGCTCGAATACGTGCCGTCCGCGGCGGCCACCGGCGAGTCACGCACCAGGATCCGGAAGCCCTCGGAGTGTTCCTCCACGTAGGTGAGCAGGGCCAGCGTCACCCGCTCGAGCCGCAGCCGGGAGCTGTGCGGGGCCAGGTTCTTGTGCGTGGACAACGACGCGGTGATGGCCTTGTGCAGCGTGGCCATCTCGCGGTCCACGACCACCGCGTACAGCCCTTCCTTGCCGCCGAAGTGCTCGTAGACCACCGGCTTGGAGACGAGGGCGCGCTGCGCGATCTCCTCGATGGCGGTGGCCTCGTAGCCGCGCTCGGAGAACAGGGATCGGCCGATCGCGATGAGTTGTTCGCGGCGTTCGGTGCCGGACATCCGCTTGCGGGGCCGTTGCCCCCCGTTCTGTGCCGCATCCGGACCGGTTGTCTGTGCCATGGATCTCCCACCCTTCATCGCCCGCACCGGCCGGCCCCCGTCGCCCGCGTTCCAATCGGGGCCCGGCCGCTACCATCTCAGATCAACCTATCGCGCCGCGTCATTCGATCACTTCGACCGATGAGGACAAGGCAATTTCCTGAACGGATGTACCGATCAGCAGCCGGAACTCGCCCGGCTCCTGCCACCATCCTCGATCGGTCCATGCAGAGAACTGACGGGGGTGGATGTCCACGTCCGCTGTGCCGTGTTCTCCCGGCCCGAAGCGGGCGCTGCAGAAGCCTGCCAGCCATCGCACAGGATGATCGATGACGCTACTGCGGCGTTCCGCGTACACCTGGATCACCTGCTTTCCCGTCCGCGTACCGACGTTACGCAGGCCGATCCGTAGGCGCAGCGTCTCCCCCACCCGCACTGTTGCCGGATGCCCCGCCGCCTGGAACTCCCATTCGGTGTATCCGAGTCCATGCCCGAAGCAGTACGCGGGCGTCCGCCCCGCACGCAGCCAGCCGCGGTGGCCGACGTGGATCGATTCGTCGTAGTGCACCTTCCCGTCCACCGGCCGGTCGGGACCGAGCAGCACGTGGCCGTCGTCCGCGGGCCAGGTGGTGGGCAGGCGCCCGCCCGGCTCGCGGTCGCCAGCGAGCACACCCGCCAGCGCCGTGCCCACCTCCTGGCCGCCGAACCAGCCCAGGAGGATCGCCGGCACCGTCTCGCGCCAGGGCATCGCCACGGGGCTCCCCGCATTGACCACGACGACGGTGCGCGGGTTGGCCTGGGCGATCGCGGCGATGAGCGCGTCCTGCCCGCCCTGCATCGCGAGGGTCGACCGGTCGAAACCCTCGCTCTCGGAGCGGGCACCGGTCCCCGCCACCACCACGGCCACCTCGGCGGACTCGGCGGCGGCGACCGCCTCGGCGAGCAGCTCCTCGGCGGTGCCGCCGTGGGGGGCCCACCCGAACATCACCGAGTGCACCAGCGGCAGCGGCGCCCGCGCGAGATCGCAGTGCACCTCGAGCACGATCGACCGCCCGGCCACCAGGTCCACCTCGACCGTCCGCACCGGCGGGGCGAAGATCATCCGGGCGAGCTCATCGGGATCCAGGCCCGCCCCGGCGCCATCGGCGTCGATCACCGTGGACCCGTCCACCGCGAGGCGCACCGGGCCGGCGCACGCGACGCCCAGGACGGCGCGTCCCGTCTCGGCCGGCGTGAATTCGGTGCGCAGCACCAGCCGGGCCGCGCCGTCGGGCAGGGTGCCCAGCCAGGTCAGCTCCGAGCTGCCGTGGAGCTCTTCGACCAGCACCCGGCCGTCGTCGGCGGTGAACACGGCGCGGAGCCCCTCACCGCCGGTCTGCGGATCGCGCAGCTGCGCGCGGGTGAAGGGGAACACGGTGTCGGGCGGCGTGACGCCCATGCGGAAGGTGACCTCGGATTCGGGGAACCGCTGCCGGATGCCGTCGAGGGGCGACACGACCCGCCGCGGGCTGACGGCGACGCTGCCGCCGCCTTGCGTGCGCGGCGCCAGCCCGTGGGGGCCGATCACCGCGATCGACCGCGGCGCCCGCGCCCAGGGCAGCTCCGCGTCGTTGCGCAGCAGCACCATGCCGTCGGCGGCGAGCTCCGCCGCGGCATCCTCCAGCTCCGCCGCGGCATCCTCCAGCTCCGCCGCGGCATCCTCCAGCTCCGCCGCGGCATCCTCCAGCTCCGCCGCAGCATCCTCCCCGGCGACGGGGACGGGAACGGCGGCCGGGGGCGCGACCGGATCGAGCGCCCCGACCCGCGCCGCCAACCGCAGGATCCGCAGCACCTTCTCGTCGATCCGCGCCGACGGCACCCGCCCCTGTTCGACCGCCTCGACGAGCGAGTCCTCCCAGGGGCTCATGAGCGACGGCATGACGAGGTCCTGCGCTGCGCGCGCCGAGTCGTCCGTGGACCTGACCGCGATCCAGTCCGACACGACGGCGCCGTCGAATCCCCACTCCGACTTCAGCGGATCGGACAACAGCGGATGCTCGCTCATCCGGACGCCGTTGACGCCGTTGTACGCGGACATCACCGCCCAGGCGCCGGCCTCGGCCACGCACGGCTCGAACGCGGCCAGATACACCTCGCGCAGTGCCCGGGCATCGATCTCCGAGCTCGCCGTGTGCCGCTCCACCTCGTAGTCGTTGCCCACGAAGTGCTTCGGGCATGCGGCGACCCCGTGCGCCTGCACCCCGTCGACATACGCCGCCGCGAGACGGCCCGTGAGCAACGGGTCCTCCGACATCGCCTCGAAGTGCCGGCCGCCGTATGGCGAGCGGTGCATATTGATCGTGGGACCAAGGACCACATCGACGCCCCGCTCCCGCGCCTCCCGCCCCAGCAGGTCGCCGTAGCGGCGCGCGGCCTCGACGTCCCACGTGGCGCCGAGGGCGCTGCCCGACGGCAGGCTGAGCGACGGCCGGTGCGCCGCGCCGGTCCCGCCCCGGATCCCGGCCGGGCCGTCCGAGAACACGATGGGCCGCAGGCCGATCGCGGGCTCCGCGCGCAGCGACCAGAAGTCCGCCCCGGTGAGCAGCCGGACTCTGGCACGCAGGTCCAGCCGCGCCAGACGCTCGAGCAGGTCGCGCTCGCAGCCTGGACCGGCGTGCTCTCCCGCGACGTCCGCGACCGGACGCTTCATCGGGGACGTCGGGCGGCCGCGCCCCTCGGTGACTGGCTGCATGTCTTCTCCTCGCAACGTGATGGTGGATCGGTGGTCGCCGGCGCACCGCCGGGTGGCCGCCGGCGCAGAACTCAGCGGGCGGCCCGGAAGTCGATGCCCGACCAGGGGGGAAGGACGGTGCCGGGCGTGTAGCGCCCCTCGATCCGCAGGGCCAGATAGGCCGCGGCTCCCGCGATGTACGGGTCCGGATCGGCTGCGGACGCCCCGATCTCGTGCACCCGGCCGGTAAGTGATCGGGGGTCGAGCGCGGTGAGGGCGCTCAGCGCTTCGAGCCGTATCGGGCGGCGGCCGCCGACGGTGGCGGCATCGACGAGGTGATCGAGCGCCGGGCCGGGATCGGGGCTGACGGCGGCCAGCGCTTCGGCGAGGGCCACCCGCACCGCATCGTCGGTCTCGGTGCCGAACCGTGCGTCCAGGGCGGCCAGCGCCGGCGCGGCCTGCCGCCCCAGCATCACCAGCCCCAGCGCCGCCCACCTCCGCACCACCGGGTCCGGATCGTCCAGCTGCGCCGCGAGCGGGGCCGCGTTCTCCGGGCGCCGGGCCGTCGCCACGTCGGCCAGGTCGAGCAGCCTGGCAAGGTCGTAGGCACCGGGACGTCGGCTCGGCCCGTAGCCCTCCGCCGCAGCCCCCTCGGGGAGGAAACCGTTGTCGCCCACGGCCAGCATGTGCTCGCGCAGCGCCCGGGCCAGGCGCTCCTCGTGCTCCCGGTAGCGCGGATCGCCCGCCAGGTTGACGACCTCGTCGGGATCGTCGACCAGGTCGTAGAGCTCGGCCTCGGGGCGCGGCTGGAAGAACCGCCGCTGCGCATCGGTCAGGCGCCCGGCGAGGAACTCGCGCTCCCACGCCTGGTAGCCGGCCCCCAGCCAGGCGAACGACACGTGCTGACCGCACGGACGGTGCGGCATGAAGTTGCGGATGTACCGGAAGCGTGCGTCGCGGACGGTGCGGACCATGTCGTAGCGCTCGTCCATGCGGTCACGCGCGCTGAACGCCATGTCCTCCGCCCGGCACTCCCGCCGTGTGAGGCCAGGCACCTGCATGTGGCCGGGAACCTCGCCCCGGGCGAACTCGATGATCGTGGCGGGGATGCTCACCGTGCTCACGGGTGTCGGCACGCGGGTCCCTCGGTGCGGCAGCGCCCCCGCATATGCGTCCGGGGCCGCCACGATCAGAGGCACGTGCAGTCCTTCCTCGTAACAGTGCCGCTTCGACCGCGGGTTGACTCCGCCATGGTCCGAGCTCAGCAGCACGACGGTCGAGTCCGTCAGGCCATCCTCGGCCAGCTGCGCGACAAGATCCCCCACGAAGCCGTCGAACCGGCGGATCACTGAGTAGTAGTCGGAGAATTCGTGCCGGATATCCTCGCAATCGGGCAGATAGGCAGGCACCCGCACCGCGGCGGGGTCGACCTCGCGGGGCAAGTCGCGGAAGAGAGCCGATTCGTGGGTGTCGTCGAAATTGAATACAGCAAGGAACGGCTGATCGCCGCCCCTGCCGCGCCAATGACCGTGCGGGGAGCATTCGTCCCAGATTCGCGCCTCGTCTACCGCGGCGTTGTAGTCGGTTTTGGCGTTGTTGGTGCAGTAGTACCCCAGCGCCCGCAGCACCTCCGGGTAGGTGGTCATCCACGGCGGCAGCGGCGCCTCGGCCCGCATGTGGTGAGCCGGCCCGTGCGCCTCCGGCACCACTCCTGTGAGCAAGCTGAAACGCGAAGGGGCGCAGACCGGCGCCGCCGAGTACGCCTGCTCGAAAACCACGGCGTGCGCGGCCAGGGCGTCGATGTTCGGCGTGGAAGCCGGCTCATCCCCGTAACAGCCGAATCTCGGCGGGCAGTCCTCGCCCACGATCCACACGATGTTCGGCCTGTCCATCATGCGCTCCCGACTCCTTCGAGCATTCCCATCGGACTGCATGCACACTCCTCGAAACTCATTCGTACCGCATTCTTACTTATCACTAAGTAGGCCAGATTCGGTGCGCGACGACGACGTCTCGATCACTCACCGATCCGCCGGGCTCGCTACCGAGCTTCCGACACGGCGACCGATCGGTACAACAGGTCGGTGAACTCACGGAAAGGCGTGACCATATCCGTGTCCGGATCCAGTAGCCATTGGTTCTCAAGCCCCTCCGACGCCGCGATCAGCAGTGTGGCGGTGACCTCGGGATCGACGTCGGCACGCAGCGCGCCGTCGTCGACACCCCGCCGGATCGCCTGAACGCACAGGCCCCTCAGGTACTTCACCCGCCCCACCACCCACTCGTGCGCGGGATGATCGGCGCCGGAGGCTTCGGCGGCGGTGAGGTGGGCCAGCTGCACGAGTTCGCGGCGTTCCACATTGCGCTCGACGATCTGCGCCATGAAGTCGAGCAGACCCGCGAAATCGAGCTTCTCGAGATCGTCGGCGTCGATGGAGGAGGCGGCGAGGTCGCGCCAATCGCGATCCATCAACACCGCATTCAACAGCGCCGCCTTGCTCCCGAAGTGGTGCAGGAGACCGGGCTGGGAGATTCCGACTTCGGCGGCGATCCGCCGCAGGGAGGCCCCCCTGTAGCCGAGCGACGCGAACTGTTCGGCAGCGGTCTCGAGGATGCGCGCGCGAGAGAGATTGCCCGAACGCGCAGCGGATTCTGTGGTCGCCATGGTCTGCAGCCTACGACCCTGCGCCCGCGCGAGCGGCGCTCGTAGGACGATCCGCGGTGCGGAATCCCGCGTTTCCCGTACTGGAATCCGGCGTATTCGCGGAGCGCGCCGCATTGCGATACCGGCGGCAGTACGATTCGTGGCACAAATACGAGCCGCCGCGCAGCACCCTCGCATCCCCGTCCGTCGGCCCGCACGGATCGCGCCGCGGAGAATGCGCGTAATAGTCCGGCGCGAACCAGTCCGCGCACCATTCCCACACGTTGCCGACCGTCTGATACAGCCCCCACCAATTGGGTTCGAAGGCCCGCACTGGCGCGGTGGTCGACCACCCGTCGTCGAGCAGGTTGAGGTAGGGGAACGACCCCTGCCAGATGTTGCACCGCCACCCGCCGGACGGCGTCGGCTCGCCGTCGGGACCGTGGGGCTCCGCCAAAAGTCGATCGCCCCACGGGTACCGCGCACCCTCCAGCCCGCCGCGCGAGGCCGCCTCCCACTCCGCTTCCGTGGGCAGACGTCGCCCCGCCCACTCGCAGTATGCGTGGGCGTCGAACCAACTGACGTGGACCACCGGGTGGTCTCCGTGCCCCTCGATCGAGGAATGCCGGCCGCCGGGGTGTTGCCAATCGGCTCCACGGACCCCGATCCACCACGGCGTACGCGACGCCCCGCTCATCACATCGGCGGGGTCGGCGGCGAGAGCGTGCTGGAACACCGCCGAGAATCCGAAGCGCTCGGCGTCGGTGACGTGGCCGGTCGCCCGGACGAAGGCGTCGAAATCGGCGTTGGTGACGGTGGTCGCGTCGATCTCGAACTGCGATAACTCCACCGCGTGCACGGGGAGTTCGCCGTCGCTCGGATACCCGTCGCCGTGCGAGTCCCCCATCCGGAAGACCGCCCCGTCTACGCGCACCTGCGCGATCCGGTGCGCGGCGGCGCCACCGCCCCCGCCGCCGGTGCAGCCGTGCTCGGCAGAGCGAGCCTCACGCTCCTTCCCGCCCTCGGCATAGCGTTCCCGGCGCACGCCGCCGCAGCATTCCATCACCCGTCACTCCCCTCGGCCGTCGCCGGCGCCCGCACCGGCCAGTTCGTCGTCCATCATCTTCAGCAGCGCCGGCGACAGGGTGGGCGTCATCGCGGCAAGCCGATACGGCGAGAGCCGGCCGATGCGCGGCCGCACGTCGGCGCGCGCGATCAGCGGCAGATGCCGCGTCACCACCTCACGCCCGAGCGGGTCGTCGAGGAGTTCGTCGAAGCTGCTGAGCACGCCGAGCCCGGTGCTGCGGAATTCGGCCGGCTCCGGCAGCGCGGCGGTCGACGCGGCCACCTGCGGCCACTGCGCGCGTGCGAGGAGATGCTCGGGGCCCACCTCCCCTTCGGCCGGGAGCCCGAGGCGTTCGAACTGGCCCGGCGGCGCGTCGTGCTCGCGCAGCAGCCGCGTCATCAGGCGCGCCATCCGGAGTTCGAGCGCGTCGTCGACGAGCGGCTCGCGCTGGCCCGGGTCGGCGTGGAGGTCGAACAGCATCGTGCCGAAGCTCCACGGATTGCCGAACGACTGGCCCGGAACCCGGAGGACGGGCACCCCCTTGGTGAACGGCAGCGGCGGGGACAGGGTCGCCACACGCAGCTCCTCGGGCGTGAACGGGGCGTTCATGTGGGTGGGCATCAGCGTGTACTCGTCCAACGGCTGGTTGCCCGGGTCGGCGCAGGCACGCATGTAGACATACCGACCGTCGGTGACGTTGGCGTGGCCGCCGAAGATCCCGAACAGGGCGCCGTCGCGCACCGCCGAGTCCTCGCCCACCGCGTCCGCCAGAGGGGAGCCGTGCATGTCGGGCGTCCGCTCCACACCGAAGAACTCCAGAAGCGTCGGACCGAGATCGACGGTCTGCACCAGGGTGCCGCGCCGCTCGCCCCGCACCCCGCTGCGCGGATCCCAGATGAACAGCGGGGTGTGGATCGTCTCGTCGTACCACGGCTGGACGCTCTTGCCCCACCATCCCCGCTCCCCCAGCAGGAAGCCGTGGTCGGTGCACACGATCAGCATCGTGTCGTCCCACATGCCGTGCTCGTCCATCGCGTCGAGCACCCTGCCCAGCGACGCGTCGCACATCGTCAACAGCGACGCGTACTCCGCGCGCAGGTGCTCGACGGCCTGCCGATCCTCCGACACCCGGCCGTAGTCGGGCCAGTCGAAGTGCGGGCCGTCGTAGTCGTGCGGGTAATGCTGCCGATGCCGGTCGTACGAGAAGAACGGCTCGTGCGGATCGAAGGTCTCGATCTGCAGGAACCACCGATCGGCGTCCCTGTTGGTGTCGATGAATTCAAGTCCCGCATCGAAGGTGAGCGTCTGCGGATGGCGGTCCTCGGTGCGCATGTGCCGGCGATTGATCGTGTCCTGCCGGATCCCGCCCGGGCCGGTGCGCATGCTGCGCGGGTTCGTCAACTCGTCCGGGTCGGCCACCTGGCCCTTCCAGCGGTCGCCCTCCTGCCCCCGGAACAGCTCATAGGTGCTGTACCGGTTGTGATACGTGGCCCCGCCGTCCTCCCAATAGTGGTAGTGGTCGGTGGCCAGGTGACTGTGCACGCCGGCCGCGCCCAGCATCGCGGGCACCGAATCGTCGAACGGCTCGAGCGGGCCCCAGGAACGGTGCAGGAAGTTGTGGCGCCCCGTGTGCATCTCGCGGCGGGCCGGCATGCACGGCATGCTCCCGGCGTAGCAGTTGTCGAAGGTCGCGGTGCGCTCCTGCAGCCTCGCGAAGTTCGGCGCGTGTATCCCCGTGGCACCGTAGGGCGGGAGGTAGCGCCTGTTGAGGGTGTCGAACATGACCATGATCGCGCGCATACGTCATCGATTCCTTTCGCTGAGGGCGCCCGGAGCCGCGCCCGTTTCCCGCCCGGGCCACGCAGGCCCCGCGGATTGCTCGTGGTGCCGCCGGCGCCGCTCCCGCTGCCGGTCGGGGTCGGCGACCGGTGATGCGAGCAGCAGCTGCTCCGTGAAGCGGTGGGCGGGACGGGAAGTCACCTTCTCGCAGCTCCCGAACTCGAGGATCCTGCCCTGCTTCATCACCGCCACCCGGTGGCTGATGTGCCGCACCACGGAGATGTCATGGGAGATGAACAGGTACGCCACCCCCGTGCTCTCCTGGATGTCGACGAGCAGCCGCAGGATCCGCTCCTGCGTGGACAGATCCAGCGCCGACACCGGCTCGTCGCACACGATCAGCTCGGGCCGCAAGGCCAATGCCCGCGCGATCGCGACCCGCTGGCGCTGCCCTCCCGAGAACTCGCGGGCGCAGCGTCCCGCCGCGTCCGAGGGGAGGCCCACCCGGTCGAGCAGTGCACCGATCCGGTTCCGCGCCTCCTGCCGCGGAACGCCGCCGGCGCGGAGCGGCTCCGACAGGATGTCCTCCACCGTCAGCGCGGGGTTGAGGGAGCTGTACGGGTCCTGGAACACCACCTGCAGCCGGGACGCGAGCGGCCGGCGCTGCGATCGGCCGAGCCCCTGGATCTCCTGGCCGCCGAACGCGATCCGGCCCGCGGCGATGGGCGCCAGCCCCAGGACCGCGCGCCCCACCGTCGATTTCCCGGAACCGGACTCGCCCACCAGGCCCACGGTCTCCCGCCGCCGCACATCCAGCGACACCCCGTCGACCGCCGTGACCGCGTGGGACCGCCGGCGGCCGCTCCGGTACCGGACCACCAGGTCTTCCATCGTGAGCAGGCTCATCTCCACACGCCTTCCGTCATCGCCGCCGCGTCATCGCGGTACGGGGGCCGCACGTACTCCTCGTCGGGAACCGAGGCCAGCAGCGTCCGGGAGTACTCGTGCCGGGGCCGCGCGAAGAAGTCGTGGACGGTGGCGTGCTCCAGCACCCGCCCCTGCCGCATGACGGCCACGTCGTCGCACAGATCGGCCACCACCCCCAGGTCGTGGGTGACCAGCAGGATCGTCATCCCCGCCTCGTCGCGGAGTCCGCGGAGGATGTCGAGGATCTCCCGCTGCACCGTCACGTCGAGGGCCGTGGTGGGCTCGTCGGCCACCAGGATTCGCGGTTCGCACGAGATGGCGCCGGCGATCAGCACCCGCTGCGCCATGCCCCCGGACACCTGATGCGGGTAGGAGCGCATCACGCGCTGCGGGTCGGCGATGCCCATCCGCCCCAGCAGACGCGCCGCCTTGGCACGGGCGTCCTTGCGGGTCATTCCGCGGTGCCGCATCGGTTCGATCAGCTGGCTGCCTATCGTGAAGGCCGGATCGAGGTTGCTCATCGGCTCCTGCGGCACGTAGGCGACGGCGTCGCGGATGCGCCGTCCCCGCTCGCGCGCCGGCAGCCGGCGGACGTCGACCCCGTCGATCCACGCCTCCCCCGAGACCAGCCGCGCCGGGCCGGGCAGCAGGTCCAGCAGCGCGAATGCGCTCTGCGTCTTGCCCGAGCCGGACTCGCCGACGAGTCCGAGGGTCCTGCCCCGCCGCAGGGTCAGTGTGACCCCGCTGACGACGTCCTTGGCGTCGTCGCCGTCCGCGCCGTAGCGGACCGTGAGGTCGCGGACCGCCACGATCTCGTCCTCGGCGGGAGCTGCGACGCCGTCACGCGTGCCCGCCGCGCCCAGGCTCTCGTGCCCGTCCGGCTCGACCGCCCCGGCGCGCCGGCGGCCGGACCGCCGGGAAGACGCCGGCTGATCGCTGCGTTGCAGTGCGTCGCGCACGCCGTTGCCGAGGAGGAAGAAGGCCGCCACGGCCAGCGACATCGCCAGCCCCGGCCACAACAGCAGAGCGTTGTTCACATGCAGTGCGGAGAAGCCCTCGCTGAGCATCCCGCCCCAGGTGATCGTGTTCTCGTCGCCCAGCCCGATGAAGTCGAGCCCGGTCTGCACCGTGATGGCGATCCCCGACATCATCGTCACCATGAGCACGAGCGGCCCGCGGACCGCCTGCAGCACGTGGCGCGCGATGATGCGGTGATCGCGCAGCCCGGAGACCTTGGCGGCGTCGATGTACAGCTCGTTGCGGATCGCCTTGACTTGCGCTCGGATCAGCCGGAACACGGCCGGCGCCATCATGCACCCGAGAGCCGTCATCGTGACCACCATCGAGGTGCCGTAGCCCGAGATGATCGCCATGAGCACGACCATCGACGGCAACGACATCACCATGTTCGAGACCCAGTTGGCCGCGCGGTCCACGCCCTTCCCGTAGTACCCGGCGATGAGCCCACCGGGTATGCCGATCGCCAAAGCCACGCCGAGCGCGATCGCCGCGCTGATCATCGTCGCCTTCGTGGCCACCACCAGCCGCACCAGCACGTCGCGGCCGCTGCTGTCGGTGCCGAGGAGGTGCCCCGGGCTTCCCGCCGGCGCGTTGACGTTGCGCAGGTCCGCATCGAAGGCGGCCTCGGGCGCCACCCATCCGATGACGACGGCGGCGAAGAACGCGACGAGCACCAGGACCAGCAGGAGCACGCCCGACAGGGCCATCGGGTTGCGCACGATGGCGCGCACGGTGCGCCTGCGGTGGGCGCCGGTGGTGATGCCGGTGGAGCCGGCGGTGGATTCGCTCATGCTGCACGCGCCTTCGGGACGAGCCAGAGTTGGAGGAGATCGGTGAGCAGGTTGACCAGCACCACGAGGCTGCCGGTGAGCACGACCAGGCCCATGATGACGGGGCGGTCGCCCGAGAGCGTCGCGTCCACCGCGAGCGTCCCGAGTCCGGGCATGGCGAACACCTTCTCGATCAGCAACGCGCCGCCGATCATGGCGACGAAGGCCAGCGACAGCGACGTGAGCCACGGGGGCGTCGCGTTGCGCAGGGCGTGGCGCCACAGCACCGAGCGTGCCGGGATGCCGCGCGAGCGCAGCGTCCGGATGTAATCCGCATCGAGGACGTCGAGCAGGGCGCCGCGCGCCTGCAACGCCGCGCCGGCGATGCCGCCGAGGGCCAGCGCGGTGACCGGCAGGACCAACGAGGTCAGCCAGCCTCCCGGCGACTGCGCGAACGGGACGTAGCCGAACACCGGGAAGATCCGGATCTGCACCGCGAACAGGAGCAGCAACAGCAGGCCCGCCAGGTATCCGGGAACCACGTGCCCGGCGAGCATCAGCAACTGCACGATGCGATCCGCCCAGGCCCCGCCCCGCGTGGCCAGCATGGCCAGGCCCAGGCTGAGCACCATGACCACCACCAGGGTCAGCAGCACCATGGAAATGGTCACCGGGAATGCCGCCGACAGTTTGTCCGTGACAGGCCGGCCGTCGACGTACGAGCGGCCGAGATCACCGCGCGCCACCCCGGCGATCCAGTCGGTGAACTGCACCATCAGCGGCCGGTCCACGCCGAGCGAATGATTGAGCTCCGCCACCTCGGCGTCGCCCGCGTCGGAGCCGAGGAGCTGGCGTGCGGGATCCACGCCGCCCACACTCGCGAGCGCATAGACCAGCGCCGACATGCAGACCATGAGCGTGACCGCCGACGCCACGCGCTTGATGAGGGTCATCACCATGGTGCAGCCCTCCGGTGACCGATCGTCCGCACGCGCATGTCAGTCGCTCTCCGGCCGGAACCGCTCGAGGTCGATCTGCTGATCCTGCTTGTCGATCCGGATGCCGCCGGTGACCGCCCACGTCTGCGGCCGCTGGGCGATCGGGGCGAACCAGGCGTCGTCCACCAGTCGGCCGCTGACCTGCTGGAAGGCCGTGTCCTGCTCCTCTCCGGGCGCCGCGTTCTGCGCCGTGTCGATCAGCGCCGCGAGCTCCGGATCGGCCGTGTGGAACGGGTTGAACGCCGCAGTGGGCAGCACCGAGGCCTGCAGATCTTGCCATGGGGTCCGCGATCCGAGCTGGAAGAAGAACATGGGGTACTTGCCGGTCTGCATCGAGCGGAACATGTCGCGCGGAGGAAGCTTGTCCCACTGGATGTCGATGCCGATCGCCCCCAGCTGCTGTTCCAGCGCCACATTGAGCGACGGATTGCCAATGAACCGGCTGAGGTCGGGCATGGTGACCGCGAAGCCGTCGGGATACCCGGCCTGCGCCATCAGCTGCTCGGCCCGCGCGACGTCGTGCGGATAGGTCGAGTCCAGCTTGTCGACGTAGGCCCCGCTGCCGCGCGCGAAGATCTGCTCGGTCACCTCCGGCTGCCCCGGGAGGATGGTCTCGTGGAACAGGGTGCGATCGAGCGCCAGGTTGATCGCCTACCGCACCCGTGTGTCGGCCAGCGCCGGCTGCAGCCGCCCGTCGCGGTCGGCCAGGATCAGTCCGACCCAACCCGTGTCGACCTGCACCGTGGAGATTCCGGCGCTGTCCGCCATGTCGGGCGAGACGATCACGCCGGCGTCGAGCTGTCCCACTGTGAGGCCGTTGATGACGGTGTTCGAATCGCTGATCTCATGGACCTCGACCTCGTCGAACGGATACGCCGACGGGTCCCGGTAGTCCGGATTCCGCACGAAGCGATCGACGCCGTTCTGCGCGCCCGCCGTGTCAAGCAGATAGGGGCCGGATCCGACGGGCGCCGTCGCGAGGGCATCGGTGCCCAGCGCGGCCGGCGACGCCATCATGCCGAGGTTCGAGGCCAGGTTGGACAGCAGCGCGGGATCGGGGGCCGACAGCCGGATCTCCAGTTCCATCGGCGCGGTGGCCTCCACCGACTCGATCTGCGCCGCCTGGCTCGAGTTAGGGCCCTGCCGCGACGCGAAGCCGTCGAGGTTGGCCTTGGCCGCCTGCGCATCGAATGGCGCCCCGTCCGAGAACGCGATGCCGTCGCGCAGCACCAGGTGCAGGCTCGTGTGCGACGGGTCGTACTCGAAGTCGGAGGCCATCCCCGGCACAGGATCGCCGTGGGGGTCTCTGTGCAGCAGCGTGTCGTAGGCGGCTTGGCAGTACAGCCGTCCCGACTCGCAATCCATCATCACCGGGTCGAACGTGGACGAGGGCACCTGGACCGCCAGACTCAAGACGCCGTCATCGGTCGCCGCACTCCCTGTCCCGCACCCACTCACGAGCCCTGCCGCGGTGGCGACCGCGGCCAGTCCGGTAATCATCCTGCTCCACCTGCGCACGTCGCGATCTCCTCTGCAAACGGGCGGCCGGCCCGCGCCGGTCGACTCTCATGTATGTGTTCTTCGCCACATCTCGAGCTAACCTACCTATCGATAGGTCAGTCTGCAAGGGCGGATTTCGGAAACGCACGAACACGCTGCATGGAGGGGCACGGACGGACCGCCTCGCCGACTGTTCGGCGACCGGAAGCGAACGTGTGCGCCCCGGCATGAGTCAGGTCATCGACCGCGGGAATGAGGACCATGAAGGTCATCTACGTCGACGTCGACACACTCCGCCCCGATCACATCGGGCCCTACGGGTACGCGCGCGACATCACGCCCCATCTCGATGAGATGGCATCCGAGTCGGTGCGCTTCGACCACTACTTCTGCTCGGACTCGCCGTGCATGCCGTCGCGGACGGCCCTGATGAGCAGCCGGTTCGGGATCACCAACGGCATCGTCGGCCACGGCCGCCCGGCCGCGCAATACCGGATGGACGCCGGCCATGCTCCCCAGTTCGACCGTCCGCTGCTGGGCCGGTGGCTGGGCCTGCACGGCTTCCACACCGCGGCGGTGTCGAGCTTCGCCGACCGTCACCGCTCGTACTTCTTCGACGGCAACTTCCGCGAGAACGCCCGGTTGGCGGCGGAGATCGGGGGCGACGATCTGCACGCGCGGCTGCACCCCGGCAACGGTGCGGTCACCGCGTCGTGGACCACGGAGGGTCCCCCGATGCGGCCGGCCGAGCGGGAGCTGTTCCGTAACCTGCCGGGTGCGCTTCCGGACGAATAGCTTGACGACGTCCAGTCACGGGCCGTTGACGGCGAGCGAGGTCGCTTCCCCGCAAAGTCCCGCCCCTCCGCGCGCCGCGGACCACAGGGCCGCGACGCCATTCGCCGCACTGCTCCGCCGCCAGGACTCGAACCTGAACTATCTGAACCAAAATCAGAGGTGCTGCCATTACACCACGGCGGAATGCGCCGCGGCGCGGAGCGGAATCCCTCCCACGCTGCGCCGCGCGCGGCTCACAGCCTAGATGGTGTCATGCCGCGGCCACCGAAGTGAAGCCGCCTCGTCGCGCCGCGACGGCGCATCCCACGACCGTCCGGGGGACGGCGTGTGCGACGATCTCCGGCAGGGCCCGTCCGGGCTCCCGGACGAGCGGGGCCGTACCCGGTGCGCGACAAGACGGCCTCACAGGAGCGAACGATGCACTGGCTCGTACTTGTCGTCTCCGGACTTTTCGAGGCCGTCTGGGCGACCGCGTTGGGGAAATCCGAGGGGTTCACCCGTCTCTGGCCGTCGCTGATCTTCGTGGCGGCCGCCGCGGTGAGCATGGGCGGCCTGGCCTACGCGATGAAGGAACTGCCCACCGGCACGTCCTACGCGGTCTGGGTGGCCATCGGCGCGTGCGCCACGATCGTCTACGCCATGGCCACCGGCGACGAGGCCGCGTCGCTGGTCAAGATCCTGTTACTGGCGGGTATCATCGGCTGCGTGATCGGCCTCAAGCTGATCGCCTGAGCTTTGCCGTCCGCGCGCCGACCTCCGCTTTTACTCAGCGGGTTGCGCGACGACCCCGGGCCTGCGATCTTCTCCGGGTTCCGTAAGATCGTCGCTGTCTCGGTGCGCCCGCCGCCGCATCAGCCCGCTATCCGCAAGGGAGCTTCATGCCTGAGCAGGCATCATCACCTGATGGCGCGCTCGCCGTGATCGTCCTCGCCGCCGGAGCCGGCACCCGCATGCGTTCGGCCGTCCCGAAGGTCCTGCACCCGCTCGCCGGACGTTCCATGCTCGCGCACGCGCTGCACGCCGCCGCCGGGGCCTCGCCCGCGCACCTGGTCACCGTGCTCGGCCACCAGGCCGAGGCCGTCTCCGCCGAGGCGCAGCGGGTGGCGGCGCGGCTCGACATCACGGTGACGGGCGTCGTCCAGCCCAGCCAGGACGGCACCGGCCATGCCGTGGCGCACGGGCTCGAGGGGCTCCCCGCCGACTTCACCGGCACGGTCATCGTCACTGCGGGCGACGTGCCGATGCTCGACTCGGCGACCATCCGCTCGCTCATCACCGAACACCGCAGCACCGGCGCCGCGGTGTCGTTGCTCACCACGACGCTTCCCGACCCCACCGGCTACGGCCGCATCATCCGCGACGCCGACGGCGCGGTGGTCGGCATCGTCGAGCAGCCCGACGCCGACGAGGGACAGCGCGCGATCCGCGAGATCAACTCCGGCGTGTACGCGTTCGACGCGCCGTTCCTGCGCAGCGCACTCGGCCGGCTCGATTCCGACAACGCGCAGGGCGAGATCTACCTGACCGACACCGTGGCTGCCGCCCACGCCGCGGGATCGGGCGTGGGCGCCACCCACGTCGACGACTCCCACCTCGTGGCCGGCGTCAACGATCGCGTCCAGCTCGCCTCGCTGAGCGCCGAACTCAACCGGCGCATCGTGGAGGACTGGATGCGCGCCGGGGTCACGGTGGTGGACCCCGCCACCACCCGCATCGACGTCGGAGTGCGGCTGGCACCGGATGTGACGGTGCACCCGGGCGTGCAGTTGCACGGCACCACCGTCATCGCCGAAGGCGCCGCCGTCGGGCCCGACACCACCTTGACCGACGTCGAGGTGGGCGCGGCCGCGACGGTGATCCGCACGCACGGCACCGGCGCGCGGATCGCCCCGAGCGCTTCCGTCGGGCCGTTCGCCTACCTGCGCCCCGGCACAGTCCTCGGCGCGGGCGGCAAGATCGGCGCATTCTGCGAGACCAAGAACGCCGACATCGGCGAGTCCTCCAAGGTGCCGCACCTGACCTACGTGGGCGACGCGACCATCGGCGAGCACACCAACATCGGCGCGTCCTGCGTGTTCGTGAACTACGACGGCCTCGAGAAGCACCACACGACGGTCGGCTCGCACGTGCGCGCCGGGTCGGACACGATGTTCGTCGCCCCCCTGACCATCGGCGACGGCGCGTACACGGCCGCCGGCACGGTCGTACGCAAGAACGTCCCCCCGGGGGCCCTGGCCATGACGGTCGGGGCGCAGCGCAACCTCGAGGGGTGGGTCGAGCGGAGGTGGCCGCAGACGGCATCGGCCGACGCCGCACGACTTGCGCAGAAACAACAGGACGATCACGAGGACGGCGAAGACCAGTGAGCGCACTTTCGGCGGACAACCACAAGAACCTGATGCTCTTCGGTGGCCGCGCCCACCCGGAGCTGGCGGAGCGGGTGGCCAAGGAACTGGGGGTGGAACTCACCCCGCAGACGGCCCGCGAGTTCGCGAACGGCGAGATCTTCGTCCGCTTCGAGGAGTCGGTACGCGGCAGCGACGCCTTCGTTCTGCAGAGTCACCCGTTCCCGCTGAACCAGTGGGTCATGGAACAGCTCATCATGATCGACGCGCTCAAGCGCGGCTCGGCCAAGCGGATCACCGCGATCCTGCCGTTCTACCCGTACGCCCGCCAGGACAAGAAGCACCGCGGTCGCGAGCCGATCTCCGCCCGGCTGATCGCCGACCTGCTCAAGACCGCGGGCGCCGACCGCATCATCACCGTCGACCTGCACACCGATCAGATCCAGGGCTTCTTCGACGGCCCGGTCGACCACATGCACGCGCAGGGCCAGTTGGCCGACTACGTCCGCGAGCACTACGGCACCGACAACATGACCGTGGTCTCGCCCGATTCCGGCCGCGTCCGGGTTGCGGAGAAGTGGGCGGACTCGTTCGACGGCGCGCCGCTCGCGTTCATCCACAAGACCCGTGACCCGCTGGTGCCCAACCAGGTCAAGTCCAACAGGGTCGTCGGTGACGTCGAGGGCCGCACCTGCGTGCTCATCGACGACATGATCGACACCGGCGGGACCATCGCCGGAGCGGTCCGCGTGCTCAAGGAGGCCGGCGCGGGCGACGTGATCATCGCCGCCACCCACGGTGTGCTGTCCGACCCGGCCGCAGAGCGCCTGGCAAACTGCGGCGCGCGCGAGGTCATCGTCACCGACACGCTGCCGATCAACGGGGACAAGCAGTTCGACAACCTCACGGTGCTGTCGATCGCGCCGCTGCTGGCCCGCACCATCCGTGAGGTCTTCGACAACGGCTCGGTGACCTCGCTGTTCAACGGCATCGCCTGAGCCCGCGCCGAAACCGGGAAGCCGCACGCATGCCACCGGACGGCACGCCCGCCCCCGCCGACGATGACGGCGAGGGCGGGGGCTTCACCGGCATCCCGTTCGCCGCGCTGGACTTCTACGAGGACCTCGAGGCCGACAACTCCCGTGCCTGGTGGCAGCCGCGCAAGGACATCTACCGCGACACCGTGCGCGCACCCATGACCGCGCTCGCCGCCGCTCTCGAGGACGAGTTCGGCGTCGCCAAGGTCTTCCGCCCGTACCGGGACGTGCGGTTCAGCAAGGACAAGACGCCCTACAAGACCCACCAGGGCGTGTTCACCGCCACCGCCCCGGGCACCGGCTACTACGTGGCGATCGACGCGGCGGGACTGTCCACCGCCGGGGGCTGCTATTCGCTGACCTCCGACCAGCTGGCCAGGCTTCGCTCCGCCATCGACGACGACGTGCGCGGCGTCGAGCTGGAGAACATCGTCGCGCGCCTCGCCGGCGCGGGTTTCACCATCGGCGGCGACCGGCTCAAGACGCACCCGCGCGGCTACCCCGCCGACCATCCGCGCATCGGATTACTACGCCACCGTTCCCTCACCGCACGGCTCGAACACGGCTGTCCCGAGTGGGTGCAGACCCCCGCCGCGCTCGACCGCGTCCGCGAATCCTGGCGCGCCGTCACCCCGCTGGTCGAGTGGCTGACGCAGGTGGTGGGCTGACCCGCAAAGCAGGACGGACGTACGACTCTTTGCAACGTCCGAAGCCCGTGTGACTTCGGCAACGCACGGGTGGTCCCGGTGTCGACAGCGATCGCGGAGTCACCTAGTGTTGCCGCTCGTGACTCTCGCTCAGGATCTCCCCACGCACTGTTCCACCGCATCCGGCTCCTCAGCACTTTCCACCCCCGCGAGGCACTGGTCCCCCGGCCTGTGCGTGTGGTGCGGCGGCGAGGATTCCATCGAGGTCTACAAGAACGAACACCGTTGCGCCACTTGCCGTCAGCACGAGTCCATAGTCGCGGAGGCCCGTGATTTCCTGGGCATGTACGGCCTGCGCCCGCTGGGCGGCTCCCTCGATTCCGAGGACGAGGAGGAGCGCGAGCACCGGGTCGCCGCGCGCGACGCACGAGCGGCGCTCAACGCCAGCCGCCTGGCCGAGCCCCCCAGCCGCGAGCAGATCCGCAAGGCCATGACGGGCACGGGCAGCAGCGCCGTCGAGCGCGTCGAGTCGATCAGCGTGGACTCCGCGGACACGGCCGCGCAGCCGCAGGCCGCGCGCAAGTCCAGGCCGAGCCGCACCCGGGCACCGCGTAAGACCGAGGCCTCCACGGGGTCGGGTCGCGCGCGGTCCGCCCGCACGGCCTCGGGACCGGCCACGGACGTCGATCTGCAGACGCTGGAATCACGCGTCACCACGTTGCTGGACAAGCTCAGCGCCATCGACACGCAGATCACCGAGAAGTCCTCTTCGGGAGGCCTCGCCGCCCGCGCCCGTATCAAGGACCTCGAGCGCCAGCGCACCACCGTCCTGCACACCCTCGCCGCCCTGGAGAAGGCGCGCCGTCTGCAGACGGGGTAGGCCCGCACGATCACGGCATCTGCACGATCCCGGCCTCGTCTCCGGCGAAGACCTCTCGCCGCCCCGCGGCCGCACTCGACGCGGTCCACCTGCCGGCGCGCCGCTCGACGGCGATGGGATAGCCGAAGGCCCCCGTGATCGTCGCCGAGGTCAGCACCTCCTCAGCCAGGCCGGACGCGAGCACTTTGCCCCCGGCGAGGACCAGCGCGTGCGTCGTGGACGGCGGAAGCTCCTCCAGATGGTGCGTGACGAGAAGCGACGACAGCAGTGGATGCGCCTGGCGGAGCCCGGAGAGCACATCGAGGAGGATCTCGCGCGCGGCGAGATCCAGGCCCGTCGTCGGCTCGTCGAGCAGAAGCAACCGCGGCCGCGTCATCAGCGCGCGGGCGATGAGCACACGGCCCCGTTCCCCCTGTGAGAGCACCGACCAGCGCGTTCCCGTGCGTGCGGTGAGCCCGAGAGTTGCCGTCAGCTCCTCGGCCAGCGCCGTGTCCGCTGCGGTCGGCGCCCATCGCTCGCCGGCATGCACCTCGACGGAGACCGCATCGACCAGCGCCCTCCCCTGGCGCACCACCGCCACGCCGTCCACGCACAGCACGGCACCGCCATGCGCGGCGCTCACGACCGCCGCCGCAGCGCTCACGACCGCCTCCGCAGTGCGTCGGCCAGTCCCAGCAGTTGCCCGCGGGTCAGCGCCTCCGCGCGATCGGCACGGCGCGCGAGGATCGCCTCGACTATCGCGGTGTGCTCGTGCGCATCGTTCTCGGTGACGTCCATGATCTCCAGCATGTCCCCCATCGACGCCTCCAGCCGCGGCCGGAGACTGTCGAACAAGGCCAGCAGCAGTTCGTTGCGTGCCGCGGCGACCACTGCGCGGTGGAAGGCGATGTCCGCCCGCGCGAGCTCCGCGGGGTCGCCCTGGTCGGCCATCGTGTTGCGTTCGGCGAGGGCACGCCGGATCGTCTCCGCGTCGGATCCGTCGTGCTCCGCCGCGGCCAGCGCGGCTGCACGCGACTCGATGGCGATCCGCACCTGCACCACCTCCGCGATCGCGCCGAGCCGGGCGAGACGGTCCCACCCGTCCGTGGGCGTGGCCGACGTGACGAACACACCGATCCCCTGCCGACTGGTCAACACCCCACGTGCTGCGAGCTGGCGGATGGCCTCGCGGATCGTCGAGCGACTCACCGCGAGCTCACCCGCGAGCGCGACCTCGCCCGGCAACTGCTCTCCGACCTCCCAACGGCCCTTGCCAATTGCGTCGAGCAACGCGTCGGCCGCCTGCTGCGACAGGGGGACTCGCGTCAGAGCGTCCATGCACCATTCCTTCGTCCTCAGGGCGTCCACCACGACGGAACAGAACACTATCACTTGTCAGACAGGTACGTGACTGTGCGTGCTCGCCGGAGCTGATCCTGGCCGGCGTGCAGACTGTGCCCATGCACCACCACACCCCCACCGCCGCGCACGCCGCACGCCCCCGCCGGATCGTCGACCTCACCCACACGTTGGACGAGGACTTCCCGCTGTGGCCCGGCGATCCGCTCTTCCGGATGCGCCGCATCCGCGAAGCCCCGGAGTTCCTCGTGCACGAGCTCTGCTTCGGCGAGCACACCGGCACCCACGTCGACGCGCCGCTGCACTGCGTGCCCGGCGGGGACGCAGTCGACCGGATCCGGGTCGACGACCTCCTCGCCCCGCTCGTGCTCGTCGACATCGCCGACCGCACCGCGTCCGACCCCGACGCCCTCGCCACGCCCGCGGACCTCGCCGCCTGGGAATCGCTGCACGGCCGCATCCCCGACGGCGCGCTCGTCGCACTCATCACCAGGCCCGCCCGTGGCCGTCCCGACGGGAAAGTGAACCCGGAGGCGCCCGCGCAACCGCACGACGATGCCGAAGTGCACGCGCTGACCCGATCCCTGACACCCGACGCGGCCGGCATCGCGCACTGGCCGGGTTTCTCGCGCGAGGCCGCCGAGTTCCTGGTGCAGCGGCGCGCCGTCGTCGCCATCGGCACCGACGCGCCGAGCATCGACTGTGGGGCCTCCACCGCCTTCCCCGCCCACCACGCCGTCCTCGGCGCCGGGCGCTACGCCGTCGAGATGCTCGCCGCCCTCCGCGCACTGCCGCCCGCGGGCGCCACAGCGGTGGTGGCGCCGCTCAAGCACCGCGGCGGCTCCGGCGGGCCCGCGCGGGTTCTCGCGCTGCTCGATTGACCCGCGCCGCACTGCGTCCGATCACGAGGGAAACCGGCCGGAACGATAGCCGCCTACCCGCGCCGCGCCCTATACTTCACGGGCACGAATTACAGAGTGCGACGCAGGGCGCACATCGATCGAGGAGCACCCATGACAGTCACCCACAAGCTCATCGGCGGCTCCATGCAGATGGTCGCCTGCCAACTGGCACAGGGTCAATCGGTCTTCTGCGAACCCGGAAAGTTCTTGTGGAAGACCGCGAACGTGGACGTCCGCACCACCATCGGTGCGCCGTCCGGCCCCCAGGGCGGCGGGCAGACCACGGCGTCGTCGCTGCTGGGACTCGCCAAGAACGTCGGCAAGCGGATGATCGCCGGCGAGTCGCTCGCGGTGCAGGTGTACTCCGCGCAGCAGGACTCCGGACTGGTCGCGTTCGCGGGCGTTCTGCCCGGCCAGGTCCGCGCGCTCGAACTCGACGGGTCCACGCAGTGGTTGGCGCAGAAGGACGCCTTCGTCGCCGCCGAGTCCACGATCGACTTCGACATCGCCTTCTCCGGCGGCAAGACCGGCCGATGGGGCGGCGAGGGCTTCATCCTGGAGAAGCTCGGCGGCACCGGCACCGCGTTCATCGCCGGAGCCGGCGACTTCGTGGACCTCAACCCCGCCGACTACGGCGGAAAGATCCAGGTGGACACCGGCTGCATCGTCGCATTCGAGAGCTCCGTCAGGTACGGGGTGGAGCGCGTGGGCGGCCTGGACATGAAGGGCGTGATGAACATGGCGCTCGGCGGCGAGGGCGTGCACCTGGCCACGCTGGAGGGCGACGGTCGGGTGATCATCCAATCGATGACGACGGCCGGCATCGCGCAGGCGCTGATGAAGAACGTGGGGCCGGACGAGGACCGCAAGGGATTCACCGGCGGGCTGTTCTCTGGAAGTATGGACTGATGGGGTTCATGGACAAAGCCAAAGAGGCGGCCGAGCGCGCGGCGGCCGCGGCACAGCAGGGCCTGGATCAAGGCCAGCAGAAGCTCGACGAATACCAGCAGCAGCGCGAGGCGGGCGATCTGTACCGCGCGCTGGGCGAGGCCTTCTACGCCGAACAGCGCACCGGCGGCCCGCGCCAGGACGTGGTGGACGCGCTCGCGCGGCTCGACCAGTGGCACGCCCAATCCGGCCAGGGCGCGGACGCCCCGCCGTCGGCCGCGACAGCCGACACGCCTCCTCCTCCGCCGCCTCCGCCCGGCCCCGGAGGTCCTCCTCCGCCGCCTCCGCACACCGGACCGCCGCCCGGAGCGCCGGAGCCGCCCGCCCCGCCGGCACCGCCGAAGGGAGAGGAGCCGCGGCGCGAGCCGCCGGGAGGGTTCACCCTGGACGGGCTCTGACCGCCCCTGCGGTCAACCCCGGCGGCGGGCCAGCACCAGCGCGAACCGCGACGCTTCGTCCGTCCAGGTGTGCGCCGGGTCGAAGCCCGCCGCGGTGAGCTCGCCGCCGAACCCGTCGAGCATGAACTTGGCGGAGACCTCGGTGCGCAGCTCCTCCCCCGCCGCGAAGTCGACCACCGTCCCCACCGCGGGAATGCGCACCTGCATCTCACGGCGGGCGCGCAGCCGCATCTCGATCCAACTGTGCGCCGCATCCCACAGGGCGACGTGCTCGAACATGCGCGGGTCGAAGTCCGCGCCCAGCCGCCGGTTGAGCACGTGCAGCACGTTGCGGTTGAACTCCGCCGTGACCCCTTCCTCGTCGTCGTACGCGGCGATCATCACCGCGGGGTCGGTGACCAGGCCGATCCCTACGAGCAGGCACTCCCCGGGGTCCAGCGCCTCCGCCACCCCGTGCAGGAATGCGGCCCTGGCGTCGGGTTCGAGGTTTCCGATGGTGCCGCCGAGGAACGCGACCAGCCGATGCCCGGCCCGCGGCAGCGTCGCCGTCGTATCGGTGAAATCGCCGACCACCCCGCGTACCGGCAGGTCGGGGAACTCGATCGCCAACGCGTCCGCGGCGAACCGGATCGACGACTCCGAGACATCCTGCGGCACATACATCTCGAGGCCCTCGTGCTCGGCGAAGGCGGTGAGCAGCAGCCGCGTCTTCTCCGAGGACCCCGAGCCGAGCTCGACCAGCGTGGTGGCCTTGCTCGCCGCGGCGATCTCCGGCGCGGCACGCGTGAGCAGCGCGCGCTCGGTACGCGTCGGGTAATACTCGGGGAGCCGCGTGATCGCGTCGAAGAGCTCACCGCCCCGCTGGTCGTAGAACCATTTGGGAGGCAGGCTCTTCGGCACCGCGGCCAGGCCGGCCACGACGTCGGCCCGCAGCTGCGCCTCCAGGTCCGCCTCGGTCAGATGCACGTCCACCAGGGTCGTCGTCATCGGTTGCGGGCTCCCTTCATCGGGTGTTCGCTGCAATGGGGATCGGTTCCGACTGGACGCGTCCGACCCGCGCATCGACGAGGACGCCGTCGTCCACTTCCGCCCACCCCACGTCGGTGATCGGTTCAGAGGCGATCCACAGCTCGTCCGGCGCGTCGAGGACCCACAGGGAGTGGCGCCACGCGGTGGCGACGACGCGCCCGCCGTCGGTGGCGAGCAGGTTCAGCCGCGAGCCGGGCGCACGCTCCTCGACATCCCGCACGAGCGACGCCGCCGCGTCGGCCGCGTCCATCCCCGCCGTGATGCGCGCGCGGAACAGCTGCCACAGGAACACCGAATCGGTGGCCGCCTCCCCCCGCATCACCTCGGCAGCCGGGATCGCGTCCGCCAGCCCCGCCACGGTGTCCGGCCAGCCGCGGATCACCCCGTTGTGGCTGAACGCCCACCGCCCGTCGGTGAACGGCGCGCACGCCTGCGCCGACACCGCCATGCCGGGCGTCGCGGACCGCACGGCCGCGAGGATCGCCGTCGCGCGGATCTGCTCGAGCGTTCCGCGTACCGCCGGGGTGCCGTCGCCTGCGGCGCCCCCGCCCCCCGCTTCAACACCGTCCCCGTCGCCCGCCACTGCGCGGCCCAGCGCCGGGTCGGACCAGATCGGGAGCGTGGTGCGGTGCTGCCCCACGCCCGGCACGCCGCCGGCGGCCCACCAGCAGGCGCCGAAGCCGTCGGCGTTGATGGTGCCGCCGCCCCGCATCTGCTCCGGCGCCCAGGCCTGCCGGGCCAGCGAATGACCGCCCTGCGTCACCGCCGAGGCCACCGTGCGCTCAGGCCCCAGGCAGACCAGGTGACGACACATCAGGCATCGCCGCTCTCGTCGGCGCCGGAGGACGAAGAGCCGGCGGCGTCGGCGCAGTCCCGCGCGAGCCGGATGCCCGCGAAGATCTGCCGCCGTACGGGGTGGTCCCAGTTGCGGAACGTGCCACGGCACGCCACCGCGTCGGTGCCGAACGAACCGCCGCGCAGCACCCGGTAGTCGCCGCCGAAGAACACCTCCGAGTACTCGCGGTACGGGAACGCCCGGAAACCCGGATAGGCCTCGAAACCGGAGGAGGTCCATTCCCACACGTCGCCGATCAGCTGGTGGATGCCGGACGCGGTGGCCCCGTCGGGATACGCCCACACCCCGGCGGGCGACAGATGCCGCTGCCCCAGGTTCGCGTGTCGCTCGGCCGGCGCTTCGTCGCCCCAGGGGTAGGCGCGCGAATGCCCGGCGGACGGGTGGTGGCGCGCGGCCTTCTCCCACTCGGCCTCCGTGGGCAGCCGCTTACCCGCCCACGCCGCGAACGCCTCCGCCTCGAAGTAGCTCACGTGCACCACCGGCTCGTCCGGCTCCAGATCCTCCGTCGCCCCGAACCGGCGGCGCACCCAGTGGCCGTCGCCCGCCCGGCTCCAGAACTGCGGGGCCTCCAGAACCTCCTGCAGGCGGTGGCGCCATCCACGCTCGGACCACAGTTCCCGACGCCGGTATCCGCCGTCGGCGATGAAGCGCGCGTACCGGCGGTTGGTCACGGGCACGGCCTCGATCGCGAACGCGGCGACCTCCACCCGATGCGCGGGGCGTTCGTTGTCCAGCGCCCACGACTCGGGTCCGGGGGCCCCGTCGGTGCCCATCGTGAACGCACCGCCGGGCACCACGACCTCGGGCGCCGCGCGATCGGAACGGACGGCGCCGGGCGCCCCGGCGTCCCCTCCCAGGGGCCGGCGGGCGCGCGGGGCGGCCGGCGCGTGCAGCAGACGCGGGCCTGTGCGCAGCTGGTGCGTCGCCAGCATGGTCTCGTCGTGTTGCTGCTCGTGCTGGGCGACCATGCCGAACACGAAGCCGCCCGCGGTGAGGGGGTCGCCGTCGAACCCGCAGCGCTCGAGCACCGCCATCGCGTGCGCCCGGACGGACGCGGTGTAGCCCCGTGCGGCCTCGGGCCCCAGGATCGGGAGCGCCGGGCGCGTGGCGCGCGGATGCCGGAAGGCGTCGTAAAGATCATCGAGGCCGTGCGCGCCGTCGTGGGCAGGGGCGTCCCCGCTGTCGTGCGATCGCCACGGCTCGTCCTGCGGGCCAGTGACGGGCGGCGTCGCGGCACGTCCGCCCGCGGCGCGCACCAGCCACAGGTCCTCCTGGTTTCCGATATGCGCCAGGTCCCACACGAGCGGCGACATGAGCTCCGAATGCTGGGCGGTCAGTTGATCATCCGGCACGTCCGTCAGCACGCGGGTCCGCCGCCGTGCCCGTTCGAGCGCGCTGCGGCACGCCGCACGCACGTCGTCCCGATCATCCTGCGGCGACGAGCTCCGTGCGGCCCCGACCGCGCTCCCCCCGGCGCGTGCGATGCGTCGGGCCACCGACTCGATCGCCTGCGTCGCGCCGCCGGGTGCGGCCTCCGCAGCCAGTCCCAGCAATGCCTGCGCCGACCCGCGCAGCTCTTCGTCGGCAAGCCCACGCTGCGCCGCCCGCCGCCATTCCCCGCGCGTCGATTCCGCGATCGCCGCCGCCCGCCGCGCCGTCTCCGGCGTGCGGACCAGGGCGTCGACCACCGCGATCGGCGCCGGCCACGCCTCCTCGTGCAACGCCTGACCGTGGTCCCCCGCCGGTGCCGGTTGGGCGTCGATGTAGCGCACCTCCAGGTGCCCGCACGGGCGTACCGGGGGAAACAGGGTGGTCAGGTGGTAGTCGAGGTCTGCGGCCGTGGGAGCGCGGTCCGGCGCGGCGGCGTCCCCGGCGATCCACTGCGCGAAGGTCACGTCGCCGGGTACGGACCAATCACCGTCCTCGCGCTGGACGCACAGCAGCGGCGCGGACAGGGCCCATCGCGTGTAGGCGGCGACGGGGTCCGCGGACGCTCCGGGGGCCGCCGCGTCGAGCCCCGTACGCCCCGGGTCGAGGGTCAGCCAGGTCCGCATGCGTTCCGACGCCCACCGGCCCGCCCGCGTCATGCCGCCGTGCCCGTCCCCGCCGACCACTGCGTCCCCGGCATCGGCGAACGCCGCCACCAGCGCGGGCCCCACCGCGTTGAGCGCCCGCCAGCGCAGGGCCAGATCCTCCGGGTCGGCTCCGCAATCGACGCTCACGTGGATCGCCGCGGTGTTGCACATCATCGCCGCCCCGAGCGGGCCGTTCCGATCGAAACGCTCCTGCATGGCCGCGTAACGCGCCACGGTCAGGATGCGGGACGGCGCCCGCACCCCGTCTACCGCGCCCGGGATCATTTCGATGCCGCGGGCGCCCAGCAGCGCGCGCAGCGCCGCGGCATCCGCGGTGAGCGCCGCGCAGAGCGTGTCGACGTCCCGAAGCGGCGCGCTGGAGATCTCCACCTGCCCGCCCGGCTCGATCGAGACGGAGCCCCCGGCGGGCAGCGCCGCGTGCGGCGATCCCGGGGCGACGCTGCCGGGCGCGTGCGCACCCAACGCCCCGGCGAGGTGCGCGGCCGTAGGTCTGCCGCCGGAACGCGTCCGGGTGAGCCACTCCAGTTCCGCGCCGACCAGCCGCGGGGGGCGCAGACCGAAGCATCGCCCTGCCACGCGCTCCCGGGCGGATTCCTCCGTGACAGGCGGCCACCCGTCGTCGCCGTGGACCCGGGCGTCGTCCGTGGCCGGCCCGGCAGGCAGGGCGGACGCGGCCGGACGGACCGTCATGGCCGACCCGCCGGGATCGATCGTTCCGTTGGGCTGCACTGTTCTGGGCTGCGCTGTTCTGGGCTGGGACATTTCAGGTGGGAGCCTCGATTCACGCGAACGCGGGTCCTCACCGACATTAACCTCCCGCGGCGCCGGACGTAACGATCTGCGCATCATCGGCAGGGCTTACCCCGATCACGCCCCGGGCACTCCCCTGCCCTCCGACGGACCGTTCGATCTCAGTACGCGGGAGGACCCGGCGGCACCCGCACGACGGCTCGTATATACCCGTGGCATGCCTGCACCCGCATCGAATCCCCGTCCCGGCACCGGCCATCCCTCCGCCGATTCAGTACGCCCGCTGCGCATCGGCTCGCCCACCGGCGCCGACGCCCCCGAATGGGATATCGAAGCCGACGTCGTGGTGGTGGGCTACGGCATCGCGGGCGCCTGCGCGGCGATCGAGGCCGCCAGGGCCGGCGCGGAGGTCGTGATCCTCGAACGCGCGGGCGGATGGGGCGGCGCCGCAGCCCTGGCCGGCGGATTCATCTACATGGGCGGCGGCACGGGGCTGCAGCGGGAGCTGGGTTTCGACGACGACGTCGAGAACATGCGGGCCTTCCTCACGGCCGCGATGGGCCCGGGTGCCGACCGGGCCAAGATCGACGCCTACTGCGAGGGCAGCGTCGCCCACTACGACTGGCTGGTGGACGCGGGGGTGCGGTTCAAGTCCGCCTTCTACGGGGAGCCCGGCTGGGAGCCCCCGGCCGACGACGGCCTCATGTACACGGGCGGGGAGAACGCCGCGCCGTTCAACGCCGTCGCCGAACCGGCTCCGCGCGGTCACGTGCCGCAGATGTCCGCGAAGAAGGCCGGTGAGCAGAGCGCGGGACTGATGCTGATGACCCCGCTTTCCGAGCGGATCACCGAGCTGGGGGTGCGCAGCGAGTACGACGTGACGACGCGCCGCCTCGTGGTCTCCGCCGGCGACGATGGCGACAGGGTCGTCGGGGTGCTCGGCACGCGCTTCGGCCGGGAACTGTCGGTGCGGGCCCGCCGCGGCGTGGTGCTGGCCGCGGGCAGCTTCACCTACAACGATGCGATGATGCGCGCGCACGTCCCGCTGCTCGCCGGCCGCCCCGGCTCGGCGGTGGAGCAGCACGACGGCCGCGCCATCCGGATGGGCCAGGCCGTCGGCGCCGACCTGACGCACATGGACGCCGCCGAGGTGGCGATCCACTGCGACCCGCAGATGATGGTGCGCGGGATCCTCGTCAACGGCCGCGGACAGCGGTTCGTCACCGAGGACACCTATCCGGGCCGCATCGGGCAGGAGATGGCGCTGCACCAGGGCAACCAGGCCTACCTGATCCTCGACGAGCGCGCCTACGAAGAGGCCGGCACCACCGTCAGCGCCACGCCGTTCCTGCGGTTCCGCCCGAAGTGGGTGGGCGAGACGGTCGCCGAAGTCGAGGCGGAAATGGGACTGCCCGGCGGCGCGCTGCAGGCGACGGTGGAACTTTACAACCGGCATGCGGCGCGCGGTGAGGACCCGATGTTCGGGAAGAACGCCCAGTGGCTGCGCCCCATCGAGGGCAACATCGCCGTCATCGACCTGCGCGGGCGCACCGGGGGCTTCGCCCTGGGCGGCCTGCGCACCGACCCCGACTCCCGGGTGCTGCACGTGGACGGCGACCCAGTACCCGGGCTCTTCGCCGCGGGACGCTGCACGTCCGGGATCGCGGCCTGGGGCTACGCCAGCGGCGCATCCCTGGGCGACGGCAGCTACTTCGGCCGCCGGGCCGGTATCAGCGCCGCCGCCAGCTAGGGTCGTCCTGACGGCACCCGCAGCCATCCCGCACGCCTCCCAGGAGATTCCATGTCCGACGCGACATCCGCGACGATCTATCACAACCCTCGCTGCAGCACCTCCCGGAAGACCCTCCAGCTGCTGCGGGACCACGGCGTCGAACCGGCCATCGTCAAGTATCTGGACACGCCGCCCACCCGCGGCGAGCTGGCCCGGCTGATCGAGCGGGCGGGCCTCACCCCGCGTCAGGCGATTCGCAGCAAGGAGGCCGTCTACAAGGAACTGGGGCTGGCGGACGCCGACGACGAGGCGCTGCTCGACGCGATGGCCGCCCACCCGATCCTCATCGAGCGCCCCCTCGTGGTGACGGATCTGGGCGTCCGGCTGGCCCGCCCCATCGAGAACGTCGAAGAGATCCTGCCGCGGTGAGTCGGAGCCGTCCCCGCCCCCGGCGGGGCGCCGGGTGGTCCGCATGCGACATCCCCCGGCTGACCGGCAGGACGTTCGTCGTCACCGGCGCCACCAGCGGAATCGGCCTCGAGACCGCGGCGGCGCTGTACGCGGCGGGCGCGGACGTCACGCTTGCCGTGCGCAACGAGGTGAAGGGCCGCGCCGTCGCCGACGCCCTCGGTGCGCGCCCGCGCACCGCGCCCTGGGAGGAGGCCGGCACGCTCGCCGTCCGGGTCCTCGACCTCGCCGACCTCGCCTCCGTGCACCGGTTCGTGCGGGACTGGGACGGCCCGATCGACGTGCTGATCAACAACGCCGGCGTGATGACGCCGCCGCTGCAGCGCACCGCCGACGGGTTCGAGATGCAGATGGGAACCAACCACCTGGGCCACTTCGCCCTGACGAACCTGCTCCTGCCGCACGTGCGCGACAGGGTGGTGACGGTGGCGTCTCTGGCGGAGAGGGCGGGCCGGATCGATCTGGACGACCTCAACTACCAGCGGCGCCCCTATTCACGGGCGCGGGCCTACGGCCAGGCCAAACTCGCGAACCTGCTGTGCGCCGCGCAGCTGCAGTGCAAACTCGCCGGGGCGGGTTCGACTGTGCGTTCCGTCGCAGCGCACCCGGGGGCCTCGTCGACCGGACTCGGAAACCAGCTCACGATCCCCGGGGCCACCGAGTTGTTCCGCTTCGGCAGCAGGTTCGTGGGCCAGGGCGCAGCCGGCGGCGCATTGCCCACCCTCTTCACCGCGGTCGAAGACCTCCCCGGCGACACGTACGTCGGCCCGCGGGGACTCTTCCAGCTGCGCGGCGCGCCCACCGCCGTCGGCCGCTCAGCGCGCGCCCGCGACGCCGCCACTGCGGTCCGCCTGTGGGCGTTGTCCGAGGAGTTGACGGGCACCGCGTTTCCGCTGCGGTGAGGGCGAGACGGCCCGCGCACGCACTGCGGTGTCCCGCCGGGTAGTCTGAACGGCGTTGTCTCGGCGAGGGTGGCTCGCGGCCGATAACCGGCCCGGGCGGACCGTTATCGACGCGGCCTGCGGTGTCACCAGCAGTTCGGGTGCACGGCTGCGGCGCTCGATACGGCCCCGCAACCGAGGCCCCACTACCGCGACTCTACAGAGGAGACACCCATGGCCGACAAACTTCGCGTCGCCGCCACCCCCCGCACCGAGTTCGGCAAGGGAGCCGCCCGCCGCGCCCGCCGCGACGGTCAGGTCCCGGCCGTCGTCTACGGCCACGGCGCCGATCCGATCCACCTGAACATCCCCTCGCTGGAGTTCGCCGCGATCATCCGCAACCACGGCACCAACGCCATCCTCACGCTGGACATCGATGGCAAGGAGCACATGGCCCTGACCAAGGAGGTCCGGATCCACCCTGTGCGCAACTACATCGAGCACGCGGACCTGCTCACCGTCAAGCGCGGCGAGAAGGTCGTGGTCGAGGTTCCGCTGGTCGTCACCGGCGAGGCCGCTCCCGGCACCATCGTCTTCCACGACGTCACGACGCTGCGGCTGCAGGCCGACGCGCTCTCCATCCCCGAGGAGATCGTGGTCTCCATCGAGGGCGCCGAGGTGGGCACCCAGATCCTGGCCGGCGAGGTGCAGATTCCCGCCGGCACCGAGCTCGAGGACGATCCGGAGCTGCTGCTGGTGAACGTCGCCGAGCAGCGTTCCGCACCCGATGAGGACGAAGAGGCCGCCGAGGGCGAGGCCGAAGCGGCCGACGCCGCGGAGTGATCCTCCCCTGCACGTGAGTCCGCACCGCCGGCTGCGCTCCCTCGGACGGAGGGCAGCCGGCGGTGCGGCATCAGGATGCGGTCCCGGGCGGCGGGGATGCGATGATGCTCCCCGTGAACACGCTGGGAACCGACACTTCCGACGAGGACGGCTCCGATACCCGTCCGCTGGTGATCGCGGGGCTCGGCAACCCGGGTCCGGAGTATGAGCGCACGCGGCACAACATCGGGTTCCTGGTCGCGGACGTGCTCGCCGAGCGCATGTCCGCGCGGTTCACCGTGCACAAGCGCAGCGGCGCGCATATCGCGCAAGGCCGCCTGGCACAGCGTCCCGTGACCGTGGTCAAGCCCCGCGCCTTCATGAACGTCTCCGGTCGGCAAGTGGCGGCCGCGGCGAAGTTCTTCTCCGTCCCCGCCGACCGGCTCATCGTGGTGCACGACGAGCTGGACCTGGACTTCGGCACGATCCGCGCGAAAGCCGGCGGCGGCGAAGGCGGCCACAACGGGCTGCGTTCGGTGACCTCGTCGGTGGGTACCCGCGACTACATCCGCGTACGGGTGGGCATCGGCCGCCCGCCCGGCAGGATGGACCCGGCGTCCTACGTGCTCAAGCCGTTCTCCGCCGCCGAGCGCAAGGATCTGGGCGTCTTCTGCGAGGAGGCGGCGGACGCCGCGGAGCTCGTGGCCGAACGCGGGCTCGGGTTCGCGCAGAACCGCCTGCACGGGGCATGACCCGCCTCGCCGTCCGGGCCGGGTAAACTCGATCTTCGACTGCGCGGCGGAGTGCGGTACCCCATGGCGGGATTCCGCTGACGGACCCCGCTGAGGGCCCCGCCGCGCGCCCCCACCGCACACGGCGTACAGCACCTCACCGCCTGTGCCGGAACACCCGCAATCCCGGAAGGATCCCCGGTGACCACCGAGCACGCGTCGGCCCTCAACACCGATCCCGCGACGGCGGCGAGCGGGGCGCAATCCCCCGGCCGGGACACCGCGGGCGTCGAGGCGCGGCGCCGGCGCACCTTCGCGGTGATCTCGCACCCGGACGCCGGCAAATCGACGCTCACCGAGGCCCTGGCGCTGCACGCGCGGGTGATCTCCGAGGCCGGCGCGGTGCACGGCAAGGCGGGCCGCAAGTCCACGGTGTCGGACTGGATGGAAATGGAGAAGGCCCGCGGCATCTCGGTCAGCTCCACCGCGCTGCAGTTCAACTATGACGACTGCGTGATCAACCTGGTCGACACACCCGGGCACTCCGACTTCTCCGAGGACACCTACCGGGTCCTCACCGCGGTGGACGCCGCGGTGATGCTCATCGACGCGGGCAAGGGCCTCGAGCCGCAGACGCTCAAGCTTTTCCAGGTGTGCAGGCATCGCGGCATTCCGGTGGTCACCGTCATCAACAAGTGGGATCGCCCCGGCCGGTCGCCGCTGGAGCTGCTCGACGAGATCGAGGAGCGCATCGGCCTGATTCCCACGCCCCTGTACTGGCCGGTGGGCATCGCCGGGGACTTCCGCGGGCTGCTGGACCGCAGCGACGGCGGCTTCGTGCGCTTCACACGCACCTCCGGCGGCGCCACGGTGGCCCCCGAGGAGCACTTGGACGCCGACGCCGCCGCGGCCCGCGAGGGCGACGTCTGGGAGTCGGCTGTGGAGGAGAGCGAGCTGCTCTCGGAGACCGGAGCCGACCACGACCAGGAGATGTACCTCGCGGGGCAGACCTCGCCGGTGATCTTCGCGTCGGCCATGCTCAACTTTGGCGTGCGGCAGATCCTCGAAACGCTGGTCACCTACGCGCCGCCGCCGCACGCCCGCGACGGCGTCGACGGGACGCCCCGCCACGTGACCGATCCGTTCAGCGCCGTGGTGTTCAAGGTGCAGGCGGGCATGGACACCGCGCACCGTGACCGGCTCGCGTTCATGCGGGTGGTCTCCGGGACGTTCGAGCGCGGCATGGTGGTCACGCACGCGCAGACCGGCCGCCCGTTCGCCACCAAGTACGCGCTGACGGTGTTCGGCCGCGACCGCAACACCGTCGACGACGCCTACCCCGGAGACATCGTGGGGCTCGTCAACGCCAATGCCCTGGCCCCCGGACACACCCTCTACAGCGACCCGCGCATCGAGTTCGCACCCATCCCGTCGTTCGCGCCGGAGCACTTCGCGATGATCAGCGCCCGCAGCGCCGGCAAGTACAAGCAGTTCCGCAAGGCCATCGACCAGCTCGATACCGAGGGCGTGGTGCAGGTGCTGCGCAACAACGCCCGCGGCGACGCGTCACCGGTGATGGCAGCTGTGGGGCCCATGCAGTTCGAGGTGGTCACCGCACGGATGCAGTCCGAGTTCGGCGTGGAGACCGTCGTGAACAACCTCGGCTACACAGTGGCGCGCGAGACCGACAAGGCGTCCGCGCCCGGGCTGGACCGCCAACGCGGCGTCGAGGTGTTCACCCGCTCCGACGGCGTCGTCCTGGCGCTGTTCAGCGACAAGTGGCGGCTGCAGTACATCGAGAAGGAGAACCCGGACCTCACGCTGCGGCCTCTTGTTGCGGCGAGTGACTGACACACAGCGGACGGCGACTGCAACGCCGCCGGCGATCGTCAGGTTTGCCGGCGCCGATCCCGGTTATCCTCAGGCATGGTCACCGTAGGCGACCGCGAGGTGAGGATCACCCATCCGGACCGCGTGCTCTATCCGGCGCGCGGTCGTTCCGGCGCGGTGACGAAAGCGGACGTCATCGACTATTACCGCGGCATCGCACAGGTACTGCTCCCCCACGCACAACTACGCCCCGTCACCCGCAAACGCTGGCCGCGCGGCGTCGGCGAGGAGTCGTTCTTCGAAAAGCAGCTGCCGTCCTCCGCGCCCGCGTGGATCGACCGCTGCACTCTGGTCCACCGCACCCACCGGACCACCTATCCGCTCGCCGATTCCGAGGCGGCCCTGGCGTGGTTCGGCCAGCAGGCGGCGCTGGAGCTGCACGCCCCGCAGTGGCGACACGACCGCCCCGACCCCGGTTCGGACGCGCCTGACACCCCCGGCGCGTTCCTCGCCGACCGCCTGGTGTTCGACCTCGACCCCGGAGAACAGACCGGACTCGCCGACTGTGCGCGGGTGGCGACGGCGATACGCGACCTGACCGAATCGAACGGACTCACCTGCCACCCCGTCACGTCCGGCAGCAAAGGCATTCACCTGTACGTGGCGCTGGACCGCCCGGTGGTCTCGAATGACGCGGTGGACGCGGCCCGCCAGGTCGCCGACGAGATCGCCGGACGCCATCCGTGCACCGTCACCACGACGATGCGGAAGTCGGAGCGCCACGGCAAGGTGTTCATCGACTGGAGCCAGAACAACGGAGCCAAGACCACCGTCGCGCCGTATTCGCTGCGCGGGCGGGACCGCCCCACGGTCGCCGCGCCGCGCACGTGGGACGAGATCGAGGATCCCGCGCTGCGCCAGCTCACCTTCGACGAGGTGCTGCGCCGCGTCGACGAGCAGGGTGACCTGCTGGCCGGGCTCGTCCGCGGGCCGGCCCGGCCCTCGAAGTGAGCCGCCCCCGGACCGTGAACGGCCGCGAGCAGGTGAGGAGAGGCCGGTCAGATCGGCGAGTCGAAGACGTCGCGCACGGCGTCCGCGGAGACTTCCGCGATCGTCGCCGGGGTCCAGGACGGGTTCCGGTCCTTGTCCACGAGCACCGCGCGCACACCTTCGGCGAAGTCCGGGCAGGCGGTCATCTTCACCGCGGCGCGCAGCTCGCGGCCGAGGCATTCCGCCAGCGTCGCGGACTCGCCGCCGCGGCGCAGCAGCTCGGTGCTCACCGACATCGACCACGGCGACGCCGAGGCGAGCGCCTCGCGCGCCGCGACCCGCCACGGCTCATCCCCCTGGGCCACCCGCTCGACGATCGCAGGCAGGTCGTATCCGGCGAAGGCCTCGTCGATCTCCGGGCGCACCGCGGCGATAGTCGACTCCGGGGCCTGCGTGGCGTCGAGCGCCCCCAGCGCGGCGTCCAGCCCGTCGCCGACGACGGACTTCGCGAACGCGTCGAGCCCCGAGGAGTGGACGAAATGCGTTGCGAGGCCGAGTTCCAGGGCGTCGCCCGCGTTCAGGCGGGCCCCGGTGAGCCCCGCGTACAGGCCTGCGCCCCCGGGGATGCGGGGCAGGAACCAGCTGGCGCCCACGTCCGGGATGAAGCCGATGGCGGTCTCCGGCATCGCGAACATCGCGCGCTCGGTGACCACGCGCACCGCACCGTGCACGGAGATGCCGAGCCCGCCGCCCATGTTGACGCCGTCGATCACCGACACGTACGGCTTGGGGTAGTCGGCGATGAGCTGGTTGAGCCGGTACTCCTCCGAGAAGAACCCGTAGACCTCGCCGTTCTTGTCGGCCAGGACCGACTCGCGCACCGAGCGGATGTCGCCGCCCGCGCAGAACGCCTTGTCCGAGGCGCTGCGCACGAGCACGGTCTGCACCGCGTCGTCGTCCTTCCACCCCACCAGCACCGCATAAAGCTCGCGGATCATGGGAGTGTCCAAGGCGTTCAGCGCCGACGGCCTGTTGAGGACGATCCGTCCGACCGTGCCGTCGATGGCGGTCTCCACATATGAACTCAACGCAGCTCCCCTCAGAAGGTCGTATTCCGCACCCTAAGCCCGGGCGATGTGAGCGGAACACGAGGCACCGATGCGAGTGATGCATCTCTCACCCGATATCGGCCGCGATCTCCATCCACCGCTCCTCCGCCGCATCCTTCTCGCCTGACACCTGCACCAGTTCCGCGTTGAGGGCCATGAGGCGGTCGGGATCGGTGGCGGCCTCCGCGAGCTGGGAGTGCAGGCCGGCGATCCGCGTGTCCAGCTTGGCCACCGAGCGTTCGAGCCTGCCGAGCTCCTTGGTCATCGAGCGGTGCTCCGCTGCCGACGGCCCCGCGGCCGCGGGGCCGGAACCGCCGCCGTCGTCGTCGTCGTTCTTCTGCGGCGCCGCGGCCTGTGCCGTCGGCCCCGTCTGTGCGGCGAGCTCCTCACGCCGCTCCAGATACTGTGCGATCCCCCGCGGCAGGTGTGTGAGCCGGCCGTCGCCGAACAGCGCCCACACCGAATCGCAGATGCGCTCGATGAGGTAGCGGTCGTGGCTGATCACGACCATCGTCCCGGCCCACCCGTCGAGCAGGTCCTCGAGCTGCTGCAGGGTGTCGATGTCGAGGTCGTTGGTCGGTTCGTCGAGCAGCAGCACGTTCGGCTCGCCCATCAGCACGCGGGTGAGCTGGAGACGGCGCCGCTCACCGCCCGACAGGTCGCCCACCGGCGTGCGCTGCCGCGCCGGGCTGAAGCCGAGCCGTTCGGCCAGTTGGGACGCGGACAGCTCACGGTCGCCCAGTTGCACCACCCGCGCCACGTCCTCGACGGCCTCGAGCAGGCGCATGTCGGTGGGCAGATCGTCGAGCTCCTGGCGCAGCCATCCGATCCGGACCGTCTTGCCCTCGATCCGCCTGCCCGCGGCCGGCGGCCACTCGCCGCCGAGGGTGCGCAGCAGGGTGGTCTTGCCGGACCCGTTGACGCCGACGAGCCCCACCCGCTCGCCGGGGGCAAGCCGCCAGGTCAGGTCCCGTGCCAGCACGCGGCCCTGTTTCCCCTCGCCCGCCGCAGGGGCGCGCAGCTCGACGTCCTCGAGCTCGATCACCACCTTGCCCAGACGCCGGCGCGCGAACGAGCTCAGCGCAATGGAGTCGCGCGGCGGCGGCACGTCGGCGATCAGCGCCTCGGCCGCCTCCACCCGGTAACGCGGCTTGGAGGTGCGGGCCGGAGCACCGCGGCGCAACCAGGCGAGCTCCTTGCGGGCCAGATTGCGCCGGCGCTCCTCAGTGGCGTCGGCCTGCCGTGCCCGCTCGGCACGCGCGAAGACCCAGTCGTTGTAGCCGCCCTCGTAGCTCTCCACCTTGCCGCCGACGACCTCCCAGGTGCGCGTGGCGACGGTGTCGAGGAACCAGCGGTCGTGCGTGACGACCACGAGCGCGCTCCTCCTCGACAGGAGGTGGTCGGCCAGCCAGCGCACACCTTCGACGTCCAGATGGTTGGTCGGCTCGTCCAATACGAGCAGGTCCAGGTCCTGGACCAGCGCCGCGGCCAGCGCCACCCGGCGCCGCTCGCCGCCGGAGAGCTCGTCCACCCGCGTGTGCAGGCGCCGGCCTTCCGGGTCCGCGCCGGCCGCGGCGGAGCCGCCCAATTCCGCGCCGAACCCGATGCCGTGGAGGATCCCGCGGATGCGCCGGTCCGACGCCCACTCGTGCTCCGCCATGCCCAGCGGGCCGAACACCACCTCGCCCACCGTCGCCCCGGGCGGCAGCTCGCCGCGCTGGGTGACCACCGCCAGACGCAGTCCGCCCGCAAGGCTGACCCGGCCCGAGTCCGGCGCCTCCAGGCCCGCCAAGACCTCCAGCAGCGTGGTCTTGCCGCCGCCGTTGAGCCCGACGACGCCGATGCGGTCGCCCTCGTGCACCCCCGCCGAGACCTCGTCGAGCAGGGGCTTGATGCCGAAGCTCTTCGACACGGTTTCGAGATTGACCAGGACACGGTTGGCCATCAGGCAAGATCCTCGGGGTCGTCGTAGTCGTCGTGGTCGTCGCCGAGTACGCGCGCCCCCGGCACCGGGCCGGATGCGACGCGCACGGTGCGGCACACGCCCTCGCCCGCCAGTTCCAGGCTCACCGCCAGCGCCGCGTCCTCGTCCGCGCACAGGAATGCGCACGTGGGCCCCGAACCGGAGACGATGCCGCGCAGCGCGCCGGCCCGCTCCCCCGCCGCAAGGGTGCGCCGCAGGTCCGGGCGCAGCGACAGCGCCGCCGCCTGCAGGTCGTTGCCCAGAACCGGGCCGAGCCGCGACGCGTCCCCCGCAGCCAGGGCCTGCAGGAGGTCGTCGGCGGAGCCGAGCCGCCGCAATCCGGGCTGTCGCCGACCCTGCGCATCGTCCCCGGGGCCGTCGGACAGTCCCTTGGCGCGCAGCCGGTCCAGCTCCGCGAAGACGTCGGGCGTGCTCAGACCGCCCTTGGCGAAGGCCAGGACCCAGTGGCAACTGTTGCGCGTGAGCACCGTCGTCAGGTCCTCGCCGCGCCCGGTGCCGAGCGCCGTGCCGCCGAGCAGGATGAACGGGACGTCGCTGCCCAACCCCGCCGCGATCCGCCGCAGATCGTCGCGCGGCAGGTCCAGCCCCCACATCGCGTCGAGCGCCACCAGCGTGCCCGCGGCATCAGCGCTGCCGCCGGCCATCCCCCCCGCCACGGGAATCCCCTTGTCGACCGTGATCCGGGCCTTCGGCTCGCGGCCCACGTGCGCGGCGAGCGCCTCCGCCGCACGCCACGCCAGGTTGCGATTGTCGGTGGGGACGAACCGCGAGCCCTCGCCCCGCACCCGCACCTCCAGGCCGTGCGCCGGGACGACGCTGACGGTGTCATGCAGCGACAGCGCCTGGAAGACGGTGGCCAGTTCGTGGTAGCCGTCGGGACGCGGATCCCCGACGCCCAGATGCAGGTTGACCTTGGCCGGCACCTGCACCACCACGGGTTCGTGAACGACAGTCAGCACGGCCCACAGCCTAGTCGAGCGCTTCGCCGGCATTCTGCGCGCGCGACGGTCCGGCCGCGGCCAGGCGCACGAATCCGGCCGTGTCGATGCGCTCGCCGCGGGCGGCCGGGTCGATCCCCGCGGCGCGCAGGATCCGCTCGGCCTCGGCGGCACCGCCCGCCCACCCGGACAGCGCCGCGCGCAGAGTCTTACGGCGCTGCGCGAATGCGGCATCGACGACGGCGAACACGTCGCGCCGGTGCCGATCGTCGGTCGGCCACGGGGCGGCGTCATACCGGTCGATGCGGACCAACCCGGATTCCACCTTGGGTACGGGCCAGAACACCGACCTTCCCACCGCCCCTGCACGCCGCACGGTTCCGAAGAAGCCGGCCTTCACACTGGGCACCCCGTACGTCCGGCTTCCCGGCGCCGCGGCAAGGCGGTCGGCGACCTCCTCCTGCACCATCACGAGCGCTCCGCGCAGCGTGGGGACCTCCGCGAACAGATGCAGGAGCACCGGGACCGCGACGTTGTAGGGGAGGTTCGCCACGAGCACCGTCGCTTCCGCGGGCAGGTCGGCGCGGCGCACCCGCAGCGCGTCGCCTTCGACGACGGCGAGGCGCCCGGCCACCGCCGGCGCGCGCCGGGCCGCCGTCTCCGGCAGCTGCCGCGCCAGCACGGGGTCGATCTCGACGGCCACGACGGACGCTGCCGTGTCAAGCAACGCCAGCGTGAGCGAACCGAGCCCGGGCCCCACCTCCAGGACCGTGTCGTCCGGGCGCACGCCCGCCTTCGCGACGATCCGCCGGACGGTGTTGGCGTCGTGGACGAAGTTCTGGCCGAGGGTCTTCGTCGGCCGGACCCCCAGCCGTTCGGCGAGCTCGCGGACCTCGGCGGGGCCGAGAAGGGCTGCGCGGCCAGTGGCCGCGCCGCCCTCGTCAGAAGTGTCGGGCATCCTCAGAATCTAGCGTGCACCGATCTTGCTGCTGCACAGCGGCCACGCGCCCCACCCCTGTGCGGCCTGCACCTTCTCCGCCACGGCGATCTGCTGCTCCCGCGTCGCCAGGTCCGCGCGCGCGGCGTACTGGCCGCCGCCGAAGGCCTGCCAGGTCTGCTGGGTGAACTGCAGCCCGCCGTAGAAGCCGTTCCCGGAGTTGATCGCCCAGTTCCCGGTGGCCTCGCACTGCGCCAGCGAGTCCCACACGCCGCCGTGCGGCACCGACGGCGCCGACTTGGTGCCGACCCGGACCTCGGCCGGAACCCCCGGCTCGAGCACCTTCTCGTCCAGCTTGACGCGCTCGGTCTCCTTGCCGTCGACCGTGGTCACCTTGTAGGTGACTTCGCGGGTGCCGGGCGTGCCGGGAGCGGTCACCTCGGTCTTGCCCTTGGCGAGCGAGTCGTCGTCGGTCTTCGCCGCCGGCGGCTCGAAGGACTCCGTGACGGTCTCCGTGTCGGTGGCGATGCGCTTGACCGTGACCGTCATGCCCTCGGCCACGGGGGTCGACGCCGCGGGCTCGACGACGTCGTCGCCGTCCAGCGGGGTGCCGAGCGCGGCGAGCATGTCGCCCACGGTCGCGTCGGCGCTGTTCACCGGGATCGTCTGCCCGCCATCGGCCAGCGTCACGTGCTTGGGAGTGGTGACGTCGAGTGCCATTCCATCCAGGGGCAGCCGGTGCGAGCGCGACGCGGACACCTTGGCGCCCGCGGCCGCGGCGTCGAACTGGGACAGCGCCTCGGAGACCGTGCTCGCGGTGGTCCACACCTCGCGCTGCACGCCGTCGACGGTGATCGTCAGCGGCTTGGCGTTGCGCAGCACGATCGTCTCCCCCGAGGCGACGTCCGCGCCTGCGGCCGGAGCCACCACGTCCCGGTCCTCCACGGTGTATCCGGCGTCCTCGATCACGCCCTGCACCGACGATGCCATGGTCCGCACCTGCATCTGCTGGCCGTCGACGTCGAGCGTGACCGTCTTGAGCATCGCCGCCACCGCGGCTCCCCCGGCCACCAGGGTCAGCAGCAACGCCCCCAGGACGGCACGGAGGAGGAAGGACGGGGCGCGGTTGATCCGGGCGAAGGCTGACATCGGTTTCCTGTGGTGGCAGTTCCGGGCAGGGGTGGGCACCACCGGATTCCCGCATCCCAGCGGGCCGTCGGTCTTCGGCGTGCGGGCCTGAGCCCCGCCGTGGCGCCCGGGACTTCCCCATCCCGGCTATCACGATCACAGGACGGTAACGAACCGGTATCGGTACTGCAATCCACCATGGCCGCAATTCCGCACCGATCCCGCTTGGCGGCACCCCCATCAGGCACGATGGCGCGTTTGTGAAGTATCACACCGGACCACTGCGCGGGCGTGTCGCCTTACGGCTCCGCGCGCCGCACCCTCGACCCGAACTACAGGTGCAGGTCGCGGCTGCCGATGCCGTACACGCGCTCGGCGTTGCCCGTCGCCAAGGCGGCGACCGTCTCCACGCTCTCGCCTCTCAGGTGGGCGAGCGCCCGGGCGGTGTAGGGCAGGCAGTACGGCTCGTTGGGCGCCCCCCGGTACGGGTGCGGAGTCAGGAACGGCGCATCGGTCTCCAGCAGGAAACCGTCGTCCGGCGGGATCGCCGCCGCCGCGTGCAGCTCCTTGGCGTTGCGGAAGCTGACCGTCCCCGAGAAGCTCAGCATGTATCCCGCGTCCACGCATTTGCGCGCGGTCTCCGGCCCCGACGAGAAGCAGTGGAAGATCACGGTTTCCGGGGCGCCCTCCGACGCAAGCACGGCCAGCACGTCGTCGTCGGCCTCGCGGTTGTGGATCATCAGCGGCAGACCGGTGCGCTTGGCGAGGTCGATGTGCCATACGAAGGCCTCGAGCTGGTCGCCGCGTTCCGCGCAACCGTCCATCTTGCCCGGCCAGTACCAGTCCAGGCCGGTCTCGCCCACTGCCACGACCCGGTCGTCCGCCGCGAGCGCCTCGAGCTCCGTCCGCGCCTCGTCGTCCAGGACGTTCGCCCGGGTGGGATGCAGCGCCACCGCGGCGTGGACACGCTGGTCCCAGTGCGCGGCCCGCACCGCGAAGCGGGCCGCGTCGAGGTCGTCGGCGATCGTCACGACTCGCCCCACCCCCGCACGCCCGGCGCGGTCGAGCACGGCGGCCAGCGAGGCCTCGTCGTGCACGCCGCACGCGTCGAGGTGGGTATGGGCGTCGATGAGCTCGCCCGCCGGCTCCGGAACCGGCGGCGCCGGGCGCTCGCGTTTCACTTGTCCACCGGGGCCCACTCCGGACCGGCCTCCCCCAGCTCCGGGGCCAGCTTGCGGAACAGCGGGGTCGGCTTGGACAACGGGGTGCCCGGCTGCACCTCGGTGCGCCGCCACACCGCCTTCTCCGCGGCGTAGTCGCCCATGAGCACCGGGTAACTGCGCCCCTCCGCGGGCAGCCCGACGCCCACCGGCCCCTCGGGCAGCGACGGCGAAACCAGGTCGTCGACCTCGCGGACCTCCGGCTGCGCCGCCCACACCCCGCCGCCGCCGAGCAGTTCGTGCACGCTCTGCGCGGAGTGCGGAAGGAACGGCGTGAGCAGCGCGTTGGCGTCCGAGACCACCTGCAGGGAGGTGTGCAGCACGGTGGCGAGCCTGTCGGCCTGCGCCGGGTCCTTGGCGAGCTTCCACGGCTCGGTGTCGGAGATGTACTTGTTGGCGGCCGAGACCACCCGCATCGCCTCACCGGCGGCCGAACGGAACCTGCTGCGCGCCAGATCCGCGCCGACCGTGTCGAACGCCGCGTGCGCGGTGCGCAGCAGCTCCGCGTCCGCGTCGGTCACGGTGCCCGGACGCGGGATGGCGCCGAAGTTCTTGAACGCCATGGACACCGAGCGGTTGACCAGGTTGCCCCATTCGTTGGCCAGCTCGAAGTTGGTCCGCCGGACGAACTCCTCCCAGGTGAAGTCCGTGTCCTGAGTCTCCGGGCCGGCGACGGAGATGAAGTAGCGCAGCGCGTCGGGGCCGAAGTCGCGCAGAAAATCCCGCACGTAGATGACGGTGCCGCGGGAGGTCGAGAACTTCGACCCGCTCATCGTGAGGAACTCCGAGGACACCACCTCGGTGGGCAGGTTGAGCGCGCCGAGCGGCCCGGGCTCGCCGCCCTTCGCGCCCTCGCCCCGGTAGCCCAGCAGCTCCGACGGCCAGATCTGCGAGTGGAAGGTGATGTTGTCCTTGCCCATGAAGTAGTTGCTGACCGCGTTCGGGTCCGTCCACCACTCGCGCCACGCCTCCGGTTCCCCGGAGCGCGCAGCCCATTCCATCGACGCGGACAAGTATCCGATGACGGCGTCGAACCAGACGTAGAGCTTCTTGTCGCCGCGGTCCTGCCACCCCTCGAGCGGGATCGGAATGCCCCAGTCGATGTCGCGGCTCATGGCGCGCGGGCGCATGTCGTCGATGAGGTTGAGGCTGAAGCGCAGGACATTCGGCCGCCAGCCGGAGCGGCCCTTGAGCCAGTCGCCGAGCGAGTCCGCGAGCGCGGGCAGATCGAGGAACCAGTGCTCGGACTCGACGAACTTCGGGGTCTCCCCGTTGATCTTGCTGCGCGGATTGATCAGATCCGCCGGGTCGAGCTGGTTTCCGCAATTGTCGCACTGGTCGCCGCGGGCGCCGTCGTACCCGCAGATCGGGCAGGTGCCTTCGACGAACCGGTCCGGAAGCGTACGGCCCGTGGAGGGGCTGATCGCGCCGGTGGTGGTCTTCGGCACCAGGTAGCCGTTCTTGTGCAGCGTGCGGAACAGCTCCTGGACCACCGCGTAGTGATTGCGCGTGGTGGTGCGGGTGAACAGGTCGTAGCTCAGACCGAGCCCCTGCAGATCGTCCACGATCACACGGTTGTACCGGTCCGCCAGGTCCATCGGCGCGATGCCCTCCGCGTCCGCCTGCACCAGGATCGGCGTGCCGTGCTCGTCCGTGCCCGAAACCATCAGGACCCGGTTGCCGATCATCCGCTGATAGCGCGAGAAGACGTCGGAGGGCACCCCGAAACCGGACACGTGGCCGATGTGGCGGGGCCCGTTCGCATAGGGCCACGCGACGGCGGTGAGCACAGAGGAAGACATGCTCACAGCCTATTGCGTACGACGGGCGGAACTTGTCGGTGGGTTCATGCACGATGGCGAACGTGTGATCGATAGAACGAATGCCCGATCCCTTCGGAACCCCGGGCTTCGTGAAACCCCGGGCTTCACGGATGCACGGGCTTCACGGATGCACGGGATTCACGGATGCACGGCATCCTCGGCGCCGACCCGCGGCCGGGGATCCGTCGGACCGTTCCGCATCGTCGTCGCACGCGCACGCGAACATCGAGCATGAGGGGGAGCACGATCATGTACCGAGGCGCCACCGGATCCGCATCCGGCACGCAGTTCCGCGATCACGACGGCCGCACCGCAGGCTGCTGCGAGCACAGTCGTGAGGGCAGGGGCGGGGGAAGTTGCGAGGGGGAACACGGGCCCTGCGGTACCGCAGCGTCCGTGGCCGCTCTCGTGCTAGGCGCCCTCACCGACGTCTACGAGCGCGGCTGGCAGCCCCAGGACGTCCTGCATGTCACCGGCCGGCACTTCTCCGACGTCAAGGCGGGGCTGATCGCGACGTTGCTCCTCGTCCACGCCTACCGGGTCACCAGCCTGGCCTGCGCCCCCGCGTCGTGGTCGGATCAGATCCGCGCGATGGCGCTTGCCGAGCCCGCCGCGGACAGCGCGGCGCTCCGCTACGCGGGAGCCGCCGCGACGGCGCAGCGGGACCTGTCCGGCCACTGCTCCGCGGGCCGCGTTGCCGCAGCGGGCACGCCCGAGCTGCCCGGCATCGGATCCTACATCGGAGACTGCACCGCGCACGGGCTTGTGCTCCTGTGGGATTCGCTTCCCGACTGGCCCCACCTGTGCCCGCCGCCGTCGCAGTGGGGTCCGCACACCGCGTCGTCCGCGACTGCGGGTGATCGGCTCGCCGCCGACGGAAGCCCGGGCACGGTCGATCCCAAGGTGCCGGCCCGCATCCGCGCCCTGCTCGCCAAGGCGGAATCCACCGACTACCCGCACGAGGCCGAGGCTCTGACGGCGAAAGCCCAGGAACTGATCACCCGCCACTCGGTGGACACGGCGATGCTCCACCGGTCCGCCCCGGCGAACGGATTCACCGTGTCCGCGCGGCGCATCCACCTGGACAACCCGTACTTGCGGGAGAAGGTGACCCTGCTCTCCGCCATTGGAAAGGTGAACGCGGTGCGCACAGTCTGGTCCAAGCGGCTGGCCATCGCGACCGTCGTCGGACCCGCCGATGCGCTGGAGCAGGTGGAACTGCTCTTCACCTCGCTGCTGGTGCAATGCACCCGGGCCATGCAGCTCCGGTCGCCGCGTTTCAGCGCGCCCGGCCACACCGCGGCGTTCCGCCGGTCGTTCCTCGTCGGATTCGCCACCCGGATCGGGCAGCGGCTGGCAGAGGCGCAACGCCAGGCCACCCGCGACGCGGCCGCGGACGCGGGCGTACACGACAGAGCACTCGTCCCGGTCCTGCGCGCGCAGGACGACGCCGTCCGGCGGGAGGCCCAGCGGCTGTTCCCGCACTCACGTCCCACACGCGCGGGCAAGGTGGACCCCGTCGGCTGGTGCGCGGGAACGGACGCGGCCGAGACCGCGACCATCACCGCAGGCGGCCGGCGTCTGCCAGGGCGCCGCCCCCTGCCCCGCGCATGACACCGGCCGGGACCGGGCCCGCCGGCCGGGCCGGGACCATTCACACCCGGTCCGGTCCTGTTCGCTCCCGGTCGGGGCCCATGGCACCCTGATGCGATGCTGCAACAGCGACTGGGCCCCGGAGCGTCCGCCTCTGCGGTGCTCCGGGGCCTCGGGACACGTTCCGCGCACCGGTACACGGCCGGGCCGGCCGCCCTGACCGGGCGGTGGTTCGGCGCCGCCGCGGTGATCGCGCCCGAGTGCCGGGCCCTACCCGTCGAGCCCCGGCACGCATTCACCGCGCCCGCGGATCACGCTGCGGCACCGTCACGTCGCGCCCACGCGCGAGGCCACCGCGCCATCGGCGGCGGGTGGATCGGCTACCTGTCGTACCCGGATGGAACCCGCACCGCGACCGGGCACGGGCGGCTGCCCGCCGCCGCCGGGGCCTGGACGGACAGCGTGCTCGTCCTCGACGACGCCGGATGCTGGTGGTGGGAGTCGTTGACGGGCGAGACCTGTCCGCGCGACATCGCCGCCCTCGTCGACCCCGCCGGCGGCGGGCACAGCGCCGATCCTGCCGACGGGCCGCGCAGCGCCGCCCGCACCGGGCCCGCGCTGCACTGGTCGGTCGACTGGACCGGCCCCGACCCGGCGCAGCATCGCCGCGGTGTCGAAGCGTGTCTTGCGGCCATCGGCGCCGGAGAGATCTACCAGGCATGCGTGTGCACGGCCTTCACCGGACGGTACGCCGGATCGCCGCTGGGCTTCTTCGCCGACGCCACGGCCGCGACCACGCCCCGGCGCGCCGCATACATCGACGGCCCCGGGGGCGCGGTCGCGTCGCTGTCGCCGGAGACGTTCCTCACGCGCGACGGAGACCGCGTCGAGTCGAGCCCCATCAAGGGGACGGCACCGTCGACCTCGCCGCCCGGCGCGCTCCGCCGTTCCGTCAAGGACGTGGCCGAGAACATCATGATCGTCGACCTCGTGCGCAACGATCTGGGGCGTGTGGCGGCCGTCGGCTCGGTGCGCGCGCGCCGACTGCTGGAGGTCCGTAGGGCCCCCGGCGTGTGGCACCTGGTCTCCACGGTGTCCGCCACGCTGCCGACGGGGACGGCCGACGCCGGGCTGATCGCGGCGACGTTCCCCCCGGCCTCGGTCACCGGTACCCCCAAGGCCCGGGCACGCGACCTCCTCGACGGGTGGGAGGGCGTCCCCCGCGGCGTCTACTGCGGCACGGTCGGCATGTTCTCACCGGTCGCCGGGCTCGAGCTCAATGTCGCCATCCGGACCGTCGAATTCCGGCACGACGGCTCGGCGGTTCTGGGCGTGGGCGGAGGGATCACCTCCGACTCGGATCCCGCGGCAGAATGGCAGGAATGCCTGGACAAGGCCGCCAGCATCATCGGCCTGGTCCCCTCATCCAGGGCGGACGGCAGCGGCGCCGTCACTCCCGCGCCGAGAGAACAGCCTGGTAGAGCTCCCTCTTGGACAGTCCCTCCTCATCACCCACCTGCGCGCAGGCGTCCTTGAGGCGAATCCCGCCGCTCACGCGTCGTTCCACCTCCCCCACCAGGTCCGTCACCGAACGACGGCGGGGCACCGCACCGGCGAGCACCACGGATATCTCGCCGCGCACCCCCTCCGCGGCCCAGGCTGCCAGCTCCCCCAGCGTTCCGCGACGCACCTCCTCGTACGTCTTCGTCATCTCACGGCACACCGCCGCCCGCCGCTCGGCACCCAACACCTCGACGGCATCCGCCAGGCACGCCGCGAGCCGGTGTGGTGACTCGAAGAAGACGCTCGCCCGCGGCTCGTCGTGGAGCGTCGCGAAGAAGTCCCGGCGCTTTCCCGGCTTGCGCGGGGCGAACCCTTCGAAGCAGAAACGGTCGACGGGCAGTCCCGACAGGGCCAGGGCCGTCGTCACCGCGGACGGTCCGGGAAGGCAGGTGACCCTGTGGCCCGCGGCGATGCAGGCGTCGACGAGGCTGTAGCCCGGGTCGCTCACCGACGGCATTCCCGCGTCCGTCACCAGCAACACCGACTCCCCGGCCGCGACCGCCTCCACCAGCGCGGGAATCCGTGCCGACTCGACCTGGTCGTAAAAGCTGACCACCCGCCCACCGATGGTCACGCCCAGCGCTGCGGCGAGCGCCCGCGTCCGCCGCGTGTCCTCGGCCGCCACAACGTCGGACTCCGCGATGGCAGCGCGCAGTCGCGGTGACGCGTCACCGATCTCGCCCAGCGGGGTGGCCGCCAGGATCAGACGGCCGCGCCCGTCCGCCGGCCCGCCGCCGGCGGACTGTGCACTGACAGCGCCGCGAACATCCGTCGGGGCGTCGCGTTCTTCCGTCGGGGCGTCGCGTTCTTCCGTCGGGGCGTCGCGTTCTTCCATGGAAGCTGAGCCTACGGACATCCACTGTGTGCGTCGGAACGCCTACCATCGTCGTGTGCCGCCGATGACCACCGCCCGCAGGACCGACGCCGCGGGTGACGCATCGGCGGCGGCCGAACTCCCGTCGGCGCCGTCGCACCGGGCGTTCGGCAGGCGCGCCACGGCCCCGCCGGGGACGGGCCCGCACGGCCGCGGAGGCCCCGACAGTCGACAGCCCCCGGGCGCCGCCGCTGCGACCGACCGGCTCCGCGGATGGATCACCACCATCGTCATCACCGCGATCGCGGGTGTGACCAGGTTCGTCACGCTGGGCAACCCCACGGACGCCGGCACGCCTGTATTCGACGAGAAGCATTACGCGCCGCAGGCCTGGCAGATGATCGGCGGCGGGTGGATCGAGGACAACCCCGGCTACGAGCTGGTGGTGCATCCGCCGCTCGCCAAGCAGCTGATGGCGCTGGGGCAGTGGATGTTCGGATACGACGGCTTCGGCTGGCGCTTCGCCTCCGCGGTGGCGGGCACCGTGCTGGTGCTGCTGATCATCCGGATCGCGCGGCGGATGACCGGATCGACGTTGCTCGGGGCGGTGGCGGGATTGCTGGCCACTGCGGACGGGGTGCTCACCGTGTCGTCGCGGACCGCGCTGCTGGACATCTTCCTGACCGTGTTCATGGTCGCGGCCTTCGCGTGCCTGCTGTGCGACCGGCAGCAGGTCCTCGACCGCCTGTCGCTGGTGGCCGTGGAGGGGCGCATCCACGACTCGGCCTTCGGGCCGCGGCTGGGCTTCCGCTGGTGGCGGTTCGGCGCCGGCGTCCTGCTGGGGCTCTCCTGCGCCGCGAAGTGGGGCGGGCTGTACTACGTCGCGTTCTTCGGGCTGCTCTGCGTGATGTCGGACGTCGCGGCGCGCCGGCGGTTCGGCGTGCGGCGCCCGTGGGTCGGCACCCTCGTCCGCGACACGCCGGCCGCGCTCGCCAGCCTGGTGCTGGTGCCCCTGCTGACGTACCTGGGTTCCTGGTGGGCGTGGTTCGCCAGCGAGGTGGGCGTGGACCGGCACGCCGTCGGCTGGAAGGTCGGGGCCGGCGGCGATTTCTCCTTCGTTCCCGATGCCCTCCGCAGCCTCTGGTACTACAGCGCCCACGTGCTCGAGTTCCATGAGCATCTCACCAACTCCGCGGGCAATCGGCACCCGTGGGAGTCCAAGCCGTGGACCTGGCCGATGAGCCTGCGCCCCCTTCTGTACTACTTCGCCGACGGCGACAAAGTGGACGGTTGCGGCGCGGACAAGTGCGTGAGCGCGATGATGATCGTGGGAACCCCGGCGTTGTGGTGGCTGTCGCTGCCGGTCGCGGCGTGGGCGGTATGGCGGATCATCACGCGGCACGACTGGCGATACACGTGGATCCTCGTCGGCTATGCGGCCGGCTATCTGCCGTGGTTCCTCAACCTCGACCGGCAGATGTACTTTTTCTACTCCGTGGGCCTCGCCCCGTTCCTCATCCTGGCGATCACGCTCGTGCTCGGGGAGATCCTCGGCGTGCGGAACCCTCGGCCCACGCCGCACGGGGCGGGTCCGCCGGGCCGGGACGGGAACCCGCGCGCGCTCGCCGGCGCGCATCCGCGCGCGTACCGTCCGGGCGAACGCCGGCGGCTCGGCCTGATCATCGTCTGCGGCTATGTCGCCCTCGTCATCGCGAACTACGTGTGGCTGTGGCCGATCCTCACCGGCCGCGTCATCTCCGACGCACACTGGCAGATGGAACTGTGGCTGCCCAGTTGGCGGTGACCCGCCCGCCCCGCGTGCCGCTCGGGGGCCGGCGCCCCGCCTCAATGGACCGCACCGAAGGAGCTCATATGACCGGCATCGAGGCGATCACAATCGACCACGACTCGCCCACTCCGCCATTCGATCAGGTCCGTCTGCAGGTCATGACCCTGGTCCGCGACGGGGACCTCATCTCCGGCCAGAAGCTTCCCACCGTCCGCGCCCTTGCCACCGCACTCGGAATCGCCGCCAACACCGCCGCGCGGGCCTACCGGGAGCTGGAGTCCGCCGGCGTCATCGAGACGCGCGGCCGGAACGGCACCTTCATCGCCGGTACCGGAGACGTGACGCGGCGCGACGCGCAGCGCGCCGCGGTGGAGTTCGTCCGCACAGCACGAGGTCTGGGGTTCGACGACCACACGATCCGCGCGTTGGTGGACACGGCGCTCGCGTGACCCGGCCGGGCGCCGGGACACAACGGGATGTCCGCGAGGGGACGATGATGGTGTCATGCCGAATGTTCCCGATCCCACCGATCCCGTCCCGCCGGAAACCCGCGACTGGACGACGATCACCCGCGAGCCCTGCGCCGCATGCGGATTCGACCCGTCCACCGTGACGCCAGCGACCGCGGCCGATCGCATCCGCGCCACCATTCGGCCGTGGGCCGCGGTGCCGACCCGCCCCGGCAGCACCGCACGCCCCGCGCCGGACGTGTGGTCGCCCCTCGAGTACGCGTGCCACGTGCGCGACGTCTGCCGCACCTTCACAGAACGTCTCGACCTGATCGTCCGCACCTCGGCGGGCGCGCATCCCGCCCGCTTCCCGGACTGGGACCAGAATGCCGCGCAGGTGACGGGCCGCTACAACGCGCAGGACCCGGACACGGTGGCCCGGGAGTACGCCGCGGCCGCAGCCGCGCTGGCGGACGGCTTCGCCGCGGTGCACGGCGACGCATGGGGCCGGGAGGGCGCCCGGGGCGACGGCGCACGGTTCACCACCCTCTCGCTGGCGGCATACCTCGTCCATGATCTCGAGCACCACCTGGTCGACGTCGGCGGCTGAGCGTTCGGCCCCGGTGCAGTCCGGCCCACCCCGTCGGGAATATCTCAGCGCGCTGCGGCCACCAGACGCTCGGACAGCTCCCACAGTCTCTCCGCGGTCTGCGGGTCACGGGCGTGCGCGGCGGCCTGCCCGATCGCGCAGTCAGACAGGTAGGCGCCGCCATACTGGTCGAGGCTGGGCGCCGTCGCGGCCCACACCGAGGTCGCGGCGCCCTGCGCGGGCGATTTGAGCGTGTCGAGCGCGGACGAACCGCTGTCTGCGACCAGTTGCCGCATCCGCGCGAAATCGGCGCGGTCCATGTGCCGCGCCAGGTCCGTGCCGCACACCCCGGGGTGCACCGCGAAGCCGTGCACCCCGGCATCGCCGCAGCGCGATTCGAGTTCGACGGTCATCAGGGCATTCGCGGATTTCGACTGCCCGTACGCGGCGAACTTGTCGTAGTCGCGCGCGTGGAAGTTCGGGTCGTCGAGGTCCGCCGGATAGCCGCGGTGCCCATCCGAGGAGACGGTGACGACGCGCGACGGCGTCCCGGAACGCTCCGCGGCCCCGTGCAGCGCGGGCAGCAGCATCGTCGTCAGCAGGAAGTGGCCGAGGTGGTTGGTGCCGAACTGCAACTCGAACCCGTCGGCCGTGCGCGACAGCGGCGCGTACATCACCCCCGCGTTGTTGATCAGCAGATCCAGCCCTCCGGACCGCGCTGACACGGTGGCCGCCGCACCGGCGACGCTGCGCAGATCGGCGAGGTCCAGCGTCAGCGTCTCGACGCCGGCACCCGGGACCGCATCCCGGATGCGCTGCGCTGCCGCCTCCGCGGACCCGCTTCGCCGGGCGGTGACGATGACCCTTGCTCCCGCGAGGGCCAGCGCCCGCGAGGTCTGCTCCCCGAGCCCGCCGCCCGCACCGGTCACGAGCGCCGTGACTCCGGTGCAGTCCACACCGGCGGCCGCTTCCTGCGCCGTGGCCGTCGCGCCGCCGGGCAGCCCAGGTGCATCCGCGGTCATCCGTCCTCCGTCCCGTCCGCCGGTCAGGGCGTCCGACCGGTCACTGCTTCCGATGACAACAGCAACTCCACGCGGGACGCGGACCCGTTCTCACGCACCGGGAGTGCCGGCCGCCCGGTCCCGCAGGATTCCGTCTGCGCCGTCGCGGGCGTCGCGCAATGCGCCGCGAGGCCTAGAGCCCCAGCGTGACGCCACCGCCGGCACTGCCGAAGAACCCCCCGGCGTCTGCGATGCCCTGCTGCGTGACGCTGCCGACGGTCACGCGGATCGGCGCCGGCGTGTCCTCGAGACGGTCCGGAGCGATATTGGTCCACACGGTGGCGTCGCCGCGGCTGGTGCGCAGGTGGTAATAGACGTCGTAATCGCCCGCGGCGACATCCTCGAAGCCGTGGGTGGCGGACGGATGATCGGACGTCAGAGTCACCGCGGCCTCGTCGATGGGCGCGGGGCGTACGAAGGCCTGCAGCGGAGCATCCGCGCCGCGCGGATAGAAAGCGACACGGCACTCGTCTCCGTCCGTCGCGTGCGGATAGGACACCGTCACCGCGATGGACGCCGCACCGCCCACCGCCGAGATGTCGGGCGCGCTGCGGGCGCCGTCGGAGCGCACCTGGTCCAGCCCCGTCTTCTGGTTCTTCATGACAAAGCCCATCGGTCCCCTTCCTCGGCTCGGACAGGCGTGCCGCAACCGGACCTGCGGCCCCCGTTCGGATCCGGGCCCGCACCGGGAGTTCCGGGGCGACGCGCCACCATGAACGGTACCCGCGGGCCGCCGCCTCATCGGCACCTCAGCGCCCGGGCCCCTGCTGGCCCTGCGCGGGCCCGTACTCGTGCGCGCCCGGGCGCTGCTGCACCTCGTCCGGATGCTCCGCACCTACGCCGCCCATCGGCACGTGCGTGTGCGGCCCGCCCGCCGGCGCTGCTCCGACCGGCCGACGGCCGCGCACCGACACGCGGCCCTGCGCGGCGGCCGCGAGGAAGACGATCACGACGCCCAGCAGGCTGAAGAACGCCAGCTCCTCGAGGGCGCGCATCCCGCTGCCCGTCCCGGTCGGCACGCCGACGTCGCCGATCCCCCACGGATCGGCGAGCGTCCTGCCGATGACGAACCAGGCTCCCGCCGCGGCGGCGAGCCAGGCGCCGAGCAGCGCGGATGCGCGGCTGCCGCTCCCGATGAGGATCAGGCCGCCGAGGATGGCCGCCGCGCCCGGCAGCACCTCGAGCCATCCGCGCGCCGCCGTCCATTCCCACGCCGTGTCCGGGGTGAACGAGAATCCGAACAATGGGCCGACGAAGGGGATGATCGCGCCCCACACGCCCAGAAGTATCAGCAGCACACCGCTGATCGCGCCGCGGCTGCGCGGCATCGTCAGAAAACCCTCACGGTCGTCCGCGGAATCCCGGGTACGCATGTCGACCTCCTTGGGTCGGAAGAGCCGTCACGGCAGGAGTACCCGCGGAGCCGCCGCGCCAAACAGCGCACGACCGGACTGCGCCGCTCACGCGAAAGGGTCGGAGCCGTGCAGCTCCGCCGTCACCGCGGCCGCGGTACCGCGCAGCGCAGCGGCCCTCCGCTCGATCTCATCGCGCGAGATTTCGTCGCCGACGTGCAGGGTCACCACCATCGCTTGACGCCCGGCAGCGTCGAACACCGGCGCCGCGATGACGTTGACCCGGTGCCGCCCGTCGGCCGCCACGTCCACGTCGTCCGCGTCGGGGAGGTACACGCGTTCGCCCAGACTGGTGACCATCTCGCCCACCAGCCCGCGCACCTCCTCCGGCAGGTCCGCGGTGTCGAACCCGGCCATCAGGCGATACAGGCGCTGCCCCGCCGGGGTCAGCCTGTCCACCAGGTACCCGCGCGCGCGGCATTGCGCCACCACGCTGCGCAGCCGATCGCGGTCGAGGCGGACGGGCGCCGTGGGCTCGCGCGACAGCCACTGTTCGAACACCTCGTCCGGTTCCCACAGCGCATACATCAGGCCCACCGGCGGCGCGAACGGGTAGGTCTTGCCCGTGGCCGACCGTCCTCCCTCCGGCAGCGGGCCGACGGATTCGAGCACCACGATCCTGCCACCCGCCACCGCGGATGCGGTGCAGGCGGAGCGGAACTCGGCGGCGAGGAGTTCCAGGTGGCGGCGTGCCACGACCCCCATGGGCAGGCCCGTGCTGGCCGCGCGGCCCGCGGCGATGAGCGAGGGTCCCAGCCCGTAGGTGGTATCCGCGTCGTCGCGCACCAGGTAGCCGGATGCGCAGAGCTCCGTCAGGATTCCGAGGCAGGTGGGCTTGCTGATCTCCAGGCGACGGGCCAGGTCGGAGAGCCCATAGCGCCGGTCCGGGTGCTGCACGAAGTGATCGAGGATCCTGATCACGCGCCGGGCCGGCGGGGACCGCCGTTCGCCACGATCCGCACGGGCCCCCTCCCCCGGCTGTGCGTCCGCCATCGGTACCACCCATTGACCTTCCCCGCGCCCCGGTGACAGGATCGCGTTGCAAAAGCTACCGGCTCGGTACGTATTTGTACCAGCTGCGCGGAGCACGTGCGACGCGCACCCTGCTCGAGACCATCCGGTCCGGGCCTTCCCCGATCCGACGAGGAGACCACGTGACAGCCACCGAGGAACGCGGCGACGACGCGGCCGCGCACGCGGCACCGGACGCCGGACGGTTCACGCGACCGTTCACCGATGCCGTCGCCGAGGCGGAACGCCTGGTCGCCGGCGCGCCGCACGTGCGCACCGACCAGGACCTGGTGGAGGGCATGCAGTACCTCGCCGGCTGCGTCGCCTCCACACTGCACGGCGCGTGGGCGCCGGTGCGCACGCATCCCGTCCTCATGCAGGGCACCGGGCCCTACACCAAGATGGGCCTGGACAATCCGGACACGCTCTACTACGGATGCGCCGTCGAGGCCGGGCGCGAGTACGTCGTCACCGGCCGACGCGGCGACGCCGCCGACATCAGCTTCCAGGTCATCGGCGGGGCCTACACCGACTCCGAGGTGCCGCCGAGCTCACTCGCCTTCGACGACCGTGAACTGGACATCGACCCCGACGGCGCCTTCGAGGTGTACTTCGGGCCCGACGCTGATCGCGCGGCGGCGGAGCGCAACTACTTCGCCCTGCCGGACGGATCGCGACAGCTGGTGATCCGCGAGGTCTACAGCGATTGGGACCAGGCGCGCTCCCCGTTGTCGGTGCGCGTGCGCCGGGCGGACACCGCCGGCACCGCGCCCGCACAGTTCACGCTCGCCGACGCGCACAAACGCTATGAGCGCGCCGGACGCGCCCTGGTGCAGCGCGTACGCACGTGGCTGCAGTTCCCCGAGTGGTTCTACCTCAACCTGCCGGTGAACACGATGTCCGAGCCGCGCCTGACCCCGGGCGGACTTGCCACGCAGTATTCGTCGGTGGGGCACTACGAGTTGACCGGCGACCAGGCGATGGTCATCACCGTGCCCCGCTCGGACGCGCCCTACCAGGGATTCCAGCTGGGCAGCATGTGGTACATCTCGCTCGACTACGTCAACCACCAGACGTCGCTGAACAACGCTCAGGCGCAAGTGGATCCCGACGGGATGATCCGGATCGTGGTCTCCGAACGCGACCCGGGCATCGTCAACCACGTGGCGACCCTCGGGCACACGCGGGGGTACATGCAGTTCCGCTGGCAACGCACCTCCCGCGAGTACACGCCCGACGACGGCCCGACGCTGGAGGTGGTGCCGTTCGACGAGGTCGCTGCGCACCTTCCCTACTACTCGCAGAACACCATCACCGCCGACGCGCAAGCCGGGCGGATCGCCCTGCGCCAGGCGCAGTTCGCCGAAAGGATGCTCGGATGAGCACACAGCCGAACGCGGGCGCGGGTCTGCTCGACGGGAACGTCGTCGTCGTCTCCGGCGTGGGCCCCGGGCTGGGACAGGCGATCGCCCTGCGCTGCGCAGGGCAGGGCGCCGACCTCGTGCTCGCGGCGCGCACCAAGGACCGTCTCGACGAGGTCGCCGAGCAGGTGCGGGCGCTCGGCCGGCGCGCGCTCGTCGTGCCCACCGACATCACCGACGCCGATTCCGCCGCCGCACTCTGCGACGCCGCCATGGCCGAGTTCGGACGGGTCGACACCCTCGTCAACAACGCCTTCAAGATCCCGTCACGCAAACCGTTCTCCCAGACCGACTTCGCGCACATCCACGAGGCGATCGAGCTCACTGTGTTCGGTGCGCTGCGGTTGACGCAGCTCTTCACCGACGCGCTGGCCGAGTCCGCGGGCGCGGTCGTCAACATCAACTCGATGGTGCTGCGCCACTCGCAGGAGCGCTACGGCAGCTACAAGCTCGCCAAGACCGCGCTGCTGTCGATGTCGCAGTCCCTCGCCACCGAGCTGGGGCCGCAGGGCATCCGCGTCAACTCCGTCGCCCCCGGCTTCATCTGGGGCCCCACTCTCCAGGGGTACTTCGCGCACCAGGCGGACAAGTACGGCACCACCGTCGAGGAGATCTACGCCCACACCGCGGCGAACTCCGACTTGCGGCGGCTGCCGGAACCGGACCAGATCTCCGACGCCGTCGTCTTCCTGGCCTCACCGATGGCGGCCGCCATCACCGGACAATGCATCGACGTCAACTGCGGCGAGTACCACCACTGACGGGCCCCGGCCCACGAACCCATGGAAGGCGCACGATGACCTCCACCGACCGCACCACCGTCGGAACCATCGACGACCTGCACGCATCCGCGACCGCCAAGACCGGCCTGGACGACTTCGGCGAGGACGATTACACCGAAGCGCTGGGCGTGCTGCTGGACTCCTACGCCCGCGACGAGTCGCTCACTCCCCTGGGCAGCAAGATGTCGCGCGTGTTCCTCCGCGGCGCCCTCGTCGCGCGCCTGCTGTCCGAGGCGGCGTGGAAGCAGCACCCGGGGCACGCGGACGTCGCCATCGAGCGCCCGATCTTCGTCACCGGCCTGCCGCGCACCGGCACCACGGCGCTGCATCGGCTCCTCAACGCCGATCCCGGCCACCAGGGACTGGAGATGTGGCTGGCCGACATGCCGCAGCCGCGACCGCCGCGGGACACGTGGGAGTCCAACCCGGTGTTCCACGCCATCGAGGAGGGCTTCCGGAAGCACCACGTGGAGAACCCCGAGTTCATGGGCGTGCACTACATGTCGGCCGCCGAGGTGGAGGAATGCTGGCAGCTGCTGCGCCAGACGTTCAGATCCGTATCCTACGAATGCCTGGGCAACCTGCCTTCCTACTCATCGTGGCTGGCCGGCCAGGACTGGACCGGCGCCTACGCACGGCACAAGCGGAACCTGCAGCTGATCGGGCTCAACGACGCCGGCAAGCGCTGGGTGCTCAAGAATCCCAGCCACCTGTTCGCGCTCGACGAGATCATGGCGGTGTACCCGGACGCGCTGATCATCCAGACGCACCGCGACCCGGTGACGGCGATGGCCTCGGCGTGCAGCCTCTCCTCGCACGCCACCGACGGGTGGTCGGAGGTGTTCCGCGGCGAGAACATCGGCCCGGGCCAGCTCGAGCTGTGGGCACGCGGAATCGACACGTTCGACGCGGCACGGGCCCAGTACGATCCCGCGCAGTTCGTGGACGTCGAGTACTCGGACTTCGTGGCCGATCCGCTCGGCACCGTCGGCGCGGTGTATGACAGGTTCGGGATCACGCTGAGCGCCGGGGCGCAGCGCGCGATGGAGGCCATGCACGCTGAGAGCCGTTCCGGCGCCCGCAAACCCGTGCACAGGTACTCGCTCGAGGACTTCGGGCTGAGCCGGGAGCAGGTGGTGGAGCGCTTCGGCCTCTGAGGCGGCGCGCGGCTACTCGGCCGCTTTCCCGGTGTGCTGCTCGACGGCGCGGGCATCGAGTGCGGGCGCCTGCCTGCCCCGAGGCGCGATTCCGCACTCGGCGGCCAGCGCAGCGGCGTCGACACCGGCGGCGAGGTTCATGTCGCAGGGCCCGAACGGCGGTGCCCCCGTCGGGTAGCCGGGGATGCCGCCCAAAGTGCCGTCGGTGTACTGGTGCGCGATCTCGCCGGGCAGGCGGGGATCGACCGGGTAGCCCGCACCGATCATGCGGAGGCCTGCGGGGCGGTCCGGCCACATCGAGCGGAAGTCGCCCGCATTCGCGTAGCCGATGACGCGGCGGCGATCGCCCAGCCACCGCGCCAGCAGGCCGAACGCGCCGTTGATCCCCGCGGAGTGGTCCCCGTACTGGGATCTGTCGGATTCGACGTCGATCATGCAGGCGATCCGCGGGTGCAGCCCGCCGGCGGCCTCGATCATCGACTGCTGCACCGACACGCACGTGCGCCAGTTGGGCCGCCAGTAGAAGTACACGATGCCGAACTCCAGGCGACCGTCGTCGAGGGCGCCGCGCATCCACCGGTAGTTCCCGGGGAAGTTCGGGTCGCGGATGGTGCCGTCATTGGACTTGATCGACAGAACGCGGTGCGGGTAGCCGTCGTCGACGGGCCGCTGGTATCCGGAGACGTCCGCGAAGACGGTGTCGACCGTGCGCGCAACCACTACAGACCCCCTTTTCCGCTGCGCCCCTGCAGTTCCCCCGTACCGTAAGCCCCATTCTACCGTCGGTGCGGGCCGCGATGCAGAGTCACGGACGCGGAGGCGCCTCGCCGATGTCCTCCGCCCAGACACCGGGGTGCTCGCGCTGGAACCGGGACATCAGGTCGACGCAGCGACGGTCGTCCAGCACCTCCACCTCCACTCCACGGCTACGCAACAGCCCGGCCTCGCCTGCGAAGGTGCGCTCCTCCCCGACCACCACCAGCGGAATGCCGAACTGGATGATCGCCCCCGCGCACATCGCGCACGGCGCGAGCGTGGTGTAGAGGACGGCATCACGGTACGAGGCTCGGCGCCCCGCCGCACGCAGGCACGCGATCTCCCCGTGCGCCGTCGGGTCGCCGGCCTGCACCCGCAGATTCCGCCCGGTCGCGACCAGCACGCCGCCGACCTCCAGCGCCGCGCCGACCGGCACGCCGCCCTCGCCGAGGCCTTCGGCCGCCTCTCGCACGGCCGCGTCGATGCCCTCCCGGGTCCAGGTGCTCTCGCCCATGAGCCGAGGATAGAGCCCCAGCGCTGTCCGGAGGGCGGTTCGGAGGGCGGTGATGACCGAACCAGCGGCGGCGCCGGCTCCGCGTCGGTAAGGTCCGGCACGACTCGACTCCACTGCCCGCGGGCGGCCGCCGGCTCGGACACCCCCGGTCGACAGGCACTGCCGCGGGCGCTCCGACGATGAGGGAGCCCCATTGACTCCGCATGACGGCCCGGGCGGCCGCACTCCCGACCCGCACCCCTACAGCCCGGCATTCGCAGCCGGCGGATTCGCCTTCGTCTCCGGCGCATTGTCCGTGGATCCCGAGGGCACGGCGGTTCCCGGCCGCGTCGAAGCGCTCGAAGCCGCCATCGCGCGCATGACGGAGCGACTCGCCACCGTCGGCGGCCGGCTCGAGCACGTGGTGAAACTGACCTACTTCGTCACCGACGTGACGTTGCGGGACGAGGCCAACCGCCAGTTCGAGCAGGTTTTCTCCCACCCGCGTCCGGCACGGACCTTCCTGGAGGTCAGCGCTCTGCCCTACGGGGCCACCGTCGAGATCGACTGCATCGCGCTGCTGGCCGACGCCTGACCTCGGACCTTCGGCCGCATCCGACCCGTCCGTCCGCGGAGCGTCCACGGCCCGGCCACGGCCTCGGATGTGCAATCCGTCACGCCCACTGTTAGACAATAGGGCAATAGCGAGTGCCGGAAGCCGTGAATCCGCGCCCTCGACACGCAGGACCACCCGAGGAGCACCGCCATGACCCGTCCGGTCACCCGCCGCAGAACCGTCACCCGGGGCCACATCAGCCTGGCGGTGTTCGAGCACGGCGACCCCGACGGGCCCACGGTGCTGCTCGTGCACGGCTGGCCGGACACCCACCGCCTCTGGGACGGCGTGGTGCCCGCACTGGCCGAGCACCATCGCGTCGTCACCTACGACACCCGCGGCCACGGCGAGTCGACTGTCCCCGGAGCGGTGTCGGGGTTCGGCCTGCACGAGTTCGCCGACGACCTGTACGCCGTCATCGACGCCGTCAGCCCCGACCGCAAGGTACACCTCGTCGGCCACGATTGGGGCTCGGTGCAGGGCTGGGAGGCCGTGTGCCGCACGGACGCCGATGAGCGGATCGCCACGTTCACGTCGATCTCCGGCCCCAGCCTGGACCACCTGGCCGTGTGGGTGCGGGCGCGCCTGCGCCGCCCCACTGCGCGCGGCGTCGGCCAGGCGCTCGGCCAGCTGGCGTCGTCCGCGTACACGGGGTTCTTCATGACTCCGGTGCTGCCGCGGCTGTTCTTCCGAGCCGCCGGACGGCCCGCGCTCTGGCGCCGGTTCCTGCGCGTCATCGACGGAACTCCGCCCGACCGGATCCACCTGGCACCCTCGCTCCAGCGCGACATGATCAGCGGGCTGCGCATCTACACGGCCAACATCGTTCCCCGGCTGCGCCGGCCCGACCCGCGCACGACGACGGTCCCGGTGCGTCTCCTCGTCAACCGCCGCGATATCGCTCTGCGGCCGGCGATCTACTCGGACGCCGAGCAGTGGGTGACGGAGCTTTCACGCACCGATCTGGCCACCGGCCACTGGCTGCCGTTCCACTCGCCCGACGTGATCGCGCAGGCGGTCGCCGAATTCGCCGCCGACCACGGCGTCGACGGCTGACGCGACTACGTCAGCCGTGCGGTGGTCAGACAGGTGGGATCGTCGGCACCAGTCGCGACGGGGACCGTGGCGGTACGCCCGTCACGCTCGATGGTGAGGGTGCCGCCGAACCCCCGCGGCAGCCACATCCCCACGAAACCGTTGTCGAACGTTCGCAGGTCCTCGGCGGCGATCACCTGCGTCCCGTCGGCGTCGGTCGCCGTCACGCGCACGTCGGCGTTCCGCAGCTCGCCCAGGCAGGTGGTCAGGCTGTGGTAGAAGCACTCGTGCGTCTCGTCCGTGTAGGGGGCGACGGACACGTAGAACTCGTCCGCGGGCAACGGCACGGAGACCTCGCCGCCGTCCGCGCGCGAGAGCACCACCTGATCCGCGCGCACCGATGCGAGCAGATCGTCCGGGCGTTCGGCGACAGGCAGCCTGTCGAGGGTGTCGATGATCTCCCGGCCGCCCAGGCCGTCGAGCCCATAGGCCGCCATCCAGACGGCCGGATCGCCCGCGGCACCCCTGCCGTCGGCGGACTTCGTGGACCCGGCAGACGAACATCCGGCGAGGAAGACCGCTGCGACGAAGATCGCGATGAGGGCCCGGAAAGTCCCCTTCTGAGAGCGCATGCCGCCATAGTAGCCAGCGGCTTCGCCGCGTCTCCCACGGTAGTCGTAGGGATTCCGCGCCACCCGCACACGGGCCGGTCCAAGACCCGGTTCCACGCGATCGCAGGCAAAGAGACGAGCGGCCCGCGCAACACGGGTGCGGCGGGCCGACGACGCGCACCAGAATGCGCCACGAGCGGGGAAGAAACGAAAAATGCCGGAGCACCTCAACGGGTACTCCGGCATTCAGCGGGGTGGAGCTGAGGGGAATCGAACCCCTGACCTACTCGATGCGAACGAGTCGCGCTACCAACTGCGCCACAGCCCCGAAGCGGTCTTGTGGACCGCTGGGAAAAACAATAGCAGGTTCGGACTTGCACACGAAATCGGGTTCTGACCAGCCATTTTCACTGACCCGATGCGTGCCGCAAGTTCTGCTGCGCGGCGTGCTCGAACGGGGGCAGGTGCTCGAAGTCCGGGTCGCCGTCGTCCGATTCGAGCACCACCACGCCGCGGCGCTGCGGCGGCCCCGGCACCGTGGCACGGGCACGCCGGTCCACCTGTTCCTGCTTCCGCGCCTTCTGCAGCCGCGCCATGCGCCGATGCCGGATCTGCTCCTCCAGGTGCACCTGCCTGCGCAGATACCCCAGATACAGCACCACCGCGGCGGCGAAGGCAGCGGTGCCCCACCAGAACAACGGCATGAACGCCAACGCGAAGACGGCGGTGACGACGATGCCGCCGGCCATCGACATGACCACCCGCTGCCGCGTCCGGTACCGCTCGGCGCTGGCGATCGCGTCCGCCTTGGGATCGAAGCCGCCGCGGCCCTTGCGGTAGGGCGCCGCGCCGCCCTCGACCGTGTCCAGTGCCGTGGAGACCGCCGGTTCCGGGGCGGCATGATCGGGGGCGGCATGCTCAGGATCGGCCGTGTCCTGGCCGGCGGAATCCGCGCGCGCCGCCGCCGTCATTTCGCGCTCGTCCTCATCCGCGTCCCCTGCGTCCGGGTGGCCCGGTGCGGCGTCGGAATCGCTCTCCGCTGCGGCCGACCGCCGCTGCCCGCGGGCGGGTGCGTCCTCCTCCACCACCTCGGCATCGAGGACCTCGCCGTCGACGTCCGAGCCGCCAGGGCGGGTTGTGCCACTGTCCATCTGAGCCTCCGCTCGCGTGGTGTCCGGGTCTTCGAACTGCCGGTGACGCGCCCGCTCCTGCTCCTCCGTGGGCTCCCAATCAGGGTCCCCGGCATGGCCGGACGCGGGCCCCCGGCGCACCGGCCGCGCCATTCCGCCCCGATGCAGTACACGCGTGGCGAGAGTCGCTTCGCCCGTGCGCCGCACCGGCTTCCGACGGCCTGCGACCATGGGGAACAGCACGAAGATCCACACGACGACCAACCCGATCCATACAAGCGAGTTCGGCACGCGGCGACCCCCTCCACTGTTCATCCGACGACACCCGGACGGGTAGCCGTGCATATCAGGCTAAAGGCATACCGGGCTCATCTGAACGTGCCACGCCGTGCGGGCACCGGATCACAGGGCGACGGCATGCCGTGCGGGTCAATGCCATCGGGCACGGCCCGCGCGCACCATCCGCGCCGCGGCGGTGTCCGGGAAGTCCTCCGTGGTCATCCCGACGAGGATGTGGTCACGCCACGCTCCGTCGACGTCCATGTAGTTGCGCAGCAGCCCCTCCTCGCGGAACCCCGCCCTGCGCAGTACCGACCGGCTGGGGAGGTTCTCCGGGCGCACAGTGGCCTCCAACCGGTGCAGCCCCACGCGGGACAGGCAGTGGTCCACGGCGAGCGCGACCGCGGCGGACGCCACCCTCCTGCCGCTGAACTCGGTGGACACCCAGTACCCGATCCACGCCGACCGCAACGGACCGCGCACGATGTTGCCGATGGTCAGCTGGCCCGCGTACTTTCCGTCGACCTCGATGACCATCGGGATGATGACGCCGTGACGTGCCGCCATCCGCAGCCGCACGCAGATCGCGGGCCAGGCCGCGGCCCGGTGGCGGATGACCCACGGCTCCGATCCCGTCGGCTCCCAGGGCCGCAGATGATCCTCGTCCCGGACGCGCGCCCTGCTCCACTGCTTCGCGTCCCGCATCCGCACCGGCCGCAGCGTCACCACGCCGGCCGGCACCTGCAACGCGCCGATGCGCGCCGGCCAGCCGGGATGCTCAGAACGTTCACCGGCGCCCGGCCGACGCCCCGTCGCCGACACTGTGCGGCCTAACCCTGCTGCGCCAGGAAGACGACCTCGACATCTTCTCCCGTTTCCACCCAGCTGACCTCCGGGGGGATCGTGACCAGGCAATTCGCTTCCGCAAGAGTGGCGAGCAGGTGCGACGACGAACCTGCGGCCCCGCCGAGCGCCTGCACCAGATACTCGTTCGTCGTTTCGTCGCGCATCAGCTGGCCGCGCAGGTAGGCCGTGCGCCCCTCGATGGAGCTGATCGGGGCGACCGTGCGGGCCCGGACCTTCCGACGCATGGGCCGGCGGCGTCCCAAAGCGATGCGGATGAGCGGCCGCACCATCACCTCGAACACGACGAGCGCGCTCACCGGGTTGGCCGGCAGCAGGAACGTGGGCACGCTCTCCGCCCCCAGCAGCCCGTAGCCCTGCACCGACCCCGGGTGCATCGCCACGCGCGAGACCTCGAGCGATCCGAGCTCGGCGAGCACGTCGTGGTACCGCTCGGAGGCTATGCCGCCGGCGGCGCCGGCGATCACGATGATCTCCGAGCGCATCAGATAGCTCTCCACCGCCTCACGGAACTCCCCGGGCTCGGACCCGGCGATGCCGACGCGCGACACTTCGGCACCGGCGTCACGCGCGGCGGCGGCCAGCGCATACGAGTTGACGTCGAACACCTGGCCCGTGCCCGGGTTGCGGTCGATGTCGACGAGCTCACCGCCCACGGAGATGACGGCGACGCGCGGCCGAGGGTGGACGAGCACCTTGTCCCGGCCGACGGCGGCCAGCAGCCCCACCTGCGCGGGCCCGATGATCGTCCCCGCCTTGACGGCCACGTCGCCCGGCTGCACGTCGTCGCCGGCTCGCCGCACGTAGGCGCCGGAGAGCACCGGCTGATACACCGCCACCCGCGCATGCCCGCCGTTGGTCCAGCCGGTGGGCAGCACCGCGTCCGCCAACGTGGGAAGCGGGGCGCCGGTGCGGACCCGCACCACCTGCCCCGGCTGCAGTCGCGTGGGCCGGCGCGATCCCGCTGCGACTTCGCCGACCACGGGCAACGTGAGCTCGTCCGGTCCCCCGCCCGGCCCGGCGGACGAGGAACCCGCGTCCCGCACGTCCACACTGCGCACCGCGTAACCGTCGATGGCCGCCTGGTCGAAGCCGGGAAGCGGGCGCGTGGCCACGACCTCCTCCGCGCACAGCAGCCCCTGCGCCTCGGAGATCGCGACGCGGACAGGCCGCGGCGCCACGGCCGATGCCGTCACGCGACTGAGCTGCTCTTCCACCGAACGCAAGCGGCTGTCCCCTTCCATGCCTGCCGACCCGAGGGTCATGGTCGCACGCGCCGTCGGCACCGACGGGCGATCCGATCGCGCAGCGCGCTCACGCGCGCGCGGTGTCCTGCGGCACGCCGAGGTGCTCGAGGAGCCAGGAACGCAGCTCCGCCCCGTACTCGTCCGACTCCAGCGCGAAGTCGACGGCGGCACGCACATACCCGCCGGGATTGCCGAGGTCGTGGCGGCGGCCCCGGTGCACCACCACGTGCACGGGATGCCCCTCGTCGATCAGCAGCGCGATGGCATCGGTGAGCTGCAGCTCCCCGCCGGCACCGGGTTCGATCCGCCGCAGCGCGTCGAACACCGCGCGGTCGAGGATGTACCGTCCCGCCGCGGCGAGCGTCGACGGCGCGTCCTCAGGCGCGGGCTTCTCCACCATGCCGGTCACGCGGAGCACGTCGTCGCCCGCCTCGCCGGCGGACTCGACGGAGAACACCCCGTACGAGCTGACCTGGTCCTCCGGCACCTCGAACGCGCACAGCACCGATCCGCCGTACTCACTGCGCACAGCCGCCATCTGCGCCAGCACCCCGGTGGGCAGGACGAGGTCGTCCGGCAGGAGCACGGCCACGGCCCCCTCGTCGTCGGCCAGTGCGGGCTCCGCGCAGCCGATGGCGTGGCCGAGGCCATGCGGCGAGGGCTGCACGACCGCCTCCACGTCGATCAGCTCCGGGGCCCGGCGCACCTTGGCCAGCAGATCCTTCTTGCCACGCTCGGCCAGCGTGGCCTCGAGGTCCGGATCCGACCGGAAGTGCGCGACCACGCCGTCCTTGCCTTCGTTGGTGATGATCACCAGCCGGCGCGCGCCGGCCTCGGCGGCCTCGCCCGCCACCAGCTCGATCCCCGGCGTGTCCACGACCGGCAGCAGTTCCTTCGGCACCGTCTTGGTGGCGGGCAGGAAACGCGTCCCCAGCCCCGCCGCGGGAACGATCGCCGTGCGGAACGGCCCCTTGCCGCACTGCGACGATTCCGCCGGCTCGTCCGCCGCACTCCGAGATGTCATGGCCCTACCCTAACGATTGATCGACCCGATACGGCGATCGAGCGGCGCGATGCCGAGTTCAGCACGCGGGAAAAACGGCGCAATCCCGAGGAATGCGCCGTCCCGGGCCGCAGCGCGCGGATCGCATGGCGAAAGAGGTTCAACACGGATGTCCAGCAAGGATCCGGGCCGCGAGACGCGGCCGGCGCGCTCCGACCGCGGCGGGGAAGACGGCGGGGCGTCCCCGCACACCCTTCCCGCCGCCGGAGACAAACATGGCTGGCGCGTGCGCTTCCGCGCGCGACGGGCCGCCGCGGCGCAGGAAGACCTTCGTGCCGAGAGCGAGTCCCTGGCGGCGACGTGGCGCACCGAGATCCTCACCACGCTGCCACGAGGTGCGACCGTCTGCGCGTACGTCCCCACCGAGACCGAACCGGGCGGAGTGCGGATGCTCGACGACGCCCTGGCCGCCGGATTGCGGGTGCTCGTCCCGGTCACCGGCGCGCCGGGCCCGCTGTCCTGGGCGCAGTACACGGGAAGCGGCTCCCTGCGCCCCGCCCGGTACGGGCTGCTCGAGCCTCCGGGGCCGGTTCTGGCCCCCTCGGCCATCGCCGGGGCCACGCTCATCCTGGTGCCCGCGGTGGCCGTGGACCTGCGCGGCGTGCGCCTGGGGCGCGGCGGCGGCTACTACGACAGGACGCTCCCGCTCGCCGCCCCGGGGGCGGCGATGGTCTGTGTGGTGGGCGACGGGGAACTCGTCGACGAGCTCCCCGAGGACCCGCACGACGTCCGCGTCGGAACGGTCCTCACGCCCCGTCGTGGAGTGGTCCGCATAGACCGGCACTGACGACGCGGGGAACAACCTCTACCATGGAGGCGTTGGCACTCGTGTAGTCGGAGTGCTCAAACGGCCGGAACGCCGGCGCAGCGGGGCAGCAGCCCCGCCCGGCGCAGCGCATGCGGCCCGGCCCGAGCCGCATGCGCGCTCCGCCGCGAAACCAGCCCGCCGCGTTCCGCGCGGCCCACCCCGGGAGGTCCGCCCGTGCCCACCTATTCGTACGCCTGCACCGAATGCGGCAACAGCTTCGACATCGTCCAGAAGTTCAGCGACGATGCGCTCACGGTGTGCTCGGACTGCGGGGGCCGGCTGCGGAAATTGTTCAACTCGGTGGGCATCGTGTTCAAGGGCAGCGGGTTCTACCGCACCGACAGCCGTTCGGGCGCCGTTCCCGCCGGGTCGTCCGCTGAATCCTCGTCCTCAGGCTCATCGTCCTCGGATTCGTCGGGTTCGGCGAAATCCGGCGACGGCGCCAAGTCCGGCTCGGATGCCAAGTCCAGCCCGGCGCCCGCGGCCTCCGGATCCGCCGCGAGCTGACCCGCCGCGGGCAGGCGGCTTTCCCCGGCACGTGGCCGGCGCGGTTATCCACAACCGCGCCGGCTTTCGTTCGTCCTGCCGCCGGCGGGCCCGTAGCGTGGTCTCCGCCGGGTACCGACGCGCGGCGGGGGACGACGGGGTTGCACATGGCGGGGGTTGCACATGGCGGGGGGATTCGGCCGCGGATCATCGGATTCGGGGCACAGGACGCGGGACCTGCGTGCGGGGCCGTTCCAGAGGGCTCGGGCGGCGTGGGCGCCCGGCTGGCCGCGCACCGTCGCATTGCGCCGCTGCGCCGCCGCGGTGCTGGCGGTGACGGCGGTTCTGCTCGCTTTACGCGGTGATCCCGCCTCCGACGAGGTCGACGTCGTCGTCGCGGCGCAGGACCTGCCGCCCGGTTCCGAGGTCACCGCCGAGGGTGTGACCGTCGTGCGGCGCGCGGCGCGGTCGGTGCCCCGCGGCGCGCTGTCCGCCGCCGAGGCCGCGTTGGGCCGCACCATCGCCGCCCCTGTGCGGGCCGGAGAGGTGCTGACCGACGTGCGGTTGCTGGGCGAGCCGCTGGCGCAGGCCGCGGCGGGGGTGCACAACGCGCGTCTCGTCACGATCCGTCTGGCCGATCCGGCCCTGGCCGACGTGGTCCGTGCCGGCGACCTCGTCGACATCATCGCCGCTCCCGCGGACGATCAGGAGCGCGCGCCGACCACGGCCCCCGGCGTGGACCGGGCCCCCGGCGTGGACTACGACGATGGCGATTCAGCTGGCGCCGCCGACGCCGGTCCGGTGGACGCGGCCGATTCCGCGGCCCGCATCGCGCCGCCCGGACCCGACGGCTCCCCGGCCGACGGTTCGCCGTTGACGATGGCGACCGCAGCCCCGGTCGTGCTCGTACCGCCGGCGCCGGAATCACGCTCGCGCCGCGGACGGATCCTTCTGGTGGCGCTTCCCGCGCCGGAGGCCGCGCGCGTGGCGTCCGCGTCGATGACCCGCGCGATGACCGTCACCATGCACTGAGACGCCACCCGGCGCACGGACCGACGCCGTGCGTGCGCTTCAGCCGTGGTGCGGGGGCACGTTGCTGCGGAGCCATTCATCGCCGCCGCCGCGGCCCCGTTCGCGCGCGCTGTTCCTCGCGATCTCGTCACCGCCGGCATCGGGCAGGTTCTCCCCGAAAATGCTGGCGATCCTGGCGCGCTGCGCCGCACGCCTCCGCGCCCGTTCCGCCTCCCCCGCCGGGCCGTCGTCCAGGGGCGGGGCGTCCGGAGACTGGACGTCCGGGGTGCTGCGCACACGATCGTCACTCATCGACACGCGACAGGTCGCCGATCACATGCCGGGCCAAACGGGCCAGGGTGGCCATGCCGTCACGGACCGACTCGCGGGTGCCCGCCAGGTTGACCACGAGCGTGCTGCCGGAGATTCCCGCCACCCCGCGCGACAGGCCGCCCTCGATGGAGCCCGCGGCCAGCGCCGAGGAGCGCAGCGCCTCGGCGATCCCGGGGATCTCGCGGTCGAGGATCTCGATGGTGACCTCGGGGGTGACGTCCCGCGGCGACACTCCGGTGCCGCCGACGGACACGACCAGGTCCACGCCGCCGATCACGGCGGTGTTGAGCGCCTTGCGGATCTCCACCTCGTCGGACGAGACCACCACGGTCCCGTCGACGAGGAAACCGTCTTCCTGCAGCAGCTCGCCCACCAGCGGGCCGGACTCGTCCTCGACGTCGCCGTGCGCCGTGCGGTCGTCGACGACGACGATCAACGCCCGTCCCGCGAGTGTGTTCAGTCTGTCCATACGGTCCACCGTAGTGCCCAGCAGCGCTGCCGCGGCGATTCCATCGTCGGTGAGGCGGAAACCGTTGGTCTCGGTGTCGTTGTCGATCATGATCAAGGCGACGTCCTCCTGTTGCGTGTGGTGTTCTGCGGCCTTCGGGTCAGTCCTGCGCCTCGCCCAACGTCACGTCGACCGTGTGCGCGTTACCGCCGTCCTGGTCGGTGACCGTGATGGTGACCTTGTCGCCGGGAGCGTGGGAGCGGACCGCCGCGATCAGGCCGTCGCCGCCGCTCACAACACGATCGCCGACCTTGGTGACGATCTGCCCCTTCTTGATGCCCGCCTGATCCGCCGGACCGCCCGGCAGCACCGACATCACCAGCGCGCCCGGAGCGTTGGAGCGCACCGGGACGGTGATCCCGATCTGCGCGTGCTTGGCGTGTCCGGTGGTGATCAGATCCTGGGAGATCTGCTTGACCTGCTCGACCGGGATGGCGAAGCCCAGGCCGATCGAACCGGACTGCTGCCCCATCCCCTCGCCGAGCGAGGCGATGGCGGTGTTCATGCCGACCAGCTGGCCCTTCATATTCACCAGGGCGCCGCCGGAGTTGCCCGGATTGATCGCGGCGTCGGTCTGGATCGCGTCGATCACCGTGGCCTGGTCGCCACTGTTGCCGCTGGTGGACACCGGGCGGTTGAGCGCGCTGATGATCCCCGAGGTGACGGTGCCGGACAGCCCCAGTGGCGATCCGATAGCGACCACCTGCTGGCCCACCTGAAGGTTGGACGACGAGCCCAGTTCGATCGGCGTAAGGCCGGTCTTGTCGGCCTTGATCACTGCGATATCGGTGACCGGGTCGGACGCGACGATCTTCGCCGGGCTGGTGGACCCGTCCGCGAACGTCACCTGGATCTGCACCGGCCCGGAGGTCTCCGCGGTGGCGACGTGGTTATTGGTCAGGATCATGCCGTCCTGCGACAGGATGATGCCGGAACCTTCTCCGCCCCCGCCGCGCGTGGCCACCTTGATCTCGACGACGCTCGGAAGCACCTTCTGCGCCACCTGCTGCACGGATCCGCTGGGTGCGGCTGCGGTGGGCTGCGCCTTGGCGGTCGAGTCGTTGAGGGCCTGCACGACCGACGAGGAGCCGGAATCATCGTTGGTCGCGAAGTAGGCGCCGGTCACGCCGCCGACGGCCCCGCCCACGAGCGCGAACGCCAGAGCGCCGGCGACGAGCACGGCGGCGCCCGGCCTTCTGCGCGGGGGTGCGGCCGCCTGCTGCGGCGGGGCTGCGGGACCGGTGTGCTGTGGGCCCGGATAGTGCGCGGGTCCCGGTCCCGGATACGCGCCTTGATAGGCGCCCTGCGGCGGATACCGGCCGGGCGCCTGGTAGGGGCCGGGCCCCGGAGGGTTCGCGGCCGGCGGCGTCCCCAACCCGTGCAGCTCCTCGGTGGAGTGCGGGCCGCCCGGTGCACCTCCGTGCGGATCGTACCGGGGCGGCCCGCCCTGCACCCCTTGGTCGTGCGGCCCGGGAGCCTGCTCCGCGCCGTCGTGCCCGTCGTCGGGGTTGCGCTTGTCGTCCATTCTCGGCCTCTCTCCCTGGCGGCGCCCCGCCGCCCCGTTCTCCGGGCCGGCCTCGGCGCCGGAGAACGAATCCGGCGGGGCCGCCCTTCGCCGCACGCCACGCCGATGCGTGGCGGCGGCCTCTGATATTCAGCGTGGTGCACGTTGCTGAGAGCCCACTGAGAACACACTGGTGATTACCCGTGGAACGAATTCGCCGTCCCCGCGCCGGCGGTTCAGCCCTCCACGAACGGTCCGCCGTCCGGTGCGGGCGCCGGTTCGCCGGGGAGTGCGATGCGGATCAGCGCGCCACCGCGCTCGGACACGTCCGCCGTGATGACGCCGCCGTGCTTGACCACCACCTGCCGCACGATCGCCAGGCCCAGGCCGGAACCGGGCATCGAACGGGCGGTGTCGGACCGGTAGAAGCGCTCGAACACCAATTGCCTGTCATGTTCCGGGATCCCCGGTCCGGCGTCCGCGACCGTGAGCTCCGCGACATTCGGCCCCACCTGGCGCAGTGCCACGTGCACCTTCTCCCCCGGCGGGCTCCACTTGGCCGCGTTGTCGAGGATGTTCAGCACGGCCCGCCCGAAGCCTCCCGCGTCGCCGTAGACGAACCAGGACGCCGCCCACACCTCGAACTGCACGTCCGAGCGGCGCCGCTGCACGCGGTCGAGCGCCCCGTCGAGCACGTCGCGCAGGTCGATGCGCTGCCGCACGGTCTCCGGGCTGTCCTCCCGCGCCAGGTCCACCAGGTCCGCCACCAGCGTCGACAACTCCTCGATCTGCGCCAGCACGTCGTCGCGTATCGCCTCGGTCTCGCCTGGCGGCAGCGCCGGAGCACCGGGGCGCCCGGCCGCGATCAGCAGTTCGGCGTTGGTGCGCAGCGACGTGAGCGGCGTCTTGAGCTCGTGGCCGGCGTCGGCGACGAGCCGGCTCTGCCGTTCACGCGAGTCCGCAAGGGCGCGGAGCATCGCGTTGAAGCTCATGGTGAGCCGCGCCAGTTCGTCATTGCCGGTGACGGGGATCGGGGTGAGGTCGTCGGTGCGGGCGACGCGCTCGGCCGCCGCGGTGAGCCGGCTGACCGGACGCAGACCGGTCCTGCCGACGGCGGTTCCGGCCGCCGCGGCGACGACGACGCCGATGCCGCCGACGATGCCGAGCACCAGCGCCAATCTGTCGAGGACCCGCTGGGTGGGCGCCAGCCGCTGCGAGAGCACGAGGGTGACGCCGGACTTGGAGCGTTCCGCGAGTATGCGCTGGCCGCCCGCGGTGCGCAGGGACGACTGGTCCTGCCCGCTCGCCACGTCGACCTCCGGCCCGCCGATGGGGATGCGCGGCCCGGGCGCGTAGACGGAGCCGTCCGGATAGATCAACGCCACGCTGATGTCCGAGGTGAACGCCCGCGCGAGGGTCAGGACGAAACTGGGGTCCAGCGCCAGCGCCGAACTGTCCACGAACGTCGCAGCACGCGCGCGCAGCTGGGTGTCCACCGAGGTGTAGAGGGCGGAGCGGACCACGAAGTAGGTCGAGAACGCCATCGCCGCCACCAGCACCACCGCGACCGTCGTCGCCAGCGCCGTGACACGCCCGCGCAACGAGACGCGGCGCAGGTGCGCGAGCCACGCGCGCGGGTGCGGACGCAGATGGGTCACGGGGGGCTTTCCCGCAGCACGTAGCCCACGCCACGGACGGTGTGGATCAGTCGGGCCTCACCGCCGGCCTCGGTCTTGCGGCGCAGGTACCCGATGTACACCTCCAGCGCGTTGCCCGACGTGGGGAAGTCGTAGCCCCACACCTCCTCGAGGATGCGGCCCCGCGTGAGCACCCGCTTGGGATTGGCCAACAGCATCTCCAGCAGCGAGAACTCCGTGCGGGTGAGGCTGATGGGGCGATCGCCGCGCATGATCTCGCGGCTGCCCTGGTCCAGGGTGAGATCGGCGAACGCGAGCACCTCCGCGGGCTCGCCGTCCACGTCCTCCTCCGGATTGGCGCGGCGCAGCAGGGCGCGCAGCCGGGCCAGGAGCTCCTCCATGGCGAACGGCTTCGGGAGGTAATCGTCCGCCCCGACGTCGAGTCCCGCCACGCGTTCCGAAACGGAATCGCGCGCCGTGAGCATCAGCACCGGCAGGTCGTCGCCCGTGCCGCGCAGGCGCCGGCACACCTCGAGCCCGTCGACCCGCGGCATCATCACGTCCAGCACCACCGCGTCCGGCCGTGCCGCGTCTATCTTCTCCAACGCGTCCAGGCCGTCGTGCGCGGTCTCGACCGTGTACCCGTTGAACGTCAGAGACCGGCGCAGCGAATCGCGCACCGCACGGTCGTCGTCGACCACCAGAATGTTCACCGCCACACGCAAAGCCTACGAGGTCCGCCCCCACTGCGGCGGCGACGGCAGGTTCCAGCCGCGCGTCAGCGCAGCCATACGCAGCGCGGTGGCGATGACCGTGCCCGCGACCAGCCCCCACGGATACGGCACCGACCACAGCTCGAACGCCACCACGATCAGCGCCCCGAGCAGCGCCGGCGTCGCGTACAGGTCACGGTGCAGCAGCAGCGGCATCTCGTTGACCAGCACGTCGCGCAGCACTCCCCCGCCGATCGCCGTGATCGCGCCGATGAGTATCGCGGCCCACCATTCCGCGTCGTGGTGCAGCGCCGTGGCCGCGCCGGTGGTTGCGAACACCCCCATCCCCAGAGCGTCGAGCCACAGGACCACGGACTGCACGTGCCCCATCAGCGGGTGCAGCAAGAACACCGCCAGCGAGAAAGCCAGTGCGACGACGAAGTTCGGCCACCGGTCCAACGCGGTGGGCGGATGCACACCCAGCAGGAGGTCCCTGGTGATGCCGCCGCCGATGCCCGTCGTGACGCCGACGACGCAGACGCCGAACAGGTCCAGGCGCTTGTACACGCCGATGGACGCGCCCGAAGCCGCGAACGCCGCCGTGCCGATGAGGTCGAGCGTGGTGAGCACGGCGGCGGCCTCCTTCGTCGGGCGCGATCGAGTCGTGGGCGGGCGGTCCGTACGGGCGGCGCCTGTGGGCGGGCTGTCCGGACCGGCGGAGTCTGTGGACGGGGAACGGCCCGAGTCCCGGGCCACGGAGATTATGCCCGGCCGCGTTCCGCGGCCGGGGGCTGCGCCACCCTGAGTGGACCGCGGGACGGGCACTCGCGTAGGTTTATCTGGTCACGGGTGTGCCCGCCGGGCCTCCCCACGGGTAGAGCTGCCCGTCAGCTGTGTCACACCCAACCACGGCGTCGCATCGTCGCGCCGCACCGAAACGCCGCAAGGAGGCCGCACAAGATGGCTGGCAAGAGGAACTCGTCGTCGTCGTCGTCGCGCAAGAACCGCAACGACGCGCCCCGCAAGCCCAAGAAGAACCCGTTGACCGCCGCGGGCATCGCCACGGTCGACTACAAGGACGTCAACCTGCTGCGCACGTTCATCTCGGACCGCGGCAAGATCCGTTCGCGCCGCGTCACCGGGCTGAGCCCGCAGCAGCAGCGGCAGGTCGCCACCGCGGTCAAGAACGCACGCGAGATGGCACTGCTGCCGTACACCACGCACTGACCGCCGACGGCCGGACGCGCTGAGTCGTCCGGCCCGGTGATCGGGAACACTTTTCCGGCGGGAGCCGGGCAGGACGTAGCGTTCGTCCTGCCCGGCTCTTCGCGTCCCACCGGCCGGGTCCCGCTACTCGCATGGCCCCCCGCGCGGGCCAGGCCGTGCGGTGGAACCGCCGAACCGACACCTCGCCACAGGAGCAGCACGTGACCAACGCAGCCCCGGCCGACCCGGCCCTGGCCAACCTCGTCGCCATCGAGGAGATCAAGCGACTCAAGCACCGCTATCTGCGCTGCCTCGACGGCAAGGACTGGGAGCCGTTCTCCGAGACCCTCGCGCCGGCGATCACCGCCAAGTACGGCAAGTACACCTTCGACGACCGCGACGCGCTCGTGGCGTTCATGCGCAAGCACATGGGCCGCAAGGAGATGCTGACGGAGCACTTCGCCGCGCACCCCGAGGTCACCGTCGACGGCGACACCGCCCACGGATACTGGCATCTCAGCGACACCGTCCTCATCCCCTCGCAGGGCGTGATGCTGCGCGGCGCGGCCGTGTACGACGACGACTACGCGCGCGGCGAGGACGGCCGGTGGCGCATCACCCGCACCGGGTACGAGCGCACCTACGAGTACGTGGTCAAGCTGGAGGACCTGCCCAGCTTCGCCGTCACCGCCAACAAGTGGGCCTGAGGGCGCGAGCCGGGGCTCACCGCCTGCGTCGCCGTGCCCTGAGGTAGTCGCCCACCACGGCGGCACCCAGCCCGTCGGCGTCGGGGGCGACGACGCGGCCGGACACGCGCCGCGCCATCGTGTCGACGAACCGCCCGAGCCCGGGGTCCTCGCCCAGCCGGAAGAACGTCACCTGCGCGCCGAGCCTGCCCAGGGCATCGAGCTCCTCGACGGTGTGCGCCAGTGTCACGGGGTGCGGCGGGTAGTCGAAGAACGCGTCACCGCCCGGCTGCAGGTGCGCCGTGGGTTCGCCGTCGGTCACCACCAGCACCACCGGCTGTGCGTCCGGGTACCGGCGCACGTGCCGCCCCGCCAGCAACAGCCCGTGGTGCAGGTTGGTGCCCTGTTCGAAGATCTCGTCCAGACCGGCGAGCTCCGGCACGGTCATGGTGCGGGCGTGCCGGCCGAACGCGATGATCTGCAGGTGGTCCCCGCGGAACCGCGTACGCACGAGGTGTTCGAGCGCCAACGCCGTGCGCTTCATGGGCACCCACCGGCCGTCCATCACCATCGAGAACGAGATGTCCACCAGCAGGGCCACCGCCGCGCGGGTGCGCTGCTCGGTCTCGACCACTTCGACGTCGTCCACGCTCAATCGCACCGGCGGGCCCGAGCCGGTTCCCGCCGTGCGCAGAACCGCGTTGACGACCGTCCGCGTGGTGTCCCACGGTTCCGTGTCGCCGAACTGCCAGGGCCGTGCGGCGCCCGTCGGTTCGCCCGCCGCACCGGCGCGGTGCGTGTCCCGGCCGCCGGTCCGCGACGAGAGGCTCCGTGCGACGTCCCGCAGCGCCGCCTGGCCGAGCTTGCGCATCGCGGCGGGCGACAGGCGCAGATCACCGTCGGGCCCCCTGTCCACCAGTCCCTGCTCGTGCAGCGCGCGCTCCAGCTCGGTCAGAGTGCGCGCGTCCACAGCGGCGTCGTCCCCCAGCAGCCGGGCCAGCTCGTCGAGGTCGACGTCGTCCATCGTCGCGCCCGCGTACTGCTGCGACAGCGCTTCCGACAGCGCGTCGAGGTCTCCGATCTCCTGGATCGCAGAGGTCCCTTCTCCCAGGCCCATGCCCTCGGACCCGCCGAAATCCTCGTCGCCGGTCCATCCGGCGCCCGGCCGCGCCGCCTGCAGTTGTTCGTCGAGGCGGGCGAGCTGCTCGGCGACGCCCGGGCTCCCGAACGCCTGCCGGGCGAGCGCGTCGAGCTCCGCGCGCTGGTCTTCCGACAGCGAATTGCGCAGCCGCTGGGCGGCCGCCGCGCGCGCCGCGAGCGAGTCGATCAGCTCGTCGACGCTCGCAGGCCCCTCCGGGAAGAAGTCGCCGAACTCGGCCATGAACTTCTCGAACAGCCCGGTCGTGTCCTCCCCCCGGTTGTGCGCGTCCAGCAACTCGGAAAGCGCCTGCAGCATGTCCTCGACGCGCGCGCGATCCTCGTCGGTGGCGTTCTCGAGCGCCTGCTTCATCCCGGCGAACCGCTGATCGAGCAGCTCTCGGCCCAACAGGTCCTTGATCTGCTCGTACTTCTCCCGCGCCTCGACGCTCCGCCACGGGTAGCCGCCAAGCTCCTCGACGGCTTTGGCGGTGGACGGCGGAAGCTCGGCCAGCTGCATCTCCTGGAATCGCGCGTCGTCGTCGAGCGCATGCGCCAGCGCCTTACGTTCCTCCAGCACGGCCTCGTCCAGCAGCTTGCGGGCCTCTTCCAGGGTCCCGGAAAGGTTGCCCCGGTCGAGCAGCTCGCGCCGGCGTCGGCTCGCACGTCTGCGCAGCTCGTCGAGCCCCGCAGTGCCGCGCATGCCGCGGCGCAGCATCTCCCGTATCGCGCGACGCGGCGACGTGCCCGACATGACCTGCTCGCCGATATCGGCGAGCGCCTCGCGCAGGTCCACCGGCGGCGCGAGCGGATCCGGCCCGCCCCGGTACCGGCCGTAGCGGGCGTGGCGCAGGTCTGCGTGCGGACCGCCGTGTTCGCGGCCGTCCCCTCGCCTGCGTCGACGACCCGGGTCAGGCGCGGTCATCAGCCGTACACCGTCCTGCCGCCGTCGTCGCCGGTGTCCTTCGCCACCCGGCGCGCCAGGAACAACCCCTCCAGCGCCAGCTCCACCGCCGATGCCCGTTCGCCCGCGGACCGCGCACCGAGCCGTTCGATCACCGGGGCGACGGTCTCCGCGTCGGCGAGCGAACCCAGCAGCTCCGCCGCGGACACGTCGTCGCCGGTGACCACCTGCGTCCCCTGGTCGATCATCGACACCAGCGGGCCGAGATCGATCCCGCCCAGCCGCCCGCGCACCGTGTCGGCGGTGGCCCGGCGGAGCAGGTGCTCGAGGACCGCGTCCTCGCGGCCCTCCTCGCCGGACTCGAACTCGAGCTTGCCGCGCAGCACCGGAATCACCGCGTCGAGATCCACCGGCCGCGCCACACCCCGCTCGGCGAACTCCGCGTCGTCCCCGCCGGCGGTGCCGCCGGAGTCCCATGACCGCTCCCCTGTCTCGTGCAGGATGGCGGAACGCCGCAGCGCCGCGGCGGCCACGGTCTCCGCCGCCGCGATCGAGAAGCGCGCGGACACTCCCGAACTCTGGTCGATCGACGTGGACTCGCGCAGCAGCCGGCTGAACCGGGCCAGCACCTCCAGCAGGTGCTCCGGCACCTCCGCCACCAGCTGCGACTCCTGGCGGATCACGGCGACCTCGTCGTCCAGCTCGAGCGGATAGTGCGTGCGGATCTCGGCGCCGAAGCGATCCTTGAGCGGCGTGATGATCCGGCCGCGGTTGGTGTAGTCCTCGGGGTTGGAACTGGCCACCAGCAGCACGTCCAGCGGCAGCCGCAACGAGTGGCCGCGCACCTGGATGTCGCGCTCCTCCATGACGTTGAGCAGCGCCACCTGAATGCGCTCCGCCAGGTCCGGCAGCTCGTTGACCGCCATGATCCCGCGGTGCGCGCGGGGCACCAGGCCGAAGTGGATGGTCTCCGGGTCGCCCAGGCTGCGCCCCTCGGCCACCTTCACCGGGTCGACGTCGCCGACGAGATCGCCCACCGACGTATCGGGCGTGGCGAGCTTCTCCAAGTACCGTTCGTCCCGGTGACGCCACGCGACGGGCAGTTCGTCGCCCAGCTCCGCGGCACGGCGCCGCGATTCCGGGGTGATGGGGGCGTACGGGTGCTCGCCCAGTTCCGCGCCGCCGATGACCGGGGTCCACTCGTCCAGCAGCAGCGGCAGGGTCCGCAGCAGGCGCGACTTGCCCTGGCCCCGCTCGCCCAGCAGGACGATGTCGTGACCGGCCAGCAGGGCCCGCTCGAGCTGCGGCAGCACGGTGTCGGTGAACCCGAGCAGCCCGGGCGCGGGGTCCCGCCCGTCGCGCAGCGCGGCGAGCAGGTTGCGCCGCATCTCCGCGGTGACGCTTTCCATGCGGTGGCCTGAGGCGCGCAGCCGTCCGACGGTGGTGGGTGCGGGGGGCGTGGAACCGGTGGATGCAGGAGGTGGGATCGCCGTCACGTGTCCCAGGCTACGAGCCCGGGCCGCGAATGCCCACCGTCGTGCCTTTCGGGCGCCGCCCCGGCGCTCCCGGCCACCAGATCCGGTCGCCGATCTGCAATGCCAGGGCGGGAACGAGCAGCGAACGCACGACGATGGTGTCCAGCAGCACGCCGAAGGCCACGATGAACGAGATCTGCGCCAGGAACAGCAGCGGGATCACCGACAGCGAGGCGAACGTGGCCGCCAGCACCACCCCGGCGGAGGTGATCACCCCGCCGGTCACCGCCAGAGCTCGCGGAACCCCGGCCACCGTGCCGTCGCGGGCCGATTCCTCGCGCACGCGCGTCATCAGGAAGATGTTGTAGTCGATCCCGAGCGCCACGAGGAAGACGAACCCGAACAGCGGCATCGCCGGATCCGACCCGGGGAAGTCGAGCAGATGATTGAACACCAGCGCCGACGCGCCCAGCGCCGACGCGAACGACAGCACCACGGTGAGGATCAGCATCACCGGCGCCGCCAGCGACCGCAGCAGCAGTATGAGCACCAGCAGCACCACGGCGAGTACCACCGGGATGATCACCGTCCGGTCCCGGACCGACGTCGCCCGCACATCCACCTGTACCGCCGACATTCCGCCCACCGCGGCGTCCGCCCCCGGGACCGCGTGCACCGCATCGCGCAACCGCCCCACCGTGTCCAGCGCGGAATCGGAGTCGGGCGGGTCGGCGAGCACCGCGTCGATCTCGGTCTGCCCGCCCGCGGTCGCCACGGTCCGCACCGCCGCCACCCCGTCGACCCGCCGCGCCGCCGCCGTCGTCTCCGGCACCTCGTCGTCATCGGTGATGATGATCGCGGGGGCGGCCGCGCCCGCGGGGAAGTGATCGCCGATGATCCGCTGTGCGGCCTTCGAGTCGACTTCGCGCAGGAACACCTCCGACTGCGGAACCCCGCCCGCGCGGAACTGGGGAGCGAAGGCGGCGAGCGCGAACAGCACGATCAGCGCCCCCGCGGTATAGCGCCTCGGGTGGTCGCGCACGCTCCGCGCCAAACGCCACCAGCGCGGATGCTCCGCCGCCACGATCTCGCCCGCGGCGCCGGGCACGCTCGGCGCCGCGGGCCCGGGCAGCACCTGCGGCACGCGCGGCCAGAACACGCGGCGGCCCAGCGGCAGCAGCATCGCGGGTAGGAACGTCATCGTGGCCAGAAGCGACCCCACTATCCCGATCGCCGCGATGGGGCCCAGGCTTCGGTTGGACTGGAGCTGGGACAGCAGCATGCACAGCAGGCCCAGGATCACCGTGCCCCCGGAAGCGGCGACCGGTGCGATGGTGGCCCGCCAGGCCCGGCGCATGGCCCTGAACCCGTCCGGCGTCAGCGCGAGCTCCTCGCGATAACGTGCCACCAGCAGCAGGGCGTAGTCCGTGGCGGCGCCGAACACCAGGATGAACATGATCCCCTGGCTCTGCGCGTCGATCGTCACGATCCCGTTGTCCGCGAGCCAGTAGACCACGAGCGACGACGACGCCAGGGCCCCCACCGCGGAAAGCAGCACCGCCAAGGGCAGCAGCGGGCTGCGGTAGACGACCACGAGGATCACCATCACCACGCACCCGGCCACCACCAGGAGCATCCCGTCGATGCCGGCTATCGCGCTGGTGAAATCCGCGACCACCCCCGCCTCGCCGCCGATGTGGACCGAGAGGCCGGGGGGCGCGCCGGAATCGAGCGCGACGCGCAGACGCGCCACCTCGCTCGGCATCGTGTCGTCCGGCACCACGCCCAGCCCGCCGACGATCGCCGCGCCGTCGGCCGACCGCAGCGGGCCCAGCACGTCGTCGCCGAACCCGCCGGTGCCCGCCGCCGACCGCAGAACCTGAGAGAGAAAAGCCCGGTCCTGCGGCGTGATGCCCGAGCCGCGTTCGGCCACCACGGCCACGGATGCGGTGTCCGACCCCCGGATCTGCTCCACGGCCCGCAGGACATGCGCCGATTCCGCGTCCTCCGGCAGCCAGGCCGCACTGTTGTTCTGTTGCAGGCCCGACAGCGCCCCGATCGTGCTGCCGCCGACCCCCGCCAGCGCCACCCAGACGAGCAGGGCCAACGCGGGCAGCAGCACACGTCGGCGGCGACGCGCCGGTTCCGGACCGCGGGGCTCCACGCCCACGACCGTAACCCGCGGTGCCGTGCCGCACGGCCGCTACGGCGCCGGAATCGGGGCCCTGCCCGGACAACAGGAGCGCCCGCGCCGATCCGGCCTCGTCAGTGCGCGAAGTGGCGGGCGCCGGTCATGTACATGGTCACCCCGGCGGCCTTCGCGGCCTCGACCACCAGCTCATCGCGGACCGAGCCGCCCGGCTGGACGACCGCGCGCACGCCGGCCTCGGTGAGCACCTCGAGGCCGTCCGGGAACGGGAAGAACGCATCCGAGGCGGCCACAGCCCCCCGCGCGCGCTCGCCGGCCCTGCTCACCGCGAGCCGCGAGGAGTCCACCCGATTCACCTGCCCCATCCCGACGCCGACGGTGGCGCCGTCGTGCGCCAGCAGGATCGCGTTGGACTTGACCGCGCGGCAGGTCCGCCACGCGAAAGCGAGGTCGACGAGCGTGGCGTCATCCGCCGGCTCGCCGGTGGCCAGCGTCCACCCGGACGGATCGTCGCCGGCGGCGGTGAGCACGTCGCGCTCCTGCACCAGCAGCCCCCCGCCGATCGGCTTCATCTCCAGCCCGGCCACCGCCGGAGCCGGGGCCACCAGCACGCGGATGTTCTTCTTCCGGGCGAGCACCTCCACGGCGCCGTCCGCGTACGAGGGGGCGATGATGACCTCGGTGAAGATCTCCGCGACCTGCTCCGCCATCTCCACGGTGACCTCGCGGTTGGCGGCGATCACACCGCCGAACGCGCTGACCGGGTCGCACGCGTGCGCCTTGCGGTGCGCTTCGGCGATGGCACCCGGACCGTCCCCTGTCGCGATGGCGATACCGCACGGGTTGGCGTGCTTGATCACCGCCACGCACGGCTGCGCATGGTCGAACGCCGACCGCCAGGCGGCGTCGGAGTCCGTGTAATTGTTGTAGGACATCTCCTTGCCGTGCAGCTGCTCCGCCTGCGCCAGCCCTACCGGGCCTCCCTGGCCCACGTACAGCGCGGCCTTCTGGTGCGGGTTCTCGCCGTAACGCAGCGACGCGGCACGACGCCAGGTCGCCCCCTGCCAGGAGGGGAGCCCCGCGGAGCTCTCCGGCTCGGTCAGTTCCGTCATCCATTCCGCCACGGCCACGTCGTAGTCGGCGGTGTGCCGGAACGCCGCCGCCGCGAGCGCAGTGCGCTCGGCCAGCGTGAACCCGCCCGCCCGCACTGCGGCGCCGACGTCGCCGTAGCGGCCGGGGTCCACCACCACGGCCACCGACGGATGGTTCTTGGCGGCGGCGCGCACCATCGACGGCCCGCCGATGTCGATCTTCTCGATGCAGTCGGCCTCGGAGGCGCCGGACGCCACGGTGTCCGCGAACGGGTAGAGGTTCACCACCACCAGTTCGAATGCCGCCACCCCCAGGTCCGCGATCTGGCCGAGGTGGTCGTCCTTGCGGGTGTCGGCGAGGATGCCCGCGTGCACGCGGGGGTGCAGGGTCTTCACCCGCCCCTCGAGCACCTCGGGGAAGCCGGTGAGTTCCTCGACCTTGGTGACCGGGACTCCGGCGCCGGCGATCGTCTGCGCGGTCGAGCCGGTGGAGACGATCTCCACGCCCGCCCCCTGCAGAACCCGGGCGAGGTCTTCCAGTCCGGTCTTGTCGTAGACGCTGACCAGCGCACGCCTGATCGGCCGGCGGCCCGCGTCGCTGCGCCCGCCCACTGGAACCTCACTCACAAGATCACGGCCTTCCGTCCGTCGATGGTGACACCGCGTGCGGCGATGGCCGAGACGACCTCGACCAGCAACCGCCGCTCCACGGTCTTGATGCGCTCGTGCAGGGTGGCCTCGTCGTCGTCGGCCTCGACCGGCACCGGCTCCTGGGCGAGGACAGGACCCGTGTCCACGCCCGCGTCGACGAGGTGGACGGTGGAACCGGTGACCTTCACGCCGTACGCCAGGGCATCGCGCACCGCATGCGCCCCCGGGAACGACGGCAGCAACGCCGGATGCGTGTTGACGATCCTTCCGTCGAACCGGGCGATGAACTCCGGCCCCAGGATCTTCATGAAGCCCGCCGACACGACGAGATCGGGGCGATGCTCCGCGACAGCATCCCTCAGGGCGGCATCCCAGAGACCGCGCTCGGGGAAATCGCCCAGCGGCACCGACGCCGAAAGGACGCCGCCCCGGGCGGCGCGCTCCAGCGCAGCACAATCCCGGTCCGTGACCACCGCCGCAACCCGCGCGGGAAACGCCGGATCGGCGGCAGCGTCGAGCAGTGATTGGAGCAGAGTGCCGGAACCGGATGCCAGCACCACGACGCGGGCGCGCATCCGTACCGGGTCAGCGGAGGTATTCAGGACTCGACTCCCGGGGGTGCTCTCGACGGATTGACGGCGCGCTTCAGGCCGCGTTCAGGATAAGCCCTTGCCGTCGCCATCCGTCAGGGAGGGCAGGAGATCGTCCTCCCCCTCCCCGTCTTCGGCCGCCCGCTCACCGTCCGGATCCGCCGGCTCCGCACCGTCGTCACCGGACCGCCGCAGCCATCGGGGCGCGCGGGCGGCGGGCCACGCCGGCACCGGCATCCGGTCCCCCACGAGCACCACGACCGCGCCCGCGGCCGCATTCCACCCCAGTACCGCGAGCGCGAACATGGGCGCTTCGACACCGATCGAATCGAATATCCCCACCGTCCCGCCGGCCAGGTAACCGAGCAGCAGGGCGCCCGCGGCCGCCACGGCGGCGACCGACACGACGTACCGCGCCTGGTCGGCGAGCGTCCGCCCCCGGACGCCGTTCACCGCCGCGCACCCGAGGGCGATCACGGCGGGCACGAGCAGCGCCGCCGCCCACACCGGGCTGATCGGCGAGGTGGGCAGCACGCCGAGCACCGGCACCGCGGGCGCGGGCCCCGGCGCCACGGCGAACAGGCTGAAGTCGGCCGCGCCCACGTGCGCCGCGGTCCCCACCAGCACCGCGGCGCCGCCGATCGCGAGGTTGGGGAGATACAGGACGGACAGCACCAGTAGACCGAGCTTGCCCACGACCGACGGCTCCGCGGCGAACCCGTCCTGCACCCGGCCCCAGCCGAGGAGGAGGCCGAGGACCACCAGCACCGCACCGGCCGCGAGCAGTGCGCCCAGCGCCACCGCCCCCGATCGCAGCACGGGCCATACCAGCGCCGGCAGTGCCCACTCGTCGGCGTAGCGGCGCGCGGCGCCCAGCCCCACACCCACCGCGGCCGCGACCGCATGCACCGCGGCGACGATGAGCACGGACGGCACGGCGCCGATGGTGGTGACGGGCAACGCGGCGGTGGCGTCGTCGATGAGCAGGACCGCGACGACCGTGATCACCGCCGGTCCGCCCGCCGCGGCGCCGATGATGGCGAGGTGCCGCAGCGGCGGGTCCTCGGCGGTGATGCTGCGGCGCGCGTAGACGGCCACGGCCACGACCATCAGCGCCGTCGGCAGCAGGGGAAGTGCCCCCAACTGCAGGTCGCCGATGTAGACCGGGGCCTGGTGCAGCACCAGCCACATCGCGCCGACCGCTCCGGGCAGCCCTCCCAGTCCCCCGCCCGCGGTGAGGAGGACCAGCAGCGCCACCGCGAGGGCGCCGACCGCGGCCAGCCCCCCGGGAACGAACGCGACGAGCACGAGGGAACGCGCGCGGCCGACTTCCGCGCCGTCATCGGGGAACGCGCCGCCGTGGCGGGTGTCGTCCCGCCGGGGCACGCGGCGCCTGAGCAACGTGTTCATCACCGGCCAGCCTCGCATCCGCCGGCGCGATGCGGTCTCAGGCGCGCCGCGATGTGACCGGGGCGACCGCGAATAGTCCCGTGGACGCGGTCAGTCGGTCGGGTCGTCGCGCGTGTCGTTTCCGGCGACGCCCCCGCCGGTCCGGTCCGTGTCCGGGGCATCGCCTGCCGGAGCGCCCCCCGCGGAAGCGGCACGGAACATGTGGGTCGGGTCCTCGTCCCCCTCCGGTGGCGGGGCGCCCTGCACGTATGCGCCGCCCGATTGCACGGGGCCCGCAGGGTCCGGTCGCCCGCCGTAAGCCTGCCCGGTCCCCCACTCGGGGCCGCCCTGGGAGTAGCCCTGGGGACCGCTCTGGGGGTAGCCGTACCGGGGACCCGGGGCTGCTCCGCCCGGAGGGGGGCCGGCGTAGCCCGGCTGCGGACCGTACCCCTGGCCGTACCCCGGGCCGTACGGCTGCGCCGGAGGGCCGCCCTGCCCGAACTGCGGCCCGTACTGCGGCTGCATCGGCTGCTGCGCGTAGCGCGGATCCGGCCCGGGAGCCGCCGCGTACCCCTGCGGCGGCCGACCGTACCCGTAGGGCGCCGGCCCGCCGTACTGGTAGTCCGGCGCTCCCTGCCCCCAGGCCCCGGACGGCCGAGCGGCACCGGCGTGCAGGATTCCCGCGTCGACGAGCACCGCGATCGCGGAGAACGCCGTCTGCACCACCGCGATACCGAGGACCGCCCAGAACGCCCAGCCGGCTCCCACTCCGGGATCGATGTTCCTGCTGATCCCGCCGAAGAAGTTGTTGATGTCGGAGAACCCCAGCGAGCATAGGAGAACGAGGACCGCGGTGGCGCTTGCGACCGCGGCGAGCCCCGGATTCGGCTTCTGCTTCGGCAGCATGCCCAGCGCGGAGATCAGCCCCGCGATGAGCACCAGCGCCACCACCATCGGATTGCCGAACATCGAACCGAAGAAGTTCGGCGCGTATCCGTCGTCGGTGCCCAGATACGGGCCGAAGCCGAAGAAGAAGCCCGCGACGCCCAGGAGGGCCACCGTCGCCGGTGCGGCCGCGACCGCACGCGCAATCGCATCGCGGCCGCCGCCCCGTTGACCGCGACCGCCGAAGGGGGCCTGTCCCGGCGGCCCGAACCCGCCGCCGAACGGCCCCGGCCGGTCCGGCGCACCACCAGGCCGGCTCCGCGGATCCGACTGCGCCGGATCCGCCTGCCGATCCTGCGGGCCCGGCTGCGCCCCCTGCGGGCCCGGCTGCGGCGCGCCGTAGCCTCCTTGCTGCGGATACGTCATCGCTTCCCCTCACTCGGCTGTGCTTGCAGGCTGCCTCACACTGCACGATACGGGCCGCATGCGGAAACGGCCCCGCCCCGGCACGCATGCGTACCGGGGCGGGGCGTCGAGCAACGATCGTCGCCGTGCACGGCCGATCGTGAACGGGCGCGATGCCCGCGGGCGCTCGGTCAGAGCGCCTTGTAGAGCTCGCGAGCGAGCTCGGCGGTCTCGGACGGCGTCTTGCCGACCTTGACCCCGGCGGCCTCGAGGGCCTCCTTCTTGGCCTGCGCGGTGCCCGACGAGCCGGACACGATGGCGCCGGCGTGGCCCATCGTCTTGCCCTCCGGCGCGGTGAACCCGGCCACGTAGCCGACGACCGGCTTGGTGACGTTGGCCTTGACGTACTCCGCGGCGCGCTCCTCGGCGTCGCCGCCGATCTCGCCGATCATGACGATGAGCTTGGTCTCCGGATCCTCCTCGAACGCCTTGATGGCGTCGATGTGGGTGGTGCCGATGACCGGGTCGCCGCCGATTCCGATGGCGGTGGAGAAGCCCAGGTCGTTGAGCTCGTTCATGAGCTGGTAGGTCAGCGTCCCGGACTTCGAGACCAGGCCGATCGGCCCCTTGCCCGTGATGTTCGCCGGGGTGATGCCCGCCAGCGCCTCGCCCGGGGTGATGATGCCGGGGCAGTTCGGCCCGACGATGCGGGTCTTCTCGCCCTTCTCCACGTTGTAGGCCCACGCGAATGCGCTGTCCTGCACGGGGATGCCCTCGGTGATGACGACCAGCAGGCCGATCTCGGCGTCGATCGCCTCGATGATCGCGTCCTTGGCGAACTTCGGCGGGACGAAGACGACGGACACGTCGGCGCCGGTCTTCTCCATCGCCTCGGAGACCGAACCGAACACCGGAAGCTCGACGTCCGCACCGTCGGCGGCCTTGTGGGCCACCGTGGTGCCGGCCTTGCGGGCGTTGACACCGCCGACGATGTTGGTGCCCGCCTTGAGCATCAGTGCGGTGTGCTTGGTGCCCTCGCCGCCGGTGATGCCCTGGACGATGACCTTGGAGTCCTTGTTCAGGAAGATTGACATGTATACGTCCCTTACTTTGCGGCGAGCTCGGCGGCCTTGTCGGCCGCCTCGTCCATGGTTCCGACGACCGTGACGAGCGGGTGGTTCGCCTCGGCCAGGATGCGACGGCCGTCCTCGACGCTGTTGCCGTCGAGGCGGACGACCAGCGGCTTGTTCGCCGCATCGCCCAGGGTCTTGAGGGCCTCGATGATGCCCTCGGCGACGGCGACGCACGAGGTGATGCCGCCGAAGACGTTGACGAACACGCTCTTGACCTGGTCGTCGCCCAGGATGACGTCGAGCCCGGCGGCCATGATCGTGGCGGACGCGCCGCCGCCGATGTCGAGGAAGTTGGCCGGCTTGACGCCGCCGTGCTTCTCACCCGCGTAGGCGACGACGTCCAGCGTGGACATGACCAGCCCGGCGCCGTTGCCGATGACGCCGACCTGGCCGTCGAGCTTGACGTAGTTGAGGTCGTTCTCCTTCGCCTTGAGCTCCAGCGGGTCGGCTGCGGCGGTGTCCTCGAACTCCGCGTGGCCGGGCTGGCGGAAGTCGGCGTTGGCGTCCAGCGTGACCTTGCCGTCGAGCGCCAGGATCTGGTCGTCCGGGGTGCGCACCAGCGGGTTGACCTCGACCAGCGTGGCGTCCTCGTTGATGAAGACCTCCCACAGCTTCTGGATCGTCACGGCTGCGGCGTCGAGCACCTCGGCGGGCAGGTGGCCCTGCTCGGCGATGCTGCGCGCGAACGCGACGTCGACGCCCTTCACCGCGTCGACGGGCACCTTGGCGAGCCGATCCGGCTTGGTGGCGGCGACCTCTTCGATCTCCACGCCGCCCTCGACCGAGCACATGGCCAGGTAGGTGCGGTTCGCGCGATCGAGCAGGAAGGAGATGTAGTACTCCTCCGCGATATCGCTGGCCTCGGCGACCAGCAGGCGCTTGACGGTGTGGCCCTTGATGTCCATTCCGAGGATGTCCTGCGCGTACTTCTGCGCGTCATCCGGCGTGGCCGCGTACTTGACGCCGCCCGCCTTGCCACGGCCGCCGACCTTCACCTGCGCCTTGACCATGACCGGCTTGCCGACTTCCTCGGCAATCGTGCGCGCATCGGCGGGGGTGTCGGTCACACGCCCGGGCGACGTCGGCACTTCGTGCTTGGCGAAGAGTTCCTTCGCCTGGTATTCGAAGAGATCCATGTGTTCACCGTCTCGTCTACGTTTGGAGCCCCGCCCATGGGTCCGAGCGGGTGTGTTCGGGACAATATCGGCCGATTCAGCGTGGTCGATCTCATGCCCTGACGGTTTGTGCAGCCGATCACAGGCCGCACAACGCCGCGAACATGGGCCCACCCACCTTATGCGAGAGCCCGCGCGGCTTCGCGTGCGGTGACCACCACGCGGACTGAGATCCCCGCCACCAGGAGCCGCCGCGCCGGACCGAACGGCCGTCGACGGGGCCGGGGACACGCGCCCTGGAGGGGGCTTCGCGCGTATCGACCCGCTGCCGTTAGTGTTACCTCCGGCGATCGACCGTCGGCCGTTCCGGCCCGACCTGGCCGATCGCAGGCGGGCCTCGCACCTGCCACAAGCTGGAACTTCACTGCTTCAGTGTGACAACGGACACATTATCCACTCATGTGTCCGGCGTCTCGCCAGGTGACGCAGGTACTGGAACAATCGTCCAGTCACCGATTCCGGCGAGGCGCTTGCCCGCCTGCGACCGTTTCGTTACGGTCAGCCAGGTAAATATCACGATCAGGTCACGAGTTGTGACGGTGTGTAACGCCGCAGACCGAGCCCTCGATCGAACCGATCCGCCACATACGAGGACCTGACTCTTGACCGTGAATCGCGAGAACTCCGCAGGCGACTTCCCCGCCGCAGACGCAGCCGAAGTCCCCGCATTCCGCGATCTACGCACCCTGTCCGGTTCCCGTTCCCCGCGCGGCGGAGCGCACCGGGTCCCGCAGCCGCCGCACGCCATCAAGGGCCGAGCAGCCGTAGTGGCCGTGGCCGCCGGCGCAGTGGTCGCCGCCGGCCAGACGATGACCGATGGCGCGGCAGGCGCCCAACCGGCCGATTCGTCGGATGCGATCGCCCTCGCCTCCGGGTCGAGCATGATCCTCTCGGATGTCGCGACGGGCGCCGCGCAGGCCGCCGATGACGCGGCCACCGCGCTGGAGGGCGCCGCAGTACCCGCGAGCGCCGGGCCCGGAAGCGTCGGCGGCAGCGCACAGGTGCTCGCGATGCCCGAGCAGGTCGAGCAGGCGGCGGAGACCGCACGCCAGCTGGCCGCCGGCGCGCGGTACGCCGCAGAGCGCGCCGCCGCGGAGGCGATGGCGCGCCGCCCCATGTACGTCAAGCCGGCATCAGGGCAGCTGACCTCCCATTACGGCACCCGCTGGGGCACCATCCACGGCGGGATCGACATCGCCAATTCCATCGGCACCCCCATCTTCGCCGCCACTGACGGCGAGGTGATCGACGCCGGCCCGGCCAGCGGGTTCGGCCAGTGGATCCGGGTGCGGGCCGATGACGGCACCGTCACCGTCTACGGCCACATCGAGACCATCGAGGTCAGCGAAGGCCAGCGCGTGATGGCCGGCGACGAGATCGCGAAGATGGGCAATCGCGGCTTCTCCACCGGCCCCCACCTGCACTTCGAGGTGTGGGAGAACGGCACGCAGCGGATCGATCCGCAGCCGTGGCTGGCGCAGCGCGGCATCTCGGTGGCGGGCTGACCGCACCGCTTTCCCGGCTCACGTTCCGCATCGGGCGGACGATCACACGACGGGCAGAGGTTCCCGGCACGGAAAGCACCGTGCCGAAATCCGCCGCCCGCCGCGCTCTCTCACAGCTTCGTCATCGGAACCCCGCCGATGAGCATCAACCGCACCTTGCCGGCGCTGCCGAAATCGATCGTCGCGGTGGCGCGATTGCCGACCCCGTCGCTGGCGATGACCGTCCCCAGGCCGTACTTGTCGTGATTGACGCGGTCCCCCACCGCCAGCACGAGGTCGGTGTTGCGCGGGCGCGCACTGCCGAACCCTTCAGTCCGTCGACCGTCGCCGATGGCGCGCCCCCCGCGCAGCCTGTCCCCCATCGACCCCCCGCGCGTACCGGTCCCGGAGCCGAAGCCGCCCGACCCGCCCGTTCCGGGATCTTCGCGGCGCCATTCGAGCAGCTCCACAGGAATCTCCTGGACGAAACGTGATTCCGGGTTGGTGATCGGCTGCCCCCATGCCGAACGCAGCACCGCCCGGCTCAAATAGAGCCGCCGACGCGCACGGGTGATGCCCACGTAGGCGAGCCGCCGCTCCTCGGCGAGTTCCTTGGGGTCGCCCAGCGCCCGCATATGCGGGAACTGCCCGTCCTCCCAGCCGGTCAGGAATGCGACCGGAAACTCGAGCCCCTTCGCGGTGTGCAGCGTCATCAACGTGACCATGCCGTCGTCCGAGTCCGGAATCTGGTCGGCATCGGCCACCAGCGACACCCGCTCGAGGAACGCCTCCAGCGAGCCGGGCGCGGGCAGACCGTCGTCGCCTCCGGACTGCTCAGGACCGTCGTCCTCGTCCACCGCCGTGCCGGACCCGATGGAGGCGGGCTCGTCGGCGGCGGCGGCCGCGTTGGCCGCATCCACGCTGAACTCGTGCGCGACGCTGACGAGCTCGTTGAGGTTGTCCAGGCGCGCGCCGTCCTGGGGATCGCTGCTCGACTCGAGTTCCGACCGGTATCCCGTGCGGTCCAGCACCGCCTCGACGATGTCGCCCACCGTCGGAGGCTCCGCATCCGAGCCGTCGTCCTGTGCGCCCGACGCGAAGGCGCGCAGCCCGTCGAGGAGGTCGACGAAGCCGGAGATCGCATTCCGGGCACGGGTGTTGAGGAATGCGACTTCGCCGGCCGCGGCGTCGCGGAGGGCACCGCCGAAGCCCACCCCGGCCGATTCCGCGTGCACGGACACGCAGGCCTCCGCGCGGTCGCCGATCCCCCGCCGCGGCGTGTTGAGGATGCGGCGCAGGCTCACCGCGTCCTCCCCGTTGACGAGCACGCGCAGGTAGGCCACGATGTCGCGGATCTCTTTGCGCTCGTAGAAGCGCACACCGCCGACCACCCGATACGGAACCCCCAGGCGGATGAACACCTCTTCGATGGCCCTCGACGCGTTGTTGGTGCGGTAGAACACCGCCACGTCGCTGTAGCGGGCCTGGCCCGCGTCGACGAGGCTGTCGATCTCGGTGGCGATGAAGGAGGCCTCGTCGTGTTCGTTGTCCGCCACATACCCGACGATGCGCTCGCCGTCGCCCTCGTCCGTCCAGAGGCTCTTCTCGCGACGCCCGGTGTTGCGGGAGATCAGGGCGTTGGCCGCCGAGAGGATGTTCTGCGTGGAGCGGTAGTTCTGCTCCAGCAGGATCGTGCGCGCATCGGGATAGTCCCGCTCGAACTCGACGATGTTGCGGATGGTGGCGCCGCGGAACGCGTAGATGGACTGGTCCGCATCGCCCACGACGCACAGTTCCGACGGGGCCGGCGCGGCCGGGTCCGCCGCGTCGCCGTCGCCTTCGGGCCGCGTCCCGACGAGCTCACGCACCAGCACGTACTGGGCGTGGTTGGTGTCCTGGTACTCGTCCACGAGCACGTGGCGGAACCGTCGGCGGTAGTACTCCGCGACCTGCGGATGATTGCGGAACATCGCAACGGTCTCACCGATCAGATCATCGAAATCGAGCGCGTTGGCCGCCCGGAGGCGCCGCTGGTAGGCCGCGTAGACCTGGGCCACGAGGCCCGCGAAGCCCGCCCGTCCGGGCCCGCCCGACGTTTCGGCATCGGCCGCCGCCTGCTCGGGCCCCACCAGCTCGTTCTTCAACGCGGAGATCGCCGCCGTCAATGCCCGCGGAGAGTGCTTCTTGACGTCGATGTCGAGGTCCTTGGCGATCATCGTCACGAGACGGCGCGAGTCGTCGGCGTCGTAGATGGAGAAGTTCGTGTTGACCCCGTCCACCAACTGCGCCTGGCTGCGCAGGATCCGCACGCACGTCGAATGGAAGGTGGCCACCCACATCGCGGCGGCGCGCGGACCCACCAGCGACGCAACGCGTTCGCGCATCTCCGCGGCGGCCTTGTTGGTGAAGGTGATCGCCAGCACCTGTCCCGGCAGCACTCCGCGCTCCGCAAGGAGGTAGGCGATACGCCGCGTGAGCACGGTGGTCTTCCCCGAACCCGCGCCGGCCACGATGAGCAGTGGTCCGCCCTCATGCACGACGGCTTGGCGTTGCGGCTGGTTGAGGCCGTCCAGGAGTTGCTCGACCGGGTCGTGGTGGGCGGGTGCCTTCCTGGAGCGGGGAACGGCCCGCCCGGATGGAGTATCAGCTTGTCCGGACGGGAAAGCAGCCTGTCCGGACGGGAAAGCAGCCTGTCCGGACGGGAAAGCAGCCTGTCCGGACGGAGAATCAGCCTGTCCGGACGGAGAATCTGGGGGTGAGGAGATCGTATTCATCGCATGTCAACCGTACCGGCCGGGACCGACTACTCCGGCGCGGACGCGGAGCCCGTGCCGCAGTCGCGATCACCTCCGTCGCGACGGTCCGGCGGCGCGGAATCCGGCGCGGGCGACCGGCGTGGCAATATGTGCTGTGCTCGCGACACTCCGCCCGGCGGACGACGAACGGGCACCGATGCCAGAGCGCGTATGCCAGAGCGCGTATGACCGGGCACGTATGACAGAGCACGTATGACAGAGCACGTATGACCGGGCACCGATGACGGTGCCGACGATGAACAAGTGTCGGCGACGACCGAATCCCAGCGGCGAGAAGGCGGGTGGCGACGATGGCAGGCGGCGAATCGTCCAGCGGCGAAGGCCAGGAGTCCCCCGGGGGCGGCCGGACCGGCATCGACGAGCTCCGCAAGGAGATCGACCGGCTGGACGCCGAGATCCTCGCTGCCGTCAAGCGCCGCGCCGAGGTCTCGAAGATCATCGGTCGCACGCGCATGGCGGAGGGCGGCACGCGCCTCGTCCACAACCGTGAAATGGCGGTCATCGAGCGCTACAGCGAGCTCGGCCAGGAGGGCCACACCCTCGCGATGCTCCTCCTGCGCCTGGGGCGCGGGCGCCTCGGCCACTGACAGTCCCCCGCACGATCGCACCGACGCGACCCGACGAAAGGAACGCCGAGCATGCCCGGATCCCGCACCGGAGAGAACACCGTCGGCCGGGATCGCCCCGCGTGGGTGTTGCCGCTGGCGGTGCTCGTCTCCGTCGCCGCCGTGGTCGGTATCGTCTTCGCGATCCTCGCCGCCACCGGTGCGCCGCCGTTCGACGACGACGGGCCGCACCCGGCCGACGCGCAGCAGCAGTCCGACATCACGGCGGTCACGCACAGCTACTTCGACGCCCTCAACAGCGGCGATGCGGCCACCTTCACGACGACGATCTGCCCGGAAATGGCCAAGGCATTCGGCAAGATCACCGACCGCGAGCCGCTCGACAGCCCCGTCACCCCCACTGCGATCACCGATATCGCCGTCGACGGCGACTCCGCCACGGCCTCCGTCACGGTGAGCCGCGAGGGCGCCGATGACAACACGGAGACCGTCCATTACCGGAACATCGACGGGTGGCTGCTCTGCCAGGTCCCGTGACCGGTTCCGCCCCGCTCCGTCACAACCGGAATACCTACTGAGCTGCGATTCCGACACCCTACCGGCGTGTACAGGTAGAGTCCTGACGCCGGACGCGCCGCACTGCGTACCGACCGTGTCCGGCTGCGCCATCGACGAGGAGACCGCATGACAGAGCCCGACCGCGGCACGGACCGCCCCTCCGGGCGGTCCGTCGACCCCGACTCCGGCGCGGCCGCAACGGGCGTCGCGGCGCCGTCACCCGGGGCGCAGACGGGACGACACCGCCTTGCCTTGAAGCTCGGCGGGGCGTTCGCGGGGGCCGGAATCGTCGTCGCCGCCGTGTTCGGCGCGCTCTACGAGACCGGCACCGCCCCGTTCGACGACGCCGGGCAAGCACCCGACGGGGCCATCGCGGCGGCGACGCAGACCTGGGTGGAGGCCATGAACTCCCAGAACGTCGAACAGATGCGTGCATCCGTGTGCGCCGGCGACCAGGCGAAGTTCGCGAGTACGCAGGACAAGCCCCCAGTCTCGGAGCCTGTGCGCGTCGACTCCGTGCACGACGTGGTGGTCTCCGGCGCCACCGCGACCGCGACGCTGACGGCATCCGTGGGCGCAGGCGGAAACAAGCAGACGCAGGATTTCCAGTTGGGCTACAAGGACGAAGCAGGCACCTGGAAGGTCTGCCAGTCCGCGGGCACCGCGCAAGCGCCGAAGTGACCCGTGGTCCCGATCGAGTATCCGTAGCCGCTACCGAACAGCCGTCCGGCGCGTGAACCCATGCCGGGCGGTCGCATACCGACCACATCGACTTCAAGGAGTTGCCGACCGATGAGCACCCCCGACGATCCCAAGACCCCCGAGCCCGACGACGACCCCCGCGGCGCCCCGGGCTCCGAGCCTTCGGGCCAGGGTTTCGACGCAGCACCGGGCTCCGACGTATACGGCGGCCCCGACGCAGACGAAGCGGCGGCGAACGCGCCCCGCAAGCGCACCGGGCTCTTCGTCGGCGGTGGCGTCGCGGCCGTCGCAGTAGTGGTGGCAGTGGTCTTCGCCGTGCTCTACGGCACAGGGTCGGCGCCGTTCAACTCCTCGGACGACGCCGACATCGAAGCCGCCACCACGGACTACGTCAACGCGTTCAACTCCCAGAAGGTCGCCGATCTCAAGGGGTCGATCTGCTCGGACGACGCCGGACAGCTGGACGGCCTCCAGGACGGCCAGGGCAGCAGCAACCCGATCACCGTGGAGAACGTCGACGGTGTGAGCATCGACGGCTCCACCGCTACCGCGAAGGTGACGGCGTCGGCCAAGACCGGCGACGGCAAGCCCGACCAGGAGACGCTGACCCTCGGATACAAGAAGGAGGGCGACGCGTGGAAGGTCTGCCCGTCCCTCGCACCGCCCGAGCAGGCGCCCGCCGATCAGGGCCCGGCGCAGCAGGCGCCCGCGCCGCAGGCGCCGCCCGAGCAGGGCAACTGAGCCTCCGGTCGGCAAGGTAATGCCGAGTTCCCGGCGGCCGCGGACGCACGTCCGCGGCCGCCGGGATTTCAATCGTGCGACATGTCACCACCCGGCTAGGGTGGGCACGGATGCAGCACCGGACCCGGCAGAGGAGTGGCAGTCGCCCATGACCAACGGACAACCGCACGTCACCGACGAAACGCCGGCCTGGGCGGCCCTGCGTAACCACTACGACGTCATCCGGGACGTGCACCTGCGGACGCTGTTCGCCGATGATCCGGAGCGCGGCGGACGGTTGACGGTGGACGCGGCCGACCTGCACCTGGACTACAGCAAACACCGGGTCGACGAGGAGACCCTCGATCTGCTGGCGTCCTTGGCCGAGGAACGTGGCGTCGCGCAGCACCGCGACGCCATGCTGCGCGGAGACCGCATCAACTCCAGCGAGGACCGATCGGTCCTGCACACCGCGCTGCGCCTGCCTGAGGGTTCGTCGCTCGTCGTCGACGGCGTCGATGTCGTTCCCGAGGTGCACCGAGTCCTCCGATCGATGGGCCGGTTCGCCGAGGAGGTCCGCGCGGGCGACCGGCGCGGCCACACCGGCAAACGCATCGAAGCCGTGGTCAACATCGGTATCGGCGGCTCCGATCTGGGCCCCGTGATGACATACCGGGCACTGCGGAGCCATGCCGACACCGTCGATGTCCGATTCATCTCCAACGCGGACCCGGCTGACGCGGTCGCACGCCTGCACGGCCTGGACCCCGAGACCACGCTGGTCATCGTCGTCTCCAAGACGTTCTCGACGATCGAGACGCTCACCAACGCCACCGCGGCGCGACGGTGGCTGCTGGAGGGCCTGGGGTTCGCCGACGCCGAGCAGTTGACCGACGAGGCGGCGGCCGCGGTGTCCAAGCACTTCGCCGCGGTGTCCACCCACGAAGACCGTGTCCGTGATTTCGGCATCGACCCGGCCAACATGTTCGGCTTCTGGGATTGGGTGGGCGGTCGCTACTCGGTGGACTCGGCGGTGGGCCTTTCGCTCATGCTCGCGATCGGGTCGGAAGGCTTCCACCAATTCCTCGCAGGGTTCCGCGCCGTCGATGAACACTTCGCGACGGCGCCGCTGCGCCGCAACGCGCCGGTGATCGCCGCGCTGCTGGGAGTCTGGTACACCAACTTCTTCGGCAGCGAATCCAAGGCCGTCCTGCCCTACTCCAACGACCTGAAGCGGTTTCCCGCCTACCTGCAGCAACTCACCATGGAGTCCAACGGCAAGTCGGTGCGCGCCGACGGCACCCCGGTTCGCTCGTCCACCGGAGAGATCTACTGGGGCGAGCCGGGGACCAACGGCCAGCACGCCTTCTACCAGCTTCTGCACCAGGGCACCCGGCTCATCCCCGCAGACTTCATCGGATTCGTCGAGCCCAACGAGGACCTGCCGACCGCCGACGGCACGGAGAAGATGCACGACCTCCTCATGTCGAATCTGTTCGCGCAGTCCAAGGTGCTCGCCTTCGGCAAGACCGCCGACGAGATCCGGGCGGAAGGCACGGACGAGGCGCTGGTCCCCCACAAGGTGATGCCCGGCAACAGGCCGTCCACCACGATCCTCGCGCCCCGCCTCACACCGTCGGTGCTCGGTCAGCTGATCGCGTTGTACGAGCACACCGTGTTCGTCCAGGGCGTCATCTGGGGCATCGACTCGTTCGACCAGTGGGGCGTCGAGCTGGGGAAGCAGCAGGCGATCGAACTGATGCCGGCGCTGACGGGCCCGGACTCACCCGTCGACCTCGGCGATTCGTCCACCACCGCGCTGGTCCGGCGCTACCGCGCCGGGCGGGGACGCTGAGGGAACGCGGCGGGCGTCCGCGGAGTCGGTCCCGAGGCCGTCGGCTACTTGAGCAACCGCGAAAGCCGCCGGTCGGCGAGGACCCTGCCGCCCGTCTGACAGGCGGGGCAGTACTGGAACGAGCGTTCCTCGAAAACCACCTGCCGGATCACATCCCCGCACACCGGGCACTGCTCGCCGGCGCGCCCGTGCACCGCGAGCCCGGCGCGCTTGTGCGATTTCACGCGCGCAGCGTCGGCGTCGACGCACTCGCGCAGCGCCGCGCCCAGCACGTCTCCGATCGCCGCGTGCAGCGCCGCCACCTGCTGCGTACTCAGCCCCTCCGCAGGGGCGAACGGCGACAGGCGCGCCCGGTGCAGGATCTCGTCCGCGTAGGCGCCGCCGACGCCCGCCAGCGCCTGCTGGTCCGTGAGGACGGTGCGCACCTGCCGGCCCCCGGCATCGCCGATGATCTCCGCCAGCTCCTCATGCCCGACGGCCGCCGCATCGGGGCCGAGCCGCGCGACCCCGGGGACGTCCAGCGGATCGGCTACCACCCAGGCCGCCAGCGACTTGCGGGTGCCGGCCTCGGTGACGTCGAAGCCCGCCGTCGCCTCGGCGCCACCGTCCGCAGCGCCATCGTCCGCCTCCCCGGCGCCCAGGTGCACGCGCAGCGCCAGCGGTCCACGCCCCGGCCGCACGGGCCGCGGCGACAGCTCATCGGACCACCGCAGCCACCCGGCTCGGGAGAAGTGCAGGACCAGGAACAGTCCGTCGCAGTCGAGCATCAGGTATTTCCCCGCGCGCCCCACCCGCCTGATCGCACGCCCCTGCAGCGCGGAGATCGGCGGCTCGAACGTCTTGACCACGCTGAGGGCGGCGACGTCCACCCGCTCCACCGTGCGTCCCACAGCGTGCTCGCGCAGAAAATGCGCCAGCGCCTCGATCTCGGGAAGTTCGGGCATGCCACGAGTGTGCCTGCGTGGCCGCCGCCGCGCAGCAGATGCGGCAGAACGGCGCGTCGGCGCGCGGGCACGCGGCCGCGCCGGCGCCTGGCCGGGCACGGTTAGACTCGTCGGCGTGGCGATCACGACGGCGTACGAGGACCTGCTGCAGCACGTCCTCGAGCACGGCACCCCCAAGTCCGACCGCACCGGCACCGGCACGCGTTCGGTGTTCGGCCATCAGATGCGTTTCGACCTTCAGGCCGGGTTCCCCCTGGTCACCACCAAGCGCGTGCATCTCAAGTCCATCGTCTACGAGCTCCTGTGGTTCCTGCGGGGCGACTCCAACGTGCAGTATCTGCGCGACCACGGCGTGCGGATCTGGGACGAGTGGGCCCGGCCGGACGGTTCGCTGGGCCCCATCTACGGCGTGCAGTGGCGTTCCTGGCCCACACCGTCCGGGGAGCACGTGGATCAGATCGCGCAGGTCATCGAGACGCTCAGGTCCGACCCCGATTCGCGCCGCATGCTCGTCTCCGCGTGGAACGTCGGGGAGATCCCGCGGATGGCCTTGCCCCCGTGCCACGCGTTCTTCCAGTTCTATGCCGCCGACGGCCGTCTTTCCTGCCAGTTGTACCAGCGCAGCGCGGACCTGTTCCTGGGCGTCCCCTTCAACATCGCCAGCTACGCGCTGCTGACCCACATGGTGGCGCAGCAGGCGGGCTTGGAGCCCGGGGAGTTCATCTGGACCGGCGGCGACTGCCACATCTACGACAACCATGTCGAGCAGGTGCGCACGCAGCTGGAGCGCGAGCCGTACCCGTCCCCCACCCTGCGCCTGACGCAGCGCCCCACGATCTCCGAATACACCTACGAGGACGTCGAGCTGGTCGACTACCGCCACCATCCGCGGATCTCCGCCCCCGTGGCGGTCTGACCATGCTGGGGATGATCTGGGCGCAGGCGCGCGGCGGCGTGATCGGCGCGAGCGGCACGATGCCGTGGCACCTGCCCGAAGACCTGGCCCACTTCAAGGCGGTCACCGCCGGGCATCCGGTGATCATGGGGCGGGCCACGTGGGATTCGCTCCCGCCGCGTTTCCGGCCTCTGCCCGGGCGCCGCAACATCGTGGTCACCCGCGATCGTGGCTGGCACGCCGACGGCGCCACCGCGGTCCACTCGACGGCGGACGCGCTGGCGGAAGCGAGTCCGGCGCCCTCGCGCGAGGTCTGGGTCACGGGCGGAGCCCAGATCTATTCGGCGCTGCTCCCCCACGCGGAACTCTGCGCAGTGACGGAGATCGACGTCGACGTCGCGGGCGACACCCTCGCGCCCGTGCTCGGTACGGACTGGTTCGACGCCGCACCCTCCGAGTGGCACGTGTCCGAGCGGTCGGGCCTGCGCTATCGATTCCGGACGCTGCGCCGGCGGGCTCCCGGCATCGCGGCCGCGGACCCCGACGCGGGCCACCCTGACGCCGGGCACCCCGACCCCGGCCTCCCCGCCGACCGATGAGACCGCCGTCGTCCGGAACGGGCGGCCGCATGCGCTTCCTACCGTTGGCGGTTCTGATCCCCGTCAGTGTCGTCATGCTCTTCTCCCCCGGCTCGACGGTCCCGAGTGGGCCGCCGAACTCCGACAAGCTGGTGCATGCGGGCCTTTTCGCCGCGCTGGCGGTCGCGTCCCTCGTCGCCGGTGCAGGATGGCGGACCGCTGCGGCCGCCCTCCTCGCCTACGCTGCCGTGTCGGAGGTGCTGCAGGACGTCCTGCCCATCCACCGCAACGGCGACCTTCGCGACGTCCTCGCCGATGCGGTGGGGATCGCGTGCGGGATCGTCCTCGCTTTACTCCTCCGTCGATTTCGCGCTTCCCTTGGCAAGTGACCGATTCGTTATCTACGATCATCGGCATGCTGAAGAACCTGTTGCGCCGCTCGATGGTTCCGCTGTCCGCAGCGGCGATGCTGCTGGCGCTCGCCCCCGGGACCGCGGCCGCAGAACAGGGCGTCGACGTCTCGTCCTGGCAGCACCCGGGAGGCCAGGGCGTCAACTGGTTCTCCGTGCGCGGCAGCGGACAGCAGTTCGCGATGGTCAAGGCCACCGAGGGGCTCACCTACGTCAACCCGTACTTCGTGCAGGATTCCCTGGGCATCCGCGCCGCCGGGCTGGCGCGCGGCACCTACCACTACGCGGACGTCACCGCGGATCCCGTCGCGCAGGCGGTCTTCTACTCGACGGTGGTCCTGGGGCAGAACGGCCCGCTCGACCTCCCGCCGGTGATCGATATGGAGGACGCGCGCGGTCAATCCGCACAGCACATCATCGGTTGGCTGCACTCGTACCTGGACACCGTCCAGGCGCTGACCGGGCGTCAGCCGATGATCTACACGGGCGCATGGTTCTGGCGGTCCCACATGGCGAACACGACGGAGTTCTCCGAGTATCCGCTGTGGATCGCCGACTACAACGGCGGCAGCGGCCCCACCCTGCCGCTGCCGGGAGGCTGGCAGGACTGGGCGTTCTGGCAGTACTCCGACGCCGGCAGCGTCCCCGGCATCTCCGGCAACGTCGACGTGAACCACTACAGCGGAGCCGCCGGTCCGTTCGCGCGTCTGTCCAACAGCGACGCACTCGGCTCCATGGGCTCGCTCGGCTCCGCTGCGTCGGCCGGAGTGGCCGGCGTCCTCGGGAACAAGGCGGGTTCCTGACCGGTCCCGCCCGGCAGGCTCTCCAGGCGCCCGTCCGCAGGCGGGCCCGTCAGGTGCCCGGTTCCGTCACTGCGTCACCGTGACCACGCCGGTCATATCCGGGTGCAGCGTGCACATGTAGGTGTAGCGGCCGGGTTCGGTGAAGGTGTGGGTGTACTCCCCGCGCTTCTTCTGGCCGCTGTCCAGCACCGGATCCGCGGCGACGGCCCCGGACTCGTCCGTGCTGGTCACATCGTGGGGCACGCCGTTGTCGCGGAACTGCCAGGTGACGGTGTCGCCCACCTGCACGGTGATGTCGGCGGGCGCGAACTGCATGCCGGTGATGACGACCGTCCCCGGCGGCACGTCGTCGAGCGAGGCGGTCCTACTCGTCCCGCTGGAGCAGGCCGCGAGCGTGATGAAGGCGATCGCCGCGCACAGCAGCGCGGCCACGCTGCGCGGACGAGTGCGACGGCGGGCACGAGGACGTTCGGGCTGGGTCTCGGTGAACACGTACCCCATTGTGCAACGGGGCGCAGCTCGGGCGTTCAGGCGCTCCCGGCTTACTCAGGCGCTCTCGTGCTGATCAGTGCCCGGTGGGACCGTGCCGAGCCCCGCATAGGCCTGCTCCGGGGTGTGGCGGCCGGCGACGACCGCTTCGACTTCGGCGGCGATGGGCATGTCGATCCCGAACTCGTCGGCCAGTTGCATCACGATCGGCGCCGTCTTCACACCCTCCGCGACCTGCCCCAGCTCCTTGGCCGCCTCGGCCACCGTCAGGCCCCGCGCCAGCGCCTCACCGATGCGGCGGTTCCGCGACGCCGGGCTCATGCACGTGGCGATCAGATCGCCCATGCCGGTGAGTCCCATGAACGTGCGCGGATCGGCGCCCATCGCCTCGCCGAGCTGCATCATCTCCGCCAGTCCGCGCGCCAGCACCATCGCCCGCGTGTTGTCGCCGACCGCGAGCCCCTCCGCCATGCCCGCCGCGATGGCGACGATGTTCTTGAGAACCCCGCCGAGCTCGCAACCGAGCACGTCCGTATTGCGGTAGACGCGGAAGCGGGGCGCGGCGAACAGCGGCTGCAGCGCAGTGGCCACGTGCTCGTCCTGGGTGGCGATGACCGCCGCGGCGGCCATCCCGTCGATGATCTCGCTCGCGATGTTGGGGCCCGCCAGCAGCCCGACGGGGTGCCCGGGAAGGCACTCGCCGACCACCTGTGTGGGCCGCATGCGGCTGCCGGCCTCGAGCCCCTTCACGAGCGAGAGGACGGGGACCCATGCGCGCAGCGTCGGCGCCACCTCGGTGAGCGTGGCGCGAACCGCCGACGACGGAACGCCGACGACGAGCACGTCCGCCTGCGAGGCGGCGAACTCGATATCGTCGGTCGCGTCGAGAGCGTCCGGCAGCGGCCGCTCCCCGAGGTACTGGCGGTTGCGGTGGTCGGAATTGATCTCCTCCGCCACCTCGGAACGGCGGCACCACAGCGTGGTCCGCGTGTTGTGGGCGGCCAGGCTCGCGACGGTGGTACCCCACGACCCCGACCCCAACACCACTACCCGCACTGGACGGGACATGCGATCACCCCTCGATCCTGCTCGACGCCAACCGTGCCAGGTCCAATGCGGCCGTCGGCCCGCTACGCGTCCCCTCGCCCGGAGGAAGCATCACCGACAGCCCGTACACCGCCCCGTTTTGCACCCACCACACCGTGGGCGCCGAAACCGATGTGGTGAAGGCACGCTCGCCGAGCCCGTCGATGTCCTGCACTTCGCCGCCCTGCCGCGCGGACCGCTCCACCTCGCCGTACACGCGCATGACGTCGCCGTCGCCGTTGCTGCGGACCTCCAAGTCGACGACCGGCAGCGTGCCGTCGGACAGCCCCTGCCAGACGCAACCGCCCGCCACGCGACTGGTGCGGTCGATCGTCGCGCCCGTCTGCTGTGTGATCTCGGCGCCGGTCAGCAGTGCGCACGGGCCCGCGTCGCTCGACGCATTGGGCGGAGGCCGCGGACTCGGGAGGGTGATCGCCTCGAGTTCGGCGTCGCTGGGCGGGGCGGGTGCATCCGAACATCCCGCAACCGCGGAACCTGCGAGGACCACGGCCCCCGCCAGCACCCCGCCCCTGGCCATGACACTGCTCCGCACTCCGCCCCGCTTCCTCGTCGACACGAGCAGAGTCTTTCACCGCCCCGATGTGGTGTCCACCACATTGAACAAACCGGTACTCCTACCGCGACGGGAAGCGATTGCGCGAGCCGCTACACTCACACTCGCGCAATCAGGTTCCCGCCGCGGGCACCGACAACAACACATGCACGACGACGCGAAGCACACCGCGAACACGACCGGCGTCCGGTCATCGCAATCCCGTCCGCCCGCGTCCCATGCCCTCGTAGCTCAGGGGATAGAGCACCGCTCTCCTAAAGCGGGTGTCGCAGGTTCGAATCCTGCCGGGGGCACAGTATGAACTCGCTGCTCATAGCGGGTTTCTACCACTCTCCGGCAGCTGCACGCGGTTTCGATCGATCCGGCGGAAGTGCGAACCCCTACTTGGCCGGCGGGGCCGGAAGCCCCGCGTCGGCTCGGCTCGTACCATGGGCGGTACCGGCAGGGAGGTGAGTCGACGATGCGTTTCACCAGACAACCCTGGTTCGGACCCAAGCGCGGCGTCGGCTGGGGGTGGAGACCGGTGACGTGGCAAGGCTGGCTGATCGTCGCGGTATTCATCGCCCTCGTAGTCGCCAGTGGTCTCGTGTTCGCGGGCGCAACCGCATTCGTGGCCGTCGTGGTCCTTGTCGTCGTGCTGATCGGTGTCTGCGCGATCACCGGCGACGCCCCCGGCTGAACACCTCGGCGCCGCAGGTCGTCACGTCGCGTCGCCGCCCGCGATCTGCCGGAGGATCACCTCGGCGGTCGTCGCCACCACTCGGTCCTGATGCAGCGCCAGGGCTCCCAGCGCCTGCCGTGATGCGTGTCCGCCGACTTCCGCCATGGCCTGCGCCACCCGGAGCAGAACCGCGGTCGGGGCATCGCCCGATCCGCTGCCCTCGTCCGTCACCGCGAGAGTGTCCGCGCCGCAGCCATGCCCGGCCGCACCGCACAGCGCCGCGACGACCTCGTCCGCGGTGACCGGCCCCGCATGCACCAGGCGCGCCAGCGTCTCGGCCGCCTCCACGTCGCGCCGCCCGTCGATCACCATCCGCACGAGCGTCGGAACGGCGGCGGCGTCGCCCGCGGAGCCCAGCGCGACGGCGACGCGCTCGCACACCTCCGTGTCGCCGTCGTCGAGCGCACCCCGCAGGGCAGCCTGTGCCTCGGCGCCCCCGAGCTCCGCCAATGCCGCGACCGCGCGGCGGCGCGTGCCGGCATCCGCGGCGGTGAGTCCGGCGGCCAGCACGTCGACTCCCCCGGCGGGGTTCTGCGCCAACGCCCAGCGCAGCGCTCCGGCCACGTTGGCGTCCTCTTCCGCCAGAAGCACCTCGGCCAGAGCTGAGCCGGGAACCGCGGCGATGCCGCCGTCGTGTGCGAGCACGGCCTGCTGCCGTCGGGCTCCGGAGCCCGACCGCACCGCGTTGAGCAGGTTGACGACCCGGACCGCGTCCTCCCAGCCCGCCGGCTCCGCCGACCGCAGTTCGTCGAGACGGCCGAGGAGGTCCGTGTCCGCCGCGATCCGCCGGCGCGCCGAGTCCCGGAGTTCGTCGAGCAATCCGAGGGGTGAGAACCCGTCGTCGTCCAGTGCGCGTTTGACCGCCGCGAGTGGCAGGCCGAGCGAGCGCAGGCTCTCGACGTGCATGAGTCGGCGAAGGTCGGTGGCCGCGTACTCGCGGTAGCCGCCCGGTGTCCGCCCGCTCGGGCTGACGAGCCCCAGCGAGTCGTAGTGCCGCAGCATCCGCACACTCACTCCGGACCGCCTCGCCAGTTCGCCGATCAGCATCAGTCGCCCTGCGCCGCCTGCGGCCCCAGTGCGCGCAGACGCCGGGCCGCATGCACCTGCGCGTCGGCTGCCGCGTCCGGATCCGCCATGAGCGCCAGCGTATCGCGCACGTGGAGGCGCACGGCCTCGTCGCCGGAACGTCCCGCCGCTTCGGTGGCCTCCGCGCCGTATTCGCCGAGCGCCGCGAGGGCCCGGCTGAGCGAGCGCCGCATCTCCGCACCGCCCCTGCCCAGCTCCGCGGACAGCCGCGTGGCCAGCGTCTCTTCCGCACCGGCCGGGACGAGGGACACCGACGCGCGCCATGCCGCGCGCGCCACCTCGTCGTCCTCCGCCCCGAGGTGCTCCGCGACCGCGGGCCACGCCGCGGCGTCGCCGATCTTCGACAGCGTGTGCAGCGCCTGACTCCGCGCCTGCGTGGCGTCGGATCCGAGCGCGTCGAGCAGCAGTGGCACCGTCACCGCCGACGGCACACGGGTCAGCGCCCAGGTGAGCATGTCGCGGACGTAGAAATCGGGCTCCACCGCGCAGCGGAACACCAGAGTCTGCGCGAGCGACGCGTCCGGCCGCGAGCCTGCCGCCATGGCAGCCCGCAGCCTGACGGACGGGTTCGGGTGCGCCAGCGCATCCGCAGTCCTGCGGCCGGCGTCGATATTATTCCGTGGTGTCATGGCGAATGCCTCCTTCGACTCCCATCGAAGGGGCTGACACGGTGTGAGGGTCAAGCAGGCCGGGCGAGGATCACGAACCGCCCATCCCGGTGAGGGCGCGCACCGACCCCACCGATCCCACTGACCCGTCGGGGCCGTCGGCGACGGAGCCCACCGAGCCGAGGGATCCCGACGACCCCGTGGAGCCCAGCGAGCCGCCCGCACCGCCCTCGCCCGTGAGCAGCGGCATGAACGTGTCCGCGATGACCTGGTGCCCCGCCTCGTTCGCGTGAATGTCGCCGAGACTGCACATCCACGTCCACGTGCAGATCCGGGCGACGTTCGTCGGCACCGTGCCGACTCCCGGCAGGTCGACGTTTCCGGTGAAGTCGTTCGTGTCGAACGCGGCGGTCACATCGGCCGTCTTCCACCCGTGCTGCGAGTTGGTGCTGGTGATCACCGCGGACAGCAGGTTGTCGGCGGGCACTGTCGCGCCGGCCAGTGCACGTTGCATCCCGCCTTGCAGCCACGACGCGAGCATCGGGTTGTAGTAGGTCATCCCCACGTACACCGGGTCGTCGCCGCCGGCCTCACGGATGCGCGAGTCGATCGTGGCGAGATTGGTCCGGATCACGCCCAGCTTCTCCGCGACGCAGCCCGCCATCGGCAGGACCGACGCACCCGCCGACCCCGAATCCACGGAGCCTGAATCCACGGAGCCTGAATCGCCGCCCCCACCCGAGACGCACGGGAAGATGTCGTTGGCGCCGATATCGTTGGTCACGTAGGCGATCCGGCCGGGATGCGCCTCGATGAAGGCCGCCGCCGCGTCCAGCTGCGACTGCTGCTGGTACTGGTCGCAGTGCCCGCCCTCGACCATGGAGACCGAGGTCTCCCCGTCGCAGCCGAACTTCTTGAGCTCGAGCCCCGGATCATCGGCGTGCAATGCCGCGTAGATCCGGTCGCTGTAGGCGATGGGCTCGTCGGTGTTGCTGTCCGGCTGGTATCCGGTGGACAGCGAATCCCCCAGGGATACGTAGTAGGTGGTCTCCGGCGCGGCTGCTGCGGGCCCCGCGGACAGCAACGTCCCCGCGGCGGCGATGACCCCCACGGCCGCCGCCACCGCGGTACGCCGCGCACCGGCGTGTACACCGGGCGCGGGCCGCGGTATCGCGTGAAGCGCCCCTCGCCGAGTTCCAGTCCAACCGATCATGGGGCAGCCTCCGATACCGTCCGATGCGCCGGGTCGACGCGCCGCGAAGGGCCGGCCTTCGGCCCGGCGCACACCGACCGGGCGCGCCGAGGGGCCTGCCGTCCCGCACGGCACATCGACGTTAGCTCCGCCACTGACTGTTCGCCCAGGGATTCGGGGAATCGACGTGGAGGGCCTCTTCGTGTGCGCGGAGGGCCTCCGTCCTCGCCCGTCCCTGGGCCTGCGATCCGGCCAGGATCGCGCACATGTACCCCGCGACAGCGAGGCCGAGTCCGCCGCATACGCCGATGCCGCCGACGGAGGAGAAGAGCTCCATCGAGTGCAGGCGGCCGAACCCCACGAACTCTGCGAGCGAATGCGCGTCGGTGCCCGCATAGCCCGCGTGGGGCATGATGAATGCGCAGAGGACCGCCGCCAGCCCCATCACCCACAGCCCGGCGGCGGTCACCGACTTCATGGGACGCGGCGCGCGGTGGAAGAAGCGCGGGCCGGCGTTGCGGGTCTGCACAAGGCGGAACGCGATCCACAGGACGAGCAGGTAGCCGGGAACCCATACCGAGGCGGTCAACGCGAGGAACCACAGCGTGGCCACGCCCTGCGCCGGGAAGCACAGGCCGAGCGCGACGAGCGGCAGTAGCACTGCGGCGAGCGCCGTGACGACATAGAACCACGAGACCGGACCGGGGTCGGCGAAGCGCGGGCTGTCCACCGGCACCCCCGCCGCGTCCACCGGTGCCGAATGACCTGTCGAATGCATGATCCCCCCTGGACCTCACTTGAAGCAGGCTCCCCCCGGAGCCCTCGCCAGTATCGCATCCACCGCCGACAGTCCGTCACCGCACCGCCGTCACGCCTGCCGCCGGGCCCCGTCGCCACCGCCGGAGCCCGCAGGCCCACCCAGTCCGGGCCGCGCCACCACCGTATACAGCGCGCGCCCGCCCTCCCCCGCGCCCAGCAGGGATTCGACGACGCTCACCTCCTGCACGAGAACGTCGACCGGCTCCACCGCCGCTGCGACGGCGAGGGCCGACGCCGACTGCGAGCGCCGCACGCGCGCCAGCGTGAGATGCGGAGTGAAGCGGTGCGACGCACCGCAGCCGGCGGCGAGCCCGCGCAGCTCCGCGCGATCCTGCTCCGTCCGCCCGTCAGCGGAGAGCCAGACGACGTTGCCGCCGTGGTGGTCGAAGCTGCCCGCCCCACCCACCCGCAACCGGATCGGCGGGTGTTCCGCGGCCGCCGCGGTAATCCGCTCGACGAGCGCCCCGGTATCGCGCACGGCGCCGTGGAATGCGAGTGTGACGTGCATCTGCTCCGGGTGCGCCCAGCGCACGCCCAGGTCGCCGGGCAGGGCCCCGGCGATCGCGCCGCGGACGTCCGTCGGCGGAACGAGGGCGGTGAACAGCCGGCGGGGTCGACGGTCCGGGGCGCGCTCCCCCTCGCCATCCGCCATCAGATCCAGTCCTTCCGCCGGAACACCACGAACAGGCCCACCGCCAGCACCACGATCGCCGTCGCACTCACGATCAGCCCGGAGACCTCCTCCGAACCCGGGTAGGGCACGTTCTGCCCGAACCACCCGGTGATGGCCGTGGGCACCGCGATGATGGCCGCCCAGCCGGTGAGCTTCTTCATCACCGTGTTCAGCCGGGCGTCCTGGAGCGAGAGGTTGGTCTCGAAGATCGTCGTCACCAGCTCACGCAACGACTCCGTCCATTCGGCCACGCGGAGCACATGGTCGAACAGGTCCGCGAAATCGCTGCTGAGCTCCTTGGGCCAGGCGTCGCGGTCGTCGTCGCGATGACGAACGATCGCCGAGACCACGTCGCGCATGGGGAGCACCAGGCGCCGGAAGTGCACGAGTTCCTTGCGCAGCCGGTAGTTGGACCGCTGCACCGAACGGTCGTGGGTGCGCTCGTCGAACAACCGGTCCTCGATGTCTTCGAGCGCGTCGTCGAACTGCTCCGCCGTGTCCAGGTGGCCGTCCACGATGACGTCGAGGATCGCGTGCAGCAACCCCATCGGCCCCGCCGCCCCGCCCGCGGATCCGCCACGCCACCGGGTGACCGCCTTGTCGACATCGAACCTGTCGTCGCGCCGGACCGTGATGATGCCGCGGGAAAGCACGAACATCGACACCCGGCTCGCTCGCAGGCGCGACGGTGCAGAGCTGCCGCCGCCCCGGCGGTGGCGCCGCCGTCGTCGTCGCCCCGCGGCGCCGGCGCCCGCCCCGCCGCTCCTGCCCGGCACGCCGCCCGCATCCGCCCCGTTTCCCATGTCCGCCCACCGTGCGAATGCGGCATTCTCCGCGGAGTCCTCCACCGTCGCATTCAATCCCCCGTCGACCGCATCCGCCGCGGGAGCGCCGGTCATCGCGGACGGCCCGCCCTCGCCCACGCCGCCGATTCCGGTCGCATAGGCGGTGACGAACAGGTGGCCGGAGTGCCGTGCGGCCTTGGGCCGCTCGTCGTAGGCGATGGAGTCCTCGATCGCGTTGGTGTCCAGCCCGAAGGCGTCCTTCAGCTCGGCGAGCACCGCCTCGTCTGGCCACAGCACGTCGATCCAGAACGTGGTGCCGCGCGCACCGGCCGCGGACTCGCCGGCCAACTCCCTCGGGGAAAGACCGTCGACTCTGCCCCCGTCCGCACGCCAAAGCACCCCGCGCACACGGGGCGCAGGCGGCGCGAGCGAGGCGGGGGCGGGCGCGAAGCTGTCCGTCATGCCCACAGTGTGCCGGTGGACGTCGCCCCGCGTCCCGGAACGCCGCGACCCGGAGTCCGCTGCGTAGAATCGGTTCCGGGCCATGACGTTGCGCCGCCGGCCTGCTCGGGACCGCGGCCGTGCGTCCGTCAGCGCGAAGGAGCTCCACCGTGACCACGCACCCCCCGGGCCCTCCCGCCCCACGCATGGACGTCCGCCGCGCGGCGGACCGGTTCTCCACGCGGATCGACTGGCTGGACTCGCGCCATTCGTTCTCCTTCGGCCACCACTACGACCCCCCCAACACCCACCACGGCGTTCTGATGGCCAACAACGACGACGTCATCGCGCCGGGGCTGGGGTTCGACACCCACCCGCACCGGGATATGGAGATCGTGACCTGGGTGTTGCGCGGATCTCTGGTGCACCAGGATTCCATGGGGAACTCGGGAATCATCTATCCGGGATTGGCGCAGCGCATGAGCGCGGGAACTGGCGTTCTGCACTCGGAGAAGAACGACGCCCGGCGATTCGGCGGCGACCTCGCGCACCGCGCCGCCGAACACGACGATCCCGTGCGGCTGATCCAGATGTGGGTGGTGCCGGACGAGCCCGGCACGACCCCGGGCTACGAGCAGCTCGAGGTCCAGGACGAACTGCTGCGTGGCGGTCTGGTCACCGTCGCTTCCGGCATGGGCGCGTACCGCGACCACTCGGCGATCCGGATCCGCAACCGTCATGCCGCGATGCACGTCGCGAGGTTGCAGCCGGGTTCGCGGCCGGTGGCCCTCCCCGACGCGCCGATGCTGCACGTGTTCGTCGCACGCGGTTCGGCCGTACTCGAGGGCGCCGGACCGCTGGCGGAGGGGGACGCCGTGCGGATCAGCGGCGGCGGCGGCCAACTGCTGTCACTGCCCACCGCGGGAACCGCCGCGTCCGGTCCGGACAGGACCGACGCCGAGGTGATCGTCTGGGAGATGCACGCGGGGCTCGGCGGCCCGGTCTGATCGTCTCCGCGCGGTGGACACGCGCCAGGTGAGGGTTATAGCGCACCTGTTCGATTCGAATGTATGATCGCACCATGACGGCGGCCTTCCAACCGACACTGTTCGATTCCGCTGTGGACCGGCCCTGTTTCCGCGCCCTGCCGGCGGCCACTCGCGCCCACGGCGGCCCTGCGGACCCGGGTGCGGGGGCGCGCACCCCGCTCGCAGACGGCGCCTGGGTGGAACTGCACCCCAATTGGCTGCGCGGCGCGGACGAGCTGCCGGACCGTCTCACTCGGACCGTGGACTGGCGCGCGGAACGCCGGACGATGTACGACCGGGTGGTCAACGTGCCGCGGCTGGTCCGCTTCTACGGCGAGGACGAGCCGCTCCCCCACCCGCTGATCGCGCAGGGTCTGTCGCTGCTGTCGGCCCGCTTCGGCGCGGAACTGGGCGAGCCGTTCCGCACCGTCGGAATGTGCCGGTACCGCGACGGCTCCGACAGCGTCGCCTGGCACGGGGACGACATCGGCCGCGGCCGCACGGAAGACACCATGGTCGCGATCCTCTCGCTGGGGGCCGCGCGGACGCTGCTGCTTCGTCCGCGCCGGAGGCCGGAGGGAGCAGCCCGCTCGGCGTCGCTGCGCTTTCCGCTGGGACATGGCGACCTCATCGTCATGGGCGGCAGCTGCCAGCGCACCTGGGAACACTGCATCCCCAAGTCCACCCGTGTGAGCGGGCCGCGGATCAGCGTCCAGTTCCGCCCGCGCGGCGTGCGGTGACCACGCGCACAAGGCGTGCGCCGGCTTCATTCACCCGCGCGGCCGCAGGACCACCAGAGGACACTTGCTCCGGTGCAGCAGCGCGTGGCTGGTGGAACCGAGCACCAGCCCCGCGAAGCCGCCGCGGCCCCGGCTTCCGGTGACGACCATTTGCGCGTGCGCCGACCACTCCGCCAGGATCTTCGCGGGATTCTCGCGTTCGACGACCTGATGCACCCACGTCCCCGGATGCCGCGCGCTCCGCTCCTCGACGAGACTGCGCAGCCGCTCCTCCTCGGTGCGCTGGACCCGCAGCCAGTACGGGTCGTCCGCACGCGAGCCGAGGAGTCTCGGATGCACCCCGGCGTCGCTCCACACATGCACGGCCACCAGTTCCGCGCCCCGCGCCTCCGCCTCCGCGTAGGCGAAATCGAGCGCGGCGAGGCCCGCCTCCGAACCGTCGACGCCGACGACGACCGGCGCGTCGGGCCTGTCGGACGGATCGGGGACGCCGTCCGGAAGCCCGGGGATCACCGCCACCGGGCAATGCGCATGCCCGACGATCGCCCGCGTCACCGAGCCGACGAACAGGCCGGTCAGCTCACCGTGGCCCCGCGTGCCCATCACCAGCAGCCGTGCGTCGGCAGTGCGATCGATGAGCACCTCGGACGGCGACCCCACCTCGTAGCCGGCGTCGATCACCAGGTCCGCGCCGTCGACGGCCGCCCGCGCGGCCGCGGCCGCCTCCCGCAGGATCTTCTCCCCGATACGCGTGCGCTCGTCCTCGACGAACCGCGCCGCCATCGGCTCCGAATAGAACACTGACGGTACCGTCACGACGTAGAGGAGCTGCAGCGGCAACGCGCCGGCGGCCGCATATCGCGCGGCCCACCGCACGGCGCGGGCAGAGCCCTCGGAACCGTCGACGCCCACGCACACCGTCCCTGCGGTGACGCCCGCCGAATTCCCCGAATCCCGCTCAGCCACTGCCGCTCCCGTCCCTCGCGGACCGCCCGGTGCGAATCGGCCGCGCCGGGGCGTCCACCGCCCATTCTGCCACCAGCGCGGACGGGGCACATGCGACTAGGAGCAGCGGTCACCGATACCCGCGGAAGCCCTCCCACGCCTCCCTGCGCTCGCGCCGCGGGTCGGAGACCACGCGGTCGCGGCGGTCGAAGATCATGGTGCGGCGCTCGTGGGCGTCGTAGCGCGGCCACGTGTCCATGGGTGCCCCCTCCCGGGCGAAGCGCAGCCAGTGGCCCTGCATCCGCCGGCTCACCCCGCGCAGATCACGCGCGCCGCCGAGGGCGGTCATGGACTTGCCGAAGGTCGTCTCGCCCAGCCCGAACACCGGCACCAGCTCCGTGGCGTGCGTCGCGCCCAGCCCGAGGGTGTCCATCAGCCGCGGCGCGTAGTCGTAGCGGTAGCAGTAAGTGGGCGCCGTCTGCGCGTGTCCGTCCGCGCAGTCCAGCGACGGCTTCCAGAACATGGCGTCGCCGCACAGTGCGGTCAGCGCGCCGTCCGAGGGGTAGGACGGGTACGCGGCGAGCACACGCTCGCGCAACTGCGGCTCGGTGTTCTCGAACAGCAGGTCCACGCGATCAGTGGTGAGCGGCATGCCCTCGTCGCCGAACTTGCGGAACAGCGCGCCCTCGCGCCGGTTGGTGCCGATGATCATCGGCACCCGGTGCGTCTTGCCCTCCACGAACGCGTCGAGCGGGGCCATCGGCAGGACGTCACCGTCGACGACAGGCGCGTAGCCGAGCGTGCCGGGCTCGTCCTCCAGGGCACGTCGCATGAACGACAGTCCCGCCTTGCCCAGGTGCCGGACTCCCGCCGCTTCCAGCGCCTGCACTTCGCGGCCGTCCTCGGCGCCGAGTTCGTCCAGGAAGATCCGGGCCCACCGCTGCGACCGTTCCCGCCCGTAGCAGACCCCGGCGTCGGCACTCTGCGAAATGGACCTGTTGAACAGGCCCTCCGCATGCGGAGAGGACATGAGGGAGACCACCGAGTTGCCGCCGGCCGACTCGCCGAACACGGTGACGTTGTCCGGATCGCCTCCGAACGCCGCGATGTTGCGGCGCACCCACTCGAGCGCGGCGATCTGGTCCCGGAGCCCCAGGTTGGACTCGATGGGACGGGAGGGCGTGGAGAACTCCGAGAAGTCGAGGTAGCCCAGCGGACCCAGCCTGTAGTTGAGCGAGACGTAGACGATGTCGCCGTGCTCCACCAGCCCCTGGCCGCCGTAGACCATGGTGGCGCTGGTCCCGATCACGTATCCGCCGCCGTGGATGTAGACCATGACCGGGCGCGGCCGCGCGCTGGGGGCCGCCGGCGCGAGCACGTTGAGGGTGAGGCAGTCCTCGCTCATCGGCTGGTACTTGCCGAGCCCCATCATCGTCGCGAACTTCATCTGCGGTGGAGCAAAACCCCAGCTCAAGGCATCACGAACACCCTCCCACGGCGTCATCGGCCGGGGCGATCGGAACCGGAGCCTGCCCATGGGCGGCAACGCGAACGGGATCCCGCGCCAGCTGAGGAAGTCCCGGTAGCGGCGGCCGCGCACCCGCCCCTCGGCGGTCTCCACCTCCGTGATCAATGCCATGGAATCACTATACGAAAGCGCCCCGGTTTCTTCAGCGCAGAGGACGCCGCCCGCACCGCGCCCGTACACCTGCGACCTGGGCTCAGATCGTGAAGGCGAGAGACTCCGGGATCCGCCGGCCCAACGCCACCGCATCATCGGCGGCCATCGCGCCGGACCGCCCGGCGTCGACCCTGATCCGCTCCCCGACCTCGTCTGCGGTCACCCGTCCTCCGGCGAGCCGGACGAAGACGCCGGAGGGCATGGTGACGGTGACGTCGGGCTCTCCCGCTATCGGCGCCAAGGCCGCGCGGCCTCCGGAGACCTGGACGTCCAACGTCCGCGGCATGGGGTCCGTGAGCGTCAGGCGGACCCTGGCACCGTCGGGTGCGCCCGCCTTCTTGCCCACGATGAACGGCACCGCTCCGGCGATCTCGGCGAATGCGAGTTCTCCCCGGGCGCCGCCCTCGTCGCCCGGGCGCGCGACGGCGTCACGGATGTCGATCTCGTGCATCCAGCAGTCGAAAAGGCGGATGCGCATGAAACGCCCGTATGACTCCGGCCCCACGGGGGTGGCGGTCTCGGCGTCGAAGTCCTCTTGCGGCATCTCTTCCAGCGCATGCCTTCGCCGCGCCAGCAGCGCAGTCCACCTGTCCATCAGGTCCGCCGGCCGCACCGGCCGCATCGACAGCACCCACCGCTCGTTGACCTCGCCGATGGGGTTTCGCACGTGCCCGGCGGGTGTCGCTCCGGCCGGTGCGGGCGGCGTGTCCTGGCCGTCGAGCATCGACTCCGTGCCGATGATGTGGGCCGCCGTGTCGTGCACCGTCCACCCCGGCAACGCCGTGGGCGCCTGCCACTGCCCGGCATCCAGGGTCCGCAGCAACTGTTCCAGCACCGACCACTGTTCGAAAAGCGCCGCCTGCACGGCGTCCCGGTCCACTCTGGTCACGGCCATGCCCCGACATTAACGCACCGGCGACCCGCCGTAAGCGGCGTTGCGCGAGCCTTTCCCCATACCCGCCGACGCTCGGGTGGACAATGCGGATGTGACCCGAGACCATCTCACCGCCGACTGGACCACCGCCGACCGCCCGCCGCACCCGGTGGTGGCCACCGGCGCGTTCGACATCCTGCACGTTGGGCACCTGCGGCTGCTGGGTGAGGCCCACCGGCGGGGGCATCCGCTGGTGGTCGGGGTCGAGGACGACGCACGCATCCGCGCTTGGAAGGGCATGACGCGCCCCATCAATTCCGCGACCGATCGCGCCGCGATGCTGGCCGCGCTGCGGTCAGTCGACGGCACGTTCATCATCTCCGGGGATCCGGACTTCGCCGGATGGCGTGAGTATTGCGCGATTCTCGCGCCGCTGGAGCCGCACGCGTTGGTGTTCACCGTCGGCGACCCGCACGCCGAGCCCAAGCGTCTGGCCGCCCGCGCGCTGGGCGCCGAAGCGTGGGAGGTGCCGCACGTCCCCAAGCGGTCGACCACCCGCATCGCGGGACGTCTCGCTGGGCGCTGACGCGCGGCGGCGACCGGTGCAACCGACTGTCCGCCCTTGTTCAGTCCGGCGGCCCTGTTCAGTCCGGCGGCAGAGCCGCGAGCTTCGCCATCGAACGCTTGATGTCGCCTTTGAGCGACCGTCCGATGGCGGAACCGATGGGCCCCCGCGCCATCGGGTTGGAGAAGTCGACGTCCATGGTGATGGCCGAGCCGTCGCCCGCCGGCGCGATGGTCAGCGTCATCGCCACCTTGGTGCCGCTCTTGCCCTCGCCGCGCAGCCCGATCCGTTCGATGGGGCGGTACTCCTCCAGCGTCCAATCGACGCGGTTGCGCATTCCGCGGACCGAGATCACCGACGTCATCCGCAGGCCCTGCTCGACGGTGTCGGGAAGCTCGCTGCGCCAGCCGTCATGGATCGTCAGCCACTGCTCGAAACGATGCAGATCCGATGCACGGTCCCAGGCCGCCTGCGGGGACAGCGCGAACGTCTCGGTCACCTTCAGCGTGGTCATCGAATCTCCCGTCGTGTTCACCGCGGGCGGCGGCCGGCAGCGAGGGCATTCCCCCGCGACCGGCCGCCACCGTCGCCTCTGTCCCGGAGGAGGCTACTCCGACATCTTGCCCTTGATCGTGTCCTGCGCCTTGTCGACCTTGTCCGCGTACTTGCCGCCGGTCTTCTCGTCGACGGTGTCGCCGACCTTGTCCACCGCCTGATCGATCTTGTCGGGGTTCTGCTGCGCGTAGCCCTTCGCCTTGCCCACGAGGCCCTTGATCGAGTCAGCGAAGCCCATCAGGCCCACCTCCAGTCATCGCATGCCGGGCTCTCCGGCATATCTGATACCACCGTTCCACGTTCCGGCCACGTTTGCAGGCCGGATCCGCCCTGCGCGCCGGCGTCGCCGTCAGGCACCGCCCGGGCTCCCCCACAGCGGCCGCGTGTCCCCGGTGCGCGCCCTGTCGATCCAGAAGACCGCCTCGATCAGCGCCGCACCCACCGCGCCGCAGACCAGCCCCACCACGGTCCACTGCCAGTGGGAAGGGTCGATCTCGAAGAACGTGCGCACGAACGGGATCGAGAACAGCACCACGTACGCCAGTCCGGAGACGACGAGCAGCGCGATCTTCCACCACCTGTACGGCCTCGCTACCACGACCAGCACCCACAGGCTCGCGACGATCAGGGTGATCAGCACGCTGGTGGACACCTGCTCCCGTACGGGCTCGGGCAGGTCGGCGCCCTGGTAGACGATCATGTAGCAGACGAACGTCAGGATGCCGATGATGACGCCGGCCGGGACCGCCAGACGCAGGACTCGGGAGACGAAGCCGGTGCGCGCACGCTCGTTGTTGGGCGCCAGCGACAAGATGAACGCCGGCACGCCGATCGTGAACCACGCGGCGATGGTCACGTGCCTGGGCAAGAACGGGAACGGCACAGGGTCGGCGTCCGCGACGGCCGCGATGACCCCGGCGAAGCCCACGAGAAACGCCAGCAGCGCCGAGTAGACGGTCTTGGTCAGGAAGAGGTTGGCGACCCGTTCGATGTTCCCGATCACGCGGCGCCCCTCGCCCACGACGAACGGCAGGGTGGCGAAACGGTCGTCGAGCAGGACGATCTGCGCCACCGAGCGGGTCGCAGGGCTGCCCGAGCCCATCGCCACCCCGATGTCGGCGTCCTTGAGCGCCAGCACGTCATTGACGCCGTCGCCGGTCATCGCCACGGTGTGCCCGCGCGACTGCAGTGCGGTGACCATCGCCCGCTTCTGGTCCGGTCGCACACGCCCGAAGGTCGTCGTCGTCTCGAGGACGTCCGCGAGCGCGTCGGGGTCGTCCTCGGGCAGCGAGCGCGCGTCGACCGCGGCGCCGCCGGCCGTGATGCCGAGAGACTGCGCGACCGCGCCCACCGACGCCGCGTTGTCCCCGGAGATCACCTTGACCGCGACGCCCTGCTTTCCGAAGTACTCGAGGGTGGCGCCGGCGTCGGGTCGCACCTTCTGTTCGAGCACCACCAGCGCGGCCGGACGCGCGGAGGCGGCGGCGTCCGGGTCGTCGACGGGGCGGTCCGTCCGGGCGAGCAGCAGGACGCGCAGGCCGCGCGCACCGGTCTCCTCGGCTTCGCGTGCCACGTCCGACGCCGGATCCAGGAGCACGTCCGGCGCTCCCAGCAGCCAATCGCCCTCGTCGCCGAAGGAGATCCCGCTCCACTTCTTGGCCGACGAGAACGGCGCGACGGCCGTGGCACGCCAGCCCGGATCATCAGGCAGGGCCTCTTTGATCGCGCGGATCGACGCGTTGGGCCTGGCCTCCGCCGCCGCGAGCGCCGCAAGGGCGTCGTCGACCCGCCGACGCGCCTCGGGCTTCCCCGGCGCATCGGCGCCGGCGGCGCCGCTTGCGCCGGCGGGGTCCGTCACGCGCACCTCGGACAGCCGCATTCCGTTCTCCGTCAACGTGCCGGTCTTGTCCGCGCACACCACGTCCACACGGGCGAGCCCCTCGATCGCGGGCAACTCCTGCACCAGGCACTTGCGGCGCCCCAGCCGTACCACGCCCACCGCGAACGCGATCGACGTCATCAGCACCAGGCCCTCCGGCACCATCGGCACCAGCGCCGCCACCATGCCGATCAGCGAGTCGCGCACGCCCTCCTGCGAATTGACCATCTGGTTGTAGATGGTCAGCACGCCGGCGGGGATCAGCAGATAGGTGACGAACTTGAGGATGCGGTCCACGCCCGAACGCAGCTCCGAATCGACCAGATCGAACCGGCTCGCCTCGTCGGCGAGCCGGGCTGCGTACGCCTGCGCCCCCACTGCGGTGGCGCGGAAGGCCCCGCCGCCCGCGGCGACGAAGCTCCCGGAGAGCACGCGCGACCCCACGGGTTTGTGGACGGGGTCCGATTCGCCGGTGAGTAGCGACTCGTCCACATCGAGCCCGGCCGCCTCGATCACCTCGCCGTCGACCACCAGCTGGTCGCCCGCGCCCAGCTCGATGATGTCGTCGGCGACGACCTGCTCGGGCGGCAACTCCGCCGCGGTGCCGTCGCGGCGGACCACCGGCCGCGCCTGGCCGACGATCGTGAGCTTGTCGAGGGTCCGCTTGGCGCGCAGCTCCTGGATGATGCCGATGCCGCTGTTCGCCAGGATCACCAGGCCGAACATGCCGTCGATGGGCGAGCCGGCGGCGAGCACTATGACGAGCAGAACCCCGAGCATCGCGTTGATGCGGTTGAACACGTTGGCACGGACGATGTCCGCCGTGGAACGCGATCCGCGCTGCGGGACGTCGTTCGTCAGCCCGTCGTGCACCCGCTGCGCCACCTCGGCCGCGGTCAGGCCCGGATCGGTCACGTCGCGGGGCTCGCGCAGTGCTTCGCCCGTGGCCGGCCGCAACGCGTCAGGATCCGGAGAATGCGGGACCGGCCCCGCCTCGCGCGCGGGCGCCCCGGGCATCCGGGCCTCGCGCCCGGGATCCGACTCGTCGATCGACACACAGCCACCTTAGTGACTCCCGCGCCACCCGCGACCGTCAATCAGCGATGCCGTCTTGACTCCACCAGGGCTCACCGCCGCCGGCCCACGACTCGAGGTCCACTCTGCGCCCGGGCGGCGGCACGACAGCGTCGGTCCGGACGCCGGGTGCACCCGCCCGGCCCCGGACCGCCTCGAGCAGCCGGACGATGGGCTCGGACCACGTGTGCGGGGCCAGGTCGAACGTCGCCCAGTGCACCGGGAGCAAGGTGGTGGTGCGACCGCCGGGGTTGAGGTCGACGCACGCGGCGACGGCCTCCTCCGGCGTCATGTGGATGTCCGGCCACAGCGCCGAGTACGCCCCGATGGGCAGCACCGTCAGGTCGAACGGTCCGTGCGCGTCGCCGGCCGCCGCGAACGCCGTCGTGCCACCGCTGTCGCCGCCGAAGAACACCCGCTTCCGCGCTCCTGCCATGCTCCAGCCGGCCCACTGCGTCCCGTCGCGCCGGAGCCCGCGCCCCGAGAAGTGCCGCACCTCGCACGACGTGAAGGACAGCCCCGCCACGACCGCCGACGCACCCCAGTCCAGTTCCACGATGCGGGCACCGTCGATGCCCCACTTCCGCAGGTGCGCCGCAACCCCCATCGGCACGATGAACGTGCAGTCCTGCGTCCGCGCCAAACGGACCACCGTGGCGCGCTCGAGATGGTCGTAGTGGTCGTGGGAGATCACCACCGCGTCGATCTGCGGCAGCCCCGAAGCCATCACCGGCGGACGGTGCAGGCGACGCGGGCCGATCCACCGGGACGGGGAACAGCGCTCACGCAGGACCGGATCGGTCAGCACCCGCCGCCCCTCGATCTCCAGAAGCACCGTGGCGTGTCCCAGCCAGGTCGCCGCCGACTCCCCCGCCGCCGCGCCGAAATCCGGCACGATCACCGGAACCGCCCGCGCAGGCCTCCTGCGGTCGCCCACCCGGCGCATCTCACGGACGCCGCTCCACAGCGCCCCGGGCTCGAACGCCGTCGACGTTTCGGAATTGCGGAACCGCGCACCCCGGGGCGCCGCGGCCCCGATCTCGCCCCGCACGTGGCGCAGCTCGCCGGCCAGCACCGCCGCCGCGCCCGCAGCGCCGGCGCACGCGATCGCCGCGGCCGCCCGGCGACCGCGGCGATCGCGACCGGTCGGCCGCACGGCGGTCATGCCCCCTGGAACCGGGGTGCGCGGCCCTCGCGTCGCGCCCGGCTCGCCTCCGACTTGTCCTCGCTGGCCCAGACCTTGTTGAACAGCTCCGTCTGCTCGTCCGAGGCCTTGGACCGGCCGCCGTCGTCGTTGAAGACCATCTTCAGGTGCTGCAGGCTCAGCGGGGCGAAGCCCGCCAACTCCGCCGCCCACTCCCGGGCCGCCGCCACGTCGCCGATCCGATTCGCAAGGCCCAGCGCACCCGCACGTTCGCTGTCCAACTGCTCCGCGCCCAAGAGCATCGTGCGCGCGTGGCCTCCGCCGACCATCTCGGTGAGCTTGCGGACGGTCCAGTTGTGCACGGCGAGGCCCACCTTGACGACGGGAATCTGGAAGCGCGCACCCTCGTCGACCACACGCAGGTCGCAGGCCATGGCCAGCTGGGTGCCAGCCCCGATGGCTGGACCGTTGACCGCGGCGATCACCGGAACCGGCACCTGCTCGATCGTGTGCAGCATGTGCACCAGCGCCAACGGGAATCGGCTGCTGTACACATCGCCGGACAGGTCCGCGCCGGCGCAGAACGCGCTGCCCGCACCGGTGATCACGACGGCACGCGCGCCGTCTGCGGCGGCCGCCGCCACCGCCTCACGGATCGCGTCGCACATCGACGTGTTCAGCGCATTGCGCTTGTCCTGCCGCTGCAACTCCAGCACCGCCACGGCACCCTCGTGCAGCACGCCGACCTTCGCGGATTCCGCGTCGGTTCCAGTCACCCGTCCACTCCTCTCCCGTTCGCCGCCGGCGCACCGTCTACTCGCCGGTAGCCGCTCATCCTGAAGATACAGTCACGCACCGGCCCTGACGGTAGCGTCTGGGACACCACCGCGGAGGAACCCGATAGGAGGCGGCCCATGCCCGCACCCGGCGCGGCGCCCGAGCACATCACCGCACACGCCATGATCGAGGCCGTCGTCGACGAGGACTCGTACGCAACCTGGGACTCCGCCCCGGTGCTGCCGGCCACCACCGACGCGTACGCCGACTCGCTGCGCCGCGCCCGCGAGCGCACCGGCGTGGACGAATCGGTTCTCACGGGCGAGGCCACCGTGGACGGCCGCCGGGTGGCGCTGATCGCCTGCGAGTTCGGGTTCCTCGGCGGATCCATCGGCGTTGCCGCGGCCGAGCGCATCACCGCCGCCATCGAACGCGCGACCGCGGAAGGACTGCCGGTGATCGCCTCGCCCACCTCCGGCGGCACGCGCATGCAGGAGGGCACCACGGCTTTTCTGCAGATGGTCAAGATCGCGGCGGCGGCACAGAACCACAAGGCAGCGCACCTTCCGTACCTCGTCTACCTGCGCAACCCGACGACCGGCGGCGTCTTCGCCTCCTGGGGCTCGCTCGGCCACATCACCGTGGCGCAGCCGGGCGCCCTGATCGGCTTCCTGGGCCCCCGCGTGTATGCCGCGCTCTACGGCGAAGAGTTCCCGGACGGGGTGCAGACCGCGGAGAATCTGTTCCGCAACGGCATCGTCGACGGCGTCGTGGCCCCTTCCGACCTGCGCCCGCTGCTGGTTCGCGCGCTGCGGGTGCTCGCCGGGAGCCCGGAACCCCCATCGCACGCCGCAGGCCCGCACGCCGGGCCGGATCCCGAGGCGCACGTCGTCTCGAGCTGCACCGACGTCCCCGACGTCCCCGCATGGCAGTCGGTCATGTTGTCCCGGCACGGTGATCGGCCGGGCATCCGCGCCCTGCTCGCGCACTCCGCCGCCGATCTCGTCGCGCTCAGCGGCACCGGCCAAGGCGAGGTGGAGAGCGCGATGGTGCTTGCGCTGGCGCGGATCCACGGCGTACCCGCCGTGGTGTTGGGACAGGACAGAGTGGCGCAGACGCCCACGACGCCGATGGGTCCGGGGGCGCTGCGGGAGGCACGCCGGGCGATGCGGCTGGCCGAGCAGTTGCGGCTGCCCCTCGTGCTCGTCATCGACACTGTCGGCGCGGCGCTGTCCGTCGCGGCCGAGGAGCGCGGCCTGGCCCCGGAGATCGCGCGCTGCGTAGCCGACCTGGTGACGCTGCGCACGGCCACCGTGTCGATCATTCTGGGGCAAGGCAGCGGCGGCGGTGCGCTGGCGCTGCTGCCCGCCGACCGCGTGCTGGCCGCGCAGCACGGGTGGCTGGCGCCGCTGCCGCCGGAGGGGGCGAGCGCCATCGTGCACCGCGACACGGCACACGCCCCGCAGATGGCAGGCGAGCAGGGCGTCCGCTCACGCGACCTGCTGCGCGACGGGATCATCGACGCGGTCGTCCTCGAAGAAGCCGGCGAAGGCCCCGCGGAGCTCGTCGCCCGCGCCGGCGCCGCGATCGCCGCCGAACTGCGCGCGCTCGCCGATTTCGGCGACGACGACCGGATGCGTGCCCGGCTGAACCGGTACCGGCGCCTGGGGCTCCCCTGACCGCGTGACCCCTGACCGCGTTTGGTGGACATCTGGTCGGAATTCGGCCGATTTCCAGCCAGAAGTCCACCAAACGCGGCGATGCGCCCACCCCCGTGAAGGGGTGAAGACCCCGCCGCGTCCCGCCAGGGCTGACATTGTGACCGTCGGCACAATACTGTGGTCGTATCGGGCTCGAACCTGAGGAGCCACAGGGTTCGAGCACATCGGACTACCCGAGTCGAGGTGGGAAATGACCAGCAACGGGCAGGGCGGCCACGGTCCGCGCACCGGCGCATACACGCAGGCCTACGACGCGTCGATCACCACGCCGGACGAATTCTGGCTGACCGCCGCGCGCGGGATCGAGTGGTCGGCGCCCCCGACCCGCGCCCTGGACGCCGAAGCCTCGGAGTCCGGCCGCTGGTTCCCGGACGGCCGGCTCAACACCTGCGCCAACGCGCTCGACCGCCATGTGGCCGCGGGACACGGCGACCGCGCCGCGTTGATCTACGACTCCGCGGTGCTCGGCGAGCAGCGCACCTACTCGTATGCGGAGTTGCTCGACGAGGTCTCGCGGTTCGCGGGCGTGCTCGCCGCTCAGGGCATCGGCCACGGCGATCGCGTCGTCATCTACATGCCGATGATCCCCGAGGCGGCCATCGCCATGCTCGCCTGCGCGCGTCTGGGCGCAGTGCACTCGGTCGTCTTCGGCGGTTTCGCCGCAAAGGAACTTGCCGCGCGCGTCGAGGACGCCGAGCCCAAAGCGCTCGTCACGGCCTCCGGCGGCATAGAACCCGCGCGCCGCGTGCCGTATCTGCCGATGGTCCGCCAGGCGCTGGAGATGACGGCGTCCGCCCCGCAGACGGTGATCGTCAAAAAGCGCGAGCAGGTCGCCGGCTCCGCCGAGGACCACCCGGACTGGCTCGATTGGGACGGGCTCATGGCCGATGCCGAACACGCCGAACCCGTCGCCGTCGCGGCGACCGACCCGCTCTACGTCCTCTACACCTCCGGCACCACCGGCAAGCCGAAGGGCGTGGTGCGCGACAACGGCGGCTACGCGGTGGCTCTCCACTGGTCGATGGCCAACATCTTCGACATCCGCGCAGGCGATACGTGGTGGTGCGCCTCCGACGTCGGCTGGGTCGTCGGGCACTCCTACATCGTGTACGCCCCGCTGCTCGCCGGCGCCACCACGGTGCTCTACGAGGGCAAACCCGTGGGCACCCCCGACGCCGGCGCCTTCTGGCGGGTCATCGCCCAGCACGGCGTCAAGGCGCTGTTCACCGCGCCCACCGCCGTTCGCGCCATCCGCAAGGTCGACCCCGACGCATCGCTGATGGGGCCGCACGACATGTCCTCGATGACGCACCTGTTCACCGCCGGCGAGCGACTGGACCCCGACACGTTCGAGTGGGCGGGCAAGGTCCTCGGCGTGCCTGTGATCGACAACTGGTGGCAGACGGAGACCGGCTGGCCGATCACCGCGAATCTCGTGGGGCTCGAGCCCATGCCCATCAAGCCCGGGTCGTCGACGGTGCCGGTGCCCGGCTACCGGGTGGAGATCCTCGACGACAAAGGCCGGCAGGTGGGCGCGGGCGAGGAGGGCAATATCGCGATCCGCCTGCCGCTGCCACCGGGCACGCTGACCGGGCTGTGGGGCGACCCCGAGCGCTTCCACGGGTCCTACATGGCGGCGTTCCCCGGGTACTACGCCACCGGCGACTCCGGCCGGATCGACGCGGACGGCTACGTCTTCGTCCTGGGCCGTTCCGACGACGTGATCAACGTGGCCGGCCACCGGCTGTCTACCGGCGGGATGGAGGCCGTGGTGGCGGGGCACCCGGACGTGGCCGAATGCGCGGTGATCGGCATCCACGACGACCTCAAAGGCCAGCGCCCCAGCGGCTACGTGGTGCTCAAGTCCGGGTCGACCATCGACGCGGACACGCTGCGTGAGGAGTTGGTGGCGCTCGTGCGCGACGAGATCGGGGCCGTCGCCTCGTTCCGGGACGTCACCGTGGTGGACGCCCTGCCCAAGACCCGCTCGGGCAAGATCCTGCGCAAGACCATGCGCCAGATCGTCGACAAGCAGGACGTGGTGGTGCCGTCCACCATCGAGGACATGGCCGTGCTCGAGGCGCTGGAGAAGCAGCTGGGCGACTGACTACACGGCCGGTGTGGAGGCGGATTGCAGCGCCGCACCGTGCGGAACCACCGCACCGGCCGCTTCGCCGCTGCCGGTGACCACGCTGACGACGGCGATGACGAACAGGAGCGCGGCGACGCCGACGGCGGCGAGCACGCCGCGCCGCACGGGCAGGCGGGGCGGCACCGGCGGCGGCGGGGCCATCGCGGCGCGCAGGTCGCCGGCCAGGTAGGCCTGGTTCGCCGCGTCGGCGCGGGCGGCCGTCGCCGCGTTCTGTTCACTGATGCGCCGCGCACGCACGCGCAACGGCCCGATCACCGCGTACCAGCCGAGCGCGCCCGCCAGCACCAGCGCGACGATCGCCGCGCCGGCCTCCCCGTCCAGGCCCAGGTCCACGACGCCCATGAGGAACACGGCGGCGAAGAACCCCGCGACCACCCGAAGATAAGGGTGCGACACCCGCATCGGCTACCTCCCACTGTGCCGTCGGAGAACTGTAGGCGCGCCGCATGGACGCCGGCCGGCGACAGACCGGCTCTCCCCGTAACGAGCAGAGTCTCGCACAGGCCTCCGACACGTTCCGGCGGCGTGACGTCATCGTGACCGGTGAGGCGGCGACGCGGCGACCGGCCGTCGATTACCGGGTGAATCCTCGGGGCGCTCACCGCACGAGTCCCGCCGGGCGCCCGCGCCGCACCTAGCGTCGGCAGCGGCACTCCGGACCGGGGTGTCCTGCCCTGTGAAAGGAACCCCATGTCGCACAGTCGACGTCCCGCAGAGCGGCGCCGCCGGCCGCTGATCCGCAGCGTTTCCGTAGTCGCGTCCGCGATCGCCGCCGCCACCGCGATCTCCACCGTGGCGCACGCCGCTCCGTCCGCCGGCCCGTTCGGGTCAACCGGCCTGCTCGGCTCCCTCGGCACGGGGTCGCTCCCGGGCGAACCGGGCACCAGCGGCCCCGCGGCGAACCTCCCGGACGGGTTCGACCTGCAGGCACACCGCGGCGGCCTCGGCGAGACCACCGAGGAATCACGGCGGGCGTTCGAGAAGTCCGTCGAGCTGGGCGTCACCACATTGGAGCTGGACATCGGCATCAGCGCGGACGGCGTGCCGGTGGTGTGGCACGACCCGGTGATCTCCGCGGGCAAGTGCCGCGACACCGCGCCCGCCACCGACGGCGATCCCGTGTTCCCGTACGTCGGTGACGCCCTCCACGACCTCACGTGGGATCAGCTGCAGACGCTCGCCTGCGACGTTCCGTTGCCGAACCACCCGGACGCGGAGGTGGTCGAGGGCAACACGCTCATCCGGCTCCGCGACGTGTTCGCCGTCGCCAAGGAGCGGAACGCGGACGTGCACTTCAACATCGAGACGAAGATCGAGGCGGACAGGCCCGGGCTCACCGCCTCGCCGCAGGAGTTCGTCGACACCATTCTCGCCGTAGTGCGCGACAAGGGCGTCACGGACAAGGTGATGATCCAGAGCTTCGACTGGCGGTCGCTGCCGCTGGTGCGCGCGGCGGAGCCGTCGATCCCGCTGGTGATGCTGTGGAACGACTCGAACTGGTTCTCCGGGTCCGAGTGGACCGGTCCCGTCGACTACGACGCGGCGGGCGGGGACATCCTCGCGGCGGCGGACACGCTCGGCGTCGAAGTCCTGTCCCCGTCGCACAAGCTCGTCGATGCACCGCTCATCGCCGCCGCGCACGACGCCGGCTACCGCGTGGTGCCGTGGACCGTCGACGACACCGCCCGCATGGGCGAGCTCCTCGACCTCGACGTCGACGGACTCATCACCGACTACCCGACTCGCCTGCGCGCCGTAATGACCGAGCGCGGAATGACACTGCCGCAGGCGTTCCCCGCGCAGTGACCGCGTGACCGGTGAGCGCGTGCCTACGGATTCCGGCTCCGGAACGTAGGCGCGCGCTCACCGGTGGGTGGATGCGAACGCGCGGGTGGTCTCCGCCAGGTGCGCCACGGTCCGGTCCGGGTCGCCGGGCTCGTCCGGGAAGACCTCGAGGCTGAACACCACCTCCGGCGCCGCCTGCCGCAGCGCCCGCGCGATGGCGGCGAGCGGCGCCTCGCCCTCCCCCAGCGGCAGCCGCCCCCGCATCGGCACGTACTCCTCGCCGGGCGCGGGCGTGCGACGATCGCTGAGCTGCGCCTCGACGACGGGGCACTCCGCGAGGCCGGCGATGTCGCCGAGCGCGCCGCCGTTGCGGAGAAAGTGCCAGCTGTCGAAGAGCACGCCCGCATTCGGCCGCGCCGCCCGGCGTGCGATGTCGAGTGCGGCGGCCAGGTCGGGGATGCCGGTGCCGGGGATGAACTCGAGCGCCACCGCCAGATCGATCCGCGCGGCGGCGTCGGCGACCTCGCGGACCGCGTCCGCCATCTCGTCGAGTGGAACAGCACTGCCCAGGTAGTGCGCCACGTTGAGCGCCCGCGCCCCGAGCGCCTCCGCCGCCTCGAGGCAGTCGTCCAGGCCCAGCGCGTAGTCGGCCCGCAGCCCCGGCGGCACGTCGCCGGGATCCGGCGCCCCGGGCAGCCGCGACAGCAATGCGTCCACCACGCCCACCCGCATGCCGGCGTCGTCGAACAACCCGCGCCATCCGGGATCGTCGCGGGCGGCCGCGAAGTACTGGCGGGGACGCACACTGACCTCGCGGAAACCGTGCCGGGCGGCGAGGGCCGTCAGATCCGCCAGGCCGGCGCCGGGGACGCACCCCCAGCACAGGGCGTAGCCGTCGAGCAGGGCGTAGCCGTCGAGCAGGTTGGAGCCGTCGAGCGGGTCGGGGCCGTCGTGGGCGTCCGGGCCGGAAGGGTGGGAGTGCATCATGCGCCCATTCTCGGTGCGATGGCCTCCATCTGGACGATAACCGCCTTGATCGCGGCGGGTTGCTCGTCCGACGGGTACCCGTGCTTATTGAGCAGTCGCTTGAGCGGCGACCACAGCGTGGACTTGACGTCCTCGCGCACCGTGCAGTCGGTGCGGACATCGCGCCGCGTGACCCCGACGAGGCCACGGGCGTGACGCGCCGGATGGGACCTCCGCGTTCAGCCGCGCCTGATCCCGTGCGCGAAGTACTCGCGCAGGCAGGGCTCGTGCTCGACGAGGGTGTTCCGCCTGATTGTCGGGTCGTTCTCGACTTCGATGCGGGCCATCCTCTCCTCCCCCGCACCCTCACGCGCGCACGTCGATCTCCGGCCTCCCGTCGGGCACGGTGATCGTGGCCCGGGTGCGCACCGGACGGCCGGGCACGGTCACTTTGTCGGTCACTCTCAGCTGCGCCTGCCACCGGTCCGGCCGCAGCTCGCAGAGCACGTATCCGCGCTGGGCGCTGCCGAACTTCATCGCGGGATTGTTCGCGAGGAACTCCTCGTTCGCCTTGTCGCTGTCCGCGCCGTCCTTACCGGAGGAGATGGACGTGCCGGCGATCTCCACGCCGACCGCCGGCGACGAGTCGTCGCGATAATCGCGGCGCAGCTCGGAGACGGTGGTGCGGTGGATGTCGCCGACCATCGAGACGAGGTTGCGCACACCGCGATCCCGCGCGCCGTCCAGGACCCGGTGCCGCGACGCCTCATACCCGCTCCAGCCGTCCATGCCGACCTGGCGCTCACCGTCCCGGATCCGCGGCAGGTCGGTGATGACGGTCTGGTGCGCCAGGAAGTTCCAGCGGGCGTGCGACCTGTCGAACCCGTCGAGGATCCACTGCTCCTGCTCCCCGCCGGTGATCGTGCGCCCCGGGTCGGCGGTGACCTTGTCCTGCACGTGCTGGCCGTCTCCGTGCGCCTGGTCGCTGCGGTACTGGCGGGTGTCGAGCACGGAGAACGACGCCAGACTGCCGTATTCGTAGCGCCGGTACAGGCGCATGTCCGGCCCCGACGGTGGCAGCACCCGGGTGGGTGTGTGCTCCCACCACGCCCGGAAGGCCTGCGCGCGCCGCTCGAGGAACGCACGCGGGTCGGCGCCCTCGTCCTGCGAGATCGCCGACGCCCAGTTGTTGTCCACCTCGTGGTCGTCGATGGTGTGGATCCACGGCGCAGCGCGGTGCGCGCTCTGCAGGTGCTCGTCGCTCTTGAACAGCCCGTAGCGCAGCCGGTAGTCCTGCAGCGTCGTCGTCTCCCGGCGCACCTCCGGGCTCAGTCCGTCGAGCGGGCGCACGGAGTCCTTCGGCAGGTCGTACTCGTAGATGTAGTCGCCGAGGTGGAACACCACATCCAGGTCCTGCGCGGCCATGTCCGCGTACGCCGTGAAGTAACCCTGATACCAGGCCTGGCAGGACGCCCAGGCGAAGGCCACCGCGCCGACGTCGGCCCCCGCTGCGGGCGCCGTCCGCGTGCGGCCGACGGGAGAGAGCTCCCCCAGCGCCCGGAACCGGTAGAAGTAGCGGCGCCACGGTTCGAGCCCCCGCACGTCGACGTGCACGGAGTGCGCCGCGGCCGGCAACGCCACGTCGGTGCCGCGGGCCACGACGTCCCGGAAGCGCTCGTCGCGGGCCACCTCCCAGTCCACCGGCACCGGTACGGGCGGCACCCCGCCGCCCGGTACCAGCGGATCGGTCGTCACGCGGGTCCACAGGATCACCGAATCCGGCAGCGGGTCGCCCGACGCCACGCCGAGCGCGAACGGATGACCGCCTCCGAGGCTTCCGGCGCTGCCCAGCGAACCGGCCGCGGGGGCGGCCGCGGCGTCGGGCCCGGACAGCATCGCGGGGGTGAACGCCGCCGCGCCCACCAGGGCGCTCCACGTGAGGAAGCCACGGCGCGTGGTGCCGCCGGAGACGGAAAGGTCGGGCAGGGATATCTCTGGTCTGCTCATGGTCCCCGAGTCAAGTCGCCCGTCTTCACCGGGACGCGGATCCGAGCCGAAGCGGAAGCGACCTTCCGATGAAATCCCGCCCCGCCCCGCCGGCGTGATCCCCTCGAACGGGGGTGGCGCAGGAACGCGGAGATCCACTCCCGCAGCGCATGATCCGCGTCACCGTTGCTGATGATCCCGCAGGTGGCACTACATGCCGCACCATGCATATCCACTTCTTCCTGTCCAGGCCCGTTTCAGCATCCGGGCTCGCCGTGCGCCCACGTGGCCTACTGTGAAATCGCCGCTGTCCGTGCACTCGCCGGTCCGAACGCCACGACCTGACGGGATCGGTCCGGACAAGAGCGGGTCGGACAAGAGCGGGTCGGACAGGACGGGCCGGACGCAGCCGCGTCGACCGGCCCGTACTCGTCTCCGCGGCGGGGCATACGTCAGCCTGCGAAAGGAATCCGCCACGTGAGTGCCACCACGATCGAGTCCTCCGATCCGGCCGACGTCGACGAAGCGCCCGACCGGGCGCGGACCAACTGGCGGGTGTTCGTCCCCGCGGCGACGGTCACCCTGGCGATCACCCTCTGGGCGCTCATCGCGCCCGAGAACGCGGAATCGGTGCTCGGCAGCGTCGTCACCTGGACGTCGGACTGGTTCGGCTGGTTCTACGTGGCGCTCGTCGCCGTGGTGCTGGTCTTCGTCATCTATCTGGCCGTGTCCCGGTACGGCGGAATCAAGCTCGGCCCGGCGCACTCCCAGCCCGAGTTCGGACTGATGTCGTGGGCGTCGATGCTGTTCGCCGCCGGCATCAGCACGGACCTGATGTACTTCGCCGTCTCGGAGCCCGTCACCCAATACCTCGACCCTCCCAGCACCGCGCCGGAGACCGTCGACGCCGCACGCGAGGGCGTCGCGTGGACCCTCTTCCACTACGGCGTCAGCGGCTGGGGCCTCTACGCGCTGATGGGCATCGCGCTCGCCTACTTCGCGTACCGCAAGAACATGCCGCTGGCCATCCGCTCCGCCCTTGCGCCCGTGTTCGGCAAGCGCGTCAAGGGGGCCCTGGGCGACACGGTCGACTTCGCCGCGCTGCTCGGCACGATCTTCGGCGTCGCGACATCGCTGGGCATCGGCGTGGTCATGGTCAACGTGGGCCTGCAGATGGTGTTCGGCATCCCGATCGGCACCGGCACGCAGATCGCCATCGTCGTCGTCGGCGTCGCCGTCGCCACGCTGTCCGCCATCTCCGGCGTGGACAAGGGCATCAAGATGCTCTCGCTTCTCAACGTGTTCCTGGCGCTCGCGCTGAGCATCTGGGTGCTGGTGATGGGCAAGACCCGGTTCCTGCTCGACGCCCTCGTGCTCAACGTCGCCGACTTCTTCCGGCTCTTCCCCGGCATGGTCGGCCAGACCTTCGCCTACGAGGACACCGGCACCTGGATGACCGACTGGACGGTGTTCTTCTGGGCGTGGTGGATCGCGTGGGCCTCGTTCGTGGGCCTGTTCCTGGCCAGGATCTCCCGCGGACGCACCATCCGGCAGTTCGTCCTGGGCACGCTGACGATCCCGTTCCTCTACATCCTCATGTGGGCGTCGATCTACGGCAATTCGGCGCTGGACCTGGTGCGATCGGGCGATGACGAGTTCGGGGAACAGGCGGTGCTCGAACCCGAGGGCGCCTTCTACGAACTGCTCAACAACTATCCGGCGTTCGTCGCCGTCGCGGCCGTGGCCACCTTGACCGCGCTGCTGTTCTACGTGACCTCCGCGGACTCGGCCGCGCTGGTGATGGCGAACCTGTCGTCTAAGCTGCCCAGCCCGCAGCACGACGGCCGGCCCGCGCTGCGCATCTTCTGGGCCCTGGCCACCGGCACGCTCACCGTGGCGATGCTCATCGTCGGCGGGGTCGGAGCACTGCAGAGCGCCACGGTGATCATGGGGCTGCCCTTCGCCTTCGTCATCATCCTCGTGATCATCGGTCTGTACCGCTCACTGCGGGTCGAGTCGTTCCGGGTGGAGAGCGCCCAGCGGAGCCTGCCGGGTTCGCTGTCCGGCCGCACCAGGAACGAACGCACGCAGTCCTGGCGGCACAGACTCGGACGGGTACTCAGTCTCCCCGGTGAGGAGCGGGCGCGCGATTTCGAACGGAACGTGCTCCTGCCGAGCCTCGGCGAGGTGGTCGACGAGCTGCGCAGCCGCGGTATCGACGCGCACTGCGGGCCGATCGCGTCGCCGGGGGCGCCGGAGACGGACGGAGGCCCCGGGGAGGACGAGCTGATCGAGCTCGAGGTGGGTTCGGAGGGCACCACGCCGTTCCACTACCAGGTGTGGCGCCGACGGGTCGCCGTGCCCGCCTACGGGATGAGCCTGCCGCGCACCTCCGACGAGTACCTCCGTATGGAGGTGTACGTGGACGGCGGCACCGGTCAGGGCTACGACATCATGGGTTTCACCAAGGACCAGATCATCGAAGACGTCCTGGACCAGTACGAACGGCATCTCGGTTTCCTGCGCATCAGGGAGAGCTCCACCGGAGCGTGACCCGGCCGCACCGACACCCCCCCCGGCACCACCGACCCCACCGACATCACGAGGAGAAGGCACCCATGCCATCGACATTGTTCATCGACGGCCGGTGGACCGCGGCAGCGGACGGCGGCACGCGGGAGATCCACTGCCCCGCCGACGGCAGCCCGGTGGGCTCGGTCAGCGAGGCCACCCGTGAGGACACGGTCGCCGCCATCGCCGCGGCCCGCAGCGCCTTCGACGAGGGCGGTTGGAGCGGGACGCCCGCCGCCGAGCGCGGGGCGCTGCTGCTCGCGGTGGCGGACGTCATCGGCGGCACGCGCAAGGCGGAATTCGCGCGCGCGGAATCGCTCGACACCGGCAAGCGGCTGGTGGAGAGCGAGATCGACATGGACGACATCGCGGCGAGCTTCCGCTACTTCGGCCGGCTCGCCGGCCAGGAGGCCGGCCGCGTGGTGGACCCGGGCATCCCCGACGTCGCGAGCCGGATCGTGCACGAGCCGGTGGGCGTGTGCGGGATGATCACCCCCTGGAACTATCCGCTGCTACAGGTGGCCTGGAAGGTCGCCCCGGCGCTGGCGGCGGGCGACACGTTCGTGCTCAAGCCCAGCGAGCTCACCCCGCACACCGCCATCCTCCTGATGGACGTGCTCGACGGGCTCGGGCTGCCGGCGGGCGTCGGCAACCTGGTGCTCGGCGCCGGCGCCACTGCGGGCGCGCCGCTGTCGGAGCATCCCGACGTGGACCTGGTCTCGTTCACCGGCGGGCTCGCCACCGGCCGTGTCATCGCCGCGTCCGCCGCCCCGACGGTGAAGAAGGTGGCGCTGGAGCTCGGCGGCAAGAACCCCAACGTGGTTTTCGCGGACGCCGACTTCGACGCCGCCGTCGACAACGCCCTCAACGCTGCGTTCGTGCACAGCGGGCAGGTGTGCTCCGCCGGATCCCGGCTCATCGTCGAGGAGTCGATCCGCGACCGGTTCGTCGACGAGCTCGTCCGCCGTGCGCAGCAGATCCGCCTTGGCGGCCCGTTCGACGAGGCCGCCGAGACCGGGCCGCTGATCTCCGCGGCGCACCGCGACAAGGTCACCGCCTACGTGCAGGCCGGCATCGACGAGGGCGCGGTGCTGCGCTGCGGCGGCGAGTGGCCCGCGGGCGCACTCGAATCCGGCTTCTACTACACGCCGACCGTGCTCGACGCATGCCGCTCGGAGATGTCCGTGGTGCAGGACGAGGGCTTCGGGCCCGTGGTCACCGTCGAGACGTTCCGCACCGAGGACGAGGCGGTGGCCATCGCCAACGACACCTCCTACGGGCTGGCCGCAGGCGTGTGGAGCCAGGATGCCGGCAAGACCGAACGCGTCGCCGCACGTCTGCGGCACGGCACCGTGTGGATCAACGACTTCCACCCGTACCTGCCGCAGGCCGAATGGGGCGGGTACGGCATGTCCGGAAACGGCCGCGAGCTGGGGCCCACCGGCCTGGCCGAGTACCAGGAGACCAAGCACATCTACCAGAACCTGCGGCCCGCCGTCACCGGCTGGTTCCCGCAGCACTGAGCGAATCCCCGCTAAGGAGACCCCATGGCAGAGCAGCGTTTCGACTACGTCGTGGTCGGCGGCGGCAGCGCGGGCGCGGCGGTCGCGGTCCGGCTGAGCGAGGACCCGTCGGTGACTGTCGCGCTGATCGAGGCGGGCCCCAGCGACGTGGGCGACGACGCGATCCTGCAGCTCACCCGCTGGCCGGCGCTGCTCGAATCCGGCTACGACTGGGACTACCTGGTCGAGCCGCAGGAGCACGGCAACTCGTTCATGCGGCACGCGCGGGCGAAGGTGCTCGGCGGCTGCTCGTCCCACAACTCGTGCATCGCGTTCTGGCCGCCGGCCGAGGACCTCGACGAGTGGGCGGCCGACTGGGGCTGCACCGGCTGGGAATCCGAGAAGACGCTGCCGCTGGTGCGCGGGCTCGAGAACAACGACCAGCCCGGCGACCGCCACGGCCACGACGGCCCGGTGCGCATCCGCAACATCGCGCCCGAGGACCCGGCCGGGGTCGCCATCCTGGAGGCCTGCGCCCAGGCCGGCATCCCCACCGTCCAGTTCAACGACGGCACCGTGGTCAAGGGGGCCGGCTTCTTCCAGACGAACGCGCTGGACAACGGCGTACGCTCGTCGTCGTCCGTGTCCTACCTGCACCCCGTCATGGACACGCGTGCCAATCTGTCGGTGCTCACCGGCCGGTGGGCCAAGAAGCTCGTCATCGACGACAGCAAGCGCTGCACCGGGGTCCAGGTGCTGAACCCGGACCTCGTGCGCACCGACACCATCCACGCCGACCGCGAAGTCATCGTCTCGGCGGGCGCCATCGACTCGCCCAAGTTGCTGATGCTCTCCGGCATCGGCCCGGCCGCGCACCTGCGTGAGGTGGGCGTGGACGTGCTGGTGGACTCCCCCGGCGTCGGCTCGCACCTGCAGGACCACCCCGAGGGCGTCATCCAGTGGGACGCACGCAAGCCGATGGTCACCGAATCGCTGCAGTGGTGGGAAATCGGGATCTTCACGAACACCGTGGAGGGGCTGGACCGGCCGGACCTGATGTTCCACTTCGGCAACACCCCGTTCGACATGCACACAGTCCGGCAGGGATATCCGACGTCGGAGAACGCGTTCTGCCTGACCCCGAATGTGACGAAGGCACGCTCCCGCGGCACCGTCCGGCTGCGCAGCCGGGACTTCCGCGACAAGCCGAGGGTGGACCCCCGGTACTTCTCGGACCCGTACGACATGGACATCATGACCTACGGGATCAAGCTTGCGCGGGAGATCGTCGCGCAGCCCGCGATGGCCGAGTGGGCGGGCATGGAACTGTTCCCCGGCGATGCGGTGCGCACCGACGACGAGATCGCCGACTACATCACCCGCACCCACAACACCGTCTACCACCCGACGGGCTCCGTGCCGATGGGATCGCCGGACGATCCCGGCGCCCCGCTCGATCCACAGCTGCGGGTGAAGGGCGTACGCGGCCTCCGCGTCGCCGACGCGTCGATCATGCCGAACATCGTCGCCGTCAACCCCAACATCACGACGATGATGATCGGCGAGAAGTGCGCGGAGATGATCAGGAGCGACCAGTAGGGCCACGTCGTCACCTGCGGCCGCTCCCGAAGAGCGGACGCCGGCCCATGCCGCGGCGAGGTTAGACTGGCCTGGACCAGACCTTCGACCAGGAGTACCGATGCCGGACGACATATGCGGGCAGCGGCCGCCGAAGCGGCCGGTGAGGCTGTCCTCATGGTGAGGCTGGGCGAGCTCGAGTCGGCCGTCATGCAGGTTTTGTGGGCCAGCACTGAGCCGCTGCGGGTGCGCCAGGTTCTCGAGCGTCTCGACGCCCCCCGCACCCACGCCTACACCACGGTGATGACGGTCCTCGACAACCTGCACGGCAAGGGCATGGCGGACAGGACGCGCGACGGCCGCGCGTTCCTCTATCGTGCGGCCAAGTCCCGCCCGCAGTATGGCGCGGAGATGCTCCGTGAGGTGCTGTCCTCGAGTGGGGATCCGGAGAACGTGCTGCTGCACTTCGCGCAGTCCGCCACCGACGAGGAGTCGGCGTTCCTGCGCAGTGCCCTGCGCAAGGCCGGACGCGCCCGGCCCGCCGACACTGGACGGACTGCGACGTGATCGCCGCACTCGGCCTGCTGATCGCGACGCTCGTCGTCGGTTTCGGCGCGCCCCGATACCTGTCCGTCACGGTCGCGCCGGGGCTGCACCCACGCCTGGCGCTGGCCGCGTGGACAGCGTCGATGACGCTCGTGCTGGGCGCCCTGATCGCCGTCCCGGTGTCGTTGATGACCAAGCCGGGCCGCACCACCTTCGGCGCCGCCCACGTGTGCCTGCAGCAGTTGCGCGAGGACGGCACGCTCCCGTGGCTTCCCGCCGTGGAGGTTGCGACGACCGCCGCGCTCGGCGGGCTCGTGCTGTTCGTCGCGGTCACCGTGGCGCGCCGTCTGCGAACGCGCCGCACGTCCGAGGCCAAGCTGCTGCTCGAGGTGAATCGGCTCGCGGATTCCCGCACCGCGCACCGCGGGTTCCCCGTCCTGTGGGTCGATGCCGACGAGCCGGTCTGCTACAGCGTCGGCGGGGCGGCGCCGACGATCATCGCGAGCGGGCATATCCGCCGGTTGCCCACCGCCGAACGCGCCGCCGTACTCGACCATGAGGCGGCCCACCTGCATGGGCGGCACCACGCGCTGGTGGGGCTGGCGGAGGCGACGGCCGCCGCACTGCCGTTCATCCCGTTGTTCGCCCGGGCACCGGACGCCGTCCGCACGCTCGTCGAGTTCTCCGCGGACAATCGTGCCGCGCACAGCAATGGCGCAGGCACCGTCGGTGCCGCGCTCCTCACCGTGCATGAGTTCGCCGCGGGCACGCCGTATGCCGCGCCCGTGGCCGGGCTGGCACTGTCCGGTGATGCGGTGGCGGCACGACTGTGCTGGCTCAGCGCCTGCCCCGATCGCGGCCGCCGTCGCTGGGCGGCGGCGGACTACCCGCTCGCCGTCACCGTGGCCGTCGTGCCCGTGGTCGTTTCCATCGCATCGGCGCTCACCGCTGCGGCCATAGTGTGCCTGCGCCTGAGCTCCTGACCGGACCCAGACACTGCGCACCGCAACAGCCCGCGTGCGCCCGCCACACCGATCGTTCGTAACGCCGGCGCTCCGCAACAGGCACTGCCGACGGTTGCCGCACTCCTCGCCCCAGGGCAACTATGCAAAATAGTAGCCGTTTGGATACTATTCCGCCTAGTAGTTCGCTCGCATGAGTGGAACGCCCCGACGACGCAGAAAAACCGGACGGAGAATCGATGGACCCGCAGCCGGACGACAATCCTGACCGCCGCACTGCACGGGAGTCCCCTCCTGTTGCCGCGGCCGGACTTACGCGCAGGCGGATCGAGTACGCCGCCTTCGCCGTCGTCGTGGTCATCGCAGTGGTTCTGGGGATCGTCCTGTTCACCGGACAGGGCGAGGACGACGCGACCGCTGCGGGGGCGAACCCGGCATCGATCTCGGACGAGGACCGGGCATCCGCGGACGGCGGGGTCGGGCCGCTCGGCGATCTGGCTCGCAGGACCGAGGGAGACGCCCTCGCCATGGGGGCCGTCGACGCGCCGGTCGTCCTGGTGGAGTTCGCAGACTACCGTTGCCCGTTCTGCGCGAAGTTCAGCCAGGACATCAAGCCGGAGCTCATCGACCGGTACGTGGACAGCGGTCAGCTCCGGATCGAATGGCGGGATCTGCCCATCTACGGTGAGGAGTCCGCCCGTGCGGCACGCGCCGGGCGGGCCGCTGCCGCTCAGGGTCGCTTCTGGGAGTTCAACTCCGCCCTCTACGCCGCCGCACCGGAGTCCGGCCACGCAGAGATGAGCCCGGAGCGCCTCCGCGGCTTCGCCGTCGACGCCGGGGTGCCGGACATCGACCGGTTCATGGCGCAGATGAACAGTGACGATTTCGAAGCTCTGCTGCACGTCGACACGATGACGGCGCAGCGGCTCGGAATCCCCGCCACGCCCGCATTCTCCGTCAACGGTCATCCGATCCTCGGCGCGCAGCCGATCGACACCTTCACCTCGATGATCGACAGGCTCCTGGCCGAGCAGTAGAACCGTTGACGCCCGAGAACGCGTGACGCCGGAGAACGGGTCGCCCGGTGGCTACTCCTCGGCGTCGTCCGGTGTGCGCACACCGAGCAGATCGATGACGAACACCAAGGCCCGGCCGGAGAGCTGGTGGCCCGCCCCCGCCGGCCCGTAGCCCAGCTCCGGCGGGATGGTCAGCTGACGTCGACCGCCTACCCGCATTCCGGGGATGCCGTCCTGCCAGCCCTTGATGAGCCCGCGCAGCGGGAAGCGGATCGACTCTCCGCGGCTCCAGGACGAATCGAACTCCTCGCCGGAGTCGTACTCGACGCCCACGTAGTGGACGTCGACGATGTCGCCGGCCTGGGCCTCGGGACCGTCACCGACGACGATGTCCTCGACGACCAAGTCGTTCGGCGGGGGCCCCTCCGGGTACTCGACCACTGGCTTGGTCATTGCGATCACCTCTCGTCGTCGACGCTGCGACGTGTCTCATTGCTACTGGGTGTGCGGGAGCGACTGGTCGTCCCGGCGCGCCGGTGCACGCGGCTGCGGGTTACGACCGCTGCGAAAGGTCCACGTAATCGCGGGACGTGTGGCCGGTGTAGATCTGGCGGGGACGGCCGATCTTGGTGGCCGGGTCGTTGTGCATCTCCCGCCAGTGGGCGATCCAGCCCGGCAGGCGGCCCAGCGCGAACAGCACCGTGAACATGCGCGGCGGGAAGCCCATCGCCCGGTAGATCAGGCCGGTGTAGAAATCGACGTTCGGGTACAGCTTGCGCTCGATGAAGTAGTCGTCGTTCAGCGCCACCTCTTCGAGGCCCTTGGCGATGCCGAGGAGCTCGTCGTCCGGCGCCAGCTTGTCTAGGATCTTGTCCGCGGTCTGCTTGACGATCGCCGCGCGCGGATCGTAGTTCTTGTACACGCGGTGGCCGAAGCCCATGAGCTTCACGCCGTCTTCCTTGTTCTTCACGCGGCGCATGAAGTCCTTGGTGTCCCCGCCCGCGGCATGGATCTCGTCGAGCATCTCGAGCACCGCTTGGTTGGCGCCGCCGTGCAGCGGGCCCCACAGGGCGTTGATCCCGCCGGAGATCGAGGTGAACAGGTTGGCGTTGGACGACCCCACCAGGCGGACCGTCGACGTGGAGCAGTTCTGCTCGTGGTCGGCGTGCAGGATCAGCAGCATGTCCAGGGCCGCCGCGATCTCCGGATCGAGGTCGTACGGCTCCGCCGGAAGGCCGAAGGTCATCCGCAGGAAGTTCTCGACCAGCCCCATCGAGTTGTCCGGGTACAGGAAGGGCTGGCCCACCGACTTCTTGAAGGCGTACGCGGCGATGGTCGGCAGCTTGGCCAGCAGCCGGATGGTGGACAGCTCGACCTGCTCGGGATCGCCGGGGTCGAGCGAGTCCTGGTAGTACGCGGAGAGGGCGTTCACCGCGCTGGAGACCACCGGCATGGGATGGGCGTTGCGCGGGAATCCGTCGAAGAACCGCTTGAGGTCCTCGTGCAGCAGCGTGTGCCGGCGAATCTGCTCGGTGAAGGTCTCGAGCTGGGCGGCGGACGGCAGCTCGCCGTAGATCAGAAGGTAGCTGACCTCGATGAACGTGGAGTTCTGCGCGAGCTGCTCGATGGGGTAGCCGCGGTATCGGAGGATCCCGTTGCCGCCGTCGATGTAGGTGATCGCCGACGAGCACGAGGCGGTGTTGACGAACCCGGCGTCCAGCGTGACGAAGCCGGTGTCCGCCAGCAGCGAGCCGAGCGCGACGCCGTCGTTGCCCTCGGCCGCACGCACAACCCCCAGGGGCTGCTCACCGCCCGGATAGCTGAGTACGGCTTTCTGGTCATTCTCAGCAGACACAGAACATCCCTCTCCGATTGGTGACTCAGTAACGTGGAAGTCCTCGGCCCGGATAACCCCTGTTGGAGCATCGGTTCCCACCACAGAATCTAGTCACCCTCCGGGGGCGGTGCCCAAGCAGGTCCGCGTCCGGCCACCCGCGCAGCGCACGTCGATCCTGTGACCTGCGCACTTGGTTTCAGCCTACCGCGGCACGGGCCGATGCGGGCTACCCGCCGGTACCGAAGGCCGCCCGGACGCGCGGACCGGAACCCTGCCAGGCAGCGCCTCGCCCCGGACTGCACTTCGCGTGTGTCTTGCGTCATACTCGTGGGTAAGGGCCGCGAACCGGCCGTCGGACCCGCCAACCGCACAGCCCGACGACTGCGCGCCCGACGCCCGCGCAGCCCAACGCCCGCGCAGCCCGATACCCGCGCAATCGAAGATCCAGGAGCGCCACAATGCCGACCGCAGCCGACCTCCCCGAGGGCTTCTCCGAGGGCCTCGAGGGAGTCACCGCCTTCACCACGGAGATCGCCGAGCCGGACAAGGACGGCGGTCACCTGCGGTACCGGGGAGTCGACATCGACGACCTCGTCTCCCGCAAGATCACCTTCGGGCACGCCTGGGCGCTGCTCGTCGACGGCAGGTTCGGCCCCGGCCTCCCTCCGGCCGAGCCGTTCCCCTTGCCCATCCACACCGGCGACGTGCGGGTCGACGTGCAGGCCGGCCTGGCGATGCTGGCACCGATCTGGGGCTTCGACCCGCTGCTGGACACCACGGACGAGGACGCACGCGAACAGCTCGCCCGCGCATCGGTGATGGCCCTGTCCTACGTGGCCCAGTCGGCCCGCGGCATCTACCAGCCTGCCGTCCCGCAGACGGTGATCGACGAGTGCTCGACCATCACCGAGCGGTTCATGGTCCGTTGGAAGGGCGATCCGGACCCCCGCCACGTCCGCGCCGTCGACGCCTACTGGGTGTCCGCCGCCGAGCACGGCATGAACGCGTCGACCTTCACCGCGCGGGTCATCGCCTCGACGGGCGCGGACGTGGCCGCATCGCTGTCGGGTGCGGTGGGCGCCATGTCCGGCCCTCTGCACGGAGGCGCCCCTGCCCGGGTGCTGCCGATGATCGAGGAGACGGAACGCACCGACGACCCCCGCGGGCTGGTCAAGGGGATCCTGGACCGCGGCGAACGGCTCATGGGGTTCGGACACCGCGTCTACCGCGCCGAGGACCCGCGCGCCCGCGTGCTGCGTGCCACCGCGAAGGAGCTCGACGCGCCCCGCTACGAGGCCGCGGCGGCACTGGAGCAGGCCGCTCTTGCCGAACTGAGGGAGCGCCGTCCGGACCGCGCCATCGCCACCAACGTGGAGTTCTGGGCGGCGGTCATGCTGGACTTCGCCGAGGTCCCGCCGCAGATGATGCCCGCCATGTTCACCTGTGCCCGCACAGCGGGATGGTGCGCGCACATCATGGAGCAGAAGCGGCTGGGCAAGCTGGTGCGTCCGGCGGCGCTGTACGTGGGCCCCGGCCCGCGCGGGCCGGAGTCCGTCGAGGGCTGGGCCGAGGTCTTCGGCGGCTGAGCGTCCGACGGTGGAGCGTCCGACGGTGGAGCGTCCGCCGGCCGGGAATCCCGGCCGGCCCGCCCGGCCGCGCGGGCACTGCAGAGCACGCCGGAACGCCGGCAGTGGCGGCGCGGGCTAAACTCGGTCCTCGTACGGACCCCGACGACGAGGATGCTGCGACTCATGGCCGACCCCACCGCCCTGATCATTCCGGACGATCTCAAGCCTGCAGACGGCCGATTCGGCTGCGGGCCGTCCAAGGTCCGCCCGGAGCAGCTGCACACGCTCGTCGAGGTGGGTGCCGCGGTCATGGGCACCAGCCACCGCAAGGCCCCGGTAAAGGACGTGGTCGCCCGCATCCGCGGCGGCCTGCGCGACCTGTTCTCCCTGCCCGACGGCTACGAGGTGGTCCTCGGCAATGGCGGTTCCACCGCGTTCTGGGATGCCGCTGCCTTCGGCCTGATCCGCGAGCGCTCGCTGCACCTGAGCTACGGCGAGTTCAGCTCGAAGTTCGCCAAGGTGGCCGCGGGCAACCCCTTCATCGGCGACCCGATCGTGGTCGAGTCGGACTTCGGCTCGGCGCCGACGCCGACCGCCGACCCGTCGGCCGACCTCATCGCCTGGGCGCACAATGAGACCTCCACGGGCGTCGCCCTGCCGGTCCGGCGCCCCGAGGGCGCGGGCGACGCGCTCGTCGCCATCGACGCGACCTCCGGCGCCGGCGGCCTGCCCGTGGACATCACCCAGGCCGACGTCTACTACTTCGCGCCGCAGAAGTCCTTCGCCGCAGACGGCGGGCTGTGGATCGCGATCATGAGTCCGGCCGCGATCGCCCGCGTCGAGGAGATCAAGGCCTCGGGCCGATGGACCCCGGAGTTCCTGTCGCTCCCCGTGGCCGTGGACAACAGCCGCAAGGACCAGACGTACAACACTCCCGCACTGGCGACGCTGCTGCTGCTCGCCGATCAGATCGAGTGGATGAACGCCGGCGGCGGCCTGGACTGGACGACCGCGCGGACCGCCGATTCCTCCGCGCGCCTGTACTCGTGGGCCGAGGCCAGCGGGTTCGCGACGCCGTACGTCACCGACACCGCACTGCGGTCGCAGGTCGTGGGCACCATCGACTTCAACGATGACGTGGACGCCGCCACCGTCGCGAAGGTGCTGCGCGCCAACGGGATCGTCGACACCGAGTCGTACCGCAAGCTCGGACGCAACCAGCTCCGCATCGGCATGTTCCCGGCCATCGACCCCGACGACGTCACGCGCCTGACGCAGTGCATCGACTGGGTCGCCGCCAAACTCTGATTCCGCGGACTGCCGGGGCGGAGCGCAGCGATTGCGCTCCGCCCCGGCCGTTCTCCGTGCTCCTTGCGGCGGATGGGAAGCACGGTCCCATCCGCCACTTTCGCCCCCTGCGTCGCACTCGGGTACCTTTGGCACTTCAGTAATGTGCAACGACAGCAATGGCAAGCACCCCGACGCGTGTCCTCCCCGCGCAGTGGTCTCGACTCGGTTACGCTCGCCCTACCGGAAGCTGCCACAGGAGGTCTACGCGTGCGAGAACTTCAAGTGATCGGCATGGACGCGGGCGGCAAGAACGTCCTGCTCCAGGTGAAGGGCTCCGAAGACCGCTTCTCCGTCCCCGCGGACGATCGCCTGCGCGCCGCTGCGCGCGGTGACCTCAGCCGCCTGGGACAGATCGAGGTGGAGACGAGCAGCCAGCTGCGCCCGCGCGAGATCCAGGCACGCGTACGCGCCGGTGCCTCCGTCGCGGAGGTGGCGGAGCTGGCCGGAATTCCCGAGTCCCGAGTCGAACGCTTCGCACATCCGGTCCTGCTCGAGCGCGGCAACGCCGCGGACATGGGCCGCAAAGGGCATCCGGTGCGTTCCGACGGGCCTGCGGTGCAGACCCTCGAGGAGATCGTCACCATCGTCTTCCGTGCCCGCGGATTGGATCCCGAGGCGGGCGAATGGGACGCCTGGCGCACCGCGGACGGCGAGTGGGTGGTGCAGCTGTCGTGGTGGGCGGGGCGTTCGCGCAACTCCGCGCATTGGCGCCTGTACAAAGAGGGGCTCACGGGGACTCTCAATGCTCTCGACGACGCTGCCACGGAGCTGCTGGACCCCGACGTGAACCGGCCGCTGCGCCCGATCGCCTCGGTACCGGCGCCCACGTCCGCGCCGCACGTGGGCATCCACGGGCCCGATGTCGCCGGCGTCGAACCCGACTCGGATGCGGCGCCGGAGGTCGAGACCGCCGCTCCGCGCGTCGGCACCGAGCCCGGCGCGCAAGCGGGCGACGCCGGCGCGGCGCCGGCCGACGGCGTCGCAGCAGGCGACGGCGCGCGGCAGGATGACGCATCCGGGCGGGACCGCACCGGCACGGACCGCCCGTCCGCCGAGGACGCGGAGGCTCCTGCCGACGACGCCTCCCCGGCCGAGCCCCGCCCCGGTCGCGACGAGGAGTCCGAGGACGCGCTCATCCCGCACCCGAGCCCGCACACCCGCGGCAAGGCCCGCAAACACAAGCCGACGATGCCGTCCTGGGAGGACGTGCTGCTGGGAGTCCGCAGCAACGCCAACGGCTGAGGCCCCGTCCGCCGGCGCAGCATCCGGCCTCCGGTACCGAGGTGGTGTCCGGTACCGGAGGCCGGAATCACGTCCGCGCCCGTCGGCGTGCCGCCGCGACGGGACAGGATCAGACGTCGAGCGACCTGCCGATGATCTCCTTCATGATCTCGCTGGTGCCGCCGTAGATCCGCGTCACCCTCGCATCGGCATAGGCACGTGCGATCGGGTACTCCAGCATGAATCCGTAACCGCCGAACAGCTGCAGGCAACGGTCGACCGTGCGCCCCTGGAGCTCGGTGCACCACAGCTTGGCCATGGACGCGTCGACCGCGCTCAGTTCCTCCGCATTCAGCGACAGCACCGCCTGGTCCACATAGTGCTGGGCCACCTCGACCTCGGTGGCGATCTGGGCCAGCTCGTGCCGCGTCGTCGGCAATGCGCCCACCGAGTTGCCGAACACCTTGCGCTCGCGGACGTAGTCCTTGGTCCAGTCGAACGCGGCGCGGGCCGCTGCGACACCTGCGACGCCGATCGACAGGCGTTCCTGCGGCAGGTTCTGCATCAGGTGGGCGAAGCCCTTGCCCTCCTCCCCCAGCAGATTCGACGCCGGCACGCGCACGTCGTCGAAGAACAGCTCCGCGGTGTCCTGGGAGTGCAGGCCGAGCTTGGCGAGGTTCCGGCCGCGATCGAATCCGGCCATCCCGCGCTCGACGACGATCAGGCTGAGCCCCTTGTGCTTCTGACGCGGGTCCGTCTTGGCCGCCACGATCACCAGATCGGAGTTGATGCCGTTGGTGATGAACGTCTTGGAGCCGTTGAGCACGTACTCGTCACCGTCACGGATGGCCGTGGTCGCGATGTTCGCAAGGTCCGAGCCCACACCCGGCTCCGTCATCGCGATGGCCGAGATGATCTCCCCGGAGGCGATGCCGGGCAGCCAGCGCTTCTTCTGCTCGTCGTCGGCGAGGGAAAGGAGGTAGGGCAGGCAGATGTCATTGTGCAGAGTCAGGCCCAGGCCGGCGGCGCCCGCACCCGCGTAGGCGAACTCCTCGCCGATGATCATGTTGAAGCGGAAATCGGGGACTCCCCCGCCGCCGAACTCCTCGGGAATCGCCATACCGAGGAATCCTGCAGCACCGGCCTCGGTGAACAGTTCACGCGGAACTATCTGGGCCGACTCCCACTCGTCGATCCGGTCCACGACGTTGCGGGAGATGAATGTGCGCACGCTGTCGCGGAACGCATCGTGATCAGTGTCGAAAATTGTCCGGCGCATACTCAGTGAGGTTAGTCGCACGCCGCCGGTTTCCGCATCGGCGCCGGAGTGCATGCCCGGTCCGCCGCCGCAGGGCTGCCGCCGTGGTGACACGCGCGCCAGAACGCTACAACGCGAGAACCGCCAGTGCTGCCCAGCCCAGGATCGCCCCCGGGACGGCGCCCCACACGATCCACCGCACCGTTGTAGCAAGCCGGCACCGGTGGGCCACGGTTGCGGCCACGCCCGCCGCCACGACGTTCACCGCGATCGCCAGCCACGGGGACACCGCCGTCAGTCCCAGCCCGGCGACTGCCACGAACACCGCGGTCCACGCCGCCATCATTGTCGACACCACGGTCCCGGCAGCCGGATACGGCGTCGTCCTGGCAGTTCCACCCGACCGCGCTCCCGTGCCGTGATGCACGCCGTGATGCACCGTGCCGTGATGCGGCCTGCCACGATTCACCGCTTCCTGGTGCACGTGTCCGCGGACCATCTACCCGGCCTCCTCGTCACCCCACGTCGGCCAACTGCATGCTGCGGAGCCGCTCATAGAATGCGACGGCGGCCGCGGTGGCCACGTTGAGCGAGTCCGTGCCGGGGGCCATCGGGATGCGGGCCCGCGCGTCGCACGCGTTCATGGTGTGCTTCCGCAATCCCGGACCCTCGGCCCCCACGAGCAGCGCCACGCGATCGGCCGGTCCCCGGTCATGAAGTACCTCGGCAAGCATGGGAGCCTCCGGGTCCGGAGTCAATGCGACCACGCTGAAGCCATGCGACCGCAGCTCGGCGATCCCGGCCGGCCATTCCGGAAGATGCGTGAACGGGAGCCGCAGCACGTGCCCCATCGACACCCGCACGGCACGCCGATACAACGGGTCTGCGCATCGAGCACCGAATACGACCGCGTCGATCCCGAGCCCCGTCGCATTGCGGAACATCGAACCGATGTTCTCGTGATCGTTGACGCCCTCGAGCACCGCGACCGTTCGCGCGCCGTCGAGAACCGTGTCGAGATCCGGCTCCGGCGACCGGCGCGCCGCGGCGAGAACGCCCCTGTTGAGGTGGAAACCGATGCACCGGTCCATGACCTCCGCAGCCACCCGGTAGAAGGGGACGTCGACAGCGTCGAGTCCGCTGCCCAGCTCCTGCAACCGCCTGTCCACACCCAGCAGCGAATGCGGCGCGAACCTCGACTCGATCATCCGCTGGACGACCAGCACCCCTTCGGCGATCACCAGCCCCTTGCCCCCCGGCAGATCCGGGCGCCGGTCCGACGAGTTGAGGTTGCGATAGTCGTCGATCCGCGGATCGTCGGCGTCGGTGATGTCGATGACGTTGACCACCCCACCATTGTTCCGCAGCCGCGGCGCCGGGCGCCGCCCGCCCCGGGACCGCGTGCCCGTTCAGGCGGCTTCTCAGGTCACGGCGTCTGTGATCGGGCCGACCGCGAAATAGGCGACGAACGCGATCGCCACCAGCCACATCAGCGGATGGGTCTTCCTCGCCTTCCCCGTCGCCGCGGCCAGCACCACCCACGTGATGAACCCGACCCCGATGCCGTTCGCGATCGAATAGGTGAACGGCATCACCACGATGGTGAGGAACGCCGGCAGCGCGACGTCGAAGCGGCCGAAGTCGATGTCCTTGATCTGGCTCATCATCATGGCGCCGACCACCACCAGCGCGGGCGCTGCGGCTTCGAGCGGTACCACCTCGTAGAGCGGGGTGAGGAACATCGCCGCGATGAACAGCAACCCGGTCACGATGTTGGCGAGCCCGGTCCTGGCACCGTCGGCGATCCCTGACGCCGAGTCGACGAACACCGTGTTCGACGACGCGGAGCCGACGCCGCCCGCGATGGCGCCCGTCCCCTCCACGATCAGCGCCCGCCCCATTCCGGGCAGGTTTCCGTCCTTGTCTGCGAGGCCCGCCTCTTTGCCGAGCCCGGTCATCGTGCCCATGGCATCGAAGAAGTTCGCGAGCACCAGCGTGAACACCAGCAGCGACGCCGAGAGCACACCGATGCGCGCGAAGGCGCCGAAGCTGAAGTCGCCCACGAGGCTCAGATCTGGCAGACCGGCCAGGGTGCCGGGGATGTCCGGCACCGACATGCTCCAGCCCTTGGGGTTGGTGCCCGCCGAAGCGCCGATGTGCCAGATCTGCTCGACGACGAAGGCGACGATCGTGGTGACGACGATGCCGATGAGCAATCCGCCGCGCACCTTCCTTGCGACGAGCACACCCATCAGCAGCAGCCCGAAGACGAAAAGCGCTGTCGGCCACGAGGCGATCGACCCGTCGATCCCCAACCCCACCGGGACCGTCGTGTTGGCCGAGTCCGGGATGCGGCGCACGAACCCGGCGTCCACCAGGCCGATGAACGCGATGAACAGGCCGATGCCCACCGCGATCGCCGACTTGAGTTGCGCCGGGATCGCGTTGAACACCGAGGTCCGGAATCCGGTGGCGGCGAGGATGACGATGATGATGCCGTCGATGACTACGAGGCCCATCGCCTCCGGCCAGGTCACCTGCGGGACGATGGAGACCGCGAGCAGCGTGTTGATCCCGAGCCCTGCCGCGAAGCCGAACGGGTACTTCGCGATGAGCCCGAACGCGATCGTCATGACGCCGGCGACCAGCGCCGTCACGGCGGCCACCTGCCCTACCGGCAGGATGTTGCCGAGCACGTCCTTGTGCGCCGCCGCGTCGTCCTCGCTGAAACTGCCGAGGATCAGGGGGTTGAGCACGATGATGTACGCCATGGTGACGAAGGTGACGACGCCGCCGCGGATCTCGCGGGTGTAGCTGGACCCGCGCTCGGTGATCTTGAAGAAGGCGTCGACAGCGGGCAGCCGGCCCCGGGGCTTCGTCGCGGCGCCGGTACCGGATTCCGCCGCCGGATCCTTTTGCGCCTGCGCTGCGTCGTCGTCTGCCATGAAGAGCAGGATAAATTACCGGACGTCCGGCTCCGGCACGAAAGCCGCGACCAATGACCTTCCTCTCACCCCGCGCCGTCCGGCCCGCGGCTCCGGACCGGACACCACGTAGTCTCGACTCCGTGACCGACCAGCAGCCGGGCGTTCCGGACGATCCGCCCGCACCCCGTACCGCGGCGGCGAAATCGGACGCCGACGCCGTGCGGGACAGGCCTGCGCTCCCCGCGGCGGCACTGGACCCGCGCCCGGTGGTCGCCGCCGGTTTCGGCGCCTGGATCATCGCGACCATCGTCTTCTTGATCGCGGACGGAGCCTCATCGAGCGCACTCCCCGTCTGCTACGCCGGGCTGGTCATCGGTGCGCTGGGCACCGCCGTCTTCCTGATTCAACGGCGCGGCGCACGATCGGGACGCAAGGGCGCGCAGCAGGGCCTGACGTAGGGCGGCGCCGCGCAGACCGACGCGAGAGACCCGCGAGGGTCAGCTTCGACGGACTGCAGCGGCTCCGGAGACCGCCACGGCCCATGCCCCGTCGGTGTGCACTGCGCCCTCGTCGTCGACCCACCAGGGCACTGCGACCTCGCGCGGCTCCTCCCCATCCACCGCGACACGCACTGAGAGACCGTCCTCGTGCACCAGCACCGGACCGCCGGGGACCTCGACGCCGGCTTGCGCGGCGGCCACGACGGCACCGGACTCCGCGGCCCAGGTGCTCCGCCTCCCCGACGACGTCACCGACGACCGCACCGCCTGCGACGCCAGGTCGACGTCCAGGAGATCCGCCAGCAGGCTCGCCCCTGCGACGGTGCCGACCACCAATCGTCGCTGCGGCACGACCGCTGCCAACCACGGGTCGTCCAGTACCAGCGCGTCCGCAGCGGCCACCACGCCGCCGTCGACTGCGCGGACGGAGTCCGGCGGATCGACGTCGTCCAGATCGACGGCCCCGTCCTCGAGCGCGCCCTCCAGCAGCCGGTGCGCGTGTACGACGACAGCGGGCCCGGGCCCACGGTCCGGATCGGCGAGCCTGTCGATCAGGGTCCGCGCAAGCATGGGACCGTCCACCGTTCCGCCGGCGAGGACGCCCTCGCCGAGAGCCGACATCCTGTCATCGGTCAGCCCCGGCAGATCGTCGTCCCCGGCGTCCGGCCCGGGAAAGATGTCGAGCAGGCCGTCGAACGTCGGATCGTCGCCGCGCAACGCGGCGACCGGAATCCCTCCGATCGCCGCGTGCCGCCGCAGCCACCACGCCGTGTACCCGGCACGGTCGCTGAGCAGCGGCCGTATCCGCGCATCACCGGCAAGCACCCGAAGCGCCGCGGCCCACCTGTCCGGGTCCACCAGGTCGAGATCCCGCACCGCGCCGAGCGTCTCAGGCTCGCCGTCCAGGCCGGACCACCAGGCGTCCTCGTCGTCCAAATCGTGGTCGGGCCCGGTGGGCGCCTCGTCACGCACCACGCTGAATCCCCAGCCCACGCCGACGGCGCGGATCGCGTCGATACCGTACGCGTCGACCACGCGCGCATCGAGAACCCCGAACGGCGAATCTCCGACGAGCACCTCCGCCAGCGGCGCGCCCGGCGCCAGCAGCTCGTCCGCGGCGCGCGGCTCACCGCCCGCATCCGGCAGCGGGAGCATCCCTATCCAGTCCGGGAGCTGCGGCTCAGGATCCGCCGTGTCTGTCGCGGTCCCCGCAACGGAAACCCGCACGAGCCGGAGCACGGCGTCCACCAGCCGGCTCACCCCGGCCGGAGCACCTCCCCCGCCGTCCGGTCCCTCTCCGTCCGGTCCCCTGCCACCGTCGCTCATCGGGGACTCCCCGGTGAGGGCGGATTCGAGCTCGTCGGCGACCGCTGCGCGCAATGCCGGGTCGGCCAGCAGGTCGCCGACGCCGGTCTGCGCCGCTCCGAGACGGAGCAGCAATCGGTGCGCCGCGGCGGGATGGACGAGCCGAACCCAGGGCAGCACCGGCACGGCACCGCCGTCGTCCGGGCCGTTGCCGTTCAGGTCGGCGCCGGCCTCGGGCAGCAGTCCGTCGCCGACGACGACGGTGCGGGGCCCGGTGACCGTGCGGCCGTCGGCGAGCGGAACCGGCAACGCCCCGAGCTGGTCGAGCACGGCCGAGTCCGCCGCCAGCGGCTCCAGCGCCGCATACAGCGTGCGCCACCAGGAGGGCGGCCGTTCCACACCGGTGAGCAGATCCGCCAACCCCGCCGCGTCCAGGATCCGCACCCCGTACGGCGCCAGGAGCGTCTGCGCCCGCTGCCCCGAGAACCCGGGGATCAGCAGCGCGTCCACGGTCCCACGCAGCACTTCCGCGAGTTCGTCGGTGAGCCCCGGGACCAGGACCGCCACGCCGCCGGCCACGTCGCGCCCCTGCACCGTCGGCAGCCACCGGCGCGTGCGCAGCACGGCCGTGAGGTCCTCACGCAGCCGGGCGTCGACGGGACCGCGCGGGAAGCCGGCCTCCGGTACCAGGCGCAGGCGCTCGTCGTCCGGCACCGCGCGCATCAGATCCGGGTAGTGCGACGCCGCCCCGCTCAGCACGGTGCCGGGCATGAGCCGGCGGCGGTCGGGGGCCATCGGCGCTTCGACGATCAGCAGCACGGGCAACGACAGTTCCTCGTCGGAACGCGTGGGCGCCCGGACCACATCCGGCGCCCCTGCCACCACCCTGCCGTCCACCACCCGCGCGAGCCACCGCGCGCCGGGAGCCGACGACTCGACCCAGGTCGCGTCGTCGCCCCGGGAATCGCGGATCCGGCGGTAGCGCAGCACCGGGCGGTCCTGGCGGTCCGCAGTTCGCGCCGGACGCCACTGGTCCGGCTCCCCCTCCGGCCGGTCGTCCGGCGTCGGCTCCGAATCCGATTCCGCATCTGCAACCGCACCCGCGGCGACCGGCTCGTCCTCGACGGCGACGCCGATAATCTCGTCGTCGCGCGTCCACCGCCGGTCCCCGACTGTGATCGCCGCGAGCGCCGGCAGTTCCAGCAGCAGCTCGGGCGCCTCCGCGCAGAAGGATTCGGTCAATGCCCCCGCATCCACCTCCGCGCGCAGCCGGATCACCACCTCCGTGTCCGCTCCCGCCCGCGGCGGCGCCGGATCAGGCCACGGAAGGCGCAGAGTGGGCACGCCTTCCGCCGGCTCCGCGATGCCCGCCTCCGCTGCGGCGGCGCGCGTCCGTTCCCGCGAGAACACGACGCCGCCGTGCCGCGACCGGATCGCGGCCTGGTCGCCCAACGCCGTCACCGCCGTGAAACCCACCCCGAACCGGCCCACGCCTCCGCTCTTGGTGGACGCCCGCAGCGCACACAGGGTGACCATTCCGGCGCGGCTCAGAGGGGTGCCCGTGTTGGCGACGTGCAGCTCGTCGCCGTCCGCCCCGGAGGTCACTGCAACGGTGAGCTCGCCGGGCACTCCGGCCTCGGCGGCCGCGTCGGCCGCGTTCTGCGCGAGTTCGGTGAAAACCCGGTCCCGATAGCCGCCGCGCCGCAGGTCCGCCTCCGCAGCCGCGTCCTCGCGCAGCCGCGTCGGCGATCGCCGCCACGATTCGAGCGTCGCAGCACGGAGTTCCGCTACGCCGAACGGATCGGCCGGGTCGGACGGGTCCGGGGTGTCGAACCGATCATCGGGGTGGTCCCCGGTGCAATCAGTCGCCACTGGTCCCCGTGGGCGACCCGTCCTGGTCTCCGCCTGCAGCATCGCCCGGCTCCGGCGACCGCACGGCCACGGACTCGAGCGCGCCGTCGTCGTACGGCTCGTACGCCGGCGAGCCCGCACCGGTGGGCAGCGAAGTGTCCGAGTGCGCACCGCACCCGTAGCCCACGTGCACCACGGTGCCGTCGGCGGCGAATTCGTTGCCGCACACCCCGAACTCGCCGTGGAGCGCTCCGGCCAATGGCAGGTAGAACCCGCAGCCTCCGCACGTGCCCGGCGCCGCCTTGGCCATTCCCGAACCCGGACCGTGGTCGCCGTCGTGCCAGCGCTGCGCGGCGAGGTCACGCCCCTCGCGGCTCATCACCTGGCGGCGTCCCAGCCCGACCTCCCAGGCGACGTCGTCGATCTCCGGATCGCCGTTCGCGACGTAGCCGGGCACCAGACGCGGATCGTCCGCGGGCGGGGGCAGCAGATCGCCGGGGCCGAGGTCGCCGGGGCGCACCCGCTCCTCCCACGGGGTCCACTGGGGCGCGACGAGCGCGTCGACACCCGGGAGCAGTGCGATCTCGGAGACCGTCGCCTCCTCCGACCCCGGCGCGGCCGCGACCACGACCACCCATTGCCATCCGCGGTAGCCCTGGATGTCCGCGGCGAAGTAGTGCGATGCGGACGAGTCGTCCTCGCCCACCGTGGCGAGATGGGCACCGACCCGCCCCTCGCCGAGGTCGACGACAGCGGCACGGGCCAGGCCTACCGCGTCGGCGAGCACGGGCGGCACGTCCGCGGAGCCTCGTTCCGCCGCGCCCGCGGACGCCATGACGTCATGTTCACCTGCAGTGGGAAAGTCGACGGGGTTCACGGCCCCCATTTTGCCGTATGTCCCGCAGTCCGTCACGGCGGCCATCGCGACGGCCGGTCGGCGGTGTGCACCGTCACAGCTGCGGACATTCCGGGGCACCCTGTCGGCGCCGTTCCGACTTCTGGGGAAGAATCGACACGTGACCGAAGACGATCCACGCCACCGGCCCTGGTGGCCGCATGGGCGACCGCCGCGCGCCGGCGGCCCGGACGGCCACGGTGACACCACGTATCCGCACGCGCAGCACGACGGCGGGCGCGTCGGCGCGCCCGGCGGTGCGGAGTCCCCGCCCCCGGGCTCCCCGGAGTTCATGCCTCAGGATTTTTCCGCACCGCGCCACCCGGGGATGTCGAACTACCCGACCCACCCCGACCCGTACGAACACGACGGCCCGCGCGGACTCCGCGGGGACAGCGGCGGCCACGGAGACGCCGGATACCAGCCCCCGGAGCACACGCATCACGCCCCCGGTCCGCGCCGCCAGGACGCGCACCCCGGCCCACGCAGGCCATCGCTCCCGCCGCTGCCCCGGGACGACGAGGACGCACGCACCCGCGCATTCGAGGGACCCGCCGACGCCGACGGGGACCGCTCGATGCACCCGGACGGATCCGACGACACGGCGGACCGGGACCGGCGGGGACGCGCCGACGGCGCGCGCCGCGGAGGAGGCATGCCGCGCAAGATCACCGTGACCCGCGTCGCTGCGATGCGCAGCCGCCAGCTCACAGCCCAGGGAATCGCCACCGTGCGCCGCGCCGCCAACGCGGACGGCGCCGACAAGTCCGGACTCACCGCGCTCATCTGGGCGTACATGGCCAACTTCGCCTGCGACGCCGCGCTGACGGTGGCCCTGGCGAACACCCTGTTCTTCTCGGCGGCCACCGGCGAATCCAAGTCCAAGGTGGCGCTGTACCTGCTGGTGACGCTGGCCCCGTTCGCCGTCATCGCACCGCTGATCGGCCCCGCACTGGACCGGATCCAGCGCGGGCGCCGCATCGCGCTCGCGTCCTCGTACGGGGTGCGCGTGGTGCTCGCGATCATCCTCGCGCTCAACTTCGACTCGTGGGTTCTCTACCCCGCCGCGCTCGGCATGCTCGTGATGAGCAAATCGTTCTCCGTCCTCAAATCCGCCGTGACACCGCGTCTGCTGCCGCCGGACATGGACCTCGTGCGAGTCAACTCGCGGCTGCAGATATTCGGCCTGGTGGGCGGCACCACCGTGGCGGGCGGGATCGCCGGCATCGTCGCGTTCGCGGCCGGGTCCTCGGGCGCACTGTGGCTCACTGCGGTGTTCGCTCTGGGCGGCGCGTACCTGAGCATGCGCATCCCGTCGTGGGTGGAGGTCACCGAAGGCGAGATCGCCACCACATTCAGCTACCACGGCACGCCTGCACCCGCGCCCACGTCGGACGCCGACACCGGTCCCGGCTCGGGCGCGCGCGACGGCTCCACCAAGCGCCGCCGGCGCTTCGGCCGCGGCAGAAACGCCACGTCGACCCTGCGCCAGCCCCTGGGCCACAACATCCTCACCGGGCTGTGGGGCACGGGCACCATCAAGGTCCTCATCGGATTCCTGTTCCTGTACATCCCGTTCGTCGCCAAGGCCCACGCCGACGAGGAGGGTCTGCTGGGGCTGATCCTGACCGGCCTGATCGCCGTCGCCGCCGGTGCCGGCAACGTGGCGGGCAACGCAGCGGGGGCCCGGCTCAAACTGCGCAAGCCCGCGACCGTCGTACTCTGGTGCACGGCGGCCGCGTTCATCGCCGCGGCTTTCGCGGCGGGCACGCACGTGCTGGCCACGGTGGCGCTGGCCGCGCTGCTCGGCAATATCGCGAGCGCGCTGGCCAAGGTCTCACTCGACGCGGCGATCCAGCACGACCTCCCCGACCGGTCCCGGGCGTCGGCATTCGGGCGTTCCGAGACGATCCTCCAGCTCAGCTGGGTCCTCGGCGGCGCACTCGGCGTGCTGCTGCCCACCGACTACTGGATAGGGTTCACCGTGATCTCGTGCATCCTGGCCGTGGGCCTCGTCCAGACGGTGCTCATAGCGCAGGGCAGGTCGGTGATCCCCGCGTTCCGCGGCCGCAGGCCCGACACCGTCGCACCCGAGACCGCCGAAGTGACCCGATCGACGCCCGCGGGCTGAACGGGCGCGAGGAAACGGACGGGCAGCGCGGGACGGCGGAGCCCGTGCGGCATGCCGCACAGCGCCGGGACGACCACGGCGATGCAGAGGATTCCGGAAGATGATGATGAGGAGCACCAGGTGAGCACAACCGACGCAGACGAGCGCAGGAGCACGCAGCGCCGGCGCCCGGCCCGCAGCCGCCGCACACGGTTGATCCTGCGCAGCCTCATCGCGGTCGTCGTCGTGGCGGCCATCGTGGGAGTCACGATCCTCGTGCTCAACCTCGTCACCGACGACACGGTCGAACGTCCCACGGTGACGGCCACCGTGGGCGACAGCACCGTGGCGGTCGAGCCTTTCGAGTGGTGCGATCCGCAGACACCCACCGAGTGCGACCCGCAGGGCGAGACCGCCGACATCCCGGTGTCGGAGGGCACCCCGATGGTGATCGACGTCCCCGACGCCATAGCGAGCGCCCCGTGGAGCCTGAAGCGCTATTACGTCGATCCCGGAGTCGTGGACGGCGGGGTCGGTTCGCTGATCCCGGAGGAGCAGATCTTCACGCCCGGCAGCACCCACTCCGTCACCGTGCCGCCGGTGAACCCCGACGGCAACGTGCTCGCGGGGGTCGAGATCACGCTGCCCACCGGCATCATCGACCAGGCGACGGGTGAGGTCACCTACATCGACCATGCGACCTGGTCCATAAAGACCCGCTGACCGGGCAGTGCCCACCGCGTGGGTCCGGTGCGGCCGGTCACACGCAGGCGGTCACGAGTCCAGTTCGCGCGCGACCGCCCGGACCACCTCGGAGATCCTCTGGGCGGTCTTGCGGTCCGGGTATCGCCCCTTGCGAAGATCAGGCTGCACCGTGGCCTCCAGCAGGGTGATCATGTCCTCGACCATCCCGTGCAGCTCGTCGGGCGATCGCCGGTGCGCGGCATCGCGGCGGGCCTGCAGTCCGCGGCGCACCGACGGGGCAGGCCCGAGCACCTGTACGCGCAGCGCCTGCGGTCCACGACGCCCGGTCGCCATGTCGAACTCGACCCGTTGCCCGGCCTTGAGCGACTCGACCCCTTCGGGAAGCGCGCCCGAGCGGACGTAGACATCCTCACCCGAGTCCTGCGTCAGGAAGCCGAAACCCTTCGCGCTGTCGTACCACTTCACATTGCCCGTCGGCACCGTGTTCACCCTCTCGAAGCGAAAGAACGCGACTGTTCGAATACCGTCGTCGTGCTCGAACCACCGCCGTCATGTCCGAATCCGCACTGCGGGGCCCGAAGGCCGCGCCGCGGGGGCCTTCGCGCACGGCACGGACGTGTGCACCCGCACTTCTCACGCGCCACCCGCACGACTGACGCGCCCCGCACACCGCAGGACGCGTCCTCGTTCCGAGACTACCCCCGACGCCGCGCTCGATGCTCCGTGGCCGACCTGCGTCGCCGCCATCCGGCCCGCGGACGGCGGCGACACGGGCCGCGTGGACGGTCGGCGGCCTGCGCGCGGCGCCGACGCGCTACCGTGGTACAGGTGAACGACGCACCGACACCCCCCATCACAGCAGAGCGGGCACCGGAGTCCGGAGCCACGGCGCGCCAGGCCGCCGGCGCAGGCCACCCGGTCTCGACCGCGATCATCCGGCTCGGCATCGTGCTGTTCGCCGTGGGCCTGGTCGCGATCGCGATCTCGTTCGCGGCGCCGGTCTTCAACGCGCACCTGAGCACGTACTTCTACTTCGCCGCGATGCTGTGTCCGCTCGGCATGATCGTCGGCGTGGCCGGCGCGCTCGTCTCCGGCCGACGAGAACGCGCCTGATCCGCGTCCCCTGCACAAACTCCACTTGCGCAAGTTCCCTGTGCGGAGAATGCCTGTCCGGAGGGTGCCGGCGCGCAAAGCCCGCGGGTGATACGGCCAGGTCCCCGGGCAGTGCGGCTAGCCGGGGTAGACCCGCACTTCCGACGCCTTGACGACGAACACCGCCTCGTCGCCGGCCGCGATGCCCAACTCTCGTGCTGCGGTGGTGGTCATCTCGGCCATCAGCGAAGTGCCCGCATCATCGGCCGCCCGGACGCGGATGGCATCCCCGCGCGCCTCCACCGCCGTCGCCCGAACGCGGAACACGTTGCGCGGACTACCGTGCGGGGCCGTGCGGTACACCGCCACCGCGCGGGGTGAGAACACCGCCACCGCGGGTTCGTCCTCGACCAGCCGGTGCAGCGTACCGCCCGACACCTGGGCGCCCGAGACGGTGCGGATCGCCGCGGACGACGACGGCGCGTCGCCTTCCACCGCGAAGCCCCCGGCAGCCATTCCCACCGCGGCCCCGCCGGCGGCCGGCGCCTTGGCGGCACGTTCCCGGCGCCACCGCCGGCCGCCGCGCCCCCCGGAACCGGCCCCGTCCGGCTCCATGGCGACGTCGACAGCGGCGACCGCCCGCCCCGACACCATGTTCGTACCGGCGAGGTCGGCCGCGAACGGGCTCCGCGGCGACCGCAGCACCCGCTCGACGGGCCCGTCGTCGACGACCGACCCGTTGTCGAGCACGATGATCCTGTCCGCCAGCGTCAGCGCGTCCACCAGGTCATGCGTGACGATCACCGCCGCGCTGCGCCCGTCCGTCGCCGCCGCGCGGTCGCGCAGGACACGACGCAGCATCGAGCGGACCTGCGCGGCGACGGCCACGTCGAGGGAACCCATCGGCTCGTCCAGCAGCAGCACCTCCGGGCCCGCGGCCAGCGCCCGCGCGATCGCGACGCGTTGCGCCTGGCCGCCCGAGAGCTTCCGCGGCTTGCGCTCCGCCAGGTCACCGGCACCGACCTCCGCAAGCCAGCGGCGCGCCGTCTCGGAGGACTCCTGCCTGCCCACGCCCTGGCTGCGCGGCCCGAACTCGACGTTCTCCGCCACCGAGAGGCTGCCGAACAACAGCGCGTCCTGCGCCAGCAGCCCCACCCTGCGCCGGGCCACCGGGACGTCCGTGCCGGCGTCCGTGTCGAGCAGCATGCGCTCGCCGGCGCGGACGTGGCCGGCGTCGGGCCGGACCAGGCCCGCGATCACCGACAGCAGCGTCGACTTTCCGGCCCCGTTGGGACCGAGGACCGCGACCACCTCCCCCGGGGCGAGGCGCATGGACACCGCGAACCCCCGCTCGATCACCGTCGCGTCGATCGACAGCCACGGCGCGCCGTCGGCGGCACCGCGGTCACCGGCGTCCTCATCGATTCCGGACACGCGCACACTCCCGTCGTTCATCACACGACCAACTCCTCACGGGCCCCGCCCCGCACAGGCCCACCTCGCCCCGGACCGTTCCACTCCGGACCTTTCCGCCCTCGTGGTCCGCGCGACCGGGCGCCCCGTCCGTGGATGGCGACCACCACGACCACCGCCACGACGATGAGCACCATGGACAGCGCCACTGCCGCGTCCGGATCGTCCACACGCTGCAGGTAGATCTCCAGTGGCAGCGTACGGGTGCGGCCCTGCAGGCTGCCCGCGAAGGTGATCGTCGCACCGAACTCCCCCAGCGACCGCGCGAACGCCAGCACCACGCCGGAGACCAGGCCCGGCATCACCATCGGCAGCGTGACCTTGCGGAGGACCCGGACCGGGCGCGCTCCCAGCGTCGACGCGACGGCCTCGTAGCGCGTGTCCATTCCCCGGAGCGCCCCTTCCAGACTCAGCACCAGGAACGGCAGCGACACGAACACCTGGGCCAGGACCACCGCGGTGGTGGAGAAGGCGATGTCGATGCCCAGCGCCTGCAACCGCGCGCCGGCGATCCCGCCCCGGCCGAAGGTGTAGAGCAGGGCGAGGCCGCCCACCACCGGCGGAAGAACGAGGGGCACGAGCACCACGGCCCGCACCGGCCGCGCCCAGCGCCCTTCGGATCGCGCCAGGAGTATCGCGATCGGCACGCCCAGGATCACCACGATCACCGTCGCCGCCGCGGCGGTCTGCAGGCTCAGGCGCAGCGCGGTCAGGGACGACGGCGATGAGATCAGGCCCAGGAAGCGGCCCCACGGCACCGTCGCCGCGAGTCCCACGATGGGCAGACCGATGACGATGACCCCGATCGCGGCGGGCAGGAGAAGCCATCCGGGCGCTGCCACGTGGTTCCGCCGCAGGGTTCCGGTCCGCGTCCGCAACATTGGAACATCATATGCGCCTTTTTCCTCCTCGCATGACCGCATTTGCGTTCCCTTCGGCGATGCGCATGCACAGTCGCCGCCCACCGTCGTGCGCAGGGCGGCTTATCCACGGTTCACAGGTCGACGTGGCGCCGCAGACGGATAGGGTGGTGGCATGACAGCGGTCAACCTGGGGCTGCCGGCCATGGGCGAAGCTGCCGCGCACGGCCCGGCGGGGATCGACGAAGCCGACGCGCGGTTCGCCCGCGGCCCGCTGTCGGACACCTTCGGGCGGGTCGCCACCGACCTGCGCGTCTCGCTCACCGACCGCTGCAATCTCCGGTGCACATATTGCATGCCGGCCGAGGGGCTCGAATGGCTGCCGACGGACGAGCTCCTCACCGCGGACGAGATCACGCGGCTGTTGCGCATCGGCACCCGGGACCTCGGCGTCACCCGGATCCGGTTCACCGGCGGGGAGCCGCTGCTGCGGCGGGACATCGTCGACATCATCGCCGCCGCGTCGGCTCTGGACCCGCGCCCCGGCCTGGCCCTGACAACGAACGGCCTGGGCCTTGCACGCAAGGCCCAGGCACTCGCCGACGCCGGACTCGACCGGGTGAACGTGTCGCTGGACACCGTCGACCCCACGGAGTACGCGGCCATCACCCGGCGCGACCGCCTGGACGACGCCCTCGCGGGCCTGCAGGCGGCGCACGACGCCGGCCTGACGCCGGTCAAGGTCAACGCCGTCCTCAAGCCGGACCTCAACGCCGAGGACGCTCCCGCGCTGCTGGAGTTCTGCCTGGAGCACGGCTACGAGCTGCGGATCATCGAGCAGATGCCACTCGACGCGGGCCACGACTGGCGCCGCTCGACGATGGTGACGGCGCAACAGACCCGCGAAGTGCTGGGGGCGAGTTTCCGGCTCACCCCCGACCCGGCGCACAGAGGTTCCGCACCGGCCCAACGCTGGCTGGTCGACGGCGGCCCGGCCACCGTCGGCATCATCGCCTCGGTGACCGAGCCGTTCTGCGCCGCGTGCGACCGGACCCGGCTCACCGCCGACGGCCAGGTGCGCAACTGTCTTTTCGCACGCGAGGAATCCGACCTGCGCGCGCTGTTGCGCGGCGGCGCGGACGACGACGCCATAGCCCGCCGCTGGCGTGCGGCCATGTGGGCGAAGAAGGCCGGCCACGGCATCGGCTCGCCCGGCTTCCACCAGCCCGACCGTCCGATGAGCGCCATCGGCGGCTGATACGCCCGAGGGCGGGTATGCGCACGCGCCATCCCGCCACCGGCCTTCAGAGCACGCTGAGAGCGCAACGCGGCCCCCTTCCGGACACGCCGGGAGAATCCCTGCCGAACGTGCCCTGACAGAAAGGCGACGCCTGTGAGCGCCCCGACCATCTCCATCCGATACTTCGCGGGGGCGGCCTCTGCCGCGGGCCGCGATGAGGAGCTCATCACCAGCCCCTCCCCCTCCCCGAGCCTCGACGGCGTGCTGGAGCACCTCGCCGCCGTGCGCCCCGCGGTCTCGGAGGTCCTGAACCGCTGCTCGTTCCTGTGGGGCGGCGTCGCCGTGCGCGACCGGCACGCCCCGCTGCACCTCCCGCCGGAGGGCGGGACGCTGGACATCCTCCCGCCTTTCGCGGGCGGCTGAGAGCCGGCGCCGACGGGTCGGCGCTGGTCGCGGGCCCGGCTCCCGTCAAGAGTGGAGCACGTCGACCACGACACACCCGAACAAGCCGCAATCCTTGACCAGAAGTGACGTGCATCACGTCACGGTAGGGTAACGACCCCGCATCGTTAGGTAACACAAGGCTGTCACCTGCAACAACGGCGAAGATTTGCAATGAAGGCCAGTTATGGACTATCAAGCGCCCGCGACGGAGACAAGCGTGACTCACGGTCCCGTAACGGATAGCGTCGTCCGCGGTCGATGACTCGGCCGATCCGGCCCCGTAACGCCGAACTCCGTCCGACGGGGACCCGGATACCGACGAACAACCCAGGGACGGAAGCGGGGAACCCAAGTCCGCAAAGGACATCGGGGCCACGGAGGACCGGGCGACGCGCCCGTGCCGCCACACGGCCCCTAGGGGTGAACGCACACCGGAACGGCCGCAGGCCGGCACGGTGCGCAGGGCTACCTCTCAGCCCCAACCCGACAGCTGACTTCGCAGGCGTGTGTGGAGAGGAAATCCCAGAACGATGGCCGGACGTCACCGCAAGCCCAGCACTGCCGGGCGCACCATGACCAAGATCGCCGTTTCCGGAGCTGTCGCAGGCAGCGCATCGCTGGCACTCGCCGGCACCGCGAACGCCGCCACCGACGCCCAGTGGAACGCCGTCGCACAGTGCGAGTCGGGCGGCAACTGGTCGATCAACACCGGCAACGGCTACCAGGGCGGGCTCCAGTTCTCGCCCAGCACCTGGGCCGCCTACGGCGGAACGCAATACGCGCCCAGCGCCAACCAGGCCACCCAGAGCCAGCAGATCGCCGTGGCCGAAGAGGTCCTCGCGGGCCAGGGCAAGGGCGCATGGCCGGTGTGCGGCAAGGGACTCGGCGGCTACACCCCGCGCACCCCCGCCGCGCCCGCCCCCGAGCCGGCCCCGGCTCCCGCCGTGACGCAGGCCGCGCCCGCGGCCCCCGTCGAGGAGGCGCCTGCCGATGTCGTCAGCCAGATCGTGGACCAGGTCCTCGATTACGCCGCGGACAACAACGTCCCGGTGAACGACGACTTCCGCGCGAACATCCAGGATGCCGCCGCGAACGCCGTGCACTACGCATCGGCTCAGGGCGTGGACGTCGACCGCGACGTGGTCGCCCACTACCTGACGCTGGCGAACCTCAACCTGGGCTGACACCCGCCCGGCAGAGCACAGCGAAAGGTCCGGTCCGCACCGACACGGTGCGGACCGGACCTTTCCCATTCCTCCGGCCGTTCGAAGGGCCGGGCACCGCATGTGCACGCCGCGCCCGCGCCACCTCTACGCGCAGCCCACCCATTCGTCGGTGCCGTCGGAGAAGAACTGGTGCTTCCACACCGGAAGCTGCTCCTTGACCGCCTCCACGAGCGCGGAGCAGGCCGCGAACGCCTCGTGCCGGTGGTCCGCGGCGACTGCGGCCACGAGGGCCTCGTCGCCGATCTCGAGGTCGCCTACGCGGTGGCTCACTGCGATGGCCCGGACTCCCGGATGCGCCTCGGAGATCTCCTGCGCCACGCGCGCCAGCACGTCCTGTGCGCTGGGATGCGCGGTGTAGTGGAGCCGGAGCACGCCGCGCCCCCCGTCGTGGTCGCGGACGACGCCGCAGAACCCCACGACCGCGCCGGCGGAGTGGTGCGCGACGTGGTCCTCGTGGCCGCGGAGCGTGATCCGCGCGGCGGAGACCTCCGCGCGGCGCACCTCCGCCGTCACGCCCGCAGTATCCGGCCCGTGCCCGGCCATCAGTGGTCCCCTCCCCGCAATTGCTCGACGGCGTGGTCGAGCACCCCGTCGAGCACGCCGAGGCCGTCGCGCACGCCCCCGGACGAACCGGGCAGGTTCACCACCAGGGTGCGTCCGGCCACTCCCGCCACGCCGCGCGACAGCACGGCGGTCGGCACCTGCGGCGCGCCGGCGTCGCGGATCGCGTCCGCCAGGCCCGGCACGGTCCTTTCCAGCAGGGGCGCCGTCTGCTCCGGTGTCCGATCCGTGGGGGAGATTCCCGTGCCCCCGGACGTGAGGATGACGTCGGGGCGGGCCCGCAACGCGTCTCTCAGGGCCGCGCCCACCGCGTCGCCGTCGGGCACCACGCGCGCGTCCGCGGCGGAGTATCCGCGCGCACGCAGCCAGTCCACCGCCACCGGCCCCGCACGATCCGGGTAGACGCCGCCGGCCGCGCGCGTCGACGCCACGATGACGACCGCGGTCCGCGCGGCCACGTCTGTCCTCCCGCGACCGTCCTGCGCTGTCACGGCCGACGCCATTCGCCGGTCTTGCCGCCGTCCTTCGCGAGCACGCGCACGTCGTCCATCGCCGCGGCGGGGTCGACCGCCTTGACCATGTCGTGCAGCGTGAGGCCCGCCACGGCCACGGCGGTGAGCGCCTCCATCTCGACGCCGGTGCGGTCCGTGGTGCGGACGGTCGCCGTCACGCCGACGGACTCCTCCCCCACCTCGAACTCCACCGTGACCCCCGAGAGGGCGATGGGATGGCACAGCGGCACCAGCTCCGGCGTCTTCTTCGCCGCCATGATCCCGGCTATGCGGGCGGTCGCGAGCGCGTCGCCCTTCGGCAGCGCACCGTCCACGAGCAGGCGGATCACCTGCCCGGTGGTGCGGAAAGTGCCCGCCGCGACTGCGCGGCGGGCACTCGACGGCTTCCCGCCGACGTCGACCATCCTGGCGTGGCCCGCCTCGTCGACATGCGTCAACGCTGCGGGCGCCCCGTCGTCGGCGGTCATCGCGAAACCTCCTGCGTGCACTGCCGGCATGGCGGTGCCGCCGTGCCGGCGCCCGGTACGTGGAAGACTCCTCGTACGGGGAAGACGCCCCGTAAATGGAAGATCAGCGGTTCGGCACCGTGATCGGATGCAAGTACGGCAGGTCCTCCGCCGGCAGCGGAAGCTCGATGACCTCACCGAACGGCGACAGCCCGCCCGAACGGGCGGACGACAGCTCCGTCACGGCGTGCTCGCCCTCGGGAAGCTCCGGCCATCCCGAGTCATGACGGTGATGGGACACAGCGATCTCGACATTATGGGCGTTCTCCGCCACCGAATTCTCAGCCACGGACCCATTTTGACACCTCGCCGCCGACATCGGCCAGCCCAGGTCACTAACCTGGGTCCCGATGGCCACAGAAAGTGCAGCAGACCCCGAAGCCGACCACGCCGCGGACGGCGGCGGGATCGGGCTCGCCGAGTGGTTGCGGCGGTGCACGGACGACGACCTCGCCCTGCTGGTGCGGCTCCGCCCCGACCTCGCCGTCGCGCCCCCGGCCTCGACCTCCGTGCTGGCGGACCGCGCCGCGCAGCGCATGTCCGTGCACAGGGCGGCCGAGAACCACGACACGCTCGCGATGGCCGTCCTGGGGGTGCTCGCCCACGCCGATGCCGACACCGCCCCCGTGCACGTCGACGCCGTGCACGACGCACTCGACGAGGCCGCCGGACCCGGCGCCGTGGATCGTGCGCTGGGCGCGCTCCGCGCCGCCGCACTGGTGTGGGGGCATGACGGCCTGGAGATGGCCCCGGCTGCACGGGAGGTCCTGCCCTCCCCGCCCGCCGCGTTCGCCAAGGCCGGCATCGTGGACCACGGCACCGCGCACCGGGGCGACGGGGGTGACAGCGCAGGAGGCGGCACCGCAGCGGCTCCCGACGGGATGACCGCCCGGCTGGAATCGCTGCCTGACGACGAACGGTCCATGGTGGATGCGCTGCTCGCCGGAGGCGGACTCGGCAGGACCCGTGCCGCCGCGCACGACGCCCCGCAGACGAGCCCCGTGCAGCGCCTCATCCGCGCCGGCCTGCTCGAGAAGGTCGACGAGCACACCGTCCGGCTGCCCGATGCCGTCCGCTCCGCGGCCGGATCCCTGGCCGCCGCGCAGGTGCGGCTCACCCCTCCCCCGATGTCGCCGACGGTGCACGATCCCGCCACCGTCGATGCCACCGCGGCCGGCGAGGCCGCGGAGCTGCTCAGGCACGCGGGCGCCGTCCTCGACTCGCTGGGCGCTCACCCCGTGCCCGTGCTGCGCAGCGGCGGGGTGGGGGTGCGGGAGATCCGTCGGCTGGCCAAGGAGCTCTCGCTTGCTGAACGGCGCATCGGATTCCTGCTGGAGGTCCTCGCGCGCGCAGACCTCATCCGCTCCGGCCTGCCCGACCCCGTCCCGGAGCACGACGCCGCGGACTCCTACTGGGCGCCGTCCACGGAGATCGACGCGTGGCTGAGCCTGGAACCGGCCGCCCGGTGGGCGGTGCTGGCCCGGACCTGGCTGCGGATGCCACGGCGCATCTGGGAGATCGGCACGCGCGATGCCGCGGACAAGGTGGTGCCCGCGCTGGCCGCAGAGCTCACCGCCCCCGGCGTCGTCGCCGACCGCGAGGCGGTGCTGGGGCGGCTGGCCGCCGAGCCGGCCGGTACCGGGATCGGCGCGGCCGACCTGCTCGCCTCACTGCGGTGGCTGCGGCCCCGCCGCCACGCACGCATGCCGCTGGGTTACGTCGAGTACCTCCTTGCAGAGGCGCAGGACATGGGCGTCGTCGCGCAGGGGGCGCTCTCCGCCCCCGGTCGCGGGCTTACGGAGGAGGCCGGGACCGACGAGCGGGCCGATCCCGCGGCGGCGGCGATGCAGGCGGCCATGCCCGAACCGGTGGACCACGTGCTGCTGCAGGCCGACCTCACGATGATCGCGCCCGGCCCACTCGTGCCGGAACTCGCGGCCGCGATCTCGCGGGTGGCGGAGGTCGAGTCCGCCGGAGCGGCCACGGTGTACCGGCTCACCGAGGATTCCCTGCGCGCCGGCTTGGACTCCGGGATGAGCGGGTCCGAGCTGCACGAGCTGTTCGCCGGCGCATCGCGCACCCCCGTCCCGCAGGCCCTGACCTACCTGATCGACGACGTGGCGCGCAGGTACGGCCGGCTGCGTATCGGCTTCGCCAACGCGTTCCTCCGATGCGAGGACGAAGTCCTGCTGTCCGAGGTCCTCACCCGGCTGCCGGACCTGGGACTTCGCCGGCTGGCCCCCACCGTCGCCGTGTGCGGTCTGGAGCTGGCCGACCTCATGGAGGTGCTGCGCCGTGCGGGCATTCCCGCGGTCGGCGAGGACGCGAAAGGCGGCGTCCTGGACCTGCGCCCGCGCGGCGCCCGGGTGGCGACCCCGCGCCGGACACGGCAGAACGTGCACCGGCCCCGCCCCGCCGCCCTCGGCGACGCCGATCTCGCCGCGATCGTCGCCGGAATGCGGGCGGGCGACAAGGCGGAGGAGAACTCCGGCTCCCGCACCGTCCGCGCCGACGGCACGCGCGCCGGCGGCGCCGCCACCGTCTCCCTGCTGCAGACCGCGACGCGCACGGGACGGACGGTGACGGTGGGTTACGTGGACGCCCAGGGCACGGCCATCCACCGCCTGGTCGAGCCCCTCGCGTTCAACGGCGGCGTCCTGGAGGCGCTCGACACCGTCACCGGCGCCCGCCACGCTTTTTCACTGCACCGGATCACGTCGGTATCGTTGGCGGACTGAGGAGCGTTGACGACGACGGGGCCGGCCCGGGCCGATCCCGCCCGGCGGCTCCGAACACCGCCGGGATTCAACACCGCCGGGATTCAACACCGCCGGCGACGACACTGGGGAGGCCACGTGAGCGACGGACCGCTGATCGTCCAGTCCGACAAGACGCTGCTGCTGGAGATGGACCACCCGCAGGCCGCGGACGCACGCGCCGCCATCGCCCCGTTCGCGGAGCTCGAGCGCGCGCCCGAGCACGTCCACACCTATCGCGTGACCCCGCTGGCGCTGTGGAACGCGCGCGCCGCGGGCCACGACGCCGAGCAGGTGGTCGACGCCTTCGTCTCCTATTCGCGCTATCCGGTACCGCAGCCGCTGCTGGTCGACGTCGCCGACACGATGGCGCGGTACGGGCGCCTGCAGCTGGTCAAGCACCCCGCGCAAGGGCTCACCCTGATCAGCCTCGACCGTGCGGTGCTCGAAGAGGTGATGCGCCACAAGAAGATCAAGCCGATGCTCGGGGACCGCATCGACGACGACACGGTGCGCGTGCACCCCAGCGAGCGCGGGCGGCTCAAGCAGATGCTGCTCAAGGTGGGCTGGCCCGCGGAGGACCTCGCCGGATACGTCGACGGCGAGGCGCATGAGATCGCCCTGGATACCACCACCCATCCCTGGCAGCTGCGCGACTACCAGCAGCTGGCAGCCGACTCGTTCTGGGACGGCGGTTCCGGCGTGGTGGTGCTGCCCTGCGGCGCGGGCAAGACCATGGTCGGCGCGGCAGCGATGGCCAAGGCGCAGGCCACGACGCTGATCCTGGTCACCAACACCGTCGCCGGGCGACAGTGGAAACGCGAGCTGATCGACCGCACCACCCTCACCGAGGACGAGATCGGCGAGTACTCGGGCGAGAAGAAGGAGATCCGGCCCGTCACGATCGCCACCTACCAGGTGATCACGCGTAGGTCGAAGGGCGAATACAAGCACCTCGAGCTGTTCGACTCGCGCGACTGGGGCCTGGTCGTCTACGACGAGGTGCACCTGCTGCCGGCCCCGGTGTTCCGCATGACGGCCGACCTGCAGTCCCGGCGGCGGCTGGGGCTCACCGCCACCCTGGTGCGCGAGGACGGCCGCGAGGGCGACGTGTTCTCGCTGATCGGCCCCAAGCGGTACGACGCACCGTGGCGCGACATCGAGGCACAGGGCTGGATCGCGCCCGCGGACTGCGTCGAGGTGCGGGTGACGCTGACCGAGAACCAGCGGATGATCTACGCCACCGCCGATTCCGAGGACCGCTACCGGCTGTGCTCCACAGCGGAGACCAAGGTGCCGGTGGTGCAGGCGATCCTCGACCGGCACGAAGGCGCGCAGACTCTCGTCATCGGCGCCTACCTCGACCAGCTGGAGGAACTCGGCGCCGCGCTGGACGCGCCCGTCATCCAAGGCTCCACCCGCACCGCCGAGCGCGAGCGCCTCTTCGACAGCTTCCGCAACGGCGAGATCCGCACGCTGGTCGTGAGCAAGGTCGCCAACTTCTCGATCGACCTGCCCGAGGCTGCGGTGGCGGTGCAGGTCTCCGGCACCTTCGGCTCCCGGCAGGAGGAGGCGCAGCGGCTCGGCCGGCTGTTGCGGCCCAAGCGCGACGGCGGGCAGGCGCACTTCTACTCGGTGGTGGCGCGCGACACCCTCGACGCCGAATACGCGGCGCATCGGCAGCGTTTCCTGGCCGAACAGGGGTACGCCTACCGGATCGTCGACGCGGACGAACTGCTGGGGCCGTCGATCCCCGACGTCGGCGGCGACCTGCCCGACGGCGACGCGTGACCCGGCGGCGGCCGATGCCGTGACGGCGACCGCTAGGATCGGTGCTGTGCGCCAACTGCCGTTCCCCGTCGATGTCAAGTTCGCCAAGAGTGTCAACGAGAACTACCAGGAGTTGCGCCGGCTGCGCATCTCCTCGATTCTCGTCGCGCTGTTGTGGATCGCCGGCGGCGTGCTCGCGGCCGTGTTCGGCTCGGGCGGCTGGTACATCCTCGCCGCGGCCCTGGTGATCATGGGCGTCGGCTCGATCGTCCTGGCGTACCTGCTGCCCCGCAAGGTCGGCTCCATCAAGCAGCAGTACGAGCGCAGTCAGCTGGTGGGGGCCGTGCTCGCGGAGAAGCGCCGCCACGGCGTCACCCTGCTGGGCCTGGTCAACGTCTCCCGCACCGGCGACGTGGACCCGGTGTACGCACTGGTGACGCGCACCGCGACGGCCATCACGGGACATCCGATGGTCGTCGGCGCCAAGATCCCCTGCGTCGCCGTGCTGCAGGACCGCTCCAACCGGTACCGGGGCGCGTCATGGCAGACCGCGAGTCTCATGCCGTTGTCGTGGGGCACCAAGGACAAGTCGGTGATCGGCCAGGGTCAGTCGTTGATCGCCGGCTACGAGTGGGACCTGCTCCAGCGCAGCATTCCGCGCACGGCGGAGGTGGACAAGTCCGCCAATCAGATGATCCTGCTGTCCAAGCGTGACCTGCCGGAGGCGTTGCGCGGCTGACCGGCCCGGATCAGCGTGTAGTCGCCCAGGGACACCCGCGACGTGATGCGCCGGTAGGCGGAGACCGTGTCCGGCCAGTTGCTGACGATCCTGCCCGATTCGGCGACGTACCAGCTGTCGCAACCGGTCCACGCGCTGTGCGCCAGCTGCCGCTGCACGTCGGCGTCGAACCGGGCCTCCACGTCGGGCCGCACGTCGACGGCGTCGGCGCCCGCCGCGTCGGCGAGCTCCGCCAGGCGGCGGATGTAGACGGCCTGACGCTCGAGCATGAACAGGATCGAACCCGAACCGAGGTTCGTGTTGGGCCCGTACATCAACAGCAGGTTGGGGAAGCCGGGCACCGCGATCCCCAGGTACGCCCGCGCACCGTCGGCCCAACGCTCGGCCAGTGCGGCGCCGCCCGTCCCGCGGATGTCGACGGCGGTGCAGAACTCCTGCGCGCGGAAGCCGGTGCCGAAGATGATCACGTCCGCACTGTGCTGCGCGCCTGAGGCGGTGGTGATGCCGCTCGGCGTCACCCCGACGACGTCGTCGGCCTCGACCGTGACATCGGGCTGCGACACCGCCGGGTAGTAGTCGCTGGAGAACAGCACCCGCTTGCACCCCATCCGGTAGTCCGGGGTGAGCACGTCCCGCAGCCGCCGGTCCCGCACGCCCCGACGCCGGTGCAGGGCCGACCACGCGCGGAACGCGGCGGACACGGCGCGATTGCCCTTCATCTGCAGCGTCCACAGCTCCGCGAAACACCACCAGAACAGCCGTTCCGCCGCCAGCGTCGCCGGCACGGCGCGGAACAGCCTGCGGTGCCGCGCACCGTATGCACGGTCCAGTCGCGGCAACAGATAGGGGGCGGAACGCTGGAACACCGTCAGGTGGGCCGCCGCGCGCTGCACGTGCGGGATGAACTGGACGGCGCTGGCGCCGGTCCCGACCACCGCCACCCGCTTGCCGGCGAGGTCGACGTCGTGCCGCCACCGGGCCGAGTGGAACGCCGGGCCGGAGAACGATGCGATGCCGGGGATCGGCGGCAGCATGGGAGTGGACAGCTGGCCGACCGCGGGAACCAGGAACCGTGCCCGGAGGACCTCTCCGTCGCCGAGCGTGATGTCCCATCGGGCCGCCCCCTCGTCGAACCGCGCCGCCGTCACCGCGGCCCCGAAGCGGATGCGGCGCCGCAGGCCGTAGTCGTCGACGAGCCGCCGGATGTAGGCGAGGATGTCCGGCTGCTCCGAATACCTGCGCGGCCAGTCCGGCTCGGGTTCGTAGGAGAATGAGTAGTAGGGCGACGGCACGTCGCATGCCGCACCCGGATAGGTGTTGTCGCGCCACACCCCGCCCACGTCCGCCGCGCGCTCGAGCAGCACGAAGTCCGTGCGCCCGGACCGTGCGAGCTCCATGGCCACCGCCAGCCCGCCCAGGCCCGCGCCGATGATCGCGAACCCGTACCCGTCGGCGCTCCGGGCTGCACCACCCTCGCCCGCACCGCCCTCGCCCGCACCGGGTTCCGGAACAACGCCCGTCGCCAATGTCCGACCGCCCTCCATGCTCATCATCCTCCCGGCCTGATCCGGGCACACGCCCCGTCGCCGGTCGTCCACCCCCGCCGCCCTGAATCGACCGTACCCGGAGGTGACCATGGTCACCCGCTCACAGGGACTGCGGTGGATGCCACGGCGCGTCCGGGCCGACAATGGCGCCGATGACGGCATCGCGACACCGCGCGCACGGCGCATCCGGGACGGCGAGAACGCCCACGGCGAAGGAGCACGGATGGAAGAACTGTTCGACAAGCGCGACATGACGGGTCTGGCGCAGGCGATCAGCGACGGAGAGGTGTCCGCGCGCGAGGTCGTCGAGTTCGCGCTCGACCGCATCGGGAAACGCAACCCCACGGTGAACGCCCTCGTCGCCACGCGCGCCGACGAGGTGCTCTCCGAGGTGGACGCCGGACTCCCGGAGGGCCCGCTGCACGGGGTCCCGTTCGCCATCAAGGATCTCGGCGCAGACGTCGCCGGGCTGCCCACCACCAACGGCAGCCGGCTGTTCGCGGACGCGACGGCCGACGCCGATTCCCCGATCGTGTCGGCGTACCGGCGCGCCGGGCTGGCCGTCGTCGGCAAGACGAACACGCCCGAATGGGGACAGAACGCCTCCACCGAGCCCGCGCTGTTCGGGCCGGCACGCAACCCGCACGACCTGAGCCGTTCCCCGGGCGGATCGTCGGGCGGCGCTTCGGCGGCCGTGGCCGCCGGCATCCTTCCCGCTGCCCACGCCAGCGACGGCGGGGGCTCGATCCGCATACCGTCGGCCATGACCGGACTCGTGGGCCTCAAACCGTCACGCGGACGCACGTGCGCGGGCAACCCGCTGGGTGCGCCGCTGTCCGTGCAGCACGCCGTCACCAGGAGCGTGCGCGACTCGGCGCTGCTGCTGGACGTCGTCTCCGCGCCGCGCATCGGCGACCCGGTCACGATCGTGCAGCCGGCCCGCACCTACGCCGCGGAGGTGGGCGCCGACCCCGGCACCCTCCGGGTGGCGACGATGACGCACTTCCCCGACGGTGGCCCCGTGCACGAGGACTGCGCCGCGGCGGTCGAGGACATCGCGGCGGTGCTGTCCGGGCTGGGTCACCGCGTGGCACCCGGGGCGCCGACGTTCCCGCTCGACGACATGGTGGCGCCCATGTCGATGGGGATGGCGGTGTCGATGACCGCGTCGGTCGACGCCCGGCTGGCCGCTCTGGGCCGCGACCTGCGCGACGACGACCTCGAAGCGGTCGGCCGGATGATCTACGAGCGCACCAAGACGCTGAGCGCCGCGGACTTCGGGATCGCACTGGACAAGCTGGCGTCCGTGGCCGGGACGGTCGGCGCGTTCTTTGCCGACCACGACCTGCTGATGCTGCCGACGCTCGGCGCGCTGACGCCGCCGCTGGGTCTGCTGGACGCGGGCTCGGTGGAGGCCATCTGGACGCACGGCGCCGTCTACGGCGGACTCACCAGCCCGTTCAACATCACCGGCCAGCCCGCGATCTCGTTGCCGCTGGGCACGGACCGCGACGGCATGCCCGTCGGCGTGCAACTGGTGGCCGCCTTCGGCCGCGAGGACCTGCTGATCCGGGTCGCCGCCCAGCTCGAAAGGGAGCGCCCCTGGCCGATCACGCCGGTGTGGCCGGCCCGGGGCTGACTCCGTCTCCGCGGCGGCACCGGACGGTGCCGCCGCGGAGACGACCGGCTACTTGACCTGCTTGGCCAGATTGGCGAGGGTCTCCGCCTGGATCTTCCGCAGCCCCAGCGGCGCGAAGATGCCCTCGAACACGCCGCCGATGCCGCCGGCGCCCGCCCACGCGGTCTCGACCGCCACGCGCGCCCCGTCGGCGATCGGGGTGACGGTCCACGTGGTGACCATCGTCGAATTGGCGTCGGTCTCCGTCACGGTGTCGCCCTGGACCGAGACCGCCGCCTCCACGTACCGCACGCGCTTCTTGGTGGCCTGCAGGGTCCAGCGCACGATGGTGCCGTCCCCGTTCCCGCCCTGCACCACCGAATAGTCGCGGTAGTTGTCCGGCAGGATCTTCGGGCGGACGGTCGCGTAGTCCGCCACCGCCTCGAGCACCGCCGACGGCTCCGCCACGATGTCGATCTCGCTGACAGCCTTGACCTCTCCCACAGTGAACTCCCTCTGATCGTGTCGCGTCACACCGTGACGCCCTCTGCACCACGCCGGCGAGCCGAACGCCTGTCGCCACCCGCCATCGTGCCACCCGTACCGGCGCCCGCCCCTTCCGCCACGGCTCCGCCACCGCCTGTGCACCGGAACTCATTCGCGACAAATCGCGTCACCCCACCTACCATCAGCGGGCATGAAAAGCGCTGAGAGGGAATCGGGACGTCGGAACCGCGGCGGGGCGGGTCGGCCGGGCGGCCCGCTGCGCGCGCTGCGCCGCATGGCGGGCGGTGTCCCGCCGCGGCTCTGGGCCGGCGCCGCGGTCACCGCCAACTCCGTCGCACCGCCGTCGAACTACTGGCTCGGCGCAGGCTCGATGATGGTGGGCGGCCCGGTCAACGAGTTGTCGCCGTACCTGCTCGGCGCCTCCGCGGCGGATGCCGCCGTCGGCGTGGCGAAGGGGCGCGGCGCGGCGGCCGCCGCCGTGTCCGCACTGACCATCGCGGGTCAGGCCGAACTCATCCGCCGGGCCATGGCCACGGGGACCGCGGTGGATGCGGCGCTGGACGACGCGATCGGCCGCGGGCGGCCGCCCTCAGCCGGACGGGAGAGCCTCGCCGCGCGCCTGTCCCCCGTGCCGCTGCGGAGCGGCGACGTCGAGGTGCTCCGCGAGATCTCCTACCTCGACCCGGACGGCGTGGACGGCGCGGACGCCGCGGCGCATGCGCGGGCCGAGAAGCTGTGCCGGCTCGACGTCTACCGGTCGCGCAGCGGGACACGCCCGGGCGGCGGAAGCGGTCCGGCGCCCGTCCTGGTGCACGTGCACGGCGGGATGTGGATGGGGAGCGACAAGCGGTACGAAGCGCTGCCCCTGCTGCACCGGATGGCCGCACGCGGCTGGGTGTGCGTCAGCGTCAACTACCGCCTGTGCCCCAAGGACCCGTTCCCCGCGCAGATCCTCGACGTCAAGCGCGCCATCGCGTGGGTCCGTGCGCATGCCTCTGAGTACGGCGCAGACCCGTCGTTCATCGCGATCACGGGCGGTTCGGCGGGCGGGCACCTGGCCTCGCTCGCCGCGCTCACGTCCAACGACCCGCGGCTGCAGCCGCACCTGCCCGACGGGGCCGACACCTCGATCCAGGCGGCGGTGTCCCAGTACGGCATCTACGACTTCACCGCGCAGTCGGGCACCGCGCACGCCACCAAGCGCCGGGACCGTTTCCTGGCGCCGATGATCCTCAAGAAGGACCCCGTCGACGACGCCGCCGACTTCGCTCTGGCGTCGCCGCTGCTGCAAGCGGACGCCTCCGCGCCGCCGTTCTTCGTTCTGCACGGGACGGACGACACCGGCGTGGAGATCGAGGAGTCGCGGCACTTCGTCCGCCACCTGCGCAACGTCTCCGACGGCGTCGTCGCCTTCGCGGAACTCCCCGGGGCACAGCACGCCTACGACCACTTGAACTCGATCCGCACCCGCCGGGCCGGGCGCGGGGTCGAAAGATTCCTGGAGTGGGCCGCGGCCTCCCGCGTCTGACCTCCCGATCACCAGTATTCGCCGCGCAAGTTCACCGCCGACCTGCAATGCTTGTCACATGCCGGGGCCCGCTGTGCGACAGGCCACGGCCGCTGGGTGGCGTGGGCGAAATGGGCGCTGCACGCCACCTGAGCCGAATGACGACTCGCGCCACGCGGAGACCGTGGCGACTCCTGGGAGGGTGCGCGCCGATGGGCGATACGACAGTGCAGTTCGACGACAGACTCAGCGCATTCGACTACATGATGTTCCGGGCGGACATGGACGCCCACTCGCGGACGTCGCTGATGTTCATCGAAACGCTCGACGCGGTTCCCGACTTCGAGGCGCTGCGTGAGCAGATCGACCGCGCGTCCAGGGTGGTGCCACGGCTACGGCAACGGGTGGTGGCCCCGCTGCTGCCGTTGGCACCGGCACGCTGGGTGGTCGACCCGGACTTCTCGCTGGGGTACCACCTGCGCCGCGTGGTGCTGCCCGGCTCCGGCTCACTGCGCGAACTGCTCGATCTGGCCGAGGTCCTGCACTCCACTCCGCTCGACCCGGGCCGCCCCCTCTGGGAGGCCACGCTGGTCGAGGGCCTCGACGAGCCCGACGCCAAGGCCGCGCTGCTCTGGAAGCTCAGCCACACCGTGACCGACGGCGTCGGCGGCATGCTGCTGGACCAGATGATCCACCAGGAAAGCCGCGACCCGTCCCCCGAGCCGATGCCCCCGGTCCCCGTGCCGCAGGACGTCACACCGCTCGAGCTGACGCAGTCGGCGGTGCGCGGGCTTCCGCAGCGCCTCGTCCTGGGCTCGCTCTCACGCGCGGCCGGCATCGCACGCCGCGCGGGCAGCGCCGTCACCGATCCGCGCAGCGCGGTGGGATCCGCCGCCCGCACCATCGACGACCTGCGCAAGCTCGCCGATTCGGCCGCCGCCGAGCCTTCCCCTCTGTTGCGCCGCCGCGGCCTCGACCACCGATTCAGCACGCTCGACTTCCCGTTGGCCGACATCCGCGCGGCCGCCAAGTCGCACGGCTGCTCGGTCAACGACGCCTACCTGGCAGGCATCGCGGGGGCCATGCGCATCTACCATGAGCGACTCGGCGTGCCCGTCGACTCGCTCAACCTCGCCATGCCGGTCAATGCCCGAGCGGGCGGCGATTCCACGGCGGGCAACCAGTGGTCGGCCATCACGATGGCGCTTCCGGTGGCAGAGCCGGACGTCGCCAAGCGCATGCTCGCGATCCGCAAGAGCGTCCTGCACGCCCGTTCCGGGTCGTCCATCGATCCCACCGCGATCCTCGCGCCCGTCCTGTCCTGGCTGCCGCAGCAGCTGCTCGCCGGCACCGGCACCGGGAGCCTCGGCATCGACGTGCAGGCCAGCAACGTCCCCGGCAAGGTGACGGAGCGCTACATCGCAGGGTGCCGCATCACCCGCAGCGTGCCCATCGGGCCGCTGCCGGGCGTCGCGATGATGGCCACGATGGTCTCGTTCGCCGGCCGGTGCTTCGTCGGCGTCAACTACGACACCGCGGCGTTCAGCGACTCCGAGGCGCTCGAGCAGGCGCTGGCAGCAGGGTTCGACGAGGTCCTCGGGGGCGGGCGCGGTACGGCCGCGATCTCCTCCACGGGCACCAAGGCGTCCCGGATGCCCGCGGCGGCACCGGCATCGTCGTCGACGCCGGCACCCTCATCGACGCCGGCATCGTCATCGAAACCGGCCACGAGCAGGACCACAGCACGCAAGCCCGCCGCGCGCAAGGCGCCGGCGGCGAAGGACGGGGACAAGTAGATGGCTGCCGACAACCTCAGACTTCCCGGCACCGTGGCGGAGATCGCCGGCGGACCCGAGGGGCCCGCAGTGGGCGCATTCTTCGACCTCGACGGCACTCTTGTCGCGGGGTACACCGCCCGGTATCTCACAGAGGAGCGGATGAAGGCCGGCGAGTACGGCCCCGTCGACGTGCTGCGCACGCTCGGTGTGATGGTCGGCGGCGGCGGGCTCAACCCCGACACGTTCGCCGAACTCCTCGACCTCGGCGCCCACACCTGGGCGGGCCGCGCCGTCGAGGATCTCGACGAGATGGCGCTGCGCCTGTACAAGAAGAAGGTCGCCGGCCGCATCTACCCTGAGATGCGCGAAATCGTCCGCGCGCACCAGGAACGGGGGCACACCGTCGTCCTCACGTCCTCCGCCACCACGTTCCAGGTGCAGCCGGTGGCCGACGCCCTCGGAATCGACCACGTCGTCTGCAACCGGTTCGAGGACGAGGACGGGATCCTCACCGGCCACGTGGCGAAACCGGTCATCTGGGGCGACACGAAGGCATACGCCGCGCAGCAGTTCGCCGCGGACCACGGCGTGGACCTGGACCGGAGCTACTTCTACGCCGACGGCGACGAGGACGTGGCGCTGATGTACCTCGTCGGCAAGCCGCGCCCGACCAACCCGGGCGAGACGATGGCCAAGGTCGCCGGCAAGCGCGGCTGGCCGGTCACCCGGTTCTCCAGCCGCGGCGCGGGGTCGTCGATACGCACGCTGATCGGCTTCAGCACGTTCCTGCCGATCGCCGGGCTGGGAGCCGCCAAGGGCCTGCTGGAGCGCAACCGCCGCAGCGCGATCAACTTCATCACCGAGAACTGGTCCTCGCTCATGCTCCGCATCAACGGCGTGGAGATGAACGTCCTCGGCCGCGACAACCTCACCGCGTCGCGACCTGCGGTGTTCCTGTTCAATCACCGCAACGGCTTCGACCCGTTCATCGCCGTGTCCCTCATCGGGAGGGACTTCACCTCGGTCGCGAAGGCCGAGCTGAAGGACGACCCGATGATCGGCGCGTTCGGCCGCTTCGCCGATATCGCCTTCGTCGAGCGCGACAACACCAAGTCCGCCGTCGAGGCGCTCAAGCCCATCGAGGAGATGGCGGACAAGGGCCTGTCGGTGCTCATCGCGCCGGAGGGCACGCGGCTGGACACCCGCGAGGTCGGACCGTTCAAGAAGGGCGCGTTCCGCATCGCCATGCACGCCGGCATCCCCGTGGTGCCGATCATCATCCGCAATGCGGAGATGCTCGGGTCACGCGACGCGGTCACGATCAACCCCGGCAAGGTCGATGTCGCGGTGCTCCCCCCTGTGCCCACCGCGGACTGGAAGCTCGAAGAACTCGACGACCGCATCGCCGAGGTGCGGCAGATGTACCTCGATACCCTCGCGGATTGGCCGAGCGACGATGACTGACAAGGCCGGATCGATGGAAGACACCGCCACGCTGTTCCTGTGCGACGCCGAGGACGTCCGCGATATGGCTTCGCTGGCCGAGTGGGTACGGAGCCACCACCCCGAAGGCCGTGCCCGTGCCCGCTTCGCGCAGGTCGCGTTCAGCGGCACCGAGGCGCCCGACACGACCGAGCTCGCCGCCGCCGTCGCCTCGTCCGACGAGGACACCTCCGTGGTCCCGGTGCGCCGGGCGTGGGTCCCGGCGCGCGGTACCCAGGATTCCACCCCGCGCTTCCGGGACCTGGTGCTGGGCGATCCGGCGCGGCCGCGCAATCAGATCGCGCGCAGGCTGCGCCGCGACGATCCCGCGCGGCACCTCGTGCTGCTGGGCGTGGGGGCGACGATCGCCGACCTGCGCTCGCGCTACGAGGCGGAGGGGGACGGCGACGGCCCCGAGTCGTTCGACGCATTCATCGCCCGGCACGCGGATCTCACGCTCGACATGGAGGAACGCGGCCTGCGCGGACGCCGGTACAAGGTGCCGAGGTTCGTCATCCCCGGCATCGAAGCGCGGGGCGGGTACCGCGCCGCCGTCGCGGAGGCCGCCCGCACCCTCGGCCGCCCCGCCGATGACATCCGCGCCGAGACCCGCACGTACCTGCAGGAGCTCGTGGCCACGCCCAGCACGTTCTTCATCGACTGGATGGGCACGCTCACGCGCTGGATCACCTCGCTCGGCTACCGCAGGGTGGTCACCGACCCGGCGAACGTCGAACGCGCACGCGCGATGATGCGGGACCACCCGTCCGCGCTGCTGTGGACGCACAAGTCGCACATCGACGCCATCGCACTGATGTCCGTGATGTACGACAACGACTTCCCGGCCCCGCACTCCATCGGCGGCATCAACATGGCCTTCGCCGGGGTCGGGTACGCCGGCCGCAGGTCCGGCACCATCTTCATCCGGCGCAAGTTCAACGACAACCCTGTGTACAAGCTGGCGCTGCGGCAGTACCTCGGCTTCCTGATGGCCAAGCGGTTCCCGCTGAGCTGGTCGTTCGAGGGCACGCGGTCGCGCAGCGGCATCATCGGCAAGCCTCGCTTCGGCCTGCTCAAGTATGCGATCGACGCCGCGCACGCCACCGGCACCGAGGACCTGCACCTCATCCCCGTGTCCATCAACTACGACCTCATCGGCGAGACGGCCGAGTACGCGCGCGAGGAGGCCGGCAAGCCCAAGGAGTCGGAAAGCCTCGGCTGGTTCTTCGACTATCTGCGCAGGCTGAAGGCCCCGATGGGCGACATCTACCTGGACTTCGCCGAACCCGTGGTGCTGGGCGGAGTGGCGCCGGAGCCCACCCCGGAGCTGCTCCGACAGGTGTCGACGGACGTCGCACGCCGTGCGAATGCCTGCGTGCCCGTGACGATGGCTTCGCTGCTGTGCCTGGTCCTGCTGGGCACGCAGCCACGCGCCCTCACCCGCGCCGAGCTCGATCAGGCGACGCGCGAGATCGTGCGCTGGCTCAAGGCGCGCGGCGTCCGACTGGAGGACATCCTCAGCGACGGCGACCACGCCGCGGGCGAAACGCTCTTCCAGAACGCGCTGGGCACCGGAGTCCTCCGCCGCTCCACCGGGGCGTCCGTGGAACTGATCGGCCTGGGCAGGGGCCAGGACCTGGTGGCCGGCTACTACCGCAACACGATCGTGCACTACTTCATCGAGAAGGCGGTCGCGGAGGTGTGTGTGGCCGTCGCCGCGGACCAGCCCGCAGAGACGCGCGTGGAGGCCTTCGACCGGACGGCCGACACGCTGCACGCGATGCTCCACGCCACCTTCTTCCTGGGCTCCGCGGACGAATTCCGGCGGGCCGTCGACGGTGTGCTCTCCGATTACGACGCGGACTGGCGCACCACGCTCGCGCAGCCGGGTGCACAGGAGGTGGATGCCCTGCTGGACGGGTTCCGTCCCCTCGTCGCACACAGCACTCTGCTGCCGTTCATCGAGGCCCGATGGATCGTCTCCACCGTCGTCGCGGGACTGGCCCCCGACGAGGCCACCGACAAGCAGGAGATCATAGCCAAATCCCTGCGTTACGGGCGGACGGCGCTCGAGCGTCAGCTCATCGTCGGCGAATCCTCCGTGGGCAAGGCCATGCTCGAGGGCGGATACACCTTCCTCGCCGATGCGGGGCTGCTCGACACCGGCGACGACGTGGACGCGAAGGTGGCCAGGCGGCGCGCCGCGCGCGCACACCTCGAATCGATCATCGACGCGATCGCGAAGGTCCGCGTACGGGCGCACGCGCAACTGTTCGACACGGACTCGTCGCGCGCCGTGTGACCCGGGCGCCGGCAGCCTACCGGGCCGCCGCGCCCGCGTGCTCCGGGGATCCGTGCGCCGGGGCGCCCGCTTCGGGCGCCGTGGCAGAGGGGGCCGGTTCAGCAGGCACGGCGGGAGCCGGTTCGGCGCAAGCATCGGCCTTCGATGCCGGGGGGATCGTCGACTCCCCGCCGGCGCGCGGCTTTCGCCGGGGACGGATCCTGTCGTGCGCGACGAGCACGCGTGCAAGCGGCGTGTACAGGATGAGCTCCACCAGGCACAGACTCGCCACCAGGGTCACGAGCACCAGGAGAATGCTGCGCTGCAGGGTGGTGTCCGGGTAGGTGGCGTAGAGCCAGTCCACGAAGCCGGACTGGTGGATCAGGTCGATCACCAGCGGGTGCACCGCGAAGATCCCGAAGGCCCGGACGGCCCCGTAGTCGACGAGCCGGGCACCCCATCCCGTCCCGTCACCGCGGCGGTCGTCCCAGGCCTGCCCGACGATGAAGAACAGAGCCACCGCCCCCAGGTACCACGGCAGGTTCTGCACGCTCCACGCCGCGTAGGCGAGCCCGGGGATGTGTCCGTCGCCCGTGGTCACGAAGAACATGACGACGGTGAAGGCGGCGCCGGCGAGCGACAACGGCATCAGCCAGTGCCGGTTGCGGCGCACCCATGGGGCGAACCGCTCGTAGTGCACGGCCGCCAGCGCCCCTCCCACCAGGAACAGCGCGTACGTGGGCAGCGTCTTCCACATGTGCCCGTACCAGTCGAGATCCGGATGGTAGAAGCTGAACAGCGTGAACATGCCCGCCTGAATCGCCACTGCTCCTGCCATCACCTTGCCGTGATGCCCCTCGGTGCGGCGCAGCAGCATCCGCACCAGGGGGAACAACAGGTAGATCTGCATCGAGATGAGCAGGAAGTACATCTGATACTGCGCGTTGCCCTGGAGGAGGGCGGTGCCGATGTCGCCGGTCACGCCGGCGGCGTCCGGCCACGGCTCGCGCACGAAGGCGTAACCGGTGATGACGTAGATGACCGACCAGGCCAGGTACGGCGCAGCGACGAAACCGTACCGCCGTCGCCAGAAGGTCGACGCCGTGATGGGGCTGCGGTAGTAGGCCAGGAACAGGACGAAGCCGGTGACGAACACGAATCCGTACCGTGCGATGTGCACCATCATGGTGAAGAACTGCATGCCGCGCACATGGTCCGGGTCCCAGTTGATCGATCCGGTCGCGTGCACCATCAGCACCAGCGTGAACAGCGACACCCTGATGAGGTCCACACCGTGGATGCGCGTGCGTCGGCCCACAACCTGCTCGGTGTCACCGCGGTCGGCAGCGCGGGTAGAAGTGGGGCGCACCTTCCTCCTCATCCGTTTGTCGACCGCCCAACGCTACCCAACGGTCAGTATCCCGGCCATGCGGGCGGACCGGTTATGACCTGCGTCATGCCCGCCTGAACCACCTGGACACGGCGCCCCCCGGAGGCGGCGACCGGGAACCGGCCGCGTTCGGGCGGGTCGGTGCACGTCCGACCGGCGGCACTGCAAGGATGGGTTGCCGGACCCGCCCCGCGGGGACGTCCGTGACCACGACCATCCAGACTCCACAGGCGGACCATCCACGCATGAAGTCGCTCGTATCGATCATCCCGCTGGCCGCGGTGGACGCGGTCAACGTGCTGGCGCTGCTCGCCGTGTCCTACGTGTGGATCTCCAGCGCCTCCCGGTGGTCCTACATCCGCACCGCGGTCGCCTTCATGGTGGGCGGGATCTGCGGTCTGGCGCTCACGCTGGCGTTCTCGTTCACCGTGATCCTCGACATCATCCACAGGGCCCTCGATGCACTGTCCGGCACGGTGATCTCGATCATCGGCCTGCTCATCGCCCTGGCGGTGATCGCGGTGGCGGCCCGCGGATTCATCAAGCCCCCGCTCTCGCTTCCCGTGCATCGGAAGGTGCACCCGGCGTTGGCGTTCGTCCTGGGCGTGATCACCTGGGGCGCGCAGTCGCTCACCTCCGCGCCCTTCTACGGGGCGATAGCCGTGATGGCGAAACACGACACGGCCACCCGGCTGGGTCTTTCCGTCGTCTTCGTGATCATCGCGTTGCTCCCCGTCGCAGCGCTGATGGGCGCGCTGGCATTGTGTTCGCAGGAAGCCGGACACCGACTGATCGTCAGGGTCGAGAACATCCTGCCCACTGCGTCGCGCATCGTGTCGGCGATCCTCGTCGTGGCCGGCGTGGTCGGGGCGGTGTATGCGGTGATGAAGCTCCTCGAATGAGGTGATGCGCGGCGCGGTCGCGGCTTGAGCTTGACGCGGCGTCATGGTCGAGACTGGTGCCATGAGAATCGGACAGGTCGCCGAGCTCGCCGGAACGACCACGCGGACCGTGCGCTACTACCACCGGCTGGGTCTGCTCGACGAGCCGCCGCGGCGTTCCAACGGGTACCGGGAGTACGCCATGCCGGACGCGATCCGGCTGATGCGCATCCGGTGGCTCGCCGAGAGCGGCGTGCCGCTGGAGTCCGTCGCCGGAATGCTCGACGGGGCGGGCGGCGGCACGGCCGGGCCTCCCATGGCACGGCCGGTCGAGGCCGACCTCACCGCTCTCATCGCGGGCATCGACGAGCAGCGTGCGGTGCTGGCCCGCCGCCGCACCCGCTTGGCCGCGATGCTCGACGACGCGCACCACTGTCGCCCACTCTCCCCGCTACCGGCGCGCCTCGCCGGGCTGTTCCGCGACGTGCTCGTCGCGGAGTCCACCACGCCCGCCGCCCGTGCCGCTCTGCAGATCGAACAGGACATGGTCGAGGCGCTGACCCTGTCCGGCAAGGCCCCCGACGGGCTGCTCGACGGATTCACGGGGTTGCTGGCGGACCCGGACCGGCGAACCCGCTACCTGGATCTTCTCGGCCGCTGGGCGGAATTGGAGCACCGGGACCCCGAGGCCGTGCGCGAGGAGATCGCCGCGATCACCGAGGCGTTGGCGGGCCTGATGGCGCACTGGTACGAGGGCGGCGGGGGCGACGGCCCCGCCGCCGCGGGTACGGCGGGCGATGCCCCGCAGGATCCTGCGCTGCTCGGCGACGTGGTGAACGATCCTGCGCAGCGGGAGGTCGTCGCGCGCCTGCACCGGCGGATCCGCACCTCTGCACCGCACGGCGGGAGCGCGCCGTGAACGGCGCCGACGCCGCCAGGCTGCTCCACCGGTGGGCGCCCGTGGTCACGGCCGCCGTGGTGGCGGCCGACGCGGCCCTGCTGGCGACCGGTGCGATCACCGGCGGCCAGGCGGTCCGCCTCTTCCTCGCCGCCGAGGTGCCGCTGCTCTGCATCTCCGCCGTCGCGCTGGCCGTCGCCGTCCGCGCGCACCATCGCCGCGGCGACAGCCTTCCGTCAGCGGTGCGGCGAGTGGCCGCACAGTCGCCGTTCGCCCCCGCGGTACGGGCGGAACTGCGCTCCTACCGCGCGCTGTGGCTGTGGGCGCGGCGCCGCTGCGACCTGCCGCCGGGGGCGGTCCCCCTGCACGCGGGCCGCGGCACCGTCGCGCTTCCCGCCGCTTTCGCGGTGGCGACCATCGTCGAGGTCGCGGTGCTCGACCTGCTGCTGCCGTGGCTGTGGCTGCGCATCGCCGTCGCGGCGCTGTCACTGTGGTCGCTGCTGATGCTGGGCGGCGTCGTGGCACTGGGGCGGACCCGTCCGAATTATCTGCTCGGCGGCGCCCTGGTGCTGCGGCGCTCGGGACGCACCGTCGCCGCACTCGACCTCGCGGACATCGCGGCGGTGGTGCGACGGCGCCGGTGGTCCCCCACCTCTCCGGCCGTCCGCGGGCGCCGCCTGATCCTGCCGAACCAGGACGGGACCTGCCTCGACATCGACCTTCACGCGCCGGTCACGGCCGTTCTGCCGGCCTGGACAGCGCGTGGCCGGGGCGCGCGGCACGTCGATTCGGTGAGCCTGCACCTCGACGATCCGGCACTTCTGGCCGCCGCAGCCCACAGCGCAGTGCCGCCCGCCGACGACGGCCCCACCGCCCCGGCCGGCCGGCTCACCGCAGGTCCGGCAGCTCCAGCAGATCCTGGTGGAAACGACGGGCGACGTCGGGGTGCGCCCGCAGCCGCGACTTGAGCGCGTTGAGCCCGTAGACCGCATGCAGCCGCCCGCCGTGCGAATCCTGTCCCACCCCGCGCGCCTGGGAGGCGAGGGCGGGAACAAGTTCCACGGGCGGCAGCTTCTGGTCGAACCCGGGGTTGAGGAAGAACGGCAGCGAGATCCGGTCGCTGCCGTCCGGCGGCGGCAGCACCTTGTGGTTGGTGGCCTTCAGATACCCGTCGGTGGCCACCTCCAGCAACTCGCCGATGTTCACGATGAAGCTCCCCCGCCGGGGCGGCGCATCGATCCAGCGTCCGTCCGCCTCCACCTGCAGGCCGGACGTCCCCGGCTCCGGGTACAGCAGCGTCAGCGCGCCCACGTCCTTGTGCCCGCCCACGCCCTGCCCGCTCACTGTGCCGTCGTGCCCGGGGTACCGCACGATTTTCAGCAGCGGATCCGGATCTGCGAACGCCCTGTCGAAGTGGTCGGCCGACGCGCCGAGCGACACCGCCCAGGCCCGCAGCAGGCGCATGCCCGCGGCCCCGGCCCGGTCCATCCACTCGAGTGCGGCGCCGCGCAGCCGGGGCACCTCCGCTGGCCACTGGTTGGGCCCGTCGAGCACCCGCCAGGGCCGCTGCGGGTCCGGCGCTGCCGCCGAGCGCTCGGCGCCGATGTCCAACTGCTCGCGCCAGTCCACCCGCCCCTGCGTGCGCTCGCCGCCCAGCACGGTGTAGCCGCGGAAGTGCGGCGAGCGCACGTTTTCGATCGCGCGCTTGCGCTGCTCCGGAAGCATGAAGAACTCCCGTGCCGCGGCGATCAGCGCGTCGGCGGCGTCCGCGTCCACGCCGTGGCCGGTGAGGTAGAAGAATCCGAGGCCGTGCGTGGCAGTGCGCAGCGCGCGCAGCTCCGCCGGGTCGCCGGCATCGAGCGCGGCCAGGTCGATGGTGGGCAGTTCCGTCTCGGCGGCCATTGCAGTCCTCTCTGATGCGAATCGCCACTGTACTGCGCGGCCCCGCCGGTGACGCGCACGCGCCGGACGCACAGGGACACGGCACGGGGCCCGGCGCATCCGTGGACGCGTCGGGCCCCGTGGCCGCGGAGGATCAGCCCGTTCCTGCTCAGCCCTCCAGGCTGGCCGGCGGGGTGAAGCGCTCGCCGTACGTGGCGGCGAGCTCCTTGGCACGCTTGACGAAGCCTGCCTTGCCTCCCTCGTAGCCCACGATGTACTGGGCGACGCCGCCCGTCCACGCCGGGTAGCCGATGCCCATGATCGAGCCGATGTTGGCGTCGGCGGTGGTGTCGATGACGCCCTCATCGAAGCACTTCTGCGTCTCGATCGCCTCGATGAACAGCATCCGCTCGATGAGGTCCTGCAGCGGCGCGTCCGACGCGGCGTCACCGACCACGCCGGCCAGGCCGGGCCACAACCCCGCACGCTTGCCATCGGCGTAGTCGTAGAACCCGGCGCCGCCGAGCTTGCCGGTGCGGCCCGCGTCGACCAGCGCGTTGATGACGTCGCCGGCCGGGTCCGCCGGCAGCGTCCGTCCCTCTGCTGCCGCGGCGTCGGCGGTCTCCTTGCGGATCTTCTGCATCAGCGTCAGGTTGAGCTCGTCCGAGAGCTGCAGCGGGGCCGCCGGGAAACCGGCCTGCTGGCCTGCCTGCTCCACCGTGGCGGGTGCGACGCCTTCGGCGACCATCGCGATCGCCTCGTTGATGAAGGTGCCGATGACGCGGGAGGTGAAGAATCCGCGCGAGTCGTGCACCACGATCGGCGTCTTGCGGATCGCCTGCACGTAGTCGAACACGCGCGCCAGGGCCCGGTCCGAAGTCTTCTCCCCGCGGATGATCTCCACCAGCGGCATCTTGTCCACCGGCGAGAAGAAGTGGATGCCGATGAAGTCCTCCTGGCGCTTGACGCCCTTCGCCAGTCCGGTGATCGGCAACGTCGAGGTGTTCGAGCCCAGAAGCGCGTCCTCCGTGACGACGTCCTCGATCTCCTGGAAGACCTTGTGCTTGAGCTCCTCCGATTCGAAGACTGCCTCGACGACGAAGTCCACGCCCTTCAGGTCCGCGGCGTCGGCGGTCGGATGGATGCGGTCCAGCAGCGCCTTCGACTTCTCCTCGGTGGTCTTGCCGCGCTTCAGCGCCTTCTCCTCGAGCTTGACCGAGTAGCCCTTGCCGCGCTCAGCGGCGGCCTGCTCGACGTCCTTGAGCACCACCTCGAAGCCGGCCTTGGCGGAGACGTAGGCGATGCCCGCGCCCATCATTCCGGCGCCCAGCACGCCGATCTTGGTGATCGGGGTCTTCTCGACGCCGTCCGGACGCGAGGCGCCCGAGTTGATCGACTGCAGGTCGAAGAAGAACGCCTGGATCATGTTCTTCGCCACCTGGCCGGTGACCAGCTCGGTGAAGTACCGCGCCTCGATGAGCAGCGCGTTGTCGATGTCCACCTGGGAGCCCTCGACGGCCGCGGACATGATGGCACGCGGCGCGGGCATGGGCGCGCCCTTGAGCTGCTTGCGCAGGTTCGCGGGGAACGCGGGCAGGTTCGCGGCGAAGGCCGGGGTCGCGGGGGTGCCGCCCGGGATCCTGTACCCCTTGACGTCCCACGGCTGCACGCCGCCCTCGGGGTTGGCCTTGATCCATTCCTTGGCGGCAGGGACGAGCGCGTCGACCGAGTCGACGACCTCGTCGATCAAGCCGACTTCCTTGGCTGCGGCCGGTCCGCGCTGCTGGCCCTGCAGCAGGACCCCCATCAGAGCGTTCTGCAGCCCCAGGAGCCGGACGGTGCGCACGACGCCGCCGCCGCCGGGCAGCAGGCCCAGCGTGACCTCCGGCAGGCCGATCTTGACGCCCTTGACGTCCGCGGCGATGCGGTGGTGGGTGGCCAGCGCGATCTCGAGGCCACCACCGAGCGCCGCGCCGTTGATCGCGGTGACGACGGGCTTTCCGAGCGTCTCCAGCCGACGCAGATCCGCCTTGGCGGCCAGGCTGTGCTCGAAGATCTCCGCGGCCTGGTCCTTGCGGACGGCGAGCAGGTTGTTGAGGTCGCCGCCGGCGAAGAAGGTCTTCTTGCCCGACGCGAGCACGACGCCGGTGATCGCGTCCTTCTCCTCGTACAGGCGGTCGACGATGGTCTTCATCGACGTCAGGTACCGCTCGTTCATCGTGTTCGCGCCCTGGTGGGGGTCGTCGATGGTGAGCACGACGATGCCGTCGGCGTCCTTGTCCCAGGCGATGATGTTGTCAGTCATGTTTCCGTGTTGCCCTTTCAGGATTTCCCGCCGGTGACGATCAGACGCGCTCGATGATGGTGGCGACGCCCATGCCGCCGCCGATGCACAGCGTGATCAGCGCGTAGCGGCCGCCGCGGCGCTCGAGCTCGTCGACCATCGTCCCGGTGATCATCGCGCCGGTCGCGCCCAGCGGGTGCCCCATCGCGATGGCGCCGCCATTGACGTTGAGCTTCTCGTCGGGGACGTTCATGTCCTTCTGGAACCGCAGCACCACCGAGGCGAAGGCCTCGTTGATCTCCACCAGGTCCATGTCGTCGATGGTCAGGCCCGCGGTGGCGAGCGCCTTCTTCGAGGCCGGGGTGGGTCCGGTGAGCATGATCGTCGAATCGGCACCGGAGGTGGCGGTGGCGACGACGCGCGCCCGCGGGGTGAGCCCCATGTCCTTGCCCACCTGCTCGGAGCCGACCATGAGCAGCGCGGCGCCGTCGACGATGCCGGACGAGTTGCCGCCGTGGTGCACGTGGTTGATCTTCTCGACCCAGTGGTATTTCTGCAGCGCCACCGCGTCGAAGCCGCCGATCTCGCCGACGGTGGCGAACGACGGGTTCAAGCCGCCGAGCGCCTCCACCGAGGTGCCGGGGCGCATGTGCTCGTCGTTGTCGAGGATCGTGATCCCGTTCTGGTCCTTCACCGGCACGATGGACTTGGCGAAGTAGCCGCCGTCCCACGCCTTCTTCGCCAGCTCCTGCGAGCGGGCGGCATAGGCGTCGACGGTCTCCCGATCGAAGCCCTCGATCGTGGCGATGAGGTCTGCGCCCACGCCCTGCGGCACGAACCCGGTGTCGTAGTTGGTGGCCGGGTCCAGGCCCCACGCGCCGCCGTCGCTGCCCATCGGCACCCGGGACATCGACTCGACGCCGCCTGCCAGCACCAGCTCGTCCCACCCGGAGCGCACCTTCTGCGCCGCCAGGTTCAGCGCTTCGAGCCCTGACGCGCAGAAGCGGTTGAGCTGGAATCCGCCGACCGTGTCCGGGTAGCCGGCCGCGGTGATCGCCGTGCGGGCGATGTCCATGCCCTGGTCGCCCACCGGGGTGACGCAACCCAGGATCAGGTCGGACAACCGGTCGTAGTCCAGGTCGGGGAACCGCACCTTGATCTCGTCGAGCAGGCCGGTGACCAGTGAGATCGGCTTGACCGAATGCAGCGATCCCGTCTTCTTGCCGCGGCCGCGCGGCGTGCGGATCGCCTCGTAGATGTATGCCTCGGTAGTCATCGGCATTCGTTCCTTTCCTTTACGTTTCTATAACGTGTTCTACCACTCTGGGCGGCGGGGCGTCCGGTGCCGCCCCGGAAACGGGACGCCGTTTCCGGCCACCGCGCGCGGCTAGTGTGGGGGCCATGCCGGCACCCGCCCCGAACTCGACCAGCCCCGTCCCCACCGTCCGGCGGCTGCGGCCATACGGCGCCACGATCTTCGCCGAGATGACCGCGCTGGCCACCCGGTACGACGCCGTCAACCTGGGCCAGGGCTTCCCGGACACCGACGGCCCGCCCGCGATGCTCGACGCCGCTCGCGCGGCAATCGCCGACGGGCTCAACCAGTACGCACCGGGCATCGGCATGCCCGGCCTGCGCGCCGCCGTCGCCGAGGACCGCCGCGCCCGCTACGAGCTCGAAACCGACCCCGACACCGAGGTCCTCATCACCGTAGGCGCCACCGAGGGGATCGCCGGCGCGGTCCTGGGCCTGGTGGAACCCGGTGACGAGGTGGTCCTGATCGAACCGTACTACGACTCCTACTCGGCGGTAATATCGCTCGCCGGGGGTGTGCGCAGGACGGTGCCGCTGGTCCCGCGCGGCGGCGGTTTCGGGCTCGATCACGACGGACTGCGGGCGGCCGTGTCCGATGCGACGCGGATGCTCATCGTCAACACGCCGCACAATCCCACCGGAACGGTCTTCGACGCCGCCGACCGCGCCGTCATCGCGGAAGTCGCCGGGAAGCACGACGTGCTGGTGCTCTCCGACGAGGTCTACGAGCACCTCGTGTACGACGACGCCGCCGGGCCGCACGTGCCGCTGTGCGCCGTCGACGGACTCGGCGACCGCACCCTCACGGTGTCGTCGGCCGCCAAGACGTTCAACGTCACCGGCTGGAAGACGGGCTGGGTGTGCGGCCCCGCGGAGCTGGTGGCCGCCGCCCGCGCCGCCAAGCAGTTCCTCAGCTACGTCGGCGGCACCCCGTTCCAACCCGCGGTGGAGCTGGCGCTGCGCACCGAGCAGGAGTGGATCCACCGCAACCGGGCGGAACTGCAGACGAAGCGGGACTTCCTCTCGGACGCGCTGCGCACGGCGGGGTTCGGGGTGCACGACTGCGCCGGCACGTACTTCCTGCTGGCCGACCCGCGCCCGCTCGGCTACGACGACGGCGCGCGATTGTGCCGCGCGATGCCGGAGCAGGTGGGCGTTGCCGCGGTGCCGATGGCGCCGTTCACCGACGACCCCGGCCCCTGGCGGCACCTGGTGCGCTTCGCGTTCTGCAAGCGCGACGAGGTGCTGGCCGAGGGGGCGCGACGCCTGTCCGGGCTGCGGGGGTGACCCCACGGCCCGGACTCCGGCCGAAGTGTGGGCGGTCAAGCTAGGCGTCCCACCCGATCTGTTCCAGCGGCGTCGAGCCCTGCGGCCGCACGCCCGCGACCGCCGCGGGCGTCCGCGAGAAACGCGGCGCCGGCGCCGGTTGCGGCGCGCCGTCCGGCCCGCTGCGCACGAGCGTCCCCCGCGCCGCGAGGTGTTCGGAGTCCGGCGCCTCGGCCATGCTCAGCACCGGGGTCACGCACGCGTCGACGTCGGCGAACACCTTGGTCCACTCGTCGCGCGTCCGCGTGGCGAACCGCTCCGCGAACAACGCGCGCAGCTCCGGCCACCGCGACTGGTCGATCTGCATCGGCAGGTCGTCCGCGGACAGCTCGAGCCCCTCGAGCAGCAGCGCGTAGAACTGCGGTTCGATCGCCCCCACCGCCATGCATCCGCCGTCGGCGCACTCGTAGACGCGGTAGAACGGCGCACCGCCGTCGAGCAGGTTGGACTCGCGATCGTCCTGCCACATCCCCGACGCGCGGAACGACCACGGCATCGCGCCCAGTGCGCTGACCCCGTCCACCATGGCGGCGTCCACCACCTGCCCGCGGCCCGAGCTCTGCCGCTCGAACAGGGCGGCCAGCACGCCGGTCACCAGGAACATCGACCCACCGCCGAAGTCGGCGGCCAGGTTCAGGGGCGGCACGGGCGGCTGGCCGCGCCGACCGATGGTGGAAAGCATGCCCGTCATCGAAAGATAGTTGATGTCGTGCCCGGCGCGCTGTGCCATCGGCCCGTCCTGGCCCCACCCGGTCATCCGCGCGTAGATCAGGCGGGGATTGCGCTGCGCGCAGTCGTCGGGGCCGATACCCAGCCGCTCGCACACGCCCGGCCGGAACCCCTCGATGAGCACGTCGGCGCGCTCTACCAGGTCCAACAGCTCGTCGCGCTGCGTCTTGATGTCGAGGTCGACGAGGCGGCGCCCGCGCAGCAGCACATCGCGGTCCTCCGGGGGCAGCACCAGGCCGCCGGGGCGGCGCACGCGCACCACGTCCGCGCCCAGGTCCCCCAGCATCATCGCCGCGTGCGGGCCCGGTCCGATGCCGCCGAGCTCCAGCACGCGCAGGCCGGTCAGCGGCCCGCCGGACTGCGAATCCCGAGTCGGTGACGAATCCTGAGGCGGTGACGAATCCTGAGGCAAGGTCACATCCCCAACCCGCGGCCGATGATCTCCTTCATGATCTCGGTGGTGCCGCCGTAGATGGTCTGCACGCGGGAGTCCATGAACGCCTTGGCCACCGGGTATTCGCGCATGTATCCGTAGCCGCCGTGCATCTGCAGGCAGCGGTCGATCAGCGCCACCTGCTTCTCGGTGGTCCACCACTTGGCCATCGCGGCCTCCTCGATGGTGAGCTCGCCGCGGTTCAGTGCCTCGATGCACTGGTCGACGAACACCCGGGCGATCTTGGTCTCGGTGGCCAGCTCGGCCATGACGAACCGGGAGTTCTGGAACGAGCCGATGGACCGGCCGAAGGCCTTGCGGTCGCGGCAGTACTCGATGGTCTCCTGGAGCACCTGCTCCATCGCGGCGGCCGCGACCACGGCGATGGACAGGCGCTCCTGCGGCAGGTTCTGCATGAGGTACATGAACCCCATGCCCTCCTCGCCGATGAGGTTGGCCGAGGGCACCCGCACGTCGTTGAAGCTGAGCTCCGCGGTGTCCTGCGCCTTGAGCCCGATCTTGTCGAGGTTGCGGCCACGCTCGAAACCGGGCATTCCGCGCTCCACGCCGAAGAGCGAGAAGCCTTGCGCACCCTTGGACGGATCCGTCTGCGCCACCACGATGACCAGGTCGGAGTGGATGCCGTTGGTGATGAACGTCTTGGCCCCGTTGAGAATCCAATCGTCCCCGTCGCGCTTGGCGTTGGTCTTGATGCCCTGCAGGTCCGAGCCCGTGCCCGGCTCCGTCATGGCGACCGCGGTGATCAGCTCGCCGGTGCAGAACCGCGGCAGCCAGCGCTCCTTCTGCTCGTCGCTGCACAGATTGGTCAGGTACGGCTGGATGACGTCGTTGTGCAACATGAAGCCGAGGCCGCTGTACCCGCCGCGCACCGATTCCTCGGTGACCACGGTGTTGTAGCGGAAGTCCTGCACCCCGCCGCCGCCGTACTTCTCGTCGACCGCCATACCGAGGAAACCGAGCTTGCCGGCCTCCACCCACACTTCCCGGTCGACCATGTTGTCGTCCTCCCACTGGTCGTGGAACGGCGCGACGTGCTCGGCGAGGAACCCGCGGTAGGACTCCCGGAACAGCTTGTGGTCGTCGTCGAAAAGTGTGCGCTCCATACGGTGGCCCTCCTGTGCGGACATGCGTGCCGGCCGGACCCTCGCATGTGCCGGTCCGGGTGCGTTCCACCTCACCGTATGCTCGGGCCCGGCGGGCGGTAAGGACCCGAACGATCAGCGTTCGTGACCGAAACGGAGGAGGCCGGCATGGCCGTGCGGATGGTCCCGGTGGGATTCGTGCGGCGCGCGCTGCACGCGTCCGCCCGCCGTGGCACCGACCTGGGCCCCGCCCTGGCGCCCGCGGGAATCACCGTGCACGAGCTCGACAATCCCGACACCCGGCTCACCGTCGACCAGGTCGCGCTTTTCATGCTCGGCGCCTCCGAGATCACCGACGACGAGCTCATGGGGCTGGGACTGGGGCCGGTGCCGCGCGGCACGTTCGCGCTGCTGTCCCATGCGATCATCCACTGCCCCGACCTCGATTCCACGCTGCACCGGCTCGCGGGGTTCCTCCCCGCGCTGCCCTCCTCGGCGCCGGTGCGCATCGACTTCCACGACGCGGGAGTGCGCTTCTGGTTCGACACCTCGGTGCTTCCGGCGGCGCGCGCGGACGCGCGGGAGGACGCCGCCGTCGTCGCCGACTTCGGGCTGCTGCTGGTGCACCGGTTCGCCGCGTGGCTCACCGGCCGGCGCCTGGAGCCGCTGAGAGTCGAGCTCCCCTACTCCGCCCCCGAGCCGGTCGACGTGGTGGCCTACCACCACATGTTCGGCATTCCCGTCACCTTCGGCGGCCGCGATCCCGCGCTCGAGTTCGCCGCCGCGGATCTGGCGAGTCCCGTCGTCCAGGACGAGGACTCGCTGCGCGAGTTCCTGCGCGCGTCGCCGGGCACCCTGCTGGCGCGGCGCGACTACGACAGCGGCCTGACCGCCCGCGCCCGGCGGATCGTCGAGCTCGGCATCCGCGGCACTCAGCCCACGGCCTCGGACGTGGCCGCGGCGCTGGCGGTGAGCGAACCCCAACTCCGCCGGATGCTGCGCGCGGAGGGCACTTCCCTGGGCAGGCTTCGCGAATCGGTGCTCCAGGAGTACGCGATGGCCGGGCTGGAATCAGGCGAGTCCGTCGACGTCATCTCCGCGCGCCTGGGGTTCTCCGAGCCCAGCGCATTCCGCCGCGCGTTCAAGCGGTGGACGGGGAAGACGCCCGGCGAATACCGGTAGCCACGCCGCCGAGTTGGTGGTTCTCCGGTGGACCTTCGCGGCTGAGGCACCGAAAAACCACCGGCTCGCCGAAGGACCGCGATGATTCCCGCGGAACCGCCCGGTCTCCATACCCGCACGCACCCCGCCCCAGGAAGGAACCGGCCATGACCGCATCGCATCCGTACTTCCCCGCCGACGCCTACGACGGCGTCGTGATCTTCGACGGCCCCGACGTGCCGCTGGCCGTCGTGGAGGTCCGCGACTATCCGATGGCCCGCATGCCCGAGCTGATGGACGCGGTCTTCTCGGAACTGTTCCCCGCACTCGCCTCCGCGGGCACGGCACCGGCCGGCCCGGCGCTGGCGATGCACACGCGCGTGCCCACCGACACCGTCGACATGGCGGTCGGCGTCCCCGTCACCGCGCCGCTCACGGAGTCGCTGGACCTGGGCGACGGGCACACCGTGGTCGCGTCGTCGATCCCCGCCGGCCGCGTGGCGGCCACCAGCCACCTGGGCTCGTACGACGGCCTGGGCGACGCGTGGGGACGGTTCATGGGCGATGTCGCGTCGGCCGGCCACACGCCCACCACGCGGTTCTTCGAGGTGTACGTGACCGAGCCGACGCCCGATGCGGACCCCGCCACCATGCGCACGGACCTGGCGGTGTTCCTCGCCTGAGTCGGGCCTGCCACCGATCCGGGCACCGTTTCCCGCGGGGACCGCGCGATCACGCGCGCGGAATGCACAAGGGGTGCGCGGATCGATGCGCGGGCGCAGGTCATCCGGGTGCGGGATCAGGCGGGTGCGGGCCGCGACATACCCGACGGCCTGCCCCGCGCGCCCGGCTCCTGCACCGGCATGCTGTTCGGCGGCACCGGGTACGAGGCGCCCATGTTGACGAACCCGAGCCCCATGCTGCCGCCGCACTGCAGCACTGCGGGCCCCACCCGGCTGTAGCCGTCGAACATCTGCGGCACCGTGGGATCGGGCCTGCCCGCGAAGTTGAACGCCGAGGTCATGTCGCCGCAGGTGGACCGGCGCCACGGCGTCAGGTTGGGCACGTCCACCCCGAACCGGCGCTCGATGAGCCGCAACTGCGAGGTGTGGTCGAACACCTCGGAGGAGACCAGGCCTCCGCGACTGTACGGCGAGATCACCAGCCCCGGCACGCGGAACCCGAGCCCGATCGGCCCCGCGATGCCGTCGGCATCGTCCACCCCGCCAAGAGGCACCGTGAGGTACTCCCCGGGGGTGCCGGGCGGCGGGGTGGGTGGGGCGACGTGGTCGAAGAAGCCGCCGTTCTCGTCGTAACTGACGATGAGCGCCGTCTTCTCCCACACCGCGGGGTTGGCGGTGAGGATGTCGAGGGCCATCAGCAGTCCGGTGGCGCCCAGCGCCGGGGGCAGCGCGGGGTGCTCGCAGTCGAGCAGGCGCGGGATCAGCCACGACACCGCGGGAAGGCGGTCGTTCTCCACGTCGTCGCGGAACCCGTCCGGATAGGTCGGATCCTTGCCCTTGCGGGCGAGCACCGACGCGGGATCCGCGGCCTGGCGGAAACACCCCATCATGCCGTCGAGCACCACGGCCGACACCGGACCCAGATCCCTGTTGTTGTAGATCTTCCAGGAGACCCCGGCCTCCTCGAGATTCTCCGGCATGGTGCGCCAGCTGTAGGTGTTCTGGGGGATGAGGTACGGCGTCTTCACCAGCGGCCCGCCGTGCGTCCCGTCGGGGTCGATGGTGCCGCTCATCCAGTACAGCCGGTTGGGGTCGGTGGGGCCCATCACCGAGCAGTAGTAGTTGTCGCAGATGGTGAAGGCGTCGGCCAGGTCGTAGTGCACCGGAAGGTCCGCGCGGGTGTAGTAGCCCATGGTGGCCGGGCCGTTGGCGGGCCCCTCCGCGGCGATGTGCTCGGGGATCCACCGGTCCATGGCACCGCCGTTCCAGGCGCGGTGCTGCGCACCCCAGCTGTGGGTGGGATCGTTGATGCACTCGCCGTCGAGCGCCGGGCCCCGGTTGGTGTCCAGGCGGAACGGGTTGACGTAGCCGTCGGGGGTGGGCCCCACGCCCGGCTGGAATCCGTACTGGTTCCACGCCGGGGACGGATCGCCGAATCCGCGCACTCCCGACAGGGTGCCGAAATAGTGGTCGAACGAGCGGTTCTCGTTCATCAGCAGCACGATGTGCTCGATGTCGTCCAGCGACCCCGTCCCGGCCGGGTCCGCGGCGTAGGCGCGCTCGATGACGGGGCCGGCCCATGATGTCAGCACCGCCATCCCGCCCGCCGCGGTCACCTTGGCGAGGAACTCGCGGCGGGACATTCCTGCGAACGGGCCCTGAGGCATGGGCGGCTCCTTGATCGGGCGGTTCGCCTGATCGACAGCGGATCGCGTGATGCACGCAGTATCCGCGTCCCCCGCTCCCGCCGCGCCGGGTTCCGTCAATTCATGGAATACCGGACAGTCCGAGCACCGTTTCCCGCCGGGATGGCGCGATCAGGCGCTCGGGCTGTGCAGGAGGCGCTCGGCCGGGCCAGCACAGGAACGCGCGCTAGCGGAACCCGCAGGCTGACCCAGCGTCGGCGGCGTCCTCCACCACCACGGGGAGCCCAGGCGCCGGCGGGACGTCCCCCGCCTCCACCTGGGCCCCGGTCAGCGGCGGCGCGTCGGTCAACGCCCGCAGCTCCGCCTGCGTGAACGGGCGCGAGCGGGTGAGGAACCGGACGCCCTCGGGCGCCTCCAGGCTGAAGCCTCCGCCGCGCCCGGCGACCACGTCGAGGATCAGCTGGGTGTGCTGCCACGCCGCGAACTGCGGCCCGGAGATCCACACGGCCACGGCGTTCTCGCCGATGGGGCGCGCGGCCGGAACCACACCGGGCTCCGCCGCCAGGTCGAGCTCCCCAAGGAGGACGTCGCGGTCGCCCACCAGGAACTCCCCGGCGCCGTAGCACATCGGCGAGGACCCGTCGCAGCAGCCGCCGGACTGGTGGAGCATGAGCGGACCGTGCCGGCGGCGCAGGCTGCACAGCAGGTCTCGGGCGGCGACCGTGGCGGCCACGCGCGGAGGTGCGATCATCGGCTGGTCCTCGGATCCGGGTGCATTCCAGGTCGGTCTGGTTCCGGTGCGGGGGACGGCCTCAGCACATGTCCCCCGCACCGGTGTCGGAGTCCCCGGCCGCCGCAGGAGGGGGGATGCGGCGGCCGGGGAAGACGGTCAGAAGAAGCCCTGCGCACCTTCCGCGTAGGAGACGAGCAGGTTCTTCGTCTGCTGGTAGTGGTCGAGCATCATGCGGTGGTTCTCCCGGCCGAAGCCCGACTGCTTGTACCCGCCGAACGCCGCGTGCGCCGGGTACTGGTGGTAGGTGTTGGTCCACACGCGCCCCGCCTGGATGTCGCGGCCCGCACGGTAGGCGGTGGAGCCGTTGCGCGACCAGACGCCGGCGCCCAGCCCGTAGAGGGTGTCGTTGGCGATGCGGATGGCGTCGTCGTAGTCGGTGAACGAGGTGACCGAGACGACGGGGCCGAAGATCTCCTCCTGGAAGATCCGCATGTCGTTGGAGCCCGCGAACACGGTCGGCTGGATGTAGTAGCCGCCGGACAGGTCGCCGCCCAGGTCGGACCGCTCGCCGCCGGTGATCACCTTGGCGCCCTCGGCCTTGCCGATGTCGATGTAGGACAGGATCTTCTCGAACTGGTCGTTCGAGGCCTGCGCACCGATCATCGTCTCGGTGTCGAGCGGGTCGCCCTGACGCACCGCCTTGGTCCGGATGGCCGCGAGCTCCAGGAACTCGTCGTAGATGGTGTTCTGGATGAGCGACCGCGACGGGCAGGTGCACACCTCGCCCTGGTTGAGGGCGAACATCGTGAACCCCTCGAGCGCCTTGTCCTGGTACGCGTCAGCCTTGGCCAGGACGTCGTCGAAGAAGATGTTGGGGCTCTTGCCGCCCAGCTCGAGCGTGACCGGGATGAGGTTCTGGCTGGCGTACTGCATGATCAGCCGGCCCGTGGTGGTCTCGCCCGTGAACGCCACCTTGGCGATGCGATTGCTGGACGCCAGCGGCTTGCCCGTCTCGGTGCCGAAGCCGTTGACGATGTTGAGGACGCCGTCCGGCAGCAGGTCGCCGATGATGGAGATCAGGTGCATGATCGACGCCGGGGTCTGCTCGGCCGGCTTCATCACGATGGCGTTGCCGGCCGCGAGCGCGGGCGCCAGCTTCCAGGTGGCCATGAGGATCGGGAAGTTCCACGGGATGATCTGGCCGACCACGCCCAGCGGCTCGTGGAAGTGGTACGCCACGGTGTCCTCGTCGATCTGCGAGAGCGAGCCCTCCTGCGCGCGGATCGCGCCGGCGAAGTACCGGAAGTGATCGATGGCGAGCGGGATGTCCGCGTTGAGCGTCTCGCGGATCGGCTTGCCGTTGTCCCACGACTCGGCGACGGCGATCGACTCGAGGTTCGCCTCCATGCGGTCGGCGATGCTGTTGAGCACCCGCGCCCGCTCGGCGGCGGTGGACTTGCCCCAGGCGGGGGCGGCGGCGTGGGCGGCGTCCAGCGCCAGATCCACGTCGGCGGCGCCGGACCGTGCGACCTCGCAGAATGCCTGACCGGTGACCGGCGTGGTGTTCTCGAAGTACTCGCCGCCCACCGGGGCGGTCCAGGTGCCGCCGATCCAGTTGTCGTAGCGGGACTGGAAGGACATCACAGCATCCGGTGCACCGGGGCGGGCATACACGGTCATCGCGCACTCCTTTGGTTCGTGTTCACCACCCGGCCGACCGGGTGTGATTCACGACACTAGGCGCGCGGACGTTGCAACCGGGTTGCAGCGCGGCCGAATCGGCGCTCCAGCAGGTCCGCATGCGCCTTGGCCTGCACGAAAGCAGGAGAGCCGACGGGGAATGCGGCGACGAGGGACTGCCAGACGGCCTGATCGTCCCGGCCGCTCGACGTCGTGGCCCACCGCTGCACCAGCGACGGGTCTCCGCTGCGGAGCACCGCCTCACGCATGCGCGCGTCGACGGAATCCCGCACGTCCGACACCCCGGGAGCCAGCGAATCCGGCAGCACCGGGCCGCGGTAGAGGCGCAACGCACCGGCCACGTCCCCCCTGCCCAACGCGCCGCGGACCGCCATCACGTCTGTCAGCACCTCGCCGGTCAGCCGGTACGGACGCGAGGCGACGGTGTCCACGCCCAGCACCCGGCGGAGCCGTGACATCTCGGCGCGCACCGTCACCGAGTCCAGGGACCGCTCGTCGAGTTGCACGGCGAGCTGCTCTGCACCCATCCCGTCGGGGTATTCGGTGAGCAACACCAGGATCTCGGCGTGCCGGGGGCTGAGTCGAAGCTCGCCGCCGGCGTGGCGCAGCGTGGGCCGGTCGCGGCCGAGCACCCGCAACCGGCGCGCGGCCGGCGCGTCCGCTCCGGGGAACGTCGCCAGCCCGCCGTCTACCGACGGCGCACCGGGCTGCTCCGCGCCGCCGCCCGCCACCGCATGCAGGCGCAGTTCGGCTTCCGCCGCCGCCACCGTCGCCCGCACCAGTGTCAGGACCTCGGGGGCGGCCACCCGCATGCCTCCGGTGATGTCGATGGAGCCCAGGATCGCCCCGGTGGCCGGGTCGTGCACCGGCGCGGCGGCGCAACTCCACCGCCGGGCGGGGCGCGCGAAGTGCTCGGCGCCGAACAGCTGGACGCAGTGATCCAACGCCAGCGAGGTGCCGGGGGCGTTGGTGCCGATGGTCGCCTCGCTCCAGTCGGCACCCTCGGCGAAGGCCATGTCCGCGGCACGATCACGCATCGACGCGTCGCCTTCCACCCACAGCAGGCGCCCCAGCGAGTCGCTGATCGCGACGAGCAGGCCGGAATCGACAGCATCCTCGACGAGTAGCCGACGCACCACCGGAAGCATCGTGGACAGCGGGTGGGCGGACCGATATTCGCGCAGGTCCGCCCCGGTCAGCGCCAGGCTAGCGCCGGTGGCCTCCGGGTCGACCCCGCTGCGCCTGCTCCGTTCCCACGACTCCAGGACCACTGCGCGGACGTCGCCGTCGGACTGCGCGTCGCCGTCCGCGTCCGCCGCATCGCCGCCTGCGACCCCTGTCCGGCGGGTGACGAACCGCTCATGGGCCTCGCCGAGCCGCCGGGCCACCGCCGCGGCGTCCTCCCCCGGGCGCAGCGCGACCCATCCCCCCGCGCGCCCGCCGACTCCGGGTGCCGCGTCATTGCCGGATTCCGTATCCGCCGCCACCGTCGCCCTCCTTCCTGTGGCCACCACTGTAATCGTGGTCACAGGGACGAGAGCAATCGTGGCAGGCCTTCACCCTCGCCGCGGGAGCAGCGCCGCGACGCTGCGCGCACGGATCGCGCCCAGCCACAGGCCGGCCCCGTAGCCCGCGTCGTCGAGCCGCTTGCACACCACGTACCGCAGCGGGTCGAGCCGCGGCCGCCGCCACCGCCCGTTCCCGCCCCGCAAGTCACGCTCGCACCAATCGACCAGCCCCTCGGCGACGGCCGTGGCCACGACGACCCGCCGCGCGCGCGGCGACACCACGGCGGCGATCACCGCCAACGGCCAGTAGTGCCGGCACACCCCCAGCGCCAGCTGCCACAGCGCGGACACGAGACCGAGAGCCAGCAGTCGGGCCGCGGTGCCCCCGGGATGCCGCAGCCCGGACAGGGTGCGCGCGATCCGCACCCCCGCGCCGGCGGAGACGACGGCGGCGACGCCCGCTCCGGCGCGCGTACCGGTGAACACCGCGGCCCCCGCGACCGCGGACCACGGGGCGAGGATCAGCGGCGCCACCTCCCCCGGATGGCGCTCGGCGAGCGGCGCCGCCCCCAGCCCGTAGTACGCCTTGCGCCCCAGCCACCCGCGCAGCCGCGTGCGGTGTTCGTGCGTCACCTCCGCGTCGGGGTCGTAGCGCAACCGCCATCCCGCCTCGTGCAGGCGCCAGCACAGGTCCACGTCCTCGGCCACGTGCATGCGCTCGTCGAAACCCCCGCCCGCGGAGACTTCCGTCGCGATGCCGGTGATCGCCGTCCGCCGCACCACCATCGCAGCGCTCGGCACGTATGACACCGGGGTGCCGGGCACCACCGGGCCCGGCGCCGCGCCCAGGTCCAAAGACGACCGGATCTCCTCGTAACGGGTGAGGCCTGCACCGGGCCACGCATTCTCCGGCTCGTCCGCGGCGTCGAGCGCCGTGATGCGCGGCGCGGCGAGCGCGACGGACGGGTCGGTGAAGTGCGCCGACAGCGCGTCCAGCCAGCCCGGCCGGGGGACGGTGTCCGAGTCGAGGAACGCGACGAGCGCGGTATCGCAGGCGGCCAGCCCCGCGTTGCGCGCGGCGGCCGGGCCGCGCGGCGCATCGTGGCGGATGATCCGCGCGCCGGGAGCGTGGACCGGCGCCGGCGAGCCGTCGTCGACGACGATCACCGGCACGCCGACGAGTGCGCGCAGCAGCCGGTCGATCCCCGGCTGGTTGTCGTGCACCGGGATCACGACCGTCACCTCGTGCAGCGGCTCCGCGCTCAGGCCGATGTCGGCGGGCGACAGGGCAGGGTGGGCGATGCCGGCGTCGAGCAGCCGGCGGGCCAGCGCGCCGGTCACCGCGTCGACCACCGTCAGCTCCCCCGACGCGAGCAGCTCGGCGGCACGGGGCTTGAGCCGGAGCAGCCGGGTGGGCGCGCCGCCGATCAGCGCCGTGCCACCGTCGAGGACGCGCACCGACGCACCGACGCGGACGCGGAAACCGATGGGGAGTCCGTCACTCACGCCGCGATCCTCCCGTGCCCGTCCGGGCTCCACCCGTCGACCGCCGCCTGCAGCTCCGCGCACAGGGTTTCGACGGTCCGCCGCCCCTCCTCCGCGGTCGCGGCCGTGGGGTCGCCGAGCACGCCGGACCCGCTCACCGCGGCGACGCCGCCCTCGCGTATCGCCTGCCACAGGTCACCGGCAGGTGCCGTGTTCCCGGGGGCCGCCGCACCCATCCGGACCGATCCCGGCGCCAGGTGCAGCATCATCGCCGTCTCGGTACGGCCCGCGTGGGCGTCGCCGTCCTGGATCACCGGCGTCCACCATGCGGCGTCGCGGCCCTCGTAGCGCAGCAGCTTCACCGCGGACGCCAGCGCAGAGGCGTTGCCGCCGTGCCCGTTGACGAAGACGATCCGCGGCGCCCACCGGCAGGCCGAACGCCCGTATTCGACGAGGAGCAGCCGCAGGGCCTCGGAGCCGATCGACACCGTGCCGGGGAACTGTTCGTGCTCGCCGCTGGCGCCGTAGGCGATGGCGGGCGCGACCACCCGCCCCAGCGACGCGGCGACGGCGGTGGCGATGCGGGTGTCGGTGTCGAGCGGCAGGTGCGGGCCGTGCTGTTCCATGGACCCGACCGGCACCACCAGCAGGTCCGCCGCGGCCTCGGGCCATGCGGATTCCGCCAGGTTCACAGCGCGGCCCCCGATCCCGGTGCGGAAGTCGATCCCGGTGCAGCACCCGACCCCAGCATCGCCCCCACGCGCTCGCCCTCGCGGATCGCGGCGTCCGCGCGGCGCGGGGCCAGCGCGTCGCCGATCCGGTACACGCGGAACCCGGCAGCCGAACCGGCCGCGCCGACGGTCTCCGGCCGACCGTCGCCCTGCGCGCCGCCTGTCAGCGCGCGCCACAGCGTGTCGTCGCTGCGCTGCTGCCCCGCGAACACCACCCGGTCCCAGTCGTCTTCGGTTGCCGCCCCGGTCGGGTGGTGCACGAGGGTGACGCGCACGCCCGCGCCGTGCCGCCGCGCCGCGGCGATGACGGTGTCGGCGCGCTGCCGGATGCCGGCCCGATGCGCACGGGCAAGCCAGCCCTCACGGTCCAGAGTCACACCCAGATCCTGCCCCACGACCATGCCGTCGGTGCACACGGTCACCGCGCAGCCGCGCGCCGCGAGAAACTCGGCCACCGAGGTGGCGGGGTGGAAACCCAGGCCGTCGACGACGAGGACCCGGCTGCCGGCGGCGTCGGTGCCGTGCCACGCCCGATCCGGCGCCGCAAGCACCTCGCGCACATCCGCATACGCTCCGACCGGCAGTCCGCGCGCCCACTCCGGCGCGTCGGGCAGCGCGCCGGTGGCGACGACGACCGCGTCGGGTGTCGCGCCCGCGCTGACCGTCCCCGCCCGGACGGCGACGCCGCACTCGATGCGTACCCCGGCCGCGGCGCACCGCCGCGCGAGGTCCCGCGTGATCTCCGCAAGTCCCTCCCGGTACGGCGCAGCGGCGGCGAGCACGATCTGCCCGCCGAGCCGTGGGCGACTCTCGAACAGGGTCACCTCGTGGCCGCGTTCGGCCGCCACTGCCGCGGCCTGCATCCCCGCCGGGCCGCCGCCCACCACGATGACGCGCAGACGTCGTGCCGGGGCGGACAGGCCGACGAGCGTGTGCGTCGCGTTCTCCCGGCCCGCATGCGGGTTCTGGAGGCAGCGGATGGGGCGGTTGAACCCGACCCGCCCGATGCACTCCTGATTGCACGCCGAGCACACGCGCGGTCCGCCGGCCGTGCCGCCGGTCAGTGCCGCCACCGCCTCAACCGTGAAGTCCGGGTCGGCGATCTGGCCGCGCACCACGCCCACCAGGTCGCACGCTCCGTCGCGCAGGGCGGCCTCCGCCTCGCCGGGCCTGGAGAACCGGCCGACGCCCACCACGGGCAGGTCGACGGCGGCACGCAGGGCCGACGGGATGTGCAGCGCGTAACCGGCCGGTGTCGCCATCGACGCTTCGATCAGGTGCAGCGTGCTCGTCGCCAGCCCGATCGAGGTGTTGATGTAGTCGACGTCGCCGGTCGCCTCCACGCGCCGCGCCACCGCCACTGCCTCGTCGAGCGTGATCCCGCCGTCTACCCGCTCCTCCCCCGCCAGCCGGACGCCCAGGATCTTCCCGGGGCCCAACGCGTCGCGCACGGCGGCGATCACCTCGAGCAGGAACCGCGCCCGCCGGGCGAGCGTGCCGCCGTACTCGTCGTCCCGGAGATTGGTGCCGGACGCGAGGAACTGCCGGATCAGGGAGGCCTGCGAGCATTGCAGTTCCACCCCGTCGAACCCGCCGAGGCGGCAGTGCCGGGCGGTGTCGGCGAAGCCGCGCACGATGTCCGCGATCCCGGCGTGGTCCAGCGGGCGGGGCACCTCGCGGAACATCGGGTCCCATACGGCACTCGGCGCGGAAAGCGCGCGGCGGGTGTACAGCGAGCTGCCCTGCGCGCCGTTGTGGTTGAGCTGGGAGAGGACGACGGCGCCGTGCGCGTGGACGCGGTCCGTGATCGCCCGGTAGCCGTCGATCGCGCCCGGGTCGTAGCCGCGGATGAGCTTCTCGTAGGGGCGGTCCGAGGCGTGCACGGTGTGCTCCTCGGTGATGATCAGTCCCGCACCGCCGCGCGCCCGCGCCTCGTAGTAGGCGGCGTGGTCGGCGTTCGGCAACCCGTCCACCGCGAGGTTGGTCAGGTGCGCGCAGAACACGACGCGGTTGCGCAGCACCGCTGAGCGGCCGTCGGCTCCCAGCCGCAGCGGGGACGACAGCAGCGGGGTGGCCGGGGTTTCGTCGTTGCGCACCCGTCCGACGGTAGTCGGGCGGGTGCGCAACGAGGGTCAACCCTGGTCCGCGGGGCCGCCTACAGTGCAGGCCAGCCGAGCAGTTCGCGCGAAGCCGACTCGTCGTACAGCTTCTCCAATCGGGTGATCTTGTTCTCCGAATTGATCCGGATCGAGTAGACGAACGGGATCTCCGCCATTTTGCGCGTCGGCGCCACCGGCCCGCCGTCGCCGGTGTGCTGGGCGTAGGACATCCCCTGCAGCAAGGCGATACCACTGTCCGCGTCGTAAGCGGAGGCGACGAGCGCATACGTCGAACCGCGGAATGTGGTGGCGAACGCGCCGGCGACCTGGTCGCAGTACGCCTCCAGCGTCGTCAGGCCGGTGTAGCTGCCGGCGGGGCTGTGGAACTGCGCATCGGTTTCGGCGAATCTGCGGCATTCATCCCACCCCTTTGCGGATTCGCAGGCGTGGAAGAAGTTCTGTGCGGTCTCCAGGGCTCCCATGGGGCTTCCTTCCGATGATGTGTCACAGACGACGGATGCGCATGTGACGCACATCATTTCGCGATACATGAATGGTGCCGCACTCCTCCCGACAGGCGGGAAACATCGTGAATCCACGACTGGCGTCCAGACTCCGTGGTAGAGGCCAAAAGTCCGGCGTGATGCCGGTCGCGCGCCTCGGTCGCACGGCGAGAAACGCCGAAACGAACCATCCGGCGTCCCATGCCTCTACAGTTGCTGCGGAGAACGACCGCGAAGGAGATCCCCGTGGCCGCCCCCGCAACGATCCGCACCCTCGGCGCGACAATCGCGACGACCGCCGCGCTCGGCATCGCGCTGGCCCTCGGCGCCGGCACCGCCCACGCCTACGACTGGACCGGCGTCGCCCAGTGCGAATCCAGCGGAAACTGGCACATCGACACCGGCAACGGCTTCTACGGCGGGCTGCAGTTCAGCATGCCCACCTGGCAGGCGTACGGCGGCGTCGGGAACCCGGCCCACGCCACCCGCGCGGATCAGGTGAGGGTGGCGGAGCGCGTGCTCGCGGGTCAGGGTATCGGCGCATGGCCGACGTGCGGACAGCATCTGCGCCCCGGCATCAGTCCCGCACTGGCCGCCGAGGGGTTCCTGCCGCCGGGGTCGGTGGACCTGCTCCCAGGCTCGATTGCGCTGCCGCCGGGGTCGCTGGGGCCGCCTCCAGGTTCGTTCGACCCGTTCGCTTCGGCATCCGCGATGATCCCCCCGGGCTCGATCACGCTGCCGTTCCCCTGAGCCGCCGAGCCAGACCACCAGTCCGAGCACCTCGTGCACATCGATCCCTGGTGAACGCGCGCGCGGCGTGTGCACGAGGCGCTCGGACTGCGAGAAGCCCCCGAGGGGAATGATCCCGGGACACGGGATGATGACGGCATGACGAGCACCGCACTGCGCTTCCCTTCCGCCTCGCCAGCGGCGTTCCTCGGCCGCGACGATTATGTCGACACGGCGAATCCGAACATTCTGGCGCTGGCGCGCGACCTGCGGGCGCGGGCCGGCCACACCGCGACCGCCACCGACACCGACGACGCCACGGCCTATGCCCGAACGGCCTTCGAATGGGTGCGCGACGCGGTGGCGCATTCGTACGACGCCCGAGATCCGCGCGTGACGCTCACGGCGGCCGAGGTGCTCGCCGAGCGGGTGGGGCTCTGCTACGCGAAGGCGCATCTGCTGGCCGCGCTGCTGCGGTGCGAGGGCATCCCCGCCGGCTTGTGCTACCAACGGCTCGAGCACGGCGACGGGCACGTACTGCACGGCCTCGTGGCCGTGCACCTGGACGGCGCCTGGCACCGGCAGGACCCGCGCGGCAACACCGGCGGCATCGACGCGCAGCTCTCGCTGGGCACCGAGCGCCTGGCGTGGGCCGTCGATCCGGCCCGCGGCGAGGTCGACTACCTGGAGCTATACGCGACGCCGGCCCGGTGCGTCGTCGACACGCTCCGGGGCGCGAGCAATGTGCTCGACCTCTACGACGGCGGGTTGCCGACGGGGCTGTGACGGCCCCCGTCGCGGTCCTGACCGCGTCCCCCTCCGCCCTCCCGGCGTCGCGCAATCACCGTCTTCGCAGCCTCCTCCCCGTCGCGCACCGCCTCGAGCACCGTCCGCGGCGCCACGCAGTCACCGATCCACGCATACCCATCGGCCTCACCACCGAGGACCGTCCCCGGCAGCCCCGGGGAGCAGTCGACGACCAGGCCGCATTCCACCTCCGCACGCTCGCCCGTGTGCCGGTTCTCCACCACGGCGGCGCCGCTCTCCTGTGACCGGATGTGCGAATACACATGCCGCATCACCCCCGCACGCTGAAGCCGCACATTGACGCCGACCAGGTCGCCCGCGCGTGCGAGGTCCGCGCCCACCACCGGATCCGGCGTGACGATGCCGACGTCGACGCCCCGCCCGGCCAGCCATTCCGTGACGGCGATCCCCATCGGCCCGCCGATCGGATCCCACACCAGTACGGGACCGTCCGGCGCCACGGCTCTGCGGAGCAGCACGCCCGCATCGGTCCACCACCCCCACGGGAACCCGGCGGGCCGGGGGGCGGAACCGCTGGCCCGTACGACGTGCACTCCCGACGCGGCCGCAGCCGCGGCACGCTCCGCCCCGTCGTCGACGCCGCACTCGATCGCGACACCGAGTCGGGCGCACTCGGCCTCGAGCCAGTCCGCGAACAGTGCCAGCCGGGGGCGGGCTGCCGCCGCCACCCGCAACGTCCCGCCCGGCCGGGGAGCGCGCTCGACGACGGTCACTTCAGCTCCGTGCGAAGCGAACTCCCGCGCCGCGGTGAGCCCGGCCGGCCCCGCCCCCACGATGAGCGCGCGCCGCGGCACGACCCGCGGCTCTCCCAGGCCGACGGCACCTCCGTCGTCGGCGGGGCGAGGCCGCACGACGCAGTCGACCAGCGGGTTGCGCGGATCGTCCACCATGCACGCCTGGTTGCACAGCAGGCACGGCCGGTGCGGCGCGCCCGCCCGCGCACTGGTCACCAACTGCGGATCGGCGATGAGGGCGCGGGTCATCTCGACGACGTCCGCCGTGCCGTCCGCCAGGAAGCCCTGCGCCGCAGCCGGGTCCGTCACAGAACCCTGCAACGCGACGACCGCTCGGCCGCCGGCGGCCGAGCGCATCGCACGGCACAGTCCCGCGTTGAACCCGGGCGCAGTATCGAACCTCGCGTGCTCCTGCGCCCACGGCGGCAACGCCACCGGCCGGTACGCGTCGACGGTGTAGAGGCCGCCGCGCACCACGGTGATCAGGTCCGCGATGTCCGCGGCGCGGCGCACCACGTCGGCCGCCCCGCCGGGCGTGATGCCGCCCCAGGCCACGGCCTCGTCGCAGCTGAGCCGCAGCGCCACCACGGCATCCCCGACGGCCTCGCGCACCGCGCCGAGCACCTCGAGCAGCAGTGCGGCGCGGTCCTCCCCGTAGGCGTCGGTCCGGTGGTTTGTGAGGTTGGAAAGGAACTGCCGCAGCAGCGATGTCGGCCCGGCGTCGACCTCCACGCCGTCGCATCCGGCCCCGGTGGCGAGCCGCGCGGAATCCGCGAATCCGGCGACGACTGCGCCGATCTCGCCGCGCTCCATGACCACGGGCATCTCCCGGCCGGCCGGATCCGCCACCGCCGACGGCCCCCAGAGCGCGCGCCGGTCCCCGTACGCGCTGCTGCCCTGCATCCCGCGGTGCCCGAGACCCGCGAGCACAAGGGTGCCGTGGGGACGGCAGGCACCGGCGATCCGCGCCCAGCCGTCAGCGCACTCCGCGGCGAGCGGCGCGCGCTCGTACGGCCAATCCGACGGATGCACCGACGCCGTCTCCGTCACGACGATTCCCGCACCACCGGCCGCACGCTCGGCGTAATAGGCAGCATGCGCGGGTGAGAGCGCGCGGCCTTCGCCCAGGTTCGTGACGTGCGGCCCCAACAGCGCCGCGGACGGCGGTAGCCGCCCCGCCAGAGGTCCCCGTGCTGCAAGCCGAACCCGCGCGGCCGATGCCGGCCGCGCGGGTTCGTCGTCGTGCATGGTCGCGCTACTCAGACATCCGACTCCGCTCAGACACCCAGCTTGCGCACGAAGTCCTCGGCGATGATGAGGTCCTCGCGGCTGAGATCATGCACCGACTTGTGGCCGAGTCCCAGCACGGCCGAGTCGATGCCGCTACGCATGATGTCCAGCACGTTCTCCACGCCGGCCTGCCCGTTGGCTGCGAGGCCCCACAGGTAGGCGCGGCCGATCATCACGGCCTTCGCGCCAAGCGCGAGCGCCTTGACGACGTCGCCGCCGCGGCGCACGCCGCCGTCCATGACGACCTCGACCTGGTCGCCCACCGCGTCGGCGATGGGGCCCAGCGCGCGGATCGGCCCGGGCGTGCCGTCGAGGTTGTTGCCGCCGTGGTTGGACACGGAGATCGCGGTGACGCCCGCGTCGACGGCGCGCTTGGCGTCATCGACGCGCATGACGCCCTTGAGCATGAAGTTCTCGCCCCACTGCTCGCGCAGCCAGGCCACGTCTTCCCACGTGGGCAGCGGCGTACCCATCCACTCGCCGTAGGCGCCGAAGAACGTGGGCGCAGGCTGGCCGGGCTTCTTCAGGTTCGGCGTGGTGAGATCCGGGATGGAGCCGGACTTGGCGTACTGCAGCAACCACTTCGGATGCAACGCGCCCTGCAGGGCGTTCTTGCGCATCGCGGTGAAGTCCATCTTCTCCGGGATCTCGGGGCTGCCCCAGTCACGGCCCATGGAGAACGACCAGTCGAGCGTCATGATCAGGCCCTTGGCGCCGGCGGCCCGGGCGCGTTCCATGCGCTCGACGAGCGTGTCGCGGTCGCCCACCCAGTACATCTGGAAGAACGTCTGCGGGTTCGCGTCCGCGACCTCTTCGATGGACTTGCTCGCGAAGGAGCTCAACCCCATCGCCACTCCCCTGTTGGCGGCGGCGCGTGCGACGGCCACCTCACCGTCGGGGTGCACGGCCTGCACGCCGGTGGGCGAGATCATCACCGGCATCGACAGCGGCTGGCCCATCACCTCGGTTGCCAGCTCGCGCTCGTCCTTCAGGCCCGCGACGTGCGGCGCAAAACCGAGCTCGCTGAACGCGTTCATGTTGTCGCTCGTCGTCAACCCCTTCTCGGAGCCGGCGACCAGCGCCATGTAGACCGGCCGCGGCAGGTGCTTCTTCGCACGGCGCTGCGCCTCGGCGACGGTCTCGAACCAGGGATTTACCATGTGCTGCTACTTCTTTCCGATGATCTCGATGATCCAGGTGTGGTCGGTGCCCGCTCAGCGCATCTGCTCGGGCAGGTCCGCCAGCGGGTTCTCGTCGCATGCGCGCGACGGGGGCCGCGTGATGAGGTTGAGCGGAATGGGCGTGCCCGGCCCGCCGCCGCGCTTGCGGCCGCGGTGCGATTGATCGACGCTGGGCTTCGGCAGCGCCATGTCGATGCCGCGGTCGGCCAGCAACGCCTCGCCGTAGCCCTTCACGCATTCCGGGTCGGGGCCGTCGAGCGGCAGTCCGGTGAAGAACTTCGCGGCCATGCAGCCGCCGCGGCACGAGTCGTAGAAGTTGCAGCTGGCGCACGCCCCCGCGGACTGCGGCTCGCGCAGCTCGCGGAACAGCTCCGCCGACTTCCACACCGACTCGAATCCGCCGTCGCGCAGCACGTTGCCCGCCAGGAACTCATCGTGGATGGCGAACGGGCAGGCGTAGACGTCGCCGACCGGGTCGATCAGGCACACGACGCGGCCGGCCCCGCACAGGTTGAGCCCCGGCAGCCCGCCGCCGTTGCCCCCCGCGCCGGTGCCGTCCCCGTAGGCGGACAGGTGGAAGAACGAGTCGCCCGTGAGAACGCCTTCGCCGTGGGCGACGAGCCAGTCGTAGAGCTCGCGCTGCTGCTCGGGCAAGGGGTGCAGCTCGTCCCACACGTCCACGGCGCGGCCCGACGGGCGCAGCCGGGTGATGCGCAGGGTGGCGCCGAAACGGTCCGCGAGCGCCTTGAATTCGTCGAGCTGCGAGATGTTGTGGCGGGTGACGACCACCGAGATCTTGGCGTCCTTGAATCCGGCGTCGGCCAGGTTCTGCAGGGCCTTGGTGGCCATGTCGAACGAGCCCTTGCCGCGCACCGCGTCGTTGACCTCGGCGGTGGCGCCGTCGAGCGAGATCTGCACGTCGACGTAGTCGGAAGCGGCCAGCCGCTCGGCCACCGCGCGGTCGATCTTGAGGCCGTTCGTCGAGAACTTGACGCCCACCTGGTGGTCGGTGGCGTAATCGACGAGCTCCCAGAAGTCGGGGCGCACGGTCGGCTCGCCCCCGCCGATGTTCACGTAGAACACCTGCATGCGCTGCAGCTCATCGATGATCGCTTTGCACTGCTCGGTGCTGAGCTCGTCGGGATTGCGCCGACCCGACGACGACAGGCAGTGCACGCACGACAGATTGCATGCGTAGGTGAGTTCCCAGGTCAGGCAGATGGGGGCGTCGAGGCCGGACTCGAATTGGTCGACCAGGCGGCCGACGGGCGCCGGCTGCGAAAGTGTGGCGGTCATGGGTCCTCCGTTACTGCTCAGGCGGCCGACTGGTTGGAACACACGAGCATGTCCGACGACACGAGCGTCGTCAGTGCGTGCACGTACAGGTGCCGCGAATTCTCATCGACACCGGCCGCGTCGATGGCGGCGGCGATGGACGGGTGCTCGGGCAACGACTGCACGATCCCCACGATGGTCCGGTTCTTCAGGAACGAAAGCTTCCTGGTGCCGAAGTGGTAAAGCAGCGCACCGAACGGCTCGGGGCGCAGCGCCACCTGGGGGTGCAGCCGCCACCCGGGCTCGTTCTCGAACCCGGGGGCGGCGGCAGTCATCAGTAGACCCCGCACATGCCGTCGATCGAGACCTCCTCGATCAGCGACTCCTCGGCCACGACGGTGTCCACGGCATCGGCCTGGACTGCTTTGCGGTCGGACATGCGAACCTCCTTCGACGGTGGCCACGGCCAGATGAGGACTGTGACCTGATACATCACTGTAATGGCATCGGGTGCATAATTGCATCACTAGGAGGAGATCCGATGCCGAAGATCACGAAACCCGCCGGTCGGGCAGGTCGGCGCCCCTCCACCAGTGCCGACCGCATCGGCGCAGTGGGGATCAAGCTGTTCACCGAACAGGGCTTCGAGAAGACGAGCGTCGATGAGATCGCCGAGACGGCCGGCATCGCCCGTCGCACCTTCTTCCGGTACTTCCCGTCGAAGAACGCCGTGCCCTGGGGGGATTTCGAGGGCCACCTCGAGCGTATGCGGGCGGGCCTCGACGGACTCCCGGACGACATCACGCCCGCCGAGGGCTTGCGGCGCGTGCTCATCAGGTTCAACACGTTCCCCGACGAGGAGGCCGTCACCCACCGGCGCAGAATGGCGCTGATCCTGGGCGAGCAGCCGTTGCAGGCGTACTCGATGCTGATGTACACGGATTGGCGGCACGCGATCGCCGAGTACGTGGCGCGGCGGACCGGCATGCGCGCCGACGATCACGTCCCGCAGTCCGTGGCGTGGACGCTGCTCGGCGTCGCCCTGTCCGCGTACGAGAAGTGGCTGGACGGGGCCGGGGGCGACCTGGTCGGCTCGCACGGCTCGGGGTCCGGCGCCCGGCTGCACGCCCTGCTCGACGAGGGGATGACGGTGCTCGAGCAGGGCCTCGGCTCGCTGCCGGTGGCGCGCGGCACCGCGGTCACGGACATCGCGGCCGACGTCACGCCCAGGCGGATCGGTAGCGCATACACGACGCGATGACTCCCCGATCCCGTCTGCCCTCAGGCCGTCCCGTCCACCTGCCCGCCGGCCGCAGCCGCGCTCATCAGCACTGCGTATGGGCGTAGAGGTCGCGTAGCAGCGCGACCTCGGCGAGGTGGTGGATGAGCTCGCGGTGGATGTGGAGCACCAGCGTCGACATCGGGTACTCCGCCCACGGGCCTTCCGCGGGGCCGCTCGGCGCCGAAAGCCCGTCCTCGCCGAGCCCCTCGACGCCCGCGAGCCAGGCGGCGTACTCCGTGTCCAGTTGATGCAGCGCGTCCCGCGCGGTGCCGGCGTAGTCGAACGTCGTGTAGTCCACCGGAGCCCGGCCGAAGTGACCCGCATTGCGCATGGCCAGGACGCCGACGATGACGTGACCGAGCCGCCAGGCGATCGTCGTCATCGGCGGGGGCGACGGCTCCGGGAACTCGAAGTCGATGGTGAAGTCTCCGGAGCCCCCTTCGATGGCGGCGGTGCCCTCGCCCCGCGGGTGCACCGTCCAGCAGCCGGGGGCCGGCCGCCAGAAGTACTCGGCGTCGGTCAGCCCCGCGAGCCGCGGCCGCACCTGCTCTTCCCAGTGCATCGTGATCTGGAAGCGCAGTTGTTCGTTCCAGGTGGATGTGTTCATGCCCCCACCGTGACAGGTCAACAGGACGGTTTCGGTCCTCTTTGTCCGTGATCGACGGATGGTGGGCCATGATCGACGGATGACGAGAACCGTCCGCACCCGCGCGGCGGGCGCACGGGCGCCCGACGATCACGCATCGGCCACCGCGGTACTGAACTCGCTGCGCCGCGGGCTCACCGACGACGATGCCGCAGGCCCGCTGTGGCGTGCCGCCCAGGTGTTCCGCGCCATCGGCTTCCTTTACGCGCTCGGCTTCCTCGTGGCAGTGGACGGGGATCTGCTGCACCCCGGGATCACCTGGGTACTGTTCGCTGCGCTGACCGCGGCGAACGCCGCGTCGATGGCCGGCTACCTGCACGGCTTCGCGCGGCGTGGATGGTGGGTGTCCGGCGAACTGGCCGTGTCGGCCGCGATGATGCTGTCCACCTCGTTGGTCGCCGACAAGGACTGGATCGCGCACAACCAGACCTGGCCGACCACCCTGTGGATGGCGAGCGCGGTGCTGTCGGCGGCCCTGGTCGGCGGGGCGCGCGCGGGATTCGCGGGCGCCGTGGTCATCGGCGCGGCGAACTACTTCGTCAAGGGCGAGATCGTCCTCAACATGGGACGCAACGCCACGATGATCCTCCTCGCCGCGGCGGCGGTGGCCGTGGGCATGGCCGCGACGCGGGCGCGCGTGACGCACGAGCGGTTGACGGCGGCGGTCGGTCTGGCCGCGCGGTCCGCCGAGCGCGACCGTCTGGCGCGCGAGGTGCACGACGGCGTACTGCAGGCCCTGGCGCTGATCGCCCGGCGTGGACGGGAGATCGGGGGCCCCACGGAGGAACTGGCGACGCTCGCCGCCGGGCAGGAACGCAGCCTCCGGCGCCTGATCGCCGAGGAGCCGCCCGCCCCTCGCCCGCAGGACGCGCGCTCGGGCCGCGATCTGGGTCCGGAGCTGCGGGCGAGAGCTTCCGATCGCATCCACGTGAGCACTCCGGCCGACCCGGTGGTCCTGCCCGCCGCCGTCGCCGACGAGGTGCTCGCCGCCGTCGCCAACGTCCTCGACAACGTCGCCCGGCACGCCGGCGCCGGCGCGCACACGTACATCCTGCTCGAGGACCTGGGCGACGAGGTGGTGGTCAGCGTCCGCGACGACGGTGCGGGCATACCGCCGGGCCGGTTGCAGGAGGCCGCCGCCGAGGGCCGGATGGGCGTCTCCCGGTCCATCATCGGCCGAGTGGAGCGCCTGGGCGGGCGCGCCCGTCTGGAATCCGCCCCCGGCTCCGGGACAGAATGGGAGCTGACCGTCCCGGCAGTCGTAGTCGAGACGGACACTGCAAGAAAGGCGGACTCCCGGTGACCGAGGCCACGCCGGCACTGCGTGTGATGGTGGTGGACGACCACCCCATGTGGCGCGAGGGTGTCGCCCGCGACCTCGCCGAGGAGGGATTCGACGTGGCGGCCACTGCCGACGGCGTCGCCGCCGCCGCGGCACGTGCCGCGGCGGTCCGGCCCGATGTGGTCCTGATGGACATGCAGATGCCCGACGGCTCCGGCGCCGACGCGACGGCACAGGTCCTCCAGGCGCATCCCGGTGCCCGCGTGCTGGTGCTGTCCGCCTCCGACGAGCGCGAGGACGTGCTCGACGCGATCAAGGCCGGCGCCACCGGGTACCTGGTCAAGAGCGCGCAGCGGTCCGAGCTGGTGGCCGCGGTCGTCGCCACCGGCGACGGGCAGGCCGTGTTCACGCCCGGCCTGGCCGGCCTGGTGCTCGGCGAGTACCGGCGGATCGCCCGCGCACCCCGGGCCGATGCCCCCGTTCTCACGCCGCGCGAGACCGAGGTGCTCCGGTACGTGGCGAAGGGGCTGTCGTCCCGGCAGATCGCCACACGGCTGGAGATCAGCACGCGCACAGTCGAGAACCATGTGGGCGCCGCCCTGCGCAAACTCCAGCTGGGCAACCGCGTGGAACTCGCGCGGTATGCCATCGAGCACGGGATCGACGGCGAGACCCGATAACAGTGCGCACCGGTCCGGCAGGGGGCAGATCACCAGAGGTAGATGACCAGGCCTTCTGAGTAGTTCTGCGCATGTGCGCCGCGCCAAGCACGGCAAGGCTGAGACGCATGAACCACTATCCCGGCTCGGCCGTCACCGCCGAACGCATCGACGCGCAGCTCCGCGAGCTGTCGCGCCGCGTCTCGGAAGTCTCGGCCGACTTCACGGCCTTCGTCCGCACCGATCTCGCGGAGCCCGCCCGGCCGCAGGTCCAATACGCCACCCCGCGAGCGCCCGCGGCCCCGTACCCTCAGCCGCCCTACCCGCAGCCGCCTAGCTCCCAGGCGCCTAGCTCCCAGGCGCACTTCCCGCAGGCCCCGTGGCCACAGCCGCCCTACCCGCAGTCGGCGCCTCCACGGCCCCCGGCCGCCGCGCGCAAGAGCGTTGCGGAACGCCTGTCGTCCGCCGCGGAACGCGGGCTGGTGGGCCGGGTGCTGGCGACGTTCGGCGTCGCGATCACCCTCATCGGCGTCGTATTGCTGCTGGTGCTCGCGGCACAGGCCGGCCTGCTGCGGCCGGAGGTGCGGGTCGCGGGCGGCGCGGCCCTCGCCGTCGCCCTGTTCGCCGCGGGAGCCCGCATCGGCCGGCACACCCCGAAGCGGTCCGGAGCGGCCGCCCTGGTGGCAACCGGCGTGGCCACCGCACTGTTCGACGTCCTCGCCTGCTCGACGATCTACCACTGGCTGCCGCCGGTGGCCGGCGTGCTCTCCGGAGGCGCGATCGCCGGCGCCGGCCTCGTTCTGGCGCACCGCTGGGACAGTCAGGCGCTGTGCCTGATGGTCTCGGTGCCAGTGCTGGTGTTCGCCCCCGTGATCACCGATGGTTCCGACGAGGTGCTGGTCGGCTTCACGCTCGCCTACGCGGCGGCGGTCCTGTGGCCGGGGCGGGGCCGCGACTGGACCGCGGTGTTCCTCGTCAACACAGCCGGCGCGACCCTGCCGCTGCTGGCCGCCGGAGTCTCCGGCGATCCCGCCGACTGGTTCTTCGGCGCCGCCGTCGCCGCCAACCTGACCCTGGCCCTCGCCTCCGCCCTGATCCTGCTTCCGTCGAGCTCCCGCCCCGTCCTCATCGCACTCGGCTCCGCGGCGGCCGCCCTGCCCGTCATGGCACTGCCGGGCGTGCTCGACCGCCCGTCGTCCGCCGCAGTGGCGGCAGTCTGCGCGCTGCTGCTGGTCGGCGTGGTGATCGGCACCGCGCACCGCACGCCGGTACCGCTCGGCGCGCGCAGCGTGTGGCTGTCGGCGGCCGCCCTCATCGCCCCGGTCACCGTCGCCTACGCCGCCACCGACGACGTGGACGCGGCGGCACTGCTGGGCATTGCGCTGGTGGCGGCGGTCGCGGTGCGCCACGCAGGCTCGCAGCAGCGGGTCCTGCTGGTCATCGCCACCGCGCTCGCCGGCATCGGGCTCTGCGCCATGGCGGCGGCCGGCGCCGTCGAACAGCTCTGGTCCCCGGATGCGCTCGACACCCCGCGGCGGGTGGGGATGCTCGTCGCCGCCGCTGTCGCCATCGCTGTGGTCGGGGTCCTCGCCGCGGCGTGGGCCGCGCGGCCCCGGCTGCGCGCCGAATACTGCTGGACCGTCGGCGGGGTGCTGTGCCTGGGCCTGCTCACCCAGGTCTGCCTGGGCACCGCCCAGCTGATCACCGGGGGCACCGAGAGCGGCTTCCGCGCCGGCCACACCGCCGCCACGCTGGTCTGGTTCGCCGCGGCCGCGGCCGCTCTGCTCCGGGCGCGCAGGCTGCACGACGGGCCCCGCGCGATCACGCTCACCGCGGGGCTCGCCGTCAGCGTCGCCGCCGTGGGCAAGCTGTTCCTGTTCGACCTGTCCGCGCTCGACGGGCTCTTCCGGGTCGTCGCCTTCGTCGCCGCCGGGCTCGTCCTGCTGGCGCTCGGCGTCGCCTACGCGCAGAGCCTCGGCGCCGACGGGAGCGGCCACGGAGTCCACCCGCACGCGCCCGCCGGATCCGGCCGCTGAACCGCGGCACCGGTCTTCCCCGAAGCCCGCGCCCCCGTTTGCGGGGCGCGGGCTTCGTCGGCGACCGCGCCGCACACGGTCCGCGTCGCGAGACGATCCGTGTAGCTTCAGAACTGCCTCCCTGCGCCGGACACCCCCGCACCCGCCACACCGCGAACACCAGGAGCCGCACCATGCCGCTGCGCTACGTCGCGATCGGAGACAGCCTCAGCGAGGGGGTCGGCGACACGCCCTGGCCCGACGGCACGCCGCGCGGCTGGACCGACCGGCTGGCCGCGCGCCTGGCCACGCACCACGGCGGCATCGAGTACGCCAACCTCGCGGTGCGCGGCTACAGGATCCGGCAGATCGTGCAGGCGCAGCGCGACGCCGCGGCGGCGCTCGCGCCCGACTACGTCACCGTCACCGCGGGCATGAACGACCTGCTCCGCCCGCGGCCCGACTTCGACACGCTGCATTCCGACCTGGTCGCCCTGGTCGAACCGTTCCACCGCAGCGGCACGCCGATGGTCTTCGTGCCCATCCCCGACCTGCGTCGCATCACCCCGGTCTCGCGGCTGCTCGAGCGCAACCGGGTGCGACTCAACGACGTCTACCGCGACCTGGCCGCCCACCACGGCGTGCACCCCATCACCGACACCACCGGCACCGTGTTCGAGGATCCGCGCGCCTGGGGCGACGATCACCTGCACCTCACGCCGCTGGGACACGCGCGCCTGGCGCAGGCCGCCGCCGACCTGTTCGGAATGCCCGGCTCCGGCGGCTGGGCCCCGCCGCCTGCCGGTCCTGTGCCGCGCGCGACGGTGCGCAGCGAGGCCCGCTGGGCGCGCGAGCACCTGGTGCCGTGGGTGGGACGGCGGTTGCGCGGCGCGTCGTCGGGCGACGGGCGTGGGGCTAAGTCTCCCCGGCCGCGCCCGGTCGCCGGCGGCATCGACGGCACCCTGTACTACCGGACCCGGCTGGAGAACGAGGCGGCCGGGCGATGCTGAGCACCCCTACCCCGATCCGAGCGCCGATCCTCCCGGACAACAGGGGAACCGGCGCTCGGACCGTGCAGTGGGCGCTCCGATCGGCCGTCGCTGAGCCGCTCAGGCGATGCGCGCGGAGGTCGTCACCGGCACGCCGTGTGCCAGGTTGTCGAGAACCGGGCAGTGCTTCTCGACCGTCGCGATGAGCTGCTCGTAGCGCTCGCGCGATTCCGGCCCGGAAATGCTCACCCGCACGTCGATGCCCTGGAACCCCGGACGCACGGACTCGTCGAGGCCGAAGAATCCGCGCAGGTCGATGTCGCCGCCCAGCTCGATGTCGACAGAGTCGAGGGCGACGCCGAGCTTCTGCGCCCACACCTGGAAGGTGATCGCCTGGCAGCTGCCCAGCGCCGCCAGCAGGTGTTCCACCGGGTTGGCACCCTTGTCGTCGCCACCCAGTCCGGCCGGCTCGTCGATGGTGAAGGCGTGGTCGCGCGCCGTGATCCGGACCTGCGTGGCAGTGCCCGGGACGTGGGCCGCGCGCACCTCGCTGCGCAGCCGGTGCTGGTCGGCGGTGTCCGTGGTAGCGGTGGTGGTGGCGCCCGTGGTGATGGTCATGATGGTCCTTTCGTCGAATGCGCGGCGGCAGGCGCGCGGGCCTACGGCGGCCCGCGACGCCACGCGCCGTGCAGAGCGTCATGCAGGGAAGAAGAAGATGCGCGCAAGCGCAGTGCGCCGCCTGCGATCGGGGGCGCGGGGAATTCGGCCGGTCAGGCCCGGCCGCGGGGCATTCGACAGCCCTCGGTGCTCACCCGGCACAGATCGATGCAGCGCCGGGAATGCAGGAAAACGAATACGGCGGTTGCGTTGCCGCGCATGTGATCACCCGTCCATCGCTCCTGGCGGGAGCACCCGCACCCGGACTTCCGGGGGGTTGCTGCGGCGTCATCGAACCAGGTTTCTCGACCGCTCTTGATAGCTGGCGGGTTCACCGTAGCCCACCTGTTCCCCGCCGTCGATCGCGGGCCTCGCCGGCGGGCGCCGCAATGCCGGCGCCGGCCCTCGTGCGCGGGCCGCCCCTGCCCGACCGGACAGGCCGGGAACCCGCCGGTCGACCACACGACAGCGCCTCACCGGAGGGACCGCCGGGGCCTTCCAGAACCTAACGTCAATGTGACCAAGCGCACACGTCGGCAGCGTGACCGGCAGCGCCGCCACAGCGTCCGGAGAACTCGATGACCCTCGACCTGCACACCGCACCGGTCCACCCGTCCCACGCCGCCCGATCCTCCGTCACCCCGTCGCCCGTCACCAGGCCCGACCGGCGGCTCCATGCGCCCGGGTCCGGCAGGCCCGCAAAGCGCGACCAGCGCCTGGGACACAGGCACGACGACGCGCACCGGATCCAGGGCCGCTGGGTCGGCGAGCAGGGTGGCCACCGGCAGGGCGACCACGGGCATTGGGAACGCGACGGAGTGCGCGTGTGCCACGTGGACTCCGCGACGGCGCGCACGCTCCTCGCCGAGCGCCCGCGCGGCACCGGCGTCGTCGATACCCGGCACTTCCGCGCCTTCCGCACCGGCCGCACGCTGACCGTGCTCCACCGATTCGACGCGGAGACGATCTCCGACGACGCCGCCGGTCTCATCGCCGCCGAGCTCGACGCCACCGGGATGCTCGCGGGCCCTGCGGAGTTCGAGGCGACGCTGATCGGCCTCGTGCACTCGGCGCCGGGGCACGTCCCCGGGCACCCGGCGCATCACGTCGCCGCGTCGCCGTGGATTCCGTTCTATCGGAACTCCGTCGCCGCCCTGGAGCGTGGTTCGGCCGCATTCGCGCCGGTCCACCGGCGTGCCGAGCAGCTGATAAGCGGCACCGAGGTGCTCGACCTCGGCTCCTGCTTCGGATTCTTCCCGCTGCGCCTGGCCCGCGATCGCCGCACAGCCCCACTGTCGGTGACGGCCACCGACCTCAGTGCCGGCACGATGCGGCTGCTCGATGACGCCGCGTCGGCGATGCAGCGGCCGCTGCGCACCCTCACCTGCGACGCGGCCTCCGTGCCCCTGCCCGACCGCGCCGCCGACACGGTGACCGTCCTGCACCTCCTCGAGCACCTGCCGCCGCGCAAGGCCTTCGCGGTGGTGCAGGAAGCGGTGCGCCTCGCCCGGCGGCGCGTCATCGTCGCGGTGCCGTACGAGGGACAGGCGCAGACCTGCTTCGGCCATGTCCAGACGTTCGACGCCCGGGACCTGCACACCCTGGGCACCCGCCTGGGGATGGGCTATACGGTCGGCGACCACCACGGCGGCTGGCTCGTCCTCGACCACTGACCGGGGGCGGGCGGCCTGTCAGATGATGCCGCGCTTGCTGGCCGCGTAGACGGCCTCGGCGCGGGTGGCCACCTGCAGCTTCCGCATGATGTTGCTGACGTGGAACTTGGCGGTGGTCGCCGAGATGTACAGGCGCTCACCGATGGCGCCGTTGGACAGGCCCGTGGCCAGCAGTCGCAGCACGTCCATCTCGCGCGACGTCAACGACTCGCGGGGTGCGGTCCGGCCGCTCATCGACCGCACCACGGCGGCGGCGCTGCGCGCGTCGAAGGCGCTCTCGCCCGCGGCGACGGCGCGGATCGCGCGGACCAGTTCCGTAGTGTCCACGTCCTTGACCACGTAGCCGCGCGCGCCCGCGTGCATCGCCTCCACCACGAGCTCCTCATCGAGGAACGTGGTGAGGACGAGCAGGCCCACGTCCGGATGCTCGGCCGTCAGCGCCGCGCACAGACCCAGTCCCTCGAGCTCGGAGCCCGCGGAGAGCTTGAGGTCGACGATCGCGACGTCCGGAGAGGTGGAGGCCACCACCGCGCGCGCCTCCGCCCCGTCGGCCGCCTGGCCGACCACCTCGATGTCCGGCTCGCGCTCCAGGATCGAGCGCATGCCCTGCCGAAGAATCGCGTGGTCGTCGATCAGCACCAGCCGTGTCATGCCGGGCCCCGCTCTCCGCGTGCCGGATCCGCCGACCGCCCCGGCCCGGGCGCCGGCGGTTCCGCCGCACCGGGATCCGCGTCTTCCCGCACTGGCAGCGGGATGGCCACGGCGACCCGGACGCCGCCGATCCGCGCGCGCCGCACCGCCAGGGTGCCGCCCAGTTCCTGTGCCCTGGCCTGCATGTTGGCCAGTCCCCGGTGATGCACGTCCAGGTCCCCGGCCTGCGCGATCCGCAGCCGCAATCGCAGCGCGGCGGGATCGCCCGTGCCGTCGTCGGATACGGCGAGTGTCACGCCGTCGGCGCGCTGATCGACGCGCACGATCGCACGCGTCGCGCCGCCGTGCATCGAAGCGTTGAAGAGGGCCTCCCCCGCGATGCGCAGCAGCGCGTGCTCGACGTCCCGCGGCAGATCGGCCGCGGCGCCGGTCATCCGCAACTGCACGCGCAGGTCCGACGGCATGTGCACGGTGCACAGCTGGCGGAGCATCTCCGCCAGGCCCGACCTCTCCGATTCCCCCTTGTGGTCCAGCGCGTAGATGGCGGACCGCAGTTGTTCCACCGCCGACCTGGTCAACGTCTTCGCCAGGTCCAGGCGTTCGCCGCGCTCGGCATCGGGGATTCCGCTCCGGCACACCTCGATCTGCATCCCCGCGGAGAGTACGCACTGCGTGACGCTGTCGTGCAGTTCCCGGGCGATGCGGTGCCTTTCGTCGTCGACGATCTTGCGGCGCGTCGCCAACCCCAGTCTCCACTGCGTCTCGACGAGTTCCGCATTGCGCGCGGCGAGTTGGTCGGCCTGCGCCGATGCGGCCGCGTACGACGATTCGGCCCGCTCGAGCAACACCTGGCGGCTCTGGAAGAGCGCCGAGTTCTGCAGCGCCACCGCGGTTTGGCCGGCCAAGATGCGCATCACGGACTCGTCGGTGGCGTCGAGCCGGCGCCGTGGCGGCGTCCACGCGGCGAACGCCCCCACGACACCGCCGCCGAGATCGATGGGCACGTGCGCGTGATGCGGATCGACGACGGGGCGCGCGAGGAAGTCGAACTCGCCGCGCAGGATGTCGTTGAGCCGGTTGATCACCACCGCCGGCATGTCCTCGGGCGGCGGGTCCCCGCCGCGCAGCCCCTCGTAGGCGTACGGGTGGCCCTGGGCGTCCACGACCAAGTGGCGCGGCTCCGCCTCGGGCAGCTCGCCGTCCGCCAGCGCGAACAGGACCCACTGCGCCTCGAGATGCAGGCGGACGGCCTCCGCGACGGCGAGCACCAGCGCCTCGGGTCCTTCCACCGTGCGGACCAGGGCCCGCGAGATCGTGTCGAGCGCATGCACCACCCGCTCCAGCCGCTCCGCCGCCCCGCGGTATTCGCGGTAGAACGTCGACTTGCCGGAGCGCACCCCGGTGAGCCGCTCGAGATCCGACCCGCCGCGCCGGGTCACAGCGAGTCCCGGAGCAGCCGCACCATCGCGGCCTCGTCCGCCGCGCGCGGATTGGTGGTCATGCAGGCGTCCTGCAGTGCGCCACGCGCCAGGCGTGGCAGGTCCTCGTCGCGCACCCCCAGCTGCGCGAGGCCCGCGGGCATCCCGACGTTCGCCACGAGCGCCTCCACGTGCTCGGCGACCGCCCAGGCCGCCGCCTGCGGGGCGTTCCCCCGCACTGTCAGCCCCAGGTGCCGGGCGACATCCTCGTACGGCTGCGGATCGGTTTCGGCGTTGAAGCGGATGACGTGGGGCAGCACGATGCCATTGATCTCGCCGTGCGTGGCGTCGAGCATGCCGCCCACCTGGTGGCTCACCGCGTGCGCCGCACCCAGGATCGCGTTGCTGAACGCCATTCCGGCCTCCAGGCTGGCCAGCGCCATGGCGCGCCGGTCCGCCATGACGTCCGGCCGTTCCAGAGTGGCGGTCAGGTGATCGAACACCAGCCCGACGGCCTGGAGCGCGTGCCTGTCGGTCAGCGGGGTGCGCGCCACCGACACGTACGCCTCGATTCCGTGGGTGAGCGCGTCGAGGCCGGTGGTCGCGGCCACCCGCTCCGGCATGGTCGGCAGCAGGCGCGGATCCACGACCGTCACGTTCGGAACCAGCGCGCGGCCGATGATCGTCACCTTGGCCCGGCGGTCGGTATCGGTGACCACGCAGAACTGCGACACGTCCGCCCCGGATCCGGAGGTGGTGGGGACGACGACGAGCGGGGGGATCGGCGACTGCGCACGGTCGATCCCCACGTAATCGAGGATCCGTCCCCCGTTGGCGGCGAGGATCGCGATGCCCTTGGCCGCGTCGATCACCGAGCCGCCGCCGAGCGCGATGATGACGTCGCAGCCGTGGCCGGCGTAGGCGCGGTGCCCGTCGGCGATCTCGTGGTCCTTCGGGTTGGGGGTGAGTCCGCTCCACAGCTCCGGCTCCATGCCCTGCGTGCGCAGCCCGTCCAGCAACATCTGCGGCCAGCCCGCCGCGAGCACGCCGGCGTCGGTGACCACCAGGGGGCGGGCGCCGCCGAATCGGAGCGCGGCGAAAGACGCCTCCGGCATCGCGCCGTCGCCGAAGACGATCTCCGGCGCATGGAACTTGAACACGCGCGCGGAGATCACCTCGCCGGGTGCGGATCCACCGACGACGGGCGTGCGGGCGCGCGGGTTGCCCGGATTACGTCGGGGCGTGTCACGATCAGAATTCACGGTGTGCACTGTGCGGGTCCGATCAACGGTGCGGGTCCGATCAACGGGGTGTCCCCAGGGTATGCCGCCGCCCGCGCCCGCACATCGTTCACGCGGACAGGACGCGGCCTGCCCGATCGGCCAGGACGCGCCGCCGTCACATCCCCGCGGTCACGAAAGGGCGTGCGCCAGCTCGGCCGAGCGCGCCAGCAGTTGCTCGGCGTCCCGCGCCACCACCACCTGGTCGCACGCCTCCGCGTATTCGTCCATCGCGCAGGTGGCCTGCGCCCAGTACCGCCGGGGTTCGGGCGTGATCCACGCCAGCGAATGCACCCGCCGCCGCAGCGCGGCGAGCAGGTCCGCCTGCGGCGGCAGCCCGTTGCTGCGCCCGTCGCCCACCACCAGCACCGCAGTGCGCTTGTCCAGCAGCCCCGCGTGCAGCTCCAGCATCTCGTCGAGCACCCGCCCGTAGTCGCTGCTCGCCTCCAGATCGATCTGCTCGTCGGACAGCACCCCGGCGAGCACGTCGTCACCGCCGCCGCGCAGCAGCGCCCCCGTCACCTCGACGGGCCGGTCCACGAAGGCGACGACGTGGCAGCGCGCCGCCCTCCGGTGCATGGCCTGCGCGAACCGCAGGGCGAACGCCGTCACCGGCCGCACCGACAGCGAGACGTCGGCGAGCACCAGCAGGCGCACCCGGTCCGGCACCGGGGTGCGGGTGACGAGCCGGAAAGGCACGCCGTCGGTGCGCAGGCTCGCGCGCACGGTCCGGCGCATGTCCAGCCCGCCCCGCCCCTTCGTCCGGGGCCGGGCACGGGGCGCGCCGCGCATCCGGCGCAGGATCTCGTGGCACGCCAGTTCGACGTCGGCGTGCGGATCCGCGGCGACGGCCTCCCCCGTCAGCTCCGGGGGGACCACCGCGCCCCGCTGCGCCAGCGCGTCGACGAACGATTCGATCGCTTCCGACAGGCGCTGGAGCTGCGCCTCGGTGAGCGGTCCGGGATCATCGTCGGCGCCATAGGCCCGCGTCGGGTCGTACGAGTCCAGCCACGCGAGGATCTGATCGGGATCGTCCCACCGCAGGTCCCCCACCGCGGCCACGCCGGTGCCGTCGGCCAGCGCGCCCACAGTGGTGGTCGACGCGCGGTCCACCTCCACGGTGTAGGTGACGCCCCGCCGGCCCTGGTCCGCCTCTGTGGACACCGACAGGTCGTGATCGGAGCCGGTGAGCGAGACGTCGTCGTCGTCCCGGTGCGGGTTGAACCCGCCCTCCGAGTCGGGCAGGTCCAGCTCGTCGCCCACCTCGGCGAAGCGTTCGTCGTAACCGGCGTAGCGGCCGATCTCCTCGTCCTCCTCGATCTCCAGCGCGGTCGGCAGGCCGTCGGAGTTCGGCGTCCACTGCGCAATGGAGTCATCGCCGCCCCTGCCCGCGGCACCCGCTGCGAACAGTGCGTCGAATGCGACGTCGAAGCCCGCGTTCTCGTGCGCGTACTTGACGCACCCCGCCCGCAGCGCCGCGCGCAGCCGCGCAAGGTCGCCGCCGCCGATCACCGCCAGGATCCGCCGGATCCCGATGACCTCCGCCGGCGACGCGGCCACCCCGGCGCGGCGCAGGAGGCCGCCGAACACCGCCGACACCACGTCCAGGACCCGTACGGGACGGTCCACGGCGAACCGGTCCGTTTCACTCTCCTGCGGGGGAATCCGCTGGGACAAGGCGCTTTCGGTCATGGCCGGTTCACTTCCCCTCTCCGCGCGTGCCGCGCGTGCGGAACGCGACGGCCGTCGTGTTGGCCGGCCGGTCGGCTATGGTCACCCTCTCGGCGGCCGGCTCCGCGGCGCCGGAAGGGTCTGCAGCGCTTCCGCCCTGTTCCTGCGACCGTCCCCGGGCCGGCGCCGCCTGCCCGGCCAGGGCCTCCTGGGCCATCGCCCGATCCGACTCGTACTTCACCAGCGACGCCAGCAGGACCCGGCGCGTGGCCTCCGCCAGCGACTCCTCGCCCGGCGCGAGCACCGCCGCCGCCCGCGCGGTGTCGATGACCTCCGAGATGGACGGACTCTTGCGCAACGGAAGCTCGCGCAGGCGGCGCGCCAGCTCCACCACCTCCGCCGCCACCGGGTTCTCGACCTCCGGTGCCCGCGCGGTGACGATCTCCCGCTCGCGGGCCGACGTCGGATAGCCCAGGTGGAAGTGCAGGCAGCGCCGCTTGAGCGCCGGCGACAGCTCGCGGGTGTCGTTGGAGGTCAGCACCACCCACGGCACCGTGCGCGCCGCGAACGTGCCGATCTCCGGGATCGTCACCTGCTTCTCCGCCAGCACCTCCAGCAGCAGGGCCTCCATCGACTCCTCGGTGCGATCCACCTCGTCCACGAGCAGCACCACCGGCTGTTCGGAAATGATGGACTCCAGCAGCGGCCGCATGGCCAGGAAGGGCTCGGAGTACAGGCCGAAGTCCCGGCCCGCCAGGTATTGGGACGCCTCGTCCAGGTCCGTGATGTGGGCGGTGGCCTCGGTGATCCGATCGCGCAGCATCTGCACGTGCAGGAGCTGCTTGGCGTAGTCCCACTCGTAGAGCGCCCGGTTGTCGTCCAAACCCTCATAGCACTGCAGTCGGACGAGCCGGCGCCCCGAAGCCGCGGCCAGCGACTTGGCCAGCTCCGTCTTGCCCACGCCCGCCGGCCCCTCCAACAGGAGCGGCCGGTCCAGCGTCGTCGCCAGGTAGACGACGGTGGCCAGATCGTCGTCGGCGATGTAGTCGGTCTCGCGCAGCGCGGTCCGCAACTGCTCGGGATCGCTGAAGGAGGTCGCATCCTGCGCTGCAGGCTGCACGGTCCGGAGGCCGGCAGTGGTCATCTTCGGTCACCTCGATGGAGTGTGGGCCGGCGGCATTCGGCGATGCTGAGCGCCGCCGGCCTTCGATGGAACGGGCGGCTGACGGATCAGTAGTACGAGCCGTTGATGCAGTGGTCGACCACCGGGATCGCGGACTCGACCGTCACCTCGCGCGGATTGCCCGGGGTGCACCAGTCGTCCAGGATGTGTTCGGAGATCTTGCGGACCGTGCCCTGGTCGCCGGGGATGCTGTCGCCGCGCCCCTCGTACTTGTTGGTGTTCATCTGGTTCTTCTCGTAGGTATCGGTGTGCACCGAGGAGAAGTTCGCGGGGATGCCGATGTCTTCGGACAGCCGCACCGCGGCCTCGACGGCCGCGTCGGCCGCCTGAACGGTGGTCATGTTGCGGGTGTCCACGCCCATCGTCTCCGCGATCCGGGCGAATTGCTGGTAGCGGGACGGCAGGTTGTACTCCCACACGCGCGGCAATGCGATCGCGTTGTTCAGGCCGTGGTGGCTGTCGAAGAACGCGCTCATCGCATGCGAGATCGAGTGGATGATGCCGAGCCCGCCCGAGTTGAACGCCTGCGCCGCGATGTACTGGGCGTGCATCATGGCCTCGCGGGCCTTGAGATTGTGCGGCTCGAACACGGCCTCGCGCAGGTTGTTCGCGACGAGCTCCATCGAGTACAGGGCATTGCCGAGCGACGGCGGGAAGTCGAGTCGCGAGACGTAGGGCTCGCTGCCGTGCGCCAGCACGTCGAAGCCGCAGTACGCGGTGAAGTGCTGCGGCAGCGGGTAGTACAGCAGCGGGTCGTCGAGCGCGAGGGTGGGGATGATGGCGTCGTCGAAGCCCACCCACTTGTGCGGGGTCTCCATGTCCGAGGTGTCGGTGATGACGTAGGCCCAGGACGTCTCCGAGCCGGTGCCGGCCGTCGTGGACACGGCGATGTGCGGGGGGTTCTCCTTGTTGGTGGACTTGGAGAAGCCCTCGAACTCGTTGATGTTGCGGCCGTCGTGCGCGATGACCACCCGCGCGCCCTTGGCGGCGTCGTGGCTGGAGCCGCCACCGACGGAGATGATGCTGTCGCACTTCTCCTTCGTGTACATCGCCGCGGCTTCCATGGAGTTGTAGTCCTTGGGGTTCGACTCCACCCCGTCGTACAGGACCACGTCCACGCCCTGGTGCTTGATCTTCCCGATCAGCTCCTCGATGATCCCGGTGCCGCGCAGGCCGGTCGTGATCATCAGCGCACGCTTGAAGCCGAGGTTCTTCGCCTCCACACCGAGGATATCGTGGGCTCCGACGCCCAGAAGGGCGCGGGGAAACGGGTGGAACTCCTTGATCGGGAAGTCCCAGATCTGGTTCAGCTCGATTGCCATGGTGTTCTCCTCGTCGCGTGCGGCGGCCCTGCGGCCGGTGTCCGTCGGCTGTGCGTCGACACCGGGCTTCCGGCGTCGAGTGCCACTGTGCGTTCGGCGTGAACCAGGTCACAAGGCTTCGCGGCGGTAACCGGCCGGGCGGCAGCGGAGAACTGCCCGGCCGGGCAGGTGCCGCCGCCGTCCGAGCGGCCCCGGGCCGGCGCCGGCCGGCGCGCGCATCGACTCCCGGGCGGTCCTACTCCGTGTACGCGTGCCGATACGGCAGCTGACTGCTGACGTCCTCGTCGATCTGCAGGCGGCTTCCCAGCGGCGGGAACGCACGCTGTGCGCACTGCGGGCGGTCGCACACCTTGCAGCCGGCACCGATCGGGACGATGGCGCCCGGATCCGCGAGCGACCGGCCTTCGGAGTACACGAGCCGGTCCGCATGACCGATATCGCACCCCAGCCCCACGGCGAACGTCCGGCCCGGGGCACGGTAGCCGCGGCCGTCTTCGTGGGTGGTCCGCGCGATCCAGAGGTACGTGCGACCGTCGGGCATCTGCGCCACCTGGGTGAGCACCCTCCCCGGCGACGCGAACGCGTCGTGCACCACCCAGAGCGGGCAGCTGCCGCCGACCCTGGAGAAGTGGAAGGCCGTCGCCGACTGCCGCTTGGAGATGTTCCCCGCACGATCGGTGCGCACGAAGAAGAAGGGCACCCCGCGCTGTCCCGGTCGTTGCAGCGTGGACAACCGGTGGCAGACCGTCTCGAACCCCACCTCGAACTTCACCGAGAGCAGGTCGATGTCGTAGCGCAACTCCTCCGCCGCATCCAGAAACCGTGTGTACGGCAACAGCAGTGCACCCGCGAAGTAGTTGGCGAGGCCCACGCGGGCCAGCGCGGCGGACTGAGGGGCGAGACCGCTCGCGTCGGCGATGGCGTCGATCACCGCGCGCCGTGTGAGCAGCGCGATCTGCGTCGCCATCTGGAACGCGCGTTGTCCGGCGTCCAGGCGACGGGCGAGGAACAGCACGCCCGCGGCCGCATCGTATTCGCGCTTGGGGCCGGGGCTCCGGGGGTCGTCCGTACGCAGCCGCACGGTCACCCCGTGCTCGTCACGCAGGAGCCGGGCGAGCTGGATGTCGAGGCCGCCCGGCCGCAGGCCACAACTCTCGAAGAGCTCCTCCGCCGCGGAGTCGAGCTCGGCGAAATGGTTCCGACGCCCGTAGAAGAAGTCACGGACGTCCTCGTACGGGGTCGCGAGTCCTTCGATCCCGTCGCCCACCGCAGCGGAGTCGCCCGCCCCGTCCGGCTCCGACGCCGGCGCGGATGCCCCGTCGGGATGGGCCACCGCCCGGCCGGAGAGCCGCTCGGCCTGCTCGGTGGCGGCGTGCAGCCGCCGGTGCAGCCGCACCAGCGTTCGGCCGACATCCGGCATACGCGACACGAGTTCCTCCACCTGGCGCACCGTGGGCCGCTCGGTGGCGGGACTGTCCGCGAACACCTCGTCCAGGTCTGCGATCAACCGTGCGTCACCGTCGGAAGCGAAGAAGTCCAGCTCCAGATCGAACGCGGAACTCAGGCGCATCATCACCGGCACGGTCAGCGGCCGCAGATCGTTCTCGAGTTGGTTGACGTAGCTCGGCGACAGTTCCAGCACACGCGCGAGGCCGGCCTGGCTGAGCCTGCGCTCCTCGCGGAGCCGACGCAGACGCGCGCCGACGAACATCTTCTGCATCGCCATCGACCTCCCGGCACCCGTCACCGCTCCCACGCGCGGTCGGCACGGGCCGGCCGCCGCATCGCACATGGAAGTGTATCCGCACAGCCCTTCACAACATCCGCAGAATCATCGGTAGATCGCCACAGAAATACGCATCAGCAAGGTATTCTCAGCGCCTTCTCCGCCTGTGTAGCGTGCGAATCGCCAGCACCACACAGGAGGCCGCATGCCCGCACCGGGTCTTTCCGTCCACACCGTCCGCACCCGCCGCTCGGCGGAGGACTTCCCCCGCGACGAGCACCTCGCATGGAAGATCGCGCAGATCGCCGCCCAGGCGCCCCCCGCCTGCGAGACGGTCCGCGAAATGGTCGTGAACCGCATCATCGACGACGCCGCCGTCGCCGCCGCGTCGCTCACCCGCCGTCCGCCCAGAGCGGCACGCGCTCAGGCTCTCGCCCACCCGGCGGCCTCGGGCGGCGCACCAGCGTGGGGCGTCGACTCGGCCGTGTCGCCGGAGTGGGCGGCGTGGGCGAACGGTGTCGCGGTGCGCGAGCTCGATTTCCACGACACGTTCCTGGCGGCCGAGTACTCGCATCCCGGCGACAACATCCCGCCGATCCTCGCCGCCTGCCAGCACGCAGGGGCATCCGGCGCGGACCTGGTGCGCGGTATTGCCACCGGGTACGAGATCCAGATCGACCTGGCGCGCGGGATGTGCCTGCACGAGCACAAGATCGACCACGTCGCCCACCTCGGCCCGTCGGTCGCCGCCGGCATCGGCGCCGCGCTGCGCCTGGATCCCGAGGTGATCTACCAGGCGATCGGCCAGGCCCTGCACACCACCACCGCCACCCGGCAGTCCCGCAAGGGCGCGATCTCCAGCTGGAAGGCCTACGCCCCCGCCTACGCGGGCAAGGCCGCCATCGAGGCGGTGGACCGGGCGATGCGCGGCGAGGGCGCCCCGGCCCCGATCTGGGAGGGCGAGGACGGGGTGATCGCCCGGCTCCTCGGCGGGCCCGACGCCGTCTACGAGATTCCGCTGCCCGCGCCCGGCGCCCCGCAGCGCGCCATCCTCGACAGCTACACCAAGGAGCATTCGGCCGAATACCAGGCGCAGGCCATCATCGACCTGGCCTTCCGGCTGCGCGGGCGCATCGGCGACCTGTCTCGGATCGCCACCGTCACCCTGCACACCAGCCACCACACGCACACCGTGATCGGCACCGGCGCGAACGACCCGCAGAAGTTCGACCCGCACGCCAGCCGCGAGACCCTCGACCACTCGGTGATGTACATCTTCGCCGTCGCCCTGCAGGACGGAACGTGGCACCACGAGCGCTCCTACTCCCCCGAGCGGGCACAGCGCCCCGACACCGTCGAGCTGTGGCGGAAGGTCGCCACCGCCGAGGACGGCGAATGGACCCGCCGGTATCACGACCCCGACCCGGCGGCCCGGGCGTTCGGCGCGCGCGCCGAGATCACCCTGGACTGCGGCGAGGTCATCGTCGACGAGCTGGCCGTCGCCGACGCGCACCCGCAGGGCGCCCGCCCGTTCGGCCGTTCCCAGTACGTGGCCAAGTTCCGGTCGCTCGCCGACGGCGTCGTCGCCCCGGACGAGCAGGACCGCTTCCTGGCCACCGCCGTCCGCGCCGCCGAGCTGCGCCCCGACGAACTGGGCCTGCTCACCTTCACCGCCGCAGGCGGCGCGCTCGCCGCCGCCCCCAGCCTCCCGGAAGGACTGTTCTGATGACCGGATTGATCACTTCCGACGTGCCCGCCGCCGACAAGCGCACGGCGTTGCGCGCCGGCCTGACGTCGGGCACCATCGTGCGGCTGCCCGGCGCCTTCAACCCGCTCACCGCCACGCTCATCGAGGAGGTCGGCTTCGAGGGCGTCTACGTCTCCGGCGCCGTCGTCTCCGCCGACCTGGCCCTGCCGGACATCGGCCTGACCACCCTGAGCGAGGTCACCGACCGCAGCCGCCAGATCGCCCGCGTCACGTCCCTGCCCACGCTCGTCGACGCCGACACCGGCTTCGGCGAGCCGATGAACGCGGCGCGCACCATCACCCACCTCGAGGACGCAGGGGTGGCAGGCTGCCACCTCGAGGACCAGGTCAACCCCAAACGGTGCGGGCACCTCGACGGCAAGGCCGTGGTGCCGGCCGCCGACATGGTCCGCCGCCTCGGCGCCGCCGTCGGCGCCCGCCGCGACGAGAACTTCGTGATCTGCGCGCGCACCGACGCCCGCGGCATCGAGGGGCTGGATGCCGCCATCGACCGGGCCAAGGCCTACGCGGACGCGGGCGCCGACATGATCTTCACCGAAGCGCTGGCCGACGAGGCCGAGTTCGAGGCCTTCCGCAAGGCCGTCGACGTGCCGCTGCTGGCGAACATGACCGAGTTCGGCAAGTCCGAGCTCATCCCCGCACGCCGGCTCCAGGACATCGGCTACAACGCGGTCATCTACCCGGTCACCACGCTGCGCCTGGCCATGTTCGCCGCCGAGGAGGGGCTGCGCGAGCTCGCCGCCGAGGGCACCCAGGCCGGGATGCTCGACCGCATGCAGCACCGCAGCCGGCTCTACGAGCTGCTCGACTACGAGGGCTACAACGCCTTCGACACCTCGCTGTTCAACTTCACGCTGGAAGGAGGCGCATGATGCCGGAGCAAGCCGACGGCGCCGCGCTCGACGGCCGGGGGTCGGCGCCGGACATCCGCAAAGGTCTGGCGGGCGTGGTGGCCGACACCACCGAGATCTCCGCCGTGATCCCCGAGACCAACTCACTGACCTATCGCGGCTACGCAGTGCAGGACCTCGCCGCGCGGTGCAGCTTCGAGGAGGTCGCCTACCTGCTCTGGAACGGCGAGCTGCCCACCCCGCTCCAGCTGCAGCAGTTCTGCGTGCGCGAGCGCGCGCAGCGCCGCGCCGACCGCTCGCTGCTGACGCTGCTGGCCAAGCTGCCCGAGACCTGCCACCCGATGGACGTGGTGCGCACGGTGGTCAGCTATCTGGGTTCCGAAGACCCTGACGAGGATTCGGCCCCGGCCGACCCGGCCGGCGCCCTCGTCGCCGCACGGGAGAAGGCGCTGCGCATCATGGCGCTGCTGCCGACGATCGTGGCCGCGGACATGCGCCGGCGCCGGGGCCAGGACCCCATCGCCCCGCACACGCAGCTGGGATTCGCCGAGAACTTCCTCACCATGTGCTTCGGTGCGGCCCCCGAACCCGAGGTCGTGCGCGCCTTCGAGACGTCGCTGATCCTCTACGCCGAGCACAGCTTCAACGCCTCGACGTTCACCGCCCGCGTGGTCACCTCGACCATGTCGGACATGTACAGCGCGGTCACCGCAGCGATCGGCGCGCTCAAGGGGCCGCTGCACGGCGGTGCCAACGAGGCCGTCATGCACGACATGATCGAGATCGACGAGCCCGGGCGGGCGGCAGAGTGGCTGCGTGCGAAGCTCGACGCCCACGAGAAGGTGATGGGCTTCGGCCACCGCGTGTACAAGGACGGCGACTCTCGGGTGCCGACGATGCGCGTGGCGCTCGGCGAGATCGCCGACCGCCGCGACGGCGGCGCGTGGCTGGAGATCTACCGCATCCTCGAGTCCGAGATGCAGGCCGCCACCGGCATCAAACCCAACCTGGACTTCCCCACCGGGCCTGCCTACCACCTGCTGGGGTTCGACATCCCGATGTTCACGCCGATCTTCGTGATGAGCCGGATCACCGGCTGGACCGCCCACATCATGGAGCAGAGCCAGTCGAACGCGCTGATCAGGCCGCTGAGCGAATACAACGGCGTACCGCAGCGGGCCGTTCCCGCCTGATCGCGGCCCCGCACCCCGGACGCAGAGCGGCACGCGAGGCGTGCCGCTCTGCGTCTTCCCCGTACAGGAAGGCAACCACCAGTGTTCTCCAGAATCCTCGTCGCCAACCGCGGTGAGATCGCCATCCGCGCGTTCCGCGCCGCGGTGGAGCTCGGCGCCCGCACCGTCGCCGTCTATCCGTATGAGGACCGCGGCAGCACCCACCGGTTCAAAGCGGACGAGGCGTACCAGATCGGTGAGCCGGGCCATCCGGTCCGCGCCTACCTCGACACCGACGAAATCATGCGGGTCGCCCGTCAGTGCGGGGCGGATGCGGTGTACCCGGGCTACGGGTTCCTCTCGGAGAACCCCGGCCTCGCCGACGCGTGCACGGCGGCGGGCATCACCTTCATCGGCCCCGACGCCGACGTGCTGCGGCTCGCGGGCGACAAGACCCGCGCGATCGCCGCCGCCCGCGCCGCGGGGCTGCCGGTGCTCGCCTCCACCACACCGACCACCGACCTCGCCGCCCTCGCCGGGCAGGCTGATGCTGTCGGGTTCCCGTTGTTCGTCAAGGCCGTCGCCGGCGGCGGGGGCCGCGGGATGCGGCAGGTCGAGCGCCCCGAGGTGCTGGCCGCCGCGATCGAGGCGGCATCACGCGAGGCGGCGTCGGCGTTCGGCGACGGCGCCGTCTACCTCGAGCAGGCCGTGACCGCGCCCCGGCACATCGAGGTGCAGGTGCTCGGCGACGCGTCCGGCGAGGTCATCCACCTCTATGAACGCGACTGCTCGGTGCAGCGCCGGCACCAGAAGGTCATCGAGCAGGCGCCCGCCCCCGGCCTCGACCCGGCGCTCCGCGGGCGGATCTGCACGGACGCGGTCGCCTTCGCCCGGCACGTCGGCTACACCTGCGCCGGCACCGTCGAGTTCCTGGTGGACGCGGACGGCCGGCACGTGTTCATCGAGATGAACCCGCGCATCCAGGTCGAGCACACCGTCACAGAGGAGATCACCGACCTCGATCTGGTGGGCGCGCAGATGCGCCTCGCCACCGGCGCCACCCTCGCAGAACTGGGCCTGCGCCAGCAGACCATCGCCATCCGGGGCGCGGCGATCCAGTGCCGCATCACCACCGAGGACCCGGCCGACGACTTCCGCCCCGACACCGGGAAGATCACCGCCTACCGCACTCCCGGCGGGGCGGGAATCCGCCTCGACGGCGGCACCTCGGTGGGCGCGGAGGTGGGCGCGCACTTCGACTCGATGCTGGTCAAACTCACCTGCCGCGGCGCCGACCGGGCCAGTGCGCTCACCCGGGCCCGGCGCGCGCTGGCCGAATTCCGCATCCGCGGGGTGACCACGAACATCCCGTTCCTGCAGTCGGTGCTCGAGGATCCCGACTTCACCGCGGGCCCGGTCGGCACCGGCTTCATCGCGCATCGCCCGCAGCTGCTCACCGGCAACACCCCCGCAGACCGCGGCACCCGCCTGCTCACCTACCTCGCCGGCGTCACCGTGAACGCCCCGCACGGCCCGCGCCCCACCGCCGTCTCTCCGCAGGCCAAGCTGCCGCGCACCGGTCTCCCGGCGCCCGCCGGCTCGCGGCAGCGACTGCGCGAGCTCGGGCCCGAGAAGTTCGCCGCCGCACTGCGCGCACAGCCCGGCCTCGCCGTCACAGACACGACCTTCCGCGACGCGCACCAGTCGCTGCTGTCCACGCGGGTGCGCACCTACGATCTGGTGGCCGCCGCCGGGCACACCGCCGCCATGCTGCCCGGGCTGCTGTCGATCGAGGCATGGGGCGGCGCCACCTACGACACGGCGCTGCGGTTCCTGCGGGAGGACCCGTGGGAGCGGCTCGCCCTACTACGTGAGGCCGTGCCCAACATCTGCCTGCAGATGCTGTTGCGCGGCCGCAACACCGTCGGCTACACCCCCTACCCCGACGCCGTGTGCCAGGGGTTCGTGGACGAGGCCGCGGCCACCGGGGTCGACATCTTCCGCATCTTCGACGCGCTCAACTCCGTCGAGCAGATGCGCCCGGCCATCGACGCGGTGCGCGCCACCGGCACGGCCGTCGCCGAGGTCGCCCTCGCCTACAGCGGCGACCTGGCCGACCCGGCCGAGGACCTCTACACCCTCGACTACTACCTGCGGATCGCCGAGCAGGCGGCCGCGGCGGGCGCGCACATCCTGGCGGTCAAGGACATGGCGGGGCTGCTGCGCCCGGCCGCGGCCACCGCCCTGGTGGGTGCGCTCGTCCGGGAGTTCGGGCTGCCGGTGCACGTGCACACGCACGACACCGCGGGCGGGCAGCTCGCCACGTATCTGGCGGCCGCGGCGGCGGGGGCGTCGGCGGTCGACGGCGCGGCGGCGCGGCGGCGCCGCTGGCGGGCACCACCAGCCAGCCGCCGCTGTCGGCGCTGGTCGCCGCCACCGCCCACACGGAGTACGAGACGGGCCTGGACCTCGCCGCGGTGTGCGCGCTCGAGCCGTACTGGGAGGCGCTGCGCGGCCTGTACGCGCCGTTCGAGACGGGGATCGGGGCGCCGACGGGGCGGGTGTACCGCCACGAGATCCCCGGCGGGCAGCTGTCGAACCTGCGCAGCCAGGCAGCGGCGCTCGGGCTGGCCGACCGGTTCGAGACCATCGAGGACGCCTACGCGGGCGCCGACAGGGTGTTGGGCCGGCTGATCAAGGTCACCCCGTCGTCGAAGGTCGTCGGCGACCTCGCGCTCGCCCTGGTGGGGGCCGGGGCCACCGCCGAGCAGTTCGCGGCCGATCCGGCGGGCTTCGACATTCCGGACTCGGTGACGGGCTTCCTGCGCGGCGAGCTGGGCGAGCCCGCAGGCGGCTGGCCCGAGCCGCTGCGCGGCAGCGCCCTCACCGGCAGGCGTGCCGCGGAGCCGCAGTCGCCGCTGAGCGTGGACGACCGTGCAATGCTCGCCTCGCCCGGCAGGCTGCGCCGGCACCGTCTGTCCGAGTTGCTCTTCCCCGCACCCGCGCGCGACTTCGCCGCACACCGCGGGGAGTTCGGCGACACGTCGGTGCTGGGGTCGGCGGAGTTCTTCTACGGGCTCATCCCCGGCGTGGAGCACCGCATCGAGCTCGAGCCGGGTAAGACGCTGATCGTCGGTCTCGAGTCGATCTCCGAGGCCGACCAGCGCGGCATGCGCACGGTGATGTGCACGCTCAACGGGCAGCTGCGGCCGATCGAGGTGCGCGACGAGTCGATCGTCGACGAGCGGCCCCGGGCGGAGAAGGCCGATCCGGCGCAGCCGGGCCAGGTGCCGGCCCCGTTCGCGGGGGTCGTCACGCTCGCGGTCGGTGTCGGGAACCACGTCGCCGCGGGCGAACCGATCGCGAGCATCGAGGCGATGAAGATGGAGGCCGCGATCACCGCGCCCGTGGCGGGCACCGTGGGCCGCATCGCGGTCGCCGGGATCGCCCAGGTCGAGGGCGGCGACCTGCTGGCGGTGATCGAGCCGGACGCACACTAGCGGCGACCCCTGCGAGCCGAGCACCGGTTCTCCCGGAAACCCGGGGAACCGGTGCTCGGCCCGTGCAGAGGGCTCTCGGATCGGGGCGGGATGCGCCCCATCCGCTACAGCCGGGCGCGCACCCGTCGCGTCGCCTCGACCAGGTTGCGGAGCGAAGCCGTCGTCTCCTCGGTTCCGCGGGTCTTGAGCCCGCAGTCGGGATTGACCCACAGGCGCTCCGCGGGCACGGCCGCCAGCGCCTCCTTCAGCAGCTCCTCGATCTCGTCCACACCCGGTACCCGTGGCGAGTGGATGTCGTACACCCCGGGCCCGACCCCCAGGTCGAAGCCCACCTCGTTGAGGTCGCCCAGCACCTCCATGTGCGAGCGGGCCGCCTCGATGGACGTGACGTCCGCGTCCAGTCCGGCGATGGCGCCGATCACCTGACCGAACTCCGAATAGCACAGGTGCGTGTGGATCTGCGTGGAGTCGGCCACGCCCGACGTGGCGAGCCGGAACGCCCCCACCGCCCAGTCCAGGTAGGCCTGTTGCTCCGCGGCGCGCAGCGGCAGAAGCTCCCGCAGGGCCGGCTCGTCCACCTGGATGATCCGGATGCCGGCGGCCTGCAGATCCACCGTCTCGTCGCGGATCGCCAGCGCCACCTGGTCGGCGGTCTCCGCCAGCGGCTGGTCGTCGCGCACGAACGACCACGCCAGGATGGTCACCGGGCCGGTGAGCATCCCCTTGACGGGCTTGCCGGTGAGCGACTGGGCGTAGGTGATCCACTCGGTCGTCATCGGGCTCGGCCGCCGCACGTCGCCGTAGAGGATCGGCGGGCGCACGCATCGGCTGCCGTAGGACTGCACCCAGCCGTTCTGCGTGGCGAAGAATCCGTCCAGTTGCTCGGCGAAGTACTGCACCATGTCGTTGCGCTCCGGCTCGCCGTGCACCAGCACGTCCAGGCCCAGCTCCTCCTGCAGCGCCACCACGTCGCCGATCTCACTCCGCATGCGGCGCAGGTACTCCGCCTGGTCGATCTCGCCCTTGCGCAGCGCGGCGCGCGCGAGCCTGATCTCCCGGGTCTGCGGGTACGAACCGATCGTGGTGGTCGGCAGCACGGGCAGGCCGAGGCCCTGCTGGGCCCGCCGGCGGACGTCGGCTTCGCTCCTGCCCCTGGTCCCCGAGGTCAGCGCGTCGATCCGCGCGCGCAGCGTCTCGTCGTGCAGGCGCGGGTCCTCGCGCCGTGACCGCACCGCGGAGCCGCCGGCCTCGACCGCGCCCGCCACGGCGTCACGCCCCCGGCTCAGGGCGGTCGCCAGCGTCACGACCTCGCCGGTCTTCTCCGCGCCGAACGCGAGCCAGGAACGCAGCGGCTCCTCCAGTCCGGACTCCGCTTCGAGCGTGTACGGCACGTGCAGCAGCGAGCACGAGGTGGACACCGCCAGCGACCCGACGCTGCCCAGCAGTGTCACGAGCGTGCCCAGGGCGGCTTCCAGGTCTGTGCGCCACACGTTGCGGCCGTCGACGACGCCCGCCACGACATGCTTGCGCGCCAGGCCCGGCACCCATGCGGGCGCGTCCGATCCCGCCACCAGGTCCACGGCGATGCCTTCGATGCCCGTGGCGGCCAGAGCCGGCAGCGCGTCACCGAGGCTGCCGAAGTACGAGGCGACGAGGATCGCCGGGCGTTGCGTCAGGGCCGCCAACTCGTCGTAGATGCGGCGGGCGACGGCGATCTCGTCGTCGGTGCGGTCGCCGACCAGCGCGGGTTCGTCGATCTGCACCCATTCCGCGCCCGCCTCGGCGAGCAGTCCCAGCAGCTCGGCGTACAACGGAAGCAGCTCGTCGATGCGGTCCAGCAGCGGGCCTGACGCGTCGACCTGTTTGGACAGCAGCAGGAACGTGACCGGCCCGATCACCACCGGGCGCGCCGGCACGCCCTGAGCCCGCGCCTCGGCGAGTTCGCCCAGCGGTTTCGACGGATCCAGCGCGAACCGCGTCTGCGGGGAGATCTCGGGGACCAGGTAGTGGTAGTTGGTGTCGAACCACTTGGTCATCTCCAGCGGGGCGACCGTGTCGTTGCCGCGCGCGGCCGCGAAGTAGCGGTCGAGCGGGTCGGCGATTCCCGCGACCCGTTCCGGGAGTGCTCCCAGCATGGCCGCGGTGTCCAGCACCTGGTCGTAGAGGGAGAAGGTGCCGACCGGGATGGAGTCCAGCCCCGCGGCCCGTTGCTGCGACCACATGTCCGCGCGCAACGCGGCCCCGGTGGCCAGTAGCTCGTCGGCGTCGATGCGGCCCGCCCAATAGGCCTCGACCGCCTTCTTCAGCTCACGCCGGGGGCCGATGCGCGGTGAGCCCAGAACTGTCGCTGTGAATGTCGTGTTCACGTGTGTCTCCAGTAGGAACGTCGGTGTCACCACCGCCGGAGGTACGTGCGCACGCCCCGAGCCCCTGGCAGCACCGGACTGCGATGCGGATCCGGGATCCGCTGCAGTCCCGCTGCCGTGCAGTTCTCCCTGCACTGTGACACGAGCCTGTCGACACGCCCATTCCCCGAGGCGGTGGTCCGACGGGCACGGCGTGCCCGTCACGGCCGGCAGGTCTTCGGACTCGCGGGCCCGCGGCGTCGGCCGCACCTACTGCCCGCCGCTTCCCGGGCGTACGCCCAGTGCTCATTGGCGGGGTTCGTTCCCACTCACCGCTGCGGGACAGTCCCGGATTCCCACCGGGTTCCCTCTCGCCGCCCGTGCCGTTGCGGCACAGGGGTTTCGACGCCCGGCGCGGTCCTCGGGGCTCCTTGCGACCGCGGCGGGCGAACCAGCTGCAGTCGCCAGCATACGGCCCCACCGACTAAAAGGGAACACCGTCCTTTGAGTTCCCGGTCCGCGGTTCTGCGGCGTGTCCATCGCAATGGCCCGCGGCCTGGAATAACGTTCCAAGGAAGCACACGCCGCAACACGCAGGAGGAACAGTGGCCGTCGACGATTCCGTGAAGCGCGAAGCGATCCGTGCAACAGTCCAGGCCTACGTCGACGCCGTCGGCGCGACCGATCCTGATGCGGTGCTGGCCCTCTACGCGCCGGACGCCACCGTGGAGGACCCGGTGGGCACCGATGCGCACCGGGGCAGAGACGCCATCGCCGCGTTCTACGCGAAGTCCGCCGGATACCACAACGAGTCGGAACTGCTGGACTGCCGCATTTCCGGCGACAACGCCGCCTTCCGGTTCCGCATCACCACGACGCTGCCCGAGCGCACCGTCGAAGTCACCCCCATCGACGTCATGACGTTCGACGAGGACGCGAGGATCACGAGCATGCAGGCGTTCTGGCACACTTCCGACTACCGGGTGGTCCGCCCGCGCTGAGGTGCGGCCCGGCCGGAAGTACGGGGCCGGCCGGGAACGCCCGAGGGCGCCGTCAGGGGAATCCGGACGCGATGAACTCCGCGGCACGCTCGGCGAGCATCACCGCCGTCGCGTGCGGTCCCCTACTGGGCACCCGCGGGAACACCGAGGTGTCGACGATGTAGAGCCCCGCGATTCCGTGCACCCGGCAGCACTGATCCACCACCGACGTGCCGACGTCGGAGCCCATCGGGCAAGTTCCGCTGAGATGCTGCGAGGTGCCCAGGTGCGGCGTCATCCCATCGATCGGCGCGCCGATGCCCGACGCGTCCAACAGCCCTCGGGCCAGGTCCACCGCCGCGACAGCGGCCGCCTTGTCCCGCGGATCCGACAGATAGTGGTGTTCGATCCGGGGTGCGCCCAGCGGGTCCGTCGGGTGCGGAACCATCCGGCCTCTCCCCCGCGGTGCCATGAGTGCGGCGCCCAGCACCGGCGGCATGCGCGGGTTCCCCGGCACCGCGTCGCCGAAGGACGCCGTGTAGGGACGGATCTCCACGGCGCCGTCACCGGAGTTCAGGTTGAGGCAGGCCTCGAGGATCGGCGGCGGGACACGCTCTGCGACGAGCGGATCGGCAGCCGGCCGTCGCGGGACCGGATCGTAGGGGACCGTGATCTCCGGGTGGTCCGAGAACTCGCGTCCCACCCCCGGCAGCGGATGCACCGTCGCCGCCCCGAGAATCCGCGGATCGCCGATGCCGGAGCGCCACAGCAGTGCGGGCGTCTCGATGGCCCCCGCCGCCACCACCGCGGTGCCCGCCTCCACCAGCAGCGATTCCCCGTCCCGAATCACCTGCACCGCGCGCACGGCGCCCGCCGTGGACTGCAGCCCCGCGACGGTCGCTCCCGTCCAGACGGTCAGGTTGGGGCGCTCCGCCGCGGCCGCGAGGTACGCGGAGCCGGGATCGACGCGCATGCCGCGATCGATATTGCATGGCACGGGGCCGATGCCCGGGGGCCCGCCGGCATTCTTGTCCGGCTCGCCGGGGAATCCCATGGCCTCGGCCGCCGCCACGAACCGCGCCGTCGTCGTGCTCCACTCCCCCGCGGGGCGGCGCGACACCGGGACCGGCCCGGCGGCACCGTGCGCGGACGACGAACCGAAGTCGCGGTCGTTCTCCGAGCGCCGGAAGTACGGGAGCGCGTCGCCGTAGGACCAGCCGGTCCGGCCCGGGCCACCGCCGATCGTACTCCCCCACGACTCGAGGTCCGCCGGCGTGGCGCGGACGAAGTATGCGCCGTTGACGGCACCGGACCCGCCCGGACCCCGGCCGCGCACCAGCGTCCCCGCCAGGCCGCGCCGCAAGGTCGTCGAGTAAAGGCGTACGCGCGGCGATCCGGGGCCGATCGGCAGGATGTGCGCCGGCGTCGGGGAGGCGGGCACCGGGTCTCCGGCACCGGATTCGATCAGCAGGACCGAGCAGGCCGGGTCCTCGCTCAGCCGGGCCGCGAGCACCGACCCGCAGGAGCCGCCGCCCACGATGACGACGTCGGCGGCCCGCGGGACCACGCCGCTGCTCAGAGCGCGCCGAATCGTCGCGCCGCGACCACGGCCTCGATCCGGTTGTTGGCACCCAGCTTGCGCATCGCGGTGCGTAGATAACTCTTGACCGTCTCGGCGCCCACGCCGAGACGCTCGCCGATGAGGGCGTTGGTATGCCCCATCGCCACCTGGGCGAGGACCTCCCGTTCGCGCGGGCTCAGCCGCACGCGTGGCACCACCGAACCGGATGCCGCGGCAGGCACCTCCTCGAGGTGCGCTTCGGGGGTGGCTCCGTCATTGCCGGCGAGATGCGCCACCACATCCATGAGTTCGTCGCGCACGTCGGGATCGTCCACGCGGCCCGCCAGGTCGAGCAGCCGCCGGCGGATCTCCGGCGGCGCCTGTTCCAGGGCATGCTCCTCCGGCAGCGGGAAGATCGCACTGGACGGGTGCCGGCGCTCCATGGCGTCGCGCACCGCCAGATCCTGCTCGAGCACGCGGCTCACCGTGACCATCGAATCGACCACCCGGTCGCCGATCGCGACGGTGCCCCGCAGCGCGCCGTAGAGGACCCCGCGCACGGACCGCCCCACGAGCACCGGAACGCCGACCATCGTGCGGATGCCCTCGCCGGTGACGGCCTCGTCGTAATCGTGCGTGATCGCATCCGCCCGGGCGTAGTCGTTGACCAGCACGGGCCGCCGCATGGCCATGGCCTTGCCGCCCAGACCGGAGCCCGCCTGCACGCGCAGGCCGCGCATGGTTCCACTCTTGGCGCCCACGAACTCCGTGATCTGGAGTCTGTCCCTGCCCGTGATCGCTCCGCCGAAGACCATCGGCAGGCCTGACTCCCTGTGCAGCCGACCGACGGCGTCACGAATGGCCACGCGATCGTCGTGTGCCACCTGTACTCCTCACCTGAAACTTCGCGGGCCCGCGAACGCGCCCGCAGGCCGCTCGCCGCCGGGCAGGACTCGCAACGAGACACCCGTCACATTCAACGATAGGACAGTCCCGCATCCCGCCGCATCCCGATAGACGTATACCCTCCCGCGTCCCCGTCGGCCACCCCCGTCCGGGTGGGATCCGATCCGCGACGCAGCCGGGGCCGACCTGCCGACGCCTGTCGGCGGAGCCGGAAGGTCCGTGGCCTTCCGATAATCGGCCTCTCCGCAATCGGTATGATCGGTGTCATGAGTCCGCCGACCCCCCTGCCCGAGGACCCCATCGCGGAGGCCCGTCGACAGTGGGTCGCGCACGGCTGGGGGCCGGTGGCGGACGGCATGGCCGCCGTGACCTCCGTGATGCGCGCGCATCAGATCATGCTCAGCCGCGTCGAGAAGGTGCTGCGCCCCCACGGGCTGACGTTCGCGCGGTACGAGATGCTCATGCTCCTGGTCTTCGCCCGGCACGGGGCCCTGCCCATGAACAAGGCCAGCGCCCGGCTGCAGGTGCACCCCACCAGCATCACCAACGTCGTCGACCGCCTCGAGGCCGCCGGGATGGTCCGTCGGCTGCCGCACCCCAGCGACCGCCGCACCACGCTGGTCGAAGTCACCGACGAGGGCCGGGAGCTCGCCCGCATCGCCACCGGGAGGCTCAACGACGAGGTCTTCGCAGACCCCGGACTCGCCGGGCCGGCGGTCGAGCAGCTCGTATCGGTACTCACCGAGCTGCGTCGCGACGCCGGCGACTTCGTCGAAACCTGAGCGCCGGGTGCGCCGCCGTGAGCACACGCGAGTTCGTCCACCGCGATTCGCAGGTGCCCGGCGTGCTCGCGCTGTACGGGTACGCGGCGGACGGGCTGGAGGCCGGGCTGCACCGCGGGATCCCTTCGCGGGGACTCACCTTCATCCTCAGCATGGACGACCCGGTGGAGGGCGCCGACACTCTTCCGCACTGGAACGCGGGACGCCTGACCGCCTTCGACACCCTCGTCGCCGGACTGCACATCGCTCCCGCCTACATCCGGCAGCCCGTGCGGCAGCGCGGCATCCAGGTGTCCGTGCACCCTCTGGCGGCGCCCGCGCTGTTCGGCGTTCCCACCGGAGAACTTGACCAGCGCACCTGGCAGGCCGAGGAAATACTGGGCCCGGGCGTCGCACGGCTGCGCGAACAACTTCACGAGATCCCCGGTTGGGACGGCCGGTTCGATGCCGTGGAGGGCTATCTGCGCGCCCGCCTGTCCGACGCACGGTCCCGGTTCCGCCCGCGCGACGAGGTGCGCACCGCCTGGGTGCGGCTGGCCGTGGCGGACGGCGCGATCCCCGTGTCCGCACTGGCCCGGGACACCTGCCTGAGCGAACGGCAGCTGGCGGTAGTGGTGCGTCGGGAACTCGGCGTGACCCCGCGCGACCTCGGGCGGCTGATGCGTTTCGACGCCGCGTTCGCCACGCTCACTCGCGCGGTGCGCGACGGCCGCCGTCCTCTGCTGGCCGACGTCGCCACCGCCGCCGGGTTCTACGACCAGGCACACCTGGCACGCGAGTTCCGGCGCTTCACCGACACCTCGCCCAGCGCGTTCGTGGACGAGGAGATCGGAAACATCCAAGCCGGGGGCCACCGCCGCGCGGGAGACTGAGCGGCATGAACACGAGAGACGACACCACCACCCCGGCGCCCACCGTGTGGCCGTCGCTGCAGGCACGCGACGCCCGGGCCCTCATCGACTGGCTCGTCGGCACGCTCGGCTTCATCGAGGCCGCCTGCTACACCGACGGCGGGCGCGTCGCCCATGCCCAGCTCGCCTGGCCGGAGGGCGGCGGAATCATGCTGGGCGACCACAAGCCCGGGGCCGAATGGGCGCTGGAACCCGGATCGTTCGGGGCCTACGTGGTCACCGACGACGTCGACGGACTCTACGAGAAGGTGCGGGCCGCGGGGTCCGACATCATGCGCCCGCTCGCCGACCAGGACTACGGCAACCGGGAGTTCGCCGTGCGCGACCCGGAGGGCAACAAGTGGAGCTTCGGCCCCTACCGCGGCGAACCGGTGCCGCGGAGTTGACGCTTCACGGCAGGGCGGCGAACCGGCGGGGCAGCGCCGTCGCCACCGCCTTGGCGAACGAGGTGAACGGCTCGGCGTCGATGCGGACGGCGCGGCCGCTGCCCTTGCGTTTCCAGGTGCCGACGACGCGGCCGCCCGACACGACGGTTCCGCGGAACATCCCGTTGTTTCCGGGGACCACCTTGCCGGCGTGCTCGTCGGGCAGAGCCGCCCCGCGCTCCCCGTAGCCCAGCAGGAACTCGTCGAATCCGGGAAGCAGCAGCGTCCCGCCCGCAGCGCGCCCGGCCCCGGCGAGCAACTCCGGGGTCTCGGGTGCCATCAAGTACTCGGTGCCGCCCACCGCCCACGCCTCGAGGCCGTCGGCGGCCTCGGCCACCGCCGCGCGGATCGCGCTCAGCGGCAACTTGGTCCACCACGCGAAGTCCCGCACCGTCGCCGGCCCGTGGCTGCGGAAATAGCGCAGGACCCACTGGGCCAGCGCCTCGTCGGGGTCCGGCAGCGGCGTCGTCCGGATCCAGTCGGCCACCGCGACGATGCGCTGCCCGCCGTCCTCGAACGGCCCGAAGCAGACGTCGCCGCCGACCGCGAGCGTGAACAGCAGGCGGTACCCCTGGCCGCCGTCGCTCATCACGCCCGCCTCCGTCCACAGCGCCATCAGCTCGTCCCGCGAGAGCGCGCCGCGCTCGGCGAGCGCCTCGAATGCCGTCATGCGGGCCCGGTCCACCAGCGCGTCGTCCACACCGCGGAGTTCGCGATTGCGGGCGGTCGCCCGCAGCGTCCGCTCACCGGTGAGCGAGAGGATCCAGCCCAGGTCCTCCGCGGGGATCAGGTGCAGCGTGCCGCGCATCGGCCACGTCCGCACGATGCCGCCCGCGTTCATCGCGTCCACGACGTCCTGCCGTGAGCGGCCGTCCACCCGCAGGGCGACCGACGTCATCGCACCGGGCAGGTCCTGGCCCTGCATCGCGGACATGTGACGGACGGCGGAGGCGGCATCCGGCAGCCCCTCGCCCACCAGCCGCTGCGCGGCCAGCCTCAGGCGGGCGATCTCCCGCGACTGCGCCGCCGTCGCGCCACTCATAGCGCCTCCCCGAGGTGCCGCAAGTAGCGTTCGGCCGAACGGCGCACCGCCACCTTCGCGCCGCCCTCGACCTGCGCCCCGTCGAGGATCTTGCCCCACCACGCGCCGTAGACCATGTCGAAATCGTAAGGTTCGAGCATCCGCACCGCGCGGCGCACTGTGTCGGGGTGCTCCGGAATCAGGTTGGGGTAGCTGTACATGAAGCTCACCCAGCGGCGGTCGGACACCACCTGGAGGATGTCGCCGGAACACACCGCGCCGCGGCCGTCGGAGCCCGGCCAGTGCACCACCGTGCCGCCGGCGAAGTGCACGCGCAGGTTGAGCAGCGTGCGACCGGGCAGCACCTCGAACGCGTCCCCCTCCCACAGTCGCACCGGGTCCGCCCTCCCCCGCACGCAGTGCTCCACCCATCGCGCGTCGTCGGCGTGCACGTATACAGGGATGCCGCCGAAGGCCTCGGACCATTCGAGCATCGCGCTGTAGTAGTGCGGGTGCGAGATCGCGATCGCCGCCAGTCCCCCCAGCTCCCCGATACGCCGGACGGTGTCGTCGTCGACCAGGCTGATGCAGTCCCACAGCAGGTTCGCGGGAGCGCCGTCGGCGTCCTCGCCCGGAACGATGAGCGCCCGCTGGCCGATGCCGAACCACGGCTCCGTGCCCACGCCCCACAGCCCGCGCGGCTCCTGGCGCAGCACGTTCGCATGGTCGCCGCGGAGCGCCTCGAGCGTGGTCCACTGCTGTCCGCCGTAACCGACGTACTGGCGTTCCTCGTCGCACACCGGGCAACGCTCGAGATCGTGGCCGCGGGGGAACTGCACCCCGCAGGTCGCGCAGATCGGATGATCGCTCACGGAACCGATGGTGCCACCCGGTGGCGCCTGCCGGTATGACAATCTGTCGAGATGCCGGAACATGTGGTGCGCAATCCCGGGTTCGAGCAGACCGTCCGCGACTCGTTCGCGCGGCAGGGCCTGATGACCACCTATGGGGCGCTACTCGAACGCGTGGAACCCGGGCGGGTCGACATCGCTGTGCCGTTCGCCGACGCGCTCACCCAGCAGGCCGGATACGTCCACGCCGGCGTGACGACGGCAGTGGCCGACACCGCGTGCGGCTACGCGGCGCTGACGCTGATGGCCCCAGGCTCGGAGGTGCTCTCCGTCGAGTTCAAGACCAACCTGCTCGCGCCCGCACGCGGAGACCGGATCGTCGCCCGCGGCCGCGTCGTCCGCTCCGGCCGCACCATCACCGTGTGCCAGGCCGACGTTTTCGGCGTGGCGGGTGCGAGCGAGACGCACTGCGCCACGATGGTCGCGACGATGATCCGCGTGGACGCCGACTGATCCGCCGTTCCAGGTGCCGTCAGTCCCCGAATCGTCGGTCCCGTGCCGCTAGTCCACCGTCACGGGGTCCAGGCAGCTCGACGGCGCGTCCACCAGCGAGCACCCCGCCGGGGCGCGGCTGGGCACGTAGGCGTCCGGCACTCCGCCGGTGCTGATGATCTGCCGGTAGGCGTCCACACCGTCGGTGGGGCGCCGGGTCAGCGTCGGATCGGTGAGCACGTCGACGGTGTACAGCCCGAATCGGGGCGCGTAGGTGCCCCATTCGTAGTTGTCGGTCAGCGACCAGTAGTTGTAGCCGATCACGTTCATCCCGTCGGCTTTGGCGCGCTGGATCCAGTAGACGTCGTCGCGCAGCGCCGCGGCGCGCGTCTGACCGTCCTCGCGCGGCGCTCCGTTGTCGGTGGGCATCCCGTTCTCCACGATGTAGAGCGGCTTGCCCGGGAACTTGCGTGCGTAATACCGCAGCGCGTAGTAGATCCCCTCGGGCTCCAGGGTGGCCTTCCAGTGCTCGTCGAGCAGCGCGTAGACCGCCGTCGGGTTGGCGGGCGACACGCCGTAGTAGTAGTCGATGCCGACGAAGTCGAGCCGGCCCGCCACCTTGTCGATGAGCTGCGCGTCCATCACCGGCTCGACCGTGGGGATGTACGACGCGTTGGTGGTGACCATGGCGCCGGGCTGAACGGCGTGGATGTAGTCGTAAATGGATCGGTGCGCCTGCGCCATGCGGTCGAACATGACGGGGACGTCCACCGGCGACAGCCCGCCGTGCTTGACCTCCTGCATCACGTAGGCGGTGCCCTCGTTGAAGGTGACCCACAGGGGATCGAGATGCGCGTAGCGGTCCACCACCTTGCGGGCGTTCGTGAGCCATTGGTCGACGATGTCCGGATTCGCCCAGCCGCCCCGGTCCGCCACCCAGCCCGGATACACCCAGTGATCGAGCGTGAGCATCGGGCGCATGCCCGCGTCGACGATCGCGCGCAGCACGTCGTCGTAGTACTCGAAGGCCTTCTCATCCCACCGCCCCGGCGCCGGCTCCAGGCGTGCCCACTCGATCGACAGCCGGAAGGTGTTCACGCCCATCTCCGCCGCGAGCTGAATGTCCTCGCGGTAGAGGTGGCGGAAATCGACGGAGTTCAAGTACGGATCGGCCGATTCCTGCGCGTACCGCGTCCAGTTGCTGTCCGGGAAGAATCCGCCGGACTGGAACTCCGACATCGCCACGCCCCAGTGGAAGTCGTCGCCCATCGCCGGGACGCCCTCCGCCGCGGCGATGTTCTGCGGCACCGCGATGAGCCCGACGAGCATCACCGCCGCACCGGCCACCCGCACTGCAACCCGCTTCAGCATGCCTGGAAGCTAGCACCCTGGACGAGCGTTCGGCGCGGTTCCGCGGAACCCTGCGGCTACGGCTCCGGGGGCCGGCTCCGTGCTATCGCCCCGGGCAGTCCGCCGCAGGCGCGTCGATCGCCGGGGGATCCCCGGCCTGGTCGATGTACAGGCTCCACAGGAACGCAGTGGTGTCGCCGGTGTTGGCGCCGACGTGCGCGGCGCCACCGCCGGACATCGGGTCGCCGGGGCCGGCCGTGTAGACGGAGCAATCCTCGAGCGTGCGGGTGATGAATCCGCCGGTGACGATCCCGGGCACATCGCCGTCGTGCGTGTGCCACCCCGTCGTGCCGCTCGGAGAGAACACGATGACGCGCGCGGTGAGATCGGTGCCGCCGATATTCACCGTGCCGAGGGGCACAGGAATGACACCGGACGGCGGCGTCGCCGCGGCGTTGGCCGCCGCGGCCACGGCGAGAGCCGCCGCCGACGCCGCGACCGCCGCGCAGACGGCGCCGCGCACCAGGGCTGGATGCTGCGCTCTCGACATGGCCACCTCGCCGGCTGCGGAACAGTATCGTCACAGTAGCCCCGCCGCGCTGCGCGGCAGCCGTGAACCGGCTTTCCCACCGCAATCCGCGCGCCGCCGGAGCAGGGTCGTCGCCGCGGCAGGGTCGTCGCCGCGGCAGGGTCCGTGCCGATCCGCGGCGGACGCGCTACATTCCGCACATGCCGCTGTTCAGCTTCGAGGGCGCCTCGCCCGAGGTCCATCCCGGCGCGTGGATCGCCCCCACCGCCACGCTCGTCGGCGACGTGCACGTCGAGGAGGGTGCATCCGTCTGGTACAACGCCGTACTGCGCGCCGACTTCGGCCCGATCATCGTGCGGGCCGGCGCGAACGTGCAGGACTGCTCGGTGGTGCACGGAGGCGAGGAGGCCACGGTGATCGGCCCGGGCGCCACCGTCGGCCACTCGTGCGTGGTGCACGGCGCCGAGGTCGGCGCGCAGGCGCTCATCGGCAACGGCGCGGTGGTGCAGGACGGGGCCGTGATCGGCGACCGGGCGCTGGTCGCCGCGGGCGCCGTCGTCACGCCCGGCACACGGATCCCCGCGGAAACCGTCGCCACGGGCACACCGGCGACGGTGCGCGGGCCGCTCAGCGGCAGCGCCGTCTGGTGGGTGGACAACAACCCCCGCACCTACCGCGACCTGGCCCGGCGCCACGCCGACGGCGCCCTCCCCGCCGGTGAATGATGACGACCGGGCCGGGTGCCGGCTACTGGCTCAGCTCTTGTTGAACTCCGGCTTGCGCTTGGCGATGAACGCGGCCATCCCCTCCGTCTGATCGTCGGTCGCGAAGGTGGAGTAGAAGATCCGGCGTTCGGTCTTCACCCCCTCCGCCAGGGTGGTCTCGAAGGCCGCGTTCACCGCGTCCTTCGCCATGATCGCCGTCGTCTTCGCCATGCCCGCAATCGTGCCCGCCGCCGCCATCGCGGTGTCGAGCAACTCGGCCGCCGGCACCACGCGCGCCACCAGGCCGGCGCGCTCCGCCTCGTCGGCGCCCATCTGCCGCCCCGTCAGGCACAGGTCCATCGCCTTCGCCTTGCCGACGGCGCGGGTCAGCCGCTGCGAGCCGCCCATGCCGGGGATGACGCCGAGGGTGATCTCCGGCTGGCCGAACTTCGCGGTGTCGGCGGCGATGATCATGTCGCACATCATCGCCAGCTCGCACCCGCCGCCCAGCGCGTAGCCGGCGACGGCCGCGATGATCGGGGTGCGCGCCCGCGTCAGCGCGTCCCACCCGGAGAAGGTCTCCCTGCCGTGCACGTCGGCGAAGCCCAGGTCCGCCATCTCCTTGATGTCCGCACCCGCCGCGAAGGCCTTCTCCGATCCGGTGACGACGATCGCGCCGATGCCCGGGTCCGCGTCCAGACCCGCCACCGCGTCGATCACCTCGCGCATGACCGCGGAGTTGAGCGCGTTGAGGGCCTTCGGCCGGTTCAGCGTGATCAGACCGACGCGGCCGCTGCGGTCGAGGAGGATGGTCTCGTAATCGCCCACTGGTTCAGTTTCCCTTCCTGGACTTGTCCCGGATGTCGTTGATGATGTCGGAGAAGTCGTTGGCGGCGCGGCCCGCGTCGCGCATCTCCGCGTAGCGCTCGGCCATGCGCAGGCCCAGCTCCCCCGCGACGCCGTGCTCGCGCAGCGCGTTCGCCGCCAGCCCCAGGTCCTTGGCCATGAGTCCCACCGCGAAACCCGCCTCGTAGTCGCGGTTGGCGGGGCTTCCCGGCACCGGGCCGGGCACAGGGCAGTTCGTCGTGAGCGCCCAGCATTGGCCGGACGCGTTGGACGCGACGTCGTACAGCGCCTGATGCGACAGCCCCAGTGCCTCGCCCAGGACGAAAGCCTCGCTGACCGCGTCCATGGAGATCGCGAGGATCATGTTGTTGCACAGCTTCGCCGCCTGGCCGTTGCCGGGCGCGCCGCAATGCACGATCTTGCGGCCCATGTCCTCCAGAACCGGCTTGGCGCGCTCGAACGTGGCCTCGTCACCGCCGACCATGAACGCGAGCGTGCCCGCCTCGGCGCCCACCACGCCGCCGGACACCGGCGCGTCGATCATGGCGTGTCCTGCGGCCACCGCCTGGTCGTGCGCATTCCGCGCGTCGGCCACGTCGATCGTGGAGCTGTCGATGAACAGAGTCCCGGGCCCGGCCGCCGGAAGGATCTCGGCGTACAGCTCCAGCACCAGAGCCCCGTTGGGCAGCATGGTGATCACGATGTCCGCACCGGCGACCGCGTCGGCCGCGGCGGACTCCATCCCCACTCCCGCGGACGCGGCCGCCTCCTGCGCGGCGGGCACCGGGTCGAAGCCGCGGACGGTGTGGCCGGCCTGCACGAGGTTGGCCGCCATGGGGCCGCCCATGTGCCCCAGGCCCAGAAATGCGATTGTGCTCACGAGTCAGTCCTTTCAGCGGCGCGCACGGCCGCGGGTGAGGGGTCGCCGCCCACGGTCACGACGCCACCGTCCTGCCGACGATCATCCGCATGATCTCGTTGGTTCCCTCCAGAATCTGATGTACGCGCAGGTCGCGCACGATCTTCTCCAGCCCGTACTCGCTCAGATAGCCGTAGCCGCCGTGCAGCTGCAGCGCCTTGTTCGCGATCTCGAAGCCCGTGTCGGTCACGTACCTCTTGGCCATCGCGCACAGAGTCACCTTGTCCGGCGCGTCGTGATCGAGCGCGTCCGCTGCGCGCCACAGCATCAGCCGGGCCGCTTCGAGGCCGGTGGCCATGTCGGCAAGCTCGGCCTGCAACACCGGCGAGCCGCTGAGCAGCGCACCGAAGGCCTCGCGCTCGCGCAGGTACGCGGCGGACTTCTCGAACGCCGCCCGGGCGCCGCCGAGCGAGCAGGCCGCGATGTTGATGCGCCCGCCGTTGAGCCCGTTCATCGCGATGGCGAAGCCCGCGCCCTCTCCGCCCAGGAGGCTCGCCGCCGGAACGCGGACGCCCTCCAGGATGACCTGCCGGGTGGGCTGGCAGTTCCACCCCATCTTGGCCTCGTTCGCGCCGAAGCTCAGCCCGTCTGCGCCCTTCTCGACGACGAAGGCGGAGATCCCCCGCGGCCCGGCCTCCCCGGTGCGGGCCATGACGATGTAGACGTCGGAGACCCCCGCACCGGAGATGAACTGTTTCACGCCGTCGAGGACGTAGTGATCGCCCTCGCGCACCGCACGCGTGCGCAGCGCCGCCGCGTCGGAACCGGCACCCGGTTCGGTGAGGCAGTAGCTGCCCAGCAGGTCCATCGCACAGAGCCCCGGCAGCCAACGCCGGCGCTGCTCGTCGTTCCCGTAGGAGTCGATCATCCACGCCACCATGTTGTGGATTGAGATGAAGCCCGCGGTGGCGGGGCACGCGGCCGCGATCTCGGTGAAGATGCGCGCCGCATCGACCCGCCGCAGGCCGGAACCGCCCACGTCCTCACGGACGTAGATGCCGCCGAGGCCCATCGCGGCGCCCGTGCGCATGACATCCACCGGGAAGTGCTTGTCGCGGTCCCAGTCCAGGGCATGCGGCGCGACGTTTCCGGATGCGAAATCCCGTGCGGTGTCGATGATCGCGCGTTCGTCCTCGCTGAGCGCGAACACACCCGCCGCCGGCGCCGACTGCACCGTCATTCCATCACCGGCAGCACGAAGTGGTCGGCGTTCTCCTTGAAGCCGGTCTGCCAACGCTGCGTGACCGTCTTGGTCTTGGTGTAGAAGCGGATGGAGTCCGGCCCATGCTGATTGAGGTCGCCGAATCCGGAGCGCTTCCACCCGCCGAAGGTGTGGTAAGCGACCGGCACCGGGATCGGCACGTTGACGCCGACCATGCCGGTGTCCACGCGGCTCGCGAAGTTGCGCGCGGTGTCGCCGTCGCGGGTGAAGATCGACACCCCGTTGCCGTACTCGTGGCTCGACGGCAGATCCAGCGCCTCCTCGTAGTCGTGCGCGCGGACGATGCACAGCACCGGGCCGAAGATCTCCTCCCGGTAGATCGACATGTCCTTGGTGACGTTGTCGAACAGCGTGCTGCCCAGGAAGAAGCCGTTCTCGTGCCCGGCGACGGTGATCTCGCGACCGTCGACCACCAGCTCCGCGCCGGAGTCGATCCCTGCCTGGATGTAGTCGCGCACACGGTCGACGGCGGCGGCGCTGACGAGCGGGCCGTAGTCCACGTCCGGATCGTCGAATGCCCCGATCCGGAGCTTGTCCATGCGGGCGATGAGCTTCTCCCGCAACCGGTCCGCGGTCTCCTGGCCGACGGGCACCGCGACGGACAGCGCCATGCAGCGCTCACCTGCAGAGCCGTAGGCGGCGCCGACCAGCGCGTCGGCCACGTCGTCGAGGTCGGCGTCCGGCATGATGATCATGTGGTTCTTGGCGCCGCCGAAGCACTGTGCGCGCTTGCCCCGCGAGGTCGCGCCGGAGTAGATGTACTCGGCGATGTCCGACGAACCGACGAAGCCCACCGCCTTGACGCGCGGATCCTCCAGGATGGCGTCCACCGCCACCTTGTCGCCGTTGACCACGTTGAAGATCCCCGCGGGCAGCCCGGCCTCGATGAACAGCTCAGCGAGCCGCAGTGGCACGGAGGGGTCGCGTTCCGAGGGCTTGAGGATGAACGCGTTGCCGCAGGCGATCGCCGGCGCGGCCTTCCACAGCGGGATCATGGCCGGGAAGTTGAACGGCGTGATCCCGGCGACCACGCCGAGCGGCTGGCGCACCGAATAGACGTCGATCCCGGTGCCCGCACCCTCGGTGTACTCGCCCTTGAGCAGGTGCGGGATACCCATCGCGAACTCGACGACGTCGAGCCCGCGCGCCACGTCGCCGTGGGCGTCGGCGATGGTCTTGCCGTGCTCCGAGGCCAGCAGCCGCGCAAGCTCGTCGGCATCGTCGCGCACCAGCTGCGCGAACCTCATCATCACCCGCGCGCGCCGCTGTGGGTTCCACGTCGCCCACTCCTTCTGCGCCGCAGCGGCGTCCCCGACGGCTGCGGACACCTCGTCGACGCTCGCCAACGGCACCCGGGCCTGCACCGCGCCCTCGCTCGGGTTGTAGACGTCGGCGAACTCCCCGCTTGCGCCGGGCACCCGACGTCCGCCGATGAAATGCGCGAGTTCGTGAACCATGATGCCGTTCCCTGCCTTCCCCGATGCGGCCGTGGCGAACACGGCCGACGCTGCCGGGCGGAGGTGTGACCTCCGCTACATGGAGAATATACTAGGACTACCTACTATGTCGATACCGAGCATTCGTCGCGGGGACTGCGGGTGGCGATGGCAACGGGGCGGTGGCGCGGCTGCTCGCCCGCGTGGGCGGGTGGCATTCGACGAGATCGGCTTCCCGGCGGTCTCCGTCGGGTTCTGTTTGATCTTGCTCGCGCAAAGGACTGTTTGAGAGAAGGTGGAGTGCCGAGACTCGCGCGGGACGCCACGGCCGGCACCGGCCCATCGCCGTCGTGTGCGATGGGCCGGCCGGATGCGGGTCCGTCAGACTCCGAAGGGTGCCGGGTAGTGGATGGTGCCCTTCGGGGCGGGAGCATTGACATCCAGGGCGAGGACCATCATGGCCTCGTCGGGCACCTCGAAGGTGGGGCGGATGCCGTGGCGTGAGGCCGGGGTGAACCCGAAGCGCGGGTAGTAGCCGGGGTGCCCCAAGCAGGTGACGAGATTCTCGCCCTGGGCGCGGGCGGCGTCGAGGGCCGCGCGGACTGCGGCGGATCCTGCTCCCGTCTTCTGGTAGGCGGGAAGCACCGCGCACGGGCCCAGCACGAGGGCGGGGCTGTCGTCGATGTGGCAGCGGGTCAGCAGCGCGAAGCCTGCGATGGTGCCGTCCGGGGTCTGTGCGACCAGGGAGAGGCCGTCAATCCAGGCCGGGTCGGTGCGCAGGGCCTCGACCAGGTCGGCTTCCAGCGGGGTCGGGAACGCGGCGAGGTTGACCGCACGGATCGCGGCGATGTCGTCGGCGGTTTCGGGGCGGGTGGTCCAGGTGAGGGGGTTGTTCATGAGGAGAGGCCGGTCCGTTTCGTAGAGGCACAGAGGGGTGGAGGTCTGAGTGGCACGGTCGTACGCCGTCACTGCCGACGCTCGCGGAAGCGATAGGTCGCGCGCAGATGCCGGGTGATGGATTTCTGCTGGTCGGTGCGGCCGGCCCGCATGCGGGCGTCGCTGCGGGAGGCCGCCCAGGAGCTCTCGCGCAGCAGCTTGCGGTAGCTGTCCAGGCGGCGTTCGCTCAGCTGACCGGTGTGGATCGCCCGCTGGACCGCGCAGTCGGGCTCGGCGCCGTGGCCGCAGTCCCGGAAAGCGCACTCCTGAGCGAGCTGCTCGATCTCGGCGAAGACCTGCTCCAGACCGTCGGCGGCGTCCTGCAGGCCGATCCCGCGCAGCCCCGGGGTGTCGATGAGGACGCCCCCGCCGGGCAGCAGGAGGAGTTCGCGGTGAACGGTGGTGTGCCGACCCTTGCCGTCCTGGGCCCGCACCGCGCCGGTCGCCAGGACTTCGTCGCCGAGTAGCGCGTTGGCCAACGTGGACTTGCCCGCGCCCGAGGGGCCGAGCAGCACCGTGGTGCCGTACGCCACCGCGGTCAGGACGTCCAGGCCCACACCGGTGGCGGCGCTGGTGACCACGGTGTCCACGCCCGGCGCCAGAGCGGCGACCTCGGCCTGCACGGCGTCGGCGCCGGACGGGTCCGCAAGGTCCTGCTTGGTGAGGGCGAGCACTGGCCGGGCGCCGCTGTCCCACGCCAACGCGAGCAGCCGCTCGATCCGGCCCGGGTTGAGCGGGTCCGCGAGCGAGACGGCGACGACCGCGGTGTCGATGTTGGCAGCGAGTGCCTGCCCGCGCGAGGAGCGGTCGGCGCCGGAGCGCACGATGGCGCTACGGCGCGGCAACAGGGCCACCAGCTGCGGATCGGAGCCGGTGCGCAGGGCGGCCCAGTCGCCAGTGCACGGGGAATGGACGGGATCCGGTGAGGCGACCGCCGAGGAGCCTGCCCGTACCGGGCCGGACTCGGTGGCGACGTCGCACTGACCACGGTCCACACGCACGATCCTGGCCGGCACCAGACCGGCGGAGCGATGCGCGGCGAAGGCGCGGTCGAACGCATCGTCCCACCCGAATTCGGCCAGCGTTGAACCGGCCGACCCGGACGACGAGCTAGAGGTGGAAGAGGTGGAGAAGAAGGATGACAACTTGAGAGACCTTTGGATGGGGGCCCCGTCAGGACGTCACACGACCACCGCGCGAGCAAGCACGCTCACAGCAGGATGGAGGGAAACGGATTCAGACCGGGACCCGGGACGTGAGGATGGTCCGGGCGCTGCCGACAGCAGCGGTCTCTGCCGCGATCATTAACCTCACCTCCCTCGAATAGTCACAAGCCGAAAAGTCCTTCGGCAGCATATCACATGATTCGACTGTCGAGCCCCGGGTGACGGCTCACCCGGTCACGACAAGAGTCGCTCCGGGGCTATGACACAGCTTCCCGTGCCGGAACTGCCGCTGCCTCGACCTGCGGAGCGCGCGGGCCGGGCATCGTGGCTCCGGTGGCCGCAAGGCCCGGGTCGAGACGGCTGTTGATATCCGGTTCGAATCTTCCACACGGGTTCAAATGGGCCCAGAACGGCGGAGACAGCCCCCGCCGGTCCGTCTCGGTGAGCGTGTCCGCCCACTTCGGATCGGCCAGAACCTGCTGAACGAACGAGCAAGGTCGACATGCACGAGACTGCTCTGCAAAAGGTGCCGAGCAAGCATCGGGACCTCCTGGCTCTCCTTGTTCGCACCCGTCAGGTCACCGTCCTTGCCGGAGAACAGGTCGGAGTTCGAGAACGCACCCTCCTTCAGCGGCTGCTCCAGGTACCGCTGGAGCAGGTCGATGGCGTTCATCACCGGCCGGTAGGCGGTGTTGTTGCACTTGAGCGTCAACGCCTTCAGCAGCGCGGTGCGCATCCGCCGTCAGCGCGCCGAGTACACCGATCGCAGCACGGCGCGGATACGCGCCTTGTACTTGGCCTCGTTCGCCGCGGCCTCTGCGGCGAGGACCTTGAGCGTCTTCTCCCCGCCGACGACGGGGTAGATCACCTCGCGGACCGTGCCGGAGGGCTCAGACAAGGCCGCCTCGGCGACCCGGAGCATCATCGCCTCCGCGCCCCGCACCTTCTTCAGCTCGCCGGTCAGCTCCTTGTCGACCTTCTTCTCCGACACGTCCGCGAACAGGTCGGCCCAAAGATCCGGCTTCCGTACCCGCTGGAGCTTGTCCACCTCCGCGAACACGCCTTCCAGCCCCGGGGCTCCCGGGTCGGCCTTGAGCTCGGTGAAGAGCGACCGGCCCCACCCCCCGGCCGGCGCCTGGTCTTCAGTCGGCTCCTCGTCGCCGTCCTTGCTGCCCGCGACCAGGTCCTCCAGCCGCGAGCGGGTCGCGTGGTCCACGGTAATACGGCAGAACCGCGTATCGAAGTCCCGGACCGCCTTGCCCACCAGGCGCCGGACCTTAGCCGGGGCGGGCGGCTCGACGAAGTCGTTGCGGCAACGGGCCATGACCGCCTCCGCCAGCCGGCCACGCGACAGTTCCACCCCGCACAACATCGTGGCGACCGGCAGGTGCGAGCAAAGCGGATAGATCCAACCTGTGGTCGAAAGGTTGCTGAGCGTCACTCGCCACCTGGCGGCAGTCATACGAGAACGGGGCCGAAGAGGGCGCAGCGAACAATGCGCGGGCCGGGATGAGGCCGTAGCGCGCAACGCTGCCGCAGCTGCACACGATGTCACGGTCACAAGGTATCGAGGAGCCGAGCCATGCACCGCACGTCACGCACCATCGCCGCCGTTGCGGCCGCCGCCGTACTGCCGCTGGCTGCCGCGGCCTGCGGCGGCTCCTCCCCGAGCGCGTCCACCGCAGCACCCGCCCCGGGCACGGCTTCGCCGGCGGCTTCAGCGGCGACTCCTCCGGCGACCCGGTCCCCTGCCGCGCAGTCGCCGGCGGCGGGCGGCCCGGCCGCATCCGCCGAGCCCGATGCCGAGGCCGCGCCGACGGGCGCCCCCGACTCGGGGACCTCGGCGGGCGTCCCCGCGTCGCACCAGCACTCGCTGACATTCATCGCGTTGGGCGACGGCGGCGCATCGGGAATGCCGGTGGGCTGCGGCGACAGCGCAGTTCCGGTCACTGTCACCACGACGACGATCGCACCGCTCGGTGAGGTGTACCGGGCCCAGCTCGGGACCCGCGAACGCGATTACGGCGCGTCAGGGCTGTACAACGCGCTTGCGGCGTCCGACCTCACGTACCAGTCCGCGACGATCTCCGACGGCCATGCGACGGTCCACCTCACCGGCGACCTGACGATGGGCGGCGAATGCGACATCCCCCGGGTCCGCGCGCAGCTCACCGAGCCGGCGCTGCAGTTTCCCAATGTGGACACGGTGGATGTCGACATCGACGGGACACCGCTGGACGTCGCGCTGTCGCTGCGATGACGAACGGCACCGGCCGGCCCCATCAGGGCCGGCCGGTGCCGTCTGAGGTGCTGCGGGCCGACTACACCCAGCGGGCCTGCCCCCCGTCGAGGGGGATCGTCGCACCCGTGAGGTAGCGCGCGTCGGGGCCGACGAGGAATGCGACGGCGCGGCCGATGTCCTCCTCGCACTCGCCGATGCGCCCCATCGGAATGGTGGCGACGAACTCCGCGGCCTCCTCGGGGTTGTGCTCGATCCAGCCCTTGAGGCCGGGCGACAGCGCGTGCGGCGCGACGGCGTTGACGCGGATGTTGTCGCGCCCCCACTCCGAGGCGGCCGCGCGCGTCAGCGAACGCAGGGCCTCCTTGGCCGCCGCGTATCCGCCGTAGTTCGACGTGTCCCACCGCACGGCCGCGGAGGTGACCATATTGATGACGGCCCCGCCGCCGCGCTCCTTCATCACCGGATGGCACAGCTGCATGAGCGAGAGCGCCGCCAGCGGACCGACCGCGAGGGCCTTCTCCACGTGGTGCCGCTTGATCTGGGCGATGGGACCCAGGACGCTGTAGTTGGCGTTGTTGACGAGGATGTCGATCCCGCCGAGAGCGGTCACCACCTCGTCGACCGCCGGCGCCAGCTGGTCCTCCTTGGCCACGTCGCACTCGACCGCGATCGCGGTGCCGCCCAGGGCGCGGATGGCCTCCGCCGTCTCGTCCACCTTGGCCTTGGTGCGTCCCAGCGCCGCGATGCTCGCGCCCTCCTTCGCGAGCGCGAAGGCGATCCCCTCGCCCACGCCCTGACCGGCGCCGGTGATCAGCGCGACCTTGCCGTCCAATGTGCCCATCGATGCGCTCCCAAGTGTCGGTGGGTATTAGCTACCCGTTCAGTGACCACCAGGGTAATCAACCTAGCAAGTGCTTGGTAGCCTCATCCCGATATACGGAGTACGCCGACGCACAGCTCCGCAGCACTCTGCACGGCGACGCACCAGAACACGCAGGCACGCAGGGCATGCCGACGCCCGGAAGCGAGGACCGCATGAGCTCCCCCGACCCCACGAGCACGATCGATCTGAGCGGCCGGGTGGCGATCGTCACCGGCGGCACCAAGGGCATCGGCTTCGTCATCGCAAAGACGCTGCTGGCCGCCGGGGCCCAGGTCACAGTGTGCGGCAGGACCGAACCGGAATCGCTGCCCGCCGCGGGCGGCCGCACCGCGCAGTTCCGTGCCCTGGACGTGCGCGACGCGGAGAGCGCCAAGGCGATGGTGCAGGACGTCGAGCAGAGCCACGGCCGCCTGGACATCCTCGTCAACAACGCCGGCGGCTCCCCCGACGCCGACTCCGCCACTGTGTCCACCCGATTCGTCGACAAGATCGTGGCACTGAACATGCTCGCCCCGTTCTACCTGGCGCAGGCGGCCAACGCCGTCATGCAGCAGCAGGACTCGGGCGGGTCCATCATCAACATCGGCAGCGTCTCCGCGCACGACCCCCAGCCCGGCACGGCCGCGTACTCGGCCGCCAAGGCGGGCCTGCTCATGTTCAGCCAGGCCCTGGCGCTCGAATGGGCGCCGAAGGTGCGCGTCAACCACATCACCACCGGCCTCATCCGCACGGAGGCCGCCGCCGAGGTCTACGGCGACGACGGCGGCGCGGCGGTGGCGTCGATCATTCCCATGCAGCGGATGGCGGTGCCCGAGGACGTGGCGAAGGCGTGCCTGTTCTTCAGCAGCGACCTCGCGTCCTACCTGACCGGGACCGACCTGGCCGTACACGGCGGCGGCGAGTTCCCGGGCCGCTACCTGGTCACCCGCGGCGAGGAGGCCCGCTGATGCGCACCGACACGATCTGGACGAAGGCCGACCCGTTCGCGTCGCTCATCGCGGCGCGTGCGGAGGACGACAACCCCGGCCTGCGGTTCGAGGACCGCGAATGGTCGTGGCGCGAGGTCGTCGCCGAAGCGCAGGCGCGGGCGGAACTCGCCCGGAGCATGCGGGTGGACGGGCCGTGGCACATCGGCCTGCTCATGGAGAACTCGCCGGAGAACCTGTTCTGGGTCCTCGCCGCCGGCCTGTCCGGGGCCACCATCGTGGGCATCAACCCCACCCGCCGCGGCGCCGAACTTGTGCGTGACATCGACTTCACCGACATCCAACTCATCGTCACCGATCAGGCGCACCGGCCGCTCCTCGACGGCGTCGAACTCACCTGCCCGCCCGAGCGCATCCTCACCAGCGACGCGCCCGGATTCGGCGATCTGCTGTCCGCACAACGCGGTGGCGGCGGGTTTGCACTTCCCGATCCGGCGACGATCTTCTCGCTCGTGTTCACCTCCGGCACCACCTCCGCCCCCAAGGCGGTGATCTGCTCGCAGGGCCGTCTGGGCACCATCTCCCGCCAGCAGCAGGAGCGCCGGGGCCTCGGCGCCGACGACGTCTTCTACGTCGCCATGCCGATGTTCCACTCGAACGCCATCATGGCCGGTATCGCCCCCGCCGTCAGCGCCGGCGGCTGCATCGCGCTGCGCAGGAAGTTCTCCGCCTCGGCGTGGCTGGACGACATCCGACGCTACAAGGCCACGTTCTTCAACTACGTGGGCAAGCCGCTCAACTACATCCTGGCCACCCCCGAGAGCCCCGACGATGCCGACAACCCGCTGCGGATCGCCTTCGGCAACGAGGCGAACGAGAAGGACATCGACACGTTCTCGCGGCGTTTCGGGTGCGAGGTGATCGACTCGTACGGCACCTCCGAGGGCGGGATGCGGATCAACAGGATCCCAGGAATGCCCGCCGGGTCGCTGGGGCTGGCCGACGAGGGCACCGCAGTCATCGACCCCGACACGCTCGAGGAATGCCCACGCGCCGAGTTCGACGGGCAGGGTCGTCTGATCAACGCGGAGAAGGCGATCGGGGAGATCGCCAACACCCGCAATGTGAACCAGTTCGAGGGCTACTACGGCAACCAGGAGGCCGACGAGGAGCGCGTGCGGCACGGCATCCTCTGGTCCGGCGACATGGCGTACCGCGATGCCGACGGGTACTGGTACTTCGCCGGCCGCACCTCCGACCGTCTGCGCGTGGACGGCGAGAACTTCGCGGCCGCCCCGGTCGAACGCATCGTGGCCCGCTTCCCCGCCTTCAACCACGTCGCGGTGTACGCCGTTCCCGACGAGGCGGTGGGCGACCAGGTCATGGTCGCGGTGGAGCTCTACCCGGGCGTCGAGTTCGAACCGGACGCCTTCGGCCTGTTCCTGGCAGAGCAGCCGGACCTGGGTACCAAGTGGGCGCCGAAGTACGTGCGCATCTCCGCGGCCCTCCCCCGCACCACGACCAGCAAGGTGATCAAGCGGCAGCTGCAGGCGGAGGGGCACGACGTGACGGACCGGGTGTTCGTCCGCGACGGCAAGGAGCTCGCCTTCCGCGAGATGTAAGCAGTCGCGGAATGCCCGGACGTCATCGAACGTCGATTCGATTTTGTGTTCGTCAATTCCATGACATCGAACAATCGTTCCCGTATGGTGGATTCTGCAGCGGGGGGCTGCAGAAGGAAACCGGGGGGCGGAACGATGGGGCGCAGGCGGGGCCGCAACACCGGCGCGGGCGGGGCTTCGGCCTCACCGATGACCGCGAGCCTGTGGCGCCGCACCGAGCCGGAACTCGTCGAAGGCCTCGACGACGCCGTCCACTCGCTGTTCGCCCGCGAGGTCGAGATGCTGCGCCTGATCGCCGAGCTTTCGGGACGCGGCAGCGACGTCGGCAATCCGGCCCACGTCGCGAGCATGGTCGCAGAACGCACCACGATGTCCCTGTACCTGGCGCGCAACCTGGTCGCCTTCGCCCGGCGTCTGCATGACAGGCCGCTCGTGTTCGAGGCCTACGCGGGTGAGCAGATCTCCAAGCCCGCCGCGACGCTGATCATGGACTTCCTCGACGACCCGCCGCCGGACATGCCCGCCGACGAGGTCGCCACCGCCGAGTCGGTGCTCGTCGAGTTCGTGCGCACCCACAAGCAGGCCGAGCTGTCCGCCACGATCGACGGCATCCGTGAGCACTACACCGAGCCGCCCGTCGATCCCGAGGCGGGACCCACAGGCGAACACTCCGACGGCGGCGGCGGGGACGATTCCGGCGGCGGGGACGGCGGCTCTGCGGCCGGCGGCGATGAGAGCGGGCAGGGCGTCCCCTGGCCGCTGCGCCGCCGCAGCGACACCTTCGGCGGCGACGACACCACCCGCAACACCCTTTTCCTGTCCCGCACCCTCGGCGGACGCTACGTGCTGCGCGGCGATCTCGACGCCGAGACCGGCGAGCGGCTGAGCGTCGCCCTGTCGCCGTACTCCGCGCCGCGGCCCGAGCCGGACGGCACGAGCGACCGCCGCAGCGCCTCCAAACGCCGGGCCGACGGGCTCGCCGAATACCTGCGCCGACACACCACGTGCTCCGCCGCCGACGCGCAGGAGTCGCCCGGAGCGGAACCTGCGCGCGGCGGTGCCGGAGCAGCGGGCGGCATGCACGACTTCGGCGGCGGAGCCGGCACCGGTACGACGCTGTCGGTGCACATCGGGCTTCGCGACCTCGCGGACACCGACGCCGATCACGACGTGCGCGCGGGGCTGATCTCCGCCGGCCGGTACGGGGAGGTGTTCGACAACCTGCCCCACGGCATGACCGACTGGTTCGCCGCCCTGCCGGTCTCCGCCGCGCGGCGCCTGGCTTGCGACGCCGCGGTCACCCCGGTCGGCGTCGACGGCCACGGCGCGCCGTTGAACGTCGGCCGCAGCCGGCGCCTGGCGACGGTGGCGCAGCGCCGCGCACTCGCCGCCCGCGACCACGGCTGCGCCTTCCCCCGGTGCGACCGCCCGCCCGCCTGGTGCGTCGCGCACCACGTGCACCACTGGGCGGACGGCGGCCCCACCGATATGGACAACCTCGTCGGTCTGTGCACCGAGCACCACCGGTCGGTGCACCATCACGGGTGGACGGTCAAGGTCGACGCCGCTACGAGACGGCCGCGGTTCCGGGCGCCGGCCGGACACTCGCTGTCACTGCAATGGATCGACTCCGACGGTGGCGCCCAGCCGCCCCCGGAATAGCACCGCGGTCGACCGCGTCGGCCACCTCGCGATGTGCGTCGCGCGCAGATCGATGCGCGTGGTCGACGCATGCCCGTCACCCGGCCACGGCCCGGGCCCAGCAGGAAGGACCACGCCAGGTCTGTGCCGGAGCACACCCGGCGATGCCGCACGTCCGACTCCGAATCACGCTCCGCGCCGGAGCACCTCGCCGCGCACCACCTTGCCGGAGGCGTTGCGTGGCAGCGGCGCGTCCCGCACCGTCCACCGGACGGGCACCTTGTAGGCGGCGAGCCGTTCGGAGGCGAACCGGACAAGACCGTCGGGCAGCGCCGGATCCGCACCCCCTAGCGTGCCGGCACTCCAGTCCGCCGGCACGACCACCGCGCACACCTCCTGGCCCCATTCCGGATGCGCGGCGCCGTGCACCATGCACTCGGCCACCGCCGGATGCGACTCGACGACGGCCTCCACCTCGGCCGGGTAGACGTTCTCGCCGCCGCGGATGATCAGATCCGTGCGGCGGCTGTGCACCCGGAGCCGGCCTTCGACGAACTCGCCCACGTCCCCGGTCCGCAACCAACCGTCCGCGTCGAACGCCGCGCCGGTCGCCTCGCGGTCACGCCAGTATCCACTCATCAGGTGCGGCCCGCGGGCCCAGATCTCGCCCACGCCGGCGGCGGGGCGCCGCCCCTCGCGGATCTGCACTTCCATCCGCGGCACCGGAGTGCCGACGCACAGCGGATCCGCCGCCAGGTCCGAGTCCGTGGCCGCGGTGACCGGGCATGCCGTCTCCGTGAGGCCGTAGGTGGCGGCGAGCGAGGTCCGCACAGTCGGCACCAGCGCCCGCAGCCTGTCCTGCATCGCGGGCGACGCGGGGGCGGTGATCAGTGACAACGCCCGCAGGGTCCGCAACCGCTCCGCGGCTTCCGGATGCTCCTCGAGCAGGTCGAGCAGCCGCGCCGCCATCGTCGGCACCGCGCTCCAGTGCGTCACCGACTCCCCCTCGATCAGTCGCGTCACGCCGTCGATGTCGAACCGTCCCTCCCACAGCACCGCCGCATCGCCGACCACCAGCCGCGGCACCGTCAGATTGTGCAGCGCGGCCACGTGGAACAGCGGGGTGGCGAGCAGATAGCGCCGCGGGGCCGGGTCGTCGACGCGGGACGCGCGCTGGTGGTCGACGGTGGCGATCAGGCTCCGCTGCGGGTGCACGACCCCCTTGGCCCTGCCTGTGGTGCCCGAGGTGAACAGGATCGTCGCCGGATCCTCCGACTGCGCACGCAACCCGCCGGATACGACGCCGCCCGCGCCGGCCGCCACCATCGTCTCGACGGACTCGATCGCGCACACCGGCACGGCATCGTCGCCGGTGCGAGGCATGAGCCGGCGCCGTCGTTCATCCGCAAGCACGAGCGCGGGCTCGGTCAGCCGGAGCGCATGCTCCACCTCCGGCGCCGCCCACCGCGCGTTCATCGCCACGGCGACCCCGCCCAGCGCCGTCACCGCCCAGAACGCGGTGATCCAGGGAATCCCGTTCGCGGCGAGGATCGCCACCCGGTCTCCCCGGCCGATCCCGTACTCGCGGCGCAACGCTGCTGCGAGCGCGTGCGCACGCTCATGGTTTTCGCGGAATCCCACCCTTTGGCCGTCCGCCACCAGGTACTCGGCGTCGCCGCGCCCGGCCGAGTCCTCCAGCAGCCGGGCCAGGTTCACGCCCCCACCGCCCCCGGCGGCAGCAGGCGCACGCGCCCGTGCTCCGCGAACTCCGCCTCGTGCGCGTCCATCTGCTCGTTCGTCATCAGTTCGTAGTCCACAGCCCCTCGGCCGGCCCACCGGTAGACGGGTTCATCGCACCGCCATGCCTGCTGGGCGACGACCTTCTTCTGGACCTTGTTGGATCCCGTCGTCGGCAGGCCCCGCGACACGCGCAGCAGCCGGGGAGTGGCCTTGGTCCCCAGGTCGTTCTGGGCGGCGAGGAAGCCCACGAACTCGTCGGCGTCGAACTCCGCGCCGGGCTCGATCTCCACGGCGGCCATCACCTGGTCGCCGGAGCGCGGGTCGGGCACCGCGAAAGCGACGGCGGTGGCGACCTGGGGATGCCGGCGCAGGATCCGCTCGATCAGCAGCGCCGAGGTGTTCTCCCCGTCGACCCGGATCCAGTCGCCCTTGCGCCCGGCGAAGTACATGAACCCGCCGTCGTCGACGTAGCCGAGGTCCCCGGTCCAGTACCAGCCGTGCCTCAGCCGTTCCGCGTCGGCGGCGTCGTTCTTGTAGTAGCCCTCGAATGCGCGGGCGCCCCGCTTGTCGACGATCTCGCCGATCGCCTCGTCCGGGTTCTGCACCCGCCCGTATCCGTCCAGGAGCGCGGGCTTCTTCGCCTCGAGCGTGTCCGGGTCGACGATGACGATGTCGTCGTGCGCCGGCCGGCCGAGCGCCCCCTCCGGCGCGTCGGGCGCCCTGCGCACGCTGCCGGAGCCCTCCGACGAGCCGTAGCCCTCGTAGAGCACGGCGCCGAAGCGGCGGCGGAACTCGGCCTGGTCGTCCGGCGACGCCTCGGTGCCGAACCCGTGGGTGAGCGTGTTGTCCGCGTCGTCGGGCCGCTCGGGCGTGAGCATCAGGTACCCGAGCGCCTTGCCGACATACGTGAAGAACGTGGCGCCGAAGTACCTGACATCGCCGAGGAAGCCGGACGCGGTGAACTTGGGCGTGAGGCACACTGTCGCCCCGGCCGCGAGCGCCGGCGCCCACAGCGACATCAACGCGTTCCCGTGGAACAGCGGCATGCAGCAGTAGCAGACGTCCTCACGCCCCACCTCGAACTTGCGGCCCAACTGGTAGCCGAGGCGGGCCAGCCTGCCCTGGCTGCACTTGACGGCCTTCGACATGCCGGTGGTGCCGGAGGTGAACAGGAGCAGCATCAGCGAGTCCTCGCCGGCTGCCGGATCCGCCTGCACACCGCCCTCCACCGGTCCGCGATGCGCGTCGACGGCCTCCGCGTAACCGGGACCGTCGACGACGAAGATCCGGTCGGACGGCACGCCGACGTCGAGCCCCTCGAGCAGCGCGAGCCCGGCGGTGTCGGTGACGATGATCCGGCAGTCGGCGAAGCGGATCTCCGCCTCGAGCATGCTTCCCCTGCGGGTGGAGTTGATGCCGACGATCGCGGCCCCGGTCAACGCCGCGCCGCCGAGCCAGAACAGGTATTCCGGATCGTTGTCCAGCAGGACGCCGATGTGGCGCGGACCTTCGGCTAAAGCGGCGGCGGCCAACGCGCCTCGGGCAGCGCTTTCGCGCACCGTCTCCGCCCACGACCAGGTGCGTTCACGGGTGCGGACCCCGGGGTGCGGATCGTCTGCACGGTCCAGCAGCAGTTGCGCGATGGTCGTGCGGTCGACTCGCGCCGCAGCGCCGCCTTCCCGCCCGGATTCCGCCACTCTCATTCCCCTTCCAGGTGACCGTTCTCGGACGGGCGCCCTGCGGTCGCGGCACGGGCACTCTTACTCTGAAGCTAGCCGCCTGTCCGTGCCGGGGGTGCGATGTCCCGATCATCGGAAGATTCCGCGCCGCATCACGGGTACGGCACGGCACACTGTCGGCACCGTGCAACGTGGATCACATCCGGCAGTCCGGATCTAGAAGGAGAACGAGATGCCCGTCGACGCGCAGGCCGCCTACGCACAGCTGATCGGACGGCTGACCGGCCCGGGAGGGCCGCACGAGCTCGCCCGGGAGGACGTGCTGGGCGCCCCCATGACCGTGTTCAAGAACAGGATCGGTTCGCTCGCGCAGATGCTCGTCGACTCCGAACGGCACGGCGACGCCGAGTACATGGTCACCGAGAGCCAGCGGATCACGTTCGCGCAGCACGCCCGGGACGTCCGCTCGATCGCCAAGGTGTTCGCGGACGAATACGGGATCGGCAAGGGCGACCGCGTCGCGATCCTCGGGGCCAACAGCCCCGAGTGGGTGGAGGCGTTCTGGGCCACGCAGCTGCTGGGTGCGATCGCCGTGGGTTTCAACGCCTGGTGGGCGCCGATGGAGGTCACCAACGGCATGGAGCTGAGCGAGCCGAAGCTGCTGCTCGTCGACACCAAGCGGGCCTCGCTGCTCGGCGAGGTCGACGTGCCGCTGCTCTCGCTCGAGGAAGACGTCCCCCGGCTGGCGGCGGCACACCCCGAGGCGGCCGCGCCGTCCGTGGAGATCGACGAGGACGACCCGGCGATCATCCTGTTCACGTCCGGCACCTCGGGCAAGCCGAAGGGCGCGGTGCACTCCAACCGCAATGCCATCGCCGTCACCGGGTTCCACGTGTTCAACGATTCGATCCTCGAGGCGTTCGCCGGCGATGATGCCGACGCGGACCACGTCTACCTGGTGACCTCGCCCATGTTCCACATCGCGAGCCTGCACAACATCGTCGTACCGCGACTCGCCACGGGCACCAAGATGGTCATCTACCAGGGCAAGTTCGACGCCAACAAGGTTCTCTCCCTCATCGAGAAGGAGAAGATCACCAACTGGGGCGCGGTACCCACCATGGCCAAGCGCCTGATCTCGGACGGCGACTTCGGCAAGTACGACACGTCGTCGCTCAAGGCCTTCGCCCTGGCATCGGCCCCGTCCTCCCCGTCGTTCCAGCAGCAGCTGCGCGAGCATGTGCCCTTCGCGCAGAACAGCCTCGTCAACAGCTACGGGCTCACCGAAAGCTGCGGCGGCATCGCCGTGGCCACCCCGCCCGACCTGGCCGCGCAACCCACCACGGTGGGCCGCCCCACGCTGACGGTGGAGATGGAGATCCGCGACGCGTTCAACGAGAAGGTCGAGGACGGCGTCGAGGGAGAGGTGTGCGCCCGCGCCCAATACATCATGATCGGCTACTGGAACAACGATGAAGCCAATTCGGCCGCCTTCGACGAGGACCGCTGGCTGCACACCGGCGACATCGGCATGATGAAGGACGGCCTGCTGTTCCTCACCTCGCGCCGGTCCGACCTGATCGTCCGCGGCGGCGAGAACATCTACCCGACCGAGGTCGAACAGTGCCTGGACGACTACCCCGGCGTGCGCGAATGCGTCGTGCTGGGTGCGCCCGACGACGACTTCGGCCAGGTTCCCGTCGCCATCGTGGTCACCGAACCCGGCGCGGACGTCACCAGGGAGGGTCTGGGAGGGTGGGTCTCGGAGCGGCTCGCCTACTTCAAGCGCCCGGTGCGCTGGCGGATCACGGAGAACCCGCTGCCGCGCAATGCCACAGGCAAGATCGTGCGCCGGGAGATCGCCATCCCGACCGTGTAGAGGAGCGTGATCGGACCTTGCAGCACCGGCCTGAGCCAGAAGAAGACGCAGCCGCGGCGGAATCCGCGGAGGTCGTGGATTTCTGGCGACGGCTGGGCCTGCCCGGTCTGATCGACGTCCACACCCACTTCATGCCCGCCCGCGTGCTGGACAAGGTGTGGCAGTACTTCGACTCGGCCGGCCCCCTGGTGGGCCGGCCGTGGCCGATCGCCTACCGGCACGACGAGGCCACCCGCATCGACACCCTGCGCGGATTCGGCGTCAGGGCGTTCTCGTCGATGCTCTACCCGCACAAGCCGGACATGGCGGCCTGGCTCAACTCCTGGGCCGCCGACTTCGCCGCCCGCACGCCCGACTGCCTGCACACGGCCACGTTCTACCCCGAGCCGGGCGCCGGGGAATACGTATCGGATGCGCTGCGGGCCGGTGCCCGCATCTTCAAGTCGCATGTGCAGGTGGGCGACTACTCCCCCGACGACCCGCGGCTGGACGCCGTGTGGGGCCTGCTCAGCGACGCATGCGTGCCCACCGTCATCCACTGCGGTTCGGGCCCCGCGCCCGGCAGGTTCACCGGGCCCGGGCCGGTGGCGCGCCTGCTGGCCCGTTTCCCCCGGCTGCCGCTGATCATCGCGCACATGGGAATGCCCGAGTACTCGGAGTTCATGGATCTCGCCGACGAGTACGACAACGTCCATCTGGACACCACGATGGCGTTCACTGAATTCACCGAGGAGCAGATCCCCTTCAACCCGGCCGAACGCCCTCGTTTGATCGGGCTGCAGGGCAAAATCCTGCACGGGTCGGACTTCCCCAACATCCCCTACCCCTACGCCGAGTCGCTCGACGCCCTGGCACGCCTGGACCTGGGCGACGACTGGCTCCGGGATGTCGCATTCCACAACGCCGCGCGCCTGTTCGGCATCGGCCCCCGCTGACGGGGGCCCGTCTCCGCACCCTGCACCCGCTCACAGCTCTCAGCGGGGCCGGGGCACCTTCTTGTCGATGAACAGCCCTTCCGCGGACACGCACAGTTGCCCTTCGTCGTCCCGGATCTCCCCGACGGTCCAGATCTTGCGCCCCTCGGTCCTTTCCTGACGCGCAGACACCGTCAGCGCGCGGAACAGCGGCGTGGGACGGTGGTATTGCAGCGTCAGCTGCGCCGTCATGCCGTCCCTGCCGGCCCACGAGTTGGCCACGCCCAGGGTGTGGTCGAGCAGCAACGCCGACACCCCGCCATGGACGCAGGTCGGCGGCCCCTGGTACGGGATGGTCATGGTCACTTCGCCGTCCACGCTGCCGTCCGCGCGGCCGGACAGGGTGAGCGGCGGGGCTATCGCGTTCTCCGGCCCCGTCACCGGGTCGTGGCGCGTTATGCCTTCGCCCGACCACATGTCCACCAGCCGGTCCTGCACCGCCGGCGCCTGCGCATCCAGGTCGTCCACGACGGATTCGAGACGCTCCGCCACGCCGGACAGATCGGTGCCGTCCCGGTCGGCGCGCAGCAGAGCGTCGATGAGGCGCCGCGCCGCGTGTGTCGCCCTGTCGATGGCCGCGTCTCCGCGCGTCGAGGTGAGGACCGTGCCGTCCGGGTACTCGCCCATCCGCGGGGGCCGCGCTTCAGGCACCATGCGACTCCTTCCAGGCGACGGCGCTGGAGAGCGTCCCGAGCAGGATCAGGCAGAACGCCTGCAGGTCCGCCTCCGCGGTCTTCTGCGAGACATGGCCGTTGAGGCACGACTGCAGCACGCCCAGCCACTGCTGGTTGAGCAGACGCAGCAGCTGTTCGTCACGCTCGGTCGGCGTGTCGATGCGCGCCGCCTCGAGTACCGCGTCGTCGAAGGCCGCATCGACACGCGCCGAGTCGAGGACCGTGTCCACATGGGCCGTGTTGATCGACCGCACCATCGCCGAGGCCAGCAGCGGCTTGCGCATCAACGCCCGCAACGCCCGCGTGGACAGCGCCGCCACCGCCTCCTGGGGCGACCGGCAGGGGTCTGCGGCCACCCGGTAGCTCGACCGCATGTCCTCGACCTCACGCGCCATGACGCCGACGAACAGGTGCGTCTTGGACGGAAAATACCGGTACAGGGTGCCGATGGCGATCCCTGCCTGCTTCGCCACGTCATGCATCTGCACGCGCTCGAACTCGTGCTCTTCGGCCAGCTCAGTGGCCGTGTCGAGCATGCGGCGGTACTTCTCCCACTGCAGCTTCGAACTCGGCTCGGCGGGCACCCGCGCCTCAGCGATACGTGGCATTCCCCTCCGCACCCCATTTCAGTAGTCGTCCGTGTGCCGGCGGCTCCTGCAATGCGATCCACGCGGTGACTCCGGCCACGCCATCGTGTGACAAAGGCGTATTCCGCGCCGATCGCCCGTCCGCTCACCGGAACCCGGGGATCGCAGGCACCGCCGGAGGTCTCGCTCTCCGGGAAGGGCTACCAGCGCGTATAGGTGCCGCCATACCGTGGCCTCAACTCAGCACACCCGCATCGAGGACGGACGTCATGACTATCACCGCAGACGGCACCAACTCGGCCCGCATGATCGACTCGGGCCCCGCCCCGGCGCGCTTCGCCCGCGGCTGGCACTGCCTGGGGCTGGCCGAAGACTACCGCGACGGCAAGCCCCACTCCGTCGAGGCGTTCGGCGGCAAGCTCGTCATCTGGCAGGACACCAAGGGCGATATCAAGGTCCTCGACTCGTACTGCCGGCACATGGGGGGCGATCTCTCCCAGGGCACGGTCAAGGGCGACGAGATCGCCTGCCCGTTCCACGACTGGCGCTGGGGCGGCGACGGCAAGTGCAAGGAGATCCCCTACGCCAAGCGTGTGCCGATGCGCGCCCGCACCCAGTCCTGGACCACGTTGGAGCGCGACGGCCTGCTCTTCGTGTGGAACGACCCGGAGAACAGCGAGCCGGAAGACTACATCCCCGTCATCCGCACCGGCGACGACGAGTGGACCGAGTGGCAGTGGAAGACGATCATCATCGACACCAACTGCCGTGAGATCGTCGACAACGTGGTGGACATGGCGCACTTCTTCTATGTGCACTACGCGCTGCCGACGTACTTCAAGAACGTCTTCGAGGGCGTCACCGCCACCCAGTACATGAACGGCGAGGGCCGCGAGGACATGATTCCGCCGGGCGCCAACCCGGCCCACGTTGCACAGGGCAACTCGTCGGTGGCCTCCTACTACGGGCCGTCCTTCATGGTCGACGAGCTCTGCTACCACTACGCGGACTTCGACGTGGAGACCAAGCTGATCAACTGCCACTACCCGATCAGCCCGGACCGTTTCGTGCTCATGTACGGCGCGACGGTGCGCAAGACCGCCGACATCCCCGCCGGCAAGGCCGAGAAGATCGCCGCCACCAACGTCCAGTTCATCACCAAGGGCTTCGAGCAGGACGTGGCCATCTGGCGTTCCAAGACGCGCATCGACAACCCGCTGCTCAGCGAGGAAGACGGTCCCGTCTACCAGCTGCGCCGCTGGTACGAGCAGTTCTACGTGGACCGCGCCGACGTCACCGACGAGATGACCGACCGCTTCGAGTTCGAGATCGACACCTCGAAGCCGATGAAGTCCTGGCGCGCCCAGATCGCCGAGAACATGGCCGCCCGCGAGACCGCCGGGGCACAGGGGTAGCACCATGGACTTCCACCCCGTCAGCTGCGACCGTTGCGGCACCGAGGTGCTGGTGCACAAGTCCAGCTTCCACCAGACTTCGGTGCAGTGGAGCGGCCAGGCGGCCCAGAACTGCGAGCTTCTGCAGTCGGCGGCGTCCGAGGGCAAGCGCCTCGAGCCGGAGGCGCACTCGTGCCCCGCGTTGCGTGCGAGCATCGAGCGTGCCGTGATCGAAGGCAGGCTCGCCGTGCCTGAGGACGACGACCGCACCATTCCGGGACTCGGTTCGCCCGGCGAGGCGGCCACCGAGCGGCTGGACGGCTGACCGCGCCGCGCACACCGCCCGCCACTTCAAGCAAAGGACTCACACACCGATGATCGACACCAACAAGTACGGCCCCTGGGCCGTCATCGCCGGCGGCTCCGAGGGCGTGGGCGCCGCGTTCGCGGACGAGCTGGCCCAGGCCGGCATCAACCTCGTCCTCGTCGCCCGCAAGGCCGGCCCCCTCGAGGAGACCGCCGAGGCCGTGCGCAAGCACGGGGTCGAGGTGCGGACGCTCGCGCAGGACCTGCTCACCGACGACGCGGTGGCCAACATCGCCGAGGTCACGGAGGGTCTGGAGGTGGGCCTGCTCGTCTTCAACGCCGGCGCCAACACCTACGGCCACGAGTTCGTCACCGGTGACATGGACGGCTTCCGCGGGGTCATCACGCTCAATGTCGACCGCCAGCTGGAGCTGGCCCAGCTCTACGGCAAGCCGATGGCCGAGCGTGGCCGCGGCGGCATCATCCTGCTGGGCTCGCTGTCCGGCTACCTGGGTTCCGAGCAGCAGAGCATCTACTCCGCGTCCAAGGCGTTCAGCCGCATCTTCACCGAGGGCCTGTGGCTGGAGATGAAGGACCGCGGCGTCGACGTCGTCCAGCTGGTTCTGGGCGTCACCCGCACTCCGGCGATGGAGCGCGCCGGCCTGAACTTCGACGTTCCCGGCATGCGCGTGTCCGATCCGCTGACCGTTGCGCGCGAGGGCCTCGAGCACATCGCCGACGGCCCGGTGTGGGTGGCGGACGGCAACCAGAAGGGCGCCGAGTTGCAGTCGGGCTTCCCCCGGGACAAGCTCGTCGCCGGCCACGCCGCGGCGCTGCGCAAGCTGATGGGTCGCTGACTGCGGCCGCACCGCGCGCCACGGCACGGCCCCGGTAGTGGCGGGGCCTACGACGAAGCGGCGGGGAGGATCCTCACGGATCCTCCCCGCCGCCGTCTTCCTCCCCGCCGCCGTGTCGCAGCGTCTCAGCGCTGTTCGTACTTTTCCTCCAGGTTCGCGATCAGCTCGAGCAGGGCCGCCCGGAACTGTTCCGGATCCTTGATCGCGCCGGTGATCAAGGGGTCAGATTCCACCCGCTCCGTGATCCTCGCGTGCAGTTCCCGGCCCCGCTCGGTGATGGTGACCAGTTGGCGCCGCTCGTCCTGAGGATCGGTGGCGCGCGTGACCATGCCGTGCCGCTCGAGCCGCTCGATGCTGCGGCTGATCGTCTGGTCGGTGACCCGGCAGTAGCGTGCGACGCTGCGCTGCGGAAGCGGGCCGTCCCGCAGACTCTCCAGGATGATGAACCCGGCGTGGCTGACCCCGTGTTCGCGCAGCAGTTGCTCCCAGGCATGCTGCATCAGCCGGGACGCCGTCATCAGCAGGCGTCCGATGCTCCACTCCGAGAGTTGCCGGGTCACAGATCAATCGTAGGCAGCGCCCACCGCCACCGTGGCCTATTCATCACCGCGGCGCCCATCGCGTTCATCAACCCGCAGGCCAGGCCGACGCGTTCATCATGGCGCGGGCCATGGCACCGGTCGACGCGCCCGGCGTGCGCATGCCCGGTTCCGGCCCGACGACGACGTCGCGCCCCCGCCTGCGGTGAGGCGGGGGCGCGGCGTCGGTTCGCCTGAGCCGGAATCCGGCGGGGCGCGGTGCGCCTGATCTAGATCTGGCTGGCCATCCTG